>NZ_FNBE01000012.1 GCF_900102195.1 Pseudonocardia oroxyli
GGTCGCCCTCTCAGGCCGGCTACCCGTCGTCGCCTTGGTGGGCCATCACCCCACCAACAAGCTGATAGGCCGCGGGCCCATCCCCCACCGAAAAACTTTCCACCAACCCCCATGCGAGGGAAGGTCATATCCGGTATTAGACCCAGTTTCCCGGGCTTATCCCAGAGTGGAGGGCAGGTCGCCCACGTGTTACTCACCCGTTCGCCGCTCGTGTACCCCGAAAGGCCTTACCGCTCGACTTGCATGTGTTAAGCACGCCGCCAGCGTTCGTCCTGAGCCAGGATCAAACTCTCCAACAAAAACTGGCTCTAGCTGACAGGCTCGCCCCCGACGGGATCGGAGAAGCGAGCCCCAAAAAGAACTGGCACAAACCACCAGTCCCGATAATCTAGCTCGACACACTGTTGAGTTCTCAAAAGACACCCGCACACCATGGCTCTCCTGTCGGAGAACTTCCGGGGCTGTTTCCGAACCGTACACCCATCAGAAATCCAGAGGATCTCGGGGGCCCGGCTCGGGGGCGGCCAGCGGGCCTGTTGACCGGGCCTCAGGGGCTCGTTCTGTCCGGCTCGTCGCTGACAACGAGAAAGTTACGCGGTGGGGTCGGGGTGGGTCAAATCGGGGTCCCCACCGGTGTTGCGCGCCCGTTTCCGCAGGTGAGCGGCCCGCAGTGCCCGTCGGAGCCAGGTTAACGTCAGATTTCGGGGTTCATGACGGCGGTCACACTTCGCGCTCCCGACTTGCGCGGCGCGGTCTCGGCCAGGTCACGGACGGCGGCCGCGGGCCCTCTCAACTGCGACGACGGCTTCCCGGACGACCCGCGTGCCCGCAACGCGGCCCGTTCTCTCGCGGGAGGCGGCCCGACTTCGCGACATCGCGATCCCCCGACGCGTCGTCGCAGGCAGCGAGCCTGCGACCACCCGTTCGGGCGTGCATCTCCGGGACGATCCGCGCGTTGTACGCACTGAGCGCCTCTCACCGGAGTGCCGCGAACGCGGGGGCGAAGCAATTCCGCGGCCTACGGTGGGAGGCGCTCTTTCCTGCCCGGTGCAGGCCCTGCTCGACATCAAGCCCCGGTCGTCGACCCGGGACGCACGATCAGGAGCACGACGACCACGGCCCAAGGCAGGGCGAACACCCCGGCGCTCGTCGGCGGCGTCCGGATCGCCCGCGCGGTCTCCGGACGCTCCCCCTCCAGGGCGGAGAGCACGGCCGCCTGTCCCGGCAGCACTCGGAGCCCGAGCAGCAGGGCGGCCTCGAGGGTCAGGGCGGTCGAGACCACGAGCCACGGGTCACCCTGGACACCCATGGCCGCGCCCGTCGCGAACCCGAAGACCGGTACCGCGGTCCCGAGCGCTGCGGAGACCCGGCTGATCCGGTGCAGCACCCGCACGACGGCGACCGATCCGCTGCCGTCCAGCGCCCCGCGGGCCACTCGGGGGAGCATCGAGGTGGCGACGGTCACGGGTCCGATGACGACGATCGCCGTGAGCACGTGGGCCGACAGCAGCACCGCGGTCCTCGCAGCCCCCTTCCCACCCCACAGATCCACCGGGAATCCTTCAGTCCGACTGAAACCATGGATGCATCCCTCCCTCGCGGGAACCGCGACAGGAATCAGTCGGGCTGAAACCAGCACCCGGACTCAGCCCGGACCGTCGCCCAGGCGCCCCACCATGCCGACGAGCGTGCGCGTCAGCAGCACCCGTTCGGGACGGGGGAGGGAGGCGAGCATCACCTGCTCCACCCCGGCGACGGCCTTCTCCGCGGTGCCGAGCAGACGGCGTCCGGCGGGTGTGACGTGCAGCTCGGCCACCCGACCGCGCCCCGGCTCCCCGCGCCGCTCGACCGCACCGAGCTCCTCGAGCCGGCGCAGCGTCGCCTGCAGGCTCTGCACGGTGATCCCCGCCCGGCGGGCGAGCTCGCTGTAGGACACCCCCGGCCGACGGGTCAGGTGCCCCAGCGCGGACAGGTGCCGCATCGACAGGTCGAGGGGTTCGAGGGCGGCGTCGATCTCCTCCCGCACCCGACGGCCCAGCATCGCCAGCAGGACGGCGACCGATCCGGGACCTGTGGGCGGTGGGCCGGGAGTCGTCACCACCGCATCCTCCCGGGCAGGCCCCGCGCCGCCGACGCGGGCGTCGTCACCCCACGGGGCCCCGCGCGGTCAGCCCGCCTTGCTCACCGCCGCGGCGAGCTGGGGGACGAGGCTGTCCAGCGCGTAGGGCACGGAGAGGACGGAGTTGTAGGTCATGGCGCCGCGGGTGTCCAGGTCCGGCACCACCATGCGGCCGTCGGTCACCACGGGGAGCTGCTGGAGGACCGGGTCGGCGTCGACCGCGGCGCGGGCGGCGGGCTGGTCGGCCAGCATCACCAGCACGTCCCCGTCCATGATCCCGGCCTGCTCGGGCGCGACCTCGACGTAGAACCGCTCGCCGGTGTCTCGGGCCGCGACGGCAGGCGGCAGCGAGAACCCGAGGGCGGCCATGACCTGCCCACGGCTGTCCCCGGGGGTGTAGGCGCCGTACTTGCCGTCGTAGGGCAGCACCGCGGTGCCGGTCCTCCCGGCGAACCCGGGGTTCGCGGCCACCGCCTCGGCGAACGCGGCGTTCGCCTGCGCGATCAGCCGCTCCCCGTCGGCCTCCCGACCCAGTGCCCGCGCGATCACCCGGGTCTGGTCGTCCCGCGGGACGGCGTAGGCGACGGTCCCGACCGGGCGGGCGACGGTCGGGGCGATGGCGGAGAGTCGGTCGTAGACGTCCTGCTCGAAGCCGGCGCTGACGCCCACGATCAGGTCCGGCGCCAGCCCCGCGATCTGCTCGAGGTCCGGCTCGGTGGAGTCGAGCAGGACGGGGCTGCCCTGGACGAGCGGACGCGCCCACGGGCCCAGGCCGCCCTGCTCCCCGTAGAACCCGTAGCCGGTCAGCGCCACCGGGGTGACCCCCAGGGCCAGCACCGCATCCGCGTCGGTCACGCCGAGGGTGACGACGCGGACGGGGTCCGGGGGCACGGTCGTGCGACCGAAGACGTGCTCGATGGTCACCCCGCCCGAGCCCTGCCCGGGTTCGGGCGCGGACGCGCAGCCGGCGAGCAGGAGTCCACAGAGGAGGACGAACGGGAGGAAGCGACGCACGCCCGAAGATTAGGCGAGCCTGCCCTCAGAGGGAAGTGGCACAGGCCGCGCAGCGACCCCAGAAGACGATCTCCGCCTCGTCCGGGACGAACCCGCCGACCGACGGCGCGTCCAGGCAGGGGGCCGCGCCGATGGAGCACGGCACGTCCTGCACCGCCCCGCAGGACCGGCAGATCGCGTGGTGGTGGTTGTCCCCGGCCTGCAGCTCGAAGAGGGCGGGCGAGCCCGCCGGCTCGATGCTGCGGACCAGGCCGACCCGCCGGAGGTCTTCCAGCACGTTGTAGAGGCCCTGCCGGGAGAGCTCGGTGACCGCGCCTGGGCCCGATGCCGTGCGGGCGACCGCGGAGGCCACCTCGTTCGCCGTGACGTGCGGACGCTCCGCGAGCGCGTACAGCACCGCACGCCGGTGCGGCGTGCTGCGCAGGCCCCGCTCCCGGAGCAGTGCGGTCAGGTCGCTCATGCAGGTGAGGCTACCCCAATACCTTTGAAAGCGTCACTAAGTTGACGCACCTCATAGTTAGACCGAGTCAAGTGTGGGGGTACAGTGGTGTCATGACCACGACGGAGAGCAAGACCAGCGCACTGCCCGGCTTCCAGGGCGTCGTCGCCAGCCCGGACCTCGAGCGCAACCTGCAGAAGGTGCTGGTGGACCTGACCGCCCTGCACCTCGAGGGCAAGCAGGCCCACTGGAACATCGTCGGCGCGAACTTCCGCGACCTGCACCTGCAGCTCGACGAGCTGATCGACACCGCCCGCGACCACGCGGACACGATCGCCGAGCGCATGCGCGCCCTGTACGCCGTGCCGGACGGTCGCCCCACCACGGTCGCGCAGACCACGTCGCTGCCGCTGCAGCCCGCGGGCGAGATCGACACCACCGCCGCCACCAACAACATGGCGGAGCTGGCGCGCCGCACCGCCGCCACCGCCCGCGCGGTGCACGACGCCGTGGACGCCGAGGACCCCACCACCGCGGATCTGCTGCACGAGATCATCCACGACCTGGAGAAGCAGGCCTGGCTGATCGGGTCGGAGAACCGCCGGGTCTGAGTCCCCTGCACGACCGTCAGGTCTGGAGCCACCGCTCCCACCACACCGAGGGCGCCCGCCACGCGCGGGGGCCCTCGGTTTTTTCCGGTCGAGGTGTCGAATCCACGGGCCGCGTTCGTGTAGGAGGTGTTCCCACCCCACACCGGAGGTCGTGATGGCGAAGTACCTGCTCAGCGTCTACCAGCCCGAGGGCACCCCGCCCGCGCCCGAGGAGCTCGAGAAGATCATGGCGCGGGTCGCGGCCTTCCAGGAGGACGCCGAGGCCGCGGGCGTCTGGGTGTTCTCCGGCGGGCTCGACGGCCAGGAGACCGCGACCGTCGTCCACGCCCAGGGGGACGAGGTGCTGGTGACCGACGGGCCGTTCGCCGAGGCCAAGGAGTACCTCGGGGGCCTGACGATCATCGACTGCGCCGACCTGGACGAGGCCCTGCACTGGGGGCGGCGGGCCACGCTGGCGACCACCCTGCCCATCGAGGTCCGCCCCTTCCACTGGGCATGACCTCCGAGGTCGAGCGGGTCTTCCGCGAGGAGTACGGGCGGGCCGTGTCGGTGCTGGTCCGACAGCTGGGCGACATCGACCTGGCCGAGGAGATGGTGGCCGAGGCGTTCGCCGAGGCCGTGCGGCGCTGGCCGCCGGTGCCGCCGAGCCCGGCGGGCTGGATCATCACGACCGCCCGCAACAAGGCGGTCGACCGGCACCGCCGGGAGTCCACCCGAGACGCCCGGCACGCCCAGGCCCACCTCCTCGCGGGGGACCCGCAGCCCCCCGAGGAGGTGGGTGCCGTGCAGGACGACCGGTTGCGGCTCATCTTCACCTGCTGCCACCCGGCACTGGGTCGCGCGGCGCAGGTCGCGCTGACCCTCAAGCTGCTGGGCGGGCTGAGCACCGCCGAGATCGCGGCCGCGTTCCTGGTGCCGGAGCCGACGATGGCCCAGCGGATCGTGCGGGCGAAGCGCAAGATCGCCCGGGCCCGGATCCCCTACCGCGTGCCGCACGACGCCGATCTCCCCGAGCGCGTGACGTCCGTGCTCGCGGTGGTCTACCTGATCTTCAACCAGGGCGCGGCGGCGGCGGCGATCCGGCTCGGGCGCCAACTGCTCGAGCTCATCCCGGACGAGCCCGAGGTGCGCGGCCTGCTGGCGTTGATGCTGCTCACCGAGTCCCGACGGGCGGCGCGCACCGCGGGCGGGTTCGTGCCGCTCGACCGACAGGACCGCACGCTGTGGGACGCCGCGCTGATCGCGGAGGGCCACGCGCTGGTCCGCGAGTGCCTGCGGCGCGGCCGGCCCGGCCCCTACCAGCTCCAGGCCGCGATCCAGGCCGTCCACACCGACCCGCCGACCGACTGGACGCAGGTCCTGGCCCTCTACGACCAGCTCCTCGGCCGGCTGCCGACCCCGGTCGTCGCGCTCAACCGGGCGGTCGCCGTCGCCGAGGTGGAGGGCCCCGCGGCCGCGCTCACCCTCGTCGACGGGTTGCAGCTCGGCGACTATCCGCCCTGGCACGCGGTCCGCGCCGATCTCCTGCGCAGGCTCGGCAGGCGGGCCGAGGCCGACGCGGCGTACGCCCGGGCCGCCGAGCTCGCCCCGACCGAGGGCGAACGGCTCTTCCTCGAAGGCCGGATGACGTCCGGTTCCGGCGGTTCGTGGACCGGACAGGATCGTCCGTAAACGGCACACCCGTCGACTTCCGCGCCCCTTAACGGCCGTTCTCAGGTTGCCCCGCCACCCCGATCGTGTCCGAAGCGACATCTGCGCGCACCTGACCAGGGCCGGTCGGACCAAGCTGGACAAACCCGACGACCATCGCGTTCGTCCGTTCGGCCCTGTGACGTGTGGGGCATTTCGCCGCAACACGAAACGGGGTGGGGGCATCCCGCGATGACACCGGCAAGCCGGTGACCGCCGGCCGGACCCGCAGGACGAGGGGACCCATGCCAGACCGTGCCGCGCCGACCGACGGGCTGCGCGCAGACCCGGGCGTCGGCTCCGGTGGCGGGCGGAGCGCGGCGGTGACGCTCCGGCCGACCATCCCCGCTCCGCGGACGTCGGACCCCGCCCCACCTGCGCCCGACGACCGACCGACCCTGTTCCGGGACCCCGACACCGGGGCGCTGCGGGTGCGGGTGACCGACGGCCGGGCCGGGCTGCCGCGGCACGCGTCGCGGGCGCTGGAGGCACCGACGGGGCCGTTCGCGACCGTGCAGACCGAGCCCATCCCGACGATCCGGGCGGTCCCGGCCCCCGAGCCCACCCGGGCGCCCACGCCGCTGTTGGAGTCGGCGCGCGCCGAGCGGGCACGCACCGTCGAGCCCGAGACCTCGGCCATCGCGGTGCAGGAGGCGTCCACCGCGGCGCCGCGCGCGGGCCGGTGGGAGCTGTGGGTGTCCGGGCTGGTGCTGGCCGCGCTCAGCGGCATGGTGCTGACCTGGCCCTTCCGCGGCGACCAGGCCGTGTTCGCGGCGATCGGGCGGCAGATCCTGCACGGCCAGACCCTGTACGTGGACCTCTGGGACGTGAAGCAGCCCGGGATCTTCCTCTGGTACGGCCTCTTCGGGTTCGGCGAGA
Source organism: Pseudonocardia oroxyli (assembly GCF_900102195.1). Taxonomy (GTDB): domain Bacteria; phylum Actinomycetota; class Actinomycetes; order Mycobacteriales; family Pseudonocardiaceae; genus Pseudonocardia; species Pseudonocardia oroxyli. Next base: position 6,752 of record NZ_FNBE01000012.1, read on the forward strand.
TCGGGATGCGCGCCCTGGACGTCGTCATGGCGTTCGGGTTCGGCGCCACGGTCTGGGCGCTGCTGCGCCGGCGGACCGAGTCGGCGCGGCTGCGCAGGCTGCTGCCGGTGCTGGCCACGGGCACCCTGCTGCTCGCGGCCGGACCGGGCGACTTCGGCCAGCTCGAGATGCTCTGCCTCGTCCCGGCCGTCGGGGCGTTCGCGTTCGTCGCCGCGACGCCCGGGCCCGAGATCGCCTTCCGCCGGATCGTGCTGGCCGGACTGTGCGTCGGGATCATCGGGGTGTTCAAGCTGCTGCTGGCCGCGGTGGCGGGCGTGGCGCTGCTCGTCTACCTCGGGTTCGCGCTGCGGCGGCACCGGATCGCGGCGGGCGTGGTGCTCACGGCGACCGCGCTCGTGCCCGTCCTCGCGGTGGTGGCGTGGCTCGCCGCCCAGGGTGCGTTGCGCGAGACGCTGCACGTCTGGATCGTCGAGGCGGCGCAGATGGGCGCGGCACCCGGCTCGCGCTCGCCCGCCCGCGTCGCGGAGGGACTGGGCCGCTACCTCGCGTGGATGTTCCCGGTGGTCGTCCTCGCGGCGTGGCGCTCGGCCACGGCCTGGCGCCGGCGAGACGCCCTCGACCTGGCGATGATCGCGTTCGTCCTGCTCGACGTCGTGGCCATCGCCACCCAGTTCGCCTGGTGGTACCAGTGGTACTTCGCGTCGGCGCCGCTGGTGGTGCTGGCGCTGCGGCAGCTGGACGTCGTGCGGTGCCGGCCGCGCACCGCCGTCGTCCTGGGACTGGTCTGCCTGCCGATGCTGGCCCACGCCGGCAGCTGGGCGCTGCCCACCGTGCTCGACGGCGGCGGTCTCACGGCCGCCAGCCGCGAGCGGATCGACGAGCGCGTGGCGGACTACTCCACGATCCGCGCCGAGCTCGCCGCCGCCGACGTGCAGCCCACCGACAGCCTCTACGTGCTCGGTGACCCGCTCTACAACCGGCTCTCCGGCACGCCGCTCACCGTCCGCTTCGACGGTTGGGCCTACGACCTCATGTCCGACGACCAGTGGTCCGAGGTGGCCCGCGAGGTCGCCGCCGTCCACCCCTCCGTGATCATGGTGAGCACGGACGCCGCAGGCTGGGTCACCGACCGCGGGCCGCAGGTCCGCGAGGTGTTGGACCGGGACTACGTGCAGTACCGGACGAGCGACGAGGGCACCTGGTACCGCCTGCGGTCGTGAGCGGCGATGGTCGCCATGACGACGATCGCCGCGCACGGCATGATTCGCGGGTGCGGATCGAGCCCACCGGCGTGCCTCGCGCCTTCGACGACCACGCTCCCTCCTACGACACGCTCGTCGGGCGCAACCCCGGATACCACGAGCACCTGCGCCGCTCGGCCGAGCGGCTGCGGCCCACCGGCCCCCGGCTGCTCGACCTGGGCTGCGGGACGGGCGCCTCGACGGCGGCCCTGCTGGCCGCCCACCCGGACGCGGAGATCACCGCGGTGGACGGGTCGGCGGAGATGCTGGCGGTCGCGCGCGGGAAGCGGTGGCCGGACCGGGTGCGGTTCGTGCACTCGCGCCTCGAGGAGCTGGAGGAGCAGGGCCCGTTCGACGGGATCCTGGCCGCCTACCTCGTGCGCAACCTCGCCGACCGGGACGGCGGGCTGCGGGCGATCCACGACCTGCTCGCCCCGGGCGCACCCGTGGCCGTGCACGAGTACTCGGTCGCGGACAGCCTGCGCGCCAGGGCCGTCTGGACGGCGGTGAGCTGGGGCGTCATCATCCCGATGGGGAGGCGCGCCACCGGCAGCGCCGATCTCTACCGCTACCTCTGGCGCAGCGTCCTGGACTTCGACGGCGCCGCCGCGCTGAGCGCAAGGATGCGGTCGGCGGGGTTCGCGGACGCGCGGGTCGAGCCGATGACCGGCTGGCAGCGCGGGATCGTCCACACCTTCCTGGGGCGGCGGGTCGATCCGGGCGGGCCCGGTTCGTCGTCGGGGTGAACCGACTCCCCGAGGAGGAGCGATGAGCACCCTGTCCCGACCCGACGCCACCCTGTACTTCGAGGTCCGCGGCGACGGCCCGCTGGTCGCGCTGGTCGGTGCCCCGATGGGCGCGGACGCCTTCGCGCCGCTCGCGGACGTCCTGGCCGCCGAGCACACGGTGCTGACCGCGGACCCGCGCGGCGTGCACCGCAGCGTCCTCGCGGACCCGGACACCGACTCCACCCCGGAGCTGCGGGCGGACGACCTGGCCGCGCTCGTCCGGCACGTCGGGGCGGGCCCGGCCGCCGTACTGGGCTCCAGCGGCGGCGCCGTGACCGGGCTGGCCCTGGCGCAACGGCACCCGGACCTGGTCCGCACCGTGATCGCCCACGAGCCGCCGCTCGACGAGCTGCTCCCCGACCGCACGTCGCTCCGCACCCGGACCGACGCGATGTGTGCGGCCTACCTCGCGGGCGACGTCGTCGGGGCGTGGACGGAGTTCTTCGCGATCGCCGATCTCGGGATGCCTCCGGAGACGATCGCCGCCTGGTTCGGTGGCGAGCGGGACCCGCAGCAGGTGGCGGACGAGCGGTTCTGGTTCGCCCACGAGCTGCGGCCGTCCGTCCGCTTCGTTCCCGACGCGCAGGCCCTGCGGCGCAGCAGGATCGTGCCCGGGATCGGCCAGACCTCGGCCGGTCAGCTCTGCGACCGGGCCACCCGTGCGCTGGCCGCGCTGCTCGACGTCGAGCCGGTGCTGTTCCCCGGCGACCACACCGGGTTCGTCGAGGACCCGGCCGCGTTCGCGACCGCGCTGAAACCCCACCTGATCCAGGGCGTGTCTCCCACTCCCTAGGCGAGAATCGGCCGATGGACGAGGAGATCTTCTGGCGGGTCCACGCCGGGCTGCCCCGCCAGGCGCCCGGATCGGCCGAGACGACGGCGTTGCTGGTGCGGCTCAGCGGGGTCACGCCGCGCCGGATCCTGGACGTGGGCTGCGGGACGGGGGCCTCGGCGATCCCGCTCGCGAGGCTCACCGGGGCCCACGTCACGGGGGTCGACCTGCACCAGCCGTTCCTCGACGCGCTCGCGGGGACCGGCGTCGAGCCGGTGCGGGCCTCGATGGACGACCTCCCCTTCCCCGACGGCGCGTTCGACCTCGTCTGGGCCGAGGGCTCCGCCTACCTCGTAGGCTTCGACCGGGCACTCGCGTTGTGGCGCAGGCTGCTCGCACCCGGCGGCGCGATCGTGCTGACCGAGGCGGAGTGGCTCACCGACACTCCGGCGGCGGGCGCCCGCGCGTTCTGGGACGCCGGCTACCCGGGGATGCGCACCACCGCGGGCAACGTCGCCGCCGCCATGGCCGCGGGCTGGCGGGTCGCGGCCACCTACGTGCTGCCCGACTCGGACTGGGCGCAGTACTACGAGCCGCTGGCGGCGGCCCTCGCGGCCCTGGGCCCGGAGGCCGCGCCCGCCCGCGAGGAGATCGACGTCCGCGCCGCGCACGGGTCCGACTACGGCTACACCGGCTACGTGCTGGTGCCCCGGTGATCCGCCGCGCCACCGCGGCCGACGCCGGGCGCGTCGCCGCGATCTACGCCCCGTACGTCCGGAACACCGCGATCTCCTTCGAGGACGCGCCGCCGACCGCCGCCGACATGGCGGCGCGCCTGTCCGACTCGGTCCTCTGGCTCGTGGACTGCGACGACCGCGGGGAGGTCCGGGGCTACGCCTACGCCGGCCCGCACCGCAGCCGGGCCGCCTACCGCTGGTGTGTGGACGTGAGCGTCTACCTCGACCCCGCGGCCCGGGGCCGTGGGGTCGGCCGCGCCCTCTACGAGGAGCTCCTCGGCGCCCTCACCGAGCTCGGGTACACGCAGGCGTTCGCCGGGATCGCCCTGCCCAACGCGGCGTCCGAGGGGCTGCACCGGGCGCTCGGGTTCACGCTGGTCGGGACCTACCGAGCCGTCGGGTACAAGCTCGGGACCTGGTGGGACGTGGCCTGGTACCAGCGCGGACTCGCCGGCGCGGTTGCGGAGCCGCGGGAGCCGGGCCGGCTAGGCTGACCACCGTGCCCACGCTGATCGACCTCTTCGCAGGCTGCGGCGGGATGACGGCGGGGTTCGTCCGCGCGGGGTTCACGCCCGTGTTCGCGGTGGAGCACGACCTGCACGCCGCCGCGACGTACGCCGCGAACTTCGGCGAGCACCACGTGCACTGGGGGGACATCGCCGAGGTGCCGGACGAGCGGATCCCGCGCGCCGACGTGGTCATCGGCGGGCCGCCCTGCCAGGGCTTCTCCAACCTCGGCAGCAAGGACGTGGACGATCCCCGCAACCAGCTGTGGAAGCAGTTCCTGCGGTTCGTGCAGGTCGCGCGCCCGCAGGTGTTCGTGATCGAGAACGTGGACCGGTTCCGCAGCAGCCCCGAGTTCGCGCTGCTCCTGGACGAGGCGGCGGGCGGCATGATCGCCGACTACGAGCTCGCGCACGCCCACCTGCTCGCCGCGGACTACGGGGTGCCGCAGCGGCGGACGCGCACGATCGTGATCGGCTCGCGGATCGGGCCCGTCGACCACCCGGCGCCGACGCGGGCGCGCGGGCGGTGGCGCACCGTGCGCGAGGCCATCGGCGCGCTCCCGGCCCGCACCGCCACCACCGCGCTGCCCGACGCGCGGACGTCCGTCTTCGGCGAGTCGGTGCCGGGCACGTTCAAGTGGCTGGACCTGCACTTCGGCCGGACCCCGACGCCGTTGTCCCTGCAGCGCTACGCCCACATCCCGCCCGGCGGCGGCCGGTTCGACCTGCCGGACGAGCTGCTCCCCCGCTGCTGGCGGGAGAAGCGGACCGGCACCACGGACGTCATGGGGCGGATGCACTGGGACCAGCCGTCCCTGACCATCCGCACCGAGTTCTTCAAGCCGGAGAAGGGCCGCTACCTGCACCCGGACCAGGACCGGGTGGTCACGCACCTGGAAGCCGCGCTGCTGCAGGGGTTCCCGGAGGACTTCGCCTGGTGCGGCTCGAAGATCCGGATCGCACGGCAGATCGGGAACGCCGTGCCCGTCGGGCTGGCGGCGGCGATCGCCGGGCACGTGCGCGAGCGCCTGCGCTAGCTTGCTACAGTCGACGGGCGCTCTTCGGGGCGCAGTGCGGACGTAGCGCAGCTGGTAGCGCATCACCTTGCCAAGGTGAGGGTCGCGGGTTCGAATCCCGTCGTCCGCTCTCACTTCCCCGGGCCGGTCCCCTGGAGCTCCGCGCCGAAGGCGACCGCCAGCTGGGCGTCGAAGGCGGCGATCGCCGTGGCCGCGTCGAGGTCGCCGGTCAGCACCTGCATCCCGAGGCCGTCGATCAGGCCGAGCAGGGCGACCGCGGTGACCTCACCCCCCGGCACCTGCGCCGCGACGTACGCCCGCATCCGCCTGCCGTCGTCCCGGAGCTCGGCCGCGGCGGCGGGATCGACCGCGGCGTACGCCAGGAACGCCAGCGCCACGCGGCCCTCCCGCGCCCGCTCGTCGTCGAGCGGCAGGAGCTGGCGGAACAGGGCGCGCAGCAGCTCGCGCGGCGGGGTGTCCGCGGGCAGCAGGGACAGCCGCCGCTCGACCGCCGCGCCGACCCGCTCCATCGCGGCCCGCATCAGCTCGTCCTTGGTGCGGAAGTAGTGCTGCACCATCCCGGCGGACACCCCGGCCTCCGCCGCGACGTGCCGGACGCTGGCCTGCTCGATCCCACCCCGCGCGACGACGGCCAGCACCGCGTCCGCGATCACGGCCCGACGTTCGGCGTGGTCCACCCGCTTCGGCACGCCTTCACCATACGACCGTCCTGCCATCCGAGGATGGAGCTCCGCGCCGGAAGTGGGCATAGTCGGGGTGATCGACGTGGGCTGTCTGCGGAGGGGCACGAGCCGATGGGTGCGGAACGGGAGCGGGCAGCCGGTTTCGGGCGGCTGGACCTCGGCCTGCGGCAGGCGAGCGACTGGTACCTCTGGGGCCCCTACCTGGCCGAACGGCAGTGGGGCACGGTCCGCGAGGACTACAGCCCCGACGGCGAGGCCTGGACCCACCTGCCGCACGACCACGCCCGCTCCCGCGCCTACCGGTGGGGCGAGGACGGCCTGGCCGGGTTCAGCGACGTCGAGCAGCGGCTGTGCCTGGGCCTGGCCCTGTGGAACGGCCGGGACCCGATCCTCAAGGAGCGGATCTACGGGCTGACCGGCGACGAGGGCAACCACGGCGAGGACGCCAAGGAGTACTGGTGGTTCCTCGACGCGGTGCCCAGCCACGCCTGGAACCGCTGGCGCTACCACTACCCGCACGCCGCGTTCCCGTACGAGGACCTGCGGGCGACCAACGCCGCCCGCACCCGCGCCGAGCCCGAGTACGAGCTGCTCGACACCGGCGTGTTCGACGACGACCGGTACTGGGTGGTGGAGGTCGACTACGCCAAGGCGGACCCGACCGACCTGCTGATGACGGTGCGCGTCACCAATGCCGGGCCCGAGCCGGAGACCCTGCACGTGCTCCCCCAGCTCTGGTACCGCAACACCTGGTCGTGGCGGGGCGAAGAGCCGGACGAGCTCGTCGGCACCGACGACCGGGTCCGGACCACCCACCCGTTCCTCGGCGAGCTGGAGCTGACCGCGGAGCCCGCGCCGGACGAGTTCCTGTTCTGCGACAACGAGACCAACACCGACCGGCTCTACCATCGCCCCGGCCCGAGGTACCCGAAGGACGGGATCGGGGACCACGTCGTCGAGAAGGCGGCCACCGTGAACCCGGAGCGTCGGGGCAGCCGGTGCGCCGCCTGGTACCGGCTGACCGTGCCGGGCGGGGCGACCACCGAGATCCGGCTCCGCCTGCGCCCGCCGGGAGGGACCCCCACCGATGCGGACGAGGTGGTGGCGCGGCGCCGGGCCGAGGCGGACGAGTTCCACGCCGAGCTCGCACCCGCCGCGGCGTCCGCCGACGAGGCCGCGGTGCTGCGCCAGGCGGTGGCCGGTCTGTTGTGGAGCAAGCAGCTCTACTCCTACGACGTCACCCGCTGGCTCGACGGCGACCCCGATCAGCCGCCACCGCCGCCCAGCAGACTCGGGGGGCGCAACGCGCGCTGGCGGACCTTCAACGCCTTCGACCTGATGTCCATGCCGGACACCTGGGAGTACCCCTGGTTCGCCGCCTGGGACCTCGCCTTCCACTGCGTGGCGCTGGCGCACGTCGACCCGGCCTTCGCGAAGTACCAGCTCGGCCTGCTGTGCCGGGAGTGGTTCCAGCACCCCAACGGGGCGCTGCCCGCCTACGAGTGGGACTTCGACGACGTCAACCCGCCGGTGCAGGCCTGGGCCGCGCTCGAGGTGTTCGCCCTCGACGGCGGCACGGACCTGGACTTCCTCTCCCGGGTGTTCGACAAGCTGCTGGTCAACTTCACCTGGTGGGTCAACCGCGAGGACGCCGACGGCTCGAACCTCTTCGAGGGCGGGTTCATGGGGCTGGACAACATCGGCCCCATCGACCGCTCCCACCTGCCCCCCGGCTGGCGGCTCGAGCAGGCCGACAGCACCGGGTGGATGGCGGGCTACGCGGCCGCCATGGCCACGATGGCCGCGATCCTGCACCGCTCCGGGCGACGGCCCGCGGTGGACCTGGTGCAGAAGTTCCTGGAGCACTTCGCGCTGATCCGCGAGGCGCTCGACGGCGCCGAGCTCTGGGACGACGACGCCGGCATGTTCCACGACCGGATCACCCTGCCGGACGGCCGCTCGGCGCCGGTGCCGGTCCGCTCGGTCGTCGGGATGATCCCGATGCTGGCGGGCGGGGTGGTCGGCGAGGAGGGGCTGGACCGGTCCCTGGTCGTCGGGAAGCGGTTCGCGCGGTTCCTGCAGCGCCACGGCGTCGCCGAGCCGGACGCGCTCGCCGCCGCCGGGCTGCTGCGCGGGGCCGAGGGCGAGCGGCGCCTGCTCGTCGGCGTGGTCGACGGGCCCCGGGTGCGGCGGCTGCTCACCGCGCTGTTCGACGAGGCCGAGTTCCTCTCCCCGCACGGGCTGCGGTCGATGTCGGCCCGGCACCGCGAGCACCCCGCGGTGCTGGACGTCGGCGGCCTGCACGCCCAGGTCGACTACGAGCCCGCCGAGTCCACCGGCCCGATGTTCGGCGGCAACTCGAACTGGCGCGGACCCGTGTGGTTCCCCGTGAACGCCCTGGTGATCTCGGCCCTCGAGCGCTACCACCGCTTCTACGGCGACGAACTGGCCGTCGAGTACCCGACCGGGTCCGGCCGCACCCTCCCCCTCGACGAGATCGCCGTGGACCTGCGTCTCCGGCTGATCTCGCTGTTCCTGCCCGGCGCGGACGGCCGCAGGCCCTGCTACGGCGCCGTGGACCGGATGCAGACCGATCCGCGCTGGCGGGACACCGTGCAGTTCCACGAGTACTTCCACGGCGACGACGGCGCCGGGCTCGGCGCGTCCCACCAGACGGGCTGGACCGGGCTGGTCGTCGACCTGATCCGCCGCAGGCACGGCGCCGTCCTGCCCACCTCCGAGGTGCTGCAGCGGCTGGCGGCGGAGGGCCCCGAGCGCTGAGAAGCCACCTGTCCGACCCGCGGTCAAGATCCGTTCGTCGGGAGGAGCACGGTCGAATCCCGACCGTCCGGCTCCTGAAGTGTGGATCAAGAACGCGCCCGGCACGCTGCAGGCGTCGAAGGAGTGGGCCCCCAGGGGATCGAACCCTGAACCCGCGGAGACAAGATCCACTACTTCCGCGGGTTCCGGACGTCTGCCGTCAGCCCTCGTACACTGCGCGGACTCGCGACCGCACCTGTGGCAGGCGTGGGTTCGTGATGAGCTTCTGCCGTTGATCTCCGGGGGTACTCCGGGGGTGTTCCCCGCCGCGCCTACTGAGTGCCATCCCGTCGACCCGTAGCCAGACCGATCACGCGGACAGCCGTGGGCGGCCCTCGACCCACCGCGCCCGACCCTGCCACGCTCCCCCACGGGAGGCTGTGCGGAACGCCGCCCGAAGATCGTCGGACGGCATGAGTCGCCGTCCTGGAGACCTGCTCGCCCAGTCAAGGGCACTCGTCCAAGGTGTGCTGGCGCCTTGTCAGGAGGGTAGAACCGGAATCGACCAGCGAACGACGACAACCAGACCCCATCTGCTTTAGCTACTATAACTACGACTGTCGATCAGGGGAGTCGCTGCGCAGATCGGATACCCATGGAATCAGATTTCGAACATAGGATAGCAGCACTCCGTGAAGCATCAGAGTTTATGAGACTCTCAGTCGTGCAGGAGATCGAGCGTAGAGTACGGGAAAGTGAGCTGAACTATTCATGGGTAAGCTGGAAGGGCGGAACAGGCGAACCATGGCTCGAGATCAGCCTCCAGGGAGGACATGAGATAGTTGTCAACCGAGAATCCGCTGAGGCAATCGCCGCCTGCAGTTTCGAGCATTGGCGAGGCGTTCCGGATTATCATGCATACGTCGACCTAGCAAAGAACACGATTAACGCACGGCTTCAGGGATCGTACGTATACCCAAGTGTTCTAGATTCGCTCGGGTTTCGGTCCGTCACAGAGGCCGACACTCGGAACGGGACCAGTGAAGCTCCGAGGCGTTTTACCGTCGTCGACGACTCTTCGGTCGACTACTTCACCCTCGAGTCTCTGACTTTGCACCCCGGACTGCAGATAGTCACCAGTGGCAGTTCGAGCGATCTAGCCCTCACGATATCCCCGGCGAACGTCGACAACGCAGAGTCCGCCAGGGTGAGATTAACGCGGCTAGCTGGCGCGATACTTTTCGACCTAGATAACCAGACGAATCTTTTCCTTCAGCTAAGCAGAAGGGGCGATGGTAAACTCAGCCGAGGGCGGCCGATAGTTGCCGCGACAGAGGCAATCCGCTACCCGCGGAGAACTTACGACTCCGACGCGATGACTCTATACAACTTCGCACGCGACTTGGTGTCCGACACCTTGATGCCTATGCGCTCGGCCTGCTATCTGGGGTACTACCAGGTCTTAGAATACTTCATGCCAGCGTATTCGCGCGCCGAAGCGGTGAAGCGACTTCGAAGCCACCTCAAGGATCCCACGTTCGACCCGGATGACGACATTCGTGTCGGACGACTATTGAACGAGACGAATGCAATCAAGCGTCAGGATTCTGAACGCAATCAATTGAGAGCGACACTGCGAGCCTGCCTCTCTGACGATGATCTCGCGGCATATCTAAGGATACATGCCGACGATGCGACGGCTCTTGCTAGCGCAGGCCACATAAGTGATGTACGCAGGATCAGCGCTAACGACAGCGCAACACTAGTCGATCAATGTGCGGATCGTGTTTACGAACTTAGGTGTCGAATAGTGCATTCGAAGGACTCCGATTTTTCGGGTCGCCCTCGGGCCATACTGCCATTGAGCGATGAGTCCGCTCTGCTGGACGCAGACATTCAGCTCATAGAGTTCCTAGCGCGCCAGGTGCTAGCTTCGTCTGGTAAAGACCATATAACATGAGGCGCTGATTCTACTTTGTCACCTCAGTGCGGTACGAGGGATTCACGCTGGTGCGCCTCTGCTTCGCCAATGTCCCACAAGCGGCAGCCCTCAGGGAGGCCGCCGCATTGGCGCCTCAAGCACTTACAAGAGCACTGCCCTGCGGCAAGGGCAGTTGCACTGCAACGCTCTTCGTCGAGGGAGACCTTCGGTGTTTCAGACCGTCCTGTGCCGTCCGGCACGTCTGAGCTGCGCGTTCTAGCTCTTGCCTCACGTCTCGTGATGACCGCTCGTCCGCTGATCGCTCCTGAATTGCTACGAGCTGACCACCTCGATGCGAACTACCGGCCCCGCCGTCAGCAAGGGTCGAGCAAGGCCCTGACCAGCCGCTGACGCTCGGCGTAGGTCAGGCACGGACGGCTCAGTTGCTGTACTTCGCTGCTGTACAGCAGCACTCCCCCGCCCGCTGAGTGCCATCCCGTCGACCTGCTGCAAGCCGACCGCGCGGACGTCCGTGGGCGGCCCTCGACGCTGCCGCCGGCCGACCTACGCCCGCTCCGCCCACGGGTGGCCGTGCGGTAGCCCTCCGGGAGGTCGTCGGGATGGCACGGGCCGCCATCCTGTTGATCTGCCCGCCCGGCGAGGGCAGACAAGCCGTTATTGATCTACGCCAGTGTCGCTGTCGGACTGCATATTGAGTTCGGCTTCATACTCACGCACACCGCGAAGCATGGGCCACGTCATCCAGTCCTCGGTAGACATCTCGCCGCTCGCCCGCAGCTCCAATCCTAAACGCAGCGCATCCTCATTCTTATCCAAGAGGGCGTCTTGCGCAAGCCTGAATCGCTTGGCCATGGCCAACGTTTGCCACGCCTGCACCTCCTCCTTTATTGCAGGCAACCCGTAGAGCTCCTTGCGAGCAACCCAGCCATTTACCTGCATAATTGCAGCAAGGCTCTGATCTGTACACAATGCATGCTCGGTCGCTACGAGCTGCTCCACAGTGCTATATCTACCCCTCAGTAGAAATCTGTATGAGAGCTTGTAAGCAAGATCATCAGCTGGCCTGCCGGTCAAATCATTGGACTTGTCTAGCTTGCGGAGGAGTCTGATCCCGAGCAAGACGCCAGCAAGCGTTAGAAGATCCAGGGCTCGCGTTACGTAGTCGGGACCGACGAAGAGTCGGACACCCAAAGCAGGTGCGTCCGACGCGCTTGTCTTGAGGAGATACTGCCTATTTACCACCCCGCCATTGTGTACAACCAAGTGCCGCCGTTGGAAGACTTCACGCAAATCGTCCGGCTCTCGCGCGAAGTCATTCCAGGAGATATTCAAGTTCTTCTCAAACCACTTAACCCACTCGTCCAGTCCACCAAACATCAGCGAATCAACGCTGCGGTCGGCACAGAACTCGCGAAACTCGTCGATCGTGGCGAAACCCTCAATGTCCGCAAGGGTGTACGTCGCCCCTCCAGCTCGGAGAGCCTCCGGCTTAAGAGCATAGAAGGATCGCGCGAGGCGCGAGATCAACACTTCGAACCCACTGACCGCGGTCGTCAGGAGTGCCGACAAGAGAAGGGGGGTCCTCAGTGGTCGCTCCACTGACTCTCGCCAGGCCGAGATGACGATGGCGATTGCCGTTGGCTTATTAAGAAGATTGCCAACCTCTCGGGTGACCCTATTAAGAATTTCGATTTCTCGACCATGATCAGGCCCGCCCCCGTCGCCTTGCTCGGCGTCGACTCCCTCCCCCTCAAGGGGAAGCAGGGCTTGAAGTTCGTCAAGGGCGTTCTGCCACTTCTCGATTGCAGCCCTACGATCTGAAGTCGAAGTTTGAGGAAGCGCCTGCCCTAGGGCGATCTCGAACGCTGCGTCCATGTTATCGAGCTGAGGCACCAGCTGCAGTGATGAATGCATGAGCTCACGAACGGCATCCATCTCGTTGACAAACTCTTCTACCGCGCCAGCGGCAGTCGATGAGTCAGATGACGTGGCGGTGATCTTCACCGATGGCGCTCCGCTGGTCGTAGGTGCTGTTCAGCCTTTGCTCGTCGTGTACACACCTAGAATCGTTACATGGTTCGACTCGCGGGATACGGCGAATGCAACGACGTTCGGCCACGACCTGAGGTCGGAGTACCGCTGAGCGGGGACCGGCCGGAGGCCGCAGCCCCGCCCAGCAGGCGCCGGAGGCGCCCTTGAACAAGTAGAGAAAGTTTGAACCCCGCAGCCTGGCGGCGTGCGTGACCAGCCCTCAGAGAAGGCGGTCTGTGTAGCCGCGGGCGGCGAGCAGGGTCATGGCGTCCCAGATCTCGGCAGGCATGGGTTCGGGTGCTGCGTGGCCCCGGGCGGCGTAGACCTGGATGCGTTGGGTGTCGCCGACGAGCATGGAGATCACGCGGTGCTCGTCGCCGATGCTGGCGATGTAGTCGCGCAGGCTCATCTGGGCGCCTGCGGTGACGGGCTCGACCTCGGGCCAGAGCTTGCGGCAGGTGGCTCGGGCTCGGCGCTGTTGGTAGGGCCGGCTGATGAGGGTCACCGTGTGCACCTGGTGGCCGGTGGCGGCGAGGAGGTCGCGGGTGAAGGTGACGTTCTCACCGGTGTTGGTGGCTCGGTCCTCGACCAGGATGGCGTCGGCGGGGACGCCCAGCTCGATGGCGTGTTCGCGGTAGTGCACGGCCTCGCCGCGAGGGAACCGGTCGAGGGTCGTCGGAGCGTTGGCACCGGTGAACACGATCAGCGGGAAAAGGCCGCGGTGGTAGAGCTCGGCGGTGGTGGTGGCGACGGAGAGGTCGTGGCTGCCGAGTCCGATGCCGACGTCGGTCCGGGTGTCGGTGCCGTTGTCGAGGCGGTGGTAGTTCCACAGGACCTCGACGGCGTGGGCGATCTCGGGATCGCCGAGGGCGGAGCTGGTGCGGGGCATGGCTCAGTCGGGGATCTGGAAGGTGTAGGTCCAGGCGAACCGGCTGGCGGCGTGGACTCCGCGGGCGAACTCGACGCAACGACCGTCGGCGCTGAAGGTCTGGCGTTCCAGGATCATCACCGGCTCCCCCGCGGGCAGTTCAAGGGTCTCGATCTCCTCGGGGGTGGGCATGCGGGAGTGGATGGTCTCGGTCATCCGCTCGGGCTCCATGCCCTTCGAGGTGAGAACGCCGAACCCGCCGCCGCCGGGGATGGGGCCGGGCGTGGGGTCGACGATCGGGGTGCCCTCGACGTCCCCGGGCCGGTAGTAGCTGGCGAGGGTGTGGGTGGGCTGCCCGTCGTCCTTGACCAGGCGGGCGCGCTCGTAGACCTCGGCGCCAGGCTCGACGTCGAGCGCTTTGGCGATGGCGTCGTCGGCGGGGACCTTGGCGACGGTCTGAGTCTGGTCGCCGGGCTTCCACGGCACCCCGGACGCCTCGCGGTCGGCCGAGAAACCGATGATTCCGGCCTTCCAACGGCTCTTGGCGTAGCGCTCGGTCCCGAGCCGGCGCATAGGCGGCCGCGCCCGCACGACCGTGCCGCGTCGGCGGATCGGGGTCACCAGGCCTTCGGCTTCGAGCTGGGCGACGGCCTTGCGCACGGTGTGGATGTTGACCTCGTGGCGCGCGGCGATCTCGTCCTGCTTGGGCAGGGTCGAGCCCGGCGGGTACTCCCCCGCCTCGATCGCCGCCCGCAGGGCGTCGGCGACGTCCCGGTAGCCGCTTGCCATGTCACCTCCATCTCGCGTGCCCGCTGACCAGCGGAAACCATTGACGCTCGCCGAAAGCCTGCCTGTCGCTTGTCAAGGCTATCTCTATGCCATCCGGGCGATAGAGCTATCTCTGTTTGACAGGCGCCGCCGCGCGTGCTGCACTGGGTGAGCCCGATAGAGATAGCTCAATCTCACCCGGAGGTCCACTCATGCGAGACATCCCCGTCAACCTCGGCGGCTACAAGCTCACCGTCGTCGAGCCCCCTGCACCGAAGATGCGCGAGGACGCCAACGGTGCCCAGATCCCGGTGACCGACCGGGACGGCGCCACCCAGTTCACGGTGTCGCTGTTCGCGAAGCTGCGAGTCAAGCCCGGGGAGAAGGCACCGAAGGGCGAGGAGATCAAGGTGACCCTCGGGACCGATCCCGGCCCCGAGTTCGGAGAGGACGCCCGGGTGGAGCTGATCGACGCCCGGGTCACCCCGTACCAGATGGAGACCGCCGGGCGGGTCAACGCCGGTCTTGCCTGGCGAGCCATGGGTCTCAAGCACGCCCCCGCCCCCGCACCGCGCCCGCAGGGCGACAAGTAGCACCACCCCGGGCCATCAGGCCTGGCATCCCGGCGGCCTGACCGGCCGGTTTCGGGCACGGGGCAGCCGACCCCTTCTTTCGGCGAAACCAGCAGCAATTCCGCAGTGGCTGCCCCCTGCCCGAAAACAGCCGCGCCCACCACCAGGAGACCCGCGTGAGCACCACGACTGTCTGCCCGGACTGCACCGGGTCCGGGTCCTGCGACACCTGCGACGGCTACGGCACCGCCCCCGGCACCCACCCCGTCGCAGGCGACAGCCAGGACTGCCCTGCCTGCCTCGGGGACGGGGTCTGCCCCGGTTGTCACGGCACCGGAATCCCCTGCACCGCAACCACTCCCATGGAGACGTCATGCCACTGACCAGCACTGGCCCTCGGGCTCAGCACGGCCGCCGCGCCACTCGCGGCGTCGGGCGACTCGTGCGCCGCCTCGATCGAGAGCGCCGCCGTTTCCTGCACGCCACCGCCCCGGAGGTCCCCACCGAGCAGGCGTGGCGGGCCGGGGTCGCCGAAGGGCTGCGGCTCGCGCAGCTCGCCATCCGGAAGGGAGTCTGACCATGAATCGCCCCAGTAACCGCCCGTCCCTGCGCCACCATCGCGAGGTCGTCCGCCACTCGTCCCGACCCGTCGGTGGGGAGTTCCGCGGCCTGGCCTGGCTCGTCAGGCATCCGCTGTTCGCGCTCGTCCCGACCGCCCTGATCGCCGTCTCGGTGATGATCGGGGCGATGCCCACGGCGGCCGCGCTCGGGCTCCTCGCCCTCACCGCGGTGGTCTGGGGGCGGCTGCACCCGCCCTCCTTCGACCGGTGGGCCGCCCCGACCCTGCGGGCGTTCTGGCGGCGCTGGACCACCTACCGAGGACGGCGCTGGGCGTCGGTTCTGGCCGACTGCGGGCTCGCGCGGGAGAACCCGCACACCGGGCGGATCGACGCACCCCGGGTGCTGCGGGTCCGGTCGGCCACCCGCTCGATCGACACCCTGCGTGTGCGCCTGACCCGCGGCCAGGACCTCACCCTGTGGGCCGGGCGGACCGAGACCCTCGCGGACGCCCTGCGCGCCCATCG
Organism: Pseudonocardia oroxyli; assembly: GCF_900102195.1. Lineage (GTDB taxonomy): Bacteria > Actinomycetota > Actinomycetes > Mycobacteriales > Pseudonocardiaceae > Pseudonocardia > Pseudonocardia oroxyli. The sequence continues at coordinate 22,542 of NZ_FNBE01000012.1, forward strand.
GGTCGCCGTGACCCGCCACCGCCCCGGAGTGCTCACGATCGTGGTCGAGCGACAGATGCCGTTCACCCTGCCGATCCCCGCCCCAGCCATCCCCGCCGACACCGACGCGGTCGACCTCGCCGCGCTACCGGTCGGGCAGGACGAGTACGGCCACCCCTTCCACCTCGCAGTCCCGGGCCGTCACGTCCTGGTCGCCGGCGCCACCGGCTCTGGGAAGGGCTCGCTGATCTGGGCGCCCCTGCGCGCCATGGGACCGGCCATCCGCGACCGGCTCGTGCGCGTGCACGTCATCGACCTCAAAGGCGGCGCCGAGACCCAACGCGGTGCCCGCCTGTTCCACCGCCACGCCACCACCCCGGCCGAAGCCATCGCCCTGCTCACCGAGGTACGCGACGAGATGAAGGCCCGCCAGGCCCACATGGCCGAGCACGGCCTGCGCTGCCTCGACCTGACCTCGGACACCCCGCTGGATCTGGTGATGATCGATGAACTGGCGATGCTCACCGCCTACGGCGAACGCGCCGACGTCCGCGAGGCCCTGCGCCTGCTCGCCGAGATCCTCACCCAGGGCCGGGCCTGCCTCACCAGCGTCATGGGCTACGTGCAGGAGCCCTCCAAGGACGTCGTGGACGTGCGGGAGCTGTTCCCGACCCGGATCTGCCTCGGGGTCACCGCGTCCTCGCACGTGGACATGGTGCTCGGCGACGGGGCCCGGGAACGGGGTGCGCTGGCAGACGAGATTCCGGGCGATCTCGCCCATGCCGGGATCGGCTACGTCATCGACCAGGCCTCCCGGCTGCCCGTCCGGTTCCGCGCTGCCCTGGTGACTGACGACGAGATCGACGAGCTCGTCGCCCGGTGTGCCCCGCCCGCCTCGCCGACGCTGCGTGCGGTGGATGGGGAGGTGGCCTGAATGTGGGCCGTCACCGGATGGGCCGCCGCGACCTGGCTGCGCGTCACCCTCACCCTCGCCGCCCTGCTCGGAGCGCTCTGGCTCGTGCTCGGTACCGGGTCCGGCTGGTTCTGGATCGCTGTCGTCGGGGCGGTCCTGGTCGAGTACCGGGCGACGAGGGCCCTGGCCACTGAGTGGGGTGCTGAGGCCCGCTACACGTGGTGGTGGACCCGATGAGCCGCCTCCCCAAGCAGCGGCGCGAGGTCGACGGCCAGGGCCTGCTGTTCGACGACGACACCGCCGACCGCGTCCTGCGCGACGCCCACGACCCCGGCTACGTCCTGGTCGGAGTGTCGGAGTCGGTGCACACCCGCCACATCGGTGCTCGGGCCGCCGAGCACGCCATCCCCGTCCGCCCGGACGTCGCCACCACCGTGCACCAGCTCATCGCGGCTGGGCGACTGCTGCCCGGGTCGCGGATCTCGGTGACCGTCGACGGACGGCCAGAGCCCGAACCCGCCGTCACCGTGGATGTCGCTTCCACCGTCGCAGGACCGCAGCCCGGGGAGTCGGTGCGGGTGTTCGTCGACGTCGTCCGCCCCGGCCACGGACTGGTCACCGCCGACGCCTTCACCGGCGCCATCGTCCGCGACGGCAGCGCATACCTCGTCGAGACCGATACCGGGCACGTCATCGGCCGGGCCCGTTCCTTCCGCGCCGGAGCCGAACGCCTCGCCCGCCACCACGGGCTGCGCGCGGACTCGGTCGAGATTGACCACGAACACAGGGACTACGCACGATGAGCGACCTTGATCTGTCGACCCGGCTGCGCAGCTTCGACTACCCGGCCTGGCGAGCCCGAATGGAAGCCACCAACGGCTGCGCCCACCCCGTACGGCTCCGCGGCTCCTCCACCATCACCACCAACGACGGCACGGTGCTCGCCCAGCGGTCCGGGGAGGTGTGGGCGCCCTGCGGGAACCGACGCGAGACCGTCTGCCCGGCCTGCTCCGACCGCTACGCCGCCGACGCCTTCCACCTCATCCGCGCCGGACTCGCCGGCAAGGAACGCGGCATCCCCGCCTCCGTCACCGACCGACCCCGGGCCTTCCTCACCCTCACCGCCCCCTCGTTCGGGCCGGTCCACACCAGACGGCTCACCACCCGCGGGAAGGTCATCCCCTGCTCTTGCGGAGAGCACCACCGCGAGCCCGACCCACGCCTGGGCGGCGCGATCGACCACGACACCTACGACTACACCGGCGCGATCCTGTGGCAGGCCCACGCAGGGAAGCTCTGGCACCGGTTCACCATCACCCTGCGCCGAGCCCTCGCCGCCCGGCTCGGCATCTCGGGACGGCAGTTCGGGAAGGTCGCGCGGCTGTCCTACGCCAAGGTCGCGGAGTACCAGCGGCGTGGGCTCGTGCACTTCCACGCCGCGATCCGCATCGACGGCCCCGACGGGCCCGCTGATCCGCCACCGGTCGGGTTGACCGCCGAGACCCTGCACGACGCCGTGCGGGAGGCAGCGGCCGCGACCGTCCTGGACGTTGCCCGGCCCGACGGGACCACGCTCGCGCTGCGCTGGGGCGCGCAGCTCGACCTGCGCGAGATCACCCCCACCGCCCACGACGCCGTCACCGACGAACACGGCGAGATCACCGACTCCCGCCTCGCCGGGTACATCGCAAAGTACGCCACCAAGGGCACCGGCAAGACCGACGGCCACCCGGACCGGCCGATCCGGTCGCTCGCCCACCTCGAGCAACTGGACCTGGCCGAGCACCACCGCCGGCTCATCGAGACCGCATGGCACCTCGGCGGCCTCCCGCAGTACGCCGAGCTGAACCTGCGCAAATGGGCCCACATGCTCGGGTTCCGCGGCCACTTCCTCACCAAGAGCCGCGCCTACTCCACGACCTTCCGGATCATCCGCGGCGAGCGCCGGGCCTATCGGCTCACCGAGCAGCTCGCCGAGCTGGGCCACCCCGCCGACCAGCCGGTGATCGTCGTCAACACCTGGGCGCTGGTCGGGATCGGGCACCACACCGACGCCGACCGAGAACTCGCCATCGCCCACGCCGAACGCATCCGAGACGACCGACGCGCCACCAGGAGGACGACATGAACGAGCGACTGTGGGGCGTCAAGGACGTCGCGGAGTACCTCGGCATCCCGGTGCAGACGATCTACCAGTGGCGTACCAAGAACTACGGCCCGCCCGGCCGTCGGATGGGCAAGCACGTGCGGTTCGTGCCCGAGGAGGTCCGGGCCTGGGTCGCGAGTCTGAGCCGAGAGGTCGCCTGATGAGCCGGCCGCCTCTCCCGCTGGGGACGCACGGTCGCATCCGGATCTACAAACTCGGGCCCAAGCGGTACCGGGCGCGCACCCAGATCCGGGACTACGACGGCGTCGTGCGGGACGTCGAGCGGACCGGGCAGAGCGGTGCGGCGGCCGAGATCGCGTTGAAGGCGGCGTTGCGAGACCGGGGACGAGCGGCCCGGGACGGCGAGATCAACAGCGAGTCGACCGTCCGGCAGCTCGGGGAGCTGTGGTTGGCCGAGATCGACCGGGCCGTCCGTCTCGGCAAGCGCTCGCCATCGACGGCGCAGGCGTACCACTACCGCTTCGGTCGCCACATCCGCGACGGCATCGGGGCCCTGCGGCTGCGGGAGCTGTCGGTGTCCCGCCTCGACCGGCTCGTGATCGAGGTGCACGACCGCTTCGGCACGTCGGCGGCCAAGACGACCCGCACCGTCCTCAGCGGAATGATCGGGCTGGCCGTCCGGCACGACGTGCTCGACCGCAACCTCGTCCGCGACGTCGGCCGGATCGAGAGCGACACCTCCTCGGCCCGCGCCCTGACCGTCGACGAGGCGCGCGACCTGCGGGCGAAGCTACACGCCGATCAGCGTTGCCGGGACTGGGACCTGGTCGACTTCACCGACTTCATGCTCGCGACGGGTCTGCGGATCGGCGAGGCGTCGGCCATGACGTGGGCTGCGCTCGACCTCGAAGCGGGCACGGCGGAGGTGCGAGGCACGGTCGTCCGGATCACGGGTGAGGGCCTGGTGATCAAGCCGCGTCCGAAGAGCAAGAGCGGGTTCCGGAAGCTGGAGCTGCCGACGTGGGCGGTGGGGATGCTCATGCGCCGTCGGGCTGCCGCCGCTCCGAACCGGTGGGACGCCGTGTTCACCTCGCCGAACGGCGGGCTCCGCGACCCGTCCAACACTCAGTCCGATCTCCGGAAGGTGTTCACCGACGCCGGCTATGACTGGGTGACCTCGCACGTCTACCGCAAGACCGTCGCGACGCTGATGGACCAGGCCGGGCTCACCGCCCGCCAGGCGGCAGACCAGCTCGGCCACTCCAAGGTGTCGATGACGCAGGACAACTACTTCGGGCGGAAGGTTGCCGAGACCGGCGCCGCCCGCGTCCTTGAGATCTTCGGCGAGTCAGGGACTCGACCGACGAGAGAGTGACATAGCTTAGCCCTCCTGAAACGTGACCGGGAGGACGTGGCCAGCCATGCTTCACGAGAGGCCCCCGCATTGGACCCCTCTGTTGCGGGAGGCGGCTATCGCCGCAGAATCACTCTTCTCCGGACTCAATGCTCTCCGCAAGGCGGACCATACCTCAGAAGGGAGATATAGTCAGGCATTCTTCGGCATCACCATTGGCCTCGAAAGACTTTGCAAGCTCGCCATCCTCCTTGACTCAAAGATTTCATCCGGCCATTTCCCGTCGTCGAGAGAGCTCAAGAGAGAATATAGGCACGATCTGACGAGACTCTTCGCAAAGATCGATGAGCTACGAGCGCCTTGGCATGAAGAGCTTCGATGGAGCCTCCCAGACGAGACCATCTGCAGGCGAGCGCTTCAGATACTCTCGGGCTTCGCCCAGATAACTCGCTACTACAACCTTGGCCAGCTTACCGGCGACTCCAACCCTGGAGCACGGGACCCCATCGAGGAGTGGTACGACGAGGTCGGAGGCTGGATCCTTCGTGAGCGATACACACAGAAGCGAAGAGCCAGGGATGAATCAACCGCCAGACAGCTCCAGCGAGACCTCAGCATCGCCTACGTGGGCCACACCGCCGAGGACGGAACTTCCCTCGATACCGTCTATGCAGCAGCGCTACACGAACTACAGACTGACCTGGTTCAGCAGGAGGGCGTAGTAATCTGCGCATGCCTGGGGCGACATGTATCCGAGCTACTGCGAAGGTTGGTATGGAAGGCCCGAACAATCGACCTCTACATGGCCCCAGACCTTGACGAGTTCTTCCCACTCCTCAACCAACCCGAATCCGTCTTCCGACGGAGAAGGCGATACTCCGCCTACTGCTGACACCATGACATCTCGGGGACCTGGGACGCATTACTGGGGGTATTCCGGGGCCGCAGCCGCCGCAGGCTCGCGTCCGACGTCCTGACCTGCTGCTGAGTGGGCCCCCAGGGGATCGAACCCTGAACCCGCGGATTAAAAGTCCGCTGCTCTGCCGATTGAGCTAGAGGCCCCGTCGCCGGCGGGCCGGCGCGTGAGGTCGAGCCTACTGGTCGGACGGGCGGAGATCGCGGGGACTGGAGCAGGATCCGCGCTGAGCGCGGGTTCCGCTCCAGTCGCGGTGATCATGGGGCGGGTCGCGCCTGCGGCGACCCGGGCGTGGACAATGGGGAGCCGTGACACTGCTGGACTCCGCCCCCACCACTCGACCGGTGCTGCCGCCGTTGCGCATCGGGCGGCACGAGGTGAGCACGCCCGTCGTGCTCGCGCCGATGGCGGGGATCACCAACCCGGGGTTCCGGCGGCTGTGCCGGGAGCAGGGCGCGGGGTTCTACGTCTGCGAGATGATCACCAGCCGCGGGCTGGTGGAGAAGAACCCGCTGACCTTCCGGATGATCGCCTTCGACCCGGACGAGCAGCCGCGCAGCATGCAGCTCTACGGCGTGGACCCGGCCGCCATGGGGCGGGCCGTCGCGATGATCCGCGAGCAGGACCTGGCCGACCACATCGACATGAACTTCGGCTGCCCCGTGCCCAAGGTGACCCGCCGGGGCGGCGGGGCGGCGCTGCCGTTCAAGCGCAGGCTCTTCGAGCGTCTGGTCCGCGCGGCCGTGGACAACGCGGGCGACCTGCCCGTCACGGTGAAGATGCGGATCGGCATCGACGACGAGCACGAGACCTTCCTCGAGGCCGGCCGGATCGCCGTGGACTCGGGCGTGGCGGCCGTGGCACTGCACGCCCGCACCGCCGCGCAGCGCTACTCCGGCCAGGCGGACTGGACGGCCATCGCGCGGCTGAGGGACCACCTGCCGTCGAGCATCCCGGTCCTGGGCAACGGGGACATCTTCTCCGCCGCGGACGCCCTGCGGATGGTGCGGGAGACCGCGTGCGACGGGGTGGTCGTCGGGCGGGGGTGCCTCGGGCGGCCGTGGCTGTTCGGGGACCTGGAGGCCGCGTTCGCCGGTCGCCCGCTGCCGACGCCACCGAACCTGGGGCAGGTGGCCGCCACGCTGCGCAGGCACGCCGTGCTGCTGTGCGAGCACATGGGTGACCACAAGGGCATCCGGGACGTGCGCAAACACATCGCCTGGTACCTCAAGGGCTTCGCGGTGGGCGGGGATCTGCGCCGCGCGCTGGGGATGGTCGAGAGCATCGACCAGCTCGACGAGCTGTTGGCCCAGCTCGACCTGGACCAGGAGTTCCCCGCCGACGCCGAGGGTCCGCGCGGCAGGCAGGGCTCGCCCGGCAAGGTGGTCCTCCCCGAGCACTGGCTCGAGGACGCCGACGACCCGTCCGTGCCCTTCGGCGCGGAGCTCGACCACTCCGGCGGGTGATCACACCCGCTCGCCCGGTCGGGTGGGCGGGCACGCGAACGGGTAGGAACGCCCCTGGCGTCTCAAGAACCCCATCCGTCACGACGACAATAAGAGCGTCGGGGGAGGTGGACGCGATGGAGACCGGGACGGTCCGGACGTTGGTGCACGAGGCGCCCGCGTCCGGAGAGATCGAGGTGCCGCCCACGTCGCCGCACGCCCGCGCCGCGCTGCACACCGCCGCGGCCGAGCGGCTCGCGGCGGAAGGCGTGTGGGAGCAGGCGTACGACCATCTGCACGCCGCCGTCCGCCTGCTGCAGGGGGTCTCCGCGCACGACGAGCTGGACCGGCTGCGCCGCGAGCACGCGGAGGCCCGCGAGCAGAGCCGCCGCGACAGCCTCACGGCCAGCTACAACCGCCGCTACCTCGATGAGCGGCTCGCCGCCCTGCTCTCGGAGGTGGAGCTGCGGTCCGGGCTGTGCCTCGCGTTGGTCGACATCGACCACTTCAAGCTGGTCAACGACACCCACGGGCACCTGTTCGGTGACCGGGTGCTGCAGGCGATGGTGTCCGAGCTGGACGCCGCACTGCCCGAGGCCGCCTTCTGCGCGCGGTACGGCGGCGAGGAGTTCGCGCTGGTGCTGCCCGGGCGGGACCTGGCGCAGGCCGTCGAGATCTCGGAGCAGGCCCGGGAGCGGATCGCCCGCTTCGACTGGTCGGAGCTGCACACCGACCTGCGGGTCACCGTGAGCATCGGGGTGGCGCACGCGGCGGGGCGGATCGCGGACGTCGAGCGGCTCATCGGCGAGGCCGACCTGCTCCTCTACACGGCCAAGGCCGCCGGGCGGAACGCCGTGGCCTACCGCGCCGCCCGGGGTGGCCGGGTGCGGCTCGCCGGCGCCGCCGGGGCCCGCCGCTCCATCCCCCAGCCGGTCCGCACGACCGGCTGACCCTCCGCCGGGTGGAGTATTGCGGCTCCGTAAACTCCGCGGCCGGGGGCGGACACGGCCGGTGACGGTCATGCCGCCCTCCGCTGTCGACGGGTGGAGGTGGCGTGGCGGACGACGGGGACCGGGAGCAGGGTCGGCGATCCCGCGCGGCACGGCGCGCCCGCGGGGAGGCGCCGTCCGACGACGTCCTCGCCCGCCTCGGCATCCGCGCGCCCGCCGAGGAGCCTGCCGCGCGCTGGCTGGACCGGGACGACGACCCGATCACCGAGGTGCACGGACATCCGCCGGTCCCGCCGCACCCGGTCGGGCCCACGGCTGCCGGTCCGGTTGCGGGGCCGGTTGCAGCTCCGCCGCCCGGCGCCCGGTCGCGGACGCCGGGTGGGCGCGCTCCGGCGTCTCCGCCGGTCGGTCCACGCGTCCCGGCTCCCCCGCCGAGTCACGGCGTGCCGCCGGAGGTGCGGAACCGCGGTCAGCGCGGGGCCGCGCCGAGGAGTGGGCCGGGCGATCTGCGGGCGCCGGCTGCGGAGGCGCGGACGCCGACAGCGGACTCGCGGCAGCCCGGTACGGATGCCCGTCCGCCGCGTGCGGACGTGCGGACGCCGGGCGCGGACGTGCGGACGGCGGGTGCGGACGTGCGGACGGCGGGAACCGATGCGCAGACGCCCGGTCCGGATGTGCGGAGGCCGATGGGGGAACCGCGGCCGCCGGGTGCGGATACGCGGGCAGTGCAAACGGGGCGGGGGGAGCGGGCAGAGCAGCCGGGGCGGTTCGAGCGGGCCGAGCAGTCCGAGCGATCGGCGCGATCCGAGCGGGCTGAGCCGTCCGCCCCGCCCGGCCCGTCCGCGCGGGCAGACCAGGCTGCCCCGCCCGCACGGGCAGAGCAGGCTGCCCCGTCCGCGCGGGCAGAGCGAGCCGAGCGACCGGGACGGGCCGAGTGGTCCGAGCCCTCCGAGCGACGGGCGCGGTCGGGGCAGGCCGAGCCGTCCGAGCCGCCCGAGCGGGCTGGATCGTCCGAGCGGCCGGCGGGATCTGAGCAGGGAGAGCGGGCCGAGCGCACCCGGGCGATCGACGCGAGCCTCACCCGGCTCACCGCCGCGCACGCGAGTGCGGACGAGGAGCCGCCCGTGCGGCGGGTGGGCCGACGGGCCGACGCCCCGCCTCGGCCCTCGCGGGCACGGACCGTCGGCCGGGTCGCGGTCGCGGCGGGCGCGGCGCTGGTGTTCCTGCTGGTCGCGGGCGGGTGGGGCGCGCAGCGCTGGATGGACTCGACCGTCCGCACCGTCTCCGCGCTCGAGCCCTCGACCGGCGTGGTCGACGCCGCCGCCCAGGCGGGTGACGAGAACCTGCTGATGCTCGGCACCGCCTCCGGGACGTCCGGCACGCCCGGGGCCCGCAACGGGACCGACACCGTGGTGCTGACGCACGTGCCCGCGGACGGGAGCCGGGCCGTGGCCGTCTCGTTCCCGACGGCGTTGGAGATCAACCGTCCGCCGTGTCCGCGCTGGGACGCCGCGGCCGCGACCTACCTCGACGAGACCGTCCCGGCCGAGACCCGGACGTCGCTCGCGAGCGCGTACCGGGTCGGCGGTCCCGGATGCCTGGTCCGGACGGTGCAGCAGATGTCGGGCATCCCCATCACCAAGTTCATCGCGTTGGACGTGCCGGGGATCGCCGGGATGGTGGACGCGCTCGGCGGCGTGGAGATGTGCGTGGAACGGCCGATCGGCACGGTGCCCGCCGGGACGTCCCGACTGGACGGCGCCCAAGCCGCCCTCGTCGCCCAGGCGGCGGGGAGCCCGCCGGAGCCGGACACCGTGCTCGTCGATCGCAGGCAGCGGCTGCTCGCGGCGACGTTCGGGGAGGCGCTGTCGGCGTCCACGCTGCTCTCCCCCACCGCCACCCGGGACTTCGCGGCCGCCCTTGGCCGCAGCATGCTGGCGGACGGGGCCGGGATCCAGGACGTCCTGCGCCTGCTGACCGGGGAGGCGGAGCGGACCGTGGTCCCCCTGCCGGTCGGCTCCGTGCCCAACACCCGCGGCAACCTCGACCTGCAGGACGCCGAGGCCAACCGGCTGTTCAAGGCGCTGCGCGAGCACGCGCCGCTGCCGGAGGTCACCACCCCGGTCGCGACGGCCTCGGGGCCCGAGCCCGCGGACGTCACCGTCAACGTGCTGAACGCGGCCGACCGGACCGGCCTCGCGGGCCAGGTCGGCGACAGCCTGCGCGCACTGGGGTTCGGGGTCGGGGAGGTCGGGAACGCCGCGGAGCCCTCCACCGACACGGTGCTGCGGTTCTCGCCCGACCGCGCTGACGCCGCGGGCCTGCTCGGCCGGGTCGTGCCCGCCGCGCGTCTCCTGCAGGACCCCGCCGGGACGAGCACGCTGCAGCTGGTCCTCGGGACCTCGTTCGACGGCACCGTGCGCGCGCCCGCCGCGGACGACACCGCCGCCGGGCCCGCCGCCGATCCCGTGAGCTGCGCCTGAGGCGAACGGCGCACCGACCGTTCATCCGCGGTTCACGTCCTGCTGCTGTGCGTCCCGGCCCGCCCCTCTACCCTCGGCCTATGCGCGACGCGTACACGGACCAACTCGACGAGCTGGCGGGGGCCCTCGCCGGCATGTGCGAGGACGTCGCGACCGCGATGGAGAAGGCCACCCGCGCGCTGCTCGAGGCGGACCTCAAGCTGGCCGAGCAGGTCATCGACGAGGACCTGAAGATCGACGAGATCCGGCACGCCGCCGAGGAGAAGGCCTTCGCCCTGCTCGTCCTGCAGGCCCCGGTCGCCACCGACCTGCGGATCGTCGTGTCCGCGATCCACGGCGCGGGGGACATCGAGCGCATGGGCGATCTGGCGCTGCACGTGGCACAGGCCGCGCGGCGCCGACACCCGCAGCCCGTCCTGCCCGCGGAGATCGCCCCGTACTTCGCCGAGATGGGGCGGATCGGTGTGGAGCTGGCGCGCAAGGCCGTCTCGGTGATCGAGACCCGCGACCTCGCCGCCGCCGCGGAGCTCGAGTCGGACGACGACGCGATGGACGACCTGCACAAGCACATGTTCACGGTGCTGATGGACCGCAACTGGGACCACGGCGTCGAGGCGGCCGTGGACGTCACCCTGCTGGCCCGGTTCTACGAGCGCTACGCCGACCACGCCGTCGCCGTCGCGCGGCGGATCGTCTACGTGATCACCGGACAGATGCCGGGCCCGCTCGCGGTTTGAGCGGATCCCGCCGGGGGCACACCGGTCGCATGTCGAGTCACGTGTACCGGGTCACCGAGATCGTGGGCACCTCCCCCGACAGCGTCGACGACGCCATCCGCAACGGGGTTCAGCGGGCGTCGCAGACGTTGCGGGAGATGGACTGGTTCGAGGTGACCGAGATACGCGGACACCTCCAGGAGGGCGCGGTCGAGTACTTCCAGGTCGGGCTCAAGGTCGGCTTCCGCCTGGAGGAGTAGGCACCTCCCGGCGTTCACCGACCGTTCATCCGGTCTCGCCCGCCCGTTGGCCGGGCGCTCCGTACGCTGGGCCCGTGCGGCGGGAGACCATGGCGGAGAACATCGCCGCCCTGCAGGCGATGCTCGGTGAGCTCGCGGACGCCGTGGTCGTCGCCTTCCGCGGGGCCACCACCGCACTGCTCGACGGACGGGCCCGCGTGGCCGATCGCGTGATCGCGGGCGACCCGGAGCTGGACGATCTCCGGGCCCGCATCGAGGCGCTGGCCACCGAGACCATCACGATCTTCGCGCCCGTCGGGCCGGACATGCGGATCCTGGTGTCCGCCATCCAGTCGGCCCACGAGCTGGAGCGGATGGGCGATCTCGCCCAGCACGTCGCCGAGATCGCGCAACGCCGGGCGCCGGAGCCCGCCGTCCCGTCGGTGGCCCACGACCTCTTCCGGGACTTCAGCGCGCAGGCGATCGCCATGGTCGCCAAGTCCGCGCAGGTCCTGCGCACGCGCAACGTCGTCCTCGCGCTCGAGCTCGAGCAGGACGACGACCGGGTGGACGCCCTGCACCGGGAGCTGTTCGCCCTGATGTTCGGCGAGCAGTGGACCTGCGGCATCCCCGCCGCGGTGGACGTCACGCTGCTGGCGAGGTTCTACGAGCGGATCGCCGACCACGCCGTCGCGCTGTCCGAGCGCACGGTCTATGAAGTGACCGGGCGCCACCCCGAATCCCTGCAGCTCTGAACCCGTGAGCGGCGATCGTCGCCATGGCGACGATCGCCGCTCACGGGTCGGGGGTCAGCCGAAGCGGCCGCTCACGTAGTCCTCGGTCGCCTTCTGCGTGGGCTGACTGAAGATCGTCTTGGTCTCGTCCATCTCGACCAGCTTGCCGGGCTTGCCGGTGCCCTCGATGTTGAAGAAGCCGGTGTAGTCGCTGACCCGCGCCGCCTGCTGCATGTTGTGGGTGACGATGACGATCGTGTAGTCGTTCTTCAGCTCGTTGATCAGGTCCTCGATCGCGAGCGTGGAGATGGGGTCCAGCGCCGAGCAGGGCTCGTCCATGAGCAGGACGTCCGGCTGCACCGCGATGGCCCGGGCGATGCAGAGCCGCTGCTGCTGGCCGCCGGAGAGCCCCGAGCCCGGCTTGTCCAGCCGGTCCTTGACCTCGTTCCAGAGGTTGGCGCCGCGCAGGGAGCGCTCGACGGTCTCGTCGAACTCCTTCCTGCTCGCCCGCTTGTTGTTCAGCTTCATGCCCGCGATCACGTTGTCGTAGATCGACATCGTGGGGAACGGGTTGGGGCGCTGGAACACCATGCCGATCTGGCGGCGCACGATCACCGGGTCCATGCCCGCGCCGTAGAGGTCCTGGCCGTCGAGCTCGAGCTTGCCCTCGACGTAGGCCCCGGCGATGACCTCGTGCATGCGGTTGATGGAGCGCAGGAACGTCGACTTGCCGCAGCCGGACGGGCCGATCAGGGCCGTGACCGTCTTCTTCTTGATCGACATGTTGACGCCCTCGACGGCGCGGAAGGACCCGTAGTAGATGTTGAGGTCCTTGGCCTCGATGTTCTTGCTCATGTGTCCAGTCCTCAGCGAGTCTTCGGCGCGAACGCGCGCGAGATGATCCGGGCGATGATGTTCAGCAGCATGACGATGACCATGAGGACCAGCGCCGCCGTCCACGCGCGGTCGAGGAACGGCTCGCGCGGGATGCCCGGCGCGACGTAGCTGTAGTAGGCGAAGACCGGCAGCGTCGCCATGCGGTCGTCGAACGGGTTGAGGTTCACGCCCGTCGTGATGCCGACGGCGATCAGCAGCGGCGCCGTCTCGCCGATGACCCGGGCGATGGCCAGCGTGATGCCGGTGGCGATGCCGCCCGCCGTCGTCGGGATGACGATCTTGAGGATGGTCTTCCACTTCGGCACGCCCAGCGCGTAGGAGGCCTCGCGCAGCTCGTTCGGGACGATCTTGAGCATCTCCTCGGTGGAGCGCACCACGATCGGGATCATCAGCACCGTCAGGGCGACGGCGCCCGCGAAGCCCATCCGGACCCCGGGGCCGACGATCAGCGCGAACAGGGCGTAGGCGAACAGGCCCGCGACGATGGACGGGATGCCCGTCATGACGTCGACGAAGAACGTGATCGCCTTCGCCAGCCTGCCCTTGCCGTACTCGACGAGGTAGACGGCCGTCAGCATGCCGATCGGGATCGACATGGCCGCCGCGAGGCCGGTGATGATCAGCGTGCCGAGGATGGCGTGGTAGGCGCCGCCGCCCTCGCCGACGACCCCGCGCATGGAGTAGGTGAAGAACTGGGCGTCGAACCGGGCGATGCCGTTCGACACGACCGTCCACAGCACGGAGACCAGGGGGATCATCGCCACGCCGAAGGCCGCGCTGACCACGACCGTGACCAGCCGGTCCGTCGCCTTGCGCGCCCCCTCCACCACCCGGGAGAGCACGTAGGTCGCCACCGCGAACAGCACGACGGTGAGGACGACCCACAGCCCGATGCTGAAGCCGGTCGCGGCCAGGATGCCGCCGACGACCAGGGCGGAGGCGACGAAGACGCCCCAGGCGGTGCCCTTCGGCAGGGTGCCCTTGGCCTTCGGGAGGAGATCGGGCGAAGCGGGAAGGTCGAGTTCGGGGCCCTGCGTCACGGTGTCGGTGCGTTCGGTTCCGGTGGACATGTCAGTTCGCTCCGGAGAACTCGCTGCGGCGGTTGACGATGTAGCGGGCGAGCATGTTGACCGCCAGCGTGACCAGGAAGAGCACCAGGCCGGAGGCGATCAGCACGTTCACCCCGAGGCCCGAGGCCTCCGGGAACTGCAGCGCGATGTTCGCGGCGATCGAGGACGGGTTGCCCGAGCTGACCAGGTTGAACGTGACCACGCCGGACACCGACAGCACGATCGCGACGGCCATCGTCTCGCCGAGCGCGCGCCCCAGACCGAGCATGGCCCCCGAGATCAGCCCGGACCGGCCGAAGGGCAGCACCGCCATCTTGATCATCTCCCAGCGGGTGGCGCCGAGAGCCAGTGCGGCCTCCTCGTGCAGCCGGGGCGCCTGCAGGAACACCTCGCGGGCGACCGCGGTGATGATCGGCAGGATCATGACGGCCAGCACGAGGCCCGCGACGAGCATCGTGCGGCCGGTCGCCGAGACCGGGCCCGCGAACAGCGGGATCCAGCCGAGGTAGTCGTTCAGCCAGGTCATCAGGCCGACGGAGGCCGGGGCGAGCACGCCGACCCCCCACAGGCCGTAGACGATCGAGGGCACCGCGGCGAGCAGGTCGACGAGGTAGCCGAGCCCCTGGGCGATCCGGCGCGGCGCGTAGTGGCTGATGAACAGGGCGACGCAGATCGCCAGCGGGGTGGCGATGACCAGCGCGATCAGGGCGCTGAGCAGCGTCCCGAACAGCAGCGGCCAGATGTAGACGGCGAGGTTGTGCTCACCGGGCAGCTCGGACGCGGGCGCGACGAGCGCCGGGAACGCCTCGGTGAGCAGGAAGGCGGCGACGCCCGCGAGGACGACGAGGATCAGGATCCCCGCACCCTTCGCCGATCCGGCGAAGACGCGGTCACCCAGCTGCGTGACCGGTCTGGCGGTGCGCGGCGTGGGCGTCACTTCGGTTGTGGTCACGACGTTCCCTCGGGGCTGGGCGGACGGGGGCGACTACGGGCTCGAGCCCCGGTCGTCGTCACGGGCGCGTGACGACGACCGGGGCTCCGGAGCGTCGGCTCAGCCGGCGGCCTTGATGCCGTCGACCACCGGGGTGATCTGCGAACGGAGCGTGTCCGACAGCGGCGCGGAGCCCGCGGCCTGCGCGGCGGCCTGCTGGCCCTCCGGGCTGATCACGTAGGACAGGAACGCCTTGGTCAGGTCGGCCTGCGCGGCGTCCGGGTACTGCGGGCACGCGAGCAGGTAGGAGACCAGGACCACGGGGTACGTGCCCGCGGAGTCCGTGGTGCGGTTGAGCTTGTAGGCGAACGAGGTGTCGCCCTGGCCGGCGACCCGCTCCGACTCCTCCAGGATCTTCGCGGCGGCCTCGGGCGTCGGGCCCACGTAGTCGGCGCCGACCTTGACGTTGGCCTTGCCGAGCTGACCGGCCTGGCTGGCGTCGGCGTAGCCGATCGTCCCCTGGCCGCCCTGGACCGCGCCGATGACACCGGAGGTGCCCTGCGCGGCCTCGCCGCCCTGGATCGGCCACTCGCCCTTGGCGTCGTACGACCAGGCGTCCGGCGCCGCGGCCTTGAGATACTCGGTGAAGTTCTGGGTGGTGCCCGACTCGTCGGAGCGGTGCACGGGCGTGATCGCGGTGGCCGGGAGGGCCACGCCCGGGTTGTCCGCGGCGATGGCCGGGTCGTTCCAGGTGGTGATCGTGCCGGCGAAGATCCCCGCGACCGCGGCGGGCGAGAGGTTCAGGTTCGAGACGCCCTGGAGGTTGTAGACGACGGCGATCGGCGAGACGTAGTTCGGGACCTCGATGACGTTGCCACCACAGCGGGTCTTGGCGTCGGCCAGCTGCTGGTCCTTCAGGTAGGCGTCGGAGCCCGCGAAGGCGACACCGCCCTGCACGAACTGGGTGCGGCCACCGCCGGAGCCCACCGGGTCGTAGTTGACGGTGGCGCCGGAGTTGGCGCCGGTGAACCCGGCGATCCAGGCCTGCATGGCGGCCTGCTGCGAGCTGGCGCCCGCGCCGGAGATGGTGCCGGAGACGCTGGACTCCGCGGCCCCACCGGAGGACGAGCCGCCCTCGTTCGCCGCGCCGCAGCCGGCGAGGAAGAGGGCGCCGGTGGCGAGGGCGCCGACGGCGGCGACGCGCGAGCGGCTGATGGTCTTCACTGCTGGTTCCTCCGAGGTTCGGGTGCGACGCCCGGGGTCGTCGGCGCCGCAGCGAACGGCCGCGTCTGCGGCCTCTCGGCGGGAGACGCTAAGCGGACCCGGTGGACGGACCCCCCACGGAAGATGAACGGGGAATGAACAGGTTCCCCGGTCGGGTGATGGCCACTCTCCCGTCTCCGGAGCGTGACATCGCCGCGACCACGGCGGACACGCCCCGTGCCCGGTCGATCGCGCTCAGCCGCGGTGGTACATCACATCGGAGGTGTGGACGACGAACCCGAGCTTCTCGTACACCCGCACGGCGGGCGCGTTGTCCGACTCGACGTAGAGCAGCACGGTGTCCAGCCCGCGCTCGGCGAGATGGTGCAGGCCGGCCAGCGTGAGCACGCGACCGAGCCCGCGGCCGTGCGCGGCGGGATCGACCCCGAGGACGTACACCTCGCCCATGACGGGATCGGTCTCGTGGTGGACCTTGGTCCAGTGGTAGCCGAGCAGGGTGCCCTGCTCGTCCTCGGCGAGCAGGAACCCGGCCGGGTCGAACCAGCTCTCGCCCTCGCGCTCGGTCACCTGCGCGGTGGTCCAGCCGCCCTGCTCGGGGTGCCAGTCGAACGCGGCGTTGTTCACCCGGAGGAACTCGTCCTCGTCCTGCCCCACGACGAACGGCCGGATCGTGATCCCCTCGGGGACGACCAGCTCGGGCAGCGCCCCGCCGGTGCGGCGCATCTGGAGCAGGACCCGGGTGCGGGTCAGGCCGTGGGACGCGGCGAGCGCGGCCGCGGCGGGGAGGTCGCCGTGGGCCCAGACGTCGAGGGTGGGGCCGATGCCCAGCAGCCCCTCGAGCAGGGCGGCGCCGACGCCCCGGCCGCGATGGTCGGGGTGGACCGCGAGCTCGGCGGCATCCCGGTCCCGCTGCGCGTACCCGACGACCGCGCCGTCCTCCTCGGCGAGCAGGTGCGCCACCCGGGGCCGGGCGCGGCCGTTCAGATTGATCACGAACTGCTCGGAGAGCGGCTCCCGCCCGTCGGCGGCCGTGGCCGCCTCGGCCAGGGCGCGGACCGCGGCCGCACTCGTCGGATCCACCTCGGCCACCCGCCGGACAGCACTCACCCCGGCGACCTTACGCGGCCCGCCGGGGCGAGAGGGGGATCAGGAGTGGATCAGCAACGGATCAGTGGAACTGCACCGGTGAGCGGCGCAGACCGGCCCGCTCCACCGCGCGGTCACCCGCTCGGTCGTCGTCCCCGTCGTCCGAGTCCTCGGCGACGCCGCCCGCGGGCACACCCAGCCCGGCGCGGCCGGGGCGGACGAACTTGTAGCCCACGTTCCGGACCGTGCCGATCATCTGCTCGTGCTCGGGGCCGAGCTTGGCCCGCAGCCGCCGCACGTGCACGTCCACGGTGCGGGTGCCACCGAAGAAGTCGTAGCCCCAGACCTCCTGCAGCAGCTGGGCGCGGGTGAACACCCGGCCCGCGTGCTGCGCGAGGTACTTGAGCAGCTCGAACTCCTTGTAGGTCAGCTCGAGCAGGCGGCCCTTGAGCCGGGCGGCGTAGGTCGCCTCGTCGATCACGAGCTCGCCGAGCACGAGGGCGCCGCCGGAGCTGGCGGCGTCCGCACCGGGGCGGGACTTGAGCAGCCGCAGCCGCGCGTCGACCTCCGCGGGCCCGGCGGACGGGAGCAGGATCTCGTCGACCACCCACTCGCCGGAGACGGCGACGAGGCCGCCCTCGTTGAGCACGGCGATGACGGGAACGTCGGTGCCGGTGCTGCCGAGCAGGCGGCACAGGCTGCGGGCGGCCACCAGGTCGGTCCGCGCGTCGACCAGGACCGCGTCGTGCGGGCCCGCGTCGAGCAGGGCGGCGACCTCGGGCGCGGCCGTCCGGACGCCGTGCGGGAGCAGGGCGAGCGCGGGCAGGACAGTGCCGGGGTCCGTGTCCGCAGTCAGCAGGAGCAGTTCCACCGCCGCCTCCTCTCCACCGGAAGTGTCGCGGACGCCACGCCCGGCGTCCGTCGAAACTGTGCGCGGGGGGCGACGGTGACCGTCCGCTCGCTCCGCGCGACCCGGCGGGTCCGTCACGCGGATCGGGTCAGGATAGACAACAGGACGCGCCGAGCACGAGACAAGCGACTCGGCTCACGCCGAACGGCAGGCTCGTGCGCTGCGGGAACGCCGGAGCGTCAGCACCCCCGTCACCCGTTCGCGAGCGTCCTGACCTGCGGCGCGACCGGCGTCCCCCGGTCCCGGTGACGGGCCCCGACGGCGCGGACTCTAGATTCACCGGTTGTTCCGACCGGAGGTCCCACGTGCTGAAACGCCTGATCATCACGGTCCTGGTGCTCGCCGGGGTCCTGGTGGCCGCCGACTACGCCGCCGCGGCGGCGGCCGAGTCGGTCGTCTCCCGCCAGCTGCGGGAGCGGCTCGACCTGGCGGACGACCCGAACGTCCGCATCAACGGCTTCCCGTTCCTGACCCAGGCGGTCGCGGGCGAGTACGGCTCGATCGAGCTCACCGCGGACCGGCTCAAGGTCGGCGACCTGCAGAACGTGCAGCTGCGCGCCAACCTGCACGACGTGCAGGCGCCGCTGTCCGGGCTGCTCGGCTCGGGCACCCCCGGGCTGCGCGTCGGGACCGCCGAGGGCGCGGCCCGCGTGGGCGCCGACGACATCAACCGGATGCTGCCCGGGATCGACCGGCTCTCACTGGGCAACGTCGACGCCAACGCGATCGCGGACCTGATCACCGACGGCGCGGACCCCTCCCTGCGCGCCCTGGACCCCGAGTCGGTCGCCCGGATCTCCGGGGACGTGCCGGTCGGCGGCGGCCGGACCGAGTCCGTCGTCGTGTTCGCGGAGCTGCAGGTCGCCGACGGCGCGATGCGCGTCGTCCCGCGGGTCGTGCGGGACTCCTCGGGCGACGAGCTGCCCGAACCCGTGGCGTCGATCGTGCGGCAGACCTTCGCGCTGCGGGTCGACCCGGGCGGACTGCCGTTCGGGGTGGTGCCCACGACCCTGCAGGTCCGGGACGGCACGCTGGAGATCGCGGGCGAGGCGTCGGACGTCGTCATCGGCGCGGCGCCGGGGACCGTCGTAGGCTGATTCCGTGGTCGGTCTCCTCGTCCTGGTCGGGGTCCTCGCCGCGGCGACCGCGGTGGGCCTGGTGCTGCGGTCGCGTGCGGGCCGGGTGCGCACCACCGCACGCCCCGCCGCGCCGAACGGGTGGGACCTGGCGGGCACGCCCGCGGGCGACGCGCGGTTCCTGCTGCTGCAGCTGTCCTCGCCCATCTGCACGCCGTGCCGGCAGACCGCCGTTCTGCTCTCCGGAGTGGCCGCGCAGGACCCCGGTGTGCGGCACGTCGAGATCGACGTCGCCGACCGGCCGGACGTCGCCCGCGAGCTGTCCGTGATGCGCACGCCCACCACGATCGGGTTCGACCGGACCGGACGCGAGGTGCTGCGGATCTCCGGGGTGCCCCGCCGCGGCGAGCTGGTCACGGCCCTGGAAAGGTGATCTCCCGCCCACCTTGTGGGATCGGTGGGATGTGACGCGCACATTTCGGATACCCTCACCCCCGTGAACTGGCCGCTGACCAAACGCCGCGCAGTAGACCTGTGCCGCGTGGCCGGCTGCCTGTGTCGTTCCTGAAGAACCCGGTACCCCCCACCGTCTTCAGGAGTTCCCCATGTCCGCACCCGACGGGCCGCTGGACCCACGTGGAGTGCGCTTCGCCGCGATCGTGACCACGGTCGTGCTCGCGCTCGTCCTGCTCAGCGGCAGTGGCTGGTTGGCCCTGGCGCAGACGCTGGTGTTCGCGCTCGGCGCGTTCGCCGGAATGCGCTTCACCCCCTACGGCGTGCTCTACCGGCTCGTCGTGGCCCCGCGCCTGGGCCCGCCCGCCGAGCGGGAGCCCGCGGCCCCGGTCCGGTTCAGCCAGCTGGTCGGGTTCGTGTTCGCCGCGGTCGGCACGGTCGGCTACCTCGCCGGGCTGCCCGTCCTGGGGATCGTCGCCATCGCGTTCGCGCTGGCGGCCGCGTTCCTGAACGCGGCGTTCGGGTACTGCCTCGGCTGCGAGATGTACGGGCTGCTGGCCCGCGCCCGCGCCTGATCACCCCCACTTCGTTCGCACCACACATCGACACACACAGGAGTGACATTTCCATGAGCCGCGAGGACGTCCTGGTCACCGCCGACTGGGCGGAGAAGAACCTGGGCACCGAGGGCATCGTGTTCCTCGAGGTCGACGAGGACACCACCGCCTACGACGGCGGCCACCTCCCGGGTGCCGTCAAGATCAACTGGACCACCGAGCTGCAGGACGAGGTCCGCCGCGACATCCCGACGCAGGAGCAGTTCTCCGCGCTGCTGTCGGCCAAGGGCGTGAAGAACGACGACCTGGTGATCCTGTACGGCGGCAACAACAACTGGTTCGCGGCCTACGCGTACTGGGAGTTCAAGCTCTACGGGCACGAGAACGTCAAGCTGCTCGACGGCGGCCGCAAGAAGTGGGAGCTCGACGGTCGCACCCTGACCACCGAGGTCCCCTCCCGCGAGGCCACCACCTACAGCGCCAAGCCCGCCGACGACTCGATCCGCGCCAAGCGGGACGAGGTCGTGGACGCCATCGGGAACAAGAACCTGGTCGACGTCCGCTCGCCCGACGAGTTCTCCGGCAAGATCCTGGCGCCCGCCCACCTGCCGCAGGAGCAGTCGCAGCGGCCGGGGCACATCCCGTCGGCGATCAACATCCCGTGGTCGAAGGCGGCCAACGAGGACGGCACGTTCAAGTCGGACGAGGACCTCACCGCGCTCTACGGCGAGGCCGGCTTCGACGCGGGCAAGTCGACCATCGCGTACTGCCGCATCGGCGAGCGCTCCTCGCACACGTGGTTCGTGCTCCGCGAGCTGCTCGGCCACGACGACGTCAAGAACTACGACGGCAGCTGGACCGAGTACGGCTCGCTGATCGGCGTCCCGATCGAGCTGGGTGCGCGCTGATGTGCGGCGCTCCCGACCAGGCCGTGGCGCTGCCCGCGGGCACGGACCTGACCAAGGAGACCGTCCTCGCGGGGCGGGTCGTGGCGGACGGCAGCCCGGTGGGCGGCGCATTCGTGCGGCTGCTCGACGGGACCGGCGAGTTCACCGCCGAGGTCGTGTCCTCGGCGTCCGGTGACTTCCGGTTCTTCGCCGCGCCGGGCACCTGGACCGTCCGCGCGCTGTCGCGGCGGGGCAACGGCGAGTCGGTGCTGACCCCGGAGGCGCCCGGCCTGCACCAGACCGAGATCGCGGTCGCCTGACGCCACCCTCGTGACACGCCCCGGCGGGCTCCCGCCGGGGCGTTTCACTATGCTCGCCCGCCGTGCACTGGTTCTACACCGTGCTGCTGATCGCGGCGAGTCTCGGCACCGTGGCGTTCACCGGCGCCCTCCTGCGTCGGCTCTTCACCACCGCGCCCGACGCCGCCGCCGCGCTCGCGGCCCACCCCACCGAGGATCCCCCGGAGGAGCCCTCCGCATGACCGAACCCGACGTGCCCACCACCATCACCGGCCCCGCCAACGCCGCGCCGGACTCCCCGCAGCGCAACCGCCCGCAGTGGACGGACCTGCCCGTCGAGGACGACACCGCCAACCTGCGGCTGGGCCCGAGCCTGCACGACCAGTGCCTGCCGCTGCTGCCGCTGATCGGCGTGTGGCGCGGCACCGGCGAGGTCGTCTACCCCACGATCGACGGCCCGTTCCACTTCGGGCAGCAGCTGGTCTTCGCCCACGACGGGCGGCCCTTCGTGTCCTACGAGGCCCGGGCCTGGCTGCTCGACGAGGACGGCGGCGTGATCCGCCAGGCCGCCCGCGAGACCGGGTTCTGGCGGCCGCAGGAGGACGGGTCGCTCGAGGTCCTGATCGCCCACCACACCGGCATCATCGAGGCCTGGTACGGGGACAAGGGCGACCTGCGGTCCTGGGAGATCGCCACCGATGCGGTCGTCCGGACCCCGTCGGCCAAGGACGTCACCGCGGCGAAGCGGCTCTACGGCCTCGTCAACCAGGGCGACCTCGCCTACGTGGACGAGCGGGCCATGCAGGGCCAGCCGATGCAGCCGCACATGTCCGCGCTGCTGCACCGGGTGGTGGGTTAGGGCCCTACCGCGGGTCTCCGAGCAGCTCGGTGACCTCGCCGGGCTCCAGGCCCGCCAGCCGGGCGACCTGGTCGCACGACAGGCCCGCGTCCGCCAGCCTGCGGACGACGGCGCCGAGCTCCACGCGCTGCACCCGCATGGCCTCGGCGATCCTGGCCAGCTCCTCCTGCTGCGACTGCAGGTCCACGGCGGCGCCGACCGCGCGCACCGGGTCGTCCAGCAGCACGGCGAGCAGCCGGTCGCGGGCGTCGCCGCGGCGCGGATCCACCGCCTGACCCGCCTGCGCGGCGCGGGCGCGGGCCGCGAGGGCCTGCTGCACGGCGTTCGCGACGGCGGGGCTGGAGCCGGTGCGGTCCTCCTCGGCGCGGGGCGGGACGACCGGCCAGGCGCGGGCCGGGGTCGCCGCCGAGGCGTCCCCGGCGGCGTCGGGGGTGGGGGTGCTGTCCGGGTCGGGCGTGCTCGCCGCGGGCCGGTCACTGTCGGCGGGGGCCTGGTCCTCGTCGGGGGTGGTGGGCTCGGCGGACCCGGTGAGTCCGGTGGGCTCGCTCGGCTCGCTCGGCTCGCTCGGCTCCGTGGACCCGGTGGTGTCGGCGGACTCGGCCTGACGGCTCTGCGCGGCCGCGACCGTCGGGCCCGCCACAGCGGCGAGGCCGGCCGCACCCGCGGCCCCCAGGGCCGCGAGCTGCGCCGCGGACGGGCGCTCGTCGGCCGGGGCCGTGCCCTCGGTCGGGACATCGGTCGAGACGTCGCTCGGGACGTCGCTCGGGACGTCGCTCGGGACGTCGGGCGCGGCGTCGGGCGCGGCGTCGGGCGAGCGGTCGGCGACGGGTTCGGGGGCCGCGGCGTCCGGGGTGCTCGGCGGAGTGTCACCCACAGGAGCCCCAGAGTCCGCCTGCGCGGCCCGCGGTGTCGGGCTGGGGTGGGGAGCGGGAGGTGTGGTCTGCGGGACGGCAGGGGCGCTCTCAGCCGCCCGCACCGGCGTGGCGTCGGGAGTCGCGCTCTCCTGCTCGGCGGGCGGCGGGTCGGCGGCGAGGGCGGCCTGCCGGGCCGCCTCCTCGGCGGCCGCGCGGTGGGCGCGGGCCCGGGCGAGCAGGACGTCGGACTGCACCGGGAGCGGCGCGGTGTCCGCCTCACGCACCGCGACCATGTCCGCGACCGTCACCGGGCGGCTCCCGCTCTGCGCGAGCGGCGCCGCGGATGCGGCGGGCGCGGGCGCGCCGATGAGCGCGGGCTCGGGGCCGTCGACGGACTCCCCGGTCCAGTCCGCGTGGGTGGGTTCGGTCGCCGCCACCGGCCGCTTCCGGGCACGTGCCGCGCGCACCACGACGATCAGGATCGCGATGACCAGTGCCGCGGCCCCGACACCCAGCGGTACGAGGACGTCGGCCGAGAACGCCTGCTGCATGGCCGGGAACGCTACGCCGACCTATGTCACAGTGCGCAACTAGTCTTATCCGGAGCGTGACCCCGAGGACGACCGGTCGGTGCGCGCGCCCGCCTCGGCGGACGCCGATCCGGAACGATCGCCGGACGGGGGACCGCCGCGACCCTCGTCCGGCTGCCCTGACCTGCCGTTTCGTGGCGTGGAGCCGCCCTCGGACGGCGCCTGGGCCGGACGCACGGCGCTCACCCGGACGGTCTCCGACGCGCCGTCGGCCGGTCGAGCGGCCGCGCTGTCACTCTTCGTGTCCGGCGTGTCGCGCGGCGTGTTCTTCCCGGCGGGGCCGGACTTTTCATCCGATTCGGTGTCCCCGGATCGCTGCACGGTGGACACCGCCATGGTGCGGTCCGGCTCGACCGAGCGGGCGGTGGGCGCCTCGTCGTCCGCGGGCCGGAACAGGTCACCGGCGTCCGGGCGGCGCACCGCGGTGGTCTCGTCGCTGCTGCCGGACGCCTCCGACGCGGGCTTCGGACGCGGGCGCGGACGGGGCTGCTCGTCCCGCGGGGCGCGCTCGCCCTCGCGCGCCTCGGCCTGCCGCTCCGCCGGGCGCGGACGCGGCGCACCGGCGGCCCCGCCACCCGAGGCGGGCGGGGTCACGGCGAACCGGGCGGTCGGCGCGGCGAGCATGCCCTCGAGCTGTCCGCGCAGGCGGGTCAGCTCGGCCACCACGGCGTCCCGCTGGCGGTGCAGCTCGCCCAGCTCGGTGCGCAGGCTCTCGCTCTCCTGGCGCGACGAGTCGTGCACCGCGGACGCGTCCCGCCGGGCGGCCGCGCGGATCTCCGCGGCCTCCTCCTCGGCGGCCTGCAGGATGCTCTGCATGCGGTCGGTGAAGGAGCCGATCATGTCCGGCGACTCCGCCGGGGCGCCGGGGCGCGGGCGCGGCGTGGGGCGCGGACGCCCGCCGGGCTGCGGACCGCCGGGCGGCATCGGCCCGGGACCCATGCCCGGCGGCGGGCCGACCACGGGGAACGGCTGACTGCGGGCGGCGTCGAGATCGGCGCGCATGCGGGCGAGGACGCGCTGCAACCGCGCGACGTGCTCGTCCACCTGCCTCCGGTCGTAGCCGCGGAGGACGACGTCGAACCGCGGGGCTCCGAGCGCGCGCTCTCCCCCATCTGCGGTGGTCATGACCTGCACCTTCCGTCGCCGCCCCACCCGTTCATCTCGCCGAGGGTAGGGAGATCCGTACTCTCCATGAGGAGCGTTCACCCTAACGGAGCATGTTCGTGCGGGGCCACTCCCCGGCTGAGCGCGAACTGTGGACAACTCCTCCTCCTGCGTCCCGACCAGGGACCCCGGGTCCGCCCGCAGGCCTACCATCGAGCCGTGGACACCACGCTGAAGTCGACCCTGCACCGCAAGGGCCTGCGGATGACGCCCCAGCGCCAGCTGGTGCTCGAGGCGGTGCGGGAGCTGGGTCACGCCACACCGGAGCAGATCTGCGCCCGCGTGCAGAGCGCCGCGCCCGCGGTGAACATCACCACCGTCTACCGCACGCTGGACCTGCTCGAGGAGCTCCGGCTGGTGCGGCACACCCACCTCGGGCACGGCGCACCGAAGTACTCGGAGCGCGAGCACGAGCACGTCCACCTCGTGTGCCACTCCTGCGGGTCGGTCGTCGAGGCGCCCACCGAGGTGATGGAGGAGCTCGCGGCCCAGCTCCGGGCCAAGCAGGGCTTCGTACTGGACGTCACGCACGTGGCGCTGTCGGGGCGGTGCGCCGAGTGCGCCACCGCCGAGGAGGCGGAATGACCGAGGCCGAGATCGTCGTCGTGCCCGACCCGGACGAGGCGGTGCCCGCCCACCGCGGGGACCCGCCCGCCGAGCAGCGTGCGATGGCACGCACCGCCGCGGTGGTGGACCGCTCGCACCGCGGCGTGATCGCGGTGCCCGGCGAGGAGCGGCTGAGCTGGCTCCACCTGCTGCTCAGCCAGCACGTCAGCGCGCTGCCGGAGGGCTCGGGGACCGAGGCGCTGATCCTGGACGCGCAGGGGCGCGTGCTGCACCACATGGTGGTGTCGCACGTCGGGGACACCGTGTGGCTGGACACCGACCAGGCCGATCTGCCCGAGCTGCTCGCCTACCTGCAGAAGATGGTCTTCTGGTCGAAGGTCGAACCGCGGGACGCCACGGGTGAGCTGGCCGTGCTCTCGATCGTCGGCCCGGAGACGGCGTCGGTGCTGGCGAAGGCGGGCGTCCCCGTGCCGGAGGGCGCCCACGCGAGCGCCGCGTTGCCCGGGGGCGGTGTCGTCCGGCGGATGCCGTGGCCGGGGCCGGATGCGGCGGACCTGCTGGTCCCGCGGGCCGAGCAGGCGGCCTGGTGGGAGCGGCTCACCGCGGCGGGCGCCCGCCCGGCGGGGACGATGGCCTTCGAGGCGCTGCGGGTGGAGTCCCGCAGGCCCCGGGTCCACCTGGACACCGACGAGCGCACCATCCCGCACGAGGTCGACTGGATCCCGAGCGCCGTCCACCTCACCAAGGGGTGCTACCGCGGGCAGGAGACCGTCGCTCGGGTCGCCAACATGGGGCGCCCGCCGCGCAGGCTCGTCCGGCTGCTGCTCGATGCGGGGGACGAGGAGCTGCCCCTGCCCGGGGATCCCGTGCTGCGGGACGGGCGACCGGTCGGCCGTGTGGGAAGTGTCACACAGCACCACGAGCTCGGGCCGGTGGCGCTGGCGCTGCTCAAGCGGTCGGTCCCGGTGGACGCGCCGCTGACCGCGGGCGCGGAGGACCGGATCTCCCCCGCCGTCGTCGACGCGGACTCCTACGTGCCGGACGAGGAGGCGCCCCCGCCCGGGCGGGCCGCGCAGCTGCGGATCCGCTGACCCGCGCTAGCCCTCCTGCCTGCGGGCGGCCACCGCGCCCCAGAACTCGCGCAGCGCGGCGTAGTTCTCGGCGGCGCCGTCGGTGTCGCCCGCCCGCAGCAGGCGCAGCGCGCGCTGCACCCGGGAGGCGGAGTCGTCCGCCTCGATCGTCGCGTCGTCGAGCAGCTCGACGAGGCCGCCGTAGTCCAGCTCGACGATCGAGTTCCGGTCGAAGCGCCCGAGCCAGCCGCGCGTCTCGGCGAGCACCTCGGCCGCGCCGCCGTCTCCCAGCGCGCCGCGCACCACGCGTTCGGCGTGGGCGGCCCGGCTCAGCGCCTTCTCGATCGGCACCCGCCACCAGATCCGGCGCTGGGCCCCGAGCTTGACCTGCCGTTCCTCCGGGTCGACCAGCGCGAACCACGGCAGCGGCACGGTCCAGCCCGCCGTCACGACGTGGGCCGCGGCCTCCCCGAGCTCGGCGACCGCGCGCTCGGCCCGGCGCCGCGCCGACGCCTCCGGCACGACCAGCGCCGCCGCGCGCAGCAGCGGGTCCTCCTCCGCGAGGAAGCCGAGGACCGCCGCCGCGGCGCGGGGGCGGGTGTCCAGCGGGCAGACGTAGGGCTCGCCGCCCTCCCCGCCGAGCACCAGCACGTCGACGGGGGCGTCGGCGGCGCCGAGGTCCCCGGGCAGCAGCCGGCCGCGGACGGTGGCCCGCAGGCACAGCTCGCGCTCGCGGCGCCCCACGCGGTCCGGCCGCACCGCGCCGCGGGCCAACCCGGCGCGCACCGCGGCGCCCGCCGGGCCCTCGAAGGCCCGGAGGGGTTCGTAGACCCGCAGGTACGACACGAACGGCGACGGCATGATGAATGATCCTCTCGCACCGCACCCGCTCCGCGACACAACCTCCGGAGCGGCCTGGGACACGGCCGGGCACCCCGCGCGGACGACTGCCCGACGGGGGACTCGTCACACCATCGATGCCACGTCGCACGCTCGTGGGATCACACGGTATTGTTGTCGCCAGGACAGTGATGACGTTGAAAGGGGCCGCCGTGACTATCGGCCGCCCCTTCCCTTGTGTAAGGGGGACCAGCCATGGGGCGCGGACGAGCCAAGGCCAAGCAGACGAAGGTGGCCCGAGAGCTCAAGTACAGCACCCACACGATGGATCTCGACGCGCTCCAGCGCGAGATCGGTAGCGGGACGGCTGTGGACGACAAGGACGAGGAGTACGACGAGTACTCCGCGCGCTACGGGTCCTACGCGGACGACGAGGACGACGACCGCAAGTAGGCGTCGCCCTCCGTGCCCGGCCGTCTGAGTGGTCGGGCGTTCGTCTTCTCCGGCGGGTTCACTCGGAACCGACGCGTACCTGACCGCTCGTCCTGGTCGTTCCATGACGAGAGGCGGGCGGTCAGGACCCGCCGATCAACCCGAGTTCGTGGCGTCACACTGTTCCCTCACCGGGCAGGCCGACGACACCGTGACACGCGGCCTGCTACTCGGGTACGACTCGGCCTCGCGTGAGGCCCTGCCGAACCGTGCTGATGCGCGGCTCGCGCGGGATCGCCGGGGTCACCGCGGGTGATCAGCTGCCGCCCGCCCGTATCGCCGACGTGAGCATCCGCACCCGTGCCGGCCGGTGACCGCACGCTGCGCGACGAAGCCTCCTCGAGCTGCGGTGCACCGCCCTGTGGCGCGCGTGCGATCTTCACCCGATAGCCTCACGCCGACGAGAAGGAGTGCGGCATGCGCGGGAACCTGTTCGCGGTGGCCGTGGACCTGGTGGTCCTCACGGTGCGCCGGGACCAGCTCTGCGTGTTGCTGGTCAAGCGCGGCGAACGACCGTACGAGAGCCACTGGTCCCTGCCCGGCGGGTTCGTCCAGGCGGACGAGGACCTCGGGGACACCGCGGCGCGCGAGCTGGCCGCGCAGACCGGTGCCGCCACCCAGGGCGCGGTGCAGGGCCACCTGGAGCAGCTCGCGGGGTACGCCGCGCCGGGCCGCGACCCGCGCGGACGGGTGCTGAGCGTCGGCTACCTGGCGCTGCTGCCCGACCTGCCGGACCCGGAGGGCCCCGCGTCCGGCTCGGCGGCGTTCCTCCCGGTGGAGGACGTCTACGGGCTGGCCTTCGACCACGACCGGATCCTGGCCGACGGAGTGGAGCGGGCCCGCGCGAAGCTCGAGTACACCACGCTCGCGGCAGCCTTCTGCCCGGCCGAGTTCACCGTGTCCGACCTACGCCGGGTGTACGAGGCGGTGTGGCGGACCGAGATCGACCCGCGCAACTTCCAACGCAAGGTCACCAGCACCCCGGGCTTCCTGATCCCCACGGCGACCCGGGTCACCGGCGGACGGGGCCGACCCCCGCAGCTCTTCCGCAGGGGCGAGGCCACCACCCTGCACCCACCCATGCTCAGAGAGCCCACCCGGGAACCGGCGAACGGCGCGCTCGCTCACTAGTGCCCCGTCCAGAAACGTTCAGGACCGAACTCGGCGGCCCAGCCACCCGTGGGCGGCGTTGCCACCCCGGCCGAGTACGCCCGGTACGAGACCGGGGCGGCCCCTTGCCCACGAGCGGCTGGATCCCCCGATTCCGGCCCCAACGTTCCTGGACGGGGCACTAGGTGGCAGCGAACGCGCCGTCCGCCGTCAAGGCGGGGGTCGTCAGAAGCGGGGGTGGGTGCCGCGGAGGGTGACGCGGCCGCCGATGTGCTCGGGCTCGTCGCCGGTGGCCCGCTTGACCTCGCCGAGGACCCAGGCGGGGACGTGGCGGGCGGTCAGGACGGCGAGGGCGCGGTCGACGTCGTCCGGCGGGAGCACGGCGACCATCCCGACGCCCATGTTGAACGTCTTCTCCATCTCGGCGCGCTCCACCCGACCCCGGGCCGCGATGAGCGCGAACACCTGGTCGGGGGTCCAGGACCCGCGGTCCGCGTCCGCGACCACGCCCTGGGGCAGCACCCGCTCCAGGTTGCGCGCGAGCCCGCCGCCGGTGATGTGCGAGAACGTGCGCACCCCGGTCTCCGCGGCCAGCGCGAGGCAGTCCCGCGCGTAGATGCGGGTGGGGATGAGCAGCTCCTCGCCGAGGGTGTGGCCGAACTCCTCCACGTGCCCGTCGAGCGGCATGCGGGCGATCTCCAGCAGCACGTGCCGGGCGAGCGAGTAGCCGTTCGAGTGCAGCCCCGACGAGCCCATCGCGACCAGCACGTCTCCCGGGCGGACCCGCTCGGGCCGCAGCATCGACTCGGCCTCGACGATCCCGACGCCGGTGGCGGACAGGTCGTACCCGCCCGCCTCCATCAGCCCGGGGTGCTCCGCGGTCTCGCCGCCGAGCAGCGCGCACCCGGCCTGCTGGCAGCCCTCCGCGATGCCCTTCACGATCGAGGCGATCTGCGCGGGCACCAGCTTGCCGACGGCGATGTAGTCCTGCAGGAACAGCGGCTCGGCCCCGCAGACCACCAGATCGTCCACGACCATGGCGACCAGGTCGAGCCCGATCGTGTCGTGCTTGTCCATGGCCTGGGCGATGGCGACCTTGGTGCCGACGCCGTCGGTCGAGGCGGCGAGCACCGGCTCGGTGAACCTGCCGAGCTTCGGGGCGAACAGCCCGGCGAACCCGCCGATGCCGCCCAGCACCTCGGACCGGGTCGCCTTCTCCGCGTACGGTCGGAGCTGCTCGACGGCGGCCTCACCCGCCTCGATGTCCACGCCTGCGGCGGCGTAGCTGGCGCGCGGGTCCTGGTCGCTGGGGCTCGACATGGGTGTATCGCTCTCGTTCCTGCTCGTTCGCGGCGGTGGTCCCCGCCGGGTGTGGAGAAGCGCCCGAGGTCCTACGGCCTGCTCAGGGCGTCCGAAGCACCGTATCCCACCGACAGCGGCGCGGGGGCCTCCCGGACGGGGCCGGGGTCGCCGGAGGCCGCGCCGCTCGCGTCGAGGGCGGGGGTCTCGAGCAGGTGCTTGCCGAGCCGCGCCTCCTCGGGCAGCGGGATCGGGTACTCCCCGTCGAAGCAGGCACAGCACAGGCGGGACCTGGGCTGCTCGCTCGCCGCGACCATGTTGTCGACGGAGACGTAGGCGAGGGTGTCCGAGCCGATCGAGCGGCGCACACCCTCGACGTCGAGCCCCGAGGCGACCAGCTCGGCGCGCGAGGCGAAGTCGATGCCGTAGAAGCAGGGCCACCGCACGGGCGGCGACGCGATCCGGACGTGCACCTCGAGCGCCCCGGCCTCGCGCAGCATGCGGACGAGCGCGCGCTGGGTGTTGCCGCGCACGATGGAGTCGTCCACCACGACGAGCCGCTTGCCGCGGATCACGTCCCGCAGCGGGTTGAGCTTGAGCCGGATGCCGAGCTGGCGGATGGTCTGCGACGGCTGGATGAAGGTCCGGCCGACGTAGGCGTTCTTGACCAGGCCCTGGCCGTAGGGGATGCCGGAGCCCTGCGCGTAGCCGATCGCGGCGGGCGTGCCGGACTCGGGGACCGGGATGACCAGGTCGGCCTCGACCGGGGACTCCAGGGCCAGCCGCCGTCCGATCTCGACGCGGGTGGCGTGCACCGAGCGGCCGGAGATCGTGGTGTCCGGGCGGGCCAGGTAGACGTACTCGAAGACGCAGCCCTTGGGTTCGGGGCTGGCGAAGCGGGAGCTGCGGATGCCGTCCGCGTCGATCGCGAGGAGCTCGCCCGGCTCGACCTCGCGGACCATCGAGGCACCGACGATGTCCAGCGCCGCCGTCTCCGACGCGACCACCCAACCGCGCTCGAGGCGGCCCAGCACCAGCGGCCGGACGCCGTGCGGGTCGCGGGCCGCGTAGAGGGTGTTCTCGTCGGCGAAGGCCAGTGAGAACGCGCCGCGCACGCGCGGCAGCAGCCGCATCGCGGCCTCCTCGAGCCCGGTGTCCGCGGCGGTGGCGGCCAGCAGCTCGCAGATCAGGTCGGAGTCGGTGGTCGACAGGATCCGGGAGGCCTTTCCGCCCAGCGCCGCGACCTCGTCCCGCAGCTCCGCGGTGTTCACGAGGTTGCCGTTGTGCCCGAGTGCGACCCCGCTGCCCGACGCGGTGGTGCGGAAGACGGGCTGCGCGTTCTCCCAGGTCGTGGACCCGGTCGTGGAGTAGCGGCAGTGCCCGACGGCGAGGTGGCCCTTCAACGAGCTGAGCGTCTGCTCGTCGAAGACGTGGCTGACCAGCCCGAGCTCCTTGAAGACGATGATGCGGCGGCCGTCCGACACGGCGATGCCCGCCGCCTCCTGCCCGCGGTGCTGCAGGGCGTAGAGGCCGTAGTAGGTGAGCTTGGCGACGTCCTCACCGGGAGCCCAGACGCCGAAGACGCCGCACTCCTCCTTGGGCGAGTCGTCGGTCTCAGCTGCGGAGGGGTTCCGGTCGGAACTCAACGCACTCGCTCCAGGGGTGTCGACAGCGCGCGGGCTTACCCGATGGTACGCGGCGAATCCGCGGGAACCCATCCCGCGGGACGGGCGTCACCGAACCATCGCCCCTGCCCGAGGTCGCAGCCGAGCGCTTCCAGCCGGTCCGCCTGGACGCGCGTCTCCACCCATTCGGCCGTCACCTCCAGCCCCAGGGCGTGGGCCATCGCGACCAACGAGCCGACGATGCTCTCGTCGACGGGGTCGGGGTGCTCGTGCCGGAGGCCGTCGATGAACGAGCCGTCGATCTTGAGGGCGTGGACCGGGAGCCTGCGCAGCCAGGCGAGGCTGGAGTAGCCGGTGCCGAAGTCGTCCAGCGCCAGGCGGACGCCGAGGGACCGCAGCGCCGACAGGGCGTCCATCGAGGCGGCCTCGTCGGCCAGCACGGCCTGCTCGGTGATCTCCAGCTGCAGCTTGTCCGGGTCCAGGCCGGTCCCCTCCAGCAGTGCCACGACCTCGTCGACGAAGCCCTGCTCGGGCAGCTGCACGGGCGAGACGTTCACGCTCACGTACGGCGCGTCCCGACCCAGCTCGGCCTGCCAGCGCGCGGCCTCGCGACAGGCCTCGGTGAGCACCCAGCGCCCGAGCTGCACGATCGCGCCCGACCGCTCCGCGAGCTCGATGAACCGGCCCGGGCCGAGCAGCCCGTGCTCGGGGTGCTCCCAGCGGACGAGGGCCTCCATGCCGCGCAGCGTCGTGTCCGACAGCCGGACGAGCGGCTGGTAGACCAGCCGGAACTGGTCCCGGTCCACCGCGCCGCGCAGGTTGGCCAGCAGGGCGAAGCGGGCGGCCTCGCCCGCGTCCCGCTCCGGGTCGAAGACGGCGCGGGTGCCGCCGCCCTGCCCCTTCGCCCAGGTCAGCGCGACGCCGGCGGCCCGCAGGAGCTCCGCGGGGCACTCGGTCGAGGTGAGCGCCTCGGCCACCCCGACGCTGGCGGTGACCGCGATCCAGGCGCCGCCGAGGTGGAAGGGCGCGGCCAGGGCCGCGAGCAGTCGGTCCGCCACCGCCAGCACCTCCCCCACGCCCTCGGGATCGGTGAGCACCACGGCGAACTCGTCCCCACCGGTGCGGGTGAGCAGGTGCGGGCCCGCCGCGGTGCGCAGCCGGTCGGCCAGTGCGGCGAGCAGCTCGTCGCCCACCGCGTGCCCGTGCATCTCGTTGACCCGGCGGAACTCGTCGATGTCCAGCGCGCAGAGCCCCACCCGCAGCGCGGACCCGCCGAAGGCCTGCCGCACGGCCACCTCGGTCAGGTGGCGGTTCGGCAGCCCCGTGAGCCGGTCCCGGGACGAGGCCTCCACCAGCGAGGACCGCAGCCGGTACCGCTCCGAGACGTCCTCGATCACACCGATCAGGTGGCTGGGGCGTCCGGAGTCGTCCCGGACCAGCGACCCGGTGACGTGCCCCCAGACCCACATCCGGGTGGGCCCGGCGAACCGGATGTCCAGGCTGACCGTCTCCGCGGTGCCGGACGCCAGCCGCCCGTAGGCGGCGAGGAAGGACTCCAGGTCGTCCGGGTGCACGAAGTCCGACACCGGCGCGGGCAGTGCCGGGCGCTCCACCATCCCGAGCATCCGCACCCCTGCCGGGTTGAGATCGACCAGCTCCCCGTCCAGCGTCGCGACGGCGATGCCGACCGGCCCCTGGGTGTAGATCGTGCGGTAGTGGGCCTCGCTCTCGGCGAGCTCGCGCTCCACCTCCCGGCGGGCCCGCAGCGTCGAGCGCAGCAGGTCCTCCTGGGCCTGGTGGGCGCGGAACCGCAGGCCGCCCGCGAAGCCGGCGGCGAACTCGTCGAGCGCGGGCACGAGCCGGTGGCGCTCCTGCACGGTCAGGTCCAGGGCACCGGGCGCGGCCTCCCGCAGCAGCCGGATCGAGCCGGGCAGCACGTCCTCCGGCGCCGACCCGACGATCCCGGCCCGGTCCCCGCAGAAGCCGGACGCCGCCAGGTCCGCCCCGATCCCGCGGGCGGCGAGCGGCCAGAAGGGCTCGGTGCGCAGGGCGGAGCGCAGGCGCAGCAGCAGCCCGGCGAGCACCCCCGCGTCGGTCACGGTGGCGTTGGGGAGGAGCTCGATCCAGCGTTGGGCCAGGGATCGCACCTCCGGCCCGGCGCGCTCGCCGAGCCCGACGAGCCGCACCGGGCGCCCCGGGAGGTCACTCGCTGCCACCACGCAGCACCTCCCGTCGCCCGCGGAGACCGTCCGACTGTCCCGATCGTGGTCAATCCTCTGCCTCGGGAAGGCGATTTTCCACCGGGAGTGCACCACGATCCCCCTTTCGGGGTGTCTCGTCAGCGCAGCGGCAGGTGGTCCGCAACCTCGGCGGCTCGCGATCCCGAGGCGCTCACCGTGCCCGATCGGACGGCGTCCGTCCAGTTCAGACGGCCGGTGGCCAACCCGAGCCAGGTGCGGGCGTCGCACTCGACGGTGTTCGGCGGGGTGCCGCGGGTGTGTCGCGGCCCCTCGATGCACTGGATGGCCGCGTACGGCACCACCCGCACCTCGACGCTGTGTCCGGGGGCCGTCTCGGCGAGTGCCGCGAGGGACTCCTTGACCGCCTCCTTGATCACCGAGCGTGGTGGGGCGGCGCCCCCGTCCAGCCAGGCGTCGAGCGGGTCGGTCATCGCCGCGTCAGGCGTCGAAGAGGGCGGGGAGGGTGCCCTCCCAGGCGGTGCGCAGCTCGTCCAGCGGGAGCTCACCGACGTTCGCGATCTCCAGGACGGAGCCGCCGACCTCGCCCAGGCGCTCGGCCGGGACGCCGGCCGCCGCGGCCGCCGCGAGGAAGCCGTCCGCGGCGTCCGGCGCGACCGTGACCAGCACGCGGGCCGTCGACTCCGAGAACAGCGCGACGAACGGATCGTGCCCCGGCAGGGTCACCCGCGCCCCCTGGCCGCCGACCAGTGACGCCTCGACGAGGGCCTGGGCCAGTCCGCCGTCGGACAGGTCGTGGGTGCCGGTCGGGCTCTGCGCGGCGAGGAGCTCGGCGAGCCTGCGCTCGGCCTCCAGGTCGACCGTCGGGGGCGTGCCGCCGAGGTGGCCGTGGACGACGTGCGCCCACTCGCCGCCGCCCAGCTCCTCGTGCGTGCGCCCGAGCAGGACGACGACGTCCCCCGCGTTCCGGAACCCGGACGGGATCCGCGCCGCGACGTCGTCGATCACGCCGAGCACGCCGACGACCGGGGTCGGCAGGATCGCCGTGGTCCCGGTCTGGTTGTAGAAGGACACGTTCCCGCCGGTGACGGGGATGCCCAGCTGCGCGCAGCCGTCCGCCAGGCCGCGCACGGCCTGGGCGAACTGCCACATGACGTGCGGGTCCTCGGGCGAGCCGAAGTTCAGGCAGTTGGTCACGGCGAGCGGCACGGCACCGCTGGTCGCGACGTTGCGGTAGGCCTCGGCCAGCGCGATCTGCGCGCCGGCGTACGGGTCCAGCGCGGCGAAGCGGGCGTTGCAGTCGGTGGCGACGGCGATCCCCCGGCCGGTCTCCTCGTCCACCCGGACCACGCCCGCGTCGGCGGGCTGGGCGGCGGCGGTGTTGCCGCGGACGTAGCGGTCGTACTGGTCGGTGACCCACGCCCGCGAACACAGGTTGGGGCTGGCCGCCATGCGCAGGATCTCAGCGCGCAGCTCGGAGGGGGCCTCCGGGCGCGGGAGCGTGTCGGGGGTGTTCCGCGCGAGCTCGTCCTGGTGGGCGCCGCGCTCGAGCGGCCGCCGGTAGACCGGCCCGTGGTGGGCGACCGTGCGCGGCGGCACGTCCACCACGGTCTCGCCGTGGAAGTCGATGACCAGCCGCTCGCCCTCGGTGACCTCGCCGATCACCGTCGCGATGGTGTCCCACTTCGCGCAGACGGCCAGGAACGCGTCGACGTTCTCCGGCGTGACGACCGCGCACATCCGCTCCTGCGACTCGCTGGAGAGGATCTCGGCGGGGGTCATGCCCGCGGCGCGCAGCGGGACCCGGTCGAGGTCGATGTGCATGCCGCCGTCCCCCGCCGCGGCCAGCTCGGAGGTGGCGCAGGACAGGCCCGCGCCGCCGAGGTCCTGGATGCCGACGACCAGCCCGGCGTGGAACAGCTCCAGGCAGCACTCGATCAGGACCTTCTCGGTGAAGGGGTCCCCGACCTGCACGGACGGCAGCTTCTTGCGGCCGGTGCTCTCCCCGAACGTCTCGCTGGCGAGCACGGAGACCCCGCCGATGCCGTCGAGCCCGGTGCGCGCGCCGAACAGGATGATCTTGTTCCCGGCGCCGGAGGCGAAGGCCAGGTGCAGGTCCTCGGTGCGCATCGCACCGACGCACAGGGCGTTGACCAGCGGGTTGCCCGCGTAGGAGGGGTCGAAGACCACCTCGCCGCCGACGTTCGGCAGGCCGAGGGAGTTGCCGTACCCGCCGACGCCCGCGACCACGCCCGGCAGCACCCGGGCGGTGTCCGGGGCGTCCGCCGGGCCGAAGCGCAGCGGGTCGCCGACCGCGATCGGGCGCGCGCCCATCGCCATGATGTCCCGGACGATGCCGCCCACCCCGGTCGCGGCGCCCTGGTAGGGCTCGACGTACGACGGGTGGTTGTGCGACTCGACCTTGAAGGTGACCGCCCAGCCGTCCCCGATGTCGACGACGCCCGCGTTCTCCCCGATGCCCGCGAGCATCTTCTCGCGCATCGCGTCCGTGGTGGTCTCCCCGAAGTAGGCGAGGTGCACCTTGGACGACTTGTAGGAGCAGTGCTCGCTCCACATCACCGAGTACATCGCGAGCTCGGCGTCCGTGGGACGGCGCCCGAGGATCTCGCGGATGCGCGCGTACTCGTCCTCCTTGAGGCCGAGCTCCTTCCACGGCTGCACCGTGTCCGGGGTCGCGGCGGCCTGGGAGACGGTGTCGACGGCGGGGCGGGAGTCGAACTCGGTCACGGGTACCAGCGTAAACGGCCCCACCGATGAGTTCGGCCCGACCGCCCGGTCTCACACCTCGACGATCCACTCACGAACCCGGAGCACATCATGGCGAAGATCATCGCGGGCCTGTTCACGTCGGTCGACGGCGTCATCTCCGACCCTCAGGACTGGCACTTCCCCTACTTCGACGACGAGGTCGGCGCCGTCGTCGGCTCGCTCACGCAGCCGCGGATGCTGCTCGGCCGGGTCACCTACGCGGGCTTCGCGGAGCACTTCGCCCCGCTCGCGGGCCAGGAGTTCGCCGACCAGATGGCGGCCCCGCCGAAGTTCGTGGTGTCCTCGACGCTGGAGTCCGCCGAGTGGGGCAACGCGACCGTCCTGGGTGCGGACTGGGTGGAGCGCCTGCGGGAGATCAAGGCGGGCGACGGCGCGGACCTCGGCATGAGCGGCAGCGTCGCGCTGATCCGCGGCCTGATCGGCGAAGGCCTGCTCGACGAGCTCCACCTCCTCGTCCACCCCGTCGTCGTCGGCAAGGGCGACCGCCTGTTCCCCGAGGGCTCGGGATCCTTCCCCCTCCCCCTGAAGTCCGCCACCACCCTGGGCAACGGCACGCTGCACGTCGTGTACGCCCCCGAGACCCGCTGAACGGCCCCGGCCCCGACCTTCGGTTTTCGGTAGCGTCGGGGGCGAGCCGGGAGGTCTGCAGATGTCGAAGGTCCTGCTGCGCGTGGCGCAGATCGTCGGGGTGTTGGTGCTCGCGGGGATCGCGGTCTCGGTGGTCGTCGGGCTCCTGCAGTGGGTGATCGGGCTCGCGGTGCTCGTCGCGATCCCGGTGGGCGGCTACTGGATCTACAAGCAGGTGAGCGGGAAGAAGCAGGCGCCCCCGGTGGTCGCCGCGCCGCAGGCCAAGGCCCTGGCCAAGGGCGCGGGCGACCGCCGGTCCCAGCTGGAGTCCCGGGCCGTCATGGACGCCTCGGGCCGCTGCGGCTGGTGCGGGCAGGCCGAGCTGCACAAGGACGAGTACGGCTTCCCCACCACCCCGCTGCGCTACCACCGCGCCGAGATCGACGCGATGCTCTGAGACTCCCCGAACGCCGGGTCTACGTGCGGAGGGTGTAGCGGCGGCCGGTGGGGGTCGTGGTGGTGTGGTCGGTGAGGTGCCAGCCTGGTTGTTCACGCAGCTGGTTGTGGAACGCGCAGGTGCCGCGGCCGTTGCCCAGGTTCGTCGGGCCGCCTTCGGACCGGCGTCTGCGGTGGTCGAGGTGGGCGATGGGGGCGTCGCAGCCGGGTTCGGTGCAGCGGCCGCGGTCGCGGGCGCGGATCCAGTCGGCGAGGACTCCGCCGAAGGCGCGGCGGCGGGAGTCGCCGCCGAAGACGATGCCGTCCCGGGTGACCAGCCGCCGCCACCCCACACACCGGGCCTCGTTCAGGAGGTTGGTGGGCCCGAACCCGGGGATCTCCGCCGGCAGCGGCGAGTCGGAGTCCAGCAGCGACTCCACGGGCACAAGGACCTGGATCTCCACCTGAGCGGGCGTGGTGGCGGCCTGCCCGCTCAGCCGTTCGACAAGGGTGTCGGCCATGATCTGCCCGCGGGTCCGGGTGACCGGCTCCGGGGATACCCAGTGTTCGGTGACCGCCTTGCGCAGCGCCGCATAACAGGTGATGGCCTGTTCCATCGGCAGCAGCGCCCGGATCAGCGCCATGCCGTCTTCGGCGGGGGAGATCGTGACGTGCCGATCCCGGCGGGCGGCACGGGCGCGTTCGGCGAAGGCTTCCGGCGCCACCGCCGCCGCGACCGTCCGGGCGAGGTCGGCGATCCGCCGCACCCCAAGCAGCGGCAGATCGTGCGCGGCGAGGCGCTGATCCAGCTCCGCGCGCTTCACCGCGTCCAGGTGAGCGGCGGCGGCGACGATCGCGGCGACCCGCCGCTCGTCCAGCTCCCCGGCGCCGAACGCCTCCCGGACGTTGTCCAGCCCGGCGTGCAGGTCACGGGCCAGACGCAGCTGCGAGCGGGCCCGGGTGGGCGAGACGCGCAGGGCGAGCCCGAGCTGCCCGAGGATGCTCGCCTCGACCCGTTCGGGATCGACCAGCGCCTCCTCCAGGCGGGCCTCGACCTCCCGCTGTGCTGCGGCCCGGACCTCTTCGGCGATCTCGGCGTCGATGCGGTTCCGCAGCGCGACCAGCCGCTCGATCCGGGCGAACCCCGCCGCCCGCTCCTCCCGCGACGGCACGGTGCCTGTCGCTGCGGGAGGGTCCGTGAGGATCGTGGTCATGCCGCTATTTTAGCAGCTCATAGCGCTGAAAGCGAACAAGTGTTCGACCGATAGCCGACCCGTCCCAGAGAGCCGGCAACGAGTTGGGTCCTGGTGAAGCGGGCCGCCGCGACCAGCTCCGGATCCAGCACTTGGCGCCTCGCGGTGGACGGGCGAGACGAAGCCGTCAGTGGGAGTGTCCTTGGACAGGTACCCGTCAACCCCGATCCAGCCGGACTCGCCTCGCCTCCTCCGCCTGCACGAGGTTCGCGCGCCGGGACCCGACCGCTCGACGCCGTCCGGGGTGAGGGCGGCGCTGCCGTACATCGTGGCCGCGATCATGGGGATGATCAGCGCGTTGTGGAGCAGCTCGTAGGCCACGAAGGCGGGCACGGCCTGCTCACGTCGACGGTCGTGAAGGCGCGAGGGGGCCGCGGCGTCGACGCCGCTGCTCCCGGTCCTCCTCGCGGCGGCCGACTGGCGCGAGCAGCTCTGCAAGATCAACGCGCGACGGCTCGGACCTCGGCACCTCCGCCCCCTGGGCGGCGGCACCGTCCACCTCGTCGACGCGCCCGATGTCCGCTGACGCGGTCGTGCGCAGTCAGTTGGGCAGCTTGACCACGCTGACGAAGAAGTGGTCGATCTGCTTGATGGCCTCGATGAAGCCGTCGAAGTCGACGGGCTTGGTCACGTAGGCGTTGGCGTGCAGCTGGTAGCTGCGCAGCACGTCCTCCTCGGCCTGGGAGGTGGTGAGCACGATGACCGGGATCGAGCGGAGCTGCTCGTCGTTCTTGATCTCGGCCAGCACCTCGCGCCCGTCCCGGCGCGGCAGGTTGAGGTCGAGCAGGATGAGGTCCGGCCGCGGGTGGTCGGTGTAGGGCTCCTCGTAGCGCAGGTAGGAGAGGGCGGCGTCGCCGTCGGTCACCACGTCGAGCCGGTTGTGCAGGTGCTCTTCGAACGCCTCACGCGTCATGAGAACGTCGCCGGGGTCGTCCTCGACGAGGAGCACGTTGACGATCCGGGCCGGATCGGTGAGGGCTGCGGAGGTCACACGGGCTCCTTCACGAGCGGGGTCGATGCGGCCGGCTGGACCGTGGGGAGGGTCAGCCGGAAGGTGGTGCCGGGCTCGTCGATCGTGCCGTGGTCGACCCAGATCCGCCCGCCGTGGAACTCGACGATCTTCTTCGCCAGGGCCAACCCGATGCCGGTGCCGCCGTAGACGTCCCGGCCGTGCAGCCGCTGGAAGATGACGAAGATCTTGTCGGTGAACTCCGGCTCGATGCCGATCCCGTTGTCCGACACGGCGAGCTCCCACTCGTCGTCCACCCGGGTGGCGGACAGCCGCACCACCGGGGCGACGTCCGCGCGGTGGAACTTGAGCCCGTTGCCGAACAGGTTGAACAGCAGCGCCTGCAACAGCCCGGGGTCGCCCGACACCGTCGGCAGGTCCTCGGGGACGACGATCTCCCCCTCGGTGTCCTCGAGGGCGGCGGCGAGCTGGCCCGCGGCCGTGCGCGCGACCGCACCCAGGTCGACCGGCTCGAAGCCGGACGTCGTCCGCCCGACCCGGGAGAAGGCCAACAGGTCGTTGATCAGGGTCTGCATGCGCTGGGCCCCGTCGACGGCGAAGGCGATGTACTGGTCCGCGCGGTCGTCGAGCTGCCCGCCGTAGCGGCGCTGCAGCAGCTGGCAGAAGCTGGACACCTTGCGCAGCGGTTCCTGCAGGTCGTGGCTCGCCACGTAGGCGAACTGCTCCAGGTCGCGGTTGGACCGCTCCAGGTCGCGGGTCTGCTCGTCGAGCCGGGCGTTGGCGTCGTGGAGTTGGTCGACCTCGCGCTGGATGTGCGCGCGCATGGCCTCGACGTCCGCCCCGAGCGCCACGATCTCGCGTGGCCCGCTGCCCCGAACCTCCGTCCCGACGTCACCGTCGACGACCTCCCGCGTGGAGGCGGCCAGCCTGCGCAGCGGCCGGAGGATGACGTTGCGCAGCCCCAGCGAGGCCAGCAGCACGAACAGCGCGGCCATCACGGTGATCGCGATCCCGACGATCGCCACGAACGCGATGGCCCCGTCCAGCTGGCCGCGCGCGATCCGGCGGCTCTCGTCGACCTCTGCGCTCAGGCCGGCGCCCGCGTCCCGGACCTGGTCGAACAGCACCCGACCCGCGGCCTGGTCCGGCCCCGGCTGCCCGGCGCGGGCGGCCGCGATCGCGGGCTCCGCGAACTCGGCCCGCCACCGCTGCGCGAGCTGCTCGGTCCGGTCGAGCGCGTTCAGGTATTCCTGCTGCGCGGGCAGCCCGTCGACGGCCCGCAGCTCGGCGGCGGCGTCCCGCTCGGCCTGGACCCCCGTGGTGTAGGGCTCCAGGAACACGGGCTCGGGCGAGAGGGTGAACCCGCGCAGACCCGTCTCCTGGTCGACGAGCGCGGCGTTCACGGTCTGCGCGGCGGTCACCACCGGCGAGACCTGGTCGAACAGCAGGTCGCGGGCCTCCCCGATGCGCACCACGGCCCACGTCCCGAGCCCGACGGCGACCAGCGAGAGCACCCCGACGACCGTGGCCCCGACGGTGAACCAGCGCCGCAGCGTCCAGCGGTTCTCGGCGTCCTCGAGCGCAGCGGTGTGCAGCCGCAGCGGGAAGCGGCGGACCTCGCTCATGCCAGGTCCGCCAGGAGCAGGATGGCGACGTCGTCCGCGAGCGGGCCGCCGTTGGTCTCCTCGGCCCGCTCGACGAGTCGGGCGGGCAGCTCGGCGGGCGGGACGTCCCGCTCCTCGGCGAGGAGCTCCACCAGGCCCTCCTGCCAGAGCAGCTCGTTCGGGCGCGGCCCGCGGCCCTCGATCAGCCCGTCGGTGTACAGCAGCAGGCTCCAGCCGGGCCCGAGCTCCATGGTCTGCGGCTCCCACTTCGTGTCGGTGAGCACCCCCAACGGGACGCCGATGCGCGGCCTGAGCGGTACCGGCCCCGGCTTCAGCGAGATCGGCGGCGGGTGCCCCGCGGACCGGACGAGCACCCGCGACCCCTCGATCACGACGGTGCAGACCGTGGTGAACAGCATGCTCTCGTGGCGCTCGCTGACCAGCACCTCCTGCAGCTTCGGCAGGACCTCCGGCTCGTCGACCCCGGCCAGTACCAGCGCCCGCCAGGAGACCCGCAGCAACGCGCCGAGGGCGGCCTCGTCGGGTCCGTGGCCGGAGACGTCGCCGATGATCGCGTGCACGGTGCCCGACGGGCCGCGGACGGCGTCGAAGAAGTCCCCGCCGATCACCGCGCGGGTGCGTCCGGAGCGGTAGAACTGCCTGCCGTGCACGGCGCTGCCCTCGAGCAGCAGGTTCGGCAGCAGGCCGCGTTCGAGGCGCACCGACTCGGCCGCGACCAGCTGCTCCTCGCGCAGCCGGACCATGCTGGCCTCCGACCGGCGGCGCTCGACGGCGTAGCGGATCGCCCGGATCAACACCGCCCCGTCCGCCTTGTTCTTGACCAGGTAGTCCTGGGCGCCCGCGCCGACGGCGGCGATGCCGAGGTACTCGTCGTCGAGCCCGGTGAGGACGCAGACCGCGGCGGAGGGATCGGCGAGCAGCAGCTCGCGCAGGCCCTCGAGGCCGCTGCTGCCGGGGAGGTTCAGGTCGAGCAGCACACAGTCGACGGCCGGCAGCAGCTCGATCGCCGCCGGCACCGACTGCGCCACCGACACCCGCACGGACGGGTCGACCTCGGCGAGCAGCTCCTGGACGAGGAAGACGTCCCCCGGGTCGTCCTCGACCAGCAGGACCCGCTGACCGGCCGTTTCGGGTAGGTCTCGGGACACGGACGACCTCTCGTCGGGGAGAGAGTCAGCCTAGGACGTGTCCGCGCACGCGGCAGCGCCGGGCCGGGTGATCCCGCTGCGCCTTCAGACGGCGGCGAGGACCGAGGTGAACAGGCCCAGCCCCTGGACCGACGGGCCGGTGAGCAGATCGATCGCGTGCTCGGGGTGCGGCATCAGGCCGACGACCCGGCCGTTCGCCGAGGTGACACCCGCGATGTCGTTCGTGGAGCCGTTCGGGTTGCCGCCGACGTAGCGGAACGCGACCCGCCCCTCGCCCTCGATCTCGGCGAGCGTCTCGGGGGCCGCGACGAAGCGGCCCTCCGCGTTCTTCACCGGGACGACGATCTCCTCGCCCGCGCCGTACCCGGAGGTCCAGGCGGTGTCGGCGTTCTCCACCCGCAGCGCCTGGTCGCGGCACACGAAGTGCAGCTTCTCGTTGCGGGTCAGGGCGCCCGGGAGCAGGTCCGCCTCGCAGAGGATCTGGAAGCCGTTGCAGATGCCGAGGACCGGCAGGCCCTTCGCAGCGCCGTCGACGACCTCGCGCATGATCGGCGCGAGGCTCGCGATGGCGCCGGCGCGCAGGTAGTCGCCGTAGGAGAACCCGCCGGGGACGACGACCGCGTCCACGCCCTGCAGGTCGTGGTCGCCGTGCCACAGGGACACGGCCTCGGCGCCCGCGTAACGGACGGCGCGGGCGGCGTCGACGTCGTCGAGCGTGCCGGGGAACGTGATGACCCCGATCCTCACAGCCGGGTCACCTTCCAGTCCTCGATCACGGGGTTGGCGAGCAGGTCACCGGCGATGCGGTGCAGCGTCTCGTCGTCCACCGAGTCGTCCACCTCGAGCTCGAAGTGCTTGCCCTGCCGCACCTCGATGCCGGACACGCCGATCCGGGTGAGCGCACGGGAGACCGCCTGGCC
The DNA here is from genome assembly GCF_900102195.1 of Pseudonocardia oroxyli. Lineage (GTDB taxonomy): Bacteria > Actinomycetota > Actinomycetes > Mycobacteriales > Pseudonocardiaceae > Pseudonocardia > Pseudonocardia oroxyli. The sequence goes on from NZ_FNBE01000012.1 coordinate 66,144, forward strand.
CTGCACGTCCAGGATCTCCGGCTTGGGCATCACGTCCACGACCACTCTCGCCACGTTTCCAGCCTACGGTGTCGTCCATGCAGCTCACCCACTACGGGCATGCTAACGCTACGGTTTGAGACGTGGGGAGAGTTCTGGGACGGGTGCGCCTGTCTGTCGCAGCCGATGAGTCGACGTCACCGGAGCGTCAGCGACAGCACATCGAGACGTGGGCAACATCCCGTGGTCACGAGGTCATCGGCTGGGCCGAAGACGTCGGCTACTCAGGGGCTAAGTCGCCGTTCGATGCCCCGGCGTTAGGCCCCTGGCTCAAGCAACCTGATCTCCGGGGCTCCTGGGACATCCTCGCTGGCTACCGCCTCGATCGGCTGACACGCCGGGTGCGGTACCTGTCCGAGCTCATCGAGCTAGCGGGCGAGCACGGTAAGGACATCGTCAGCACTACGGAGGCATTCGAGCTGGGCTCTCCCCTGGGCAAGGGGATGATCTACTTCATCGGGGTCTTCGCCGAGATGGAGTGGGACGCGATCAGCGAGCGCGTCACGGACTCACAGCGAGAGCTGAGGAAGGTTGGCCGCTACAGGGGTGGCCCGGTCCCCTACGGCTACCGGAAGGTCAAGGCTGACCCCGGGTGGCACCTTGAGGAAGACCCCGAGACTGCTGACATCGTCCGGGACCTCGTCGACCGCTACCTCGGAGGCGAGTCGCTGAGCGCTCTAGCCAGGTCCCTCAACGATGACGGCATCCCCTCTCCCAAGGGAGGCCAGTGGGCGACTAGCTCCCTGTCTGTCCTGCTGCGCTCGCGTGCCCTCATCGGACAGTCGACTCACAAGGGCGCCGTGGTAGTCGGAGCCAACGGCTTGCCGGTGCAGCGTGCCGAACCGCTCATCACGGCCGCCCGCTGGCACGATCTACAGGACGAACTCGCGAAGGGACGCAACCGGCCAGCCGGCGCCAAGAGTGGCCCGCCGAAGTTGCTCCGCGACATCCTGTTCTGTGGTGCCTGCGGTTCGAAGATGTATCACCAGAAGACCTCTTCGAGGGGCCGCTTCTACACGGCGTACTGGCGATGCTCTGCTGTCACACACCCAAGGGCCGACGGCCCGCGATGCTCTGAGCCATACGTTCCAGCCTCCTCCATCGAGGGCCAGGCGGTCGAGCTGGCGAAGGTGAAGATCGGCCACATCCCGCGCACTGTCGAGGTCTACCGGGAGGCAGAAGGGCCAGCGGAGGAACTGGCGGTGGTCGAGGATGCCCTTCGGATCGCCCGCAAAGAGCGGGACGAGGGCCTTTACGTCGGCGAGGATGACGCCTATCTCAATCGGGTGCGCGGACTCATCGCCACCCGCGATGAGCTGCGGAAGATGCCCTCACGACCGGCACGAATGGAACGCATCGCCTCAGGCGGGACGTGGGGGGAAGCCCTCGATGCCGCTGAGTCCCCGGAGGAGACTCGCGCCATCCTCCTCATGACCGGGATGCGACTTACAGCCAAGAATCGCGGCATTGACGTTGGCGTCTCGTTCGATGAGGGGATCATTGCGGCTGCATTCCCTGCGGAAGTCAGCGCATGAACCTGATCCACGACGTGTCCGGCCTGATCGAGGTCTACCAAAACGGGCCGCTCGTGACGATCGTCCGAGATTCCGGACTGTCACGACGAAGTACAGAGATCAGAGAAGTGAAAGCCCGGTTCCTGACCGGGCAGTCAGAACAATTGAGCCAAGAACTAGTGACCGCCGCCGCTCAGATGAGGAGCGGTTTTGCATATACAACGAACTATCTGATTGTGAATAATGACAACACCAAAGCCTAGCGCCACGTTCGGAGCGTGGCGATACGAATCCCTCAAGATGGCAGGCCGGGTCATCATCCCGGCCCATTTCAACGAGTACGACCGCAGGTCAATTGACAAGCGGACCGTGAACGACCACGACACGAAAGCCCACCATGACAGCGACGACGCCTGACTTCGAGGCGCACGTACGCGCTGAGTGGAGGAACGCCCCCGAAGGGGCGTATGAACTTGCAGCCGACTTGGCTTCACGGGCCGATGGCGACGGCATCGTGCGGACTCTGCCTCCGCAATGGAACAACACAGCTTCCGGCATGTTCGAGGCTCAGGGGCTTCTAGAGGCGATTCATGTTGCCGGCGTGCCCGTGGTGCGGTTGATGCTGCCTGCCCCCGAGCCGCTATCCATCCTTGAGCCGGTTATCCCGGTCGTGCTCGATGTCCAGACGGAATCAATAGCGGCTGAGTGGGAGTGGGATGCAAGTAAGGGTCTTCAGTCAGCCAAGCAATGGAGTCTAGAGCTGAACGCCTGCAAAGCATCGGGACTTACGGCTACGGATAAGCTGATCGCCTGGGCCATTCGTGAGCACGTGAATGTAAAAGATGGAACCGTCTACATCGGCTCCGATAGGGTAGCCCAATTCATTGGTCGAAGTAGCGATAACGTTAAGAAGCGCAGGAAAGCACTGCAAGATGCCGGATGGTTCCAGGACACCGGCCGTAAGGTCGGGTTCGCCAAGGTGTGGCGACTGAACATCCCCGAGTGCGACTGTGGCGCACACGGTGGCTTCACCCCCGTTCGAACCAAGGGGTAGTCCCGGCGAATTGGGGGGTAGGTCCAGAGATCCAGAGGGTAGACGGGTACCCCCTATACAACCAAGAGAACAACCGAGGTAAACAACCGAGGTTGTTCAGAGGTATTACAGGAGAGCCCCGACCTGATGGGGTCGGGCCTCCTTGTTCGGCCGCCAGGTGGCGGCGGATGCATCCTCACATATCTGCTCGGATGTTCAGCCTTCTGACGTCCCTTCGGGCCGGATAGTCGTCGGCAATCGATGATGCCGACGCTCATCTAAAGGGTGAGAGCTGAGCAGGGATCACCCGAACTTCGTCCGGCTGACCTGTGACCTCTGTATGACTCCGGTCACATCCCGTGAGTCCTCTGTCCTCGATCTGAACAGAGGACACCCATCTAACGGGTAGAGGGGTAAGAGAAGCACCCCAACCACCGCTCCCGGCTCTTCGGCCGGTAGATCAATGAGCCTTCCTCTTGCCTTGGGCTCTGGGCCACTCGTATCTGACGAGTGGCCCTATCAAGTTTGGGCTCCTCCCGCTAGGCGGCGGGGGATGAGTCCGCCGTCTGGGACTGTCGTCCCTGGCGGAAACATTCGGCTGTCCCTTCGGGATCGTGTGTGGCAGCCGACAGAGACGTTGGTTCACCAGGCCAACGGCTCCGGCCCCTCGATCACCTTTGCCCTCTCCATCGGTGATCGGGGGCTGTTCTTTTTCACCCTCACTAGTTCTTCCTCTTATTCTTCCCCTAAGGAGCATCATGGACGACGAGCGTGCTGCGCTCGTAGCAGGAATCAGGGCCGCGGTTGACCGCGTGCCAGGCACAAGCCAGATGGCGAAGGCCGCAGTTCTCGGCGTTGGGCCTTCCACTCTTGAGCGCTGGCAGAGCGGCGCTTCAAAGCCGGCTGAGCATCGGCTGGCACGGCTTGCTAACAAGAGCGGGCTATCCCAGGAGGCTATTAGAAACGGTGGCGTAGAGCCCACCGACGACATCGAGGATTGATGTTCAGCTACTCTCAATCGCAAGACCTTGCTCGTGACGAGCAGCTAGCCAAGCAAATGTCAGCGGCACTGTTCGGCTCCGATGAGCCGATCGACACCAACGAGACGGACGAAGACCCGTCCGTTGCTGGACTCATGCACGACTACCTTCTTAACAACCTGAACGGAATCTAATGGCATATACTTACGTTGATGTAGTCGGTGCATTTCGGTATCGACCGGATGGCTTGCCGCTCACCGGCTCAATTACTTTCACGCCACCGGCAGGAATTCGGGACTCGAACAACGTGAGCCTCACGGCACGCACCTTTACGCTGGTCGATGGCTCGATTCCTGTCGCTGCGAGTAATGCCGAGCGTCTTGCTCGACTTGATGACCCCGGAACGGTGAATCCGAGCGAGCCGTACTATACGGTTACCCACACTCTCCCGGCTGACATTGTTCCGGGCACGATTGCCGTGACGACCAGCCATTCGGTCATCGATCTTTCCTCGTCTGTCTCCCGGCCGAATTTCTCGATCGTGAGCTTGACGCAGGCCGAAATGGACAGCATCGCGGGAAACCTTGTTCCGCACGTTCTTTACGTGGTGAACGGCTGATGGCTCAGCAACTCGACCACATCGCGATGACTCGGCTGGTCACACAGCTCATGGCGGCGGGGGTCTGTGCCCCTCAGGAGCTCACCGACGCGATTGACAAAGCCCGATGGTCGGTAGGCGATCCCATGGACCTGGCCGTGTACGAACAGGCCGTAAGAGATGCGGATGATGAGGAGTCCTACAGGTCCGCGGTACGGGACTTGGCGGAGGCTTGCTCGATCAACCAAGGGACGTCTCACCACAGGTTCAGGAGCACCCTTGAGGCCCACGCGGGTCGTGCCTACGCACACGCTCTGACGTCGATCGCAGACGATCTGTTCGAGTCCCTGGCGTCCGTCATCGCTACGCACGCCGAAGCCTTCGAGGCGGCGGTCGTCGGCATCCCTGGTGACGTGATCGTCCGGGATGCGCTTGAGCTGTCGCCCGAGGACGCGATTGCCATCGACACTTCTAAGTCGGCTGCGAAGGCGATGCAGGATGCGAGGACCGCTTGGACGTCACTGTCCAACCTGACCGGCCGCACTCCCACCATCGGAGGTACAGGGCCAAGTAAGTACCTGGCGAGTGTGTATGAGCTTGGGTGTCCCGAATCAACGACGGTTGCCAACCGGGCCGCTGCGGCCATCTTCGACCGCAAGCATCTCGCTCTTGGTCGGGCACTCGATCCGTTCTGGGCTATGACACAGCAGGGGATCGCCATCGAGCCCGGGTCCGTCCCGGAGGCCGCGTACGAGCGGCGGGAGGGTGCTCAAGCCTTCGACGTCGCCGCCACTGAGGACGAACTGCCGAAGGGTAAGGCCAAGGGCCGGGCCGTGTTTAAGGTTTCGGCCTGGGACATGTTCCGCTAACTGTTGGAGGTGCGGGAGTCCTCCGCCAACTCCCGCACCATTTGTTGAGCGATTGGCCCTCAAACGAGCTTCATCTCATCTCATCTCAAAAAGCTGAGGATGGCACATCCTCGGAGGTCGGCACCGGGGTCGACCAGAGCGGGATCGAGCTGGCAGGGCGTGGCCCTGTAGCTAGTGCCGGGCATATCCGAGATGGGCACTGCCCGCCCTGGCGGCTAGGCCCGCGATGGCTGGAGCGAGGAACTGGCAAGCCCCAGCGGTCCGGCCCGGTGTACGGGGGCCTGTGTTGAGCAGGCCCGTACTGTGTGCCCCCAATAGTGAGCAGGCACATTCGCGTTACGCGTGCGTTCGGCTCGCTTTGGTATTGAGTTGCAGACAGGCGCGCTGGACTTTGCAGGTGCAGGACTGGGAATCGCAGCAGCGGGTATTGTCCTCGCACTAATGAGCATTCGCATTCCCCGGGAATGGGGGGCCTGGCGTCGCTTTCGGGGCTGGGATCGATGAGGGAATTGCTGGGACCCTACCGGGGCATCCCTCCCCCGCCTACGGCGGATCGCCCCGTGATGCGGCTCAGGGTTTTCGTGCATTGTAATGGAATTCCGAATTTGGGAGAACGACCTTGAATGATTATCGCCCCGACCAGCTCGGGGAGGCGGGTGCCCGTTTGTGGGATGAGACCGTCGAGCATTTCGAATTGACTTCCGCAGAGAGCCTGTTGCTCGAATCCGCTGCTCGTGAGGCCGATCTTGTCAAGGAGATCGAGGCCAGTTGGCGGGCTGAGGGATCACCGATGACCGCCCGGGGAAGTCAGGGCCAGGTGGTGGCCCACCCTGCGTTGCAGGAACTTCGTCAGCATCGCAACGCCCTTCGGCAACTCCTGGTCAGCCTCAAGCTGCCCGGAGAGGGTGAGGCTCCGGGCGGGGTCCTGCGACCGATGTCCCGGTCCGAGGTTGGGAAGGTCGCTGCCAGGGCTCGATGGGGGACCCGTGGCAGTGCGTAGGACTGACAAGCGGGTCCTGCCGTCCGTTGTCCCTGCCGATCTCCCTGACAGGTTCCTGAGTCCCGTGATCGAGATCGACCCGGGGCTCGACGTCGCCAACCGGAGGTTTCAGGGCTTCGTAGCCTTCCGTAGCTACGTGGCGGACCTCAGGGGCTGGCTTCGAGCTCACCACCCGGATGTCATGACGACGGACGTTCTAAAGGCCCTGGGCTTCGACATCTTGACGTTCCAGGCTGCTGCGGAGTCGGCGGGATGAGCTACGACGAGGCCGCCTTCTGGGGCGAGTGGGAACCGTGTGAGACTAAGCTCAGCCATGAACGGTACTCGAACAGTGTCAGGTTGGTTCAGCACCGCGAATCGGGCAAGATGGCGGTGTTGAAGCGTCTGATGGTTGACGATGGTTCTCAGGCTCGTTACCGGACCAATAACGAGGTGCAGGGTTACATCCTGGGGTCGCTGATTGGCGCTAATATTCCGAGAGTGGATCGTCTTGACTCTGCAACGGTTTTAGTTGACTTTGTCGAGGGTCACACAGCCCAGCAGTTCAGGGGCCTAGTCGGTACTGCATATTATCCCGCTCGTGTCCAATCATATCGTAACGATATGAACGCGTTGTTCGACTTCGTCGCCAACGTGTACGACAGACACCGATTTAACTGCATCGTGCATGACTACATGGATTTCTGGCTCATCGACAACGAACGGGCGTTTGCTGGAATCGTAGATTGTGAGCAGTTCGAACGAGATTCGTTCTTCGGGCTGCCATGGCATCGGGAGTCTTTGACGACTGACAGAGTCCGAAGTGCTATGTCCGCAGTGGAAGAATCCGATCTCCGCACGACCCTTGTCGAGAACTCAAAGAGTTGGTCCGGATACTCGACGGACTTGGCATATCGGCATGTTATGACGAACTTCGAGACCGTCATCAAGAATCTGCAGGAGCGGGATTCGTTACGCGGTTAGGTCGAGGTAGCTCAACCGCATATCGGCCAGGTAGCAGACCGGCGACCACGGAGGATAAGTTGAAGGATCGAGACGAGTCAGACGTCGAATGTATCGCGTAGGTACTGACACTTCTTGGCCCACTCGTCTCCACTGAGGTGTCAGGGGTAGCGTGTGACGGCTGGTAGGTCGAAACAGGCGGCGGGCCAGCCGGAGCGACTGCGACTGTCATATAGCATATCGGCTAAGCCGGGGAATACCCGGTTGTCGGCATCGTTCGGGCATATGTGTCTAGCTTCTATGTCGCCTGTCGGAATGCGCCGGATGCCGCCATCTCGGTAGGCAAACGTCAGACTGACGTCGTCAACGGCTAGTACCCAACCGTCCTCGACTGATATCGATCCTGTAATCCGAACCCGTTCGTGCGGGACACCCGGCGGGATTACGAACGGTTGCATAATCAGACTTAGGACTCCGAATATGCCAGCCATTGCAATCGCAAAGCGCCGAGCGATTCGAAATGGCCGCTTGAAGTCAAATTCGTTGCCGGGTGCGGATTCTGCATAGCTCATGAACGCCAGGACGACGAGGGGTGCGAGCATCGAGGAAAGTAGGTCGTCTGGGCCTGTGATGTATGTGAGACAGAACATCAGCGCGACGATTCCGATAGTCGCGATAGCGTATCTTGGCGTTCGCCAGAATCGGCCCTCAAAAGGGCCGGATCGGGCCTTGAGGACCAACAGAGTCCCAAGCACCATCGGGATAGCGACAGAGAACGGCTGAGTGAAGAAGATGAGCCCGAATATCCAGACGTTCAGGAGATTTACGCCGCTTATCCATGCGGCGAACAAATTGAGATCTAAGCGACTGATCACCAGAAGGCGGATCGCAGCGATTGCCAGCGGGGCCCCGGCGATGACAAGGGGCCATCCTCCGACTCGCTCGAACGTGACTCGGTTCCTCGTCTGACGCCTTACCGGCGGTGGCGGTGTCGGCCGCATTGACTTGATCTTGTAGGTGCGGCCCTTCGGGCGCTTCGGCGTACGGGCCACGCTCCTACGTCGCGTGACCGGCCAGGCTCATTACCGTGACGTTCCTTGCCTCGCGCTGGGCGGTCAGCGGACGATGGGCGAGTGGCGTACGCAGACGTGACGATGAGCCTTGAGGGCCTGGCGGAGTGGCTGGCCGTGCCCGCCGAGGATGTCGCGTTCACGATCAGTGAGACGTACGCCCTGGACCTGCACGAGGACAGCGTGCCTGTGGACCTGTGCGCGGACCTCCGGCGCTACTTCGGGGAGCGGGTCATTGAGCGGCGTTCTCCCCGCTGAGGACTGCCACGGCGGCGAGCTACACGATCTCGCCGACCGCCGTCTCTTGGAGCTGGGCGGGCCTCTCCTGGTGGTCGTCGCCCACGACATCGCCCGCGCCTACGTCGACCGGGCGTACCCGGATGACGATGAGTTCCGGAGGTCCGGGTACCTGGCCTCCCTCTGGCAGACTGTGGAACTGAACGAGCAGTGAGCAACTGCGGTGGATCGGCCAATTGAGCCAAGTCGGCCGATTTGCCGAACGGCATTGCCGCCTGAGTCGAACTAGGGCATCGTCCCTGCCGTGCCGGACCCCACGCGATTCGTGTTCTTTGCGGGCACCCACATTCCGTTTCATGATCGCGAACTCTGCCGGATGCTGGTTCGGTTCATTGCGGCCTGGCGGCCAGACGAGGTCATCCACCTCGGCGACCTTCTGGACTTTCCGACGCCTAGCCGCTGGGGCGACCGGGAGGTTGCCGCCTTCCGATCGGCTGTTGACGAGGACTGTGCGATTGGTAAGGCGTTCCTCGGCTCGATCCGGGAAGGTCACTCCGGAACGTTGACGGTGATCGCAGGCGCTCATGACCTGCGCCCTGCGAATAGTCCCATCGCCGATACGTTCAGCCTCGCTGAGTCTCTAGGCATGATCCCAATTGCTGGTCCCTACGAGTTCCATCCTGGTTGGATCGCCTGCTGCGGCGATGCATTGAGACTCGATCAGCAGGCCGGGCTTACCGCGCTGAACGGCGCGAAGCGGTTCGGCAAGAACGTCATCTGCGGACACACTCACCGACTCGGGAAGATCTCGTACTCCGAAGGCTACGAGCAGAATATCACCCGGACCCTGACCGGCGTCGAGGTCGGGCACCTGAGCGACAGGCGGCATGTCGAGTCGTCCAACAGCCAACAGGGCATCGCGATCGGTGAGGTTGTTGACGGTGAGTTGATCGTGACGCCGATTCCGGCACGCCGGAAGGGATTCCGCCTCCCCGGGCAGCTAGCAATCTGAGGCTCATCCCCGCACCCCCTGACCAGCGGGTTAATACAGATGTATATGACGCAGCGCTCGTCTCCCGGTCGCGGATCGGCCCGGTGGGTCCTGGGAGGGGTGAGCCCCTTCGAGGGCTTAGAACGGCTCTGAGAGAGCTTCCCGGTCGCTATCGGCGACGTAGTCCGTCGGTGCCGGTCGGTCTCGCGGCAAGGGCGTTGTTTCCCTTGCCGTGGGGGCGGGCGGTGCCGTAGCCCTTGTGGGCCGGTAGTGGCCGGGGAGCGGGACCCCCGGTTGCGGAGGCCCGGCCCGGAGGGCAGTCGTCAGCCATTGACGTAGATGCCCGACCCGGCAACGCCGCGCACTAGTCCCTCATCGGATAGTGCGCTGATGGCCGTCTTGATCGTGCCGGGAGACACCGCGTAGGTCTCCCGGAGCTGGGAGATCGGGGGCAGCCTGTCGCCTGCCTGCCAGCGGCCGGACTTGATCTTTTCGCGCAGGTCATCGGCGACGGCTTCCCACCGTCGGCGGTACTGACCTGTAGGCATGGATCGGGACTCTACCTGCATGTTTGCCCCCTACTTGTGTGGCTAGATCTGGTCATGTAGCTTTACTGTCTAGATCTGGTCAACTAAGCAGGGAGTTCAGCATGGAACACCACGAGACCGCCACTGCACGGGCGCTCAAGCTGAGCGTGATCATGCTGCGGGTCCTCTTCAGCCGGTTGCAGGACGGCAAGCCGTCGACCCTCAAGGCACTGGTGACCCGGGGCCTGATCGTGGCGGACGTATGTGGGGTCTACTCGCTGACCGATGAGGGGGAGCGGGTCAGGGCTGTGATCGATGGCGAGGTTGTGCAGGTGGGTGCCGCCGAGGGTGTGCAGGTGTGTGAGTCCTGTGATGCCCCGGCGAGGTTGGTCGTCGTCGATGAGCGAGAGCCTTGGGATCAAGTTTTCTGCGCCACCCACGGTGCAGACATCCCGGGTGCTGTCCCGCTGGAAGTGGTGGAGGCCGAAGCCGTCGTGTCTGTGGGTCCGATTGGGCCGGTCCGTCAGACCGTCGAGGGCAGTGCCATCCGCCCCGGGATCACGATTGGCCTCCCTGGTGACCGGGAGGTTCTGGTGACCTCCGTCGAGGTCCAGGGCCGTGAGGTCCGGATCATCGGCGACGAGCACGGGAGCCGCGTCGAGCTGTTCGTCCCCCTCGATCACAAGTTGACCCTGCTCGATGACGGAGCCCTGATCTCCGTCGAGGACCTGAGCGCGTCCCCTCCGCCTACTGCTGAGCCCCCGAAGCAGCCCCTCGCCCGTGCCGGACTCCGTCTGGTGACCGCAGCATGAGTGACAGATTCATGCGGTCCGTCGAGTCCGTGCGGGTTGTCGGGGACAACATCATCCCGAACTCCGCTGTGGTGGAGCTGTTCCACGCCGAGGACGTCGAGATCGTCGTTGACACCCGGTACAAGCCCAGCGCCGACCACCGTGCCCCGGTCGTTCTCGATCGGACCCGCGCCGCTGCTCTGGCCATGACGCTCGTGACCGCCATCGGAGAGACCTTCGATGAGGAAGCCGACGGTCTGACGACCACGGAGGCGATTGCCCTTCTGGGCGCCATCGAGCCCCTGTCTCTGGCGATCGAGGAACTTCGGTCGCAAGCGCTGATCTGCCTTCGGGTGAACGCACCCGCCTGACTCCGGACGGAGCGGCCGGTCATCCGCTCCTCTGCCCTGCGGGGCCACACGAGAACACCACGAGAGGAACCCATCATGCGATCGATCCCCGTCTCCCCTGACGTCGTACTTCTGGGCACCGGCAAGGCCGCAGCTCAGGGTGCCTATGCCGAACTCAGCAACGGCGAGCGCCGGCGCATCCCCGGCGAGCAGGGAAAGAACGCCGAGGGCGTCCCCATGTGGACCGTTGATGTCCTGTACCTGGACCCGGAGGGGGACCGCGCTGAGGTCTGCGGGGTCAAGGTCGCTTCCTGGGACCAGCCCCGCACGGACGTGGGGAAGCCGGTGAAGTTCGTCGGACTCGTCGCCGTCCCCTACGTGCAGCAGGGGACCAACCGTGTCGCCCTGAGCTTCCGCGCCGAAGGCATCGAGGGCCAGGCCGCCCCGAAGGCCGCCTGATCTGACCACCACCCGGAGCCCCGCCCGTCTTCCCTGCGGGCGGGGCCCTTCGTCGTTTCGAGAGGAGAACGAACGTGGACATCGTCGTGTGGGTCCTGGCCCTTGTGTGGGACGTCGTGTGCTGGGTGTGGTGGCTCTCGCCAGTCCACATCTCGCTCGTGCTGCTCGCTGCCCTGTGCGGGTTCGTCGCTGTGCTGCTCGTGCCCCGGGAGACGAAGTGGTTGCCGGTCGTCACGTACTGGCGGAGGGCTGTTCCGTGGGCAGCCGGGCATGACCCTGACGAAGCGGTGCAGTACGTCGAGGTGGCGGAATCCGTCGGGGTGCCTTCCGGGGACTACTCGATCAACGTCGTCTCGCTGTTCGAGAGGAAGGCGGCATGAGGCTGCCGTTTGGTCGCGGGGCGGACCTCGATCGCATCGAGACGATGGGCATGGTCGACGCATGGCATCGGGCGTGCGAAGGCGCCGGGTTGTATCGCTCCGTCGCCACGGTCACCGGGGAGACCCGGGTTATCCCGAAGGTGCTTGCCGCTGAGCCGTCCCGAAGCCGGCTCATCGTCCGGTTGGAGCCCGGAATGACTGCCGGTGATCTACGGGCAGCCTCACCACGAATCGCGCCGTTCGTGGGCGCATGGGGCCTCCGGGTCGAGCCCTACGGCCACGGGGAGAACGTCATCGTTCACCTGCTGGCCGGTGACCCCCTGGGCACACGGGCCCTTCCTTGCCCGGACCGCGGCCCCATCCTCGTTGGCCGCGACGAACACGGCGAGCACCTGGGCGTGGTCGATCCCGCCGAACTGACCCACATCTGCGTTCAGGGCCAGACCCGCTCAGGCAAGAGCGTGTTCCTGTACTCCCTGCTCTCAGCGCTCGATCGGCAGCGCAGACACGGCTATCCGCTCCGTATCGACGGAGTGGACCCCTCGGGGCTACTCCTCCGGCCGTTCATCGGGTCGGTGCTAGGACTCGGAGACCCTGACGCCGTCGAGGACTACCTCACGTCGGCTGTCCGTGAGCTCGACAGCCGCATCTCGAGAATTCCCCTGACCAGCGACGTTCTGCCCGTCTCCGACGACGACCCACTCAGGTTCATCGTCATCGAGGAACTACCCGGCCTGTGGCGTCATCTCGACGCCGTAGACCCCAAGCAAGCCAAGCGCTGCCGTGCCCTACTCGCACGCCTGCTCTCCGAATCCCACAAAGCAGGGATGCGCGTGGTCATCCTCTGCCAGCGGGCGGAAGCCACGACCATCGGCGCGAGCGAACGTGCCCAATGCGCCATGAGAGTCAGCTTCCGCAGCGACACCCGCGAAGGCGTCAAGCTGCTGCACGCCGACGTCGACGGAGACACCGCCGACCGCCACACCCGAGAAGCCGCAGGCATAGCGCTCCTGTCCGTCCCTGGCCGTGCCCTGACCCGTGTCCGCACCCCGTTTCTGCCCTACGCCGACTACGTGCGGAGGGTGTCCCAGTGACCACGGGTGGACGGTCAGCCCCGGCCGCGCCCGCAGCGACGGAGGAGCGGAAGGGCGTGGCGGCCGGGAGCGAAGCGACCGGCCCCCTTGGTAACACTGCGGGGCCTTCTACTCCGGAACGAGAAGATCGACGTCGAAGCCGTAGGCGGGAGGCGATGACCTGGCGTCGGAGGCTCTGGGACCTGACGACGTTGCCACGGTTGCGGAACTGCGGACGGGTCTCCCACACGGGTGTGGGCGGGGCCGTGGTCCGTGTCTCCGAGACCGACGAAGGACGTCGAGCGGGGCTGTCCGGACTTCAGTCCTGCGGATCGCCGTGGTCCTGCCCAGTGTGCGCGCGGAAGATCGGAGCGCAGCGCTCCGAGGACGTTGCTGCCGTCCTACGCGCCGTCGCCGCCGCGGGCGGCTCCGCTGCCCTTGTCACCCTCACCATGCGCCACCACAAGGGCCACAGGCTCTCTGATCTCTGGGACGCCCTGACGAAAGCATGGGCGGCCGTCACCGCCGGTGCCTCATGGTCTAAAGATCAGGCCCTCTTCGGGGTCCTCGGGTTCTGCAAGGCCGTCGAGGTCACCAACGGGGAGGCCGGATGGCATGTGCACTGCCACGCCGTGGTGGCCCTTGACGGGCCTGTGAGCCCTGAACTGATGGAGGAGCTGGGCGGGCGGATGTTCACCCGCTGGGAGCGGAAGCTAGCGCGTCTCGGTTTCAGTGCAGTCGCCGACAAGGGCGGGCTCGACGTCCGCCCGGTCCGCATGACGGCGGACTCGATCGAGCAGGTTGCCGACTACATCTCAAAGATCACTTCAGAGATCACGAGCCCCACAGCCAAGGAAGCACGGTCGGGCAACCGGACGCCGTTCGCCATCCTCCGGGACTTCCTCGCGACCGGCAACGCTGACGACTGGGACCTGTGGGAGACCTGGGAGCGGGCCTCTCACAACCGCCGTCAGCTCACCTGGAGCCGCCGCCTTCGCGACTGGGCGGGACTGCACCGGGAGAAGACAGACGAAGAGGTCGCCTCCGAGGACCGGGGCGGCGAAGCCGCGATCATCATCCCCAAGGAATCCTGGCCCCTTGTCCGTGACGACGTGGCAGACCTGCTCGACGCGATCGAGCTAGGAGGAGTAGACCAGGCAGTACGTTGGCTCACCTCAAGATCGTTAGGGTTTCGTCTCGTGACTCAAATCGTTCACTACGGGCACGCGTGTGTGCTGGTCGACACCGGCGCGGCCCGCATCCTCCTCGATCCCGGTGCCTTCTCGTCCGACTTCGAGGGGCTCACCGGGCTCGACGCGATCCTGGTCACCCACCAGCACTTCGACCACGTCGTCCCGGAGCGGCTGGACGACCTGCGCCGCGGCAACCCCTCCGCCCGCCTGATCGTGGACTCCCAGACGGCCGAGCAGCTCTCGGTCGACGCCGAGACCGTCACCCCGGGCGAGACGCTCACCGTGGCGGGCGCCACGGTCGAGGTGCTCGGCGGCGACCACGCCGTGATCCACCCCGACATCCCGGTGGTGCGCAACAACGCCTACCTGATCGACGGTTCGCTCCTGCACCCCGGCGACTCGTACACCCCGGTCGACCGGCCGGTGGACACGCTGCTCCTGCCCACCGGGGCGCCGTGGCTCAAGGTCTCCGAGGCCGTCGACTACCTGCGTGCCGTGGCACCGCGCCAGGCCGTGCCGATCCACGAGGCCGTGCTGGCCAACCCCGCCCTGCACTACGGCATGTTCGAGGCGCTGGCCCCGGCCGGGACAGCCGTGACGGTGGCGCCCCGCGCCGAGGCCCTTGACCTGAAGTCGACTTGAGGTCGGACCCTGTTCGCATGCGTGCGATCAGGGTGGACGAGTTCGGTGGACCGTCGGTGCTGCGCCCCGTGGAGCTGCCGACGCCGGTGCCGGGGCCGGGCGAGGTGCTGGTGGGGGTCGAGGTGGCCGGGGTGTTGTTCCTGGACACCCTGATCCGGCGGGGTGGGGCGCCGGCGTTCGGCATCACCCCGCCCTACGTCCCCGGCCGCGGCGCAGCGGGCGGGGTCCTGGCGGTCGGGCCCGACGTGGAGCCGTCGTGGGTCGGGCGGCGGGTGCTCGTCGACGGGCCCGGCACCTACGCCGCGGAGGTGGCGGCGCCGGTCCCGTCGCTGGTCCCGGTGCCCGACGGGCTCGACCTCGCCGACGCGATGGCCCTGCTGCACGACGGCGGCACGGCGCTCGCGCTCGTCGGCGCGGTGGGGGTGCGCCCGGGCGAGACCGTGCTGGTCCTGCCCGCGGCGGGCGGGGCCGGTTCGGTGCTCGTGCAGCTCGCGCGCCGGTCGGGGGCCCGGGTGGTCGGCGCGGCCCGCGGACGCAAGCTGGGCCTGGTCCGCTCGCTCGGGGCGGATCTGGCGGTCGACTACGGCGAGCCCGGCTGGGCGGACGCGGTCCGACGCCGCGTCGGCCAGGTCGACGTGGTGTTCGACGGCGTCGGCGGGACCCTGGGCGCCGAGGCGTTCGGGCTGGTCGCCGAGGGTGGCCGGTACTCCGGCTACGGCACCGCGGGCGGGGCGCCCGTCACCCGCTCCACCCCGGACGTGGAGGTCCGCGGCGTGGCGCAGCTCGCCGACTTCGCCGACGGTCGCCGCGCCCGCCAGGAACGCGTCCTCGCCGAGGCAGCGGCCGGGCGCCTGCACCCCGTGGTCGGCAGGGAGTTCCCCCTCGAGAAGGCCGCGGACGCCCACGCCGCGCTGGAGAACCGCGAGATCGCGGGCAAGGCCCTGCTCCTCCCCTGACGGGGTGCGCCAGTCGGGCCCGGCTCAGGCGATGCGGGTGCCCGGAGCGACCGCGGACAGGCTCGCGTACGTGGTGGGCCAGGCCCCCGCGGCGAGGACGGCGTCGACGGTCTCCAGGACCGCGGCGATCCGGGCCGGGCGGCGCAGGTCCTTCGCGCGCACACCGATCCGCACCACGCCCGCCCGGCGGGCGATCCGCACGGCCTCGGTGTGCAGGATCCGCGCGCGCCAGGACTCGGCGCGCCTGCGGGCCGCGTCGGACACGGCCTGGTCGAGGCGGAAGCCGAGGGCGCGGGCGCGGAGCACCACGCCGTCGTCGAACAGGTGGACGCCGGTGTCGTCGAGGCACATCCGGAAGCCCTGCTCCCGGGCCGCGTCGACGGTGCCGGGCGAGGCGAGCCAGCGCGGCGCCGCGAAGATCTCGGTGGTCAGCCCGAGCACGCTCAGCGCGCGGCGGGCCGCGACCAGGCGCAGGCCGGCTTCATGGCGCGGCAGTGCGGAGAACTCGCCCTTCCGCCCGACGCCGCCGCGCCGTGCCGGGTCCGGGGTGTGGTCGTAGCCGTGCAGCGCGATCGTGTCGCCCCGCTCGCCCATCCAGTCCAGCAGCGCGTCGGACGGCGGACCCGCGGGCGAGGCCGGCTGGACCAGCTGCGTCAACGGGACGCCCCGCGCGTCCAGGTCGGCGGCGAGGGTGCGGGCGGTGACGAGGGCGTCGGATCGGGCGTCGGTGAGCCCGGACAGGGAGACCACCAGTCGAGCGGGCATGGTCGTCAGCGAACGCTGCGGAGATGAACGAGCCGCAAAACCCCCGTGAGTGGCAATCGTCGCTCTGACGACTATCGCCACTCACGGGAGGTGATGCGCTCGTAGACCTCGACGTAGCGGGCCCGGACGGCGGCCACGACCTCCGGCGGCACCTCGGGGCCGGGCTCGGTCTTGTCCCACCCCGTCGAGACGGCCCATTCGCGGGCGTACTGCTTGTCGAAGCTGTGCTGGGGGCGGCCGGGCTCCCAGTCGTCGGCGGGCCAGAACCGGGAGGAGTCCGGGGTGAGGACCTCGTCGCCGAGGACGATCTCCCCCGCCGCGTCCCGCCCGAACTCCAGCTTGGTGTCCGCGAGCAGGATCCCGTTCTTCTCGGTGATCTCCGCGCCCAGCCGGTAGACCTCGAGGGTGAGGTCGCGCAGGCGGGCGGCGGTCTCCGCCCCCACCAGCTCCTCGACCTGCGCGAACGTGATGGCCTCGTCGTGCTGCCCCATCGGCGCCTTGCTCGACGGCGTGAAGATCGGCTCGGGCAGCCGGGAGCCGTCCTGCAGGCCGGGGGGAAGGGCCACCCCGGACACCGACCCCGTCGCGCGGTACTCGGCCAGCCCGCCGCCGGTCAGGTAGCCACGGGCCACGCACTCGACCGGCAGCATCTCCAGCCGTCGGCACCGCACCGCGCGGCCTGCGAACTCCTTCGGGACGTCGGTCGCGGAGAGGACGTGGTTCGGCACCAGCGACGCCACGCGCTCGAACCACCACAGCGACAGCGCGGTGAGGACGGCGCCCTTGTCCGGGACCGGCGTCGGGAGGATGACGTCGTAGACCGAGAGCCGGTCCGAGGCGACGAGGATGATGTCGCCCCGGTCCTCGTAGACGTCTCGGACCTTGCCGGAGTGCAGCAGCTTCACAGGATCGCTCCGGGCGTGTAGGCGGCGGCCTCGGGGTGGGCGTCGGTGATCTCGGCGACCTGCGCCACCACGGCGGCGACCTGCGCCGTCGCCGCGCCGGTGAAGGAGAGCGGGTCCTTGAGCAGCCCGTCGAGCAGGCCCTCGGGCAGCCCCAGGCGCGCGTCGTGCTGCAGGCGGTCCAGCAGGTCGTTCTCCAGCAGGCCCTGCTCGCGCATCGCCAACGCGACGCCGACCGCGTGCTCCTTGATCACCTCGTGGGCGGTCTCCCGGCCGACGCCCGCCCGGACCGCGGCCATCAGCACCTTGGTGGTGGCCAGGAACGGCAGGAAGCGGTCCAGCTCGCGGGCGATGACGGCGGGGTAGGCGCCGAACTCGTCGAGCACCGTCAGGGTGGTCTCGTAGAGGCCGTCGAGGGCGAAGAACGCGTCCGGCAGGGCGACCCGGCGGACGACGGAGCAGAACACGTCCCCCTCGTTCCACTGCGCGCCCGCCAGCTCCGCGGCCATGTTCGCGGTGCCGCGCAGCACGACCTGCAGCCCGTTGATCCGCTCCGCGGAGCGGGTGTTCATCTTGTGCGGCATGGCGCTCGACCCGACCTGGCCGGGCTTGAAGCCCTCGGTGGCGAGCTCCTGGCCCGCCATCAGCCGGATCGTGGTGGCCAGCGACGACGGCGCGGCGCCGAGCTGCACCAGCAGGCTCGTGACCTCGTGGTCCAGCGAGCGCGGGTACACCTGGCCGACGGAGGTGAACACCCCCGAGAACCCGAGGTGCTCGGCGACCCGGGTCTCCAGCTGCGCGAGCTTGCCCGCGTCCCCGTCGAGCAGGTCCAGCATGTCCTGCGCGGTCCCGACCGGCCCCTTGATCCCCCGCAGCGGGTAGCGGGCCCGCAGGTCTTCGAGGCGGTGGTAGGCGACGAGCAGCTCGTCCGCCGCGGAGGCGAAGCGCTTGCCGAGCGTGGTGGCCTGGGCGGCGACGTTGTGCGAGCGGCCCGCCATCACCAGGTCCGAGTACTCCGCGGCGCGCCGGGCGAGCCGGGCGAGGATCGCGACCGTCCGGTCGCGGACCAGCTCCAGGGACAGCCGCATCTGCAGCTGCTCGACGTTCTCGGTCAGGTCCCGGCTGGTGAGACCCTTGTGCACGTGCTCGTGGCCGGCGAGGGCGTTGAACTCCTCGATCCGCGCCTTCACGTCGTGGCGGGTGACGCGCTCGCGCTCGGCGATCGACGCCAGGTCCACCTGCTCGACGACCCGCTCGTAGTCCGCGACGGCCTCCGCCGGCACGTCCACCCCGAGGTCGGCCTGCGCCTTGAGCACCGCGATCCAGAGCCTGCGCTCCAGCACGATCTTGTGCTCGGGCGACCAGAGTGCGACGAGCTCCGGGCTGGCGTAGCGGGCGGCGAGGACGTTGGGGATCACGTGCACAGATGGTATGCGCTGCGCGGTCGTGAGCGGTAAGTGGTGCTCTGGCACCACTTGCCGCTCACAGGCTGCGGAGCAGCGCGGCCCGGGCCACGGCGCGCGGATCGGGTGCGGCCTCGATCAGCGCGGAGATGACGGCGCCGTCCACGGTCTCGACGACCCGGCGCAGCCCGTCGGCGTCGAGCGGGTGCCCCGCGCGGGCGAAGGCCTCGGCGAGCAGCCCGTCGAGCTCGCCGCGGAGCCTGCGCATCAGGGGTGCCAGGTAGGGCCTGCGGCCCGCGCCGACGAGCTGCTCGTAGCGCAGCAGGACCGCGTCCAGTCCCCCGTCGCGCGAGGCGCTGCCCAGCAGCTGGTCGAGCACGACGTCGAGCGGTTCGGCCGCGGACTCCAGCGCCGCGCGCCCGGCGGCGAGGTCCTGGCGGCTCGTGTGCTCGACGGCGGCGGTGATCAGGTCGTCGAGGGAGTCGAAGTAGTACGTCGTGGACGCCAGCGGCAGCCCGGCCCGCTCGGCCACCGCGCGGTGGCGCAGCGCGTCGAACCCGCCCTCGCGCAGCAGCTCACCGGCCGCCTCGGTGAGCGCCTGCCGCCGCCGCTCCCCCTTCTGCGTCGCCACCGGCGCAGTCTCCCATCAGGCCGGCCCCGCGGTCGTGAGCGGTGATCGTCGCCATGGCGACGATCGCCGCTCACAGGTGGGGGGCCAGGGCGGAGGCGATCTCGGGGACGCGGTCGCCGAAGGGCACGCCGCCGCTGTCCGACTCGGCGCGGCTGGTCACGGTGACCAGGCCGCCGGAGGCGGTGGACACCTCCGCCGTCGCCCAGCCCACCGCCGAGGCGGTCTGGCTCGGCTCCTCGCCCGGCGCGGTGTAGACGACCGAGAACAGGCCGGTCAGCTCCCCGTCGGCCACCTGCAGGTTGACCTCGCGGCCGCCGCCGGGGCGGCAGATCATCGTGGTCGGGGCCGGGGACGCGGTGGCGACCTCGGGCAGCACCTCGTCCACGACCGCGCGCAGCTCGGGGTCCTGGGGGTTCACGCAGTCCCCGGCCGCGGGCCCGAGCGGGACACCGACCGGGGTCGGGGGCACCGCGGGAGCCTCGCGGGCCATCTCCGGTGCCCCCAGCGAGCGCGCGCCCGCATCGGAAGCCGGGGCCGCCGCGGAGGTCTCCCCACCGGAGCGAGCGAGCAGCACACCCGTGGACACCCCGCCCGCCAGCACGATCGCCGCCGCCGCGACCCCGCCGACCAGCAGGTTCCGGTTCCGCCTGCCGATCCGGTGCGACTCGCGCCGGACGTCGTCGGCCGAGAACCCCGCCTCGGGCGGGGTGTCCGCGGCGGCGCGGAAGGCCGCCGCCAGTCGCTCGTCCGCGTTCGGTCCGCCGTTCATCCCGCCTCCCTCAGATCACCCAGCGAGTCCCCCAGGACCGCGCGCAACGCCGCCAGCCCGTGCGCGGTCTGGCTCTTCACCGTGCCCTCCGAGCAGCCGAGCGCGGCGGCGGTGCCGGCCACGTCGAGCCCCTCCAGGTACCGCAGGACCAGCACCGCACGCTGCCGCGGGGGCACCGAACGCAGCGCGGCCACCAGCGTGGTCCGGGTCGCGACGTCCGGTTCGGACGTGCTCGTCTCCGGCGTGCGGTCGGTCGAACGCTCCCGCCGCCACGGCCGCCGCGACTCGTCGACCACCGCGCGGACGAGGGTCCGGCGCACCCAGGCGTCGAGGGCCTGGTGGTCGCGGATGCGCCGCCAGTGCCGGTGCAGCGCGACGAACGCGGACTGCGCGTGGTCGTCCGCCCGGTGCCAGTCCCCGCAGAGCAGGTAGGCGGTGCGGCGCACGGTGTCGCGGCGCGCGCGGAAGTACTCCGCGAACGCGGCCTCCTCAGCGTCGTCCATTCGTCCCCCTCCGACCCTGTCGCACCTCGGACGCAACGGGCGCCGGACACGGTTGCACGCCGCGGTCACCATCACCCGACCGGCCCAATGTCGTGACCATTCCGTGACCCCAGCGTTCCGCGGAGGCCCGCGCCTGACACAATGCGCACTCGATGCGGACTCGAACCCGACGACCGGCGCGGCGACTGAGCACGGCGAAGGCCGACACGGCCCCGATCGACCTGCGCTCGGACACCGTCACCCGGCCCACGCCCGAGATGCGCAAGGCGATGGCGGCGGCCGAGGTGGGGGACGACGTCCTCGACCACGACCCCACCATGGCCGAACTGGAGGAGCGGGTCGCCGGGCTGCTCGGCGCCTCCGCCGCCCTCTGGACGCCCAGCGGTTCGATGGGCAACCTCATCGCGCTGATGTCGCACCTGCAGCGCGGCGACTCCTTCCTCGCCCCCGCGGGTTCCCACGTGCTCGACGCCGAGCTGGGCACGGCGGCGTGGCTGGCGGGCGGCATGCCCCGCCCCCTGGAGCACGACGCGGGCCCCGGCCGGGTGTCCGCGGCGGCGGTGCGCCGGGCCGCGGGTGGGGACGCGCCCTACTACGCGCTGACCACCCGGCTGCTGTGCCTGGAGAACACGCACAACGCAGCGGGCGGCACGGTCACCCGGCCCGAGGACCACGCCCGGGTCGCCTCGGCGGCGAAGGCCGCGGGGCTGGCCGTGCACCTCGACGGCGCCCGCCTGTGGCACGCGGCGGTGAAGCTGGGCGTGCCGCTCGGCGCGCTGACGGTCGGCTCCGACACCGTCCAGGTGTGTCTGTCGAAGGGGCTCGGCGCGCCCGTCGGGTCGGTGGTGGCGGGGTCGGTCGAGTTCGTGCAGCAGGCCCGCAGGCTGCGGAAGATGCTCGGCGGCGGGGTCCGGCAGGGCGGGGTGCTCGCGGCGGCGGGGCTCGTGGCGCTCGACCGCGTCGACCGGCTCGCCGAGGACCACGCCCGCGCCGCGACGCTGGCCGCGGGCCTGCGCGAACGCGGCTGGCGCGCGCCGGAGCCGGAGACGAACATCGTGCTCGTCGCGGTGGCGGACCTGCCGGGCACGCTCGCCCGGTTCCGCGAGTCCGGCGTCCTGGCCAGCGCCATGTCCGGCAAGGTCCGGCTGATGACCCACGCGGACGTCGGGGACGCCGAGATCACCGCGGCGCTGGATCGGATCGGCCCCCTGGAGCAGGGGCAGGCAGGGCGTCCAGCCGTGCGTGGAGCCTCCTGACCTCGGCCACCAGCACGTCGATCTTCTGCTCGGCCTCGGCCAGCTCGGTCTCGGTCCGCTCGGACGAGGCGCGCAGGTTCTGCACGAACCAGCTCGCGATCGACGCCGTCACCACGCCGAGCAGCGCGATCCCGGCGACCATCAGCGTCGCCGCCACGATCCGCCCCTCCACGGTGACCGGGTAGCGGTCGCCGTAGCCGACGGTGGAGATCGTCGTGATCGTCCACCACAGGGCCTCGCCGAAGGTCGTGATGGTGGCGTCGGGGGCGTCCCGCTCGGCCTGCAGCACCGACAGGGCCGCCACGAACGCCACCAGCCCGACGGTCCCGGTGACGTAGACGGCGATCCGGCCGCGGAAGTCGTCCCGCAGCTGCCGGTTCAGCACGCTGATCACCGTGACCACCCGCAGCACGCGGAGCTGCCGGAACATCGGCAGCAGCAGGATCACCAGGTCCAGGACGTGGGTGCCGACGAAGCGCAGCCTGCGGCGGGCCAGCGCCAGGCGCACCAGGTAGTCCGCGGCGAACAGCAGCCAGATGACCGTGAGGCCGCCGTCGATCCAGTCCGGCGAGCCGCGGTCGAGGACGTCCCAGGCGTAGAGCGCGAGGAACAGGGCGGCCAGGCCGGTCAGCGGCCAGTCCAGCCGACGGTCCCAGGCGGCGATCCGCGGCTCGTCCGCGCTCGTGTCCGGCATGGGCGCACTATGCCCGGCGCTCCACGAACGGTCGCATCCGCTCCAGCGCCTCCTCGATGGGCGCGGTGGCCCCCGCGAACGACAGCCGCACGAACCGGTGCCCGTCGACGGGGTCGAAGTCGACGCCGGGGGCGACCGCGACGCCGGTCTCGCCGAGCAGCTCGTAGACCAGGCGCATCGAGTCGTCGGTGAGGTGCCCGACGTCGGCGTAGACGTAGAACGCGCCGTCGGCGGGGGCGAGCCGCTCGATGCCGAGCGTCGGCAGCCCCTCGAGCAGCAGGGCGCGGTTGCGCGCGTAGTGCTCCACGTGGGCGTCGACCTCGGCGTAGGACTCGGGGGTGAACGCCGCGACCGCCGCGTGCTGGGGCAGTGCGGGCGGGCAGACGGTGAAGTTGCCCGCCAGCCGGTCGACGGCCCGGCGCAGGTCCTCGGGCACCAGCAGCCACCCGAGCCGCCAGCCCGTCATCGAGAAGTACTTGGAGAACGAGTTGACGACGATCGCCTCGCGGGAGGTCTCCCACGCGCACGAGACCGCTCGGTCGTAGCCGATGCCGTGGTAGATCTCGTCGCTGACCAGCCGGATGCCCCGCTCGGCGCAGTGTGCGGTGAGCGCGGCCAGCTCGTCCGGGGACACCACGGTGCCGGTCGGGTTGGCCGGGGAGGCCACGATCAGGCCCTGGACGTCCAGGTCCTCGATCATCTCGACGGTGGGCTGCCAGCACGGCAGCTCCACGACCTCGCAGCCGAGCGCCGTGAGGATGTTGCGGTAGCACGGGTAGCCGGGGCGGGCCATCGCCACGCGGTCGCCCGCGTCGAAGGCGGCGAGGAAGGCGAGCAGGAACCCGCCGGACCCGGCGGTGGTGACGACGACGTCGTCGGGGGCGATCTCGATCCCGTACATCCGGCGGTGGTGGGCGGCGATGCCCTCGCGCAGCTCGGGGATCCCCAGCGCCACCGTGTAGCCGAGCACCTCGGTCTCCAGCGCGGCCGCCGCGGCGGCCCGCACGGGCGCCGGGGCGGGGGTCGACGGCTGCCCCGCCGACAGGTTGATCAGGTCGCCCCTGGTCCGCTGACGCTCGGCGGCCGCGGACCACACGTCCATCACGTGGAAGGGTGCGATGCCGGACCGGTCGGAGACTCTCACCTCGCGAGCGTACGAAACGGCGAAGCGGGGCCGTCCGGGACGACCCCGCTCCGAAGCACCGCATCCGCCCGAGGCCCCCTCTGCGCGCGGATGCGGGGGTCCGGTCACCGGGGGCGGGGAGGCTTTCGGGGAGCCCGACCGCCACCGGCGTCGACCGACCCGGGCGGCGGGCAGGAGAGTCCCGCCGCCCGGGGGGTGGATCAGCTCTCGAACTGGCCCGTCAGCACGCCGACGACGTCGAAGATCTGCTTGTCGGTGGCGGCCACCGCGTCGTCGACGTAGGCGCCGACCGGCTCCAGCGGCGGGGTGCCGTAGGTGACGTTCTCGTCGAGGTAGGCGCCGACCGGGGCGAGCTCGGCGGCCGAGGCCTGTCCGGCGACGGCGATCATGGCCGCGGGGGCGACCAGGGAGGCCAGACCGGCGGCGAGCAGGGTGGCCTTGCGGGGAGCGTGCGAACCCATGGGGATCTCACTTTCGAAGGTCGAGAGGGGAAGTCCTGTCATCCCCGCCGCACGTCGGTGGGCCGCGGGTGATGCACACCCTGACCCGCGGGTAACCCCGGCTTCAACCGACGACGAACCGGTTTACACGCTGTTTGCACGAAGATCATGTAGCCCACTTGGCCTAATCGTGCTGCTCTGAACGGGTCATGCCTGGTCATCGCGCAACACGCACCATTGCCGCATTCGCGACATGGCGAAACACGATCGTCAACATGCGCGACACATCTGCGTAACACGAGACACGATCGCGTGAGCCCGAGATCACCGTCCCGGGACCGTCACGTCGCCCTTCTCCGCCTTCAGCCCGATGTCCGTGCGGTGGTGCGAACCCGCCAGGTGGACGCCTGCCACCCGCCGGTAGGCCTCCTCGCGGGCCGCCGCGAGGTCCGGTCCCGTCCCCACCACCGACAGCACCCGACCGCCCGCGGAGACCACGGCACCGTCGTCCCGGCGGCGGGTGCCCGCGTGCAGCACGCCCTCGCCCTCGGCCCCGGTGATGACGTCGCCGAGCCGCGGGGTGGCCGGGTAGCCCTCGGCGGCCACCACCACGGTCACCGCGGCACCGTCGGACCACTCCAGCGGCGGGTGGGCGGCCAGCGTGCCGGTGGCGACCGCGTTCAGCAGGCCCGCGAGGGGCGTGCGGAGCAGCGCCAGCACCACCTGGGTCTCGGGGTCGCCGAAGCGGCAGTTGAACTCGATGACCGAAGGCCCGTTCGACGTGAGCGCCAAGCCTGCGTAGAGCAGCCCGGTGAAGGGGGTGCCACGGCGGACCATCTCGTCGGCCACCGGCTGCACGACGGTCGCGACCAGCTCCTCGACCAGGCCCTCGCCCGCCCACGGCAGCGGCGCGTAGGCACCCATCCCGCCGGTGTTCGGGCCCGCGTCGCCGTCCCCGACCCGCTTGAAGTCCTGGGCGGGCACCAGCGGCACCACCGTGTCGCCGTCGACCAGACAGAACAGGCTGGCCTCCGGCCCGTCGAGGTAGGACTCGAGCAGGACGGGGTGGCCCTCGTCGAGCAGGTGCATGGCGTGGGCGCGGGCGAGCTCGAGGTCCGCGCTGACCACCACGCCCTTGCCCGCGGCCAACCCGTCGTCCTTGACGACGTACGGGGGCGTGAACCGGGCGAGCTCCTCGTCGAGCTTGGCGGGGTTGTCCACGATCACCGACGCGGCGGTGGGCACGCCCGCCGCCGCCATCACGTCCTTGGCGAAGGCCTTGGAGCCCTCGATCCGGGCCGCGTCGGCGCCGGGGCCGAAGCAGGCGAACCCGGCGGTGCGGACGGCGTCCGCCACGCCCGCGACGAGCGGGATCTCCGGGCCGATCACCACCAGGTCGGCCTGCCAGTCACGCGCCAGCGCGACGACGGCGGCACCGTCGCGGGCGTCCACCCCCCGCTGCTCGGCCACGGCCGCGGTCCCGGCGTTGCCGGGGGCGCAGGCCAGCGCCGTCACCTGGGGGTCCTGCGCCAGGGCGAGGACGAGGGCATGTTCTCGGGCACCGCTCCCGACGACCAGTACGCGCACGGTGCGCCACCCTACCTACCTGGGCGAACAGCGCCCCGCGCACCGCACCGGTCGTCGGGCGTTCACCCGGTGGACGGGCCCCCGCCGGCCGTCCGACTCCCCCGCCCGGGACACTGGACACCCGTGACCCCCCTCGTCATCGCCCATCGGGGCGCGAGCGGCTATCGCCCCGAACACACCCTCGCGAGCTACGAGCTCGCCGCGCGGATGGGGGCGGACTTCCTCGAGCCCGACCTGGTCAGCACGGCCGACGGGGTGCTCGTCGCCCGCCACGAGCCCATGATCGGCGCGACCACGGACGTGGCCGCGCACCCCGAGTTCGCCGCGCGCCGCACGGTCCGCACGCTCGACGGCGAGCAGGTCGAGGACTGGTTCGCGGACGACTTCACCCTCACCGAGCTGCGCACCCTGCGCGCCGTCGAGCGGCTCCCCGGCCTGCGCCAGGGCAACACCGTCTACGACGGGCTGTTCCCGGTCCCGACGTTCGGCGAGATCCTCGAGCTGCGGGCCCGGCTCTCCGCCGAGCTGGGCCGCGAGATCGGCGTCTACCCCGAGACCAAGCATCCGAGCTACCACGCGTCCCGCAGCCTCGCCTGCGAGGACGCCCTGGTCGCTGCCCTGCGCGCCCACGGCCTGGACCGCGCCGACGCCCCGGTGTTCGTCCAGTCCTTCGAGGTGGGGAACCTGCGGGCGCTGCACGCCGCCACACCGGTGCCGCTGATCCAGCTGCTCGACGCCGAGGGCGGGCCGGCCGACGGCGGCCCGTCCTACGCCGCGCTGTGCACCCCGGACGGGCTGGCCGCGATCGCGGAGTACGCGGCGGGGATCGGCCCGGAGAAGTCCCTCGCGGCGCCGCCGTCGTCCCTCGTGGCGGACGCGCACGCGGCGGGGCTGCTCGTCCACGTCTGGACCCTGCGCAACGAGAACGCCTTCCTGGCCGCACCGTGGCGCCGCGGGACCCGCGCGGACGAGTACGGGGACGCCCTCGCCGAGTACCGCACGTTCGTCGAGGCCGGTGTGGACGGCCTGTTCACCGACCACCCCGACACCGCGGTCACCGCCCTGAGCCTCCTCCCCCTGTGAACCCCGCGAGACCCGTGAGCGGCGATGGTCGCTCTGGCGACTATCGCCGCTCACGGGGCTTGAGGTGGGACAACAGGAGCGCGGTCGTCTCGGCCGGGCGCTCCTCGTGGACGAAGTGGCCCGCGTCGAGGGCCTCGTGGCGGAACTCCCCCGCCACCCACCGGGCCGACCCGCGGGCCGTGCCCTCCAGCACGCAGGGATCCTCCGTCCCGTGGACCTGCAGCACCGGCATCTCCGCCCGCCGGGCGACCGCGGCGGCGAAGCGGCGGCCCTCGGCGCGGACCTGCGAGCGCGCCATCCAGCGGTAGTACTCCAGGGCGCAGTGCGCGACGGTCGAGATCCGGATCGCCTCGCGGTTGCGGCCGACGGCCTCGGCGAAGTCCGCCGTGTCGGTCCACCCCGGCCCCGACCAGGCGCGCATGATGCGCTCGACCCGGGCGCCGTCGTCTCGCCGCAGCGTGGCCTCGGGCCTGCGCGGGAGCTGGAACCCGGCCATGTACCGGGAGGCCCGGCCCTGGCCGAGCGGATGCCGGAGCAGGGCACTGCGGAAGGCGAGCGGGTGGGCGATGCCGATCGCGGTCAGCGTGTGCAGCCGCCGCGGGTGCAGCGCGGCCAGGGTCCACGCGACGGCGCCGCCCCAGTCGTGCCCGACCACGTGGGCCCGCTGCTCGCCCAACGCGCGGATCAGGCCGTCGACGTCCCCCGCCAGCGTCCAGAGGTCGTAGCCGCGGGGCGGCTTGTCGGAGTCCCCGTAGCCGCGCAGGTCGACCGCCACGGCCCGGAACCCGGCCTCGGCGAGCGCCCGCAGCTGATGGCGCCAGGACCACCAGAACTCGGGGAACCCGTGCAGCAGCACCACGAGCGGGCCCTCGCCCGCCTCGACGACGTGCAGCCGGATCCCGTTGGCGGACACCGAACGGTGCGTCCACGGGCCCGGAACCCGGACCGAGGACGGTTCTGGTCTCAGCGGGCGTGCCCGTTGAGCTGGGGCGCCGTGGGCTCCTCGGACCGGCCGCGGTTCTGCAGCACCTGCGCGGTGTCCTTCAGCGAGGAGATGGTCCGCTCCGGCTTGCGGATCTTCTTGACCCGCAGGTAGCCGACGAGCGCGGACAACGCCGCACCCAGGATCATGATGCCGAAGACGATCCCGAACGCCGCCGAGCGGGGCAGCCAGATGTCGAGCACCTCGCCGATCGCCAGGAACAGGAAGAACAGGCTGAACAGGGCGATGACGAGCGCGACGATGAAGAAGACGCTGCCCTGTACACCCTTCTTGACCTCGGAGGTCACCTCCGCCTTGGCCAGCTCCACCTCGGAGCGGACGAGCGTGGAGACGTGCGAGGTCACGTCGCGGACGAGATCGCCGATCGACTGCTCCGAGGAACCGGGCGCCGGCTCCTTCGACAGCGGGATCGAAGGCAGTACGGGCGGAACGTCCGTGCCGCCGGAGCTGGTCGGGGTGGCCACCGGGGTCCCTCCTGCAGGGTCTAGGTCTCGGGCATCCTTCCACGACGGGCTTCCCCGCACCGGGCCGGTCAACCCTTGATCACTCGGGAGTGTCCCACCCACCCCGTCCGCGCAACCGCTTGACGCTCCCGCGGCGGGTCTTCTGGTCCAGCCTGCGGCGCTGGGAGCCCTTCGTGGGCTTGGTCGGACGACGGGTGGGCGGGGGTGCCTTCGTGGCCTCGCGCAGCGCCTGGGCCAGCCGTTCGCGGGCGGACTCGCGGTTGCGCAGCTGGCTGCGCGAGTCGCCCGCGGCGATGGTCAGAACCCCGTCGACGAGCGTGAGGTTGCGCAGGGCGCGGTCCCGGACGTCGTCGGGCAGGCTGGGCGAGTTCGCGACGTCGAAGCTCAGCTCCACCCGCGAGTCCGTGGTGTTCACGCCCTGCCCGCCCGGCCCGGACGAGCGGGAGAACCGCCAGTGCAGCTCCCGGGCGGGGATGACGACCCCACGGCGCACGAGCACGCCGTCGGGGTCGTCCGTCATGCCCCTAGTCTTCCTTACCCTCGCCCAGACCCGTCTTGATCAGGTCCATGACGCTGGAGTCGGCCAGGGTGGAGACGTCCCCGACCTCGCGGTTCTCCGCGACGTCCCGCAGCAGCCGCCGCATGATCTTGCCGGAGCGGGTCTTGGGCAGCTCGTCCACGACCATGATCTGGCGCGGCTTCGCGATCGGCCCGATCTCCTTGCTCACGTGGTTGCGGAGTGCGGCGATCGCGTCGGCGCCCTTCGCCTCGTCCTGGGCCACGTTGCCGCGCAGGATCACGAACGCGACGATCCCCTGGCCCGTGGTCGGGTCGGAGGCGCCGACGACCGCGGCCTCGGCCACCGTCGGGTGGCTGACCAGCGCGGACTCCACCTCGGTGGTGGAGATCCGGTGCCCGGAGACGTTCATCACGTCGTCCACGCGGCCGAGCAGCCAGATGGCGCCGTCGTCGTCGTACTTGGCGCCGTCACCGGCGAAGTAGTAGCCCTGCTCGGCGAAGCGGGACCAGTAGGTGTCCTTGTAGCGCTCCTCGTCGCCCCAGATGCCGCGCAGCATCGACGGCCAGGGCTTGTCGAGCACCAGGTAGCCGCCCTCGCCGTTGCCGACCGGGGTGCCGCCCTCGTCGACCACGGCGGCGCCGATCCCCGGCAGCCTGCGCATCGCCGAACCGGGCTTGGTGGCGGTGACCCCCGGCAGCGGCGAGATCATGATCGCCCCGGTCTCGGTCTGCCACCAGGTGTCCACGATGGGGCAGCGCTCGGCGCCGATGACCTCGCGGTACCACATCCAGGCCTCGGGGTTGATGGGCTCGCCCACCGAGCCGAGCACCTTCAGCGAAGAGAGGTCGTACTTCTCCGGGATCTCCCGGCCCCACTTCATGAACGTGCGGATGAGCGTGGGGGCGGTGTAGTAGATCGTGACGCCGTACTTCTGCACGATCTCCCAGTGCCGGCCCTCGTGCGGGGTGTTCGGCGTGCCCTCGTACATCACCGAGGTGGCGCCGTTGGCCAGCGGGCCGTACACGATGTACGAGTGCCCGGTCACCCAGCCGATGTCCGCGGTGCACCAGTAGACGCTCTCGCCCGGCTTGTGGTCGAACACCACGTGGTGGGTGTACGCCGCCTGGGTCAGGTAGCCGCCCGAGGTGTGCAGGATGCCCTTCGGCTTCCCGGTGGTGCCCGAGGTGTAGAGGATGAACAGCGGGTTCTCGGCGTCGAACAGCTCGGGGGTGTGCTGGTCGGAGGCGGCGTCGACCACGTCGTGCCACCAGACGTCCCGGCCCTCGGTCCACGCGACGTCGGACTCGGTGCGCTTGACCACCAGCACGTGCTCGATGGTCGTGCCCTCGACGGCCTCGTCGGTGTTCTCCTTCATCGGGGCGGGCTTGCCCCGGCGGAACTGGCCGTCGCTGGTGATCAGCAACTTGGCCTCGGCGTCCTCGATGCGGGCCTTCAACGCCCCCGGGGAGAACCCGCCGAACACCACGCTGTGCATCGCGCCCAGCCGCGCGCAGGCGAGCATGGAGAACACGGCCTCGGGGATCATCGGCAGCTGGATCGCCACCCGGTCCCCGGCCCGCACACCCAGCTCGGTCAGCGCGTTCGCCGTCTTCGAGACCTCGCGCTGCAGGTCGGCGTAGGTGATGGTGCGGGTGTCACCCGGCTCGCCCTCCCAGTGGAAGGCCACCCGGTCCCCGTTGCCCGCCTCGACGTGGCGGTCCACACAGTTGTAGGCGACGTTGAGCTTCCCGCCGACGAACCACTTCGCGAACGGCGGCTGCCAGTCGAGGACCTCGGTCCACCGCTCGCCCCACGACAGTCGCTCCGCCTGCTCGGCCCAGAAGGCCTCGCGATCGGTGTCCCCGCGCTCGTACCAGTCCGCCGTCGCGTTGGCCTGCGCCGCGAACTCTTCGCTCGGCGGGAAGCTGCGGCTCTCGGTGGACAGGTTGCTGAGCGTCGCTCCCGACTCGGCCATGTCCTCGTGTCCTCCTCAGGCACCGGTGCTACTGGCCTCTGAACCTAGTGCTCCGCCACCGCGTATGCACCGTCAGTACGGAGAGGACGACCCCCGTGCGGCAGCATGGCGGGGTGCCGGATCCCCTCGCCCCGCTCCTGGACCTCCCCGGCGTCGCCGACGCGGTCGCCGCCGCCCGAGACGCCCTCGTCCCGGTGCACAACCACACGGTCAACCGCCGGGGCTGGCCCGCGACCGCCGCGGAGGCCGCGCTGCGGGCCGCCCGCGCGTCGGCCGCGCTGGAGGGCGCGCCGCTCACCCCCGCGCGGGAGGAGCACGTCACGCACCCCGTGCTCGCGGGGGCGGTGCGGGTGGCGGACGAGGCCGGGAAGCTGCTGGCCACGTGGAAGGGGGCGCCGCTGCAGGCGCTGGCCCGGCTGCACGTCCTGGCCGCCACCGACCTCGTCGAGGACTCGTCCGTGCTCGGCCGCCCCCGGGACGGTGCCTCGGCCCGACTCGGCCTGCTCGCCGACATGGTCACCGGCGGCACGGCGGTGCCCGCGCCGGTGCTGGTCGCGGTGGTGCACGGCGAGCTGCTCGCCCTGCGCCCCTTCGGCACCGCCGACGGCGTGGTGGCCCGCGCGGCGGCGCGGCTCACCGCCGTCGCGACCGGCCTGGACCCGAAGTCGCTGGCCGTCCCCGAGGTCGGCCACCTGCGGCGGGCCGCGGAGTACCGGGCCGCCGCGGTCGCGTTCGCGACGGGCGCGCCGGACGGACTGCGCGAATGGATCGTGCACGTGTGCGCGGCGTGGGAGACCGGGGCCCGCGAGGGGATGGGGATCGCCGAGGCCCAGGCCTGAACGCCGGCCGGACGCGAGAAACGGGCGGTGCCCCGTCTGCAGTGGGGGCACCGCCCGTCTCGCGCGACCCTCCGGGGTCCAGGCGTGCACTACGTGTCGTGATCCGGCCTCGGCGTCCGGCGTCCCGGTCCGCAGGCCCACGACGACATGCCTCCCGCGGCGTGCTGTGCGTGGAGTGCCCGGCGATCGCGCACGGAGCTCTGGGAGGGGGAGCCGGGTGCTTCTCCACCGCACCGACCCTGGCCTTCCGGAGGTCCGTGAGACCATTCGTACTCCGTGACCGGGGCCACAGCAAGGGGGTCGGTCAGGTGCACCGGTTCAGCTGCGGAGGGTGTCGATCACCGAGCCGGAATGGACCCGTCCGGCGGTCGCGCAGTGATCTCACCTGCGGAAACGTAGCCACGCTGCGGTGCAGGCCACGGCGACCCCCACCAGCGCCCCCGCGACGAGGGGCGAGCGCCCGGTCAACCGGGTGCGCAGCGAGATCGGCGCGGTGAACGTCCGCACGGGCCACCCGCGGGCGTGGGCCATCGCGCGCAAGGCCTTGTCCGGGTTGACCGCCGTCGGGTGCCCCACGGCGGCGAGCAACGGCTCGTCGGTGATCGAGTCCGAGTACGCGGAGCAGTCCGCGAGGGAGTAGCCGCGGTCGGCGGCGATGCGCCGCGCCACCACCGCCTTCTCCTCGCCGTAACAGTAGAACTCGATCTCCCCGGTGTAGCGGCCGCCGCGGGCCTCCATCCGGGTCGCGACGCAGCGGTCCGCGCCCACCATCGCCGCGATCGGCTCCACCACCTCGAGCCCCGACGCGCTCAGCACGACGATCTCGTCGCCCCGCGCGCGGTGCTCCGCGATCAGCGCCGCCGCCTCGGCGTAGATCATCGGCTCGACGATCTCGTGCAGCGTCTCCGCCACGATCGACCGCACCTGCGCCACGTCCCATCCCGCCGCCAGCGCGGTGATCCGCCTGCGGAGCAGGTCCATGGTGTCCGCGTCGGCGCCGGCGAGCAGCAGGAGCAACTGCGCGTAACCGCTGCGCAGCACCGCGCGGCGGGTGATCAGGCCCTCGCGGCGGAACGGGCGGGAGAACGCGAGCGCGCTCGACCCCGCGATGATCGTCTTGTCGAGGTCGAAGAACGCGGCGGCGCGCGGCGACCCGGGAACCGCTCCGTCGCCGGGGAGACGGTCGGGCGGGGCGGACGGTCCGGGCACGGGACGAGCCTGCCAGACCGGCACCCGACCCCGGAGAAGGGACGGCCCTCGCCAGGGGGGATTGGCGAGGGCCGTCAGGCGGTTCAGCCCCGGGGGGTCGGACTGAACCCGGGCCGGGGCAGGCGAAAACGCACACCCGAGCCGACTCAACTGTAACCGCAAGTCCGCCACACCACCACGTCTCCACGTCAGGTGTTCGCCGGGCGGTCGCTGCGGTGTGCGGCGGCCGGCGGGCGGCCGCGACCACGCCCTCGTACAGCCCGTACACCCGCGGCGGTGATCACGCACCGCGACCGGATCGGCACGGCGCGGAGGCAGCGGCACGGCCGTCGCCCGCCCTCGTGCCCGCGCGCGATTCGGGGACCCTCGATCTTCATTCTGCCCGGCCGGACCGACGCCGGCGGCGCGAACGGCGTCGCGACGGGGCATCCATCCACAGGCGGGGTCGGCCATCCACAGGTTCGCGGTTCGTCGTCCGGAAGCGCCGCGGAGGCCGCAGGCTCGACGTCGCCACGGCACCGACCGGGGTCGTGGCGGGTGGGCGCGGGGCCGCACGGGGTCCCGCGGCCGAGTCGGTTCGCGGCCGGATGGGTCGCGGACGCCGAGTGGAGGAGGCCCGGATGAGCGAGCGGACCCTGCTGATGGTGGAGGACCCCGACCTGCTCGACGCGGTGCTGCGGATCGCGGCGGCCGCGGGGTGCGAGGTGCATCGGAGCCCGGACCCGGCCGAGGCGCGCCCGTACTGGTCGCGGGCGCCGTTCGTCGTGCTGGACGAGGGGTCGGCGGCGCGGTGTCTGCGGGCCGGGTTGCCCCGGCGCGCCGACCTGGTGCTCGTCGGGTTCGGGTCGGCGTCGATGGAGGCCCTCCACAGCGCCGTGGCGCTCGGCGCGGAACAGGCGCTCGAGCTGCCCGCCGCCGAGGAGCATCTGCTCTCGCGGCTGGCGGCCGCCGTCGAACGCGGCGGCTCCCCGGGCCGGGCGGGGCGGGTGCTGGCGGTCGTGGGCGGGCGGGGTGGGGCGGGTGCCTCGGTCCTCGCGGCAGCGCTCGCGGTGGTCGCGGCCCGGTCCGGGGAGCGCACCCTGCTCGTGGACTGCGATCCGCTCGGTGGGGGATTGGACCTGGTCCTGGGGGCCGAGGAGGTCACCGGCCTGCGATGGCCGGACCTGCGGATCGCGGACGGCCGGGTCGCCGCCTCGGCCCTGCACGCCGCGCTGCCCGCGCCCGCGGTCGGCCGCTCCGGCGAGCTCGGGGTGCTCTCCTGCGGGCGCGAGCCGTCGGGTCCGTCGGCGGCCGCGGTCACCGCCGTGGTCGAGGCGGGTCGCCAGGCGGGCGAGACCGTGGTCTGCGACCTGCCGCGCTATCCGACCGATCCCGCGCTGGCCGCCCTGGAGCTGGCCGACCGGGTGTTGTTGGTCGTGCCGGCGGACGTCCGGTCGTGTGCGGCCGCGGGGCGGGTGGCAGCCGTCCTCGCGGAGCAGACCCGCGAGGTCGGCCTCGTCGTGCGCGGGCCCTCCCCGGGCGGGCTCACCCCGGCGGACGTCGCGGAGGCACTGGACCTGCCCCTGGTGGCCGAGATGGCCCCGGACAGGGGGATCGCGCGGGCCCTCGAGCAGGGCGTCCCGCCCGGACGGCGCCGGGGGCCGCTGGCGAGCGCGGCCCGCGCGATACTCGACCCGGGCCCGGCACTGCGGAGCGTGTCGTGAGCGAGCTCGCCGAGCGGATCCGGTCCCGGCTCGCCGAGGAGGGTCGGGAACCGACCCCGGCGGCGGTCGCGGCGGCCTTCCGGGCGGAGTCGGGCGGGGTCGCGTCGGACCAGGACGTCCTGGTCGCCCTGCGTTCCCTGCGCGAGGAGCTGGTGGGCGCCGGCCCCCTCGAACCGCTGCTGCGCGACCCGGACACCACTGACGTCCTCGTGTTCGGCGGCGGCACCGTGATGGTCGACCGCGGAGCCGGTCTGGAGCGCTCCCCGGTCCGTCTGGACGGCGAGGCCGCGGTGCGCAGGCTCGCCCAGCGCCTCGCCCAGGCCGCCGGGCGCAGGCTGGACGACGCGAGCCCCTCGGTCGACGGGTTCCTCGCCGGCGCGCTCGACGGGTCCGGTGGGACCCGGGTGCACGCCGTGCTCGCACCCGTCGCCCCGGACGGCACCTGTCTGTCCCTGCGCGTGCTGCGCCCCGCGGCGCACGATCTCGCCGCCCTGCGCCGGTCGGGCACCCTGGCGGGCCCCACCGGGGACGTGGTGCAGGCGATCGTGGCGGCCCGCCTCGCGGTGCTGGTGTCCGGCGGCACCGGGTCGGGCAAGACCACCCTGCTGGCCGCGCTGCTGGGCGAGGTCGACCCCGCCGAGCGCATCCTCACCGTCGAGGACGCCCAGGAGCTGCAACCCCGCCACCCCCAGGTGGTCCGGCTGGTGGCGCGGCCGCCGAACATCGAGGGGGCGGGCGGGGTGTCCCTGCGGGACCTGGTGCGCCAGGCGCTGCGGATGCGCCCGGACCGGCTCGTGGTCGGTGAGGTCCGCGGCGGCGAGGTCTGCGATCTGCTGTCCGCCCTGAACACGGGACACGACGGCGGCGCCGGGACCGTCCACGCCAACTCCGCCCGCGAGGTCCCGGCCCGCATGGAGGCGCTGGCCGCGGTGGGTGGCATGGACCGGGCCGCGCTGCACAGCCAGCTGGCGGCGGCGGTCCAGGTGGTCCTGCACATGCACCGTGGGCCAGGGGGCCGGGTGCTCGCGGCCGTCGGGGTCCTGGAGCGGGCACCGTCCGGCGAGGTGCGGGTGGCCCCGGTCTGGGAGCACCGGACCGGCTGGACCGCCGACCGGCCGCGACTCGACGCGCTGCTCCGCGAACGGGGTGTGCAGCCACCGTGGACGGGGCGGGCCGTGGCGGCCGGCGCGCGGGTCGCCCGGTCGGGCGGGGTCGTCGAGCGGGTCGGGCACCGCGTCGAGGGTGCTCACGGACGGGGCGGGACGGGCCCGGCCGGTGTCCGACCAGTCGCCTTCCACCTGCGGCTCCCCGCCTCCGCGCGGAGCGGGTCGTGAGCGCCGCCGGACCGGGCTGGGCGGTGTGCGCCGCCGTGGCGGCGGGCCTGCTGATCGCACCCGGCCCGCCGGCGCGGCAGCGGCTCGGGACCGTCCGGCCCGAGGTGGCGCGCCGGTTGCCGGTGCCACCCGCTCCCCTCGCCGTGGCGCTGCTCGGAGCCGTGCTCGGCGGGTTGGCGTGTGGGGTGGCGGGGAGCCTGGCGGGCGGCCTGGTGGCGACGACGATCCGCAGGCGGCGGGCCCGGTCGCGAGACCGGTCCCGCGCCGGGGCCGAGGCCGCCGAGCTCGCCGAGTCCCTGGCCCGGATCATCGAGGAGCTCCGTACGGGCGCGCACCCCGCCGCGGCCCTGCAGGGCGTGCGCTCCGACGGCGCCCTCGCCGACCGCACGCTCGGCCCCGCCGCCGCGGCCGCCCGCCTGGGAGACGACGTGCCGGCCGCGCTGGTCCGCACCGCCGCCCGCGGTCCGGCGGCGGTCCGCGCCGAGCTGCAGCGGATCGCGGCGGCGTGGTCGTTGAGCGACCGGCACGGCGCACCGCTGGCCGACCTGCTCGACGGGGTGCTCACCGACCTGCGGTGGCGGCTCGCCTTCGCCGCGCGCACCCACGCCCGTTCCGCGGGTCCACGGGCCACCGCGGCCGTGCTCACCGCGCTGCCCGTGCTCGGTCTGGGGCTCGGCCATCTGCTGGGGGCCGACCCGCTGGGCGTGCTGCGGTCCGGGATCCTCGGCCAGGCGCTGCTCCTGGTCGGTACCGGCCTGGTGTGGGCGGGTCTGAGCTGGAGCGACCGGCTCACCACGGGGGCGGCGCCGTGACCGCCCGGACGGCTCGCAGCCGGTGGTCCGGGTCGATGCGGCGGTGCGCGCGATGAGCGCGGGCCCCGGTCTCGTGGCGGCGTGTGCCCTCGTGGCGCTGGCGGTGGCCGTCGCGGGCGACGGTGCCGCCCGGCCCCGGCTGCGCGGCCTGCGCCCGCCGGTCGAGTCCGCGGACCCGGGATCGGGCGTGGGCGGGCGGTCGCGCTTGCCGGTCGTCGCCGGTGTCGGGGTCGCCGGGATCGTCTGGGTCCTGGCCGGTGGGCCCGCGGGTGGGCCGACCGCGGTCCTCGCGGCCGTACTCCTCGGAGGTCTGCTGCCGCCGGGGGTCTCCACCGCGTTCCGCCGACTCGGGACCCGGGCGGCGGGTCGTGTCGACGCCGGCGGGCTGGCCGCGGGCTGGGAGCTGCTCGCGACCTGTCTCGACGCCGGGCTCCCGGTCCCGACGGCCGTCCAGGTGGCGGCGGAGCGGATCGACGGGCCCACGGCGGTCGCCCTGCGGCGGGTGGCCGGGCTCCTGGAGCTGGGCTCGCCTGGCGAGCAGGCCTGGGCCGCTGCCGCGGAGCTCCCGCAGCTGGCCGCCTTCGGTCGGGCCGCGCGCCGCTCGGCGGACACCGGAACCGGGCTCGCCCGGGTCGCCCGCGGCGAGGCCGCCCGCTTGCGGGACGGGCTGGCGGACGCGGCCGAGGCCCGGGCGGAACGCGCCGCGGTGCTGGTCGCCGCACCGCTCGGGCTCTGTTTCCTGCCCGCGTTCCTGGCGCTCGGGATCGCCCCGGTCGTCCTCGGTCTGGCCGGTGAGGCCTTGAGCCGATGGTGACCCCACCCGCCCGATCACCCCCCCCCCGGGGAGCGCCCGCTCCCCGGATCCGAACCCCATTCCCCAGGAGGAACCCCATGACCGCCACCGTTCTCGTCGACCCCGGCCCCGAGCGTTCGCGCGGCCCGCGCAGCCGAGCCCTGCGCACCTGCCCGAACCCGCCCGCCCAGACCGACCAGCGCACCGGACGGGCCCCGCGCGATCCCGAGACCACCCCACCCGACCCCGGGCCGCGCGCGGCACCCGACAGCCCGCCGGGCCGGCGAGCCACCCCGGCCCACCTGCTCGCCGCGCTCCTCGGCCCGCTGGCCGCGTGGGCGCGGGCGCTGGCCGACCGTGCCAGGCGGGACGACCGCGGAATGTCCACGGTGGAGTACGCGATCGGCACGCTCGCCGCGGCGGCGTTCGCCGCGGTGCTCTACACGGTGGTCAGCGGCGAGTCGGTGGTGACGGCGCTGACCGGGCTGGTCGAGCGCGCACTGCAGGTCACGTTCTGATGCGCCCGGCCGAGCGCGGCGCGGTCACCGTCGAGGCGGCGATCGCCCTCGCCGCACTGACCCTGGTGCTCCTCGCCGCGCTCGGCTCGCTCAGCGCGGTCGGGGCGGCGGTGCGCTGCCAGGACGCGGCGCGCGAGCTCGCCCGGCTCACCGCCCGCGGTGACGACCGGGCCCACCAGGCCGCCGCGGCGGTCGCCCCGGCGGGCGCGACGCTGGAGGTGAGCACCGTCGGCGACGAGATCCGCGCGCAGGTGACCGCCGCCCCGATCGGTGTGCTCCCCGTGCGGATCAGCGGCTCGGCCCTCGCGATCCGCGAGCCCGGCGCTCTCGACGCGGGGATCTCCGGGCCCGGAGCCCTCGATCCGGACGCCCCCAATCGCGGAACCGCGGAGCCCGACGTCGCCGAGCCGGGCGCCGCCGAGTCGAGCGTCGCTGAGCCAGGCGCTCTCGATCCCGGCGCCCCGAATCCCGGCGCCTCAGTTCCCGACGGCGCCGAGCCAGGCGCTGTCGATCTCGGCGCCCCAGACCCGGGCGCCCCCGACCCCGACCCGCTCGATCCCGACGCGCTCGACCCCGGAACCCCGGATCCCAGCGCACGCGATCTCGGGGCGTTCGACTCGGCCGGGCTCCGATGAATCCGGGCGCGCCCGACCATGGCGCGGCGACGGTGTGGGCGGCGACGGCCGCGGCGCTCCTGCTCGCGGTCACCGCGCTGCTGCTGGACGTCGGCTCGGCGGTGGTGGCCCGCCACCGCGCCCAGGCCGCCGCGGACCTCGCCGCCCTCGCGGCCGCGGGCGACCCCGTCGAGGGTGAACGCGTCGCGTGCGCGGCGGCGGAGCGGGTGGTGAGCGCCATGGACGGGCGGCTCGCCGCCTGCGCCCTCGACGGCTGGGACGCCCTGGTCGAGGTCCGCGTCGAGCGTCCCTGGTCGCTGCTCACGCGCTCCGCCGCGACCGCCAGGGCGCACGCCGGACCGGTCGACGGCCCGTCGGCGCCACCGGCTCCGGCGCCGCCGCCGACCCCCGGCGCTCCCACCGAGCCGGAACCAGGTCCCGAGCCGGAGAGCGGCGGGTCACCGGCCGCGGCGTTCCCGGCCGGGCCCGCACTGCGCCGAGTCCGCCGGGCCCGGCCCACGTCCGCCGCCCCGAACCGAGGGTTGATCCACATTCCGGGAGCCGAACGGTCGGAAATCGACCGCCCGCCTCCCCACGGACGGATCATGGACCGCGTCGCGGGCCTCCCGGGCGTCCCGGGCGTCGCGGGCCTCCCGGGCCTCCCGGGCGTCGCGGGCCTCCCGGGCCTCCCGGGCCTCCCGGGCGTCCCGGGCCTCGCGGGCGTCGCGGGCCTCGCGGGCCTCGCGGGCGTCCGTGGCGTCGTCGCGGGCCTCGCGGGACGGACGGGCTCGGCGTGCGACGGCACCCCGCCGGACCGCCCTCGCGACGGGTCAGTGCGCCGCCAGCGCCTGGAGCACGATGTCCAGCACCCGCACCGCGCCCGCCTTGTCCAGCGGGTTGTTGCCGTTGCCGCACTTGGGCGACTGCACACAGGACGGGCAGCCCGTGCGGCAGCCGCAGTCCCGGATGGCCGCCCGGGTCGCCCGCAGCCAGCGCTCCAGGACCGCGTGCCCCCGCTCGGCGAGCCCGGCGCCGCCCGGGTGTCCGTCGTGGACGAACACGGTGGGCAGCCCGGTGTCGGGGTGCAGCGCCGTGGACAGCCCGCCGATGTCCCAGCGGTCGCAGATCGCGAACAGCGGCAGCAGCCCGATCGCCGCGTGCTCCGCCGCGTGCAGGGCGCCGGGGATGCGGGCCGGGTCCAGGCCGGCGTCCGCGAGCGCGGCGTCGTCGACCGTGTACCAGACCGCCCGCGTCTCCAGCTCCTGCGCGGGCATGTCCAGCGGCACGGTCTCCAGCACGGCACCGTCTGCGGCCCGGCGCTGGTAGGCCACGACCTGCCCGGTCACCCGCACGTCCCCGAAGTACACCGACACCGGCCCGTGGTCGCTGCGGGACCGGACGGCGACGACGTCGACGTCCGCGGTCGACCGGGCGTCGGTGCGCCAGTCCGGCTCCTCCTGGTGCAGGAGCGCCACCCCGGCGTCGAGGTCGAGATCGTCGACCACGTAGCTCTCACCGCGGTGCAGGTACACGGCGCCGGGGTGCACGGTCCCGGGGGCGGAGGCACCGTCGACCGTGCCGAGCATCCGGCCCGTGCCCGCCTCGACCAGCGCGACCTGGCCCAGCCCGGAGCCCCGGATGTCGACCGACGCAGCGGGCTGCTCCCGCGTCGAGGGCCAGAACCACCCCGTCGGGCGGCGGCGCAGCACGCCGTCCTCGACCAGCTCGTCGAGGAGTTGCGCCGCAGGTCGGCCCCCGAACACGGCGGCCACGTCCGCTTCGGTGATCGGCAGTTCGGCCGCGGCGCACACGAGCTGCGGGGCCAGCACGTACGGGTTGGTGGGGTCCAGTACACAGCTCTCGACCGGTGCGCCGATCAGGGCCCGCGGGTGGTGCACGAGGTAGGTGTCCATGGGGTCGTCGCGGGCCACCAGGACGACCAACGCCTCGTCCGACGCCCGGCCCGCCCGGCCCGCCTGCTGCCAGAAGGAGGCACGGGTGCCGGGGAACCCGGCGACGATCACCGCGTCCAGCCCGGCGATGTCCACGCCGAGCTCGAGGGCGTTGGTGGTGGCCACCCCGAGCAGCTCGCCGCTCATCAGCGCGGCCTCCAGCTCGCGCCGCTCTTCGGGCAGGTACCCGCCGCGGTAGGCGGAGATCCGCTCCACGAGGTCGCGGTCGACGTCCGCGACGAGCCGCTGCGCCCCCAGCGCGGTCGTCTCCGCGCCGCGGCGCGAGCGGACGAAGGCCAGGCTGCGGGCGCCCTCCAGGACGAGGTCGGCCAGCATCCGGGAGGACTCGGTCGACGCGGGCCGGCGCACCGGTGCCCCGTTCTCCCCGGTCAGCTCGGGGAGCAGCGGGGGTTCCCAGAGGGCGACGGTCCGACCGGCGCTGGGCGAGCCGTCCTCGGTCACCGCCGTCACGGAGCGGCCGGTGAGCGCACAGGCGTGCTCGGCGGGCCGGGCCACGGTCGCGGAGGCCAGCACGATCACGGGTTCGGCGCCGTAGCGGCGGGCCACCCGGAGCAGCCTGCGCACCAGCAGCGCGACGTGCGAGCCGAACACCCCGCGGTAGGTGTGGCACTCGTCGACCACGATCACGCTGAGCCTGCGCAGGAACTGCGCCCATCGGCCGTGGCGGGGCAGCACCGAGCGGTGCAGCATGTCCGGGTTGCTGAGGATCCAGCGGCCGTGGTGACGGATCCAGTCCCGCTCGTCCATCGGGGTGTCCCCGTCGAGCGTCGCCGGACGCATCGCGGGGAGGTCGAGCTCGCGCAGCGTGCGGAGCTGGTCGGCGGCCAAGGCCTTCGTGGGCGCGAGGTAGAGGGCCGTGGCCCGCGGGTCGGTCACCAGCCGGGTGAGCACCGGCAGCTGGTAGACCATCGACTTGCCGGACGCCGTGCCGGTCGCCACCACCACGTCCCGCCCGGCGTGCGCCAGCTCCGCCCCCTCGACCTGGTGACTCCAGGGCCGCGCGACGCCGATCCGCCCGAACGCCTCGACGACCTCGGGCGGCGCCCACCCCGGCCAGTCGACGCTTCGGCCCGGGCGGGGCGGCAGTCGCACGGCGTGGCGCAGCGGGTTCAGCGGGTCGGCGGGCTCGCCTGCGGTGTCGGGTCCGTCCAGGGGCGGCAGCTCGCCCGAGGGCCCGAGCTCGAGGACCGGCGCGGCCGGGTCCACCCCCGACCCCGCGAGCACCCGCCCGAGCAGCTCCAGGCCGCGGGCGGAGCGGACCACCGGCGCGGCGGGCTCGACGATCCGCTGGTCATGCACGTCGTCGAGGCTCGCACACACCCCCGACAGCTCGCGCACACGGGCTCATCCCACCGGGACCGCGCCCGCCAGCGTCGCGGCGAGCGCGCGAGCGACCGTGTCCAGGCCTGCGCGGGCGTCCGCCCACCCCGCGGCGCGGGGCTGGGTGCTGAGCAGCGACACGACGAACCGCGACCCGGCACCGACCACCCCGGCGCTGTGCAGGTAGTACCGCTGACCGAAGCAGCACATCCAGCCCTGCTTCGCCGCCACGGGCCCGGCGCCGTCCGCCAGTCCCGGCGCGAGCAGCCCGAAGTCCTGGGCGAACCCGTCGCGCGCCACCGCGGGCACCGACCCCAGCGCGTCCATGATCAGGTCGCGGTCGGGCCCCGGCATCGCCAGCACGTGGTCGTAGACCCGCAGGTGATCCTCCGCAGACACGAGCATCTCGCCCCACTGCGAGGGGTCGGCCGGATCGCGGGTGGCCGAGAGCCCGAGCCGCCCGGCCACCCGGGAGGCGGCGTGCGCACCGTCGAAGCGCGACCACAACGCGTTCATCGCCGCGTCGTCGCTGGGTCCGAGTGCCCGGCGGAGCAGGGCGAGGTCGGCGTCGCCGACCTCGAGGCCCTCGGTGCGGCGGTCCAGCACGTCGACGGCCACCACCAGCTTCGACAGCGAGGCGGCGTAGGTGGGCTCCGCCGCGGCGCCCGCGGAGGCCCACTCCCCAAGCTCCCGGTCGAGCACCGCGATCCGCAGGTCCAGACCCTGCACGACCGCGGCGGCCGTGGTGGCCGAGAGAACGGCGGCCGCGGCGGTCCCCCGCTCCGGCTCCGGCTCGGGTTCCGGCTCCCGGGGGACGAGCGCGAGCAGCCTCGCGAGCTCGGCCTCGGGCACCGCGGCCAGTCCGACGGAGAGGTCCGAGACACCCGAATCGCCGGGTGGCGCCCCGAGGAGCGCCGGCGCGGAAGTCGCCGGCGCGCTCAGCAACAGCGGCCCCATCGCCAGAACGACCCCGACGGCCACCAGGCCGATCCGGCGAGTCCCGCTGACGGTGCGGCCTCGGTGGTAGATCTCTCAAGCATCCGGCAGGCATCGGCACCCGGCAACCGCACGACTGTGTTGTCGATCACCTCACCCTGTCGACGGGGGGAGTGGTGTGGATCTCAATTGCGACATCGGCCACACTCTGCGTGTGCATCCGGCGGCCGCACCGTCGCGGCGGTCGGGTGCCGACGACGTCAGGGCTGCCGTCGCGCGATCTCCACGGCTCGACAGGTCTCACTGACGCACTGCGACGCAACAGGAGGTCGGATGACCGTGCCCGCTTTGGGGCTCGAGCTGGGATCGGGGGATCGGATCGTCGTCGGCGTGGTCGCCGTCGTCGCCCTCGCGGCCCTGGCCATCGGCTATAAGCTGCTCCGAGAAGTACTCAGCGCCGACCCCGGCACCCCCGAGATGCAGAGGATCGGCGAGGCGGTCCA
This sequence comes from Pseudonocardia oroxyli, assembly GCF_900102195.1. GTDB lineage: Bacteria > Actinomycetota > Actinomycetes > Mycobacteriales > Pseudonocardiaceae > Pseudonocardia > Pseudonocardia oroxyli. The sequence goes on from NZ_FNBE01000012.1 coordinate 109,481, forward strand.
GGAGGGCGCCCAGGCCTACCTCAGACGGCAGTTCAAGACGCTCGGCATCTTCGTCGTGATCGTCTTCCTGCTGCTCTTCGCGCTCCCCGCCGACGACATCGGCGAACGGATAGGCCGGTCGATCTTCTTCGTGATCGGCGCCGGGTTCTCGGCGGCCATCGGCTACCTCGGCATGTGGCTGGCCACGCGCGCCAACATCCGCGTCGCCTCCGCCTCGCGCGAGGCGGGCGGCCGCGAGAAGGCGACCCGGATCGCGTTCCGCACCGGCGGCGTCGTCGGCATGTTCACCGTCGGCCTCGGCCTGTTCGGCGCGGCGCTCGTCGTGCTCGTCTACGCGGGCCAGGCGCCCAAGGTGCTGGAGGGCTTCGGCTTCGGCGCGGCGCTGCTCGCCATGTTCATGCGAGTCGGCGGCGGCATCTTCACCAAGGCCGCGGACGTCGGCGCCGACCTGGTCGGCAAGGTCGAGCAGGGCATCCCGGAGGACGACCCGCGCAACGCCGCGACCATCGCGGACAACGTGGGTGACAACGTCGGCGACTGTGCGGGCATGGCGGCGGACCTCTTCGAGTCCTACGCGGTCATGCTCGTCGCTGCGCTGATCCTCGGCACCGCGGCGTTCGGCCTGCAGGGGCTGCTGTTCCCGTTGATCATCCCGGCGATCGGGGTGCTGACGGCGGTGCTCGGCGTGTACATCACCCGGACCCGCGTCGGCGAGGGCAGCCTGACGACGATCAACCGCAGCTTCTACATCTCGGCGGGCGTGTCCGCGGTGCTGTGCGCGATCGCCGCGTTCGTCTACCTGCCGGGCACCTGGGCGGGGCTGAGCAACCCGACCGACTCCTCGGTCGTCGCGGACATGGGCGGGGCGGACCCGCGGATCATCGCGACCATCGCCGTGATCATCGGCATCGTGCTGGCCGCGGCCATCCTCAAGCTGACCGGGTACTTCACCGGCACCGAGGACAAGCCCGTGCAGGACGTCGGCAAGTCCTCGCTGACCGGCGCCGCGACCGTCATCCTGTCCGGCATCTCGATCGGCTTCGAGTCCGCGGTCTACACCGCCCTCGTGATCAGCGCGGCCGTCTTCGGGGCGTTCACGCTCGCCACGGGGTCGATCACGGTGGCGTTGTTCGCCGTGGCCCTCGCGGGCACCGGCCTGCTGACCACGGTCGGCGTGATCGTCGCGATGGACACCTTCGGCCCCGTCGCCGACAACGCGCAGGGCATCGCGGAGATGTCCGGGGACGTCGAGGGCGAGGGTGTCGACATCCTCACCGAGCTCGACGCCGTCGGGAACACCACGAAGGCGATCACCAAGGGCATCGCGATCGCCACGGCGGTGCTCGCGGCGACCGCCCTGTTCGGGTCCTACCGGGACGCGATCAGCCAGGCGTTGAGCAAGGCGGGCGTGGCCCTCGAGGACGCGGGCACCGCGTTCGCCAACGAGGTGTTCTCGCCGAACACGCTGGTCGGCGTGATCATCGGCGCGTCGGTCGTCTTCATGTTCTCCGGGCTGGCGGTCAACGCCGTCACCCGTGCGGCGGGCGCCATCGTGTTCGAGGTGCGTCGCCAGTTCCGGGAGAACCCCGGGATCATGGAGGGCACGGTCCGCCCCGAGTACGGGCGCGTCGTGGACATCTGCACCCGGGACTCGCTGCGCGAGCTGGCCACCCCCGGCCTGCTGGCGATCTTCGCGCCGATCGCGGTCGGCTTCGGCCTGGGCGTCGGCCCGCTCGCGGGCTACCTGGCCGGGGCGATCGCCTGCGGCACCCTGATGGCGATCTTCCTCGCCAACTCCGGTGGTGCCTGGGACAACGCGAAGAAGCTCGTCGAGGACGGCAACCACGGCGGCAAGGGCTCCCCGGCCCACGAGGCCACGGTCATCGGCGACACCGTCGGCGACCCGTTCAAGGACACCGCGGGCCCGGCCATCAACCCGCTGATCAAGGTGATGAACCTGGTCTCGGTGCTCATCGCGCCCGCCGTCGTGCTGTTCAGCGTCGGCGACAGCGCCTCGGCACCGGTGCGGATCATCATCGCGCTCGTGGCCGTCGCGGTGATCGTCGCGGCGATCACGGTGTCCAAGCGGCGCACCTCCTCCATCCAGGAGACCCCGGCGGACAGCCCCGTCGCCTAGGCGGATCACACCTGCCCGTTCGGCGACCGATGAGGCCGCTCGTCCCGCTTCGGGGCGGGCGGCCTCGTTCGTCCGGGTCGCCCCCGCTACCGTCCGGGTGCCGAACAGCGGGGGGCGGACTCGGAGGACGGATGACGACACGGTGGGCCCGTAGGACCGCGACGGCGGCGGTGGTCGCCTGTGGTCTGCTGGTCGCGGGCTGCGGCGGCGCGGACGAGCAGGCGACGATCGACTGGACGAACGGCCTGTGCGGCTCGTACGCGACGTTCCGGGAGGCCGCGCTCGTCGGGCCCGCCCCGGCGACCGATCCGGAGGGCCAGGCCCGCAGCCTCGCGGCCTACCTCGGCGACACGGCCTCGGCGCTGGACACCTCGCTCGCGGACCTCGACGGCCTCGGCGCCTCCCCCGTCGAGGGCGGGGACCAGGCGGTCACGAAGTTCCGCGACCAGCTCACCCGCTACCGGGACGCGTTCCGCCAGGCGCACACCCAGGTCCAGGGACTGGACCTGGACTCGCGGACGCTGCCGCGGGACATGGAGGGCGCGGTCGCGCCCGTCCTGGCGTTGCAGGACACCGATCAGGACCCCCTCGCCGGCCTGGACTCGGCGGTCACGAACGCCGCGGCCAAGGCTCCCGCCTGCCAGGACCTCTCCCGGCTCAGCGGCAGCTGAGCCGACGGGCGCTCGCGAAGGCCGCCCGCCGTGGCCTAGTGTCGGGCGGCCCACTCGTCACCGGAGGTTCTCGTGCAGCGCCCGTCCCGGCTCGTCGCCGCAGTCCTGCTCGGCGGACTGCTGTCCGTCGGCGGGTGCGCCAGCGCCGTCGCCGGTGTGCCCCGGGCCGATCCGGCCCCCCAGCCGACCGCGGGCCGCGGGGCCGATCCCGTGGCCTGGGTGGACAAGGTGTGCGGCGCGGTACTCACGTTCACCGGGCCGGTGCTCGCCCAGCCGAACTTCGACGGGGCCGACCTGCCGGGCATCAAGCAGCGGCTGTCGGACTACCTCGCGGGCGCCGAGACCGGCCTGCAGCAGAGCCGCGACCAGCTCGGGCAGGTCGGGTCGGCGCCGGTCGGCGGCGGCGACGACATCGTCGCCCGGGCCACGGCGGGCCTGGAGAAGCTGCAGAGCGACATCAGCGCCGCGAAGGCCAAGGTCGACGCGTCGGACCCGAACAACGTGCCCGCCTTCCAGGCCGCGCTCGGCGAGACCCAGACCAGCCTCGCGCAGGTCACGGCGCCGGACGTGCTCGGTGACCTGCGCACCTCCCCGCGGCTGGCCAAGGCCGTCGACCAGGCCCCGGCCTGTGGGCAGCTGCAGGCGGCCAGCACCCCCCGGTAGCGCTCGTTCGAGCGAGTCCCGCGACACGGATCGAACAGATGTTCTAGTCTGCGCGACGTGTCGCAGCTGTCGCTGTTCTCGGCGGAGGCCCGGCCGACGTCGCTCGCCGACCTCGGCGGGCTGCTCTGCGGGCCGGCGCGGGTGCTGCGGTTCGGCGGTGGGGTCACCGCCCGGATCAGCCTGGACGCCGCCGACCCCGGTCGGGAGCGGGCGCTGCGCGCCGCGGCGGCGCCGTTCGGGCTGACGTTCGAGGCGGGCGGGCACAGCTGCGTGGGCCGTGAGCTGCGGACCGCCTACCGGCGCGACCTCGCCGGACTGGCCGGCGCCTGGACGGACCCGACGGGCCCGGACCACAAGCGGGTGCCTGCGGACTTCCAGCTGGACGGCACGGCGCTGCGGCTGTGGGTGCTGGCCGCGGGGCGTCCCGACGGGCGCGGCGGCTATCTCCTCCCGCTCGACGGCGGAGCGCCCGGCACCCACGACCGGCTGATCGCCGGGACCACGCGGCTCGGGCTGCCGCCCGCTCGCGTCCAGCTGCCCCGGTGCCCGGCCTGCACGGCGCGCGCGGACGCGGAGAAGGAGCCACCCGAGGAACCGGTCGAGCGGGTCCCGCCCCCGGCTCCCGTGCGCCGGGAGCGGCGGGATCCGGCGGACCCGGACACCCTCCTGGATCCCGACGACCTCCCCGTCGTCGATCTCCACGACCTGCACGATCTCCCCGAGCTCCCCGGCCCCGAACCCGTCACGATCTGCCGGACCCACCACCGGACGGGGGAATGCCGGGCGGCCGGACCGGCGTTGCGCATCACAGGAGCCCGGAGGATGCACCGCCTGGTGGAGCTGGTCGGCCCCCCGCCGGAGGGCGTCGATGCGGCCGAATGGCCGCGGTACTGGGGTCGAAGCCGCACTTGACCATCGGGCTACGCTCCGCTCGCTCCCCGACACCGCGGGAGGGTGTGAGGGATGCGACAGCGGTCGTCGATGTGCGACCGTGGCGGCGCGGGGCCGACGGAGAGCAATACTGTCGGCCCAGGGTCGAACCGGGAGTTACCGTAGGTGACGCTCCGGACATGACAGACCCGGAGGACGGTGGCGGCCGGTACGAGACCGGCGGCGCTGCCGGAGGGATGGAGTAGGACCAACGTGGCAACCGGAACGACGAGCACCGAGACCGACGAGCCGACCGAGAAGAAGGCCGCCGGCACCTCGACGCGTCGCAAGAGCGCCGCGGCCGGGGGTGGTCGTCGCAACGGGACGGGATCGACCACGGCCGCGGGCGGCCGGGTGCGCCGCCTGGTGATCGTCGAGTCGCCGACCAAGGCGAAGAAGATCCAGCCCTACCTCGGCAACGACTACGTGGTGGAGTCGAGCGTCGGGCACATCCGTGACCTGCCGCGCGGCGCGGCGGACGTACCCGCCAAGTACAAGGGCGAGCCGTGGGCCCGCCTGGGCGTGGACGTGGACAACGAGTTCCACCCGCTCTACATCGTCACGCCGGAGAAGAAGTCGAAGGTCTCCGAGCTCAAGGACCTGCTCAAGGACGCCGACGAGCTCCTCCTCGCCACGGACCCCGACCGCGAGGGCGAGGCGATCGCCTGGCACCTGCTGGACACCCTGCGCCCGAAGATCCCGGTCCGCCGGATGGTCTTCCACGAGATCACCGAGCCCGCGATCCGCGCGGCCGCGGAGAACACCCGCGAGCTGGACCAGGACCTGGTCGACGCACAGGAGACCCGGCGCATCCTGGACCGCCTCTACGGCTACGAGGTCTCCCCCGTGCTGTGGAAGAAGGTCATGCCGCGGCTCTCGGCGGGGCGCGTGCAGTCGGTGGCGACCCGACTGATCGTGCAGCGCGAGCGCGAGCGGATGGCGTTCGTCTCCGCGGGCTACTGGGACATCGCCGCGACCATGGACGCGGGCGCGGACGCCACGCCGCGCCAGTTCGGCTCGCGGTTGGTCAGCGTGGACGGCAGCCGCGTCGCCACCGGACGGGACTTCGGGGCCGACGGCAAGCTCAAGGGGCGTGACGTCACCGTCCTCGACGAGGCCGGCGCCCGCCGGCTGGCGGAGAGCCTCGAGGGCCACGACCTGACCGTCGCGTCGGTCGACTCCAAGCCGTACACCCGCAAGCCGTACGCCCCGTTCATGACGTCGACGCTGCAGCAGGAGGCGGGCCGCAAGCTGCGGTTCTCCTCCGAGCGCACCATGCGCAGCGCGCAGCGGCTGTACGAGAACGGCTACATCACCTACATGCGTACGGACTCGACCACGCTGTCGGAGTCCGCGATCCAGGCCGCCCGCGCGCAGGCCCGGGAGCTCTACGGCGACTCCTACGTGCCCTCGGCCCCCCGGCAGTACACGCGCAAGGTCAAGAACGCGCAGGAGGCCCACGAGGCGATCCGCCCCGCGGGCGACACCTTCCGCACCCCGGGCGAGATCGCCCGCGAGGTCGACGGGGACGACTTCCGGCTCTACGAGCTGATCTGGCAGCGCACCGTCGCCTCGCAGATGGCGGACGCGCGCGGCACCACCGTCTCCATCCGGATCAACGGCACGGCGGCCACCGGCGAGGAGGTCGTGTTCGCCAGCTCCGGCCGCACGATCACCTTCCCCGGGTTCCTCAAGGCCTACGTCGAGACCGTCGAGGAGAGCTCGAACGAGCAGGCGGACGACGCCGAGTCCCGGCTGCCGAACCTCACCGAGGGCCAGGCGCTCACCGCGGCCGAGCTGAGCCCGGAGGGGCACTCCACCAACCCGCCCGCCCGCTACAGCGAGCCGAGCCTGGTCAAGCAGCTCGAGGAGCTGGGGATCGGGCGGCCGTCGACGTACGCGTCGATCATCAAGACCATCCAGGACCGCGGGTACGTCTGGAAGAAGGGCTCCGCGCTCGTCCCGAGCTGGGTCGCGTTCTCGGTGGTCGGGCTACTGGAGCACCACTTCGGCAGGCTCGTCGACTACGACTTCACCGCCGCGATGGAGGACGAGCTCGACGCCATCTCCTCGGGCAACCTCACCCGCAACGCCTGGCTCACCGGCTTCTACTTCGGCGACGGCACGTCCGCCGAGGGGTCGGTGGCGCGCGAGGGCGGGCTGAAGAAGCTCGTCGGCGTCAACCTCGAGGAGATCGACGCCCGCACGATCAACTCGATCCCGCTGTTCACCGACAGCCAGGGCCGCGAGGCGGTCGTGCGCGTCGGGCGGTACGGGCCGTACATGGAGCGTCCGACGGACGAGACGGACGCCGAGGGCAAGCCGAAGACCCAGCGCGCCAACCTGCCCGAGGACCTCCCGCCGGACGAGCTCACCGAGGAGATCGCCGAGAAGCTGTTCTCGGTGCCGCAGGAGGGCCGCACGCTGGGCACGGACCCGGTGACCGGGCACGAGATCGTCGCCAAGGAGGGCCGCTACGGCCCCTTCGTCACCGAGCTGCTGTCCGAGGAGGAGGCGGCCGCGGCGAAGAAGGCGAAGACCAAGCCGCGCACCGGGTCGCTGTTCAAGGACATGTCGGTGGAGACCGTCACCCTCGACGACGCGCTCAAGCTGCTCAGCCTGCCCCGGATCGTCGGGACCGACCCGGAGTCCGGGGAGGAGATCACCGCGCAGAACGGCCGCTACGGCCCGTACCTGAAGAAGGGCACGGACTCGCGCTCGCTGACCAGCGAGGAGCAGCTGTTCACGGTGACCCTCGACGAGGCGCTGGAGATCTACAAGCAGCCCAAGCAGCGCGGCCGCCGCACCGCCGCGGCCACCCCGCCGCTGCGCGAGCTGGGCAAGGACTCCGCCACGGACAAGCCGATGGTGATCAAGGACGGCCGCTTCGGCCCCTACGTCACCGACGGCGAGACCAACGCCTCGCTCCGCAAGGGCGACAGCGTCGAGGAGATCACCGACGAGCGCGCCAGCGAGCTCCTCGCCGAACGCCGCGCCAAGGCCCCGGTGAAGAAGGCCCCGGCCAAGCGCAAGGCCCCCGCGAAGAAGCCCGCGGCGAAGAAGGCCCCGGCCAAGTAGCCCGTGCGCGGCGATGGTCGCCCTGGCGACCATCGCCGCTCACGAGTTCACAGCAGGGACCGCACCGCGGTGCTCAGGCGCTTGCCGTCCGCGCGACCGGCTGCGGCGGCGGTGGCCTTCTTCATGACCAGGCCCATCTGACGCGGCCCGGGGGTCTCGCCGGTCTCCGCCGTCACCTCGGCGACGGCGGCGGCGGCGATCTCGCTCAGCTCCGCGTCCGTGAGCTGCGTGGGCAGATAACCGGCCAGGACCTCGCCCTCGGCGCGCTCCTGCGCGGCCTGCTCGGTGCGCCCCGCGGCCGCGAAGGCCTCGGCGGACTCCTCGCGCTTCTTCTGCTCCTTCGCGATGACCTTGAGGACCTCCTCGTCGGACAGGTCGCGGTGCTCGGTCCCGGCCACCTCGGCGTTGCCGATCGCGGTCAGGGTCAGCCGCAGGGTTGCCTTGACCAGCTCGTCGCGGGCCTTCATGGCCGCGGTCAGGTCGCTGCGCAGCCGCTCCTTCAAGGTGCTCACAAGGCAGCAACGTACCCTGGCCGCCGTGCATCCTCTCGCGCGTTTCGCCCTGGGCACCGCCACCACGGGCCTGGCGGGCGTCGCCTATGCCGCCGGGTACGAGTCGCGTCGGTGGACCCTGCGCGAGGCCGCGCTGCCGGTGCTGCCGGAGGGCAGCAGGCCGCTCCGGATCCTGCACGTCTCCGACCTGCACCTCACACCGGGGCAGGAGAGCAAGAAGCGGTGGGTCGCCGAGCTCGCCGCGCTGGAGCCGGATCTCGTCGTGAACACCGGGGACAACCTGGCGCACCCCAAGGCCGTGCCCGCAGCGCTCGCCGCGCTCGGCCCCCTGCTGGACCGGCCCGGGCTGTTCGTCTTCGGCAGCAACGACTACTTCGGCCCCACCCCCAAGAACCCGGCCCGCTACCTGCGCCCCTCGCAGCGCCGGATCCACGGAGCGCCGCTGCCGTGGCGGGACCTGCGCGCCGGGTTCGTGGAGCACGGCTGGCAGGACGCGACGCACCAGCGCCTCTTCCTCGACGTCGACGGGCGCCGGATCGGCGTCGTCGGCGTGGACGACCCGCACCTCTCGCTCGACCGCTACTCGAGTGTCTCGGGTCCCATGACGGCGGACCTGCGGCTCGGGCTGACCCACTCGCCGGAGCCGCGGGTGCTCGACGGCATGGCAGCGGACGGCGTCGACCTCGTGCTGGCCGGTCACACGCACGGTGGTCAGCTCCGGCTGCCCGGCTACGGCGCGATCGTCACCAACTGCGGTATCGACCGGTCCCGGGCGCGCGGGGCGTCGCGCTGGGGCACACACACCTGGCTGCACGTGTCCGCCGGGATGGGCACCTCGCCGTACACGCCGGTCCGGTTCGCCTGCCCGCCGGAGGTCAGCCTGCTGACCCTGCTGCCCCGCCCGGCGGCCCCCGCGCGGTCGAAGGCCACCCCCGCGCAGGCGTCGGAAACGGTCGGGTAGAGTTCTCCACGGTTCATCGGGGTGTGGCGCAGCTTGGTAGCGCGCTTCGTTCGGGACGAAGAGGTCGCAGGTTCAAATCCTGTCACCCCGACCATCACAGAAGGCCCAGGTCGCTCCGACCTGGGCCTTCTTGGTGTCCGGGTGCCCGGCCATCCGAGCGGCGTCGGACCCGGTGGGGGCTCCACCCCACGTGGCTCAGGTTCCAGACCGTCCGGATCCCCGACCATCCGAAGGGCGTTGGACCCGACAGGGCCTCCACCCCACGTGGCTCAGGTTCCAGATCGTCCAGGCTGCGGACCATCCGAGAGACGCAGGGGCCGACGGGGGCTCCGCCCCGCTCAGCTCAGGTTCCTGATGGTCAGGCAGCCGGGCCATCCGAACAGCGCCGGACTTGAAGGAGGCTCCACCGCGGGTGGCTGAGATTCCTGATTATCCAGATCCCCGACGATCCGAGCGGCGCCAGACGCGACAGGGGATCCCCGGCGTGGCTCGGGTTCCGGATGATCCGGGGCCCGGATCATCCGGAGTCGCATCCTTCGAGCACCTGATCATCAGGAAACTGAGCCACGCACGCCGGCCCGCCCGCCAAGTCGGAGGGGCGCCGGATCGCCCGGCCACCGGACCGTCAGGAACCTGCGCCATGCACGGCGACCCGGTCTCCCGGTCCTGCAGCCGCCGGATGGCCCGCCCACCTGACCATCAGGAACCTGAGTAGTGCGCCTCGGGACGTACCGGGCGGCCCGTCGTCCGACCTACTCGCAGGCGATGCCGTCGCCGTCTCGGTCCAGCTTGGTGCTGTAGCCCGGCTCGCCTCGGTGGAGCGGGGCGGCGCCTGCGTTCCGTGCCTCGGTGCAGTTCTTGTAGGACGCACCGCTCGACGACGACGCCGGGGCGGGGTCCGCGGCCCGCGGGGCGGGGGCCACCAGGGGCTGCGGGGCGCGGGCGGCGGGTGCCTGGGCCGCGGGTGCCCGGGTGCCCGGGGCCACGGCGGCGGGTGCGGGTGCGGGTGCCGCGGCGGGCACCGCGGGGGCGGGCGCGACGACCGGCGGCTCGGCCGCCTCGCCCAGCGTGATCGGGTCCGTGGCCGAGGCCCGCGCACCGGTCCCGGGGAGCTGTGCGGTCACGGTCCCGGCCGCGACCCCGGGCTGCGCTCCGGTGGACGGGCCCATCACCACGGTCGAGAAGCCCGCGGCCCGGAGGGTGTCGCGAGCCTGCACGTCACTCATCCCGACGACGTTGGGGACGACCAGCAGGACCGGCGCGGGCGGAACAGCGGCGACCGGGGCGGGAGCGGCGACCGGCCGCGGCTCCGCCGAGGCACCGCCCGCGATCGCGACGACGGTCATCACCACGCAGATCGCCGTGCCGACGACGCCGAGCACCATCCCCGCCGTGCTGCGGCCTGCCGTGTCCGCGGCTCCGCTGCGGAAGCGCCGGCGGCCGGTGCGGGAGATCAGCAGCGCGGGCACCGTCACGATCAGCCCGACCACCGGGATCCAGCCCGCGACCAGGCCCAGCACACCCAGCACGAACCCGGTCGTCGCCGGCCGGTTGCCCGTGGGCTGGGTGGGCGGGACGGAGGAGGTCCAGTGCTGCGTGGCGGTCATCGGTTCCCCTCGTGGCGGTTCAGTGAGCTGAACGGCCTATCGGAGGGACGTCGACGGCATTACCCGGCATCGTCAGTTCTGACGAGCGGGCACCGGGATCCGGCCGGTGAGGATCAGCAGGAGGTCTCCGATCGGGGCCTCGACGGGCTCGCCGGCACCCCGTCGCCACTCGACGTCCGTGGCGACCAGTTCCCGGCCGCGCACGCGGTCCCGGGCACGGAAGGGGAAGGCGCGGCGCCACACCAGATCGGCGGCGACGGTGGCGGGCTCGGCCGGGATCGCGATGTCGAGGCCGAGGGGGCGGGCGATGTCCTGGGTGTGGACCAGCACGTCGTTCAGCGGGTCGGCGGGCACGGTGCCGGGCGGGCGGCGGCGGACCCCGACCAGGCCCCGCACCTCGTCGGCGAGCTGCGACGTGGGCACCGCGGCGTGCGCCCTGGCGGTCGCATCGACCATGCGGTCGAACCGGAACCCGCTGCGCACCATGGCGGCGACCTGTGTCAACGGCGACTCCGCGGTGAGCGCGACGTGCGCCGCCACCTCCCGCACCCGCCAGCCCGCGCACAGCGACGGCTGCTCCCACTGCGCGGGGGTGAGTCCCGCGAGCAGATCGGCCAGCTCGGCGCGGGCGGTGTCGATCCAGGCATCCATCACGGCCCCCAGTTAGTCAGCTTCCCTGACCAATAGTAGTCAGGAAAACTGACTACACTCAACCCGTGAACGTCGGAAACCTGCTGTTCATCCCCTACCGGGCGATGGAGACCGAGGTGATGCACGCCCTCGCCGAGGCGGGCCACGGCGTGCTCACCCTGGCCCAGGCCCGGGTGTTCCAGCGGATCGCGCCCGGCGGCAGCAGGCTGACCGACCTCGCCGACCAGGCGCAGGTCACGAAGCAGACCGCGGGCGTGCTCGTCGACCAGCTCCAGCGCGCGGGCTACGTCCAGCGCGTCCCGGACCCCTCCGACGGCCGCGCCCGGCTGGTCACCTTCACCGACCTGGGATGGCGGGCGTGCGTGGTGGCGAACGACACCGTCGCCCAGATCGAGGCGCGCTGGGCCGACCACCTCGGCGACGACATGCCCGCCCTGCGCCGAGCGCTGACCCGTCTGCGCGAGATCACCGATCCGTACGCGACCTGAGCTCCGAGAGACCTCAGGCCAGCGGGAAGCCCTTAACCCACTTCGCCACGCGGTTGCGCGGCCCGACGACGCTCACCGCGAGGTAGTCGGGTTCCTCGGTCCGGCCGATCTCGTCGACGTACTCGTCGTAGACGCGCAGCCGCTGCCCCGCCCCGGGCATGTCGGCGACGAACACGTCCTCGGCCGCACCCGCCCGACCGCGCAGGACGGCGAGATCGGCCGCGGACGCCGTCAGCACGGTGCACCCGCTCCAGTGGAGACCGGGATGCACCGCGCCGGTCGAGTCCTTCACCTCCGGCCCGAGCAGACCCTCGACCTCGCACGGCGGACGAACCGGGACATCGCGGCGGCGGTCGGGGTCTCGCCGACGACCGCGTTGGACCGCACCCGGGCCCTGCGGCGCCGCGGGGTGATCCGCGGCGCGCGGCTCGACCTCGACCTCGCCGCCGTCGGACGCCCGGTGCAGGCGCTCATCGCCGTGCGCGTCCGGCCGCCGAACCGGCGGGTGATCGAGACGTTCCGCAACTGGGCCGTGCGGCTGCCGGAGACCCTCGGCGTCTTCGTGACGACGGACACGGAGGACTTCCTGCTCCACATCCCCGTCCCGGACAACGAGGCCCTCTACTCCCTGGTGATCGACAAGCTGACCCAGCGCCCGGAGATCGCCGACGTGCGCACCACGGTGGTCGACGAGCACCTGGTGTCCGACGTCATTCCGGACGCCCGTCCCAGACGCTCGTCTTGATCTTGCGATGGGTTAGGGTCGCCGCCCATGGGACATCGCGAGGACCTGCTGGACGGCGCCGCCGACTGCCTGTACACCAAGGGTTTCGGCCGGACGACCGCCCGGGACGTCGTCGCCGTGTCCGGCACCAACCTCGCCTCGATCGGCTACCACTTCGGGTCGAAGGACGCGCTGCTGACCGAGGCCGCCGTGCGCAGCGCGGGCGAGTGGGCGGGGGTGCTCGACGCCGCCCTGGGCCGGGTGGACCCCACCGCCACGCCGGACGAGCGGGTCCAGCAGACCTGGAGGTCCGTCGTCGACCTCTTCCACAGCGAGCACAAGCTGTGGATCAGCTACGTCGAGTCGCTGGCCGAGGCCGCCCGCTCGCCCCGCCTGCACGACGCGCTGGTCGGCGCCCAGCGGGACACCCGCGAGGAGCTCGCCTCGATGTTCCACGCGCTGCCGGACGACCCGCGCGAGGCCGACCACCGCAGCCGCGTCCTCGGCGGCTTCTACCAGGCCCTGCTCACCGGCCTGATGGTCCAGTGGGTGGTGGACCCGGACACCGCGCCGACCGGTGACGACGTCGCCGAGGCCCTCCGGATGCTCGTCGGCTCCGCCGAGCTGGCCTGATCAGTCCCGCTTCGGGCGCCCGATCCCGAAGGCGTACAGGGTGCCCAGGACGGCCAGGGGCGGCACGCCCGTCCACAGGAACCAGGGGTAGACGGCCTCGCCGTTCGTGATCGTGACCAGGCCCCAGACCACCAGGTTCACCACGGCGATCGAGGTGAAGACGATCGTCAGCACCCGCATGGCGGTGCCGCCGCCGGTGTCGGCGAAGACGCCCGGCCTGCGCGCCTCGACGGCCGCGGGGACCGCGGGGAGGTCCCGGACCAGCCGGTCCAGCTCTCCCCGGGTCGTGGCGGCGTAGAGCGCGCCGGAGCGGGTGTCGAACTCGCCGAGGTCCAGCAGGCCCTCGCCCTGCGCCCACTGCAGGTGCCGGGCGGTGACCGCCCGGTCGGCGTCGGAGACCCGCATGTCCTCGGGGCGGATCGGCTCGGTCACGACGCCCATCGTGCCGGCCGCCACGGTGCGGCGGATCCGGGTCATCCCCGATAGTGCCTGCATGCCCACCCTGGCCGAGTTCAACGCCCTGCCCGACGCGGTCGCCGTCCTCCTGCCGGTCTGCGCCTCGACCACCTGGGCGGAGGCCGTCGCCGCGGGCAGGCCCTACGCCGACCTCGACGCGCTGCTGGCCGCCGCCGACGCCGCCCCCGTCGACCTGGCCGACGCGCTGGCGGGGCATCCGCGCATCGGCGACCGGGTGCACGGCGGGTCGTCGGCGAAGGAGCAGGCGGGCATGGCCACCGCCTCGGACGCGGTGCGGGCCGCGATGGCGGAGGGCAACGCCGAGTACGAGCGTCGGTTCGGTCACGTCTACCTGGTCTGCGCGTCCGGCCGCAGCGCCGACGACCTGCTCGCCGTCCTGCGGGAACGCCTGCAGAACTCGGCTCAGGAGGAGGCCGCGCGCACCCGTCACGAGCTGACCGCGATCAACCGTCTGCGGCTGACCGGGCTCATCGTGCAGGATCGGTGAGGTGAGCACGCACCCCGCCGCGGCAGTCCCGGAGACCCTGTTCGACGACGAGCGCGAGCAACGCTGGCGGGCCCGGTTCACCGCAGTGCGGATGTCTCGGCCGCACTGGGCGCTCGATGCCCCGGACCGCTGCGTCTACACCTCCAACGCCAGCGGCACCACGCAGATCCACCTGTGGGACCGGGCCTCCGACGAGCACCGACAGCTCACCGACCGCGCCGCGGGCACGTTCCTCGCGACCCTGTCCCCGGACGGCGAGGACGTGTGGTGGTTCGCCGACACCGACGGCGACGAGTTCGGCCACTGGGTGACCCAGCCGTTCACCGGCGGCCCGGTCGGCACGCCGCTGCCCGCCGTCGAGGACGGCTACTCGGCCGGTCTGGACATCGGTCGCGAGCACGTCCTGGTCGGCACGTCCACGGACGAGGGCACCACGATCTGGCTGGACGAGCAGGTCCTCTACCGCCACCCGGAGGACGCGGGCGTCGGCGGGCTCAGCGAGGACGAGACGCTGGTCGCGATCAGCCACTCCGAGCACGGCGACTCCCGCCACCCGGCGCTGCGGGTGCTCACCCGGGACGGCGAGACCGTCGCCGAGAAGTGGGACGGTCCCGGGAAGGGCCTGGGCGCCATCGCCTTCTCCCCGGTCCGCGGCGACCAGCGACTGCTGGTCGGGCACGAGCGCCGCGGCCGCGAGGAGCTGCTGCTCTGGGACGTCGCGACGGACACCGAGACCGAGCTCGACCTCGACCTGCCCGGCGAGCTCGAGGCGGACTTCTACCCCGACGCCTCGGCCCTGCTGGTCTGGCACACCCACGCCGCCCGCACCCGGCTCCACCGCTACGACCTCACGACGGGCGAGCTCGCCGAGCTGCCGACGGCGCCGGGTTGCATCGGATCGGCGGACGTCCGACCGGACGGCGTCCTCGAGTACACGGTGACATCCGCCGCGCACCCGTCGTCGGTCCGTGCGCTCGGCCCGGACGGCGACCGCGTACTGGTCAGCCTCGGCGCGCCCGCGCCGGACTCGGTCCCGGTTCGGGACCTCTGGGTCGGTGACGTGCACGCGCTCGTCGCCGCGCCCGCGCAGACCGGCCCCCTCCCCACGATCTTCACGCTCCACGGCGGCCCGCACGCCGCGGACGAGGACCGCTTCTCGCCCGTGCGCGCGGCGTGGGTGGACGCCGGTTTCGCCGTGGTCGAGGTCAACTACCGCGGCTCGACGGGCTACGGCTCCGCCTGGCGGGACGCGATCGAGGGCAGGCCGGGGCTCACCGAGCTCGAGGACGTGGCGGCCGTGCACTCCGCCGTCGTGGCGTCGGGGCTCACCGATCCCGCGCGGTGCGTCGTCGAGGGGTGGTCCTGGGGCGGCTATCTCGCACTGCTCGCGGCGGGCACCCAGCCCGAACGCTGGGCCGCGGCGATCGGCGGGGTGCCGGTCGCGGACTACGTGGCCGCCTACGAGGACGAGATGGAGCAGCTGCGCGCCTTCGACCGCGCCCTGTTCGGCGGGTCGCCCGAGGAGGTGCCGGAGACCTACCGGGTCGCCTCGCCGCTCACCTACGTCGACCGGGTGCGGGCGCCCGTGCTGATCCTCGCGGGCGAGAACGACCCGCGCTGCCCGATCCGGCAGGTCGACACCTATCTGGACGCCCTGGCCGACCGGGCGGACCTGCCGTACGAGGTCGCCCGCTTCGACGCGGGCCACGGCAGCCTGGTGGTCGCGGAGACCCTGCGCCACATGGCCACGGAGATCGACTTCGTGCGGCGGAGCCTGGCGCGGATCACAGTTCCCAGCACCTAGGCGTCACCTCCGCGTAGCGATCCCGTAACGCGGCGGGGCCAGTGTGGGTGAGGACTCGGGCAAGGAGGCGGTCATCGTGGCGCTCTGGCGCGTGCACGTGGAGCTGGAGGATCGGCCCGGCCGGCTCGGCGAGCTGGCCACGGCGGTCGGCCGCTCCGGGTGCAACATCCTCTCGCTGCACGTGGTGGGGGAACCGGCGGACGACGGGTCGGTCACCGACGAGCTGCTGGTGAAGGTGCCGGAGGGGATCGAGCCCGCGGGCATGGTCGCCGCGGTGGAGCAGGCCGGGATCCCGTGCTCGCTGCTGGTGCGGGCGGACGCCACGGAGCTCGCGGACACCGCCACCACCGCGTTGGCGTTGGCGCGGATGGTGGCCGCGGACCCCGGCAGCGCGCCGCAGGCCGTCGCGACCCTGCTGCGGGCCCGGATCGTCGAGCCGGGCACCCCCGGCGTGCACACGCTGCGGGTCGGCACGGCGCAGGTGCACCTCACCCGCACCTGGCCGTTCACGGCGACCGAGCTCTCGCGGGCCGCGGCGCTGCTCGAGCTGGCGGCGCAGCTGTCGCTGGCCGGGGCCCCGTCGCCGACGGCGTCCCGGCTGGACCCGATCCTCCTGCTGCGGGACGGGTCCGAGGTCCGGCTGCGTTCGGCCACCCCGGCGGACGTCCCGCTGATCGCGGCCATGCACGCCCGCTCCTCCCCCGAGAGCCGCAGCGCGCGGTTCCTCACCGCGGCCCGCAGGCTGGAGCCCGAGGAGCTCGACGAGCTCACCGGCCCGCACTCGGTGCTGGCCCTGACGATCGACGGCGGCAGCGCCGTGGGGATGGTCAACCTGTCGCGTCGGTCCGCGTTCGCGGTGATCGTCGAGGACGCCTGGCAGGGGCGCGGCCTGGGCACCGCCCTGGTCCGGCGCGTCGCCGACCTGGCGGCCGACCAGGGCGCCTCCGAGCTGACGGCGGTCACCCACACCCAGAACATGAAGGTCACCCGGCTGCTCCGCCGGGCGGGCCTGCGCCCGACCGCCGAGATCAGCGGCGGCATGCTCCACGTCCGCGCCCCCCTGACCGCGACGCACGCCACCCTCTGACTGCGCTAGTCGAGTAGGTCGAGGACCGCCTCGGTGGGGCGGCCTACTGTGGCGCGGTCGCCCCGGATCACGATGGGGCGCTCGATCAGGATCGGGTGGGTCGCCATCGCGTCGAGCAGGGCGCCGCGGTCCGCGGTCGCCAGGCCGAGCTCCGTGTACAGCTTCTCGCCCTTCCGCACGATCGCCCGCGGGTCGTCGGTGCCGAGCTTCACCAGCACCGCCTCCAGGGTCGCCCGGTCGGGCGCGGCGTCCAGGTAGCGCACGACCTCCGCGTCCACGCCCTCGGCCTCCAGCAGCGCGAGGGCCTGCCGGGACTTGGTGCAGCGCGGGTTGTGCCAGATCGTGACGTCGCTCATGCGCTGCAGCCTAAGCCCCGCGTCGGACGTCGTCGGGCGCGATCACGAGCCGGACCAGCGGCTCCGCGACCATCGCCGCCAACGCCGCCGCCTTGTCGGGCTCGGCGAGGTCCCAGTACGTCGCGGCGAGGTCGCGGGCCAGGTCGGCGGCCCCCTCGGCCTGCACCGTGACGGCCCCCGAGACCGCGACCCAGCGCTCGGCCTCGCCCTCGGGTGCCGCCACCACGAGCGACGCCCACGGGTCCTCCTGCACCCGGCGCACCTTCGGCGAGCGGGCGAGGCTGAACACCTCCACGCCCGCGTCGGTGAGCCCGAACCAGACCGGCCGGGTCACCGGGCGCACGCCCGGGCGGGGTGCCACGGTCAGGTAGCCGTGCAGCGGGCGGCGCAGCAGGTCCCGGTCCTCGTCGGTCAGCATGGCTCCTCCTCGACTTGGTCACTTGACTGTGATCGGCCGGCGCGCGGAAGTCCGGCGTCCGCTCCGCCCAGGCCTGGAGCTCGAGCTGGGCGGCCTGCAGCCCCGGCTCGGCGGCGGTCCAGTCCCGGAACAGCCCGCCTCCTCCGCGATCCGACGCGTGGTGGCCCGGGCCACCCCCTCCCGCGCGATCACCCGGATCGCCGCCGCGACGAGCTGCGGTCGGCGTTCCTCCTGCGGGACGTGGGGCACGGGACGACACTAGGCCCGTGACCGTCCCGACCTCCGGCGTCCTCGTGTTCGACGGCGAATGCGGCTTCTGCACCCGCGCGCTCGGCTGGCTGCGGCTGCTCGACCGCGAGGCCCGGCTCGTCACGCTCCCGCTGCAGGGCCCCGGCGTGCCGGCCCGGGTGGGGGCCACGCCCGCGGCCTGCAAGGAGGCACTGCACTTCGCGGCGGACGGCCGGGTGCGGACCGGCGCCGCCGCCGTCAACGGGGCGCTGGCGGTGGCCCTGCAGCGGCGGTTCCCGGAGTGGATCTACGCGCGGACGGCGCGCACGCAGGAGCGGGTCTACGAGTGGGTGGCGCGTCACCGCGGCCTGCTCCCGGGCATGACCCCCTGGTGCGAGCGCTACCCGGCGGCCTGCGCCCCGACGGCCGACCCCCGGAGCTGAAGCCACGCTGAGTGACGCGGCCGGGTGCGCCCCGCGCTCGGGCAGACTCGTCCTCGATGAGCATCGAGCCCCCCACCGAGCGCCTCCCGGTCGTCCCCCCGCCACCGGCCGCGCGGCGTCCGCGCGGTCTGGCCGGGCGGATCGTCGGCGCGGTGGCGTTCGCCCTGATGGTGTCGGTGTTCCTCCTCCCGGACCTGTGGTTCGGGTTGGACCGCTGGAGCCCGTTCACCCAGCTGATCGCCTTCCGGCCGGTCCTGGTGGTCGGGGTGGCGGTGGTCGTCGTCGTGCTGGGGCTGGTCACCCTGGGCATGCGACGGGCCTGGCCGTTCCCGGTGGCGATGCTCGTGGTGCTCGGGATCGGCGTGTCGATGCTGGTGCCGCGGATGCTGGCCGACCCGCTCCCGACGGGCGGCGAGGCCCTGAAGGTCCTGTCGTTCAACGTCTACACCGGAGACGCGGACGTGAACGCGCTCGCCGACACGATCCGCCGCGAGCGCCCCGACGTGGTGTCGCTGCCGGAGGCGGGCGAGCGGTACCGGGCGCGACTGATGCCGCTGATCGAGGATCTCGGCTACACGAGCCGGGCGTCAGTCGGCGAGCGCTCCCAGGACGTCAACGGCGTGGTCGCGCTGGTCTCACCCCGCTTCGGCGACGTCGACTTCACCGTGGGTCGGGTCGACGAGAACTCCCCGTTCCCCTACGTCGTGGTGACCGGCGGCGGTCTCGGTGACCTGCGCTTCGTCGCCTTCCACTCGGTGGCGCCGACGGCGGGTTCGGTGTCGCAGTGGCGGACCGACCTCGCCGGGGCGGGCGGGTGGTGCCGCGGCGACACCCCGACCGTGGTCGCGGGCGACTTCAACGCGAGCCTCGACCACTCCGTGCTGCGGGAGGCGATGGCGTCCTGCGGGGACGCGGCCTCGCAGCGCGGATCGGCGCTGACGGCGACGTGGCCCACCTCGCTGCCGCGCTGGCTCGGGTCGGAGATCGACCACGTCTTCTCCACCACCGGCACCGCCGAGTCCTTCGAGGTCCTCGACCTGCCCGGCAGCGACCACCGCGCGGTCCTGACCACCCTGCGGCTCGCCTGAACGGCGCGTTCGCTCACCCAGGTGTGAGCGGACGCGCCGTCCGTCGGCAGGGTCAGACGGGGTCGAGGGCGAAGGTGTCCAGGTCGAGGACGAAGCCCTTGACCTCCATGTCCGGCACCGTGAACGGGCTCTCCCGCAGCCGCGCCACGCCCGCGCGCACGCTGTCGGCGGGGTCCGCGAAGGAGCCGGGGGCCCACTCCGGGGTGGCACCGCACTCCGACTCCAGCTTGGCGACGAGCTCGGGGTCGGTGAAGGTCGCCATGCCGCAGCCCTTGTGCTGCACCACGTAGACCGTGCGGGTGCCCAGCTCGCGCTGGCTGATCGTCACCGATCGCACCACGTCGTCGGTCACGATGCCGCCCGCGTTCCGCAACACGTGGGACTCGCCGGGCTTGATCCCGAACAGCGCGACGGGATCGATCCGGGCGTCCATGCAGGTGACGATCAGGGTGTGCAACGAGGGCGGCGCCGGAAGACCCTTGGCGGCCTCGGCAGCCGAGGCGGCGCCCCCGTCCTGATGGCGAATGAGGAGTTCGTCGGTCACGAGGCGAATTCTCCCGCGATGGTCTCGGCGATCTCGTAGGTGTTCAGCGCGGCGCCCTTGCGCAGGTTGTCGCCGCAGAGGAACAGATCGAGTGTGTTCGGGAAGTCCAGCGCCTGCCGGATGCGCCCGACGTGCGTGGCGTCCTTGCCCACCACCGCGGCGGGGGTCGGCCAGACCCCGGCGGCCGGGTCGTCGTCCAGCTCGATGGTCGGCTGCGCGGCGATCACCTTCTGGGCCGCCTCGACCGACACCTCCTGGGCGAAGGTGGCGTGCACCGCGAGCGAGTGGGTGGTGACCACCGGGACGCGGACGCAGGTCGCGGACACCTTGAGGTCCGGCAGGCCCAGGATCTTGCGGGACTCGTTGCGCACCTTGAGCTCCTCGGACGACCAGCCGTCGTCCTTGAGCGAGCCGGCCCACGGCACCACGTTCAGGGCCAGCGGCGCGGGGAACGGCGAGTCGTCGCCCAGCGGCGCGACCGCGGCGGCCACGTCCCCGGACACGGCCCCCAGGTCCTTGCCCGCCACCGCGGACAGCTCGGCCTGCAGCCGGTCGACGCCGGCCTGCCCCGCCCCGGACGCGGCCTGGTACGAGGCCACGACGAGCGCCTCGAGCCCGAACTCGCGGTGCAGGGCACCCATGGCCGCCATCATCGACAGCGTGGTGCAGTTGGGGTTCGCGATGATCCCCTTCGGACGGTCGGCGGCCTTGTCCGCGTTCACCTCGGGGACCACCAGCGGCACGTCCGGGTCCATCCGGAAGGCGCCGGAGTTGTCCACGGCGACCGCGCCGCGCGCCGCCGCGATCGGGGCCCACTCGGCGGAGACCTCGTCCGGGACGTCGAACAGGGCGATGTCCACGCCGTCGAACGCCTCGGGCGAGAGGACCTGGACCTCGACGCCGGCGCCGCGGATCTGCAGGACCTTGCCCGCCGAGCGCGCGGACGCGATGGGCCGGATCTCCGCCCACGGCACCGTCTCGCGGGCGTTGATGATGTCGATCATCGTGGTGCCGACGGCGCCCGTGGCGCCGACGATCGCCAGAACCGGAGCCATCGCCTACCGTCCCGTCCCGGCCGCGACCACGACCTCTTCCTCGGAGTCCAGCTCGAAGGCCTCGTGCAGCGCGCGCACCGCGTCGTCCAGCTGGTCGGACCTGCAGATCACGGAGATCCGGATCTCGGAGGTGTTCATGGTCTCGATGTTGATCCCGGCGTCCGAGAGGGCCTCGCAGAACTTGGCCGTGACGCCCGGGTGGTTGCGCATGCCCGCGCCGACCAGCGAGACCTTGCCGACCTCGTTGTCGTAGATGAGCTCGGTGTAGCCGATCTCGGCCTTCGAGCGCTCCAGCGCGGCGACGGCGGCGGGGCCGTCCGCGCGGGGCAGCGTGAACGTGATGTCGGTCTTCTTGTCCGCGGCGTTGGAGATGTTCTGCAGCACCATGTCGATGTTGATCTCGGCGTCGGCCACGACGCGGAAGATCCGGGCGGCCATGCCGGGGGTGTCCGGCACGCCCGTCACGGTGATCTTGCCCTCGGACCGGTCGTGCGCCACCCCCGTGATGATGGGGTTCTCCAACGGAATCTCCTCGATCGAGCCGGCCACGAGCGTGCCGGGCTTGTCGTTGTAGCTGCTGCGGACGCGCAGGGGGACGTTGTAGCGGCGGGCGTACTCGACGGCCCGCAGGTGCAGCACCTTGGCGCCGCACGCGGCCATCTCGAGCATCTCCTCGTAGGTCACGGTGTCCAGGTGCCGTGCCTTCGGCGCGATGCGCGGGTCCGCGGAGTAGATGCCGTCCACGTCGGTGTAGATCTCGCAGACGTCCGCGTTCAGCGCGGCGGCCAGCGCGACGGCGGTGGTGTCCGACCCGCCGCGGCCCAGCGTGGTGATGTCCTTCGAGTCCTCGGACATCCCCTGGAAGCCCGCGACGAGGACGATCTGCCCCTCGGCCAGCGCGTTCTTGAGCCGGTACGGGTTCACCTCGACGATGCGGGCGTCCCCGTGCTTGCTCGTGGTGAGCATGCCCGCCTGCGAACCGGTGAACGAGCGCGCCTCGGCACCCAGCGAGTGGATCGCCATCGCGACGAGCGCGTTCGAGATGCGCTCGCCCGCGGTGAGCAGCATGTCCATCTCCCGCGGCGGCGGCGCCCCCGTGGAGACCTGCTCCGCCAGGTCCGTCAGCTCGTCCGTGGTGTCACCCATCGCGGACACGACCACGACGACGTCGTGACCCTCCTTGCGGGTTCGGACGATGCGCTCCGCGACCTTCTTGATCCGCTCCGCGCTCTCGACCGACGATCCGCCGTACTTCTGCACGACGAGGGCCACTCCGACCTCCTACTGCCTTCGGCTCTCTGTGGTCGGAAGTCGAGGCTACCCGGACCGAGCTGCCGAGTTAACCCGTTTGACCGACACCACAGGGGTGTTTAGGGATCGAGCCGTTCGGGCAGGGCACCCGCCCGTCGCGGTCTCGCGTCACGGGAGGATGACGCCGCTGTCGCCGGAGCGCGGATCCGCGGGGGTCGGTGTCGACCCGCAAGCTGCACGCGACCTACCAGGGCGCCGACCTGACCTACGCGCAGACGGTGCTCGCGATGCGGGTGACCGGCTGCGCGCGCGATCTCGCCGCGGACGACCGGAGCTCGTTGAGCGACCTCGCGGCCCGGCGGGGGTTCAGCGACCTCTCCCACATGAACCGGGTGTTCCGCGCCCACCGCGGCTGCCTGCCGTCCGAGTACCGCGCGGGTCGCGCAGGACGCGCCGAGGGGCGGCGGGGCCCCTCCCCCTGACGGGGCCGCGCCCGGGGTCAGCCGATGCGGCGCACCAGCCGCACGACCACGGCCGTGATGATCAGCCAGATGATCGCGGCGGTGCCGTAGTTCAGGGTCACCGCGAGCTTGGGCTCCGCGGGCAGGAACAGGTTGTCCAGCCCCAGGTTGAAGTAGGTCGCGAGATCGCGGACGAACTCCGTGAGGAAGTTGGCCGGGTTCGCGTCGAGCAGGGTGAGCACGATGTGGACGACCAGGACCGCCACGATCAGCATGCCGACCAGGTTCAGCACCCGGGCCAGCAGACCCGCACCCCGCCGCACGTTCGTCCCCACCGCCATGTTGTCCTCCACGACCCCGCAGTTACCGAGGAGTATGGCATCGACCGGCCCGGCCCACCGGGTCCCGCGCCGCGCCCGAACGAGTGGCGGTTGCGGGGGACCGGGGTCGGGGGGTTAGAGTCGAGGGATGGCGCGCCTGCTCCTTCGCCGCCGCGGCGGGGTCTGACCGACCGGCCCCTCGTCGCGGGTTTCTGGCGTGCGCCGGTCTCACCCTGAAGACCACGCTAGGAGCACCGTGATGTCCCTGTCTCCCGACGCCTACACCGCCTCGTCGTCGTCGAAGATCCGTACGCCCTCGGTACCCGCGCCCGCGGGCCAGGCGCCGTGGAACCGCCAGCAGGGCAGCCATATGCCCTTCGGCCGGTACAAGCCCTTCCACGAGCTGGTCGAGCCGGTGTCGCTGCCGGACCGCACGTGGCCGGACAAGCGGATCACCACGGCGCCGCTGTGGTGCGCCGTCGACCTGCGAGACGGCAACCAGGCGCTGATCGACCCGATGAGCCCGCAGCGCAAGCGCCGCATGTTCGACCTGCTGGTCCGCATGGGCTACAAGGAGATCGAGGTCGGCTTCCCGGCCGCCTCGCAGACGGACTTCGACTTCGTCCGCGAGATCATCGAGCAGGACGCCATCCCCTCGGACGTCCGGATCCAGGTGCTGACCCAGGCCCGTCCGGAGCTGATCGAGCGCACCTTCGAGGCGTGCGAGGGCGCGCACAGCGCGATCGTCCACCTCTACAACTCGACGTCCGCGCTGCAGCGTCGGGTGGTCTTCCGCCAGGACCGGGCGGGCATCACCAAGATCGCCACGGACGGCGCCGAGTTCGTGCAGCAGGTCAGCGAGAAGTACCCGGACACCGACTGGCGCTTCGAGTACTCGCCCGAGTCCTACACCGGGACCGAGCTGGAGTACGCGGTCGAGGTCGTCAACGCCGTCTCCGCGATCTGGCAGCCCACGCCGGAGCGGCCGATGATCGTCAACCTGCCCGCCACCGTCGAGATGGCCACGCCGAACGTCTACGCGGACAGCATCGAGTGGATGCACCGCAACCTGGCCCGCCGCGACGGGATCATCCTGTCGCTGCACCCGCACAACGACCGCGGCACCGGCGTCGCCGCCGCCGAGCTGGGCTACCAGGCGGGCGCGGACCGCATCGAGGGCTGTCTGTTCGGCAACGGCGAGCGCACCGGCAACGTCGACCTGGTCACCCTGGGCATGAACCTGTTCACCCAGGGCATCGACCCGCAGATCGACTTCTCGGACATCGACGAGGTCCGCCGCACCGTCGAGTACTGCAACCAGCTGCCCGTGGCCGAGCGGCACCCGTGGGGCGGCGACCTGGTCTACACGGCCTTCTCCGGCTCGCACCAGGACGCGATCAACAAGGGCTTCGACGCCATGCGGGCGGACGCCGAGGCGGCGGGCCACGAGGTGGACGAGCACCCGTGGGAGGTGCCGTACCTGCCGGTGGACCCGAAGGACATCGGCCGCACGTACGAGGCCGTGATCCGGGTGAACAGCCAGTCCGGCAAGGGCGGCGTCGCCTACATCATGAAGACCGAGCACGGCCTGGACCTGCCGCGTCGGCTGCAGATGGAGTTCTCCAAGGTCATCCAGGAGGTGACCGACACCGAGGGCGGCGAGGTCTCCCCCAAGGAGATCCGGGACGTCTTCGAGACCGAGTACCTCAGCCGCGAGACCCCGCTCAAGCTGATCCGGCACCGGCTGACCAGCGACGGCGAGGGCCGGGACGAGATCGTCGCGACCGTCCGCGTGGAGAACGACCTGCACGAGATCACCGGCAGCGGCAACGGCCCGCTGGCCGCGTTCGTGGACGCGCTGGCCGGCATCGGCTTCGACGTCCGGGTCCTCGACTACCACGAGCACGCCATGGGCGGGGGCGACGACGCCCGGGCCGCGGCCTACGTCGAGTGCACCGTCGAGGACAAGGTGCTCTGGGGTGTCGGCATCGACTCCTCCATCGTCTCCGCCAGCTTCAAGGCCCTGGTCTCGGCCATCAACCGGGCTCTGCGCTGACGCACCCGTGCGTGGTGAGTGGTGCCAGAGCACCACTCACCACGCACGAGCGGCGGAGCTGCCCGCCTCGAAGAACGTCCGCAGGGTCGCCTCGTCCGTGAGCTCGTGCACGGCGCCGAAGTCCGCGTTCCAGAACGGGCCGGACCGCGGCGTCCACGGCCCCACGTAGGCGTAGGGCTCCGGGTGGCCGGCGTCCCCCGGTGACACGCCGTAGTTCACCTCGTCCTTCGCGATCGCGAGATCGAAATGCTCGGGCCACAGCACGGGCTCGCTCTCCGGCGCGAACGCGCGCAACGCCCGCTCCCCGGTGCCGAACCAGCCGAGGAGCAGGTGGGTGGCCGCCTCGTCGACGACGATCTCGTCGTCGAGCGCGGCGCCCGAGTGGTCGGAGTACACCCCCTCCGGCACCCCGGGCTCCACTCCCGCCCGCGCCGCCAGGTCGCGGTAGTTGCCGCGCAGCGGCGCCCGCCCGCCCTCCCACACCAGCTCGGTCCCCGAGACCCGCAGTGACCCGCTGACCTGGCCGAACCCACCCGGCACCACGCGCAGCCGGATGGTCCCGGCCGCCCGGAACTGCGGGCCCGCGAGCAGCAGCTCGGCCACCCCGTGCAACGCGTGCCTGGTCCCGCTCATGCGGCACCGAACGCGGTGAACGCGGTGTGCAGGACCAGGCCGTGCGGGTCCTCGACGTCCACGGCCGCGCGGGCCGCGTGCACGGCGTCCGCCATCGTCGCACCGCGGGCCAGCGCCCGGTGCAGGTCGAGGGAGAACCCGACGGTCACCGCGTCCCCGATCGGCGCGATGCTGGCCGCCACCGCGGCCGCCCCGCGGGCCATCAGGGCGCCGACCAGGCCCAGCACCTCATCACCCTCGACGGGCACCCCGGCCGCGGACTCGCAGACCGCGAGCACCGTGCGGCGCGGGGCGGCACCGAGCAGGTCGAGGCGGTGCACCGTCATGTCCCCGTCGGCCAGGCGCACCGCGGAGAAGATCGGGTTGTCGGCCCGGACGAGCCCGTGGCAGGCGAGGTGGGCGAGCTCCGCCCCCGCCAGGGTCGCCGTGACGGCGGCGACGCTCGCCACCGGCGGCACCAGCACGTCGGCGTCCGGGTGGAGTCCGTGCAACCGGGTCACCTCCTCGACCGCGCCGGGCAGCCCCGGCCCCGCCACCAGGACGGTCCGGCCGCCCGCGGCCGGGGTGCCCGCCGTCCGCGCCCACAGCGACATCGAGGGTGCGGCGGAGACCGGCCCCGGGTGCAGGGCCGACCACGGCACCTCCCGGGTGGTCGGGTCCGGCACCACGACGACGGGGGCCTGCGGATCCAGCCCCAACGGCGCGACGAGCAGCTCCCGCAACCGGCCCACCGCGTGCCGGGCCGCGGCGGGAGCGGACCGCGAGGGCCTGCCGGGGCGCCCCAGCCTGCGCAGCGCGGCACCGAGCGCCTCCGCCTCGACCGCCACGTCCGCCCGGGCGCCCAGGCCCACCAGCTCGGTGCGGCGGGGCCGGACCACGACCGCGAAGACCCGGCCCCCGTCGGTCCCGTAGGCGACGAGCGGGCGCCCGGCCAGCAGCCGTCGGACCTCGGAGAGGGAGGCGGTGCCACCCCGCCCCGGCTCGGCCGCACGACTGCGCCAGGCCGCCTTGCGCACCCGGACCTCCAGGGTGGCCTGCTCGGCGAGCAGCGTCGCGGGTTCGGCCGCACCGTCTCGCCGCAGCTGGGCGAGCTCGGCCTGCACCGCCGCCAACGCGGCGCGCGGCGCGCGGACCTCCTCCTCCAGCGGCGGCGCCGAGGTCAGCAGGGCCGCCGCCCGGATCCGGTCGAGCCACCGCAGCACGTCCGCGGGCGGTGCCGACCGCAGCAGGGCCCGCAGGCCGAGCCTGCCGAGCTCCACGCCGTGCCCGGAGGCGAGGGCGCGCAGCTCGGTCGAGCCGAGGGTGTCGCGGTGCCGGTTGAGGTCCAGCAGGCCGCCGCGGGCGTGGCGGACGACGCCGGCGTCGTCTCCCTCGGTGTGGGCGGCCAGCGCCCCGGCGAGCCGGGCCTGCGCCCTGACCAGCACCGATCCGCGTCTCCCCTCGGTCAGCGCGGCGGCCAGGTGGGCGCGGGCGACGGGCCGCCTGCTCAGGGCCAGTGCGGCGCGGCCTGCGGCCAGGTGGCCGTCGACGAGCGCGGCACGCTGCCCGTTCGCGGCGAGGGTGCGGACGGCGCGGCGGGCCGCCGCCAGGTCCACGGGCTCGACCCGGCCGACCGCGAGCAGCGCCGTCACCCGGACGATCTCCGCCCGGGCCACCCAGGCCGGGCGCCGTTGGGCCCGGAACGCGGCGGTCGCCGCGGCGGCCGGGGCGAGCGCGGCCTCCGGGTCCCGCCCGCGGGCCTCCACGTGCGCGAGCCGGAGCAGGGCCTCGGCCCCCATCAGGCCCGCCCCGCCCGCCGCGAACGACTCCTGGGCGCGCCGGGCGGAGGTGCGCGCCTCGGCGGTCAGCCGCAGGTCGAGGAACGTGTCGAGCTGTTCGAGGTGGAGCTCGCCCTCGGCCAGCCCGACCGCGCGGTAGCGCTGCTCGGCGGCGTCGAAGGCGCGCAGGCTGTCCGCGAGGCGGCCCGCCCGCGCGAGGACCCACCCGCGGGAGCAGGCCACGAGCGCCCCGAGTGCCGGCCCGGCGAGGGCGTCGGCGCGGTCGAGCAGGCCCAGCGCGACCTCCGGGCGCCCCAGCTGCGCCTCGATCATGGCCAGGTTGTTGGCCACCTTCGCCTCGGTCTCGCGGGTGGTCCGGGGGTCGGCGAGCACGCGGCGGCAGATGCGGGCGGCGTCGGGCAGCCTGCCCACGTTGTAGAGCACGGACGCCCGCTGCAGCTCCAGCTCGGTGTCCCCGCCCGGCGCCGCCTGCGCGGCGGCGTCGAGATCGCGCGCGGCGGGCGCGAACCGGCCCCGCTCCAGCTGGACGACGGCGCGGGACACCAGGACCTCGTGCAACCGCTCGGCCAGCCCGGCCGCCCTGGCCAGCCGGACCGCCTCGTCGAGCAGCCGTTTCGCGGAGTCGTGCGCGGTCCGGGACCGCTCGTAGGCGGCCTGCGCCCGCAGCGCGACGACGAGCGCCTCCCGCGCCACCGCGGCCCGGCGGGCCTCCGCGACGAGCGCGGGCACGGCCGGACCCGCGCTCCGCGGGTCCGCCACGACGTCCGCGTGCAACGCCACAGCACGTATCACGAGATCAGTGGACACGTCCTGATTCATGACACCGCCTGCCGCCCCGGGGTGGAGGCAGGTTACGACGGCGCGCACGCAGGAGGCACCCATGGCTTGGGGAAAAGAGTTCGCGATCGCGGACACCGACACCGGATACGTCCGGACGGCGGAGCAGCGGTTGGTCGACCGGCAGGGTGTCACCGCCCAGGCGGCCTACTTCGCGAGTCCCGGCGCGGAGGCCTACCAGAACGCGCTGCTACGGGAGATCGACGAGCGCGCGGGCGAGCGGGGGCCGTGCACCTGCACCGTCCGCCGGGGGGACCGCTCGGTGCTGGCCGCGCCGGACGAGCTGCTGGTCCGCACCACCCAGCTGGACGCCAACGTCCGCGCGCTGCTCACCGAGCTGGACTTCGAGGCGGGTGACACCGCGCTCGACGGCCGGGTGACCCGGCTGCGCTCGCTCGTGTCGAACCTGCCAGTCGAGCGGCTCGACGAGGTGCTGCTGGTCCTGCAGAGCCGCGGCGTCCCGGCCTCGCTGAACCACCTGACCCCGCTCGGCCCGTGGGCGAAGGGGCAGGGCGGACCCGAGAACACCACGGGTCGGGTGCAGCCGCCGCCTGCGCCCGTCGACGACCGCCCGCTGGTGGCGGTGATCGACACCGGGGTGAACACCGACGAGCGCACCGACGGCTGGCTGTCCCGCCTGGAGCTCGCCGAGAAGGACCTGCTGACCGAGTTCGGCAAGGACCGCACACTCGGGTTCGCCGCCGGGCACGGCACGTTCGGCGTCGGCGCCCTGCTGCAGGTGGACCGGGGGGCGCGGGTGCGGGCCTACAAGGCGCTCAACTCCGACGGGATCGGCACCGAGGTGGAGGTGGCCGAGGCCATCGTCCGGGCCGCCGCGGACGGCGCGACGGTGATCTCCCTCTCCCTCGGCACCCGCACGCTCGACGACCAGCCCCCCGTGGCGATCGACGTCGCCCTGGAGTCGCTGCCCGCCGAGGTGGTCGTGGTCGCCGCGGCGGGCAACTACGGGGACGAACGCCCGGTCTGGCCCGCCGCCTTCAGCCGCGTGGTGTCGGTCGCGGCCCTGACCTCGACCGGCCACGGCGCGCCCTGGTCCACCCGCGGCTTCTGGGTGGACTTCTCGGTGGTGGGCGAGGGCGTCGTCGCGCCCTACCCGGTGGGGACGGAGTCGGCGTTCATCGACCCGGAGCCGGACACGTTCGGCCCGAACGCCTGGGCCGTGTGGAGCGGGACGTCCTTCGCGGCGCCCCAGCTCGCCGGGCTGATCAGCCGGCTCACCCCGCAGTGCGGCGGCAGCCCGCACGCGGCGCTGGCCGAGATCACGCGCCACGCGGTGCGGCTGCCCGACTACGGCCGTGCGCTGCAGATCCTGCCCGGTACCTAGTGGCCCGGGACTAGACCGCGATCCGTCCGCTCACGATCACCCGGCCGCCCGGCAGGGTGATCGTGAGCGACAGCGCCACCGTCTCCACGGGCAGGTCGGCGGCGAAGCGGCCCAGCTCGTCCGCGGTCAGGGCGAGCGACTCGCCCCCCAGGACCAGCTCCACCGCGGCCCCGCCGCCGGGCGCGAGCTGCCCGACGAGCCGCCTGCCGTCCAGCCCCGGCACGACCTCGATCTCGATCTCCACGTCGCCCGCCTCGAAGGCCAGCGCGCGCGGTCCGGCGGCTCCGCGCACCACGCCCTCGAGCCCGTCGACCAGGGAGTCGTAGGTGAGCGCGGCGAGCTCGGCGTCGACGGTCCGCCACGCGAACAGGCCCTTGGCGGCCTCCACCACCTCGCGGGGGGCCCGGCGGTCGGCGAGGGCCGCGGCGAGCTCGGCGGCCAACTCGTCGTCAGTCATCGCTGCCCACCCCCTCCGGCAGCAGCGCGCGCAACCGGTCCAGGCACCGCGCCCGGGTCGGCCCGATGCTGCCGATCGGCATGTCCAGCACCGACGAGACCTGCGCGTACGGCAGCGCGAGCACCACGACCAGCTCCAACAGCCGGGCGCAGCGCTCGTCGAGCGCCTCGAAGGCGGCCCGGACCAGGCGGGCCCGCTCCCCGTCGAGCGCGCGCTCCTCCGGCCCCGGCTCGGTCGCCGGGGCGTCGGGCTCCGTCTCCGTCGGCGACTCCCGACCGGCCCGCCGGGCCAGCCGCCACGCCTCCCGACGGGCGGTGGTGGCCAGCCAGCCGCCGATCGCCTCGGGTTCGCGCAGCGTGCCCAGGTTCTCGACCAGCCGCAGGAACGTCATCTGCACGGCCTCGCCCGCGTCCGGCCTGCCCAGACCCTGCCGCAGGGCCACCGACCAGACCAGCGAGGAGAAGTCCTCGACCAGGCGGTGCCAGGCCGACTCGTCCCCGTCCGCGGCGCGACGGACGACGTCCGCGACGTCCTCTCGGTCCACGCTCGCCCGTTCCTCCTCGGTCACCCCATGTGGTGAGGAGGAACCTATCCGACCCAGTGCCGACCATCCCAGACCTTCCCCGACGCGCATCTGTCGTGAGGAGGCGATCCGGGCCCGGGGCGATACGACTCCGACCGGGCGACGGCGGGTCACCCGCAGTGACCGGGCTGCGGGGTCGCGTACGGTCGAGCCGTGGTGTTGCCCGTGGCTCCCCTCGCCGCCTACCTGTTCCTGCTGTGCTGGTCGGCGATCCCGTTCGCACCGGCGGAGCCCGTGCTCCTCGCGGGTGGCGCGGTCGCCGGGGCGGGTGGCCTGCTGCTGCCGGTCGCGATCGGCGCGGCGGCACTCGGGTCGCTGGTCAGCGACCTGGTCAAGTACGCGCTGGGGCGCAGCGCCGGTCCGGCCCTGCTGCGCAGGCTCTCCCGCTACCCCGCGGGGGCGCGGGCGGTGCGGTGGATCGAGTCGCGCATGCTCGCGTCGGGGGCGTGGGTGATCGCGCCGTCGTACTTCGTCCCGTTCGGGGTCGTGACGGCCACGCTGCTGTCCGGCGCCCTCCGGCTGCCGTGGCGCAGCGTGGTCCTGGCCTCCGCGGTCGGGGCGCTGGTCTGGGCGACGGTGTTCCTCGGACTCGGCTTCGTGGGCACCGCGGTGACCGGCAACCCGTGGTTCGGCCTGGCGATCGCCGCCCCGGCCGCCCTGGTCATCGGCCTGCTGGCCAAGCGCCGCGTCGCCCGGGACTGCACCTGCGCC
Source organism: Pseudonocardia oroxyli (assembly GCF_900102195.1). GTDB lineage: Bacteria > Actinomycetota > Actinomycetes > Mycobacteriales > Pseudonocardiaceae > Pseudonocardia > Pseudonocardia oroxyli. Next base: position 140,955 of record NZ_FNBE01000012.1, read on the forward strand.
CCGGAGGCACACGAGTCCCCCTGCCCCCTGGCCGCCTGACTCCCCGCGTCCCTCCGCATTGTGGAGCCACCACTGTCGAATCCGGTCCCGTTATCGGCCGAGGATCTCCTGGACGCTGCTCGCGTGGTCGGGCCCGTCCACCGGGAACCCCGCGGCCTCGTCCACCAGGGTCGCGTCCACCTCGTGCGGGCGGATCGTGCCCGCCTTGATCGCCTCGGCGTGGTGGCAGGCCACCCGGTGCCCGGCGGGTGCGCCCTCGAGCTGCCGCAGCTCCGGGCGTTCGGTGGCGCACCGGTCCGCCTGCCTCCACGGGCACCGCGTGTGGAAGCGGCAACCGCTCGGCGGGGCGGCGGGCGACGGGAGGTCACCGGCCAGCAGGATCCGCTCGCGCCGGTCCTCGGCCTCGGGGTCCGGCGTCGGGACGGCCGAGAGCAGCGCCTTCGTGTACGGGTGCTGCGGGTCCGCGTAGAGGTCCCCGGCGGGCGCCTCCTCCACGATCCCGCCGAGGTACATGACCCCGACCCGGTCGCTGACGTGCCGGACGACGGCCAGGTCGTGCGCGATGACCAGGTACGTCAGGCCCAGCTCGGCCTGCAGCCGCGACAGCAGGTTGAGCACCTGGGCCTGGACCGAGACGTCGAGCGCGGAGACCGGCTCGTCGGCCACGATCAGGTCCGGCTCCACGCACAACGCGCGCGCGATCCCGATCCGCTGCCGCTGCCCGCCGGAGAACTCGTGCGGATAGCGGCGCAGCGACCCCTTCGGTAGCCCGACGGCGTCGACCAGCTCCTGCAGCCGGGCGTGCCCGCCGGTCAGCCCGTGGGCCTTCATGCCCTCCTGCAGCAAGGACTCCACGGACTGCCGCGGGTCGAGCGAGGACAGGGGGTCCTGGAAGACCATCTGGAAGCGGCGCCGCGCCTTGCGCAGCTCCTCGCCCTTCAGCGCGGCGACGTCCCGCCCGTCGAACCGCACGGATCCCCGCGTCGGCTCGGTGAGCTTGAGGATCGCCCGGCCGAGCGTCGACTTGCCGCAGCCCGACTCCCCGACCAGCCCGTACGTCTCGCCCTGCTCGATCGTCAGCGAGACCCCGTCGACGGCGTAGACGTGCCCGACCGTCCGACTGACGAGCGTTCCCTGCGTGATCGGGAAGTGGACGGCGAGATCCTCGACCTCCAGGAGACTCATCGCTCTCCCTCGCTGCGCGAGCTCGGCGCTTCGCTCGGGCGCTGTGTCGACGGTTCGCTCGCAAGCTCGCTCACGACGCCCCCACCGGGTTGTGGCAGCGGAGGAAGCGGCCGTCCTCGACCGGCGCGGGCGTCACGGACGTGCACACCTCCAGTGCGTTCGGACACCGCGGCGCGAAGGCGCACGCGGACGTCCACGGCAGGTTGTCGTTGACCGAGCCCTTGATGGCGGCGAGGTCCTCGCCCGGCGGGCCGTCCAGCCGAGGGATCGAGCCGAGGAGCCCGTGCGTGTACGGGTGGCGCGGGGCGCGGAAGAGCTCGTGCCGCTCCGCGCGCTCCACGATCCGGCCGCCGTAGAGCACGTTGACCCGGTCGCACAGCCCGGCGACGACGCCGAGGTCGTGCGTGATCATCACCAGCGCCGTCCCGGTCTCCGCGACGAGCTGTTTGAGCAGGTCCAGGATCTGCGCCTGGATGGTGACGTCCAGGGCCGTGGTCGGCTCGTCGGCGATCAGCAGCCGGGGCGAGCAGGCCAGCGCGATCGCGATCAGCGCCCGCTGGCGCATCCCGCCCGAGAGCTGGTGGGGGTAGGCGTCGAGCCGCCGCCGCGGGTCGGGGATCCCCACCCGGTCCAGCAGCTCGACGGCCTCGGCGCGCGCCGCCTTCTTGTCCATCCCCCGGTGCCGGGTCAGCACCTCGGTGATCTGCAGGCCCACCGTGATCACCGGGTTCAGCGAGCTCAGCGGGTCCTGGAAGATCATCGACAGGTCCCGGCCCCGGCGTTCCCGGAGCTGGCCGTCGGACAGGGCGGTCAGCTCGTCGCCGTCCATGCGGATCGAGCCCGTCACGCGGTTCCCACGCTCCGGCAGCAGCCGCATGATGGCCAGCGAGGTGACCGACTTGCCGCAGCCGGACTCCCCCACCAGCCCGACGATCTCGCCGGGCTGCACGTCGAAGCTCACCCCGTCCACGGCCACCGAGTCGGGCTCGCCGCGGCGGGTGAAGGCGACCTTGAGGTCCTCGACCTCCAGCAGCGCACTCATGTCACCGCCTCCCCTTCGGATCGAGCGCCTCGCGCAGTGCCTCGCCGAGCAGCGTGAACCCGAGCGCGACCAGGATGATCGCGATCGCCGGGTAGAACGCCAGCGCGGGCCGGACGTCGAGGTAGGACTGGGCGTTGGCGAGCATGAGCCCCCATTCGGCGCGGGCGGGGTCGCCGTCCCCGAGCCCGAGGAAGGACAGCGCGGCGGCGTCGAGGATGGACGTCGCGAGGGTCAGCGTGGCCTGAACGATCACCGGCCCCATCGCGTTCGGCAGCATGTGCCGCACCACGATCGCACCTCGCCGCACCCCCAGCGAGGTCGCGGCGAGGACGTGGTCGGACTCCCGCTGGGCGAGCATCGCCCCGCGCAGCAGCCGGGCGAAGATCGGCACGTTCACCAGCGCCACGGCGATGATCACCGTGGTCTGACTGGGCCGCGCGGCCAGCGCCGCGATGGAGATCGCGAGCAGCAGCGACGGGATGGACAGCAGCACGTCGGTGACGCGCATGAGCACCGTGTCCACCCACCCGCCGAAGGCCCCGGCGATCGCCCCGATCAGCACGCCGAACACCAGCCCGATGAGCGTGGCGAAGACGCCGACGAACAGGGTCTGACGCGAGGCGAGGAGCAGCCGGGAGAAGAAGTCCCGGCCGTTCTGGTCCGAGCCGAGCGGGAAGCCCGGCAGGGCGCCGGGGATGGAGTCGGGCCGCAGGTTGCGCTGCAGCTCCGGGAACACCTCGGCCGGGCCGTGCGGGGCGAGGAGCGGCGCGAAGATCGAGACCAGCACGAACAGCCCGACGATCACCGCCCCGACGATCGCCACCGGGTTGCGGCGCAGCCGGATCAGCGCGTCGGCGGTCAGGGAGCGCCCGCCGAGGTCGTCGATCTTGTCCCGACGGCGGGTCAGCAGGCTCGTCATCGCACCCTCACCCTCGGGTCGATGATCGCGTAGGAGAGGTCGACGAGCAGGTTGACCAGGACGTACACCAGGGCACCGAGCAGCACGACGGCCTGCAGCCGGGGATAGTCGCGGCGCTCGATCGCCTGCGCGAGCAGGGTCCCGAGCCCGCCCCACACGAACACCTTCTCGGTGAGCACGGCGCCCGCCAGGAGCAGACCGGTCTGCAGGCCGATGGTGGTGGAGACGGGGAGCAGCGCGTTGCGCAGCACGTGTCGCTGGCGGACGGTGCCGGGGGCGAGGCCCTTGGAGTTGGCCGTCCGGACGAAGTCGGAGCCCATGACGTCGAGCACCGACGCCCGGGTGATCCGGACGATCACGGCGAGGGGGATCGTGGCGAGGGCGATCGCCGGCAGCACGAGATGGGTCAACGCATCCCAGCTGGCGTCGAACTCCCTGGTCAGCAGCCCGTCGAGGACGGCGAACCCGGTGACGTGGGTGGCCTCGATGTCGACGGCCTGCCTGCCGGACGGCGGGAACCAGCCGAGGTCCACGGCGAACCACTGCTTGAGCAGGTAGCCGAGGAAGAACACCGGCACCGCGACACCGACGAGCGTCCCGATGATCGTGGTGGTGTCCAGCGGGCGGCCGCGGTAGCGGGCGGCGAGGTAGCCCAGCGGGATGCCGAGCACGACGGCGATCAGCAGGGCCGCGACCGACAGCTCGATGGTCGCGGGCAGCGCGCGGGCGATCTCGGTGGTGACGGGCTCACCGGTGATCAGCGAGTTCCCGAAGTCGCCGGTGATCGCCCGGCCCAGGAACTTCACGTACTGCACCGGGATGGGCTGGTCGAGCCCCAGGACGGTGTTGAGCTCGGCGATCTTCTCCGGGGTCGCCTTGTCCCCCAGCAGCGCCGCCGCGGGCCCACCCGGCAGCGAACGCAGCCAGGCGAACAACAGCACGGACAACAGCAGGAGGGTGGGGACGACCTGGATCAACCGCCGCACGATGAAGCGCAGCATGGTGGCCTTTCACCCCGCCCCCCTGAGCGCATTATGGAACCTTAATGCGCTCAGGAGGGCGGTTTTCGCGCATTATGGTTCCATAATGCAGCTTCGGGCGGGTCAGCTCTGGGTCTTGCTGACGGTGTTGAAGCGCTCGTCGGTCAGCGGACTCGGCACCAGACCCTGGATGCTCGGCCCCACGACGATCGCGGGCGGGCTGCTGCTGATCGGCACGGCCGGCAGGTACTTGGCCATGATGTCCCGGTTGGCCTGCTCGTACTGCGCCTGTTTCTGCGCCTGGTCCGGGTTGGCGTCCGCGGCGTTGATCTCCGCATACATGGCCGGGTCCTCCGCGCCGAACTCCGGCTTCTCGCGACCGAAGAAGGTCCCGATGAAGTTGCCGGCGTCGTTGTAGTCGCCCGTCCAGCCGAGCAGGTGCAGGTCCTGCTTGCCCGCGGTCTGCACGTCGTCCTTGAAGCCGCCGTTCCACGGCCGCGGCACCGGGTTGACCGTGATCCCCACCTGACGCAGGTTCTCCGCGATCAGCTGGAAGATGTCGGTCGGGTTCGGCATGTACGGCCGGGAGACCTCGGTGGGGTAGTAGAAGTTCAGCGTCAGGTTCGACGCGCCGGCCTGCGCCAGCAGGTCCTTCGCCTTCTGCGGGTCGTACGGGTACTGCTGCACGTCGGCGGCGTAGCCCGCGACCGTCTGCGGCATGAACTGGGTGGCGACCTCGGCCCCCTCGGGCAGCTTGGTCTGCACCAGCGCCTGGCGGTCGATGGCGTAGGCCAACGCCTGGCGCACCCGGAGATCCCGCAGCGCCGGGTTGTTCTTGGTGTTGATGCCCATGTAGAGCACGTTGAACGGGTCGCGGATCAGCACCTGCTGGCCGGACGACTTCAACGACGCGTAGTCCGCCGGGCTCGGCAGGTCGTAGCCGTCGATCGTGCCCGCGGTCAGCTCCTGCTTACGGGCGTTCTCGTCCGGGATCACCCGGAAGACCAGCTTGTCGAGCTTGGCCTTCTCACCCCAGTACTGGTCGTTGCGAACCAGCGTGATGGTGTTGGCCGTCCGGTCGTAGGACTCGAACTTGAACGCACCGGTGCCCGTCGGGTGATCGGTGGCGTAGGCCGGGTAGGAGAACGAGTCCCCGGACTGCGTGACGTTGTCCGCGTCGTACTGCTTCAGCGCCGTCGGGCTCGAGATCGAGAACGCGGTGAGGCCGAAGGCGGCCGGGAACGCGCCCTTGTTCTTGGTCAGCGTCATGACGGCGCTGGTCGGCGAGGCCGCCTGGCAGCTGTCGTAGATCCCGCCGTTGCCCTTGAAGCCCTCGAAGACGTCCGCGTAATAGATCATGTTCGACTGCGCGGCATCGCCCTGCATGTTGGCCCAGCGATCGAAGTTCGCGCAGACCGCGGCGGCGTCGAGCGGGGTGCCGTCGGTGAACGTGACCCCCTCACGGATCGTGAAGGTCCATTGCTTGCCGTCCGGCGTGGACTCCCAGGCGGTCGCGAGACCGGGGGTCAGCTCGGTGGTCCCCGGCTTGTACGTGATCAGCGTGTCGTACATCTGCCGGATCGGGCGGAAACTCTCGCCGTCGTCGTTGAAGATCGGGTCGAAGTTCTTCGGTGCGCCTGCGGCACCGAAGACCATCGTTCCGCCGGTCGCTCCGGCCTGCGCGTCGCCGCCTCTTTCCGAGGTCGCGCACGCCGCGAGCGAGACGGAGAGCGCGCCGGCGGCGATGACGGCGAGCAGACGTCGTGTGGTGGGCATTCCTGTGACACCTCGAGGTCGTCGGGGTTTCAGATGGTGGGACACGCTACGCATCCCACCTACCCACGGGTAGCCCTAGACGTCACGTTTGGGGCACAGCTAGCTCAAGTGGACCTCAAATGCGTGAACCGCACGTAACATGCTCACGCTGTGTCACGGGGTGGGGAAGTCGAACTCCCCCGCCTTCACCCCCGCCACGAAGTCCGCCCACTCCACTCCAGTAAAAGCGAGCCGAGTCACCGGGTCCTTGCTGTCGCGAATCCGGACGGTTTCGCCCGGGCCGTGAGACACCTCGACACAAGACCCCGCGGAACAGAAGCTGCTGCGCAAGAAATTCTCATGATCCACAGATCGTCACCTCGAGACCATGATGCCCGAGGCGTCAGCGTGGGACTAGCCGTCCAGCAATACCAGAGGGCCTTCAGGCGTGGAGGTCGAACTCGCCGTTCTTGACGCCGCTCACGAAAGCGCGCCACTCCTCAGCGGTGAAACTCAGGGCTCCTGCCGCCAGATCCTTGTTGTCCCGGACGAGGACCTGTCCGGACTCGGAGACCGCGACCTCGACGCACGCTCCTGCCGAGCAGTAGCTGCTACGCACGAACTCGGACTTCAACACGCGGGCGACCTCCATGCGCGGGCGTCCCCATCCGGGACGGCATACACGGATGACGACCGACGCGGGCTCAGGTTGCTGAGCCTTGCACCCGATCCCCCGAAAGTGACCCGAAGATCGGCGAGCGCGCCAGAACAGCCGGTGAATGGACGGGCACGGGGGACCGACCGCATCGGGCCCCTGCTTCACCCGCCGATGACGTCACGGATGTAGTCGACGGATTCGACCGGCCCCAGGGTCCGCTCCCGTGCCTCATCGTAGATCGACTTGAACTTCTCTACCCCGAAGTCGCCTTCGAGGTAGGAGTTGCCGGCGTGGTTCTCCACGAAGATCGCGTCCTGGTCCTGCGACTCTTCGAATTCCAAGACCACGAAGTTGCCGAGCGCCGCCCTGACGAAGCCCGCAGACAACGGCAACACCAGCAGATCGACGTTCGGCAGCCGCATTCGCTGGATGAGCTGGTCGACCTGCTCCGCCCTGACCTGCGCCTCGAGCGCTCGCATCCTGAGCAGGACGCTCTCGTCGACGATCGCGTCCACCCGCAGGGGGAGCTCGGCACGGGTCAGGACGCTCTGCCGGCGCATGCGGAACTCGACGAGCTTCGCAATCTCCTCGGGCGAGTGGGCGGGCAGCATGATGTCGAGGATCGCCCGCGCGTAGGCCTCCGTCTGGAGCAGACCGGGCAGAGCGGAGTGGTCGAAGGTGCGGATCGAGGTCGCCCCCGCCTCCAGCGCCGCGTAGCGGTCTGCGCCGTCGAAGACGAAGGGGTCGGACGCGAGCAGGTGCGTGTACTCCTGCCACCAGCCGGCGCGCGCACCCTCCTTCGCCAAGCGGAGAAGCCGTTCGAGACTCCGCTCCGCCTCCTTGCCGTAAAGACGAGCCAGGTCACGGACGTCGCGTTGCTTGGGTAGGCCCTTGCCGGTCTCGAGGCGGGAGATCTTCGACGCGGAGCACTCGAGCGCGGAGGCCGCTTGCTCCAAGGTCAGGCCCGCCTCGTCGCGGAGCCGCTTGAGTTCCGAGCCGAGCCTCCGCCGAGACACCGCCTGCCCCTGGCTCATCCCACTCATCCCCTTGTGCAATTGCACCACGGCGTTGCATCATCGAATTGCGCAGCGCGACAGAGGTGTCACGGAGCGCGGCAGGAACTGGGCGTCCACGTCTGGACGTCGGGAACCGGCACGGAGGCTGTCACAGATGGACAGCGCCCGAACGTAGCCCTTGAAATTGCACGGTGCAAGTCCCTTCGGCATGGCGTGTCGCGGCGACCTCGCGAACCGCCGGAGAGGGCCCGGCATGGCTACCGGTTGGATCATCACGCTCGGACTCGCGGCACTGGTGCTGCTCGGGGTCGGGGTCGGCGTCCTGCAGGCGCATGCACAGCGGCAGGCGTGGCGGTCGATTCTCGGCGAGTCCCCCGCGCCCCGCCGGGAGCGACCGCCGCGGGCCCGCCGCGAGGAGTGCCGCACCTGTCGCACCCTCACCGTGGTGCTCGACGAGCACGTCCGGCGCACGCACTGACCCCGGTCACGCTCCGAAGTTTGAGCAGGATTTGAGTTGCTGCAATTGCACCACGGGAATCCATACCCCACACTGAGTTCAGCGAGACCCCGAGTGGTTCGCCTCACCTCCACCCGGGGTCCAGGGAGAGGAGGGCGCCCGTGACCAGCAGGAACGGCAGCCGCCCCCGCCCGCGTCCGCACCCCGACCCGAATTCTTCGGGTCCACTGCACTCACGGCGAACCGCCGTCGAGGAACACACAGGAAGGTGTCTCCAGATGAGCTCGATTCGAGCTGTTCGGCCTGCCGGATCCGTGTCCAGCAAGGTCGCCCGTCGTCGATCGGGGAGGTGGTCTCCGTGAGTGTCCTGGTTGTCGCCCTGGTCGTCGGGCTGGGTCTGTTGGCCGTCATCGGGGTCGTCGTGGGCGTCATGGACGCCGCACAGGCCCGCGCGTGGCGGCGGGTCGCCGCAGAGCGGCGTCGCAGCTGGGAGGTCCGCCACGGCGGCGGGTACTACGACTCCTGGGGCGACGACGACAGCGACTGACCGCGCAGTGCCGGGGGGTTTCTGCGCCGTCCCCGGCCCGACCACGTAGGGGAGGGACCATGTACGCCGTGATCGTCGCGATCGGCCTCGTCGGGCTGATCGGGCTGTCGGTCTCGATGGGCTTCAGCATCGCTGCGGAGCGCGTCGAGGCCGACCGGAAGAAGCTCGTCGAGCGCGAGTGGACCGTGTGGCTCCGCGAGCACGAGATCATCGGGGTGGCCGAGATGACCGGGTGCCCGTGCTGTGCGCTGCTGCGCGCCCGCGCGGAACTCCAGTCCGCTCCGCCCGCCTGAGAGCGGTACCTCCGGGGAGACCCGGAGGTACCGGTCAGCTCAGGGCGCGGCGCCCCGCCAACGCGCGTCCCAACGTCATCTCGTCGGCGAACTCCAGGTCGCCGCCCATCGGGAGCCCGGACGCGAGGCGCGTCACCGAGAGGCCGGGGAAGTCCTTGAGCAGCCGGACCAGATAGGTCGCGGTGGCCTCGCCCTCGGTGTTCGGATCGGTGGCGATGATGACCTCGCCGATGTCGCCCTCGTCGCTCGCGGGGCCGGTGCCCCCGAGCCGCGCCAGCAGCTCGCGGATGCGCAACGCGTCCGGACCGATGCCGCCCAGCGGATCGAGCGCGCCGCCGAGCACGTGGTAGCGGCCCTTGAACTCGCGGGTGCGTTCCACGGCGAGGACGTCCCTGGGCTCCTCGACCACGCAGACGATCGTGGGATCGCGGCGCGCGTCCGCGCAGTAGCGACAGCGTTCGCGTTCGGAGACGTTGCCGCAGACCTCGCAGAACTGCACGCCCTCCTTCACCTTCTGCAGGACCTCCTGCAGCCGGGTGACGTCCGCCGCGTCGGCTGCGAGCAGGTGGAAGGCGATGCGCTGGGCACTCTTCGGCCCGACCCCGGGCAGCCGCCCGAGCTCGTCGATGAGGTCCTGAACGGGTCCTTCGAACAACTCAGGCGCCCGGCAGGCCCAGGCTGCCGCCGAGGTCCCCGAACCCGCCCGTGAGCGGCCCCATCTTGTCCGCCTGCAGCTGCTGCGCCGCGCGGGCCGCGTCCTGGATCGCGCCGACGACGAGGTCCTGCAGCGTCTCGACGTCCTCCGGGTCCACGACCTTCGGATCGATCGTGACGGCGCGCACCTCACCCGCCGCGGTCTGTGTGACCGTGACGAGGCCGTTGCCCGCCTGCCCCGTCACCTCGGCCTCGGCGAGCTCCTGCTGGGCCCGCATCAGCTGCTCCTGCATCTGCTGCGCCTGCTGCAGGATCATCGCCATGTCAGGCTGACCACCCGGTTGCACCACAAGACTCCTCGCCGTGTCGCCCACTCGAACCCAGCGTAGCCGTGTCAGGGTGGGCGCCGTGTCCGCCCCGCGCCGCGTCCTCGTCACCCTCGCGGCGGGGCTCGTCCTCGTGGCCTGCTCGGCGGGGGGCGTGGCCGCGCCGGCGTCGTCCGCCCCGGTCCCCGTCGCGACGACGTCCGCACCGCTCGCACCCACGCCGCCCGCACCCGCGCTGACCGGACGGACCGTCGTCCTCGATCCCGGGCACAACGGCCGCAACGGCTCCGGCGCGGCCCGCGCCGAGGTCACCAGGCAGGTGCCCGACGGGCGCGGCGGCACCAAGGCCTGCAACACCACCGGGACCAGCACGAACGCCGGCTACCCCGAACACGCCTTCGCCTGGGACCTCGCCCGACGGGTCCAGACCCGGTTGGAGGCCGCGGGCGCGCGGGTCGTCCTGACCCGCCCCTCCGACGACGGCGTGGGGCCCTGCGTCGACGTCCGCGGCCGGGCCGGGCAGGAGGCGGGCGCCGACCTGATGGTGTCGCTGCACGCCGACGGCTCGGCCGCCCCCAACCACGGCTTCCACGTGGCGTACAGCTCGCCGCCGCTCAACCCGTCCCAGGCCGGCCCGGCCGTGACACTGGCGACCGACCTGCGCGACGGGCTGGTCGCAGGCGGCTTCCCAGTCAGCGACTACATCGGCCGCGACGGTCTCTCGCCCCGCCCCGACCTGGCGGGCCTCAACCTCGCCACCGTCCCGGCGGCGCTGGTGGAGTGCGGGAACATGCGCAACGCCGACGAGGCCGCGGTCCTGTCCAGCCCGGAAGGCCGGGACCGGTACGCCGCCGCGATCGCCCACGGCATCGAGCGCTTCCTCAGCTGAGTCAGCGCTGGTCGAGCGCCTTCGCACCGAGCTGGGAGGACAGCAGCTCGATCGCGACCTCCTCGGGATCGCGGCGCACGGAACGTTCGGCCCGGGAGGCGTCCGCCTCGGCGATCATGGCCTCCTCGTCGTCCGGCGGCGGCTCCTCGTCCGGCGGCTCGGGGGGCAGCGGAACGCCCTCGTCGCCGCGGCCGCGACCACCCGAGGGACGGCGGAACCCACCGGACTCGGGCCGGCCCGGACCACGGTCGTCCGCGGGCGGGCGCGGCTGCTCGGCCCGCTGGGGTCGTTGGTATTCGCCCCGCTGCGGGGCCGGCCGCGGCGCCTCGGGCTCGGGCCGCTCCGCCGGGGCCGGGTCCTCACGACGGGAGGGCCGCTGCGGCGCCGGGCGCTGCGGTGCCTGCCGGGGGGCGGCCTGGCGAGCCGGACCCGCTCCCCCGCCCTCGCCGGCCTCCACGCGGACCCGCCACTGCACCCCCAGCACGGCGTGCAGTGCGGCGCTGATGACGTCCGTGTTCCGGGTGTCCTGCAACCGGCGGGCGAGCGGCGGCGACCCGATGGCGAGCACCAGCGTGTCCCCCTCGACCGCCCGGACCGTGGAGTTGACCATCAACGCCTCGGTGCTGCGGCTGCGTTCGCGGGCCGCGGCGAGGATCTCCGACCAGACCCGGCGCACCGCGCTCGCGTCGAGCCCGGCGGCGACGGGCTCCTGCTCCTCCGCCGCGGGCTGCTCCGGCGCGGCGGCGGGCTCGGGCGCAGCGTCCACCGCGGGGCTCTCGGGCTCGGCCGCGAAGGCCCGCTGCGGCTCCCGCGACGGGCGTTCGGCCGCATGCTCGGGCTCTCGCACGGGATCCGGCCGCTGCCCGCGAGCGGTCTGCCCGGACTCCTCGGCGGCCGGCGGCTGCTCGGCAGACCCCGGCGCGCCCGCGGCACCCGAGGCGTCGGCCTGTGCCGCGCGGCCGGCGGCCGACTCCGACCCGTCGGTGGTGGACCTCGGCTGCGCCGGGTCCACGGTGTCCGACGGGGTCGCGACGTCTGCAGCCTGCGGCTCGGCCGCACGACGTTCGGTGGCGGGCTCCGTGCCAGGGCGCTGAGGCGCGTCCGCGGGCGGAGCGGCGCGATCGGCGACAGGGCTCGACGGCCCTGCGGCAGGCTCGGTCGCCTGTCCCGCAGGCTGTTCCGCGGGCTCGGCCGCCGGTCCGGCAGGCTGTCCCGCCGGCTCAGCGACCCGACCCGACGGCGCAGGCTCCGCCACCCGACCCGACGGCGCTCCGGCGGGTTCGGCGACCCGACCAGAAGGCGCCTCCGGACGCTCCGCCACCCGACTCGCGGGCGCTCCGGCGGGTTCGGCGACCCGGCCCGACGGCGCTTCCGCGGGCTCCGCAGCGCGGTCCGACGGCGCAGGCTCGTCCTGTCGCTGCGACGGCCGCACGAACTGCGGCTTCGCCGGTTCCGCCGCCCCCGACGCCCCCGCCGCGAGCGGCTCCGCGGAGATCGCGTTCCGCCGCTCGACCCGCTCCAGCCGCTCGAGCAGCCCGGCGTCCGAGGTGGTGGCCGCGGGCAGCAGCATGCGGGCGCACAGCAGCTCCAACAGCAGCCGCGGCGCGGTGGCGCCCCGCATCTCGGTGAGGCCCGCGTGCACGATCTCGCCGTAGCGGGCGAGCGTGGCGGGCCCGAGCCGCGCCGCCTGCTCGACCATGCGCTCCAGCTCGTCCGACGCCGCCTCGACCAGCCCCTGGCTGCCCGCCTCCGGCACCGCCTGGACCAGCATCAGGTCCCGCAGCCGCTGCAGCAGGTCCTGCGCGAACCGGCGCGGGTCGTGGCCCGCCTCGACCAACCGGTCGACGGCCTGGTAGACGGCCGCGCCGTCGCCCGCGGCCAGGGCGTCCACCACGTCGTCGATCAGGGCGACGTCGGTGACCCCGAGCAGCGCCATGGCGCGCTCGTAGGTGACCCCCTCCGGCCCGGCGCCCGCGAGGAGCTGGTCCATGACCGACAGGGTGTCGCGCGCCGAACCGCCGCCTGCCCGGATGACCAGCGGATAGACGGCGGACTGGACCTGCACGCCCTCGTCCGCGCAGATCCGCTCGAGCAGCGAGCGCAGCGTGCCGGGCGGGATGAGCCGGAACGGGTAGTGGTGGGTCCGCGAGCGGATCGTGGGCAGGACCTTGTCCGGTTCGGTGGTCGCGAACACGAAGACGAGGTGCTCCGGCGGCTCCTCCACGATCTTGAGCAGGGCGTTGAAGCCCTGCGTCGTGACCATGTGCGCCTCGTCGACGATGAACACCCGGTACCGCGACTCGGCCGGCGCGTAGAAGGCCCGGTCCCGCAGCTCGCGCGCATCGTCCACACCACCGTGGGACGCCGCGTCGAGCTCGACGACATCGATGTTCCCCGGCCCCTCCGGGGCCAGTGCGACGCAGGAGTTGCAGACCCCGCACGGATCGGGCGTGGGCCCCTCGACGCAGTTCAGCGAGCGGGCCAGGATCCGCGCCGACGACGTCTTCCCGCAGCCCCGGGGGCCGGAGAACAGGTACGCGTGGTTGATCCGCCCCGCCGCGAGCGCCGTGCCCAGCGGTTCGGTGACGTGCTCCTGCCCGACCACCTCGGCGAACTTCGCCGGGCGGTACTTGCGATACAGAGCCAGCGCCACGGATCCGAGGCTACCCACCGCCCCCGACAGGACCGGGAGGGGGAGAAGAAAGGGGACCCCGCGCACCCGCCAGAGCCCGCTGACCCTTGCTGCCTTCCGGCCCTGGGGGAGTTCACAGGATGGACGCCGCGCGGGATCCGGGGACGAGTGTAGTCACGTCGGCGACCCGGGTCCCGCCTCGGGGGTCCCGAACCCGGTCCCGTAAGATTCTCGCCGGAGGATTCGCCTAGTGGCCTAGGGCGCACGCTTGGAAAGCGTGTTGGGCGCAAGCCCTCAGGGGTTCGAATCCCCTATCCTCCGCTCTCACCGAGCACAGGGAACGCCGGGCGGCATGCCGCCCGGCGTTCTCGCGTTCCGGGGTCATGATCGTCGAAAGTGTGCGCTCAGCGTGGCACCCACGACCCTGAGCGCACACTTTCGGTGATCATGCCGCAGTGAGCGCACGAAACGCGCGGTCACGACCGCCGCCCCACCACCTCCGCGGTCGCGAAGCCGCGGGCGCCGGGGGCGAGCATCGCGAGGGCGGGGGCGACCACGCACACCACCGCGCAGGCGACCAGCACCGGTGAGACGCCGAAGGTCGCGATGGCCGGGGCGATCAGGGCCAGGCCCAGCGGCGCCAGGCCGTAGGAGAACAGGAAGTCCAGCGACGACACCCGGGCCAGCTTGTCCGGCGCCACCTCGCGCTGGACGGCGGTGAACCAGGGGACGTTGAACAGCTCGATCCCGATGCCGCACACCACGTACGCGCCGACCACGACCCACACGGGCAGCTCGGACAGCAGCGCCAGCGGAGCCACGGCGTAGACCGCCAGCCCGGCGAGCGCCGCCCGGCCGGGGGCGCGGGGACGGATCCGCGCGATGAGCAGCCCGCCCAGCAGCGCTCCGACGGTGTACCCGGTCAGCGCGGCGGCCAGGACGGTCGCGCCGCCGTAGACCTCGGCGCTGACCAGCGGCAACGCCACGCCGGTCGCCGAGTACCCGGTCGCGATCACCGCGGTGAGGGCGCCCAGCCCGGCGAGGAACCAGGGGTGCCTGCGTGCCTCGACGAGTCCCTCCCGGAAGTCCGCGAGGAACCGCGCGGTGGCCCTTCCGGCCGAGTCCCGAGCGGCACCCTCGAGACGTTCCGGGTCCCGACTCCGCACGATGCCGCGGGGCGGGACCGCCGCTGCGACCACCCAGAGCAGCGCGATGCCCAGGGCCAGCCAGCCGATCTCGACGACGGTGGCGAGCAGCGCCGTCAGGGCCGGGGCGATCAGTGTGGTGGCGCGGACGGCCACCGTGATCGCCGCGTTGGCGGACTGCCGCTTCTCCTGCGGCACCACCTCGGCGACGAGCGCCTGGAACGCGGGCCTGCACGCCCCCTGCCCGGCCCCGGCCAGCGCCGCGCCGACCAGGAGCACCGCGAGCTGCCCCAGACCGGCGGCGACCAGCACCGTCCCGAGCGCCGCGGCCGCGCCGGACCATCCGACCGTCGCGCGGCGGGAGTACCGGTCCGCCAGCACGCCGCTGATCGGCACCGCCACCAGGAACCCGGCCGTGCGCACCCCCAGCGCGAGCCCGAGCTCCACCGCGGACAGCGACCCGTCGACCACGCCCAGCCCGAGCACGAACGGCAACGCCCAGGTCGCGAGCCCGGACGCCGTCGTCCCGGTCCACAGTCGAGCGAACCTCACGCGAGCCCCCGCAGGTACGCGCCGAAGCGCTCGGCCCCGTCGATGACGCGCGGGCCGCTGATCGCCTCGTTGTAGTCGAGCACGAAGAAGCGGTCGTTCTGCACGGCGGGCACGCTGCGCAGCGCGGGCAGCGACTTCAGGAAGGCGATCTTGTCCTCGGCGCTCTGCGTGCCGTAGTCCATGATCATGATGACCTCCGGTCGGCGTTCGACGACGGTCTCCCAGCCGACGTCGGTCCAGCGGCCGTCGACGTCGGCGAGGATGTTCCGCCCGCCCGCGACCCGCATGATGTCCGTGGGCGGCACCTGGTTCGCCGCCGTGGCCGGGCGTTCGGTGCCCGAGTCGTAGAGGAAGACCGGGATCTGCCCGTCCGGTGCGGCCGCCTCGACCGCCGCGATCCGCGCTCGCATGTCCGTGATCAGCGCGGCCGCCCGCTCGGGCACCCGGAAGATGGCGCCCAGCCTGCGCAGGTCCTCGTAGAGTCCCTCGATCGGCGGCACGCGCTCGGGGAAGCCGGGATAGTTCCAGCAGCTCTCGGTGTGCATGGCCGACTGGATGCCGAGGCCGTCGAGCAGGGCGGGGGTGATGCCGCGCTCGTCGGAGAACCCGGAGCGCCATCCGGCGACGACGAGATCGGCGCGGGCGTCGACGACCAGCTCGCGGTTGAGCAGGTCGTCGCTGAGCATCTCGACCTGCGCGTACTCCGCCGCGTAGGGGGACTCGGTGACCGGTGGGTTGGCAGGCGGCATGACGTAGCCGAGGACGTGGTCGGTCAGCCCGAGCGCGAACAGCTTGTCGGCGCTGCCGCCCTCGTAGGCGACGGCCCGCTCGGGCATCCGGTACTCGACCTGCTCCCCGCACCGGGCCACCGTGACGGTGTCGCCCGCGGGGGCGGCGACCTGCGCACCACAGCCCGCCAGCAGCGGGATCAACAACACGGGAACGAAGCGGCGCAACGGATCTCCTCAGAAGGTGTACAGCAGCTGGGGGCGGCCGGTGGTCGGGTGCGCGACGATCTCCGCCTCGACCCCGAACACCTCCCGCAGGACGGTCGGGGTGAGGACCTCGCGGGGCGGCCCGACGGCGACGAGGCGGCCGTGCGCCAGCACGCCGATCCGATCGCAGACGGCTGCGGCGAGGTTCAGGTCGTGCAGCACGACCAGGACGGTGAGCGCGGTGTCGCGCAGGGCCGCCAGCAGGCCGATCTGGTGGGCGATGTCGAGATGGTTGGTGGGTTCGTCGAGGACGAGGACCTCGGGCGTCTGGGCCAGCGCGCGGGCGGCCAGCGCGCGTTGGCGCTCGCCGCCGGACAGGGTCAGCACGCCGCGGTCGGCCAGGTGGTCCACGCCCACCCGCTTCATGGCCTCGCGCACGATCGTGGGGTCCCGGTCGCCGTGCGGCGCCCGACCCAACGCGACGAGCTCGGAGACGGTGAAGTCGAGGTCCGAGCCGTTGTCCTGGGTCATGGCCGCGATCCGACGGGCGCTGTGCCGCAACGGGAGCGTGCTCAGGTCGGCGTCGTCGAGCCGGACGGTGCCGCGGACCGGCCGCAGGGCCCGGTAGACGCAGCGCAGGGCCGTCGACTTGCCGCTGCCGTTGGGCCCGACGAGCCCGACGACGGTGCCGGTGGCGACGTCCAGGGACAGCTCGCGGACGATCTCCCGGCCGCCGAGCGCGACCGCGATCCCGTGCAGGGACAGCGTCATCGGGTGCTCCCGAACACGTACGCCCGGCGCCGGAGCAGGACCAGGAAGACCGGCACCCCGACCAGCGCGGTGACCACGCCGAGCGGCAGCTCCCGCGGCGCGACGACGGTGCGCGCCAGCAGGTCCACCCACACCGCCAGCACCGCGCCGACCAGCGGGGCGAGCACCAGCACCCGGCCGTGCACGGCGCCGGTGACCATGCGGACCAGGTGCGGCACGATCAATCCCACGAACCCGATCGCCCCGCTGACCGCCACCATCGCGCCGGTCATCAGGGAGGTGAGCAGGAACAGGCGGGTGCGCAGGGCGCGGACGTCGAGCCCGGAGCTGACGGCGGTCTCGTCGCCCAGGGCGAGCAGGTCGAGATCGCCCGCCCACCGCCGCAGCACGACCAGGCCCGCGACCACCAGCACGGCGACGACCGGCAGGGCGCCCCAGGTGGCGGCGCCGAACCCGCCGAGGGTCCAGTAGAGGACGGTCGCGGTCGACTCGCCCTGCGGGACGAGATAGACGAGCAGGGCCATGGCGGCCTGGAACGCGTAGGCGAGGGCGATCCCGGTGAGGACCAGGCGCAGCGGGCTCGCGGTGCGGGCCACGAGATGGACCAGCGCCGCGGCGGTCAGCGCGCCGAGGAAGGCCCCCAGCGACACCGCGTAGACCCCGACGACCACACCCGTGACCAGCACCGTCACCGCGCCGACCGACGCACCCGAGGAGATCCCGAGGACGAACGGGTCGGCGAGGGCG
Source organism: Pseudonocardia oroxyli (assembly GCF_900102195.1). GTDB lineage: Bacteria > Actinomycetota > Actinomycetes > Mycobacteriales > Pseudonocardiaceae > Pseudonocardia > Pseudonocardia oroxyli. The sequence goes on from NZ_FNBE01000012.1 coordinate 158,458, forward strand.
TTGCGCACCAGGGCCTGCACCCCCACCCCGACGGCGGCGAGCCCGGCCCCGACGACGGCCGCGAGCAGCACGCGCGGGGTGCGCAGCTGCCAGATGATCTCGTAGACGGGCACCTCGTCGAGGGCGATCGTGCCGCCGGTCAGCGCGGCGCCGAGGTAGCGCAGCGTGTCCTGCGGCGGGACGGCGGCGGGGCCGAGCCCGATCGCCACGACGATCGAGAGCAGCAACGCGAGGCTCAGCCCGAAGGCGCACTTAGTGAACATGATTGTCATGAACGTCTACCGGACGAACCTCGCAAAAGCCAGCGTGACCGTCGGCACCCTGTCGTCCGCTTAATGAAAATGATACCCATTTAAGCCATGCCCTCCCCCCTGACCGTCCCCTCCGTCGCCGACCTGTTCGCGCAGTCGACCGACCGGGTCGCCACCAGCGTGTTCTGGATCGGCCACGGCACCCGGCTCGCGGGCGGCGCGGTGACCTACCGCAACCACTACGTGCTGGTCCGCTGCGGCCGGGCGTTCGGCGCCGCCTCGGTGCGCGCGGGTGAGCTCGATCCCGCGGCCTGCCAGGACCTCTCCGGCAGCCCGATCACCACGTTGCTCGAGACCGCGCCCCATCCCGTGCGGATCGCCGCCCTGGACGCGCTGCTCGCCGCCGAGCTGCCCTTCCGCGACGACCCGGTGCCCGAACGCGTCACGCTGCCGGACGGGACGCCCGAGGAACGGGCCGTGGCGCGGGACGCCGCCGTCGCGGGCCTGCTCGACGTGCCCGAAGGCGCCAGGGTCGCGCTGATCGGCGTGGTGAACCCGCTGGTCGCGGCGATCCGCGACCGCGGCGCCGAGTGCCTGCCGTGCGATCTCGACCTGCGGACCACGCAGTGGGGAGACGTCGTCTCGGACTCGGCCGAGGAGGTCATCGACCGGGCCGACGCCGTCGTCGCCACCGGGATGACGCTGGCCAACGGCACCTTCGACGGGATCGTCGCGCAGTGTCGGGCGCGCGGGATACCGCTGACGATCTACGCGCAGACCGGCGCGGCCGTCGCGCGGGCGTTCGTCGGCCGGGGCGTCACCGCGCTCTCGGCGGAGCCGTTCCCGTTCTCCCAGTTCAGCGCCGACCCGACCGTGCTCTACCGCTACCGGGCCCAGCCGTGAGCGGGTCCTGTCCGTGTCACCACGGCGAGCTCCTGCAGGGCGCCTTCCGCGGCGCCGACGGCGTGCTCCGCCCCGGCCTGGTCACGCTCCCGTACCCGGGCCGCCGGGTGCACGCCCGCTTCGAGCCGGGGCCGGGCCCGAGCATCACGGTCGGCCCCGGGCACCGTCCCAAGGCGGCACGCGCCGCGGAGCTGACCCGCGCCCGCCTCACCGACGGCGTCGGGGGGCGGGTCGTGCTGTCCGGCGGCGTGGCCCCCGGGCTGGGGATGGGTTCCTCGACCGCGGACGTCGTGGCGACCATCCGGGCGGTGGCCTGCGGCCACGCGGTCGAGCTCGCCGCCGCCGAGATCGCCCGGATCGCCGTGGCGGCGGAGGCCGCGAGCGACCCGCTGATGTTCGACGACGTCCGGGTCCGGCTCTTCGCCCCCCGCGAGGGCCACGTGCTGGAGACCCTGGCCGACGCGCTGCCGCCGCTGCGGGTCGTCGGGTCGATGCTGGGCGGGCCGGTGGACACCCCCGCGACCGCGCCGCCGCTGCGGCACGAGCGCGCCTACGCGATCCTGCTGGCCCGGCTGCGAGCCGCGCTGGACCGCGGCGACGCGGCGGGCGTCGCGCGGGTGGCCACGGCGAGCGCCCGGCTGAACCGCTCCGACCTCGGTCCGCTGCTGCGGGCCGCGGAGCGGGCGGGGGCGCTGGGCGTACAGGTCGCGCACAGTGGGAACGTCGCCGGGCTGCTCCTCGACCCGGCCGACGACCCCGGACCCGCCGCGGCCGCGCTGCGGGCCGAGGGCCTGCCCGTCACCGAGGCGTTCCTGGTCGGCGACCTGGTGCCCGCATGATCGACGACCACGCGGCCGACGCGCTCGGCCGACCCGACCTGATCCGCCTCGCCCCCGACCTGCTCTGCCTGCGCTTCGAGACGATGAAGGTGCTCAGTGCGGACGCCGCCGTGCGGCACCTGCTGGACACCGGCGCGGTCGCCCCCGGGGACGCGGTGGTGGACAGCTCGTCGGGCATCTACGCGGTGGCCCTCGCGCTGGCCTGCCACCGCCACGGGCTGCGCTGTCACATCGTCGGGTCGACCACGGTGGACCGGCCGACGGAGCTCCAGCTCGGCCTGCTGGGCGCCACCCTGGAGCGGATGCCGCGCTCGACGGACCTCAAGCTCGACCAGTCCCGGCGGGTGGCCCGGATCCGCGAGCTCCTGGCCGCCGACCCGCGGCTGCACTGGATGCGCCAGTACCACGACGAGATCCACTACCTGGGCTACCGCGCGGTCGCCGAGCGCGTCCGCGCGGCGCTGGGCCCGACCCCGCTGACGCTGGTCGGCGGGGTCGGGTCGGGCGCCTCGACCGGCGGGTTGGCCTGCTATCTGCGCGAGACCGGGCCGGTCCGGCTCGTGGGCGTGCAGCCCTTCGGGAGCGTGACGTTCGGCAGCGAGAGCGTGGCCGACCCGGACATCCTGATCGCGGGCATCGGCAGCTCGATCCCGTTCGGGAACGTCCGGCACCGCGCGTACGACGTGATCCACTGGACGGGCTTCGGCGCCGCGCTGTCCGGCGTGGTGGCCCTGCTGCGGGAGCACGCGGTGTTCGCGGGGCTGTCGTCCGGGGCGGCCTACCTGGCGGCCCGGTGGGAACGCTCGGCCGAGCGCACCACCGTGTTCGTCTCCCCCGACACCGGCCACCGGTACGTCGAGGCGGTGTTCGCGCGGCACGCCGAGGCGGTCCCGCTGGACCACCTCGCCCCGCACGAGGACCGCCTCGCCCTCCCCTGGTCCCGTCGGGAGTGGGCGGGCGCACCCGCGCCTGACGGCGCCCGTGCGTGGTAAGTGGTGCCAGAGCACCACTTACCACTCACGACCTCGGGTGGCCTCCTTCTCCGCGTCGGCCTGTTCGGCCTGTTCGGTCTGTTCGAACTGCGCGGCCTTGCGGGCCCTGTCCTGCTTGACGCTCGTCATCGTCGCCCGCACCGTGACCAGCACGATCAGGCCGAGGGTGACCCACAGCGCGTACCGGTCCACGAGCAGCACGACGTCCACCGCGTGCTGCCCGATCCCGTATCCGAGCCCGGCGACCAGGCCGGTCATCGCCAGGGCCCCGAGCGCGTCCGCCAGCAGGAACGGGATCACGCGCATGCCGGAGAGCCCGGCCACGGCGAACACGGCGGGTGCGGGGATGCCCGGCAGGGCCGAGGCCGCGACGGCCAGCGGCATCGCCCAGCGCGGCCAGGACCGCACCCGCGCGACGAACCGCTGCGCGAACGCGCCCGGCGCCCACAGCGTGATGATCTTCTCGCCCCAGCGCCGCCCCGCCAACCAGAACAGCCAGTCGAACTTGACCATCCCGAACACGCCCGCCGCGACCACCAGCCACAGGTCGCCCTCGCCGATCCGGGCGAACGCCGCACCCGCGCCGACCGCGGAGAGGCTGCCGGTGACGGCGCTGAGCGCGATGGGGTGCTCCGCGATCAGGAAGGGGCGGAACGGCATCGACCCGAGCATCAGCACGAGGACGGCGAGCGTCGAGAACACGAGGACCTTGTCGCCGCGCGACATCGGGTGGTCCCAGGGCATGGCCTCCCGCCACGCCCGCTTGGCCTCTTCGATCTCCTCGGGCGAGTAGTCCTTGCGCCGCCTTCTCCCCGTCATGCGGACCAGTTCACACCATGCCGCTGCGGCACGGTCAACGAGCGGCCGTCCGTGAACCCAGCGTCGACAGGAGGTCCTCGCTGATCTGCGCCAGGTCCGCGCCGCCCTCGGGCGCCTCGAGCCACTGTTCGTAGGCCGTCAGGAACACCTGGACCCCGACCCGGGCCGCGACCCGCGCCGCGCGCTCGTCGCCCCCCCGCCGCGCGAGGGCGTCGGCGAACCCGAGCGCCATCACGTGCTGCTTGACCAGGTCGCGTTCGAGGAGCTCCGAATTGGCCGCGATGACGGCCTGCCGCTCCCGCAGGGAACGGCGCGGAGCGAGGCCCTCCCAGTCGTGCCGGGCCAGCACCCGGACCACCGCCCGGAGCGGATCCGCGACATCGGGCACCTGCAGGAGCCGCTCCACGAGGGCCGCGCGCAGGCCGTCCGCGTCGGCGAACAGGACCTCGCGCTTGTCGGAGAAGTAGCGGAAGAACGTGCGGTTGGTGACCCGGGCCTGCCGCGCGATCTCGACGACGCTGGTGTCCTCGAACCCCTGCTCGCGGAACAGCTGCAGGGCGGCTGCCCGCAGTCGCTCCTCGCTGCCCTGCTCCCACCTCGGCACGGGTCGACGGTACAGGGTGATGACACACCACGACATCAGCAGTACGGTGATGTCACATCACGACATCACATCCCGCGTGCCTTGTCGCTCGACGATCCTGGGGGTCACCGTGAACTACCTCGTGAAGGCGACGCCGACCGGAGAACTGTCCACGCTGTCCGCCGAGGAACGCGACGAGCTGATGGCGCGGGAGCGCGAGGTCGCGACGGCGCTCATCGGCTCGGGCACGATCGCGTGGCTGTGGCGGCTCCCCGACAGCGGCACCAGTGTGGGGATCTGGAACGCCGAGAGTCCCGAGGCGCTCGATGCGTCACTCCGGACGCTGCCGATCTTCCGCTACCACTCGATCGAGATCACCGCGCTGGCCGCCCACCCGGCGTTCCCGACCTCGCTGCGCGCCACCGCGGGAGCTGCATGACGCGCCGAGACGCAGGACGCCCCTCCTGGGCGCGGACCGAGACCGGAGACGAGAACGCCGGGCGCTCCCGCGTGGGAGGCCCGGCGTTCGCCCTGGCAGGGCTGGCGGTAGCGGTGGGATTTGAACCCACGGAGGCTTGCACCTCACGCGCTTTCGAGGCGCGCTCCTTCGGCCGCTCGGACACGCTACCGCCGACAAGGTTACAAGCCCGGCCGCTCAGTCCCGCAGGCCCCCCGCGAAGAACCCGCGCAGCAGGTCGGCGGCCTCCTCGGCCCGGACCCCGCCCACGACCTCGGGTCGGTGGGTGAGCCGCCGGTCGCGCAGGACGTCCCACAGCGAGCCCGCCGCGCCCGTCTTCGGCTCCCAAGCGCCGAACACCACCCGCTCGACCCGGGCGAGGACGAGCGCGCCCGCGCACATCGTGCAGGGCTCGACGGTCACCGCGAGGGTGCAGCCGGCCAACCGCCACTCCCCCCGCACCGCCGCCGCCGCGCGCAGGGCCAGCACCTCGGCGTGGGCGGTGGGATCGCCGAGGGCCTCCCGGGCATTGGCCGCGGCCGCGAGCTCGCGGCCGTCGGCGTCGACCACCACGGCCCCGATCGGCACGTCGCCACTGGCGAGGGCCCCCCGCGCGACGTCGAGGGCGCGGCCGAGCAGCGCCACGTCGGTCGGGGTGGGGTGCACGCGCCCATGATGCCGCGCGTCCGACTCGCACCGCCCCGATGTCCGACTCGCGTGTTCGAGAGGGGACTCCCGCGTGCGGGAGTCGCGGTCAGCGCCCGACGAGGGCGGCGAGCTGGTCGCCGAACCCGCAGCGGCGGCCGATCACGGCCAGCTGCTCGTCCGGGTAGAGCTCGAGCTCGCCCGCGAGGATGTGCAGCTCCTCGGCGGGCAGGCCGAAGTCGGCGAGGATCGCCAGGTCCCCCTCGGGCCAGGGGTCGTCGTCGAGGGCGTCCTCGTCCGGGGGGAGGTCGATCCGCAGCAGGTCGAGCACGTCCGCGGCCACGTCGTAGTCCAGGGCGGCCGCGGCGTCGGACACCATCAGGGTGACGCCGCCGGGGACCGGGCGCAGCAGCACGAAGAACTCGTCGTCCACGTCCAGCAGGCCGACGACCGCGCCGGTGGAGCGCAGCCCGCGCAGCTCGGTGATCGCCGCGTCGAGGTCGACGAGCGCGTCCGGTTCCAGGCGGACACAGCGCCAGCGCCCCTCCTCGCGGATCGCGGCGACCGCGTATCCGGGCAGCGACGAACCCTTCACCTGGGTCGGCGCCTCGACGCTCTGCACGGGCATGTCCCCACGGTAGGCCGCTTTCCGGTGTGGTACAAACCACAATTCGGGTGGACGTCACCGCGGTGACAGGATCGGGGGATGCCCGACCTCCAGCGCGCGCTGCCGAGTTCACCGGCCGCTCTCCTCGGCGCCGCCCGGGCGTTGCAGCCGCGCACGGTCGCGTTCCGCAGGGCGCTGCACCGACAGCCCGAGCTCGGGCTCCGGCTGCCGCACACCCGCGACCTGCTGATCGCGGAGCTGGCGGACCTGCCGTTGACCCTGCACCGGGGCCGCGACCTCACCTCCGTGGTCGCCGTCCTCGACGGCGCGCGCCGGGGCCGGACGACGTTGCTGCGCGCGGACATGGACGCGCTGCCGGTACAGGAGGGCGCGGGCGTCGCGTTCGCGTCGGAGGTCCCGGGCCGGATGCACGCGTGCGGCCACGACCTGCACGTCGCGATGCTGGCGGGCGCGGCGCGGCTGCTCTGCGAGCGGCGGGAGGAGATCTCCGGCCGGGTCGTGTTGATGTTCCAGCCCGGCGAGGAGGGCTTCCACGGCGCCCGCCACATGATCGACGAGGGGCTGCTGGCGCGGCACGGTCCCGGCGGACGTCCGGACGCGGCGTTCGCGCTGCACGTCAGCGCGACCATGCCGACCGGTGAACTGCACCTGCGGCCCGGCCCGATCATGGCGGCCGCGGACGTCCTGCGGGTCACGGTCACCGGCCGCGGCGGGCACGCCTCGGCCCCGCACCACGCCGTCGACCCGGTCCCGGCGGCCGCCGCGATGGTCGGCGCGCTCCAGACGATGATCACCCGGAAGGTGGACGCGCACGATCCCACCGTGCTCACCGTCAGCCGGATCACGGCCGGGACCACGGACAACGTCATCCCGGAGACCGCCGAGCTGGAGGGCACGCTGCGGACGATGGCCGAGCCCGTCCGACGGGCCGTGTGCCGGGAGATCGAGCGGGTCTGCACCCACACCGCCCTCGCCCACGACTGCACGGCGCAGGTCGCGATCGAGCCCGGCTACCCCGTCACGGTCAACGACCCGGCGGCCACCGCGCGGCTCGCGGACACCGGCAGGCGGCTGCTCGGCGACACCCGGGTGCACACCATGCCGACCCCGATCATGGGCGCGGAGGACTTCGCGTACGTCCTGCAGAAGGTGCCCGGCGCGCTGGCGTTCCTGGGTGCCTGCCCGCCCGGGACCGCGCCGCACGAGGCCGCGCCCAACCACTCCGCCCGCGTCCGCTTCGACGAGTCGGCCATGCCCGCCGGGGTCGCCCTCTACGCCGCCCTCGCCATGGGGTGAGATCGGGGTGTGCTGAGCGTCCGCGATCTGTCCCTGGCCCTGCGTTCCGGGGAGCTCTCCCCCGTCGAGCACGTGCGCGAGACGCTGGCCAGGCTCCGCGACGACCCGCTGAACGCCGTGGTCGCGATCGCGCCGGACGCGGAGCGGGTGGCCGAGGAACGGGCCGCCGAGCTGGCCCGCCACGAGTGGCGCGGCCCGCTGCACGGGGTCGCGGTGGGGGTGAAGGACCTGTTCGACGTCGTCGGGCTGCCCACGCGGGCGGGCTCGGCCGTCACCGCGGACACCCCCGCCGAAGGCGAGGGCCCCGTGATCACCCGGCTGCGCGAGGCGGGCGCGGTGATCGTCGGCAAGCTCGCGACGCACGAGTTCGCCTACGGCACCACCGGGGACGTCTCGGCCGCGGGCCCGACGCGCAACCCGCACGACCCCACCCGGATCACCGGCGGCTCGTCCTCCGGGTCCGCGGCGGCCGTCGCGGCCGGGTACGTGCCGCTCGCGCTCGGCACCGACACCGGCGCCAGCGTGCGCACCCCCGCCGCGCTCTGCGGGGTGGTCGGACTCAAGCCCGAGTTCGGCGTGCTGTCGACCGAGGGGGTGTTCCCGCTGGCCGAGACCCTGGACACCGTCGGGGTCCTGGCCGCCGACACGCACTCGGCCGCGGTCGCGTGGGACGTGCTGTCCCGCCCGGACGGGACCGGCGGCGGCATCCAGCCGCCCGGGATCTCCGGCGCGCACGTCGGCGTGCTGGTCGACGAGTACTGGCACGCCCACGACTTCTCGCTGGACGCCTCGATCCGGCTGCTCGAGAAGGCGGGTGCGGAGATCTTCGAGATCCGGACGCCCTTCGTCGCGGAGCTCGCCGGGGTCTATGCGGACATCGTCAGCGCCGAGGCCTACGCCACGCACCGCCGGTGGCTCGCCGACGGCGCCCCCTACCAGCCCGAGACGGCGGAGCGGCTCGGCGCGGTCGCGGACGCACCCGCCTGGCGGTACGTGGCGGCCCAGCGCACCCGTCGTCGGCTGACGGCCGAGTTCGCGGCGGCCACCGCCGACATGGACGTGCTGATCGCCCCGACGACGCGGCTGCGCGCGACCCCGATCGGCGAGCGGCGGACCCCGCAGGGCCATCCGGTCCGCACGGACCTGCTGGACCTGACCTGCCCCTTCAACCTGACCGGCTGGCCGGCGATCTCCGTCCCGGCTCCGGACGAGGGCCTGCCCGCCGGTGTCCAGATCGTCGGCCGCCGCCTGGAGGAGCGCGGGATCCTGCGCGTCGCGGGCGTGCTCGAACGCTGAGCCAGTGATCGACCTCACCGCGTAACACCGTTGCTGCTGTTGCATTGAGCAACGTTTCGTCTTGCAATCGAGTAACACAGGCGTAACAGATTGCGACGAAAGGCGGCAGGCATGTGCGGCATCTGCGGGTGGGTCGACTTCCGAGCGGACCAGCGCGCGCCGGAGCGACGTGCGGTCCTCGACGCGATGACGGCGACGATGTCCTGCCGGGGCCCGGACGCCGAAGGCACCTGGGTGGACCGGCACGCCGCCCTCGGCCACCGCAGGCTCGCCGTGATCGACCTCCCCGGCGGCGCGCAGCCGATGCGGCTCGACGCGCGCCGGGACGGTGAGCCCGAGCTCGCGATCGTCTACTCCGGAGAGACCTACAACTTCCGCGAGCTGCGCGCGGAGCTCGGCGGCCCGTGGCGGACCGACAGCGACACCGAGGTCGTGCTCCGCGCGCACCGCGACTGGGGTGCCGACGCGGTCCGCCGCCTGAACGGGATGTTCGCCTACGCCGTCTGGGACCCGCAGGCGGAGGAGCTGCTGCTGGTCAGGGACCGACTCGGCGTCAAGCCGCTGTACTACCTGCCCACCGCCGACGGCGTCCGGTTCGGCTCCGAGCCCAAGGCGATCCTGGCCGACCCGGCGGTGGAGCGGCGGGTGACCCGCGACGGTCTGCGCCGGTTGCTGAGCTGGGTCCACGACCCGTCCAACGCCGTGTTCGCCGGACTGCGCGAGGTCCCGCCCGGTCACCTGGTGCGGGTGTCCCGCGCCGGGGTCCGGGAGGAGCGGTACTGGCAGCTGCAGGACACCGGCCACACCGACGACGTCCCGACCACGGTCCGGCGGGTGCGCGAGCTGCTCGACGACACCGCGAAGCGCCAGCTGATCGCGGACGTCCCGCTGGGCACGCTGCTCTCCGGCGGCCTCGACTCCAGCGCCCTGACCGCGCTCGCCCAGCAGTACACCGACGGCGCCGTGCGGTCGTTCGCGGTGGACTTCACCGGCTACGAGGAGGACTTCACCCCCGACGACGTCCGGGGCACGCCCGACGCTCCGTACGTCCGCGAGGTCGCCGAGTACGTCGGGACCGACCACACCGACATCCGCCTGACCACCGACCAGCTGATGGACCCGGCCGTCCGGTCCGCGACGCTGCACGCCCGCGACATCCCGGCGGGCATCGGGGACATGGACTCCTCGCTCTACCTGCTGTTCAAGGCGGTCCGCGCGCAGTCGACGGTGGCGCTGTCCGGCGAGTCCGCCGACGAGGTCTTCGGCGGCTACCGGGACTTCCACGACGCGGACACCGTCGCCGCGGACACCTTCCCGTGGATCGCGGGCCGGATGATGAAGCAGGGCCCGAGCCTGCTGGCGGTGGATCTGGACCTCGACGACTACGTCGATGCGCAGTACCGCCGCGCGCTGTCCGAGGTTCCCGAGCTGACCGGTCCCGCGGCGAACGATCCGCACGAACGCCGGATGCGCGAGATCTGCTACCTCTACCTGACCCGCTTCCTGCCCACCCTGCTCGACCGCAAGGACCGGATGAGCATGGCCGTGGGCCTGGAGGTGCGCGTGCCGTTCTGCGACCACCGGCTCGTCGAGTACGTGTTCGGCACGCCGTGGTCGCACAAGACCTTCGACGGCCGCGAGAAGAGCCTGCTCCGGCACGCCACGAAGGACCTGCTGCCGGAGTCGGTGGTGCAGCGGGTGAAGAGCCCCTACCCGTCCACCCAGGACGAGACCTACGAGAAGGCGCTGCGCGAACGCGCCGCCGACCTGCTCCGCCACGGGTCCCCCGTCGAGCCGCTGATCGACCGGGCCCGGGTCGCCGCCCGCATCGACGGTCCGATGACGGGCACCCACGACATGGGCGCCCGCACCCAGCTCGAACGCGTCCTCGACCTGGACGCCTGGCTCCGCGACTACGACGTGCAGCTCGACCTCACCTGAACCCGTGAGCGGCGGCCGGGGGTCGGCAGCCGCCGGAGGCGGCGGGGTGGGCGAGCGGAGTCGCTAGAGCGACCATCGCCGCTCACGGCTCGATGACGGGTGGGCGCTACGCTGCTCCGCCATGCGGGCGCTGTGTGTCGTCGGGACCGGGCTGATCGGCGGATCGTTGATGCGGGCCGCGGCCGCGGCGGGTCGGGAGGTGTGGGGCGTCGCCTGGTCGACCGGCACGGCGGCCGCCGCGCAGGCGGACGGGTTCGACGTCGACACCGACCTGGACGCCGCGCTGCGCAAGGCCGCGGACGCCGACGCCCTGGTCGTCGTCGCCGTGCCGCTCCCGGCCGTCGAGCAGATCCTGACCCGGGTCGACGCCGTCGCCCCGACGGTCCGGCTCACCGACGCCGTGAGTGTGAAGGTGGCGGTGCAGGACCTGGTCACCACCTACGCCCCGCGGGCCCGGTACGTCGGCGGGCACCCGATGGCCGGAACCTCGGAGTCCGGTTGGGCCGCGGGGGACGGCGCGCTGTTCCGGGACGCCGCATGGGTCGTCATCGCCGACGACGGGGTGGACCTCGAGGTGTGGCGGGACGTCGCCGAGCTGGCCTGGGCCTGCGGGTCCCGGGTCGTGCCCGCGGCGTCCGACGAGCACGATCTCGCCGTCGCGCGGATCTCGCACCTGCCGCACCTGCTCGCGGCGGTCCTGGCGAGCGTCGGCGCCGGGGACCCGGACGACGACCTGGCGCTCGCCCTGTCCGCGAGCTCGTTCGCCGACGGGACCCGGGTGGCGGGCACGCGGCCGGAGCTGACCCTGGCGATGTGCGAGGGCAACCGGCCCGCCCTGCTCGCCGCGGTCGACGAGGCGCTGGGCCGCCTCGGCGTCATGCGCGGGGCGCTGGCCTCCACGGGCGGGCTCAAGGCGACCGTCGAGGCGGGCTACCTCGCGCGGCAGCGCTGGAAGTCCACCCGCGAGCCGCTCGGGCTCGCCGTGTCGCTCGAGGGCCCGAACGCCCTGGCGGAGCTCCGCGAGCTCGGCCGCCGGGGAGACGTGGTCAGCGGCTGGAAGTAGCGGGCTCCCCGCTCGCCGTCACCCGGGCGGTCAGCTCGACGCCGAGCCGCCGCGGGAACAGCCGGTGCAGGTTCGAGGTCACCCGGTTGACCCGACCCGACACCACGCTCGGGGTCGAGCGGCCGTCCAGGGCGTGCAGGGCGGTGGCCACGACCTGCTCCGGGGTCTGCATCGCCGTCGCCCGGCCCGCCGCGGCGTCCCCCGCGACGTCGAGGAACTCGGTGCTGGTCAGCCCCGGGGACAGGCACAGCACCCGCAGGTCGCTTCCCCTGGTCTCGTACCAGAGCGCCTCGGTGAAGCTCAGCACGAAGGCCTTCGACGCGGCGTACACCGCCATGTTCGGGATCGGCTGGTACGCGGCCACGCTCGCGACGTTGACCAGGTAGCCCGTGCCCGCCCGCAGCCGCGGCAGGAACGCTCGGCTCAGGCCCACCAGGGTCCCGACGTTCAGCTGCACCATCTGCTGCAGCCGGTCCGGGTCCTGCGCGTGGACCTGCCCGTGGTCGCCGAACCCGGCGTTGTTGACCAGCGCGGTGACCTCGATGCCGCGCCGGTCGACCTCGGCGAGCAGCTCCGCGGGCGCCTCGGGTCGGCCGAGGTCGAGGGGGATGACGTGCACCGTGACGTCGGACAGCTCGGCGGCGAGGGCCTCGAGGCGCTCGGCCCGACGCGCGACGAGCACGAGGTCCGACCCGCGACGGGCGACCTCGCGCGCGAAGGCCGCGCCGATGCCCGAGCTGGCGCCGGTGATGAGGACGGTCTGGCTGCGGTGATCCATGTGTGCACTGTATGCCCGCCTGACACTGGGTGCCAGGTTGGCATCGTGAGTTACGCTGGGGTCGTGAGCTTGTGGGAGCAGACCCGGCGGACCGTGCAGGACGACATCGCGGCGGCCGCCATGGACCTGTTCGTCGAGCACGGGTTCGACGCGGTGACGATGGACGAGATCGCGACCCGCGCCGGCATCTCGCGGCGGTCGCTGTTCCGGTACTTCGGCACGAAGGAGGACCTCGTGCTGCGCTCCGTCGCGGGCACGGGCGAGAGCATCGCCGCGGCGCTGCGCGCCCGCCCGCGCACCGAAGGGCCGTGGGCGGCCGTGCTCGCCGTGGCGGACGAACTGGAGTCGGCGCCGGAGTGGGACCCCGCGCGGGAGCGGGCCATCGGCCGGATGTGCGTGGAGACCCCGGCGCTGCGGGCCCGGCGCGCCGAGAAGCACCAGGGCTGGGTGGACCTGTTCACCCCGGAGCTGGCGGCCCGCCCGGAGAGCGCGCCGGTGGGCGAGTCGGCGGCGGGCGCGATCGCCGCCGCGGCGCTGGCCTGCCTGGACGTCGCGACCGACCGGTGGGTCGCCGAGGGCGGGGTCCTCGCCGCCCACTTCGCGCAGGCCGTGGCGGCGGTGCGGAGCTGACCCGGGCGGCCGCGCGGGCTACGCCGTGGCCGCGTCCACCCGCTCGCTGGACAGCAGCGCGGCCAGACCGGGGTAGGAGATCACGAAGCCGTCGACGTCCACCGCCAGGTCCGCCGAGAAGTCCTCCCAGGTGAACCCGACCTGCGCCGGGACGTCACCCGCACCCACCCGCAGCGTCCGGTACTCCTGCACGGCCGTGGTGACCGTGAGGTCCGGCAAGGACACGAACACCATCGGCACCTCGACCGCACCCGCCTCCCGGTGCAGGCCCAGCCTGCGGATCGGCAGCGAGTTGAACAGCGGGCTGAACTCCAGGTCCAGGTCCACGGCGCCGTCGAAGTCCGCGCGGGTCGAGCCGGACCCGTCGTCGAGCAGCCAGAAGCCGTCGTCGGTGCGCTGGATCGTGAGGTGCTTCTCGGCGGCCATCGTGGCCGCGGTGACGGACAGCCGCAGGAGCGTGCCGTCCTCGCGCACGACGAGGTTGTAGGAGGCCGTGAGGTCGCCGGAGGGATCCGGGCGCACGATCCGGCCGAGCGCCCGGAACCCGAGCGGGCCGGGACCGAAGTGCACCCGGACCCCCTCGAGGCCCGGCCTGCCCTCGGCCTGCCAGGTGAGCATGGTCGTCATCGACACCACCGTAGGGAGCGGGAGGCCCGGGCGCACCGCCCGGGATCGGCCGAGTGTGGCTAGGACGCGGGCTGGTCGGGGACGAAGTCCTTGATCTTGTCGACGACCGCGTCGACCTGCTCGGCGTGCCCGAACCTCTCCTTGACGATCTCGCCCACCTTCTCGGCACCCTGCTCGATCGCCTCGCCGTGCTCGTTCACCAGCTTCTCGGCCTGACCCTTGAGCGCGTCGAAATCCACCACGGTGGTGCCCCCTTCTCGAGCATTCGTGATCGTGCGCCATCAAACACCCCGGCGCCCCCGAGGCACTAGCCCTCCCGGCGGACCTCCTCCGGCTCGACGTCCGCCCGCACCCCCCGGAAGGCGGGCTCGCGCAGCCTGCCCTCGGCCGTCCAGCCCAGGTGCGCGACCTCCACGGCGACGACCGGCTCGTACCAGTGCACCCCGGCCGCGTCCGCCCGCGGCGGCCGCTCGGCGAAGGGCGCGGACGCCCGCTCACTGCCGCTGAGCAGGTCGGACAGGGTCTGTTCGGCGGTCCGGGCGTCGACCCGGCCGACGTAGGCGAGCGCGTCGCCGTCGGGCACGCCCAGGAGCAGCACTCCCCGCCCCGGCCGCCAGCCGCCGACCAGGCAGGTCTGGGTGTGGCGGTGGGTCACCTTCACCCAGCCGGGGCCGCCGTAGGGCGCGTCGCGCCGCTTCGCCACGACGCCCTCCATGCCGCGCCGCGCGGTCGCCTCCCACAACGCCCGTCCGTCGGTATAGGTCGGTGACAACGCCAGGGTGGGGACGCCCGAGGTGTCGAGCCGCTCGAGGGTCGCCCGGCGTTCGTGCAGCGGACGCTCCTCGATCGGGACCCCGTAGAGCCGCAGCACGTCGAACACCATGAAGGTGACCGGCGTGCGCGGGCGCGGGACCGGCCGGTGCAGCCGGTCGGCCAGGGCCGCGAAGCTCGGCACGCCGTCCTGCAGGAGGACGACCTCGCCGTCGAGCAGCACGTCCGGTGCGACCGTGGTCAGCGCCGCCAGCTCCGGGAAGCTCGCGGTGACGTCCCGCCCGCCCCGGGTGAGCAGGTGCAGGACCCCGTCGGCCACGTCCGCGAGCAGCCGCATGCCGTCCCACTTGACCTCGTAGACCCACTCCGGCCCCGTCGGGAGGGTGCCGGGAGTGGCGAGCATGGGCTGCACCCCGTCATGCTGTCACCATGCGTGCGATGTGGAGCGGTGCCGTGTCTTTCGGGCTGGTCTCCGTGCCCATCAAGCTGTACTCGGCCACGACGAACCACGACGTCCGGTTCCACCAGGTCCACGGCGCGGACGGCGGCCGGATCCGCTACAAGCGCACGTGCACCGTGTGCGGCGAGGTCGTGGAGTACGCGGACATCGTGAAGGGGTACGAGACCGAGGACGGCGAGCTCATCACGCTCGACGAGTCGGACCTCGACTCGCTGCCGGTCGCCTCCGGCCACGAGATCGACGTCATCGAGTTCGTGCCCGCGGACCAGATCGACCCGATGCTGTTCGACAAGGCCTACTACCTCGAGCCCGAGACGAAGGCCGCCAAGCCCTACGCGCTGCTGCGCGAGGCGCTCGCCGAGACCGACCGGATGGCGGTCGTGCGGTTCGCGCTGCGGCAGCGGGAGTCGCTCGCCCTGCTGCGGGTGCGGGACAAGGTGATCGTGCTGCAGACCATGCTGTGGCCGGACGAGGTCCGCGAGCCCGCGTTCGACATCCTCGACCAGGACGTCGACCTCAAGCCGCAGGAGCTCAAGATGGCGTCCTCGCTGGTCGAGAGCATGGGCGCGGACTTCGACTCGGCCGATTTCCACGACGAGTACCGGGACGCGGTGCTGGAGCTGATCGAGTCGAAGAAGGAGCACGGCGACGCCCGCCCCGCCCCCGTCGAGGCGAAGAAGGAGGACGAGGGCGACTCCATGACCGACCTGCTCTCCGCCCTCCAGGCCAGCGTCGAGGCGGCCAAGGGCAAGGCGGGGGCGAAGGCCGACCCGGAGCCCGAACCCGAGCCCGAGAAGAAGCCCGCGCGCAAGCCCGCGGCGCGCCGGAAGAAGGAGTCCTCCGAGGAGGACAAGCCCGCGACGACCCGCAAACGCCGCACCGCCTGACCCCCGTGAGTGGCGATGGTCGCTGGAGCGACTATCGCCACTCACGGGCCGTGGGCGGACTCCGGCGGGGTCTGGTCCTTCTGCAGGCTGTCGAACAGCTGGCTCGCCCGGTCCCGGTCCCACCTGACCACCGACTGGCCGCCGATCGTCGGGGTGCCGCCGACCGGGACCGTGGTGGCGACGCCGCCGTTCGTCACCCCGCGCATGGCCAGGCCGAGCTGCGCGATGTTCCAGATGTGGTCGCTGGAGTCGACCGTGATCAGGCCCGTCATGGCGTCCGCCAGCGGCACGACGCGGAACGGGTTGACCAGCGTGGTGGGGCTCGTGGCCTTCGCGATCAGCGCCGACAGGAACTCCCGCTGGCGCTGCACCCGGTCGAAGTCCGAGCCCGCCGTCGCCCGGGTGCGGACGTAGCCGAGCGCGGTCTGCCCGTCGAGCTCCTGGCAGCCCGCCTGGATGTCCAGGGCCGCCTTCGGATCCTTGATCGCCCGCGGCACGCAGAGGTCCACCCCGCCGATGGCGTCCACGGCGTCGACGAACCCGCCGAACCCGATCTCGGCGTAGTGGTCGATGTGCAGGCCGGTGGCGGCCTCCACCGTCGAGATCAGCAGCTGCGGGCCGCCGAAGGCGTACGCCGCGTTCAGCTTGTTCGTCCCGTGCCCGTCGATCGGCACGTACGAGTCCCGCGGCAGGCTGACCAGCACCGATCCCGAGCTGCCGGAGTGCAGCAGCATGATCGTGTCGGTGCGCTGGCCCGCGGCGTCTCCCGTGCCGAGCCGCTCCTCGTCCTCCGCGGAGAGGTCCGCGCGGCTGTCGGAGCCGACGATCAGCCAGTTCGTGCCGGACGACTCCGCCGTCGACCCCGCGGGCAGCGCCTCGACCCGGTTCATGTTCTGGTCGAGGTACACGCCCCAGCCCACGAGCGCGACCAGCAGCGCCAGCGCGATCCACTTGATCCGCCGCCCCCAGCGGCGGGGCTTGCGCACCTTCGGCGCCCTGGTCTGCACCGGCGGCCGATACTCCTGGCGGGGCGGCGGGCCGGAGGGCATCACCCGGGTGTGGGGCGGCGGCTGGTTCGACGGGATCCGCCGCGTCGGGCCCTCGCCCTGGTACCCGGGCGGCGGGCCGGGGCGGCGGGGCGGCTGGTTCGTCCACCCCGGACCCCCGCCACGGCGCGGCGGCGGGCCTTGGGGTCCGCGAGGTCCGGTCATGGCGCCCTCTCCCGACGTCTGGTGGTCCCGGTGCGAGCCCACGGTAGCGAGACGGCCGTACCCGTCCCTCATCCCTAGGACGCGCGAACCACCCGCCGGTTGCCCGGTGTGTCGGAATCAGCGCCCGCCGGTCCCACGGCTCAGCCGAGCAGCGGCTCGCCCTCGAAGCGACCGAGCTCCTCCCGGTAGAACTCCAGGCCCACCCCGTTGGGATCCCGGATGTAGAGACTGTTGTCCACGCCACGGTCCGGGCCGAGGTACTCGATCCCCGCCGCGTCGAGTCGGGCCTTGGCCTTCTCGAACTCCTCGGGCGAGGTGGACAGCGCGAGGTGCTGCACGGCCCCGATCGTCTCGCTGAACGCCGGGTGGTCGTGGCCGGGGAAGTCGAAGAACCCGAGCAGGTTGCCCGCCCCGATGTCGAAGAAGAAGTGGCTCGACCCCGCGTAGTCCCGGTTCTCCACCAGCTC
This sequence comes from Pseudonocardia oroxyli, assembly GCF_900102195.1. Taxonomy (GTDB): domain Bacteria; phylum Actinomycetota; class Actinomycetes; order Mycobacteriales; family Pseudonocardiaceae; genus Pseudonocardia; species Pseudonocardia oroxyli. The sequence continues at coordinate 176,002 of NZ_FNBE01000012.1, forward strand.
GACGAGCGGGAAGCCCAGCACCTCCTGGTAGAACCGGATCGTCTCCTCGACGTCCTTGCAGATCAGCGCGATGTGGTGGACACCCTGCACCGTCGTCGGCGCGCGGTCGGCGGGCGCCTGGAGGTACCTGTCGCGCAGGTCCTTGCGCCGGGCGCGGACCGCCTCGAGCTCGGCTCCCTCGGGCTGCGGCATCGGACTCCCCTTTCGGTCGTGGTGTCGTCGTCAACGGTAGTTGCACGCGCAACATTCCGCCCGACGTCGACGACCCACCGTGCCGGCTCGCGCACGAGACCGTCACCCGAGCCCGCCGGATGCGACGATCTCCGCGTGGACCTCCCCCTGCTCGAGGACGACCTGGGCCGCCCCGCCCTGCTCGACCCGCACCGCGTCGTCCCGCGCGGGGTGACCCTGCCCGAGCGGGCGGTGCTCTGCTTCTTCCCCGAGGTCGTCGCGGCCGTGGACCCGGTCCGGACGGTCCACCTGTCCTCCGAGCTCGGCCCGTGGCCGGTTCACGTCGTGGAGGTCGACGGCGCGGAGGTCGCGGTCGTGCAGCCCGGCGTCGGCGCCCCGCTGTCGGTGATCTTCTTCGAGGAGCTGGTCGCGCTCGGGGTGCGCGCCGCGGTGGCGGTCGGCGGCGCGGGGTCGCTCGTCCCGGAGCTCACGGTCGGGCACGCGGTCGTCGTGGGGTCCGCATTGCGGGACGAGGGCACGTCCTTCCACTACCTGCCCGCGGGCCGGGTCGTCGAGGCCGACCCCGCCGGGATCGCGGCACTCGTCGCGGCGCTCGGGAACGTCCCGCACGTCGTGGCCCGCACCTGGACCACGGACGCCGTCTTCCGCGAGACGCGCAGCCGCGTCGAGCGGCGGGTCGCGGAGGACTGCGTGGTCGTCGACATGGAGGCGTCCGCCCTGATCGCCGTGGCCCGCCACCGCGACGTCCGCCTCGCGCACCTGCTCTTCGCGGGCGACTCGCTCGCGGGCGAGGAGTGGGAGCACCGGGGCTGGACCCGCGCCGCGGACGTCCGCGCAGCCCTCTACGGCATCGCCTGCGACGCGGCGACCATCCTCTGACGAGGCATGATGGAGCGGTTACTTGCGGCCGCCTCCGAGCAGGCCGCCGAGGAGATCGCCCAGGCCGCCGCCCAGCACACCGCCGCCCTGCTGGCCGCCGCCCGCACCACCCAGGATCCCGCCGAGCAGGTCGCCCAGGCCGCCGCCCGCGCCGCCCCCGGCGCCGGGCAGGCCGCCGCCGCCCTGCGCGCCGCCCGCCAGCTTCTTGGCCAGGTAGGACATGACGATCGGGGCCAGGATCGGGAGGAGCTTGGCGATCAGCCCGGAGCCGCCCTCGCCGCCGAGCGCGCCCTGCGCCTGGGCGGGCGCGGCACCCGCCGCACCGCCGAGCGGCCCCAGGCCACCCAGCTGGTTGACGACCTGCGAGCGCTGGTCGCCGAACACGTGGCCGACGATCTTCTCGCCGTCCGCGGTGTCGACGTCGGCGAGGTCGACCCCGCCGTCGATCAGCGTGTCGTCGTGCTGCTGGACCGCGGCGGCGAACGAGGCGGCCCGGGCGGGATCGCCCGCGTTGGCCTGGATGCCGCCCAGGAGGGCGGGCAGGGCCGATCGTGCGGCGGACTCCGCGGTCGCCTCGTCGACGCCCAGTCGGGCGGCGAGATCGCCGAGCGACACCTGGCTGAGGATCTCGTCCACAGGGCTCATGAGCAGGACATTAGCGTGTCGATCATGGGGCGAGAAGTCGTATCGTCGACGGCATGGCGTACGAGTCCGCGGTCGAGAAGGCGATCCGCGAGGCAGTCGAGCGGGGCGAGTTCGACGACCTGCCGGGCAAGGGCCGTCCGCTCGCCGGCCTCTCGGACACCTCCGAGGACTGGTGGGTGCGGCGGTACGTCCGCCGCGAGGGCGTCCCGTCGGACGCGCTGCTGCCGGTCGGCCTCCAGCTGCGCAAGGAGCTCGAGCGGCTCCCGGAGACCGTGCGCGACCTGTCGAGCGAGCGCGCGGTGCGCGAGGTGGTGGCCGAGCTGAACGGCCGGGTCGTGGACTACGTCCGAACCCCGCGGGGGCCGGTCCTACCCCTGCGGCGGGCGGACCCCGAGGACGTGGTCGCCCGGTGGCGGGCCGCCGGGTCGGGCGGTCCTGATCTACGGTGACCGGGTGCCACAGCGTTGGGGTATCACGGTGCCGTTGTCCGGTGTCCCGCTGCGAGAGCAGCGCGAGCTGATCCGGGCGCTGCCCGATCTGGGGTACACGGACGTCTGGAGTGCCGAGGCGGACGGGGCCGACGCCTTCACCCCACTCACCCTCGCGGCGGAGTGGGCCCCGACGCTGCGCCTCGGGACCGCGATCGTGCCCGCCTTCACCCGCGGTCCGGCGCTGCTCGCGCAGTCCGCGGCCACCCTCGCGAGCCTGGCGCCGGGCCGGTTCGCGCTCGGGATCGGCACGTCCTCGGACGTGATCGTGGAGCGCTGGAACGGGATCCCGTTCGTGGAGCCCTACAAGCGGGTCAGGGACCTGCTGGACTTCCTGCGCCGGGCCTTCACCGGCGAGAAGGTCACCGGCGAGTGGGACTCCTTCTCCGTGCAGGGCTTCCGGCTCGCCGAGGCCCCCGAGCCCGCGCCGCCGGTGCTGGTCGCGGCGCTGCGGCCGGGCATGCTCACGCTGGCGGGCCGGCACGGCGACGGGGCGATCGTCAACTGGCTGACCAGCGCGGACGTCAAGGCCGTGGCCCCACACGTCCGGGACTACGGCAAGCCGGGGGCCGAGATCGTCGCCCGGATCTTCGTGCTGCCGGACGTGCCCGCCGACGAGGCCCGCGCCATCGCGCGGCGGGCGATCGCGGCCTACCTGAACGTGCCGGTCTACCGGGCCTTCCACGAATGGCTCGGCCGCACCGAGCTGACGCCGATGTGGCGGGCCTGGGCCTCCGGGGACCGGGCCGGGGCGCTCGCCGCGATCCCCGACTCGGTCGTCGACGCCCTGGTCCTGCACGGCCCCGCGGAGTCGGTGCGCGAGCAGGTGCGGGCCTACGTGGAGGCGGGCGTGACCACCCCGGTCCTCGCCCCGCTCGGCGGCAGCGCGGCCCGGGTCATCGAGTCCCTGGCGCCCTGAGCCCGTCCATGATCAGGTCGAGCAGGCGGCCCGCCTGCTCGCGGTCGGCCGTGGTGAGCGTGACCCCGGAGACGGCGGCCAGCACGTCCGCGGGGTCGACGTCCGCCCGGAGCGTGCCCGCCGCGGCGCCCGCGCCCACGAGATCCCCGACGGCCGTGCGCAGCCGGCCCTTGGTCTCGGTGAAGGGGTCCCCGCCGGAGGCGATGATCGCGCGCAGCGTGTCCAGCATGCCGCGCTTGGCGGTCATGTACTCGACGAACCGGTCCATCCAGGCCCGCATCGCGACCTCGGGCGGCGCGTTCTCCAGCAGGCCGGGGACGGCGTCGCAGAGCCGCGCGACCTCGCTGCGGTAGGCCGCCTCGACCAGCGCCTCCCGCGTGGGGAAGTGCCGGTAGAGGGTGCCGATGCCGACGCCGGCGGCCTTCGCGATCGCCTCGAGGGAGACGTCTCGCCCCGGCGTCGAGAAGGCCTCGACCGCCACCTCCACCAGCCGCTCACGGTTTCGGCGTGCGTCGGCGCGGAGGGGCTTGGTCACGGCCTCGTCAGTGTGACCCACGCCACTTCACCACCTCAAACGGAATCGCCTCCGTTTACCCGGGGTTGGGATCGGAGGCAGCTCCGGATGCGAGTCTACGCGCCGAGCGATCTCAGCCCTGAGGAGAAGCGCCATGACCACCTTCCTCACCCCGCCGATCGTCCACCCCAGCACCAGCCGCTTCGTCGGCCCGTTCGACCGCCGCACCACCGCCGCCGAGGTCGTCCGCGGCCTGGACCTGGGCGGACGGCGGGCCGTCGTCACCGGCGCCGCCTCCGGGATCGGGCTCGAGACCGCCCGCGCGCTGGCCGCCGCCGGAGCGTGCGTGACGCTCGCCGTGCGCGACGTCGACGCCGGTGCCGCCGCCGCGGCCGCGCTCACCGCCGCGACCGGCAACGAGCTCGTGTCCGTCGCGCCGCTCGACCTCACCGACCGCACCTCGATCCGGGCCTTCGTCTCCACCTGGGACGGCCCGCTGCACATGCTGGTGAACAACGCCGGCGTCATGGCCACCCCGCTGACCCGCACGGCGGAGCGCTGGGAGCTGCAGTTCGCCACGAACCACCTGGGCCACTTCGCGCTGACCACCGGCCTGTTCCCGGCACTGCTCGCCGCAGGCGACGCCCGCGTGGTGTCCGTGTCCTCCGGCGCCCACCTGCGCGCCCCGGTGGACTTCGACGACGTCCACTTCCACGGCCGCCCCTACGACCCGTGGCTCGCCTACGCCCAGTCCAAGACGGCGAACGTGCTGTTCGCGGTCGAGGCCAACCGGCGCTGGTCCGGCGACGGCATCCACGTCAACGCGGTGATGCCCGGCGGGATCCGCACCGGCCTGCAGCGCCACCTGGACGCGCGCGAGCTCGCCGCGATGGACGCCCGGGCGGGCGACCTCTGGAAGACCCCCGAGCAGGGCGCGGCCACGAGCGTGCTGCTCGCGGCCTCGCCGCTGGTCGAGGGCATCGGCGGGCGGTACTTCGAGGACTGCGCCGAGGCCCTGCCCGCGACCGGCGTGTACGGCCGCGGCGTGGCTCCCTACGCCCTCAACCCCGAGGCCGCCGAGCGGCTCTGGGACTTGTCCGTGGCGACCCTGCGCGCCTGACCCCGGAGGGCTCAGAGCCCGTGGCGGGACAGGAAGTCCAGGGCCCGGTCGGCGACCTCCCGCCAGCTGCTGTCGACGGCGTAGGAGTGGCCCCGGTCCGGGAAGGCGGCCCACTCGGTGACCCCCGGGCTCTTCGCGAGGATCGTGTAGGCGGCCCTGCTGGTGGCCTCGGGCACCGTGCGATCCCGGCCCGCGCCGATCACCAGCACCGGCCCCCGCGCGCGGTGCACGTCCACCGTGGCCTCGCTGTGCAGCGCGAAGTTCGCCAGCGCGGCCTGGAACAGCGGGCGCATGGGGGACGGGACCGCGTAGGAGTCGTACAGCGCGTCCGCCTCCGCGCGCGGCACCGCGTTGGCGAACCCGGCGGCCCACGAGTCCTTCGTGTGGATCCAGCTCTTCGTCCGCAGTCCGGGCCTGCTCAGGACCGGGAAGGCCGTCTTGAGCTGGGCGGGCGGCAGCGCGAGGTTGCCCTTGAACTGCGCCGGCGAGATCGCGACGCACGCCCGGGCGCAACCCTGTCCGATCAGCTTCTCCGCGATCAGCCCGCCGAAGGAGTGTCCGATCACGATCGGCTTCTCCGGCAGCTCCTCGATCAGGGCCGCGTAGTGGTCGGTCACGGCGGAGATGCCCTGCCCGGCCACGGCGTCCGGGTCGGCCCTGGCCGCCTCGGCGGTGCCGGGCTCCCCCGGCCACCCGGGCGCGACGGGCGCGTAGCCCTTCTCCGCGAACAGCTCGACCCACGGGGTCCAGCTCGAGGCGTGCAACCACAGGCCGTGGACGAAGACGACGGGCGTTCCGGGCACGCTGACCTCCACAGGGTTCCGCCGAGTCGAGCGTAGCCGGCGTGTCGATCACCCGAACGCCGCAGCACGCGCGGCCGGCCCCGTGCAGAATGCGGCCGTGGACCAGTTCTACTCGGCCTACCGACACGGCTTCCTGCGCGTGGCGGCGGCGACCATCCGCACCACGCTCGCCGATCCCGCCGCGAACGCCGCCGCCGTCCTGGAGTCGGCGCGCGAGCTCGCGGCAGACGGGGTCGGCGTGGCGGTGTTCCCCGAGCTCACGCTGACCGGGTACTCGCTGGAGGACGTCGTCATGCAGGACACCCTGCTCGACGCCGCCCTCGCCGGGCTCGAGGACGTCGTCGCGGGCTCGGCCGACCTGCTCCCCGTCCTGGTGGTGGGCCTGCCGATCCGGCACCGGCACCGCATCCACAACTGTGCGGCGATCATCCACAGGGGACGGGTCCTCGGCGTCGCACCCAAGTCGTACCTGCCGACCTACCGCGAGTTCTACGAGCGCCGCCAGATGGCCCCCGGGGACGACGTGACCGGCACGCTGCGGATCGGCGACCAGGACGTCCCGTTCGGCCCCGACCTGCTGTTCACCGCCTCCGACGTGCCCGGCTTCGTGCTGCACGTCGAGATCTGCGAGGACATGTGGGTGCCGATCCCGCCGTCCGCCGAGGCGGCGCTGGCGGGCGCGACGGTGCTGGCCAACCTCTCCGGCAGCCCGATCACCGTCGGCCGGGCCGAGGACCGGAAGCTGTTGGCGCGCAGCGCCTCCTCCCGCTGCCTCGCCGCCTACGTCTACGCCGCGGCGGGCGAGGGCGAGTCCTCGACCGACCTCGCCTGGGACGGCCAGACGATGATCTACGAGAACGGGGTGCTGCTCGCCGAGACCGAGCGGTTCCCGAACGGGCCCCGCGCCTCGGTGGCGGACGTCGACCTGGACCTGCTGGCCAACGAGCGGCTGCGGATGGGCACGTTCGACGACAACCGCCGCCACCACGCCCCCGAGTTCCGGTGCGTCTCCTTCGCGCTGTCCCCGCCGTCGTCGGACATCGGGCTCAAGCGCGAGATCGAACGCTTCCCCTTCGTCCCCGCGGACGAGAGCAGGCTCGAGCTGGACTGCTACGAGGCCTACAACATCCAGGTCAGCGGCCTGGAGCAGCGGCTGCGCGCGATCGGGCAGCCCAAGATCGTGATCGGGGTGTCCGGGGGTCTGGACTCCACGCACGCCCTGATCGTGGCCGCGCGGGCGATGGACCGGCAGGGCAGGCCGCGCAGCGACATCCTCGCGTTCACGTTGCCCGGCTTCGCCACCGGCGACCACACCAAGGGCAACGCCTACCGGCTCGGGAAGGCCCTCGGCGTGACGTTCGAGGAGATCGACATCACCGAGACGGCCCGGCTGATGCTGGCCAACCTCAAGCACCCGTTCTCCGCGGGCGAGCCGGTCTACGACGTCACGTTCGAGAACGTCCAGGCCGGGCTGCGCACCGACTACCTGTTCCGGGCGGCCAACCAGCGCGGCGGGATCGTGCTGGGCACCGGGGACCTCTCCGAGCTGGCGCTGGGCTGGTCGACCTACGGCGTCGGCGACCAGATGTCGCACTACAACGTCAACGGCGGCGTGCCGAAGACGCTGATCCAGCACCTCATCCGCTGGGTGATCAGCTCCCGGCAGTTCGACGACGAGGTGGGCGAGGTCCTGCAGTCCGTGCTGGACACCGAGATCACCCCCGAGCTCGTGCCCTCGGACGCGGGCGAGGTGCAGTCGTCGGAGGCCAAGGTCGGGCCGTACCCGTTGCAGGACTTCACGTTGTTCCACTACCTGCGGTGGGGGTTCCGGCCCGCGAAGATCGCCTTCCTCGCCCACCACGCGTGGGGTGACGTCGACCGCGGCGACTGGCCCGTCGGCTTCCCGCCGGAGAAGCGCGGGGTGTTCACGATGGCGGAGATCCGGAAGTGGTCGGAGGTGTTCGCGCAGCGCTTCTTCTCCTTCGCGCAGTTCAAGCGCAGTGCGCTGCCGAACGGCCCGAAGGTCTCCGCGGGCGGGTCGCTGTCCCCGCGCGGGGACTGGCGCGCGCCCAGTGACATGTCGGCGCGGATCTGGCTGGAGGAGATCCGCCGCGAGGTTCCTCAACAATAATGACGATTACTGGGCCGGACGGCGTAACGATTGGCGCTGCGTGACGACATCTCGGGCGAGTAACCCGTTCGAGGGAGCACGCCGTGTCCGACCGTTACGCACCGTTCGGCTACAACGCTCGCGAGCCGTGGGCCCCGCCGCAGTACACCGGTGAGCCGACCGCCGCGGAGCGCGCCCCGGGCGGCACCGCGACCCTGGTCGCCCTGGCCGTGCTCTTCGTGCTGATCGGCGGCGCCGCGTACCTGTATGGCGCCCTCGCGCTGCTCTGATCTGCGGCTCCGCCGCCCGTGAGTGGTAAGTGGTGCTTGAGCACCACTTGCCGCGCACGAGCGCCGGAGGCGCAAGTCGCGCTTAAGCGGCGCCGCGCACAGTGCTGCCATGACCACCACGGAGACCACGCCCGACCTGCTCGGCATGCGCTACGCCCACCGGATGATGCGCTTCGACCTGCACCGCTTCACCGATCTCGCCCGCCGCCTCGCCGCGGGCGAGCCGTGCGACGACCGCCGGGCCGCGGCGATCGTCGCCTGGCTGCGCACGCTGCGCCAGGAGATCCACCACCACCACACCGTCGAGGACGAGCTGTGCTGGCCGCTCATCGAGCGCAGCGCGGGCGCCGAGATCGACCTCGAGGTGCTCAGCGAGGACCACCGCGCCCTCGACCCGCTGCTCGACCAGCTGCACGCCGCGACCAGCGCGTTCGCGGCCGGGCCCGATCGTCGGGCCGCGGCGGGGCCCCTGCTCGCGATCCTGACGACCATCCGGGACGAGCTCGACGAGCACATCGAGTCCGAGGAGGCCTCGGTGTTCCCGGTGGTCGAGCGGTACGTGTCGGCGCAGGACTGGGCGGAGCTGGAGAAGGCGATCCGCAAGGGTGGGCCGCCGATCGGGTTCGTCCTGCCGCGTTTCGAGGCCGTCATGCGGCCCGAGGAGCGTGCGCAGGTCCGGGCCGCGGCGGGTCGGGTCATGTTCGCCCTGCTCGCCCTGCTGCGACCGGGGTTCAAGCGGAAGGAGCGCCTGGTGTTCGGGGGCTGACCCAGCCGACGCGGGCCGCGACCGCCGCGGCCCGCGCGCGATGCTCCGCGGCGGGCCCGCCCAGGAACTGCGCCAGCTCGCCGAGGAAGTGGGCGACCGGACCGAGGGTGAGCGTGCCGCTGCCGAGCCCTGCCATCTCGTCGGCGAACGGGAGGAGCTCGCGGTAGGTCTCCTCGGCGATCTCCCGGTCGTCGAGGGCGATCGCCACCTCGGCCCGCAGCGCCATGAAGATCTGCCAGTAGTAGCTGCGCGGCGGCTGTCGGTCGCGCTGCCACACCGCGCGGGCCTCGTCGACCCGGCCGAGAGCGAGCAGCGCCCGCGCGGTGGGATCGGCCATCCCGTCCGGGACGACCTCGACGGCGAGGTACTCCTCGGCGATGTCCGCCAGCGCGCCCGCGACGTGGCGCACCCCGAAGCGGGCGAACGTGCCCATGACCTCGGCGTTCACCGCGCCCGCCGCCGTCAGCGCCGCCTGCACGGCGGCGTACCCCGCCTCCGCGCCCGCGATGTCCCCGGCGACCAGCCTGCGCAGCGACGCGAAGATCGCCGCCCAGCCCAGGGACTGGCCGAGCTGCCCGTTCGAGGCCAGAGCGATCGCCGAGTCGGCGTGGCGCTGCGCGGCGTCGAGGTCCAGCTGCTCGGCCTCGACCATGAACAGCAGATGGTGGCCCTCGGACTCGTAGCCGGTCAGCCCGGCCCGCGCGGCCGTGTCGATCAGCTCGCGGCCGATGCCCGCCAGCTCGCCGCGCCGGTCCGGGCCCAGCGCCGTGAAGGACCGGGCGTTGAGCGCGACGCACCGCAGCAGCGGGTCCCCCACCTCGGCCGAGAGCGCCATGGCCTCGGCGGTGACCTCGGCGGCGCGGTCGTCGTCCGCGGACTCGACCTCGAAGCACAACGCGACCAGCAGCCGACACCGCGCGACCGGGTCGTGGGTCACGGCGAGGGCCCCCTCCAGCACGGCGACGAGCTCGGCGTCGACCGCGACGTCCTGCCGGATCGTCCACGAGATCGGGGCGTCGTAGCTCGTCAGGGCGGCGACGAGCGCGTCGGTGCCGCGGGCGGCGGCGACCGCCCGCCTGCGCTCGTCGACCGCGGCGCCGACCTGTCCGGAGTGGGCCAGCGCGGACACCAGCGCGCACCGCAGCTCCACCTCCCGCTCGGGCCCCGCGAGGTCCAGCCCGGCCCGCCAGAGCCGGGCGGCCTCGCGGTACCCGCCCGTCGCCACGGCCTCCCGTGCGGCCCGCTCCACGTGCCCCCACGCCACCTCGGGCGCCACCGCGGGCCCGGCCTCCAGGGCGTGGCGGGCCAGGACCGCCGGGTCGGCCGGGCCGACCGCCGTCAACGCGGCGGCGTGCAGCCTCGTGCGGCGCAGCCGGGGGAGGTCGGCGTCGAGGGTGTCGCGGACCAGGGCGTGCGTGAACCGGACGCGCCCGGGGGCCGGTTCGGTCAGCAGGCCGGACAGCACCCCGAGCTCGAGGGCGTCGAGCACGGTGTCCTCGTCCGCGGTGGCCAGGCGCACCACCGTGTCGACGGTGAACTCCCGCCCCAGCACCGCGGCCTGGCCGAGCACGGTGCGCGCGGGCGCAGGGAGCCGGGCGACCCGGCGGCGCAGCACGTCCCGCACGCCCGCGGGGACGGCGTCCGTCGCCGCGGCCGGGCCCTCGACGGCGATGAGCCGGGCGGTCTCGCGGACGAACAGGGGGTTGCCGTCGGTGCGGTCGGCGACCAGGGCGACCGTCGCGGCGTCCGGCTCCACGACGCCGTGTCGCCGCAGCAGGGCGCGGACGTCCGGCCCGGTCAGGCCCGGCAACGGGATCCGGTCGACAATCGGGCCCGCCAGCGCGGCGAGCGTGGCCGCGAGGTCGGGGCCGATCTCCGCGGGCCGCACGGTGGCGACGACCAGCACCGACCCGGCCTCGAACCGGGTGCCGACCACGGCCCGGAGCAGCTGCAACGTCTCCTCGTCCGCCCGGTGCAGGTCGTCGAGCACGAGGAGGACGGGGGCGTGCGCGGCCACGAGCTCGACGACCGCGCGGGACAGCCAGAACGTCTCCCCCACCGCGCGCCGCTCGCCGCGCAGCGGGGCGAGCCTGCCCGCCAGGTCCGAGCCGGGATCCGGCAGCCCGTCGACGATCTCCGACCACGCCCACGCGGGGGGCGCGCCGTCGACCTCCGGGCAGCGACCGACGACCGTGGTCCACCCCGTCAGCTCCGCGCGGAACGCCTCCACCAGGGCCGTCTTGCCGCCGCCCGCGTCCGCCTCGACCAGCACCAGCCCGTGCCCGCGCGCGGCGGCGGCCCGCAGCCGCGCCAGCTCGCGCTCCCGGCCCACGATCGTCGGCGCCGGGGTCGGCGCCGCCACGGCGACGGGTGTGGGGTCGGGTCTGCCCAGGACGTGCTCGGCGTGGCGCAGCACGTCCTGTTCGAGCGCACGCAGCGCGGGGCCGGGGTCGACACCCAGCTCCGCGGCGAGGCGCTTGCGGGCCCGGGCGAGCACGGCCAACGCGTCCGCCTGCCGCCCGCTCCGGTAGAGCGCGAGGGCCAGCAGCCGCACGGCGCCCTCCCGCAGCGGATGGTCGCGCAGCAGCACCTCCAGGCCGGGCACGGCGTCTGCCGGGCGGCCGCGCGCGAGCCGCGCCTCGGCCAGGCGTTCGGTGGCGACGAGCCGGAGCTCGTCGAGCCGCGCGACCTCGGGGGCGGCCCACCGCTCGTCCGCGAACTCGGCGAGCGTCGGCCCGGTCCAGGCGGCGAGGACCTCGACGAGCGCCTCCTCGGTCTGGTCCGACCCGGCCAGCACCGCGGCCACCCGCCTGCTGTCCACCGCGTCCCGCGGCAGCCGCAACGCGTACCCGGGTGGCTCGCTGACCAGGACCGACGCGGGTGTCCGCGGCGCCCGGTCCGGTTCCAGGATCCGGCGCAGGTGCGAGACGTGGACCTGCAGCGCCCCGAGTGCCCGCGGCGGCGGCTCGCCGCGCCACAGGTCGTCGATCAGGGTGTCGGTGGAGACGACCTCCCCGCCCGCGACGGCGAGCCGGGCCAGTACCGCACGCTGTCGGCGACCCCCCAGGTCGGCGGGGGCACCCGCGACCTCCGCCCGCACGGGGCCGAGGACCGCGACCCGGACCGACTGCACCCCGGCAGTATGCCGTGCACCGCCGAAAACAGTCGGCCCTGTCGGGAAGTAGGCTGGGTCGATGGCCGCTCCGATCCCGCCCACCCGGCGCACCCAGGGCGAACGCCGCGCGAGCAGCCACCAGCTCATCCTCGACGCCGCCGTGGAGAGCCTGGTCGAGGACGGGTACGCCGGCGCCACCACGGTCACGATCCAGGCCCGGGCCGGGGTGTCCCGCGGGCGGCTGCTGCACCACTTCCCCTCCCGTTCGGCCCTGCTGGTCGCCGCGGCCCAGCACCTCGCCGTCGAGCGGCTGGTGGACGTGGAGACCTGGCCGCACGCGGACACGACGGGGCCGGAACGCATCGACCGGGCCGTCGAGCAGCTGTGGTCGACCTTCTGCACCACCTACTTCTGGGCGGCCATGGAGCTGTGGATCGCGGCCCGCAACGACGAGGCCCTGCGGGCGGAGCTGCTGCCCCAGGAGCGCGGGCTCGGCGCGGCCATCCAGCGGGTCGTGGTCACCCTGTTCGGCGCCGCGCACGCCGCCCACCCCGCGTTCGACGACGTCCGGGAGCTGTTGTTCACCGGCATGCGCGGCGTCGCGCTCACCTACGCGCTCGACCCGCGGGACCCGCGGACCGACCCCCATCTCGCGCTGTGGAAGCGCACGGCGCGCCGACTCCTGGCTACTCCTGAGTAATCTCGCCGGCATGGACTTCGAGACGCTCACCGTCGAGACGAAGGACGGGGTCGCCCGGCTGCGCCTGAACCGACCTCAGCAGGCGAACGCGCTCGACGCCACGGCGTGGCGCGAGCTCCGCGAGGCCGTGGACGCGCTGGACGCCGACCCGACCGTGCGGGTGGTCGTGCTCGGCGGGACCGGGGCGCACTTCTGCGCGGGGATCGACCTGTCGATGCTCGGCACCCTGCTGCAGGGCCGGGAGGACCGCGCGCGGGCGACCGAGGACCTGCGCCGCACCATCCTGGACCTGCAGGACGTGATCACGAGCGTCGAGCGGTGCCGCGTGCCGGTGATCGCCTCGGTGCACGGCGCCTGCGTCGGGGCGGGGCTGGACCTCGCCGCGGCGTGCGACCTGCGCTACGCCACCGCGGACGCCCGGTTCACGATCAAGGAGATCGACATGGCCGTGGTCGCGGACGTCGGGGTGCTGCAGCGGTTGCCGCGGATCGTCGGCGAGGGCGTCACGCGGGAGCTGGCCTACACGGGCCGCACCGTGTCCGGCACCGAGGCGCACGCGTTGCGGCTGGTCAACGGCGTGTTCGACTCGACCGACGCGCTCGAGGCGGGCGTCACCGAGCTGGCCGCCGCGCTCGCCGCGAAGCCCCCGCTCACCCTGCGCGGCACCAAGTACGCGATCACCTACGCCCGCGACCACACGACGGCGGACAGCCTCGAGCAGGTCGCCACCTGGAACGCGGGCATGCTCGCCTCGCACGAGCTCACCGAGACGCTCACGGCACTGAAGGAACGCCGCCCCCCGGTCTACCGCGACTGACGCCGCATTGTGGAGCCACAACTGTCGGGTCAGGCCCTCCACACGACAGTGGTGGCTCCACACTGCGGTCGGGGGTTCAGCGGGGGTCGCGCCAGGCGATCCACTCCTTGAGCAGCGACAGGTCGTAGTCCGGGCCGCCGTCTTCTTCGCCGATCGCGACGCGGCTGGTGGACTCGGCCCAGGCGCCGAGCATCGTCCAGCGCTCGAAGTGCTTGCCGTCCGGGTCGCCGTAGAGCGGGAAGAAGTGGTCCCAGTTGAAGACCACGTCCACGCCCGCGTCCTCGGCGGCCCGGAGGGCGTCGCGGATCTGGGAGTACTCGGCGTGCTGCGGCTGCAGTTGCAGCCCGATGCGGATGCTCACGCCTCCAGCATCCTCCTACGCGAGGTGGACGTACTCGTACTCGAAGGGCTTGCCGTTGATCCCGTTGGTGGGCGGGGCGATCCAGCCGGCGATCTTGCCGGGCTCGTAGACCGGGCGCATCAGGCTCTGGACGTGGACCTTGTCCGCCTCCGACGGCAGCCAGGAGTCCTTGCGCGCCTCCCACGCGTCCGCACCCACGAGTTCCCCCGAGGGGGTGACGTGGTGCTCGGCGAACAACCCCACCTGCCGGTTGAACCCGACGTGCGGCAGGTAGAGCCGGTCGTCGAAGCCCTGCTTCTCCAGGATCCGGTTCCACCGCTTGAGCCCGGACTGGCAGTCCTTCACGTACTCGTTGCGCAGATCCAGGTTCAGTGCCAGCAACGCGGACACCTCGTCGGTGACCACCCGGCCGTCCTTGACCGTGTCGATGGTGAACGCGTCCTCGGTGAGGCGATGGTCGTCCTTGCGCCGTTCCTCCTGCCAGCGGCCCTTGAGCCCCGCGGTGAAGTAGTTGGCCGCGTTCGTGGACTGCTCGGAGCCGAACAGGTCCAGGGACACCGTGTAGTGGAAGTTCACGTACTTCTGGATCACGTCCAGCGGCACCCCGCCGTGCGGGGCGATGTCCGCGGTGTCGTGTTCGCGCATCAGCTCACAGGTCCGCGTGACCACCCGGTCGATGCCGGTGGTGCCCACGAACATGTGGTGCGCCTCCTCCTTCAACATGAACTCGCAGGTGCGGCTCAGCGGGTCGAAAGCGGACTCCTTCAGCGTGCCGAGCTGGTACTTGCCGTCCCGGTCGGTGAAGTAGGTGAACATGAAGAACGACAGCCAGTCCGGGGTCTCCTCGTTGAACGCCCCGAGGATCCGAGGGCTGTCCAGATCACCGGAGTTGCGGTGCAGCAGCGCCTCGGCCTCCTCGCGGCCGTTGCGGCCGAAGTAGGCGTGCAGCAGGTACACCATCGCCCACAGGTGCCGGCCCTCCTCCACGTTGACCTGGAAGAGGTTGCGCAGGTCGTAGAGCGAGGGCGCGGTCTCCCCCAGCCGCCGCTGCTGCTCCACCGACGCCGGCTCGGTGTCGCCCTGGATCACGATCAGCCGCTGCAGGTCCGCCCGGTACTCCCCGGGCACCTGCTGCCAGACCGGCTCGCCCTTCTGCTCGCCGAACGCGATCCGCCGGTCGTCTCCCCGCTCGGCCAGGAACACGCCCCAGCGGTACTCCTCCATCGCGACGTGCCCGAACTGCGCCCAGCCCTCCTTGCCCACGTCCACGGCCGTGCGCAGGTACACGTCCTGCGTCGGGACGGCTGGGCCCATGGTCTTCCACCAGCTCAGGAAGTTGGGCTGCCAGGACTCCAGCGCGCGCTGCAGCCTGCGGTCGCTCGCCAGGTCGACGTTGTTGGGGATCTTCTCGCTGTAGTCGATCGACATGTCAGACCCTCTTCCGGTCGAACTCGGCCTTGCGTCCCGTGCCGTACCTGCGCAGCGCGCCCGCCTCACCGGAGGCGTTGGGCCGCACGAAGATCCAGTTCTGCCAGGCGGTGAGCCGGGAGAAGATCCGCGACTCCATCGTCTCCGGCCCGACGAACCGGTGGTTGGCCTCCATCCCGGTCAACGCGTCCGGGGAGAGCGAGGCCCGCTCCTCCAGCATGATCCGGATCTCGTCCTCCCAGTCGATGTCGTCCGGGGCGTCGGTCACCAGCCCCATCTCCAGGGCCTCCGACGCCGTGATCCGCCGGTCGGTCTCCTGGCGCAGCTTGGCGACGTGGTCGTCGTCGCCGTAGAACCGGCTCCCCAGCCGGGACAGCCCGTTCGCCATCGGGAACGTGCCGAAATTACTGGCGGACAACATGATCTGGGCCTCGTCGCCCTGCTCGTCACCCTCGATGGTGCCGTCGAGCATGTACTGGCGGTCGCACGCCAGCGCCAGCTCCAGCAGGGCACCCGCGAAGCACGACCCGGGCTCGATGAGCGCGATCAGGCTGCGCGAGGTGACGTCGAGCCGCTTGAGGACCCGCTTGAAGTAGTGCCGGATCTCGTTGACCAGCCAGTCGTCCCTGCTGTGCTGCTCGATGACGCGCTCGAACGCCAGGGCGTCCTCCACGTCGCCCTTCGTCCGGATGATCCACGTGCCCAGCTCGAGCTCGTTGGCGCGCAGCCGCAGGATCAGGTCGTCGAGCTCGCGGGTCATGGCCAGCGGCCAGAACTCGTCACCCAGCTCGTGCACCCGCTCCAGGGACTCCGGGACCCGGCCCTCCGGACCCAGGACGGTGATCTCGACCAGGCCGTTCTGCCGGTCGAGCTCGGCCTTGACGTGCCGGTAGTGGTAGCCCTCGGGGGCCAGCGGCCGCAGGGGGATCCCCCGCTCCCCGGACCGGGTCGACCCGGCGGCCGCCTGCGCGGCCCGCTCGGCCACGGTCTCCGACCACACCCGCTTCGGGACGACCTCGTCGACGAGCTTCCACTCGACGGCCTGCCTGCCGCGGATCCCCTCCGACCGGGTGGCGAACAAGTCCGCCCGGTCCTTGCGCACCCGCCGCTTGTCGATCACCCGGGTCAACCCACCGGTCCCGGGCAGCACGCCCAGCAGCGGCACCTCGGGCAGCGAGACGGCCGAGGAGTTGTCGTCGATCAGCAGGATCTGCTCGCACGCCAGCGCCAGCTCGTACCCGCCGCCCGCCGCGGTGCCGTTCACCGCCGCGATCCACGTCTGGCCGGAGTTCTCGGTCGCGTCCTCGATGCCGTTGCGGGTCTCGTTGGTGAACTTGCAGAAGTTCACCTTCCACGGGTGCGAGCTCTGGGCCAGCATCCGGATGTTCGCGCCCGCGCAGAAGTTCTTGTCCTTGCCGCTGGTCACGACCACGGCCCGGACGCCGGGATGCTCGAACCGCAGCCGCTGGGACGCGTCGTACAGCTCGATGTCCACACCCAGGTCGTAGCTGTTCATCTTCAGCTCGTAGCCGGGGACGATCCCGCCCGCCTCGTCGATGTCCAGGGTCAGGGTGGCGACGGGCCCGTCGACGTCGAGTCGCCAGTGCCGGTACGCCTCCGGCGAGGTGCCGAACGAGACCTCCATCGGTCGCTCCTGTCGTCGCTGTCAAGAGAAGTGGCGGGAGTAGCCGACAGTCTACAACATCAACCACCCGCGTCAACTTTGCGTAGAACGTCAGCCCACCCGACCCGCCCGCCGAAGATCGGCTATCGTCGATTCCGGAATCGCCGTTTCGTCCCGACCGTTTCGGGGCGTAATTGCCATTTGTGAGGCCCGTTCACCGCGCGGAAACGGCGTCGCACTCCTGGGTGAAACAGATCGGCCCGAGCATTCCCGCCACGACGCGACCGAGCGGGAGGCACATCGTGGTGAACACCGGGGACACCGCCTGGGTGTTGGCGAGCGCGGCGCTCGTCATGTTGATGACACCGGGCCTGGCCTTCTTCTACGGCGGCATGGTGCGCAGCAAGAGCGTGCTGAACATGCTGATGATGAACTTCATCTGCCTGGGCGTCGTCGGCGTGCTGTGGGCCCTGTTCGGCTACAGCTGGGCCTTCGGCGACGACGCGTTCGGCGGTCTGGTCGGAAATGGGGAGTTCGCCGGACTCGCGAACACGATCGGACATTTCGTCGGCGTCGGATCCGATTCCGCACCCTGGCCCGGAGGCGACGCGCTCCCCGCGCTCTCCTTCGTGATGTTCCAGCTGATGTTCGCGATCATCACCCCCGCACTGATCTCCGGAGCCATCGCGGACCGCACGAAGTTCTGGGCCTGGACGCTGTTCGTCGCCGGCTGGGTGACGCTGTGCTACTTCCCGGTCGCGCACTGGGTGTTCGCCTTCGACGGCTTCACCGGCGCGGACAACGTCGGCGGCTGGATCGCCAACACGCTCAAGGCCGAGGACTTCGCGGGCGGCACCGCGGTCCACATCAACGCCGGTGCCGCGGGCCTGGCCCTCGCGATCGTGCTCGGGAAGCGGAAGGGCTGGCCGCGCGAGCGGATGCGCCCGCACAGCCTGCCGTTCGTGCTGCTCGGCGCCAGCCTGCTGTGGTTCGGCTGGTACGGGTTCAACGCCGGGTCCGCGCTCGGCTCGAGCGACCTCGCGGCGGTGGCCTTCACCAACACCACGCTCGCCACCTGCACCGCCGTGCTCGGATGGCTGGTGGTCGAGCAGATCCGAGACGGCCGCCCGACCACGCTCGGCGCGGCGTCGGGCGCCGTGGCCGGACTGGTGGCCATCACCCCGGCCTGCGGCTACGTGGACCCCATGGGCGCCTTGGCGATCGGCGTCATCGCCGGTGCCGTCTGCGCCCTCGCCGTGGGCCTCAAGTACCGCTTCGGCTTCGACGACTCGCTCGACGTCGTGGGCGTCCACCTCGTCGGCGGCATCATCGGCACCCTGCTCATCGGCTTCTTCGGCGACAACAGCGTGAACTCCGCGGCCCTGGGCGACAACGGCCTGTTCTACGGCGGCGGGGCGATCCAGCTCGGCAGGCAGGCCCTCGCCGCGGGCGCGGTCCTGCTCTACTCGTTCGTCATCGCGACCGTGCTGGGCCTGATCATCAAGTCCACCATCGGCTTCCGGGTCGCCGAGGAGGACGAGGTCACCGGCGTCGACGAGACCGAGCACGCCGAGACCGGCTACGACTACAGCTCGCTCGGCGGCGGCAGCGGCATCGCCCACGCGAACGCCCCGACCCGGGTGGACGCCCCGTGAAGCTGGTGACCGCCGTCGTCCAGCCGTTCACGCTCCACCACGTCCGAGAGGCCCTGGAACACCTGGCCGTGCTCGGCATGACCATCACCGAGGCCAAGGGCTACGGCCGCCAGAAGGGGCACACCGAGATCTACCGCGGCTCCGAGTACGACGTCGACCTCATCCCGAAGATCAAGATCGAGGTCGTGGTCCCGGACGAGCTCGCGGACAAGGTGCTCGACGCCGTCGCCGCGGCGGCGCGCACCGGCCGGATCGGCGACGGGAAGGTCTGGGTCACCGCCGTCGAGCACGTGGTGCGGGTCCGCACCGGGGAGCGCGGGGCCGACGCGGTGTGATCGCCGGCCCGCTCGCCGTGGTCGAATAGCGACCGTGGCCGAACCGGAACAGCTTCCTGCACCCGAGGCCCTCCTCACCGCACCCGGGTACGTCGCGCGGCGGCTGCACCACGCGTACACCGCCGCGTGGCAGCGCTACGTCGACCCCGTCCTGACCGGCCCACAGTTCGCCGTGCTGACCGCCGTGGACGCCTACCCCGGGGTCGAGCAGGGCTCCCTCGCGCGCGCCGTCGCCCTGGACCGGTCGACGATGGCGAGCATCGTCAAGCGCCTCGAGGACCGCGGGCTGATCCGCCGCGTCACGCCGCCCGAGGACGGCCGCAAGCGCCTCCTGCACCTCACCGACGAGGGCGCGGAGGTCCTGCGGGCCGCCTACGAGAAGACCCGCGAGCTGGACCGACTCCTCATGCGCGACATGGCCGAGACCGACGAGACGACCCTGCTGACCAGGCTGAACGGCATCGCGGAGCACTGGGAGTCACTCGTCGAGGATTGAGGTTTCCGGAGCGTTAAAGCTGCGTGCACCCCTTGCGCTCGGAGATAGTCAGTGTTCGGATTATCTCCGTCGTCATCCGGACGCGGGAGGTTCACGTGGCAAGCCAGTCGTTCACCGTCACCATCGCGGGCGGTGGGCTCGGAGGTCTCACCACCGCGCTCGCCCTGCGGCGGAAGGGTCTGCGGACCGTCGTGCTCGAGCAGGCGCCGCAGCTCGGCGAGGTCGGGGCGGGCATCCAGACCGCGCCGAACGCCAGCCGCATCCTGTTCGGCCTCGGCCTGCGCAGGCAGATGGCCGCGATCCACACCGAGCCCACGGACCAGGTCCGGCGCCGGTGGGCGGACGGCTCGATCATCGCCTCGCTCCCCCTCGCGGACCGGGTGAAGCGCGAGTACGGGGCCCCGTACTGGCACTACCACCGCGCCGACCTGCACCGCATCCTGCTCGCGGCGTGCACCGACCCCGACGGTCCCGGCCCGGTCACCGAGGTGCACACGGACTCCGGGGTGGTCGACGTGGACCGGTCCGAGCCCGACCGCCCGGTCGCGGTCACGGCGGACGGGCGCCGGTTCGCGGGCGACGTCCTGATCGGGGCGGACGGCATCCGGTCGCGGGTCCGCGACGCGTGCGACTTCGACGACACGCTCGTCTTCTCCGGCGAGATGTGCTTCCGCGCGCTGATCCCCGGGGACAAGATCCGGGCCGATCCCACCACGCGTTTCCTGGCCGACCGGTTCCACTCGACGATCTGGTACGGCCCGGACCGCCACCTCGTGCACTACTTCGTCCGCGGCGGGGAGTACCTCAACGTCGTCGCCGTGGTGCCGAACACGCTCGACACCACGGACGCCTGGACCCTGCCCGCCACCGCCGCCGAGCTGGTCGACGCCTTCCCCGGCTGGGACGACCGCGTCGCCGCCGTGCTGGCCAAGGCGGACGACGCGTCGAAGTGGGCGCTGTTCCGCCGCCGTCGGGACCCGGTGTGGGTGGACGGGCGGGTCGCCCTGCTCGGAGACGCCTGCCACGCCATGCTCCCCTACCAGGCCCAGGGCGCGTCCCAGGCCATGGAGGACGCGGCGGTCCTGGCCGAGGAGCTGGGCGCCGCGACCCGGGACGGGATCGACGGCGCGCTGGTCCGGTACGTCTCCCGCCGGGCGACGCACGCCGGGATGGTCCAGGATGCGTCGCTCGAGAACATGCGCTTCTACCACCTGCCCGACGGCCCCGAGCAGCGGGAACGGGACGAGCTCCTCCGGGACTTCCGGGGCGAGTCCGACCTGTCCTACGACTGGCTGTGGGGCGGCTCGCCGCTCCACGACCCCGACACCGAGTCCCTCACCTACCCCTTCGCTCGTTAAGGAGCACCCCATGCGTACTGGCGACCAGGTCGTCCAGGACCTCCCGTGGAAGTGGGGGGTCCAGGGCAGGATCTTCGTCATCGGCGGCCTCGGCTACATGTTCGACGCCTGGGACGTCTCCCTCAACGGGTTCCTCACCCCGCTGCTGGGCACCGAGTTCGGCCTCTCCACCGGCCAGCGCGGCCTCGTCGCGACGGCAAACCTCATCGGCATGGCCGTCGGCGCCATCGCCTGGGGCACCATCGCGGACCGGATGGGCCGCAAGAAGGCCTTCTCGATCACGCTGATGATCTTCGCGTTGTTCTCCGTGCTCGGTGCGCTGTCGCCGAGCTGGGAGGTCTTCCTCGTGCTGCGGTTCCTCGCGGGCGTCGGCCTCGGGGGGTGCATCCCGGTGGACTACGCGATCGTGTCCGAGTTCTCGCCACGCAAGCAGCGCGGCCGGGTGCTGGCCGCGATGGACGGCTGGTGGCCGATCGGCACCACGCTGGCCGGCGTCAGCGCCACGTTCCTGGTCCCCGTCACCGGCAACTGGCGCTGGATGCTGGCGCTGATGGTGCTGCCCGCGATCCTGCTGTTCTGGATCCGTCGTGGCGTGCCGGAGTCCCCGCTCTACCTGGCCCGCACCGGCCGCGAGGCCGAGGCCCGGGCCGTCATCGACGACATGGTGATGCGGACCGGGGCCACCCCGGAGCCCTACGAGATCCCCGCGCCGGTCGCCGTCGAGAAGCAGCGGTCGCGGGGGATCGCCGCCGCGTTCGAGCAGCTCAAGCTGGTGTGGGCGTTCAACCCGCGGATCACCGGGGTGGCCTGGGCGTTGTTCGTCTCGGTCATGGTCGTCTACTACGCGGCCCTGTCCTGGATGCCGTCGATCCTGCGCGCCCAGGGCATGGGCGACGTGGCGGCGTTCGGCTCCACGACCGTCATGAACGCCGTGGGCATCCTCGGCGTGCTCACCTCGGTGCTGCTGGTCGAGGTCGTCGGGCGCAAGTGGGTGATCGGGGTGGCCGCGCCGCTGGCCGCCGTCTCGCTCGTCGTGTTCTCGCTGGTCCTGGGCTCGTCGACGGCGGCGATCGTGATGATCGCGGTGTTCGGCTTCTTCGCCCTCGTCGTCATCCCGGTCATGTACGCCTACGTCTCCGAGCTGTACCCGACCGAGCTGCGGGCCTCCGGCTTCGGCTGGGCCTCGTCGATGAGCCGCGCGGTGACCGGCTTCGTGCCGCTGGTGTTCGGCACGCTGCTCTGGCCGGTGCTCGGCCTGCCGCTGACGTTCGCGCTGATGGCGGTCGTCGTGTTCGCCGCCGTCGCCTACATGGCCTTCGGCGCGCCGGAGACGAAGGGCCGGGAGCTCGACCGGATCGCCGGTGCGGAGGTCCCCGCCGCCGCCGACAAGCAGGTCGTGTGAAGCCCGCCGCCTTCGAGTACCACCGCGCCCGCACGCCCGCGGGCGCGGTGGGGCTCCTCACCGAGCTCGGGGACGACGCCAAGATCATCGCAGGCGGCCAGAGCCTCGTCGCCATGATGAACTTCCGGCTCGCCCGGCCGGAGCACCTCGTCGACATCACCCACGTGGACTCGCTGCGCGGGATCGCGGTGTCGGAGGGCGAGATCCGCATCGGCGCCCTCACCACCCACCGCGAGGTCGAGAAGGCCGGGCTCGGGGTGCTCTCCGCGGCCATGCGTTGGGTGGGACACCTGCCCATCCGCACCCGCGGCACGGTCGGCGGGAGCATCGCGCACGCCGACGCCACCGCCGAGTGGTGCCTGCTCGCCGTCCTCTTCGACGCCCGGATCGTCGTGGAGGGCCCGTCGGGGGTTCGCGAGATCCGGGCGTCGGAGTTCTTCCTGGGTCCGTTCACCACGGCCCTGGGACCCGACGAGCTGATCACCGCCCTGGTCTTCCCCTCTCCGCCGCCCCGGGCCGCGCTCACCGAGTACGCGGACCGCCGCGGCGACTTCGCGCTGGTCGCGGCCGCCGTCGACCTCGACGCGGACCGGGTCGTCCTCGGCGGCGTCGGCGCCGTCCCGACGCTCGTGAGTGGTAAGTGGTGCTCTGGCACCACTTACCGCGCACGGGCGGCGGCAGCCGCGGGGTCGCTGGAGCTGCGGGACGAGCCGGGGATCAGCGCGCACTACCGGCGCGGGCTGGTCCGGACGTTGGTCGAGCGCGCGTACGAGGAGGCCGCGAATGGCTGAACGTTTCCCCAGCTCAGAACCCGTGAGTGGCGATAGTCGCCAGGGCGACTATCGCCACTCACGGGTGGTGGGGGCCTCGGTGCCGCGGCGGGAGGACCCGCGGCTGCTGGCCGGGCGCGGGCGGTTCGTCGACGACATCGCGTTGCCGGGGATGCTGCACGCACAGTTCGTGCGCAGCTCGGAGGCCTTCGCGGAGATCGTGTCCGTCGACCTGTCCGAGGTGCGCGCGGTGCCCGGGGTGGTGGCGGCCTACGCCGCCGCGGACCTGGACCTGCGCGACATCACCGCGCTGCTGGACCGGCCCGCGCACGAGTTCGTGCCGACCGCCATGCCGGTCCTCGCCCGGGACACGGTGCGGTATGTCGGCGAGCCGATCGCGATCGTCGTCGCGACGGACCCGTACGCGGCGGAGGACGGCGTCGAGGCGGCGGTCGTCGAGTACGCGCCGCGGGAGCCGGTGGTCAGCGACCTGGGCGCGCTGGCGGAGGGCGCCCCGCTCGTGCACCCCGAGGCGCCCCGCAACACCCTCGTCGACGTGTCGCTGTTCGCCACCGAGGGGATCGACGCCCTGTTCGAGGCGGCACACACCGTCGTCGAGGTGCACACCAAGACGGGACGGCAGAACGCGCTGCCCCTGGAGACCCGCGGCGTGGTCGCGGACTGGGACGACCGGGACGAGCAGCTGCGCGTGCAGACCTGCACCCAGGTCCCCCACCAGGTCCGCACGGTGCTCGCCGCCTGCGTCGGGCTCGCCGAGAAGCAGGTGCGGGTCACCGTGCCGGACATGGGCGGCGGGTTCGGGCAGAAGTGCGTGGTGGGGCGCGAGGAGATCGTCGCCGCGGCCGCCGCGCTGCGCCTGCGCAGGCCCGTCAAGTGGATCGAGGACCGGCGGGACGCGCTCACCGCGGCCTTCCTCGCCCGCGAGCAGCGGTACGCGGTGCGGGCCGCCTTCTCCGAGACCGGCGAGATCCTGGCCCTGGACGCGGACGTCGTGTGCGACATGGGCGCCTACTCCTGCTACCCCTTCACGGCCGGGATCGAGCCGCTGATGGCGTCCGCCGAGATGCCGTCGGTCTACACGGTCCCCGCCTACCGGGTGCGCGGCCGCGCCGTCACCACGAACAAGGCGCCGACCGCGCCCTACCGCGGGGTGAGCAGGCCGCAGTACGTGATGGTCATGGAGCGGGTGATGGAGAAGGCCGCCCGCGCGCTGGGCCTCGACCCGCTCGAGGTGCGCAGGCGCAACCTGATCACGGTCTTCCCCTACACCGGGGTCAACGCCATCACCTACGACCCGGGCTCCTACCGGGAGTCGCTGGACCTGTGCGAGCAGACGCTGCGGGACGAGGGCTGGTTCGACCGCCGCTCCGACGGGGTGATCGGCATCGGGTTCGCCTGCTTCTCCGAGCGCACCGGCTACGGCTCGGGCGCCTTCGCCCAGCGCCGGATGCAGGTCGTGCCGGGCTTCGACCTCTCCGAGATCCGGATGGACCTGGACGGGACGGTCTCCGTCACCACCGGCACCCTGTCGCACGGCCAGAGCCACGAGACGACGATGGCCCAGATCGTCGCGGACCGGCTCGGCATCCCCTACGACCGCGTCAAGATCGTGCAGGGCGACACGGACCGCATCACCTACGGCTGGGGCTCCTTCGCCTCCCGCTCCATCACCATCGGCGGCAGCGCCGTGGCGGCGGCGTCGGTGAAGCTCGGGGACCAGCTGCGCGAGATCGCCGCACACCTCCTCGGCGGCGACCCCGCGGCCGCGGTCCTCGAGGACGGTGGGGTGCGGCTGGAGGACGGGCGGCTCTCGTTCCCCGAGATCGCGGACGTGGCCTACCTGAGGTCGCACCTGCTGCCGAAGGGCGTCGGGCCGGGACTCGCGGCCACCGCGAGCTTCGACGTCGCCGGGGACGGGACCTTCTCGAACGCGACGCACGGCGTGGTCGTCGAGCTGGACCCGGGGACCGGCGGCGTGGAGATCCTGCGCTACGTCTGCGTCGAGGACTGCGGCGTGGCGATCCATCCGCAGGTCGTGGAGGGGCAGGCGCGCGGCGGGATCGCGCAGGGCATCGCGGGCGCGCTGTTCGAGGTGGTCCGCTACGACGACGCGGGCCAGCCCCTCGCCCCGTCCTTCATGGAGTACAAGGTGCCCACCGCCGCCGAGATCCCGGACGTGCGCATCGAGCACCTCGAGACCCCCTGCGCCTTCACCGAGAACGGGGCCAAGGGCGCCGGGGAGGGCGGCACGATCGGCGCCCCCGCCGCCGTGCTCAACGCGATCAACGACGCCCTGCGCCACACCGGGGTCGAGCTGGACGACACCCCGATCCCGCGCGAGGCGATCTTCCGAGCCCTGGAGGCCTCATGATCCAGCTGGTGGAACTGTCCGTGAACGGCGAGCGCCACGACCTCGCGATCGAGCCGCGGCGCACGCTGGTCGACGTGCTGCGTCACGACCTGCGGCTCACCGGCACGCACGTCGGCTGCGAGCACGGCATCTGCGGCGCGTGCACCGTGCTCGTCGACGGGCAGCCCGCGCGGGCCTGCCTGCTGTTCGCCGCGCAGGTCGAGGGCGCGGACATCCGCACCGTCGAGTCGTTGTCGGAGGGCGGCGCGCTGAACGACCTGCAGCAGTGCTTCTCCGAGCACCACGGCCTGCAGTGCGGCTTCTGCACGCCGGGGATGCTGATGCTCGCCGAGGGCTATCTCGCGGACGAGCCGGACGCCACCAAGGAGGAGATCCGCGAGGTGGTGGCGTCCAACCTGTGCCGCTGCACGGGGTACCAGACCATCGTCGAGGCGATCGACGACTGCGCCTCCCGCCGTCGGGCGGCGCTGCAGGACCGGCTGGACAGGAGTGCGTCGTGAGCGTGCACGGATCGTCGACGGACGCGACCTACGACCAGGCGGGCTTCGGTGCGCCGGTGCGGCGCGGGGAGCGGCCCGCGATCGTGGTCGTGGACCTGACGACGGGCTTCACCGACCCCGCCTTCCCGACGGGCGCGGACCTGACGGACGTCGTGGAGGCGACGACCCGGCTGGTCACCGCCGCACCGGACGTCCCGGTCGTCTACACCACGATCGCGTACACGCCCGCCGAGCTGGACACGGTCGCGTGGCTGTACAAGGCGCCGGGGATGCGGGCGCTCGCGGTCGGCTCCGAGGCGGTGGAGATCGACTCCCGGCTGCCGGTGACGGACGCCGACCACCTGATCGTCAAGAAGGGCGCGTCGGCGTTCTTCGGGACGGGCCTGGCGGCGCTGCTCGCGGCGCTCCGGGTGGACACCGTGATCGTCTGCGGCGCCACGACCAGCGGCTGTGTGCGGGCCACGGCGGTCGACGCCATGCAGTCCGGCTACCCGGTCCTGGTCCCGCGGGAGTGCGTCGGGGACCGGGCGGACGGGCCCGCGGAGGCGAACCTGTTCGACATCCAGGCGAAGTACGGCGACGTGATCTCCCTCGACGACGCACTCGCCTACGTGGGAGGGCTCACGTGACCCGGGTCGTGCGGCAGGACGCCCTGGCCGACCTCGCGGACGTCCCGGCGACCTCGCGCTGGGCCCGCAACGGCGCGGTCCGCCTGCACCTGCTGGACTACGGCGGGGACGGCGTGCCGCTGGTGATCCTCCCCGGGATCACCAGCCCGGCGATCTGCATGGACTTCGTGGCCCGCGCGCTCACCGACCTCGTCCGCCCCGTGGTGGTCGACGTCCGCGGGCGCGGCCTGTCGGACTCCGGCCCCGGGTACACGCTCGCGGACTACGCGGGAGACGCCCTCGCCGTCCTCGACCTGTTCGAGGACCCGCTGCTGCTGGGGCACTCGATGGGCGCCCGGATCGCCGCGGTCACCGCCACGCGCAGGCCCCTGCGCGGCACGGTCCTCGTCGACCCGCCGATGAGCGGGCCCGACCGCGGTCCGTACCCCACGACCCTCACGGCGTTCCTGGGCCAGCTCGACCAGGCCGTGGCCGGCACGACGGCGGACGAGGTCGCGCTGTCCTGGCCGCGCTGGCCCCGCCGGGAGCAGGAGCTGCGCGCGCGGTGGCTCTCCAGCTGCGACCGCGAGGCCGTCGCCGAGACCCACCGGGGCTTCGAGACCGAGGACTTCTTCGCGACCTGGTCGCAGGTCCCCGCCCCCACGACCCTCCTCTACGGTGCCGACTCCCCCGTCGTCACCGCCGCGGGAGCGAAGGAGGCGGCGGAGGCGAACCCCGCCGCGGCGCTGGTGGAGATCCCCGACGCGGGCCACATGGTGTTCTGGGACACCCCGGAGGCCGCACTCGACCTGCTCCGCAAGGCCCTGGTCCCACTTCTCTGAGCGTCGGTCCGGCCGACGGGTGATGGCCGTAACGCTGCGTGGTCGGCGCCGACGTACCTGATGTCTCGCGCTCCCCACGCATCGGAGATGTCATGTCGTCGCGCCCGCCGTCGGACCGCGCCCCGAACCGGACCACCGGGGCCTCTCGAGGTCGTCCCCGTCCCGCCGCCGAGCCCGCCACCGTCCCGTTCGTCGTCGTGCCGCGGCAACGTTCCGCGCCCCCGCCGGTCGGCCGCCCCACCAAGCTCGTCGTGCCCGGCCAGCGAGGGCCGCAGCCCCGCAAGGGTTCCCGACGGCCGGTGCTCGTCATCGGCGCGTGCGTCGCCGCGGCGCTGATCGGGCTCACCGCGGTGACGGGCCTGGTGTCCGCGCTGTCCTCGCCTCCGCCCGTCGTCGCCCCCACCTCCGCGACCACGACCACCGCACCCTGATCACGCGCCGTAGGTGAACCGCCCGGCCGGGCTCCAGGGGCCGCCGTCGTAGTGCCACAGGGCCAGTGCCACGACCCGTGTCTCCACCTCGGGTCGGGAGGCGAGCGCGGCGTGCAGCGCCCGCGCCGCCTCGGGCGTGACCTTGTTCTGCACCGTGACGTGCAGCTCCCGCTTGCCGCGGTCCTGGGCCGTCAGCTGGGCGCCCCACCGCTCGACGGCGGCGGCCCGCCAGCCGAGCACGTCCGGTGCGTCGACCCGGAGGGCGACCCCGCGTCCGAGCAGCCGCGGGGGTCCGACGGACGCGTGCGGCGGATCGCGGCGCACGGCCGCGGCGAGCTCCGCCGCGACCTCGGCTCCGAGCTCGCCCGGCAACGCGTGGAAGACGGTGACGTGCGCGTCGAGGTGGTTGCGCTCCGGCGGGAAGTGCCGGGCGCGCAGGGCGTTCAGCTCGGACTGCACCGGCTCGGCCAACACCGCGGACACCACGAGCGGACGCACCGCCCGAGCCTCCCCCCTCCGCCGCGGTGCCGCACGCTCAGGCCAGGAAGCGGTCGATCTCCGCCGCGGTCGGGCCGGTGGCCGGGCCCGCCTTCGTGACGGCCAGGGCGGCGGCCGCGTTGGCGCGGCGCGCCGCCTCGAGCACGTCCTCGCCGCGGAGGAGGGCGGCCGCCAGGACGCCGCAGTGGGCGTCTCCCGCGCCGTTGGTGTCCACGGCCTCGACCGCGAACCCGGGGACGACCTCGACGGCGCCGCTCCGGGCGACCAGGCACCCCGCGGCGCCGTCTCGGACCAGCACGATCGCGCCCTCGTGCAGCCGCGTGCCCAGCTCCAGCGCCGCCGCGGACAGGTCGGAGCGGCCGGTGAGCAGCCGGGCCTCGCGGGCGTTCGTGCTCAGCACGCAGGTGCGGGCCAGGGCGCGCGACCACGGGTCCGGGTCGATGTCGGCGACCAGCGGGCCCGGGTCCAGCAGCACCGCGCCGCCGGAGACGGCGAGGATCTGCTCGGCCTTCTCCGGGACGAGCAGGCTGTACCCCGAGACGTACAGCAGGTCCGCCGCGCTGACCTGCGGCAACGAGCCGGACACCGCGGTCTCCGCGCCGCTGCCGGTGACGAAGGTGCGCTCGCCGGAGTCGTCCACCAGGACCACGCAGATCCCGGTGTCGACCGCCGAGATCGGCGCCGAGGTCGTCACCCCCTCGGCGGCCAGGGCCGCGCGGGCCAGGTCGCCGTGTGGGCCCGTGCCGTGCCCGCCGGTGTAGACGACCGCCGCGCCGTCCCGCGCGGCGGCGGCCATGACGTTGAACCCGCCGCCCGCGGCGAGCGTGGTCGACGAGGCCATGACGTCCCCGCCCGCGGGCGGGAGCGCGGGGACGCGCAGCACCAGGTCGACCACGACCTGTCCGGTGTGGACGAGCCTGCCGATCACGAGAGCGGGATGGACTCGGTGCGCCGCGCACCGCCCAGGGCCGCGTAGACCCCGGCGGCGACGACGAAGGTGATCACCCAGGCCAGGCCGTTCTCGCCGAACCAGGTGCCCGCGAGCGGGCCGGTGAACCAGGGTGCGGACGACGGGCCCAGCGTGGCGAACAGGTACCCCCCGACGATCGCGAGGAGCCAGGCCAGGAAGGCCCGCGGCTCGACGCCCGCGCGATACCAGTAACCGCTGCTGCGGGAGGTGTCCATCAACGCCACGGGGTCATAGTGGTGCCGGCGCAGCATGTCGACGGCGATCACGCCCACCCATGCGGTGATCGGCACCGCCAGCGCGCTGATGAACGCGATGAAGGGCCCGTAGAAGCCGTCCGCGATCAGGATGAAGTAGATCGCGCCGACGAACGTGACGACGACGTCCACCACCACCGCGTAGACGCGCCGGACCCGGATCCCGAGGGTCAACGTGGTCAGGCCCGCCGAGTAGACCGAGAGGTGGTTGCTCAGCAGCAGCCCGCCGAACGCGGCGATCAGGTACGGCACGGCCATCCACGTGGGGAGCATGGCGCGGATCGCGGCGACCGGGTCGCCCGCGTCCGCCAGGCTCGGGTCGCCCGCGGCGAGCATGCTGCCCAGCGAGATCAGCAGGACCAGCGGGATGCCCGCGCCCGCGGCCGCGCTCAGCACCAGCTGCCCGGCGCGCACCGCCGGTGCCTGGTAGCGGGACATGTCGGCGGACGCGTTGGCCCAGCCGATGCCGGTCCCGGCGGCGATCACGCCGATCCCCGCGATGACGACGCCGATCGGGGCGGGCACGGCCGCGCCCACCGCGGACCAGTCGATCGTCGCCACGAGGAACCCCCCGACCACGATGTTCAGCGCGCCGAACACCCAGGTGGCCCACCGCTGCACGGAGACCAGGAACGCGTGCCCCAGGCCCGCGACCACCACCGTGAGCAGCACGAACACCAGGATGCAGACGATCGTCAGCACCGGGTGGTCCTTGGCCTCGGGGCTGGTCCCGAACAGGATCGTGGCCAGCGAGAGCAGGGCGAACGCCGCCGTCGTGGTGTTGACGGTCTCCCAGCCGAGCCGGGACAGCAGCGAGACGATGGTCGGTCCGATGTTGCCGCGGGCGCCGAAGACCGCCCGGGACAGGGTGAGGCCGGGCGCGCCACCGCGCCTGCCGGTGATCGAGACAGCCCCGACGATCGCGAAGGACCCGACCGCACCGACGACCGCGGCGATCACCGCCTGCCAGACGGTCATCCCCATCGCGACGAGCGTGGCCCCCAGGGGCAGGCCGAGGATCGAGATGTTGGCCGCGAACCAGACCCAGAACAGCTGGGCCGGCCGCCCCTCCCGCTCCCCGGCGGGCACGGGTTCGATACCGCGGGTCTCCAGTGTGGACTCGGACGCCGCCGGGTTCCGGGGCGACCGGGTGGAGGCCGGGGGACGGTCGGCGGCGGAGCCGCCGGGGTGGGTGGGTGGAGTCGCCATCGTCGTTCTCCCTCTACGGTCGAGTGCGCAGGGCGAGCAGGCCGTCGACGACGGGCTCGAGGTCGAGATCGTTGGCGGCCCGGACCTGGGCGAGCAGGTCCGCGGGCAGCCCGGACGCGCCGTGGTGTGCGCCGAGGATCGCGCCGCAGATCGCGGCGACGGTGTCGGTGTCGCCGCCGAGCGAGGCGGCCGTGGTGAGCGCGGTGCGGGGGTCGTCGCCGTAGGCCTCGACCAGCGCGAACGCGGCGATCACGGACTCGTTGGCGGCCACCGAGGTCCCCACCACGTCGGCGATGTCGTCGACGGGCGGGCGGGTCGCGCGCACCCACCGGAGGCGAGCGGCGATCGTGCCGCCCGCCACCCAGTGACCACGCGCGGCTCCGGCCGCGGCGGCCCGCTCGGCGGCGTCCAGCGCGTCAGGGAGCCCCGCGCCGGACACGCCTGCGGACACCGCGGCGGCCACCGCCGCCGCCGCGGCGATGCCGAGGGTCGTGTGGTGGGTGACCACGCTGGACGAGACGACCGCGTCCAGCAGGTGCGGCTCCGCGAAGGCGATCCCCACCGGCGCCACCCGCATGGCCGCGCCGTTGGTGGTGCCGTCCCGCCCCGTCTTCTCGACGGCCTCGCCCTCCCGCAGCCGGGTCAGCGCGCGGCGCGTGGAGGGGCCGAGGAGGTCGAGCGAGCCGCGGCGGATCATGTCCGCCTCCCACTCCTCGAGCGCGGCGGCGAAGGCGTGGGGCTCGACGGTCCCCTCGCCCTCGATCAGCAGCCGCGCCAGCAGCAGCGCCTGCTCGGTGTCGTCGGTGATCGACCCGGCGGGCATGTTCGGGGCGATCGGCTGGTCGGGGGCGCCGTCGAGCAGACGGTCGACCACGCCGTACCGGGCCGTGATCTCACTGCGGGACAACGACTGGGTGGGCATCCCGAGCGCGTCCCCGATCGCGAGTCCCCACAGCGCTCCGAGCGCACGGTCCCTCATGACGAGAACCGCAGGTGGAAGCGGAACCGTTCGGGGTCGAGCAGGCTGGTGACCTGCTCGACGAGGGCGCCGTCCGCCGCCCGCGTGACCCGGACGGCCTGCAGGAACGGCGTGCCGGGGGCGCGGTCGAGCAGCGCGGCGTCCGCGGCGTCGAGCGGCACCACGGAGATCGTCTGCTCGCCCTCGACCCCGCGCAGGCCCGCGGCCGCCAGCGTGGCCGTGATCGAGTCGTCGACGAGTCCGGTCGCGGGCACCGCCGAGGCGGGGATCAGCGCGGTCTCCAGCGAGACGGGCCGCCCGGCCGCGCTGCGGCGGCGGCGGACCACCACGAGACCGTCCGCCTCGGCGAGGTCGATGCCCAACAGCTCCACGGTGGCGTCCGCGCCGCTGTCGGCCAGCGCCCGCGCCCAGCCGATCTCCTGGTCGAGCGGCGCGCCGTCGAACGTGACGAACGAGCCGACCCCGGTCTCGGTGGTGATCAGGTCCTGTTTCTGCAGCTCGGCGAGCGCGCTGCGCACGGTCCCGCGGGACACGCTGTACCGCGCGGCGAGCTGGTTCTCCCCCGGGAGGCGGTCGCCGCGGGAGAGCCGCCCCGAGCGGATGTGCGCGGCGAGGTCGGAGACCAGCCGCGAGCGCTTGGAGTGGCGGACCTGTTCGGGCACGACACTGTTGTACATGAACCTGTTCATACCTGTCTACTGTCAGTGGAGGGATCGGCAGAACGCAGGAGACGAGCCGTCCAGGTCGCGAGGCGAAGGGTGTCTCGAGCACGGCACCTCGCGTCAGTCCTTCTCCGGGCTGCGCAAACGCGCTCGCGAGGAAGGCCCCGCGGCGTGCTCGAGCCCCGCTCCAGGCGGCCGCCTTCGAGCCCGTCGAAGGCGACCGAGCGGGTCAAGGCCCCTGACGGTCGCGGTGCAGGCGACACTGGAGGCGTCCGGGCTCGACCACGACCCGAAGCTCATCACCGACCACTCCCGCTACGCGGTCGCCTTACACGCCGCGCCCGGAGAGACAGCCCGCGATGCGATCACCGTCTTCGACAAGACCGTGGCCGCTCACGGTGTGCCGCAAAGGCCTCTCTCGGACAACGGGCTCGCACTCAACCCGTCGCGTCGCGGCCTGGTCGGACAGCTCGTCTCACAACCCCTGGCCGGCACGTTGCCCCAGATCCAGGCCCGGATCGACGCATCTCACCACATCGACACCGGAAGCCCCCACCAGGGACTCCCGGGCGCACCACACCGGCGACCGCGTGGGAGGCCACCTCGAAGGCCGACCCGCCCCGAGCACGCGTTCGGACAGGTCCTGGTCGTCAGCGACGGCGACCAGCCCGGCGACACGATCATCATCACCGACCTCGACGGCGAGATCCTCGCCGAACGCACCAGACCCGCGGCATCAGCTACGTCGGGAACGGCCGCCCACGCGGCCGCCGCCCGAAGTACCGGAAACCGTCACCGAGGTCCTGGCTCTGGCTCAGAAGCGGTGGTGCGGCGGGTCAGCTGAGCAGGATGTGTCGGTGGAGCAGTGCGAAGCCGGCTCGGCCGTACATCTGTCGCTTGAGCAGTTTGACCTTCGTGTTCGTGCCCTCGATGGGGCCGTTGCTGTAGGGCAGGGTCAACCCGGCGACGACTGCGGGAAGGTCCTTGCGCAGCCCACGGACGAACCCGTGGAGGGCGGGAAGGTCGCTGTCGTCGACGGCGCTCATCCAGCCGTGTAGGTCTTCACCGCGCCGTTCGGTGAGCAGCGCCGCGAAGTCGCGGACGCGCCCGAGCGATGACCATGGTCATGTAGCGGCGGCCACGACACAGCGCCACGTCGTCCACGCTGAGCACCGGCGGGACCGGGCTGGTGGTCTCCGGCAGCGGGAGCGTCATCAGAGTCCGCAGGACCGTCGAGCGGGACACCGTGACCCCGAGCAGGCCCAGCACCGCGGAACCGGCCCGTCCGGCGAGCCGGACCGCGGTCTGCCCGATCATCCCGGTCAACCGGACGGTGCGTCGCGCATAGCGGGCCGCCAGCAGGGGGACCTGCTCCCTGAACGTCCGCTGCGGACAAGTCCGCCCGGTGCAGACCAGCCGCCGCACGCGTAGCTCCACCGCCATCGGTCGACCCGCGACGGGCAGGTCGCTCAGATGTCGGAGCTGCCAGGCGTGCACCCGCCGTGACCGCGTCCCGCAGGACGGGCACGGCGCTTCCGCCCCCGCACTGCGGGCTCGCACCCGC
Source organism: Pseudonocardia oroxyli (assembly GCF_900102195.1). Classification (GTDB taxonomy): domain Bacteria; phylum Actinomycetota; class Actinomycetes; order Mycobacteriales; family Pseudonocardiaceae; genus Pseudonocardia; species Pseudonocardia oroxyli. Next base: position 209,698 of record NZ_FNBE01000012.1, read on the forward strand.
ACTACCGCGTCGGCGAGGGCCAACTCCTCGACCACCAGCGAGGACAACCCGGGGAACAGGAGCTCGTCAAGATCACGACCGCACCTGGGCCACACTCACAGACCGTGCCGGTTCACCCGTCCGTGACACGCCACAGGACGCACCACCGCTTCTGAGCCAGACCCGGAGTCCTGACACACCAACCGTCACAGATGTCCTGATGCAGAACCGTCACCCATGTCCTGACACATCCCGACACGACGGGCGGCGACTCGCTCCACAATTCGAACATATGTTCGCTTTAAGCGCTATGAGCTGCTATGATGTCCGCATGACCACGACCCTCGCGGACCCTCCCGCAGCGACAGGCACCATGCCGTCGCGGGAGGAGCGGGCCGCAGGGTTCGGGCGGATCGAGCGGCTGGTCGCGCTGCGGAACCGGATCGACGCGGAGATCGCCGAGGAGGTCCGGGCGGCGGCGCAGCGGGAGGTCGAGGCCCGGCTGGAGGAGGCGCTCGCCGATCCCGAACGGGCCGAGGCGGGCATCGTCGGGCAGGTCGGGCTCGCGTTGCGGGTCTCACCGACCCGGGCGCGCACCCAGTTGCGGCTCGCCCGCGATCTGCACGCCGGGTTGGACAAGGTGCGGGAGGCGTTCTCCGCGGGGGAGCTCGACGAGCGTCGGGTCGCCGCGATCGTCGCGGCCGCCAGACACCTCGACCCGACCCAGCGCGCCGAGCTGGACCGCCGGCTCTCCGCCCACGACCTGCCGATGCTCGGCGTGCGCAAGGTTGCGGACCTCGCCCGGACGGTTGCGGCGGCGGTGGCACCGGAAGCCTTCGCCGAACGCGCCCGTGCCGCCCGCCGCGACCGGCACGTCGCGATCAGCCCGGCCGAAGACGGGATGGCGGTGTTGCGGGCATTGTTGCCGATGGAGCAGGCCATCACCTGCTACGCCGCGCTGCGCAAGGCGGTCACCGAACACTGGGTCGGGGCCGAGCCGGTCACCCGCACCCGCGGACAGATCATGGCCGACACCCTCGTCGAACGCCTCACCGGAGAGTCTGTAGCCACACCGACGCAGGTGGAGATCCAAGTCCTCGTACCGGTCGAGTCCCTCCTCGACCGCGACTCCCCGCTGCCCGCCGAAATCCCCGGGTTCGGGCCCACCACTCTGCTGGACGAGGCCACCTGTGTGGGGTGGCGGCGGCTGGTCACCCGGGACGGCATCGTGATCGGCGGTGACTCCCGCCGTCGCGCCTTCGGTGGGGTGCTGGCCGACTGGATCCGCGCCCGGGACCGCGGCCGCTGCACCGAACCCGGTTGTGACGCCCCCATCGAGCACCTCGACCACCGCAGACGCTGGTCGGAGGGTGGCGCGACGAGCCTGGACAACGGCCGCGGCACCTGCGCGTTCCACAACCAGCTGCGTGAACAACCAGGCTGGCACCTCACCGACCACACCACCACGACCCCCACCGGCCGCCGCTACACCCTCCGCACGTAGACCCGGCGCCGAGAGCGCAAGATCATGCCCAAGCGTCTCGCCCGCGTGCTCCGCGCAGCGGGTTCCGCAGCTGCGTGTACCGCGCGGGCCGGCAACGGCGCCCGCGGGCGACTGGTCCCGCGAGTCCCCGCCGCCTGATCGTGGCGCGCTGGCTCGGTGGTTGGCCCGCGCCCCGTATCGCCGAACAGCTCGGCATCTCCCGGGCCACCGTTCACAAGTGGATCAACCGCTACCGGGCCCAGGGATGGGACGGGTTGGCCGGTCGCTCCTCCCGCCCGCACCACAGCCCCACCCGCACCCCGGGCGAGGTCGAGGACCGGGTCCTGGCCCTGCGCGCCACGGCCCGGCGCGGGCCGGTGTTCCTCGCCCGTGAGCTCGGCATGGTCGCCTCCACCGTCGGGCGGATCCTGCGCCGCCACCAGGTGATGCCGCTACGCGCACTCGACCCGATCACCGGGGCTCCGGTCCGCCGACAGCACCCCGGGCGCCGCTACGAACACCCCCGACCAGGAGATCTGGTCCACGTCGATGTCAAGAAACTCGGTCGAGTCCCCGACGGCGGTGCCTGGCGACTGCACGGGCGCAGCGAGCAGGTCCGCGGCCGCAAGGTCCACGGCCGAGCACTCGGCTACTACTTCCTCCACGTCGCCGTCGACGACCACTCCCGGCTCGCCTACGTCGAAGCCCTGCCCGACGAACGCGACCTGACCTCGGCCGGGTTCCTGCGCCGCGCCACCGCCTGGTCCGCCGGCCACGGCGTGACCGGGCAGCGGGTCTTGACCGACAACGCCCGTGTCTACCGGGCTGGACCCACGCGTGTGTCGAGCTCGGGATCCGGCGGCGTTTCACCCGCCCGCACCGCCCGTGGACGAACGAGAAGGCGGAGCGGTTCAACCGGACCCTGCAAGACGAGTTCGCCTACGCCCGAGCATGGCTGTCCAACACCGAACGCCTCGCCGCACTCGACAGCTGGGTCCAGGACTACAACACTCGACGAGCCCACTCCGCCCTCGGCGGCCACCCACCCATCACCCGGCTCACCACCTGAGCCGGTCGACAACCTGATGGGTCACCACACCTAGAGCCGGCGGACAGGTCGCGGGGTGCGTCGGCGCGCCGAGAGGCGCACCATCGAGCCGTGACCACCACCCTCCCGCAGCTGCCGTTCGATCGTCCGGGGGTGCTGGATATCGCCCCGCTCTACGCCGAGCTGCGCGAACGCGCCCCGGTCACCGCCGTGCGCACCGCGACCGGGGACCCGGCCTGGCTGGTCACCGGCTATGCGGAGTGTCGGGCGCTGTTCGCCGACCCGCGGCTCGGCCGGAGCCACCCGGACCCCGCGAACGCCTCCCGGGTGTCCGGCTCCGCGATCCTCGGCGGCCCGATGATGGGCGACCCCGAGACCGAGCACGCCCAGCACCAGATCATGCGCAAGCTCCTCGCGCCCGCCTTCTCGGCGCGGCGGATGCAGCGGCTGCGCGGGCACGTGGACGCACTCGTCGCCGCGACGCTCGACGACCTGCAGGCCCACGGGTCCCCCGCCGACCTGCACGAGCTCGTCTCGCTGCCGATCCCGATCCTGGTCATCTGCGAGCTGCTCGGCGTGCCCTACGCCGACCGGGACCGGTTCCGCGCCTGGTCAGAGGGCGCCGGGCGGCTCGACGACCCCGCGTTCGCCCAGAAGTCGCTGTACGCGCTGGTCCAGTACGTGCAGGGGCTGATCGAGCGCAAGCGCGCCGACCCGGGCGAGGACGTCCTGACCGACCTCGCCGCCGCGGGCCCCGAGCACGACGGCCGCAGCGCCGGGCTGGCCGCCGCCCTCCTGTTCGCGGGGCACGAGACCACGGTGACCCGCATCGACGTCGGGACCCTCCTGCTCCTGCGACAGCAGCGGTGGGAGCCCGCGGGCCCGGAGGTCGTCGAGGAGATCCTGCGCCTGGCCGCCCCCGGCGGCAGCGGGCTGCCCCGCTACGCGCACGCCGACGTCGAGATCGCGGGCGTGACGATCCGCCAGGGGGACTGCGTGGTCCTCGCCCCCGCCGCGGCGAACCGGGACCCGGGCACCTTCGCCGCGCCGGAGGCGTTCGAGCCCGGCCGGGACACCGCGCACCTGTCCTTCGGCTACGGCCCGCGCTTCTGCATCGGCGCGAGCCTCGCCCGGGTGGAGCTGCAGGCCGTGTTCACGGCCCTGCCCGCCCGCTTCCCCACCCTCCAGGTGGTCCCGGGCGAGCTCCGCCTGCGCGCGGACCTCCTCACCGGCGGCCTGGACGCCCTCCCCGTCACCTGGTGATCAGGTCATCACCACGCCGCCGTCGACCGAGAGGGTCTGGCCGGTGACGTTCGCGGCGCGGTCGGAGAGCAGGAAGGCGACGGCCTCCGCGACGTCCCCGGGAGTCTGCGGCCTGCCCATGGGCACCATCGCGCCCACGAACCCGTCGAAGATCTGCTGCGGCGTCGCGTCCGCGTAGGCGGGGTCGTTCGCGCGCAGCCACTCGCTCGTCGTGCGCCACATGTCCGTCCAGACCAGACCGGGCATCACGCAGTTCGCCCGGATCCCGGTCGGCGCGCCGACGCGGGCGAGGACGTGGGTCAGCTCGATCACCGCCGCCTTCGACGGCCCGTAGTCGGCGAGCATCTCCATGCCGAGCCGCGCCCCGATCGACGCGACCGTGGCGATGGCGCCGGGCCTGCCCGCCCGCCGTCGGACGAACTCCTGGCAGGTCACGAACGTGCCGCGGGTGTTCACGGCGGACGTGCGGTCCCACTGCTCGTCGGACAGCTCGGCGAACGGCACGAAGAGCCCGACGCCCGCCACCGTGGCCACCGCGGTGACCTCGCCGGGCAGCCGGTCGGCCTGGTCGAAGGCCGCGCGGACCGAGGCCCGGTCGCGGACGTCGCAGACGGCGTGGGCGACCGTGGCACCCTCCGCGGCCAGCTTCCCGGCGATCTCGGCGAGCCGGTCGCCGTCGAGATCGGTCAGGAGGACCGGCTGCTCGGTGGCGAGGCGGGCGGCCACGGCGGACCCGAGCCCGCCCGCGGCCCCGGTGACGAGAACGGTCACGGGATCTCCCGCGCGATCTCGGGGGCCAGCAGCTCGGCCGCGCGGGCGGCGGTGATCACGTCGACGGGGTCGACCTCGGTGACCTGGCGGGAGGCCCCGTCCTCGTACACGTGCTCGCCGATCAGCCTGCCGTGCTCGTCGTAGGGCCAGACGAACGCGAGGGTGCGCTGGAGCAGGACGACGTCCCCGCCGGACCGCACCGAGCCGAAGACGCTCTCGCCGAGCATGGCGCTGGGCACGAACTGGCGGAACACGACCTCGCCGGAGAACCCGCGGTCGTTGACCGCGATGTCCTGCTCGGCGACCCACATGACCAGTGCGTCGGCCGCCACGAGGGACTCGTAGAAGGCGGTGACCTCGGCCATGCCGTCGATCACCAGCGACTGGCCGCCCTCGTGCAGGCGGTACACGGGCTCCTCGACGGTCATGGTCGGGGCGAGCAGCTCGTGATAGCGGCCCGCGACCTCGAGCAGGCCGTGCAGCCGGTAGTTCTTCAAGATCGCGCGGTGGCGGGGGTTCTCGGTGTTCTCGAGCTGCTTCTCCAGACCGGCGAACATGGTGGTGAACTCGTGGTCGTAGCGACTCATGCGGGCTCCTCGTCGAGCGTTCGGGACGCCGACCACGGTCGCCCGCCCCTGCCGCCGCGGTCCATGACACGAACCGGCCACAGCGTGAACCGATCGGCTAACGCCGCAGGTCACAGGGTCGCGCTGACGTGACGCGGGCCACTATGCTGGTCGCGATGGACCTCAACCTGCACCAGGCGCGCTACCTCGTCGCAGTGGTCGACGAGGGCCACTTCGGGCGCGCGGCCGAGCGGCTGTTCGTGAGCCCGCCCGCGTTGAGCAAGCAGGTGCGGGCGCTGGAGCGTGCACTCGGCGCGGAGCTCGTCGACCGCACCGCGCACCCGGTCCGACCCACCGCCGCGGGCGAGCTCTTCCTCGCCGAGGCACGCGATGCCCTCGCCGCGGCGGACCGCGCGATCGCCGCGGTGCGCCGACACCGGCAGGAACGGGCGGGCACGCTCCGGCTCGGGTTCATGACGGCCTCGGCCGGACAGGCCGTGCAGCAGGTGCTCGACCAGGTCCGGCGCGCCACCGAGTGCACCGTCCGCCTCGTCCAGCTGGGTTGGTCCGAGCAGGTCGAGGCGGTCCGCGCGGGCCGGGTCGACGCGGCGGTGGTGCGGCCGCCCTTCGCAGACACGTCGGGACTCCGGCTGGACGTGCTCCGGCTGGAGCCCCGTGTCGTCGCGCTGCCCGTCGGGCACCGGCTCGCGGCGCGGGCCTCGGTCCGCCTCGCCGAGCTCGACGGGCTGCCCCACGTCGCGGACGACGAGGTGGACCAGCGCTGGGTGCGATGGTGGGCGTGCGACCCGCGGCCGAGCGGTGTGCCGGTGCGCTACGGGCCCGTCGTGCACACCATGGACGAGCTGCTCGAGGTCGTGGCCGCGGACCAGGCCGTCGCGATCACCGGAGGGTCGGTGCCGGACGGTCACCGACACCCCGGCGTCGCGTTCGTCCCGGTGCAGGACGTGGCCCCCTGCCCGATCTCGCTGTGCACGCGCGCAGGTGACCGGGCGCCGCCCGTGGTCGCGCTGCGCCGCGCGGTGCTGGAGTCAGCCGGCCAGGAGCCGCCCGGCGTTCGGGACGACCGGGGGTAGCCCCAGCTCCTGGAGGATGCGGTAGGTCGTCGCGGTCGCCGCGGAGAGCACGGGCAGGCCGAGCTCGTCCTCCACGGGTTGGATCGAGGGCAGGGACGGCATCTGCACGCAGGCGGACAGGACGAGTGCCTCGGCCCCGCTCAGGTCCAGTCGCGTGTAGTGGTCGCGCAGGTCGGCGGGGTCGAGCCGGGCCACCGCGAGGTTGTCCGAGACCTCCAGCGACAGCGCGTCCACGACCTCGATCCCGGCGTCCGTCAGGTAGTCCACGACCGCCTGCGTGAGCGGCTTCAGGTACGGCGTCACGATCGCGACCCGCCGCGCGCCGAGCGCCTCGATCCCGGCGATCAGCGCACCCGCGCTGGAGATCACCGGTGCCTTCGAGCCCTCGGCCCGCAGCGCCGCCGAGATCGAGTCCTCGGCGGTGCAGTGGTAGCCGGGGCCCTGGGCCATGATCGCGACCAGGCAGGCGGTGGCGACGACGTCCGGGCGGGCGTCGGCGAGCTCGGCCGCCGCCCGCTCGGCCTGCGCGTTCATGGCGCGCAGCTGTTCGGGGGTGACGTGCTGCATCCGGGCCCGGGCGGCGTGGAAGACGAACCGGTCCTCGGGGTGGGCGTCCTCGCGGGCGCGCAACATCCGGGGCAGCTCGGTCTCCATGGTCAGGTTGGAGCTGGGGACGATCATCCCGATGTGATGGTCGGTCATCGCTTCTCCACCGGCTTCATCTCCGGGACGGTGAGCTCGCCCGCGTCGACGATCAGCTCGTCGTCGAGGTAGAGACTGTTGCCCCGCATCGGGATGTCGAAATGACACGCGGTGTCGTTCGGCCCACCCAGCTCGTTGTTCGGGCCGATCGAGAACATCACGTTGCCGTAGAAACTACGCAGCTCCATCCCCATGCCGCCACCGAACTGGGTCAGCCCGTGCCAGTGCGCACGCTCGTCCAGACCCCACCCCACATGCGACATGCCGTAGCCGCGCGGGTCGTCGAACGAGCGGATGTACGAGCTGAGCAGGTCCGCGTCCAGCCCACCCCGGATGTCGCGGATGAACCCCTGCTCGATCGTCAGCTCCACCGGCGCCTGCACATAGGTGTTGAACGGCAACAACACATCCCCCGGCGCCAACACGATCCTCCCGTCCACCCCGTCGTCCGCCCCACCGGTGAACACGAACGCCGCAGGCCAGTGATCCCACCGACCCGGCTGGTCGGTGTAGCCGTACTCCGACAACGTCGGATACACCCCCAACCGGTAGGTCACATCCGTACCGTGCGGACTGGTGATCCGCATCGTCTGCGCCTTCGCCAACAACTCCGCCCCGATCTCCACCCGCTCCCGCAACTCACGAGTGGGCATCAACCGAGCCAACAACGACGCCGGCTCCACCGCGG
>NZ_FNBE01000034.1 GCF_900102195.1 Pseudonocardia oroxyli
CGACTGTGAGACTGGTGTTCGTCGCCCGGTCGGTCTGACCCATGCTTACGACTGGCCCTCTCGGTGCCCTGGCGTTGATTTGTCGGCCGCCCGGGCGACACCGCCACTGGTGGCGCACCGAGCGGGCAGTGACCTCATAGGAGCCTGATCTCAGCAGGTCCCATCACAGTCCTGTCCCGCCCGCCCGGCGCGCTGTCGACCACGCCCCCGGGAAGAGGACACGCAGTCACCGATGAGGATCCCGCACGACAACCGCCCGCGCATCGTCGTCGGCGTCGACACCCACAAACACCTCCACGTCGCCGTCGCGGTCGACCAGCTCGGGGCACTGCTGGGCTCGACCACGGTCACCGTCAACCGTGCGGGCTACTCGGGACTGCGCGACTGGGTCGGCGAGCTCGCCGGCGACAACGACGACGTGCCGGTGGTGTTCGGGATCGAGGGCACCGGCTCCTACGGCGCCGGGCTCGTCTCGTTCCTGCGTCGCGCCGGCGACCAGGTCATCGAGGTCAACCGCGGTGACCGCACCGTGCGACACCTGCGCGGCAAGGACGACACCATCGACGCCGAGACCGCCGCCCGGTCCGTGCTGTCCGGCACGGCCACCGCCGTCCCGAAGACCCGCGAGGGTGTGGTCGAGATGATCCGTCAGGTCAAGATCGCCAAGGACACCGCGACGAAGGCCCGCACCCAGGCGATCGTGACTCTCAAGACGGTCCTGGTGAACGCGCCCGCCGAGCTGCGCGAGGCCCTCGAGCCCCTGGGCGACCGCGAGCTCCTCGACGCCTGCCGCGCGCTGCGCTACCAGTCGATGGACGGACCCGAAGACGCCGCCCGCTACACCCTGCGTGCGCTCGCCGACCGCCACCGCAGCCTCGACTACGAAGCCCGCCGCCACGAACGCGTCCTCGACACCCTCACCGACCGCGCCGCACCCACGCTGACCAGCCACTTCGGCATCGCCGCGGACTCCGCGGCGGAACTGCTGATCGTGGTCGGTGACAACCCCGAACGCGTCCACAGCGAAGCCGCCCTGGCAAAGCTCTGCGGCGCCTGCCCCATCCCCGCGAGCTCGGGCAAGACCAGCCGTCACCGGCTCAACCGCGGCGGGCACCGCCAGGCCAACGCCGCCCTGCACCGGATCCTCGTCGTCCGCATGCGCTTCCACGAACCCACGATCGCCTACGTCGAGCGCCGCAGCCACGAAGGCCGCACGAAGAAGGAGATCCTGCGCTGCCTCAAGCGCCACCTCGTCCGAGAGATATACCGAGCCTCGTCGCACCACATAAGGAGACGAAACAATTGTCTCTCGTCGCTTGACAACTATAGGAGCATCAACGCCCTCGCCGAAAGCTTCTTCTCCTCCATGCAGGTCGAGCTCCTGGACCGACAACCTTGGCGGACCCGCCAGGACCTGGCGAACGGCATCTTCGAATGGATCGAGGCGTTCTACAACCCGCTCCGGCGCCACTCCGGGCTGGACTACCTCTCACCCGTCGACTACGAACAAGCCCACACCCCGGCCGCTGACGCGGCCTGAACCCCACACCCCACGAGTCCGCGAGACCGGGGGAAGGTCACCCCCCGGCCTGTCCTTCCGCAAACTACGCCCCCTGCGCTCGGCCACGATCACCATCAACGGCGCCGAACAGACCTACGCGTGGACGTGGCGTCACGGCTGCCAGGGGGATACACCCAATGCTGAACACCACCTGCTCGCCTTGAGACCACGTGACGCCGCGGTGGGCTTGCCTCGCCCACAGAACCCGAAGCCGCGACTTTGAGCGTCACGTTCCCTCCCTGTCGACGTACCAACCCTGGCCGAGTGCTATCAACCTCCCGGCCCGCACAAGAGAATCACATTCCACACGGATATCGCGAATCCCTCGGTCGGAAGGATGAAGAGCACTCGACGAATACAAGAGTATTCGCCAAGCGTCAAATGCGTCTGCTCCGCCGACCATGTCAACTTCGACGACATGGCCTTCCAGTAGGATGAATCGACACCCAGCTTCGTGAATGTCATACTCGATGCCGCCGCTCAGGCGGCCAGTCTTAGGAATTGCTCCATCGAGGTAGTGGCACACCAGTTCGGCAATCCTTGAGGCGCTTAGCCCTGACTGCCGGATCGAGGTGCGCACACAGGAGAGCGAGCTGAGGTAACCCTCGACCTCACCCATCCAACGTCACCACCCATCAACTTGCGACGAAGAAATCTGGAACCTGCTGTGTCACTCGACTCAGTCAGTGCAGCAAGGCGCCGAAGTCGCAGCGAGTCTCGATGTGGAGAGCTCGTCTTCGATAACAGGGATTGGACGATCGTCGACCACCTATGTCAGCATTCTTCATCAGCTTCAATCCGGTCGCCATTGACGCGGTCTGAATACCAACCCTGGCGAGGCTCAATGAGACGGCCGGTCCGCACGAGTTGGTCGCAATGCAATTTGATCTCATCGACGGCTGGTCGATCACCATCCGATTCCCCAGAGAAGTGATCTCGAATCTTCCAAGGATCGAAGACCTCAAGGCCCTCGTATATGTCGACTTCGACTACGCGTCCACCCGGAATCACGAACCGACATCCCGCACCGTGAAAGTCGTACTCGAGACCACCTTCGAGGCGCCCGGACTTCTCAATTTCGCGCCGCCTGTACTGTCGCCTGAGGTCGGCGACACCCTCCGAATGGTTACGAGCGAGAAGCGTTCGCGCGATCGTCAATCCTTCGAGATAAATCTCCACCTCGTTCACGACGATGCACCTCACTCGTAGCCGACACCTCGTCACACTTGAGGTGGATGTGGCGGGCGGAGGACTGCAGCACGGCGCGGGTCGCCTCGGTCTGGAAGGCTCTCGCACATGATTGCCGGGCCCGAGATCGAGTGTATGGCGCCGGACCTGACAGTGGGAGGGCGTGGGGGCCGCTCACCGGCTCCTTGCGCGAGTCGGCGACGGAGCGGTTGAGGTCTTGGGTAGGCGCCCGCTGGCTGGCTCATGTTTGATCGGAGTACCAACCCGGCCGGAGTTGCACAAGGCGACCAGTCCGGACCAGCGAGTCGCACTGTCTGCGGATTTCGCGAAGCCCTCGGCCCGAGGACTCTTCTCCATCAGCGACGCAGAGCAGAACTCGCCAGGCGTCGAACGCTTCAACGCCATTCACGATGTCGACATCGATAACGTCACCGTCCGGAAAAGTGAATCTACATCCGACTCCATGGAACTCATACTCCACATCACCTTGAATTGTGCCGACCTTCGGAATCTCCCGCAATCCTAGCCGCCTCATGAGACCGAGCACCCCCCCAGAACTTGTTCCGGATTCCCGAAGGGTAAGTCGCACACGTTCGAGCCCAGCTAGATACCGTTCGACGTCGTTCATGCGATCTCACCGATACCCCAGGCCTCGCGGCCTCTTGTGCGGATTCGAGATCCGGTCCGGCCCAACTTCCGCCCACGTCTGAACAATCTCCTCACCCCCTCCTGGATACCGAGCCCGGACGGCCTCGTCATCGACAGAAATGATGCGGTAAGGCACATCCACGCCTGCCTTTTTTGCCGCCACGACTCGGTGGTGCCCGTCAATCACGTAAAGCTCACCCGTGATCTCGACAAGTTCAACCGGCGCAAGAGTCTCACCTCTCCTCAATTTCTCGACGAGGCCTTCGATGAACTTCCGCGATGCGTTCCCCTGAAGCGATTCGGTGCGCTTCAGAGCGTAAGGGTATACGACGCCGTCTGCATCTACGCTATCCGACTCGACACTGTCCTCATCCTCGTCAGATTCCGAACTGGCTGCCGACCTATTAGTTGTGATCCTGATTGGGTCGTCATATCGGCCGGTCCGATGCGAGCCCAAGTCGGGAGCTCCCGGAGTGCCCGTTCCTCCTCGAAGCGAGTCAATCAGCTCGTCAGCACCATTCGAGCCACCGCGACATAGTCCGCCAAGATTGCCAGTACTACTGAATGAAATGGGACAAGTCTGCGGCGCCGGGACGTTGATACCAATTTCGCCCTGTTGGCAGCCAGTGCCGAAGAGAATCGATTGCGGTGTGCAGACGCCGTTGTCGGTCATGCGGGCGGCTGTCGGGGTGACGACGCCGGTGGAGGTGGGGCGGAGGTCGCCGGTGGCTGCTTGTTGGGCTGCGTCGATGGCGCGGAGGCCGCCGACCATGCAGTTGAGGAGTCCGCCGCCGCTGGTGGTGGTGAGGCATTGGATGCCGGGGGTGATGGTGCTGGCGGAGGTTGCGGCGTCGGCGAGGTTGTCTCGGACGTCCCAGGCGCCGACGTTGCGTGGTGCGTCGGATGCTGCGAGCAGTGCCTCGAGCGAAACCTGTGCTCTGGGGGCTACCGGTTCGATCGCGACGCGGTTCTGCTGTCGTGCGGCGTCGACTGCGACTGCTACTCCGCCTCGGACGTTGACTCCTCGAGACGGTGCAGGTGCTCGCGCGGGAGCACGCGTGGCTGCCCTTGGTGCGGACGCCGGCCGGGCCGCGGCTGCGCGCGCAGACGATGCGACGTTGTTGAAGCTGGTGGTGACCTGGTTCGCGACGCCTCTGGCGAGGCCGGTGAGCTGCGCGGCGATGGCGCCCCAGTTAGGGCCGGGTGCTGGCGCTGGGCTCGGCCTGAAGTTGCCTGTCCATGACGGCGGCCACTGTCCGACCGTCGGTGCCGGGGTTGAATCCGGACACCAGACAGCAACGCGACCTCGCCCGGTGTCCGTGTAGCAGGTGGCCCGGCCGGTCGGGTCCATCCCGGTCAGTGGGTTGGCGTTGCCGTATTGGTAGCGGTTGGCGTTGATCGACGCGGGGTTGGCCGGATTGTTGGCAGTGTCGCGGGTGTCGAACTGGCCGGTGGCGGTGTTGTACCAGCGGCTGGCCATGTTGACGCGGCCGGTGAGGTTGTCGGTGTATTCGGATTGGTAGCCCAGCGTGCCGGTCATGCCGGTGGCGGCGGTGACGGAGCCGAGGGGGTCGTAGGTGATCGACCCGCTGAGGCTCGCGCTGGCGGAAGTGAACTGGGCGATGACGTCGCTGTGCAGGTCTGTCCAGGCCAGGCGTCCGGTGCCACCGGTGGTGGCGCCGAGGACGTTCCCGCCGGGCCCGCGCGGGTAGGTGGTGGTCCCGTCGCCGGCGAGGTCGTTGCCCAGCCCGGTGTAGGAGAACCCGGTCTGGATGACGCGGCCGAGGCCGTCGTAGTCGTAGGTCTGGGTCCCACCGCTGTGCTGCTGGGTGATGACCTGGCCGAAGGCGTCGGTGCCGGTGGTCTGGCCGTTGGCGGTGAGCAGGGTGCCGCGGGGTGTGTAGGTGTAGAGCTGGGAGTCGGCGGTGAGCAGCCGGTTGCGGGCGTCGTAGGTGAAGGTGTGGGTGCCGTTGGTGAGGCGGTTGCCGGAGGCGTCGTAGGTGTAGTCGGTGGTGGTGGTGCCGTCGTCCCAGGAGGTGAGGCGGTCGGCGTCGTCGTAGGTGTAGGTGTTCGCGGCGGCGCCGGTGGTTCCGGTGGTGGTCTTGCTGGTGAGGTTGTCGTCGGGGTCCCAGCCGTAGGTGACCGAGGCGATGGGGGTGCCGCCGTTGGTGGCGAGGGCGTCGCTGGTCAGGCGGTGGGAGTCGTCGTAGTCGAGGGTGCGCCGGTTGCCGGTGCCGTAGGCGATCTGCTCGACCTGGGAGAGTTGGTTGTAGGTGTAGGTCTGGGCCCCGATGGCGGGGTTGGTGGCGGTGGCTTGGCGGCCGCCGGTGTCGTAGGTGTAGTCGGTCTGACCGGCGGCGTCGGTGCGGGTGGTCAGCCGTCCGTCGCCGTCGTAGGCGTAGGCGGAGGTTCCGGGGATGCCGGTGATGGCGGTGGGCAGGCCGCGGTCGTCGTAGGCGACGGTGGCGGCGCCTGCTCCGCCGGTGAAGCCGGTCATGCGTCCGGCGTCGTCGTAGGTGAAGGTGCGGTCGTCGGTGGTGGCCTCGGCGCCGCTGCCGGACTGTTGGGTGAGCCGCCCCATCTCGTCGAAGACCGACGTGGTGGTGACGCCGTCGGGTGCGGTCTGGGTGACGGCTTGGCCAGCGAGGTCGTAGGTGGTGGTCCAGGTGCGGTCCTCGGCGTCGGGGTGTGCGGCGGTGGCCGGTTCGATGCGGGACTCGGTGAGGTTCCAGGAGTTGTAGGTGGTCCAGAACTCGTTGCCGCGGCCGTCGAGCAGGCGGGTGGCGTTGCCGGCGGCGTCGTAGTCGAAGGTGGTCTCGATGTTGGTGGTGCCGGTGGGTTCGCGCTGCCAGGTGAGTTCGTTCCTGGCGTTGTAGTCGTAGTCGTGTTGGGTGCCGCGACGGTCGTAGGCGACGCGGACGTTGCCGGCCTTGTCGAAGCGCTGGGATTCCCAGGTCAGGATGGTGTCGGCGGCGTTGTAGGTGCCGTGTCCGCCCATCCGGCCTGCGAGGTCGTAGAAGGAGCGGCTGTAGCTGCCGTCGGGCAGGGTGTCGCGGGTCGGGCGCCCGGCGGCGTCGTAGTCGGTGGTGGAGGTGTTCCCGGCGCCGTCGGTGACCGAGACGGTCTCCCCGGCGGCGTTGTAGGTGGCGGAGGTGGTGACCCCCTCGGGTGAGGTGATCCCCTCGAGCCAGCCGCCGGTGCCGTAGCTGTAGGTGGTGGTGTGCGCCGTGGAGGTCTGGCGTACCACCTCGGTGCTGGTCAGGGGGCGGCCGAGCAGGTCGTAGGTGGCGGTCTGGACCGCGCCGGTCGGGTCGGTGACCGAGAGCTGGTTGCCGAGCAGGTCGTAGCTGTTGCGGGTCACGCCGGTGTCGGGGGCGGTGGTGCTGGAGAGGTTGCCGAGCTGGTCGTAGGCGTAGGTGGTGGTGTCACCGAGCGGGTCGGTGAGGGTGGCCAGCAGCCCGGCGGCGGTGTAGGTGCGGGTCCACTCGGCGAACTCCTCGGTGCCCGCGCCGGGCGCGGTGTAGCCCGGGGAGCGTTCGGTGGTGATCCGGCCTGCGGCGTCGTACTCGGTGAGAGACCAGTTTCCGTTGGGGTCCTCGCGGTCGGTGACCTCGCCGAAGGTGTTGTAGCCGATGAAGGAGACCGCGCTGGTGTTCGCCGGCGGGGTGTCGGCCCGCACGACGGCGGTGGCCGGGGAGGTCACGGTCGACAGCCGCCCGGCCTCGTCGTGGTCGAGGTAGGTGGTGTTTCCGTTGGGGTCGGTCTGGCTGACCGGCAGCCCGTCGCGGTCGAGGATCCGGCTGGTGCGGATGACTCCGGCGTCGGTGGCGGGGACGGTGTCGGCGTGCAGGGCGGCGACCTCGGTGCCGGTGAGCGCGCGTTGGACTGTGAGGACGTCGTCGAGGCCACCGGACCAGGGGTCGACCTTGTAGGTGTTCCACATGCCGCGCCCGATCGACAGCGGCCCGCGGGCGGACCAGCCGGTGGCCGGGCGGGCCACGGTCTGCTGGAGCGTGCCGTCGACGTAGAGCGAGAGCGTCTGGGCGTCGGCGTCGTAGACGCCGGTGAGTCGGGTCCAGGTGTTGAGCGCGGCGGCGCCGGTGGAGCGCGCGTTGACCTCGCTGTAGGAGGGGGTGTCGGTGTCGGGCATGGAGATCGCCCAGCGGTTGGCGCCGTTGTCGTAGCCGAGGAAGAACGCGCTGGCGTAGGCGCCGTCCTGGGCGAGGGCGTTGAGCGAGCGTCCGGACACGTCGCGTTTGACCCAGGCCGAGACGGTGAAGCTGCGTGCGGTGTCCAGGGCCGGGGTGCTGGTTTCGAGGTAGTCGTCGCCGTCGAAGGTCGCCGAGCCTCCGCGGTCGGTCGACCAGCCCACCCCGGGGCCGCTGGCGGTGGCCTTGGCGTTGCCCGCGGCGTCAGCTGCTGTGCTGCCGCTGGTCTCGCTCATGCGCCACCAGCCTGTGGGGGTGACGGAGTCGTCGGAGAGGTGTCGGGTGGTGGACACGACTCGGCCCAGCGGGTCGTACTGGGCGTCGGTGCGGGCGGCGAGCGCACCGCCGGGGCCGGTGTCGACGGTGGACACGACCTGGTCGTCGAGGTTGTAGGTCAGGCTGGTGGTGCGGTCGAGGCCGTCGGGGTCCAGCGTGCCCGACACCTGTCGTCCGGCGGCGTCGTAGACCGCGGTGCGAACCGTGGCGCCGTCGTTGGTGACGCGCCGGGTGAGGTTCCCTGCGGCGTCGTAGCTGTTGTCCTCCAGCACGAACGAGGTGGTGCCGTCGGTGCGGGTGGTGGTCGCGGGCCGGCCGTCGTCGGTGTAGGTGTAGTTGGTCGTCCAGCCCATGGCGTCGTGCTCGGCGGCGAGACGGCCGGCCGGGTCGTAGTCCTTGGTGACGGTGATGAGGTCGGCTGCGGGGTCGGGGTCGTTCGGGTCGCCGACGAACCCGTCGATCTTGGACAGGGTGAGCCGGTCGGCGAGGTCGTAGAGGTTCACGATGACGCGGCCGTCGGGTTCGATCTCCTTGAAGATGCGGCCGAGGTCGTCGTACTCGAACCAGGTCGTCTCACTGAGGGCGTTGGTGGAGGAGATCTGCTGGCCCAGTGCGTTGTAGGAGTTCGCGGTGACGCGGTCGGCGTCGCCGCCGGTGAGGTCCTCGGTGAGCTGTTCGAGGACGTGCCCGTCGGCGTCGTAGGTGATGCTGATCTTCTCGGTGTGGACGGCGCCGGTGACGCGGTTGGTCACGCCGGGGCCGGTGCGGGCGATGATGCGCCCGAGCCCGTCGTACTCGGTGGTGGAGGTCAGCCCGGCCGGGTAGGTGTCGGTGATCTCGGTCTGTCCGGTCTGGCGGCCCAGCCCGTCGTAGGTGAACCGGATGATCTTCCCTGCGGGATCGGTGATCTCGGCGACGTCACCACTGTGGAGGTAGCGCACCTGTTGCACGGCGCCGCCGGGGGTGGTCAGGGTCATCGGCAGCCCGGGTGGCGCCAGCCCGGAGTCGTAGGCGGGCACGGTGGTGCCGTCGGTGTAGGCGGTCACGGTGGCTCGGCCCAGCGGGTCGGTCACCGTGGTGCGGTTGCCGTTGGCGTCGTAGTCGTAGCTGGTGCGGTAGGTGTCGTCGGTGGAGCTCGCCGAGCGGCCGTCGCGCATGGTGAGCATGAGGTCGTTGCGGGCGTCCGGGGTCAGCGAGGTGCTGGTCGCGTCCGGGTAGTAGGTGTAGTAGGTCGAGTTGCACTTCTGCGCGGCCTGGTCCTGGCAGGTGATCAGCTGGGTGGTGTTGCCTCGGACGTCGTGCAGCCGCTGGGTCAGGACCCCCCGCGGGTCGTAGACCATGCTGCGGTTGCCGCCGGTGTCGTAGCCGAAGTGGGTGGTGTTGCCCAGCGCGTCGGTCTCGGCGACCTGGCGGCCCTTGATCAGGTCGCTGGTGATCGAGGTCTGCGCGCCGCCGGGGCCGGTGACGGTCACCTTGGCCACCGGCATGGTGGTCTGGGTCGCGACGCCTGCGTGCATCGTGTAGGCCAGCGGCACGGTCTGCAGCGCGGCCTGGAACTGGGCGGTGACCTGGGTGGCGGGCAGCTCGCTGCGGTAGTGGGCGACCTCGGCGATGGAGCCGGGGAAGTACCCGGCCTGCCCGGCGCCGTGGGCGGACCAGGAGCCCTCCCACCGTCCGGTGCCGACATAGGAGTGGCCGGAGCCGATGTCGGCGAGGGTCTCGTTGGCGCTCCCGACCAGCTGCCCGTCGAGGTAGAGGCGGTGCACCCCGGCGGAGTGGGTGAGCACCACGTGGTGCCACTGCCCGTCGTTGACGCTGCCCGGGGTGACGACCTGGTTCCAGCCGAACCCGCCGCGCAGCTTGCCGTCGGTACCGATGTAGAGGGCGGGAATCCAGTCCCCGCCGCTCATGGCGGTGACCGGGTCGTTCTGGTAGCCGTAGAGGACGCCGCCTGCGGTGCTGCCCGACGCCATCTTGAACGACAAGCCCACCGAGATTCCCTCGGAGCCGGAGTCGGGGCCGGGCATGTCGCTGTCCGGGAGCGTCAGGTACGAGCTGGAGCCGTTGAACGCCGCGGAGGTGGTCCCGGAGAACGGGCCCGCCGCGCCGAGGGTGACGTTGTTGTAGGTGGCGTCGGTCCCGCGGACCTCGTTGACCGCCTGGGTGGTGCCGGTCTCGGCGAGGCGCCAGTAGTTGCTCGGCGCCCCGCCCAGCATCGAGGCGGTGTAGACCTCGCTGCTGCCATAGACCTCGGGGTCGCCCAGGGTCCAGACGCCGCCGTTCTCGTCGGTGAGGGTCTCGACCCGGCCGGTGACGGTGCTGTAGCCGACCTCGGCGTTCACGCCGCCGGAGGGGCGGGTGATCTTCTCCAGGACGGGGTGGCCGTTGGTGCCGATGTCCCAGAGGTCGCCGACGGTGTAGCCGGGGACGGGTCGGTTGAAGAAGGCGACGTCGGAGATGTCGCCGTTGAAGAACGTGGCCGGCGCCGGGGCGGCGCCGGTGTTGGCGTGGCCCGGCCAGACACCGCCGACGTAGCCGGCGCCGACGTAGACGTGGGCCGAGTCGTCGGCGATCTGGTTGATCATGCCGCCGGCGAGCGTGCCGACCTCCTGGCCGTCGAGGTAGAGGGTCTGGGTCGTCCCGGCGCCGGTGAGCACGACCTGGTGCCACTCGCCGTCGGTCACCGACCCGGAGGTGGTGATCGGGTTGACGGTGTAGTTCCAGAACTGGCCGCGCAGCTTCCCGTCGGAGCCGATGTAGAGCGCGGGGATGTAGGAGCTCGGAGCCCCGCCGGGCCGGGTGATGGGGTCCTGGCTGTACCCGAAGAGCACCCCGCCGGGCGTGGTGGTGCGGAACCACATGCTCACGCTCTGGTACTGGCCCTCGACGACGAGGCGTTGGGGCAGCTCGACGCGCGAGGAGGTGCCGTTGAACCCGGCCGAAGTCGAGTCCGAGCTCAGCATCGCCGGGTCCTGCTCGAGCGCGACGTCGGTGTAGATCGCGCGGTCGGTGCCGGCGTTGGCCAGGACCGAGCTCTCCGCGGTCGGCGTTCCGACCGGCTCGTTGAGCCTCCAGAACCCGGTCGGTCCCTCGTTGAGCAGGGCGTTGGCGTGCTGGGAGACCCAGCGGTTGTCGTAGTTCCAGCACGTCGCGGGGGTCAGTGGGGCGCAGACCTCGAGGAGTTGGTCGGCGTCTCCGTAGCTGTACTGCCACACGTCGGTGGTGTTCCAGTCCCCCGGCACGGCAGGCCCGGTGGACACCTGGGTGACGTGCGAGACGGTCGAGCCCGTCGGGTGCGACCAGTTCAGGTGCAGCTCGCGCCCGGACGCGCTGCTGATCAGGTTCGCGTTGCCGGCGCCGTCGTAGCTGATCTCGAGTGCGCGGTCGTTGGCGTCGCTCGTCGACGTCAGCCGGAAGACGTCGGTGGGGCCGGGCTGGGTGAACTCGTACTCGGTGGAGTCCTTGTCCACGAGCCGGTAACCGGTGACCGTGGACCCGGACAGGATCTCGGTCAGCACGGCATGGGTGCCCTGAGGGGCGGTGAAGCTGCCGTCGGCGTTGCGGCCGAACACGACGTCCTTGCCGTTGGCGTGGGTGACCTGTACGACCACGACGGCGCCGGTGCTGTCCCTGACCTGGGTGGCGCGGGTGTCGAGAACGCTGGACCAGCCGGCGCCGAAGGCGCCGTCGCGGCGGACGTCGAGGCTGTTGTAGCTGCGGGTGATCTCCAGCGGCGGTCCGACCGTCGGGATCGACGCGTCCGTGGCGGTGGTGGTGTAGTTGCCGGTGGTCGGCTCGAAGCCGCGGCCGGGGTTGCGGCCCAGGTCACCGGTCAGCACCGGTTGCGGCACGGCGGTGCTGAACCGTTGCACGGCGTAGACCGGGCTGTAGAGGTGCTGGTCGTAGGCTTGGACCACCCAGAGGTAGTCCTCGTTCCACTTCAGCGCCCCGGAGGGAACCGGCCAGGAGGTGGCCGGGGTCCAGCCCGAGTTGGCGACGACGTTGGTGCCGGTGCCGTCGTAGACGACGTAGTTGTAGGTGACGCCGGTGCCCGGCCAGAGGTCGGGGTCGACGCCGTCGGCGGCGAGGTTCGGGGTGAGGGTGCCGACCTCACCGTTGTTCGCGGGGTACCGCATCCCGATCTGCGGTGGGGTGTTCGAGGTGTAGGTGACGTCCATGTACGGGGCGTAACCGCCCCCGGCGTAGTTGGACGAGGTGAACCGCTTCCACGACGCCGAGTCCGTCTCCGACGCCAGGAGCGCCACCCCGTAGTTGGCTCCGCCGCGCGCCCAGTTGTCGACCACTCCGGCGTTGATCGGAACGCTCACGTACGAGCCGACGCTGCGGACCGCGCCGGTGTTGGTGCAGGCCGGGTAGTGGTTGGTGACGGTCAACGAGCCGATCACACCCGCACCGACCGACGGGCCAGGGTGTGTCGCGCTCGCCAGCCCGGCGGGTGTCCAGTCCTGAGTGACCTCATGGACGTTGAAGGGCCGGTAGGTGGTGCAGGTCGACGTCCAGGTCAGGAACAGGTTCAGCGTCGCACCGGTGACCCGGCCGATGCCGGGCGTGGCCGGGGAGATGTTGCCGAACTTGATGAAGGAGCGGGCCTTCGTGGTTCCACCGTTGAACGTGCCGACGGTCATGGAGTCGCCGTCGTTCAGGGTCCCCGGGTCGTTGTCGACCTGCGCATCGGCGGTCGTCACCGTCTGAGCGGTCGGGTCGACCCGGACCGGGTACACCCGTGCCGGGTCCTCCAGCCACGCGCGGTCCGCGGTGACCTTGAGGGCCTGGCCGTCAGGGTGCTCGATGATCTCGAACGCCACGTTCGGGGACTCGGCGGCCGCCCCGGAGGCGGGGTCGACGTTGGAGTCCTGCATGAACCCGTTCGGGAAATGCGCCGCGACCTCCCCGGCCGCGTTGAGCAGGTCGATCGAACCGGTCTCGGTGAGCGCAGGGGTCAGCCCGTTGAGGGTCAGCGGGAAGATCCACTCCGAGGCCGCGGCAGGCGAGTGCAGGACCAAGGTCTCCTTGATGCCGGTCGCGAAGCTGCTCAGCTCGAGATCGGTGTCCGGCAGCACGCCGGCGTAGTAGGCCGTGGCGCCCTCGACACTCGGCTCGACCGGGGCCGCGCCCTCGAGCCGGAAGCCGAGCGACTCGCCGGACGGCAGCGCCAGCGTGGCGAGATCCTCGACCGGACCCGCGGTTCCTTCGCCCCCGGTGCCGGCACCGGGCTGCTCCACCTCGACCACCGTTGCCGCCGGATCGACCTCCGGTGCAGTTGTCGCGCCCGGCTCGTCGACCGGGCTCGGCTCGACGGGAGCCGAACCGTCGGGCACGGCCGTGGCAGCGCCGGGCTCCTCACCGACTGCGCTACCGGGCGTCCTGGGTCCCTGAACTGCGGGTCCCTGAACCGCGGGTCCCTGAACCGCGGGCCCCTGAACCGCGGGCCCCGGCATCTCGGGCCCGGTGGGGGTCGGCGTTGCCGGCGTCTGGGTCGCGGGGCCGGGATCGGTCGTGTTCGGGCCGGGGCCAGGCTCCTCGACCGGCTCGGGAGCCTCGATGGTCGTCGCGGTGTCGCCGGTGAGCGAGACCTCGATGGAGTTCGCGGTGACGTGCAGCCGCCCGTCGGGCTGTTCGGTGAGAGTGGAGTCGATGGGCTGCCATGCCCCGTCGGGGGCCTGGAAGTTGACCGGCTGAGAGAAGGTGCGGCGGGTGAAGGACCCGTCGGCGTTGCTGTACAGGTCGGTGTCGGCGGTGCTCTGATCGGGGACTCGGACACTGGTCTCCGGGTCGAAGCGCCCCTCGCTCGTCCCGGTCTGCGTCTCGGTCACCGGTGTCTCGTGCGGGCGGTAGGGCTCCAGGGTTCCCGGCTCCGGCTCGACGGCCCGCCCCTCCCCTGTGCCGGCTCTCGTGGCATCGGCGTCGACCTGGACGCCCTCCGGCGGTGTACGGCCCTCGGCGGGTTCCGGCAGGTCAATGCCCGCCAGGTCGAGCGCCCATGCGGAGCCGCCACCGAGCCACGACCACAACACAGACAGCGAGAAGCCTCCGGAGGAGGGGTTCGACGCCGGTATCGCCGCGACGGACAGCACCATGGCGAGGACGATGACCACGCAGACGCGGCGCGCGTAACGAGAGATCGAGCGGAGCACGACAGCCCCTTTCAGAGCGATGGGTCGAGGGGTATCGGTTCAGCCGACGAGGCGGAGGATCTCGCGGCGTGTCTGCTCCCGGATCTCCTCCGTCGACGACCCATCGATGACGGTGACGTTCGGTGATCCCTGCTCCCCGCCGCCGCCGTCGACGAGCACGAAGGCGAGGTCGGGATGCGCCCCGGCTTCGGCGCGCGCTGCGGTGATGGCACGTTCATCGACTGCCACGACTGCGGTGCAGCGTCCTGACGTGGTCAGGCCCGCCAGTGTCGAGGTCGCGCTCTCTGCCGTCGGCGGGCCCTGGATCTCGATGTACTGCACGCGTGCGAGTGACTCCGTGGAGGCGTCCTGCATCCCCGCCCAGGCCGATGCTGCGGGCCCGCGAGTGATGTCGTCATCGACGAGCAGACACGCCGCGACCGGCCGGTACTGCCGGGCGCGTGGCGGCTCGGGCCACCACGACCACGCCACGAGCCCGATACCTACGAGGACGACCAGCACGGTGGGGATCCACCAGCGGCGCCCCACTCGACCGGCGACCACGCCCAGTGGGTTGCGCTGCCTGAGGTTCATCGCACACTCTTCCTGATCAGGCGGTCGACGCGGCGTCGGTGTCCCGGTTCGGTGGCGGTCATCGGTACTGCCTGATCCAGTCGACCATCATCTCCGAGGGCCGGTAGGGGCCGTCGCCGTTGAAGGCGTCGAGCTGGATGGTCATGTGCATCGCTCGTGGCGGCTGATGGCCGGGTTCGCAGTCGGAGAACCATTGCGCGCCGTCGATGTAGCCGATGATGCAGCGATCGGTCCACTCGACGGCGTAGTTGTGCCACTGGGTGACGTCGAGAGCGCGACTGGTCTGGGTCTGGCTGTTGGAGGCGCCGTAGTGCAGGAAGAAGTCCACGTTCTGCCTGTCGGGGTCGGAGATCTCGGCGTAGTCGACCTCACCGCCCACGGGCCAGTCCTCGGCGTCGGGCCACAGCAGCAGCACCGGGTGGTAGTCCGGGTCCCCGACAGGTGCCCGCATCCGTGCCTCCCACTTGCCTCGGTACTGCCCTGTTCGATATGCCATGCCGCCGGAGTCACCGGCTGTGTTGCCGCGCACCGTCACCACGTCGCCGTCGACCGACCAGGCGGACGCGACCCGGCGGCCGTTGTTGTCGTGACCCGCGCCCTCGTAGA
>NZ_FNBE01000009.1 GCF_900102195.1 Pseudonocardia oroxyli
CGCCAGGGTGTGGGAGAGTAGGTCGCCGCCGACATCAAACAATCGGAAAGGCCCCGCAGCATTCGCTGCGGGGCCTTTCTGCATTCCCGGATTCGTGCCCCCGATCCGTGCCGTCAGGTGGTGCCGACGGCCGCGGCGACCGAGCGGTGACGATTCCGGTGGAGCAGGACGGCGAGTTCCTGGTTGACCTTCTTGGGCCAGGTGGCGCCCCCGTAGATGAAGCCGGTGTAGCTCTGCACCAGCGAGGCGCCCGCGGTGATCCGCTGGTAGGCGTCCTCCCCGGTGAAGATCCCGCCCACGGAGATGATCGTGCGCTCGGGGCCGAGCTTCGCCCGCAGCGTTCCGACGACCGCCTGCGCCGCCTCGCGCAGCGGGAGACCGGAGACCCCGCCCGCGCCGAGGGCGTCGACCTCCACCCGAGGCGTCCGCAGACCCTCACGGGAGACGGTGGTGTTGGTGGCGACCACGCCGTCGAGCCCCAGGCGCACGGACATGTCGGCGACCGCGTCGACGTCCTCCCCGGCCAGGTCGGTCGTGATCTTGACCAGGAGGGGGACGGTGCGTCCGGGCACGGCGGAGACGAGCTCGTCCCGCACCGCGTCGAGCAGCGGCTCGAGGACGCTGACCTGCTGCATGTCCCGCAGACCGGGGGTGTTGGGCGAGCTGACGTTCACCACCACGTAGTCGGCGAACCGGCCGAGGGCGCGGGCGCTGTAGCGGTAGTCGTCGACGGCCTCGTCCGGCGTCGCGGCCTTGCTCTTGCCGATGTTGATGCCGAGCACCGGACGTCGCTCGGGCAGCGTCGCCAGGTGGGCGGCAACGGCGTCCGCACCGGAGTTGTTGAACCCCATGCGGTTCACGAGCGCCTTGTCCGCGGGCAGGCGGAACAGGCGGGGTTTGGGGTTGCCCGGCTGGGGCCGAGCCGTGACCGTGCCGATCTCCACGAACCCGAATCCGAGGTTCCCGAGTGCGACCGGCCCGCGCGCGTCCTTGTCGAACCCCGCTGCGAGGCCGAGCGGGTTCGGGAAGTCGACGCCGAACACGCGGGTGCGCAGCACGGGGTCCGGCGCCGTGAGCACCGAGCTCAGCCGCGGGCCCACGAGCGAGGAACCCGCCACCCCCCGGATCGCCCCGAACGCGACGCCGTGGATCGGTTCCGCCGGGATGCGGCGCAGGACGTGCTGGAACAGCAGGTCGTACATGCCTTCATCATCGCCCACCCCGACGACCGCTCCACAATGCCGGGGTCAGTGGGGCGAGCGGAGGGCGTCCATGGCGCGGCGTTCGCGCTTCGTCGGGCGGCCGGTGCCGCGCTCCCGGACGGCGAAGACCGGCCGCGCCTCCTTCGGCGGGGGCGGCGGGGTGTCGTCGATGTAGCAGGCCTGGGCGTCCGGCGCGCCGACGCGCTTGTCGATCACCTTGGCGACCTCGACGATCCGGGTCTGCTCGTACACCCGGGCGCGGACCCGGTCGCCGGGGTGGACCGTGGTGGCCGGCTTGGCGGGGCGGTCGTTGACCCGGACGTGTCCGCCGCGGCACGCCGCCGCGGCGTCCGACCGGGTCTTCGCCAGCCGCACGGACCACAGCCACCGGTCGAGGCGCGCGGACTCCATCACCCCAGCCTGGCATAGATGCGCGGCGACGGGGGTTGTCACCGACCATGGCACGTGACCGGACCTGGCTCGTGGCGGCCGCGGCCGCGCTGTGGGGCACCGACGGGTTGCTGCGGGCACCACTGGCCGGCGCGTTGCCCGCGGCGACGGTCGTGTTCTGGGAACACCTGCTCGCGATCGTGGTGCTGATCCCCTTCCTGCCGTCGGCGTTCCGCGCGTTCCGGGCTGCGTCCGTCCGGGACCGCACGGCGATCGTCGTGATCGGGGCGGGCTCAAGCGCACTCGCCACCGCGCTGTTCACGGCGGCCTTCGCGACCGGGGACGCGCTGACCCCGCTGGTGCTGCAGAAGCTGCAGCCGCTGGTGGCGGTCGTCGCCGCCGCGCTGCTGCTCGGGGAGCGGGTGCGGGGGAGGTACTGGCTGTTCGCCGTGCCGGCGTTGGTCGGTGCGTGGCTCGTGGCGTTCCCGGACCCGTTGAGCGCGCAGCTGCGCGAGCTCGGGGCGGCGGGACTGGCGGTCGGCGCGGCCGTGCTCTGGGGGCTCGGGACGGTGCTCGGCCGGATGGTCGGCGTGCAGACCGCACCCCGGGACGTCACCGTGCTGCGGTTCGCGATCGGGCTGCCCGCGTCCGCGATCATCGTCGGGGTGCAGGGTGCACCGGTCGCCATCACCGCATCCCAGGTCGTGCCGCTCGCCCTGTTGGCGCTGATCCCGGGGCTGCTCGCGCTCGTCCTCTACTACATCGGCCTGCAGCGGACGCCCGCCGCGCGCGCCACCCTGGCCGAGCTCGCCTTCCCCGCGACGGCCGCGGTGCTGGGCATCGCGTTCCTGGGCGTCCACCCGAGCGCGACCCAGTGGCTCGGGCTGGTGATCGTCGTGGCGGCCATCACCGCGCTCGGGCTGCGGGAGCGGGGTACGGAACCGGTCGTTCTCGCCCCAACCGGATAGTCTTCGCGGGTGGCGCGTTCCTACGACCGGGTGGTCGTCGTCTTCAACCCCCATTCGACCGGGGACGCGCAGGAGCGTGCCGAGGAGCTGAAGTCCGGGCTGGCGGAGCGAGCCGCGGACCTGCCCGTGGAGCTGCGGCCCACGGAGTACGCCGGGCACGCCCGCGTCATCGCCGGGGAGGAGCCCGGAACTCCCCTCATCGTCTCGGTGAGCGGCGACGGCGGGTACAACGAGGTCGTCGACGGCGTCATGAAGTCGGACAACGACGCCGTCGCCGCGGTGCTCGCCGCGGGCAACGCGAACGACCATCGCCGCGTCGTCGGCAGGCGGCCCCTGCTCGACGCGATCGTCGACGGCACCACCGAGAAGCTGGACGTCCTCCGGATGACCGTCGACGACGAGGTGCGCTACGCCCACTCCTACATCGGCCTCGGGATCACCCCCGTCGTCGCGCTCGAGCTGGAGCGCGGCGGGAAGGGGTCGATCCGGGAGGTCCTGACCACGGTGCGCGCGTTCTCCCGGTTCCACCCCTTCGCGATCGACGTCGACGGGCGCACGCAGACCTTCGACAGCCTGGTCTTCGCGAACATCGCCGAGATGGCCAAGGTCGCGACGCTCGCCGAGGGCGCGGAGCCGGACGACGGCGTGTTCGAGGTCGTCCTCATCCCGCACCGCTCGAAGCTGCGCACGGCCCTGTCCGCGGCCCGGGCGGCGCTCGGCGGGCTCGGCCCGCAGCCGAGCGTGCGCGAGTACGCCTTCACCACGATCGACCCGATGCCCGCGCAGATCGACGGCGAGGTCCTGGAGCTGGAGGCGGGCGCACGGGTCCGGGTGGACATCGTGCCCGGAGGGCTCACCACCGTCCGATAGCGGAGGATGGGGCCATGTTGCTCGAGCGGCTCCGGAACGTGCAGGTGTCCTCCCTCTGCGACGCCGACAAGGGCCTGGCGGTCGTGGACCCGGCGATCCGGGCGATGGTCCCGGACGTCTCGTTCGCCGGTCCCGCCTTCACCCTCCTCGCCTACGACGACCACCTGCCCGTGCTCGTCGCGCTGCGGGAGGCGGAGCCCGGGTCGGTGCTGGTCGTGGCCACCAACACGCTGAGGAAGGCGGTGTCGGGCGAGCTGTTCGCCACCGAGGCCCGGCGCCGCGGGATCGCCGCGATCGTCATCGACGGCTACTGCCGGGACCTCCGTGGCCTGCGCCGCATCGGACTGCCCGTGCACGCGCGGGGCACCACGCCGATGTCCGGCACCACCCGGGACCCGGGCACCTTCGGGCGGGAGGTGCTGATCGGCCGGGTCCGGGTCGCGCCCGGTGATCTCGTCGTCGGGGACGACGACGGCGTGGTCGTCGGGAGCCGGGAGCGGTTCGAGGCGGCGATCGACCAGGCCGAGGAGATCGAGCGCGCCGAGCAGGCCCTGCTCGCGGGCATGGCGCGGGGCCGGTCGCTGCACGAGATGACGAACGTCGACGAGCACCTGCAGGCACTGGAGGCCGACGTCCCGACGTCCCTCACCTTCCGCGTCTAGCCAGGCATTGTGGAGCCACAATGCGGCCCGGGCCTCAGGTGAAGGTGACGTCCACCTGGCCGAGGGGGCCGAAGTCCGCCCGCACGTGGTCGCCCGCCTGGATGCTGGGGACCTTGGTCGTGGAGCCGGTGGTGACGATCTCGCCCGCCTTGAGTCCGGTCCCCAGGTGGACCAGCTCCTCGGCGAGCCAGACCAGGGCGGTGCGCGGATCCCCCATGACGACGGCGCCGTCCCCCTCCGCCGTGCGCTCGCCGTTGATCCACAGGGCGGTCCCGATCGTCGCCAGGTCGTCCGGGACCGCGGAGAGCTCGGGGCCGAGCACCAGGTGCCCGGCGCACGCGACGTCCGCGAGCAGCAGCGAGCTGCCCGCGTGCGCGTAGTCGGCGAGGCGGGAGTCCGGGACCTCGATGGCCAGGTGCATCCCGCCGACGGCGGCGAGGACCTCCTCGCGGGTCGGCTCCGGGCCGATGTCTCGCGCGAGGCGGAACGCGTACTCCGCCTCGACCGCCCGCATGTGCAGGCCCGCGAACGGGATCCGGTCGCCCGAGGCCACCCGCCCGCCCTCGAACAGCCGCCCCGGCAGCGGGGTCCCGATCCCGATCACGGCCTGGCTCGGCGCGGACGTCGCGGCGATCTTCCAGCCGTAGCTCGCGCCCGCCCGCTCGACAACCCGCCGCTGGATGGCCCAGCCCGCCTCGTGGTCGTGCGGGTGGAGGTCCTCCGGCAGCCCGTCGAGCACCTCGCCCGTGGTCCACGCGGTCCACAGGAGGTCGGCGGCGCGGTCGGCGAGCGTCTCGGCAGTGAGCGGCATGGCTGTGATCCTCGCCTCAGCGATCCCCCGAGCGCAATGCCGCCACGACCTCCTTCACCCGAGGGTCGGTCCGCAGCTCCTCCACCGACACGGGCAGCGGCAGCCGCCAGTTGGGGTACTCGTCGACGGTTCCGGGCAGGTTGGGCTGCCGGGTCTCCCCGACGACGTCGTAGGGGCTGGCCAGCACGAGTCGGCACCGGCTGCGTGCGAGCAGGGCGTGCAGGGCGGGCACGATCTCCGCGTCCGACGCGTCGGCCGCGACCAGTCCCTCGGCGACGAGCAGGTCCACCAGCTCGGCGCGCTCTGCGGCGGCCTTGCGCTCCTCGGCGGGCACGTCGTCGAGCAGGTCCAGGTCCGCGCGGGCCCGGACGTGCTCGCCGCCGAGGAAGCCCGCCGCCGTCGGGAGGTCGTGGGTGGAGATCGTCGCGACCGCCTCCTCCGGCCACTCGTCCGGCGGCAGCAGCCTGCCGGTCTCGGGGTCGCGGACGAACCACAGGACGGTGGAGCCGAGCATGTTCCGGCCGTGCAGCGCCTCGGTGACCTCGGGCTCGACCGTGCCGAGGTCCTCGCCGATCACGGCGGCCCCGGCGCGTGCGGCCTCGAGGGTGAGGACGGCGAGCATCGCCTCGGCGTCGTAGTGCACGTAGGTGCCGCGGTCGGGCGAGCGGCCCGGCGGGACCCACCACAGCCGGAACAGCCCGGCGACGTGGTCGATCCGCAGCCCGTCGGCGTGCGTGAGCAGCGCGCGGAGCATGTCGCGGTAGGCGGCGTAGCCGGTCGCGGCGAGGCGGTCGGGGCGCCACGGCGGCAGGCCCCAGGCCTGGCCGCGCTGGTTGAAGGCGTCCGGCGGGGCGCCGACGGTCACGTCGAGGGCGAGGACGTCCTGCAGCGCCCAGGCGTCCGCCCCCTCCGGGTCGCAGCCGACGGCGAGATCGTGGATCACCCCGAGCGGCATGTCGCGGGCGGCCTCGCGGGCCGCGGCCAGCTGGTCGGCGACGCGCTGCTGCAGCCACCCGTGGAACGCGACCCGCGGCGCCAGGGCGCGGCGGGCCTCGGCGACGGCCGGGTTCCCGGGGTGGCGCAGCTCCGCGGGCCACAGCGAGAACCGGCCGCCGTAGCGCTCGGCGAGGGCGCAGTAGGTCGCGAAGTCCACCAGGTCCGGGCCGGGGTCGACCGGCTCCGGGCGGCCCGCGGCCCGCCAGAGCGCCTCGGCCGCAGACTTCTTCGCGGCCCACACGCGGTCGTGCGGGATCCTGTCGCCGACGATCTCGGGCCGCAGCGCGTCCACCTCCGCCCGGGTGGCGGGGTCCGCCGCCGCGTACTCGGGCAGGTCGGTGACCCGCAGCGCGAGCGGCGTCGAGAACCGGCGGCTCGACGGCGTGTACGGGCTCGGCTGCACGGGCGAGAGCGGGGTGATCGCGTGCAGCGGGTTCAGCAGGATCGCCGAGGCGCCCTGCCCGGCGGCGTGCTCGGTGAACTCGCGCAGGTCGCCCAGGTCGCCGATCCCCCAGCTCTGCGCCGATGCCAAGGCGTAGAGCTGCAGCATCCAGCCCCAGGAGCGCGGCGCGGCGGGCAGCGCCGCGGGCGACACGACGACCGTGACCTCCTGCTCCGCCGTCCGCAGCCGGTACCACCCGGGCTCGAGCCCGGCCAGCTCGGTGACCTCGCGGGACGTCCCGTCCTCGGCGGTGAGCGTGCCCGCGCCGCGCCGGGTGTCGCTCGCGCGCATCCCGATGGTGCCGGGGAGCAGGCCGCGCGCCGCGTCCTCGCGGGCCGCGGCGAGCGCGGCGGCCCGGGCGGCGGGCGTCGTGGCGTCGACGTCGAGCAGGCCGAGGACTTCCACGACCACCTCCTCGTCGACGGTCACGGGCCTGCGGTCGCCGTCGTTGTAGCCGGTGGCGACGCCGTGCGCCGCGGCCAGCTCGGAGAGGTCGGGATCGATCGCCACGGGGGAATGCTTCCCCATCGGCCCGGGTCCCATTCGTCCGGTCGACTGAATCGCGCTGAGCTGCGACATCGACACCGGCGTGGGCGCAGCGGCGTGCGGCGCCCCCGGTGCTACGGTCGCGGCCACGAGTCCGGGCGGGCCCGTACCCCTGTGTGCGTACTCGGCCCTTCGGTCGTCCGCACGAGGAGTGAAGCGATGAGCACGTGGGCCCTGCTGGTGATGGTGCTGCTCGTGCTGCTCGCCCTGGGGATCGTCCTGGTGGCGTCCCGGCGGCCGCGCACACCGGCCGCGGTGGCGGCCGATCCGCAGCCCGTCGGGCGCACGGTGGGTGACCTGGTGCGCGACCGCGCCCCGGCCGTGGTCGCTCCGGAGCAGCCCGCGGACGAGGTGGCCGCCCCGGCCCCGGAGGCGGAGGCTCCCGTCAAGAGCGGCGCGGAGCAGGACGGGCCCGCGCGGGGCTCGGAGCCGGCGCTCGAGCGCCGCGCGGACACGGGTGTCGACGCCGGGCCGGTCGGGCCGCCCTGGACGCGCGGGTTCGTGGACGGGGTGCCGGTCGAGGGCCCGCCGGTGCCGAAGCCGCCGCGGCGCACCGGTGTGGACCCGGCGCTGGTCGCCCGGGTGACCTCGGTGTCCCCGCCGGTGCGGCCCAGTGCGGAGCGGGTGGAGCGCGGGATCGTGAGCCCCGCGGTCGCGGACGCCGTGGCCCGCGCCGAGGCACGTCGGCAGGGCGAGCGTCCGGTGCTCACCGCGGTCCCCGACCTGCCGCCCCGCCCCGCCCCACGCCGCGGCACGTTCGTCGCCAGCGGTGCCGGTGTCGCGGGGCTGGCGCTCACCGGATTCGTGGGCGGGCGCCGTGACGAGCAGGTCGAAGCCGCTCCCGAGCCCGAGCCGCCCGCCGAGCGCAGCGCCGTCGAGGCAGCGGCCGACACCACCGACGTCACCCACACCGCCGACACCGCCGACACCGCGCCCGAGGAGTCCGCTGTGGACACCGAGGCCGCGGACGAGACCGTGGACGAGACGACCGACGAGACCACGACCGACACTGCGGACGACGCCGCGCCGGCACCACGCGCCGTTCACCGGGACGCGGAGCCCGAGGGGGTGGACGCGGCTGCGGGCGAGACCAGCGACGACACCGCCGGCACCGCGCCCGCCGCGGCCGCCGCGCCCATCGCGCCCGTCGAGACTGTCGCGTCCGTCGCTCCCGTGGCGCCGCTGCCCAGCCCGCGGGACGGGGCGGGCGCCGCCCCGCGGCCCGTGGTCGTCCCCGCCGCGGCCGTGCGCCGGCTCCAGGCCGTCCCGACCAGCGCGGACACCGCGATCCCGACCCCGGCTGTGACCCCCTCGTCGCGTCCCGTCACGCTGAGCGCCGTGACCTCCCCGCACTCCACGGCCGCCCCCGCTCCGGCCGTCGACGCGCGTGCCGCCGAGCACGCCGCTGTGGACCTCGCGCTGCTGCGCACCCTCGGCTTCGCCGACCCCAACCCGCGCAAGGGGGCCTCGCCGGTGGTGGACATGTCCGTCGAGCACCCGGACGACACACCGGAGCCGCCCCGCGACCCCGTCGCCGTCGCGTTCCGGGTGACCGGCCGCGACCACGCGCCGCTCCCGGACGCCACGGTCGCCCTGCTCGACCACCGCGGCCGGGAGGCCGCCTCCGCCCACGGCGACGCGGCGGGCCACGGCTCCGTCGAGGCGCCGCGCCCCGGCGGGTACGTGCTGGTCGCGTCGGCGGACGGGCACCAGCCCGGGGTCGTCGCCGTGCGCGCGGAGCACGCGGGGGCGTCGGTCGAGGTCCCGCTGGTCCGCTCCTCGGCGATCGCGGGCCGCGTCACCGACGCGGCGGCCGAGCCGGTCGCGTCGGCCGCGCTGGACCTCCTGCAGGACGGCGAGCTCGTCGCCTCCGCCACGACCGGCGCGGCGGGCGACTACCGGTTCGCCGACCTCGCCGCGGGCGAATACACGATCGCGGTGCAGTCCGGCGGCCACGCCCCGGCGCTCGCCGCGGTCCGGGTCGGCGAGGAGGCCGACGCCGAGCAGGACGTGACCCTGCCCGCCGCGGTCCGCGGCTGATGCGACGGGCGGAGGGGCGCCTGCCCGGCGTCCTCGGCGAGCTGTTCTGGCAGGCCTGGCTCCCGGAGTCCGCCACCGGGATCGTGCTGGTCAGCCACGGCCTCGGGGAGCACTCGGGTCGCTACAGCCACGTGGCGGAGGCCCTCGTCGAGGACGGCTGGGCCGTGTACGCACTCGACCACGCCGGGCACGGTCGCTCCGAGGGCCGCCGGGTCGACGGCGGGCACGCCAACTGGGTCCCGGACCTCGACCTCCTGCGCCTGCACGCCGCCGCCCGACACCCCGGCCTGCCGGTGTTCCTGGTGGGGCACAGCATGGGCGGGCACATCGCGCTGGCCTACGCGCTGGAGCACCAGGCCGACCTGGCCGGGCTGGTGCTCTCGGCGCCGGGGCTGTCGAAGCAGGCGGTCCCCGCGCCCGTCGTGCCGGTGCTGCTGGCGCTCGGCAGGCTGCTGCCGACCCTGCGCCCCGCGGGGATCGACCTCGCCGACATCAGCAGGGACCCGGCTGTCGTCGCGGCGGTCCGGGCAGACCCGTTGTGCTACTCCGGCAATCCGACGCTGCGGCTCGGCGCCGCGATGTTCGGTGCGATGGACGACCTGCTCGCCCGCTCCCGCGAGCTGACCCTGCCCGTGCTCCTGCAGCACGGCGAGATCGACGCGATCACCACTGTCGAGGTGACCCGGACGCTGGCGCGCACCATCGCCTCCGACGACCTCACCGTCGAGATCTACCCGGGCCTGTGGCACGAGATCTACAACGAGCCGGAGCGGGACCGCCCGATCGGTGATCTCCGGACGTGGCTCGGGGCCCACCGGGAGTCCGTGCGCCCGGCGTGATCACGTCGCCGCGTCCATGTCGAACGCCAGGTGGGCCACGCTCGCGGTGAGCAGCGGGCGGCGGGACAGGGCCCGCAGCTCGTCGGCCATGGGGTGGCCGTGGCCCGGGACGAGGGCGGCGCCGCGCCCGATGCGGATCCCGCGCAGGCGGGCGTGGACCGGCGAGGCGAGGCGTCCGTCGTCACCGAAGGCCGTCACGCTGCCGCGGAGGGGGAACGGCAGGGGCAGGGCCGCGGAGACCGCCAGGGTCAGGACGTGCCTGCCCGCGTGCGCCAGCACCCCCGTCGCGCGGGTGGGCGTGAACTCCAGCGACGCCTCCCCGACCCACTTCGGCAGCCCCCACAGCGCCGCGCCCGCCTCGCGGGTGAACTCCTCGGTCACCGGCAGCTCGCTGATGTGGATGCCCGCGTCGGGTCCGCGGCGGACGGGGTAGGCGAGGGCCAGCTCGTCGTAGGTGCCCAGGTCGTTGACCCGGTACCGCACCAGCCCGACGACGGCGACGGTCCAGCCGGCGACCGCGACGGGCCGCAGCGCCGGGGGCAGGGCCACCCGGGACGCCCGGACGGGGTAGACCGCGCAGGCCGCGGCGGCGTCGCCGATCCGGACCGGGAACGTGAGCCGCTCGCCCCGGATCTCCCAGCTGCCGTCCTCGAGCCGCGTCGCCATGCCCCGATCCTGCCGGGTCGGCGGCGCGGCGCGGGGGCCGCGCCCGGCCCGCGCGGGTCACCGGTCGCCGGGTCGGGCGGGACCTGGCAGGCTGGTCCGCGCTGAGCCGCGAAGGCCTCGACGGACAGGAGCGGAACGTGAGCGACCCGGGCGACTCCGTCCGGCGCGACGACGGCGAGCACGCCGACCACGTCGACGCGGCCCGGCGCTCGGCGCTGCTCGACGGCACGATCACCGAGTTCTTCACCGGTGTGAGCCACGAGTTCCGCACCCCGCTGTCGCTGATCATGGGTCCGTTGGAGGTGCTGCTCGGCTCGTCCGATCCCGTCGTGCGGGAGGAGGCGGGCGTCGCGCAGCGCAGCGCGCAGCGGATGCTCAAGCTGGTCAACACGCTGCTGGACGTCTCGCGGCTCGAGGCGGGCCGCACGGACGCCGTGTTCGCCCCGATCGACCTCGGTGCCCTCACCGGCGAGCTCGCGGCCCTGTTCACCGCGCCGACCGAGCGGGCCGGGCTGCGCCTGGACATCGACTCACCGCCGTCGGGCCGTCCTGTGTGGGCGGACCAGGACATGTGGGAGAAGATCGTCCTGAACCTGCTGAGCAACGCCCTGAAGTTCACCTTCGAGGGCGGCCTGCGGGTGCGCACCCACCTCACCGACGAGCACTTCGTCCTGGAGGTGGCGGACACCGGCACCGGGGTCCCGGAGGCCGAGGTGCCGCGGTTGTTCGACCGCTTCCACCGGGTGCCCGCCGCCCGCGCCCGCTCGCGCGAGGGCAGCGGGATCGGGCTCGCCCTGGTGCGCAACCTGACCGAGGTGCACGGCGGCACCGTCGACGTGTCGAGTGTGGACGGTGAGGGGACCCGGTTCACGGTCCGGCTGCCGCTCGGGTTCGCCCACCTGCCCGCGGAGAACATCACGCTCGGCAAGCCGCCCACGGCGCCGCACCCGCGTCCGGAGACGTTCGAGCCGTTCGTCGCCGAGGCCCTGCGGTGGACCCCGGCGCCGGTGGAGGAACCGGGCGGGTGGGTCAGCCCGCTGCCGCCCGAGGTGCCGGGCCCGCCCAGCGGTCGGGTCCTCGTCGTCGACGACGACCCGGACATGCTCGACCACCTGCGCAAGCTGCTCAGCGCGCACTGGTCGGTGCAGGCGGTGGCGAGCGGTGCGGCCGCGCTGGAGCTGGCCAGGGTCGACCCGCCGGACCTCGTCGTGGCGGACGTGATGATGCCCGAGCCGGACGGCATCGCCCTGCTGCGTGCCCTGCGCGCGGACGCGCGCACCGCGGGGCTGCCCGTGGTGCTGTTGTCCGCGCGGGCGGGTGAGGAGGCCGCGGTCGAGGGTCTCGCGGCGGGCGCGGACGACTACCTGGTCAAGCCGTTCTCCGCGCGCGAGCTGCTGGCCCGGGTGGCCAACCACCTGCAGCTCGGCCGCGTGCGCCGGGACGCCGAGCTGCGCTTCCGGGCCATGGCGAACTCCACGCCCGCCCTGATCTGGGTGGACGACGCGGGCGGGCACCGCGTGTTCGTCAACCGCGGCTGGCTGGACTTCACCGGCGCCGACCCCGGCTCCGAGCTGGGCCTGGACTGGCGGGACCGCATCCACCCGGACGACCGGGAGCGCTACCGCTCGGTCGTCACCGCGGCGACGCGCGCGGGAGCCCCGTTCGAGGTGGAGTACCGCCTGCGCGGCGGCGACGGGCGGCACCGGTGGGTGCTGGACCGCGGCGCCCCGGTCGGCGAGGGCGACGGGCGGACCGGCGGGTACGTCGGCGGCTGCCTGGACATCGACGACCGGCACGCCGAACAGCGCCGCCACCAGCTCTACGCCGACCTCGGCGAGATCCTCGACCGCGAGGTCACCCGGGCGGACCGGTTCGCCGCGCTCGCCCGCGCCCTCGTCGACGAGGGCCTGGCGGACCTCGTGCGGGTGTTCGTCGACGACGGCCGCGGGGGCCGGTCCGGCCTCGAGGTGCACACCTGCGCGGCCGCCGACCCGGGGCGCGAGGCCGCCCTGGGGGACCTGCCCGGCCTGCCGGTCCTCGACGAGATCTCCGACGAGCCGGTCCTGCTCGACCCCACCGCGCTGGCCGCGATGCTGGCCCGGATGCCCGCCGACCAGCGCGAGACGTGGGAGCGCACCGGGGCGCACTCGGCGCTCGTGCTGCCGCTGCAGGCCCGCGGCAAGATGCTCGGCCTGCTCGGGGTCGCCCGCTGCGGCGACTCCCCGGTGCTCGACGGTCCCGATCTCGCCGTGTTCGGCGAGCTCGCCCGCCGCGCCGCCGTCGCCATCGACAACGCCCGGCTGCTGGAGCAGGAGCGGGCGGCCGCGACCCGGCTCGGGCTGCTGCACACCGCGACCGCCGAGATGTCCGCCGCGGCCACCCCCGAGGAGGTCGCCCGGATCGCCTCCAGCCACCTCGTCGCGCTGCTGGACGCGCCCACCGCCGGGGTCTGGCAGTCCGCCGGGCGCGGCCTGCGGCTGCTGTCGCTGCACGGATGGGTCGGCGACGTGCCCGAGGAGCTGGACCGGATCTCGCTGCTGGAGCCGAGCCCGGCGGACGCGGTCCGCTCCCGCCGCCCGCTCTGGGCGGAGTCGACCATGCAGCTCGCCGCCGAGCACCCCCGGACCGTCGAGTGGATGGGCCGCTTCGGGCTGCGCGCGGCCTGCTGGCTCCCGCTCGTGGCGGGCACCCGGGACCTGGGCATGGTCGCGGTCGGGTTCACCGAGCCGCGGGTGTTCACCGCGAGCGACCGCGAGGCCGCGCTCGCCGTGGCCGAGCTCGCCGCGCAGGCCCTGGACCGCTCGCTGCTGCTGGTCGCCGAGACGGAGGGCAGGCGGCTCGCGGAGCGGCTGGGGGCGGTCGCCACGGCGCTGTCGCGCGCGACCGACATCGAGTCCGTCGCCGACGTGATCCTCGCGCACGGGCGGTCCGCGATCGGCGCGGACGCCGTGGTCGTCCTGCTGGCGGACGACGAGCGCGCCCTGCACGTGCTCGCGGCCGAGGGCTGGGAGACGACGGGGTTCGGGCCCGTCACCGGCACCCACCCGTTGGCGCAGGTCGTGCACTCCGGCGAACCGGTCTGGGAGTCCACCGGGCTGCCCGATCCCTACCCGGCGGGCACGGCCGTGCCGCTGCTGGTGGCGGGCACGGCGATCGGTGCGGTCGGGCTCGGGTTCGCCGAGGAGCCCGCGTTCGGCCCGGACGAGCGCGGGTTCGTGCTGACGTTGGCCAGCCAGTGCGCGCAGGCGATCATGCGCGCCCGGCTGCACCAGGCCGAGCACGAGGTCGCGGTCACCCTGCAGCGCAGCCTGCTGCCGTCGGAGCTGCCCGAGATCGAGGGGCTCACGGTCGCCACCCGCTACAACCCCGGCACCGAGGGCACCGAGGCGGGCGGGGACTGGTACGACGTGCTGGACCTGCCGGACGGGCGCACCGCGCTCGTCGTCGGGGACGTCGTCGGCCGCGGCCCCGGCGCCGCGGCGGTGATGGGTCAGCTGCGCAGCGCGCTGGCCGCCAACCTGGTCAACGGCGCACCGCCCGCGACCGCGCTCGAACAGCTGGACCTGTTCGCCCGCCGGGTCGCGGGGGCGCGGGCCAGCACGGTGGCCTGCGCGATCGTCGACACCTCGACCGGGGCGCTGCGCTACGCGTGCGCCGGGCACCCGCCGCCGATGGTCGCGGGCGACCACGGGGTCCGCGCCCTCGACGGCGGCCGCGGCACCCCCCTCGGGGTCGTCGGGCGCCCGCCGTACGTCGAGGCGGACGGCCGGATCGACCCCGGCGAGACGATCCTCCTGTGCTCGGACGGGCTGTTCGAACGGCGCACCGAGGTGGTCGACGACGGGCTCGACCGGCTGGCCGCGACGTTCGGCGAGCTCGCCCACCACCGCCCGCCGGACATGGTCGACGCCCTGCTGGAGCGGATGCTCGACGCCGCGGGCGCCCCCGACGACACGGTGGTGGTCCTGGCCCGCCGGGTGCCCGAGCCGTTCACCCGGTCCATGCCCGCCGCCCCCGAGGTGCTGGCGCCCATGCGCCGCGCGATCGCGGAGTGGGCGGCCGGGTGCGGGCTGGACGTGGACGCCGTCACGGACCTGCAGCTCGCGGTCGGCGAGGCCGTCACCAACGCGGTCGAGCACGCCTACACCGGCGGGCCCGAGCCCGGCGCGGACGCGGTCGCGCTGTCGCTGGAGCTGCGGCCGGACGGCTCGGTCGCGGTCCGCGTCGCCGACCACGGGCTGTGGCGGCCGCCGCCCGCGGATCCCGGCTTCCGGGGCCGGGGGCTGGCCCTGATCCGCGAGCTCGCGGTCGACGTCGAGGTGCTGGCCGCGGACGACGGCACCGAGATCTGGTTCCGCATGCCCGCGATGCCCGTCGAGATCTCGGTGCGGGCGGGGACGGCACCGCTGCCCGGCGGCCCGGCGGACGTCCCCGCCGACGGCGCCGACAGCGCCCCGCCGCGGGTCACCCGGCTGCGCCGCTGGGCGGACGAGCACGCCGTGCGGCTGCACGTCGAGGGCGACCTGGACCTGGCGGGGGTCGCCGCGGTGCGCAGCGACCTGCTGGCCGCCCTCGAGCGCGGCGGCACGCTGATCCTCACCCTCGCCGTCGACTCCTACGTGTCCAGCGCCGGGATCGCGGTGCTGTCCGAGCTGGCCCAGCGCGCGCGGACGGCGGGCACGGACCTGTCGGTCGTCACGGCGTCCGAGAGCCCGGCCCGTCGGATCCTGGTGCTCGCGGGCCTCGACACCCTCGTGGGCAGCTCCGGCTAGACCGCGCACGCACCGGACATTTACCGGACATTGTGCGGTGCGTCCCTCCCGGCGGGAGAGGGCTGGGATTTCCGCGACGGCGTGTGTACAACGGTGGGGTGATGCCCGCCTGGAACCTCGGCCCCATCTGGGAGAGCCGTCGCGGGTACGTCTTCGACGAGTGCTGTCGCCCCGGGAACTGACTCCCGGCCCGACCCCCTCGCGAGACACTTCGGAGTACTGCCGTGCGTGCGCCCACGCCGCTGTCCCTGCACGACCTGACCGCCCTCACCCGCACCTACGCCGCCGAGGTCGCGGCGGGCCAGCACCCGGTCCAGGAGGACCCGTTGCACCGCTGGTCGCGGCGCCTCGTCGCGGACGACGTCGTGGACGTCTGGCTGATCTCGTGGACCACCGACCAGATCGCCGAGCTGCACGACCACGCCGGGTCGCTCGGTGCCCTGACCGTGGTGCGCGGCGAGCTCGTCGAGCAGCGCTGGGTGGCGGGTCGGGGCCTGCGGTCGCGGACGCTGCACAGCGGCCGCGGGGCGTCGTTCCCGCTCGGCCACGTCCACGACGTCGCGAACACCCGAGCGGAGACGGCCGTCAGCGTGCACGCCTACTCGCCGCCGCTGACGGCGATGAGCTACTACGACGTGAGCCCGGCCGGGATCCTGCGGCGCACCCGCACCGAGCTCACGAACGAGCCCGAGAAGGCACCTGAGACCCTGTCCGTGTGACCGTCGACGAGATGCTGGCCGCCGCCCGGGAGAAGCTCGACCGCGTGGACCCGGCCCAGGCCGCCGACCTGCTGCGCGCGGGCGCCCGGCTGGTCGACATCCGGCCCGGCTGGCAGCGCGTGCGGGAGGGGGACTTCGCCGACGCGGTGGTGATCGAGCGCAACCACCTCGAGTGGCGCCTCGACCCCACCTCGGCGGCCCGGATCGCGGAGGCCGACTCGCACGACGTCCAGTGGATCGTGGCGTGCTCCGAGGGCTACACCTCCAGCCTGGCCGCGGCCGCGCTGCAGGACCTCGGCCTGCACCGGGCCACCGACCTGGTGGGCGGCTTCCGGGCCTGGCAGGCCGCCGGACTGCCCGTCCGGGAGTCCGACGGGGCGCCGCCCGACTATGCGGCTGCGCCGCCCGTGCGTGGTAAGTAGTGCTCCAGCACCACTTACCACGCACGAGCGGCGATGCCGCAGGTCAGGCGAAGGCACCGATGCCGGTCACGTCCTTGCCGACGATCAGGGTCTGCATCGTCTCGGTGCCCTCGAACGTGTGGATGGCCTCGATGTCCGCCCAGTGCCGTGCGACGTGGTGTTCCAGGAGGATCCCGTTGCCGCCCAACATGTCCCGCGCCGTGGAGAGGATCCGCCGCGCGGCGCGGGTGTTGTGCATCTTGGCCAGCCCGGCCACGGTCGGGGACAGCCGCCCGGCCTCGGCGAGGCGCCCGATCTGCATGCAGTAGAGCTGCATGCCGGTGAGGTCGGCGAGCATGTGCACCAGCCGCTCCTGCACGATCTGGAAGCTCGCGAGCGGCTTGCCGAACTGGCTGCGCTCCGTCGCGTACCGCAGGGCGGCGTCGTAGCCCGCGGTGGCGTGGCCGAGCGCCATCCACGCGCAGATCCCGCGGGTCGTGGCGAGCACCCGCGCGCAGTCCGCGAAGCCGTTCGCCTCGGCGAGCCGGTTCTCCTCCAGCACCCGGACCCCGGTCAGCACGATGTCGGCCTGGTGGATCGCCCGCAGCGACACCTTGCCGCCGATCACGGTCGCCGCGTACCCCTCGGCGGGGGTCTCGACGACGAATCCCTTCACCTCGCCGTCGTCGGTGTCCCGGGCCCAGACGACGACGAGATCGGCCACCGCGCCGTTGCCGATCCAGCGTTTGCGCCCGTCGAGCACCCAGTGGTCGCCGTCTCGGCGGGCGGTCGTCTCCAGCGCGACGGAGTCCGAGCCGTGGTCCGGCTCGGTGAGCGCGAAGGCACCCAGCTTGTCCATGGTGGACATCGCGGGGAGCCAGCGCTCCCGCTGCTCCGCGCTGCCGCACATCGCGATCGACTGCATCGCCAGGCCGGCGTGCACACCGAGGAACGTGCCCAGCGACCCGTCGCCCCGGTGCAGCTCCATGTGCACCAGGCCGCAGGCCAGCGGGCTCATGCCCGCCGCGCCGTACCCGGTGATGGTCTCGCCGACGATCCCGAGCTCGGGGAGCCTGCGGACCAGGTGCCACGGCACCTCGGCCCGCTCCCAGTAGTCCCCGATGTCGGGCAGCACCTCGGTGTCGACGAACGTGCGGACGGTGGCGAAGCGGGTCCACTGCTCCTCGGTGAACTGCTCGCGCACCGAGAAGAAGTCCGTGCCCAGCGCCTCGCCGAGATGGGCGTACTCCATGGGGACAGCCTGGCAGGTCGGGCCGCGCGCCGCCCGCCCACTCAGCGGGCGTCGAGGGCCTTCTGGATCCGCTTGACGCTGACCGGGTAGCGCGTCCTCATCGGCTGCGCGTAGAGGCTCACGCGCAGCTCCTCGATCATCCAGCGGATCTCGACCAGCGCCGGGGGCGGGTCCACGCCCGGGGGGAGGGCGGCGAGCTCGGCCGCGTACTCGTCCTGGACCTCGTGGACCTGGGCGGTCCACTCGGCGTCCCGGGCGGGGTCGACGCGGAGCTTGTCGATGCGGACGGCGAGGGCCTGCAGATAGCGGGCGACGTCCGCGAGCCGGGCCGCGCCCGCCTGCTCGGCGAAGTGCGGACCGGTCAGCTCCTGCAGCTGGGCGCGGATGTCCGCGGGCGGGTTCCGCAGCTCGGCCAGCGCCGCCTGCACGGGGTGCCAGCGCTCCAGGACCGCGCGGACGGCCTGCAGGACCTGCATCGTGGCGCTGCCGAGGTGCTGGGCGAAGACCCCCGAGAGCGTGGCGAAACCCGCTGCGTCCCAACAGGGTCCGCCCGCGCGGGCGATGAGGTGGTCGGCTGCGCACAGCACGCAGTCCGCGATCAGCGCGTCGAGGCCGCCCTGGGGGTTGCGGGCGATCGTGAGCCGGGCCCGGGGGTCGAGGCCCCGCTGCACCTGCTTGGCCGGGCTGGGGGTGGCGAGCAGCAGCAGCCTGCGGACGCCGCGGCGGTGCGCGGAGTCCCGCTCGGCCTCGGTGGCGAACACGCGCACGTCCACCGAGTCGCCGCGGTCGACCAGGCCCGGGTAGCCGGTCACGACGTGGCGGCCGCGGCGGATGGCGTGCTCCCGGGGCAGGTCGCCGAGGTCCCAGGTGGTCAGCCCGGTGCGTTCGATGTCCCGCCCCGCGGCGGCGATCTCCTCGCGCACCTTGGGCGCGAGCTGCTCGCGCAGCGCCTCCAGGTCGGTGCCGCGGGCGACCTCGCGACCCTTCTCGTCGAGGACACGGAAGGTCACGGTGAGGTGGTCCGGGAGCCGGGCGAGCTCCCAGTCGTCCCGGTGGATGACGACGTTCCGCATCCGGCCGAGCTCGCGCTCCAGCCCGTCGAGCAGGGGCTCGTCCTGGTCGCGCAAGCGGGACAGCACCGCGCGGGCGTGGTCCGGGGCGGGGGAGAAGTTGCGGCGCAGGGACTTGGGCAGCGTCTTGATCAGAGCGGTGACCAGCTCCTCGCGCAGCCCGGGGACCTGCCAGGTGAACGGCGTCGGGTCGACCTGGTGCAGCGCGGCGACCGGGACGTCGACGGTCACGCCGTCCGTGTGGTGTCCCGGTTCGAACGCGTACGACAGCGGCAGCGACAGCCCGCCCGCGGCGACGTGGTCCGGGTAGGCGGCGCGGTCGATGCCGCGGGCCGCCTCGGTCTCCAGCATCTCCGCGGTGAAGTCCAGCAGGTTCTTGTCCGGCTCCTTCCGCCACCAGGAGTCGAAGTGCCGCCCGGACACCACCGAGGCGGGGATCCGCTTGTCGTAGAAGGCGAACAGCGTGTCCTCGTCCACGACCAGGTCCCGACGCCGGGCGCGGTGCTCCAGCTCCTCGGCGTCCTCGAGCAGCGCGCGGTTGGCGCGGAAGAAGCGGTGCCGCGTCTCCCAGTCGCCCTCGACGAGCGCGTGCCGGAGGAACAGGTCGCGGGAGACCTCGGGGTCGACCCGGGCGAAGTCCACGGTGCGGTCCGCCACCACGGGGATGCCGTACAGCGTGACCCGCTCGGTGGCCACGGCGCTCGCCCGCTTGCGCGACCAGCGCGGCTCCGAATACGTCCGCTTGACGAGATGTCCGGCGAGCGGCTCGATCCACTCCGGCTTGATCGACGCGACGGTGCGCGCCCAGAGCCGCGAGGTCTCGACGAGCTCGGCGGCCATCACCCAGTGCGGCGGCTTGCGCGCCAGCGCCGAGCCCGGCCAGATCGCGAACCTCGCGTTGCGGGCGCCCAGGTACTCGCGGGCGCCGCGCTTGTCCCCCTTCTTCTCGGTGCGCTCCTCCAGCAGCCCGACCTGCGAGAGCAGCCCGGACAGCAGCGCCTGGTGGATCCGGTCGGGATCGGCGGGGGCGTCGTTCGCGGTCATCCCCGCGGAGCGGGCGGCCTGGCGGAGCTGGCCGTGCAGGTCCCACCACTCGCGGATCCGCAGGTAGTGCAGGAACTCCTCGCGCAGTGTGCGCCGGAACCGGCTCCCGCTCAGCTCGGCCCGGCGCTCGGCCAGGTAGTCCCAGAGGGCGGTGTAGGCCAGGAAGTCCGAGCCCGCGGCGGTGAAGCGCCGGTGCTGCTCGTCCGCGGCCTGGCGCTGCTCGGTGGGCCGCTCGCGCGGGTCCTGCACGCTCAGCGCCGCGGCGATCACGAGGACCTCGCGCAGGCACCCGGTCTTGTTCGCCTCCACCAGCATCCGGCCCAGGCGGGGGTCGACGGGCAGCCGCGAGAGGGCCTGGCCCACCGCCGTCAGCCTGCCGTGGTCGACGGCGCCCAGCTCGTGGAGCAGGGCGAGGCCGTCCGCGACGTCCCGCCGGTCCGGCGGCTCGACGAACGGGAACGCGGAGATCTCGCCGAGGTCCAGCGCGATCATCTGCAGGACGACCGAGGCGAGGTTGGTGCGCAGGATCTCCGGGTCGGTGAACTCCGGGCGGGCGTCGAAGTCGTCCTCGGCGTAGAGCCGGATGCAGATGCCGTCGCTCGTCCGGCCGCACCGGCCCGCGCGCTGGTTCGCCGACGCCTGGGAGATCTTCTCGATGGGCAGCCGCTGCACCTTGAGCCTGCGCGAGTACCGCGAGATGCGCGCCGTGCCGGTGTCGATCACGTACCGGATGCCGGGCACGGTCAGGGACGTCTCGGCGACGTTGGTGGACAACACGATCCGGTTGCCCGGGTGCGGGCTGAAGACCCGCTGCTGCTCGGCGGTGGTCAGGCGCGCGTACAGCGGGAGGATCTCGGTGTTGCGGAAGTCCCTGCGCTGCAAGGCTTCCGCGGTGTCCCGGATCTCGCGTTCGCCGGGTAGGAAGACCAGGATGTCGCCGGGGCCCTCGCGCTGCAGCTCCGCCACGGCGTCGGCGATCGCGTCGGTCTCCTCGCGGTCCGGGTCGGCGTCCGCGTCGTCCGGGTCCACGACGGGCCGGTAGCGCACCTCGACGGGGTACGACCGCCCGCTGACCTCGACGATCGGGGCGTTCCCGAAGTGCCGGGAGAAGCGCTCCGGGTCGATGGTCGCGCTGGTGATGATGACCTTGAGGTCCGGGCGGCGCGGCAGGAGCTGCGTGAGGTAGCCCAGGATGAAGTCGATGTTGAGGCT
The DNA here is from genome assembly GCF_900102195.1 of Pseudonocardia oroxyli. GTDB lineage: Bacteria > Actinomycetota > Actinomycetes > Mycobacteriales > Pseudonocardiaceae > Pseudonocardia > Pseudonocardia oroxyli. Next base: position 20,903 of record NZ_FNBE01000009.1, read on the forward strand.
GCGCTCGTGGGCCTCGTCGATGATCAGCGTGTCGTACTGCAGCAGGTCCCGGTCGCCGGTCAGCTCGGCGAGCAGGATGCCGTCCGTCATCAGCTTGACCATGGTGCGGTCGCCGACCTGGTCGGTGAAGCGCACCTTCCAGCCGACGACGTCGCCGAGCTCGGTGTGCAGCTCGTCCGCGATCCGGGTGGCGACGGTGCGCGCCGCGAGCCTGCGCGGCTGGGTGTGCCCGATGATCCCGTCGACGCCGCGGCCCAGCTCCAGGCAGATCTTCGGCAGCTGGGTGGTCTTGCCGGAGCCCGTCTCGCCGGCGACGATCACGACCTGGTGGTCCCGGATCGCGGCGGCGATGTCGTCCTTGCGCTGGGAGACCGGGAGCTGCTCGGGGTAGCTGATCCGGGGGACGGCGGCGCGACGGCGCTCGCGGCGGTGCTCGGCTGCGGCGATCGCGTCGGCTACGGCCTGCTGGGCGCGGCCGTCTGCGGAGCGGCGGGCGCCGTGCAGGCGCCTGCGCAGGCGCTCGGCGTCCGTGCTGCGCAGCTCCGCGACCCGCTGCTCGAGGTCGGCGAGCACGTCGTCCGGCAGGGCGGGGAGCGCGGGCTCGGTCCGGCGGCGGGGCGCGCCGTCGGTCGGGGAGGACGTGCTGGTGGGGCCGGGCGCGTTGCCCCGCTGTGCGGGTGCGCTCCGGCCCCGGGAGCCGCGCCGGCGGGGTCGTCGGCCGCGGCTCCCGTCGCCGCTCGCGGCGCTGCCGGTGGGTTCGGCTGCGGCCTGCGAGGCGGCGGGTCCGGTCGCTGTGGTGGGAGCACCGGACTGGGCGGGGGAGTCCGCGCGGGAGCCGGGGTCTCCGGCGCGCACGTCGTCCCCGGTGGATCGGGAGGAGGTCATCGTGAGGTCAAGTCTGCCAAGTCGGGGCGAGGGAGGTGCCCGGCGGGCCTTCTCTGCAACGGGACGGCTGCCGGAGTTGTTCCCGTGGGCCCCGAGCCCGCCGAGAGGAACCCGAGGGCGATTCCGACCCGTGCGGAATCGCCCTCAGGTTCCTCTCGGCAGCATCTTCTGGAAGGCGGACCAGGCCTGGTCCAGGGCGGCCTCCCGGTCCGGGGCCGCGGCGATCCACAGGGCGGCCTCGTTCAGGGCGCCGTTGAGCAGGGGGGTGAAGGCCGGGGCGAGTCCCGCGGCGGCGACGCCCTCGGCCAGGAGCCGGGTGCCTGCGGCGTCGTGCGCCCGCCAGACGGCCCACCCCAGGACGGCGGGGGCGTCGACGAGCAGGATCCGGCGGACCTCCGGGGCCACGGCGGCGGCGAGGAACGCCCGGCAGCCCCGTTCGAGCTGCTCGCGGGCGTCTCCGGTCGCCGCGGCGGCGATGGCCTCGGCCACCTCGCGCTGCACCTCGGCCAGCACGGCCTCGAACAGTGCCTGCTTGCTGCGGTAGTGGTGGTAGACCGCGCCCCGGGTCACGCCCGCCGCGGCGGCGACCTCCTCCAGTCCGACGTCGGCGTAGCCGCGGGCCACGAACAGCTCGCGCGCGGTGGCCAGCACCCGGGCGGCGGTGGCCTCCGCCTCCGCCTTCGTCGCACGTGCCACGCTGCCCCTTCCTTTTACGTACAGGATGCATGTATAACATACGTACAGTCTGAATGTATGGAGGTGGGCAGTGGCCCCGACCAGCGTGTACCCGGTCCTGATGAGCGCGGACGTGCCCGCGGCGGCCCGGTTCTACCGGGACCGGTTCGGCTTCGAGACGACGTTCGAGGCGGACTGGTACGTCAGCCTGCGGAACGGGACGTGGGAGCTCGCGATCCTCGATCCCGCGCACGAGACGGTCCCCACCGGCTACGGGCGGCCCGTCGGGGGGATGCTGCTGAACCTGGAGGTCGAGGACGTGGACGCGGAGTACGCGCGCCTGCAGGACCTGGAGATCGTGTTGCCCCTCCGGTCCGAGGAGTTCGGCCAGCGGCACTTCATCGTCGCGGCACCCGACGGGGTGCTCGTCGACGTGATCACGCCGATCCCGGTCACCGGCGCGTTCGCCGGGAAGTAGGTGTCCGAGCCGAGCGCAGGTCGCCTCGCGGCGAGTGGCACACCGCGGCTCCAGCCTGACGGTATTCCGCGGCGGCGGTTATCTATTGCGGCCCGGGGACACTGCATCGCCCGGCTCGGACAGGTGGTTCAACGGGTGACCCCCGGGAGATGTTCCCGAGGCCCGGTTCCGTGTGCTGCGTCACGATCGCAGCGCGGTGACCAGCCCGTCGTTGTAGGGGGTCCAGGCCTGCACGGCCCACTCGCCGAACGTGCGGTCGGTCAGCACCACGGCCGCCGCGCCCAGCTCCGGGTCCACCCAGAGGAACGTCCCGGCCTGGCCGAAGTGGCCGAACGTGCGCGGCGAGTGCGTGGTGCCGGTCCAGTGGGGCGACTTGCCGTCCCGGATCTCGAAGCCCGCACCCCAGTCGTTGGGCCGCTGGGAGCCGTAGCCGGGGAGCACGCCGTCGAGCCCGGGGAAGACGACGGAGGTGGCCGCGGCGAGGGTCTCCGGGACGACGAGGGTCGGCTCGAGCAGCTCGGCGGCGAACCGGGCGAGGTCGGTGGCGGTGGAGTACGCGGCGTGCCCGGCGGGCCCCCGCAGCTCGGTCGCGGTCATGCCCAGCGGCGTGCAGACGGCCTCGGCCAGATACTCCGGGAACGGGATCCCGCTGGCCTTCTCCACCGTCTCGCCGAGCACGGCGAACCCGGTGTTGGAGTAGATCCGGCGCGTGCCGGGCTTGGCCTGGACCTGCATCGAGTCGAACGCCAGGCCCGAGGTGTGCGCGGCGAGGTGCCGGACCGTCGCGCCCTCCGGGCCGGCCGGGTCGTCCCACTCGACGGCGCCCTCCTCGACGGCGACGAGCAGGGCGTAGGCGGACAGCAGCTTGGTCACCGAGGCCAGCCGGAACTCCCGGTCCAGGTCCCCGGCCGTCGCGACGACCGCACCGCCCCGGACGACGGCCGCCGCCACGTGGTCGACGGGCCAGTCCAGCAGTGCTCGGGTCGCGCGGGGGAGATCCATGGACCCATCCTCATCCGAAGAAGGTCGGGACGTCGACCGGGCCTCCCTTCGCGGCGAACTCCTCGTGGACGGCGGCGCGCAGGGCGTCGTCCACCAGGTAGTCGAGGGCGGTCAGGGCGAGGCCGTCGGCCCCGTCCCGGACCCCGCGATCACCCGTCCCGCTCCCCGCCGCCGCGGCGAACCCGACGGTGTGCAGCGCGGCGGTCGGGCCGGCGATGGCGAGCATCGGGTGGATCGCGGGCATCCGGTAGGAGAGGTTGCCCAGGTCGGTGGATCCGGTGAGGAACTCGGGGACGACGCCGGGTGCCAGCGGTGTCCGCCCGCGTTCGACCTGACGGGCGGCCCACCGCCCGGCCAGCGCCGCGTTCTGCCGGATCGGCAGGTACGGGGGCTTGTCGTCCCAGGTCACGTCCACGGTGCAGCCGTGCATCCGGGCGGCGCCGTACGCGATCTCCGCCACGCGGTGGGCGAGGTCGCGCAGGGTCTCGGGCTCCATGGAGCGGACGTAGAACAGCAGCGCGGCCCGGTCGGGGACGACGTTGGGGCGCGCGCCACCGTCGGTGAACGTGCCGTGCAGCCGGTCGCTCGGGGGCAGGTGCTGGCGCAGCGCGGCGACGGCGGTGTAGGCGGCGACGGCGGCGTCGAGCGCGTTGCGGCCCATGAACGGCTGGGCCGAGGCGTGCGCGGCCACCCCGTGGAACACCATCTCGACCTGGCGGCGGCCCAGGAACGGGTGCATCGCGACGTCGTGGCTGAAGGGGTGCAGCATCACGACGGCGTCGACGTCGTCGAACAGGCCCGCGCGGGCCATCGTCTCCTTGCCCCCGCCGCCCTCCTCGGCGGGCGTGCCGAACAGCGTGACCCGGCCGGGCGCCCGGCCCGCGAGGCCGAGGAAGGCGCCGACGGCGGTCGCGCAGATGACGTTGTGGCCGCAGCCGTGGCCGATGCCGGGGAGGGCGTCGTACTCGGCGAGGATCCCGATGTGCGGGCCGTCGTCCGAACCGGTGGTGCAGCGCAGGTCGGTGGGCAGGGCGGTGCCGATCTCGGCGGTGTGCCCGTGGCGGGCGAGCAGGTCCGCGACGGCCCGCACCGAGCGGTGCTCCGCGAAGCCCGTCTCGGGGTGGGCGTGCAGGTCCCGGCTCAGCGCGACGAGCTCGTCCCCCAGCGCGTCGACCGCCGCCCGCACCGGTGCGCACAGCTCGGCCGGTGCCCCGGTGAACGCGCTGGTCAGCGGCTCGGCGCGGGCGACGGCCGCCTCGGTGGCGGCGACGAGGGAGCGCAGGTACGACTCGTCGGGCTGGGCGGGACCGGTCATGGGGCGCAGGGTAGCGCCGCGAGCCCCGGGTTCCGTGCCCGCGAGTCCTCGCGGCTCAGTCCGAGGAGGACGAGGAACCGGAGTCGGAGGAGGACGAGCCGGTGTCGAACGAGCAGCCGGCGCCGTCGGCGGACCACGAGTCCGCGGAACCGCAGGCCCCGCCGTCCGACCACGTGCTCTGGCCCGTCCAGTCCGGGTAGGAGTCCGTGCTGCTGCTCGACCACCGATGGGGCTCCGACCCCGCCGCCGACCCCGCCGCCCGGTACGGCCCGGCGGGGATCCGCAGCTGCGACACCGCCCGCCTCGTGCGCGTCATGATCGTCAGCACGACCAGCGCGATGATGCTCCCGGCCACCACCGGCACGGCGAAGAACACCGCGGGCCAGCCCAGGACCAGCGACAACAGGACGATCACGGCCGCGTCCGAGGCCACGACCAGCGGCACGATCCACCGAGGCATCACGGGACCTCCCTCTCTCGCCCCGTACACGAACGAGCGGGTCGGCGCGTCACAGGTCGTGAGTGGGCCGGGGGACGGCAGCGGCGGAGCCGCGGGGTGGGTGAGCGCAGTGGTGCCCGGGCACTACTTGCCGCGCACGGGCGCGAAGCGCGTGTCCTCGATGCCCAGGGCGCGCATCTTGCGGTAGAGGGTGGAGCGGGCGATACCGAGGCGTTCGGCGGCGGCGAGCTTGTTGCCCCGCACGTCCCGCAGGGCTTCGAGGATCGTCTCGCGTTCGGTGCGGCGCAGCGTCGGCAGCGACGGCGAGGCGGCGCGCCGGTGCTCGGCGGGCAGGTGGGCGAGCCCGATGTCCCCGCCCATCGCCCGCAGCCGGGCCGACGCCAGGACGGCGCCCAGCTCGCGGACGTTGCCCGGCCAGCCGTACGCCTGCAGCGCCTGCAGGGCCGCCGGCTGCAGGCGCGGCGCGGGGGAGGGCGTGCGGAGCAGGGCCGCCGCCACGTCGGGGAGGTCCTCGGGGCGCTGCCGCAGCGGTGGCAGCTCGATCCGCGCGCCGAAGTGGTCGAACAGGCGGGCGGCGGGGTCGCTCGCGGTCGCGACCACGCGCGAGGTCCCCAGCAGCGCGGCCACGACCGGGGCCAGGTCCGCAGGCAGCGCGTCCAGATGTCGCAGGATCACCGGCCCGCGCCGCAGCGCGTCCTGCAGCTCGGCGGTCCAGGCCGGCGAGACCGCCGCCAACGCCGCGTCGAACACGGTGGCGCCCGGCAGGATCCGCGCGGCGACCCGGGTCTTGCCGGTCCCCGGCTCGCCGGTGACCAGGACGTCGAGCCCGGAACGGGTGGCGGCGCCGACCTCGGCGAGGGCCCGGCGCCAGGCCGCGCTGCGCCCGGGCAGCTCGGGGTCGGAGGTGGCGGGCCTGCGGTGCGGGGAACCGGCGCGGTCCCCGCGCAGCTCGATCAGCACACCCGCGTCGGGGACCATCCGGGCGCGCGCCGAGACGACCGCGCCGCCGTGCAGCCGGACGTCCCCCGCGCACTCGCCCCGCCGCGTCATCGCGTCCGACGCCCACTCCCACAGCAGGGCGTGGTCGCTCGGGTCGAGCAGCGTGGCGGCCGCGGTGGTGGTGATCAGGAAGTCCTGGTTGAGCGTGACCACCAAGGCGGACGTGCGGCGGGAGGCCTTCAGGAACTCCTCCAGGAGCATCCGCTCGCGCAACGACGACTCCGCGTACATCCGCGACTCGATCTCCCGCGCCGCGGAGAGCATGAGCGGGGTCATCAGGTCGTTGGTGTCGTCGTAGCGGCAGCAGACGTCGAGCACGCCCATCAGCCTGCGGTGCACGGGGTGGCGCAGCGGCGTCCCGACGCAGGTGAAGCCCTGCAGGTTGTCCCGGTAGTGCTCGGCGCCCGCGATCCGCACCGGACCGGACGCCTCCAGCACGCTGCCGATGCCGTTGGTGCCGATGTGCTCCTCGCCGAACTGGGAGCCGGGCACGCACAGCACCGTGTCCAGATGGCGGGAGAGGGTGCGGCCGTCCGCGCGGCGGTCCAGGATGCGGGCGTCCGCGTCGGCGAGGATCACCGCGGTCCCGCCGGTCAGCTGGTCGGCGAGCCAGTCCAGGACGGGTGTGGCGGCGGCCGTCAGCAGCCGGTTGGCCCCGTCGAGCAGCGGCGCGTAGGGCACGCTGTCGTCGCTCGGGGCGACCCGGGACAGTCGGCTGCGACGCCAGGACGAGGCGATCTCCGGGCGCAGCCGCGCGTCCGGGCGGTCCCCGGACAGGAACCCCTCCCGGGCGGCCCGGACCAGGCGTTCCCGCTCGTCGACGGTCATGGGCACCTCCGCGTCGTTGCGGCGTCCCCCGAGTCAACACGTCCCGGGTCCCGTCCGACTGTCCCAGAACGCGACAGACATGACGACCGTTCGGGTGGTGTCGCGAAGTCGGACACTCTCGGCGGGCGCCCGGCCGCATGCTCCTCGGCCATGGCGAGCGCGGAGTCCGCGGAGCTGCGGACGATCTACCAGAGCTGGAGCGACCGGATGGCGGCGGCGCCGGACATGGACCTGCCGACGTTGCGGGACCTGTTCGAGGAGTGGCACCTGCCCACCGCCGAACCGACCGGGGTGACCTACGAGGAGGTCGAGGCGGGCGGGCGGCCCGCGCTGTGGTGTCTGCCGCTCGACGCGGCCGACGACCGGGTGCTGCTGTACCTGCACGGCGGCGGTTTCGTCGTGGGGTCGATCGCGACGCACCGCAAGCTGGCGGGCCATCTCGCGAAGGCGGTCGGCGCGCGGGCGCTGGTGCTGGAGTACCGGCTCGCGCCCGAGCACCCGTTCCCGGCGCAGGTGCAGGACGCCGTCGCGGCGTACCGGTGGCTGCTCGCGCAGGGCTACGCGCCCGAGCGCATCGCGACGGCGGGCGACTCCGCGGGCGGCAACCTGGCGATCAGCACCGTCCTGGCGCTGCGTGCGGAGGGCGTCCCGCTGCCCGCCGCGATCCTGCCGATGTCGCCCTGGCTGGACATGGAGCACGTCGGGAAGACCCTGGAGGCCAACGCCGACACCGACGCGCTGGTGCAGCGCGCCGTCGTCGAGGCGATGTCCGGGATGTTCCTCGGCGAGGACGGGGACCGGCGCGACCCGCTGGCCAACCCGCTGCACTGCGACCCGACCGGCCTGCCGCCCTGCTTCATCGCCGCGGGCGGCCACGAGACCCTCCTGGACAACGCCGAGCTGTTCCACGAGAAGGCCCGCGCCGCGGGTGTGGACGCGACGCTCGAGATCACTCCGGAGATGCAGCACGTCCACCCGTTCTCCGCGGGCCGCGCGCCCGAGGCGGACGCCACGATCGCGGCGATGGCGGCCTGGGTCCGCCCGCGCCTGGGGCTGGAGGCCCGATGAACACCTACGACGTCGTCATCGTGGGGGCCGGGTTCTCCGGCCTGGCCATGCTGAACCGGGTCCGCGAGTCCGGGCTGTCCGCCCGGGTGATCGAGGCGGGTTCGAACGTCGGCGGGACCTGGTTCTGGAACCGCTACCCGGGCGCCCGGACCGACAGCGAGTGCTACTACTACTGCCTGTCCTTCAACAAGGAGCTCGTCGCGGAGTGGACCTGGTCCGAGCGCTACCCGGGGCAGCCGGAGATGCAGCGCTACCTGGAGTTCGTGGCCGACCGCGCCGACCTGCGCAAGGACATCACGTTCTCCACGCGGGTCACCGCCATGGAGTACCGCGACGAGGGCTGGGACGTCTCGCTGGACTCCGGTGAGCAGCTGCGCAGCCGGTACGTCGCGACGGGGCTGGGGTTCCTCACCGACCCGCACGTCCCGGACTTCCCCGGGCTGGACACGTTCGCGGGCGACCTGCACCTGACGTGCCGGTGGCCCGCCGAGGGCGTGGACCTGCGGGGCAAGCGGGTGGGGGTCATCGGCACGGGGGCGACCGGGGTGCAGGCGATCCCGGTGATCGCGCAGGAGGCGGCGGAGGTGGTCGTCTTCCAGCGCACGCCCAACTACGTCGTCCCCGCCCAGAACCGGCCGATGGACCCGGACGAGATCGCCGACCTCAAGGCCCGGCACTACGAGATCCTCGCCAAGGCCCGCGCACACTCCTTCGCCATGCCGTTCGACGCGGGCCACGGCGCGGCCATGGCGGTCGACGAGGACGAGCGGCAGCGGATCTTCTCCGACGGCTGGGCCCGCGGCGGCTTCCGGTTCCTCTTCGAGACCTTCGACGACCTCATCCTCGACCCGGCGGCGAACGAGGCGGCCGCGGAGTTCATCCGCTCCAGGATCCGCGAGATCGTGCACGACCCCGCGACCGCGGAACTGCTCTCGCCGCGCGGCTACCCGTACTCCGGCAAGCGCCCGCCCGCGGGGCACGACTACTACGAGGCCTACAACCGGGACAACGTACGGCTCGTCGACGTCTCGGCGAAGGGTGCGCCGATCCAGGAGATCACCCCGACCGGGCTGCGCACCGCGGACGCCTCCTACGAGCTCGACGTCCTGGTCCTCGCCACCGGCTTCGACGCCGTGACCGGCGCGCTCACGGCCATCGACATCCGCGGCCGGGACGGGATCACGCTGAAGGAGAAGTGGCAGGACGGTCCGCTGACCTTCCTGGGCACCACCACGGCGGGCTTCCCGAACCTGTTCATGATCACGGGTCCGTTGAGCCCGTTCGCCAACCTGCCGGTGTGCATCGAGAAGAACGTCGAGTGGATCGGCGCGGCGCTCGACCACGCGGCCGGGCGGGTCGTGGAGGCCACCGAGGAGGCCGAACAGGACTGGGCGCGGCAGACCCGCGAGGCCGTCGAGCCGACGCTGCTGACCGAGGGCGAGGGCGTGCACACCTGGTTCCTCGGGGCGAACATCCCGGGCAAGGCGCGCGGGGTGAACGTCTGGTTCGGCGGCGCGAACAACTACTTCCGGATCTGCGACGAGAACGCCGACCAGGGCTTCCCCGGTCTCACCCTGCGCTGACGCGCCCGTGCGTGGTAAGTGGTGCCAGAGCACCACTTACCACTCACGAGCGACGGAGTCGCCGATGGCGAGCTGGAGGACCGGCACCTCGGGCTGGCGGTACCCGCCGTGGCGCGGCACCTTCTACCCGACGGGGCTGGCGCAGCGCCGCGAGCTGGAGTACCTCTCCCGTGCGGTGTCGTCGATCGAGATCAACGGCTCGTTCTACTCCATCCAGACCGCCTGGCCGAGCTGGCGGGACGAGACGCCGGAGGACTTCCTGTTCTCGGTGAAGGGCCCCCGGTTCGTCACCCACATGAAGCAGCTCAAGGACGTCCGGGTGCCCGTGGCGAACTTCCTCGCCTCGGGCGTCCTGGCGTTGGGCCCCAAGCTCGGGCCGATCCTCTGGCAGCTCCCGCCGCGGATGCTGTTCAAGCCGGACCGGATGCGCGAGTTCCTCGCCCTGCTGCCGCGCACCACCGCGCAGGCCGCGGAGCTGGGCACGGAGCACGACGAGCGGATCGCGAACCCCGTGCTGCACACGGACGACCGACCGCTGCGGCACGCGATCGAGGTGCGCCACGAGAGCTTCCGGAGCACGGAGTTCCTCGGGCTCCTGCGTGAGCACGGGGTCGCCCTCGTCGTGGCCGACACCGCGGGCAAGTGGCCCTTCCTGACCGAGGTGACCGCGGACTTCGTCTACTGCAGGCTGCACGGCAGCGAGGAGCTCTACGTCTCCGGCTACACCCCCGAGGCGCTCGACGCGTGGGCCGAGCGGATCCGCGGCTGGCTCGCCGACGGCCGGGACGTGCTCGTCTACTTCGACAACGACGTCAAGATCCGGGCGCCCTACGACGCGATCGCGCTGGCCGAGCGCCTCTCCTGAGCCACCCGGTGGGCGACCAGCATCCGCCGCCCCACCAGCACCCCGGCGCCCGCGACCAGCATCGCCGCCGCCGACACGAACCACGCCACCGTGAACGACGCGTGCGTGGCCAGGAACCCGAACCCGATCGGCCCCACGAACCCGCCCGCGTAGACCCCGACCTGCACGATCGCCGTCGCCGCGGCGGGGGCCGAGGGGTTGAGCCGCACGACCGCGTACTGCAGCAGCCCGGGCCACGACCAGCCCAGGCCGAACCCGAGGACCACCCCGGCGATCAGCGTGACCGGGCCGGGGACGGCGAGGAGCGCGAGCCCGACCGCACCGGAGAGCAGCGAGCCCGCGACGAACGCGATGTGCGCGCCGCTGCGTCGGTCCGCCAGATGGCCGTGCAGCATCCGCATGACCAGGCCGACGACGCTGCCGAGGGTCAGGACGAGCCCGCCCGTCCCCGGATCCACACCTTGATCCACAGCTGCGGACACCAGGAAGATGCCGAGGCCGGTGGCGGCCGCGGCGCCCAGGCCCGCGGCGGCGCCGATGACCGCCAGCGAACCCGTCGCGCGGTCCTCGGGGACGGCGCGGTCCCGCGTGGCGGGCCCCGAACCCCGCGGCGCCGCGGCCAGCGCGGTCAGCGCCAGCCCGGCGGCGATCACGAACGCCCACCGCCATCCGACGGTCAGCGCGACGGCGGGCACCGCCACCCCGGCCAGCAGCGTGGCCAGCGGCACCGACGCCTGCTTGACCCCGAACGACAGCCCCATCCGGTGCTCCGGCATCGACCGCGCCAGGGTGAGGTTGGAGGAGAGCTGGCCCATCACGTTGCACCAGGCGCCGCACAGCAGGATCGCCACGAGCGAGGCGTAGTTCCACGGCACCAGGCCCGTGAGCAGCATGAACCCGGCCGCGCCGCACACCGCGACACGGCTGGTGCGCCGCGACCCCCACCGCTCCACGAGCTTGCCGACCGGCAGGGACGCCAACGCCGACACGCCGAAGTAGAGCGCCACCACCAGCCCCAGCGCCGCCGGGTCGAAGTGCAGCTCCGCCCCGATCTGGACGCTCAACGCGCCCAGCAGGAACACCGGCAGGACCGTCGAGGTGGTGATCGCGACGGCCCCCGCCCCCACCCGCACCGCACTCTGCTCAGCCATCGTGAGCAAGGCTAAACGGCTCGTGAGTGGCGATGGTCGCCAGAGCGACCATCGCCACTCACGGGCGCTTGCGCAGCTCGAACTTCTGGATCTTCCCGGTGCTGGTCTTGGGGAGGGACTCGACGATCTCGACCTCGCGCGGGGCCTTGTAGCGGGCGATCGTCGACTTGACGTGCTCGATCAGCTCCTCCGGCGTGGCCTCGCCGGAGAGCACCACGAACGCCTTCGGGCGCTCGCCCCACTCCTCGTCCGGCACCCCGATCACGGCGGCCTCCAGCACCGCGGGGTGCGAGACGACGGCCTGTTCCACCTCGATCGTCGAGATGTTCTCGCCGCCGGAGATCACGATGTCCTTCGCCCGGTCGCGGAGCTCGACGTAGCCGTCCGGGTGCACCACGCCGAGGTCCCCGGAGTGGAACCAGCCGCCCTCGAAGGCTTTCTCGGTGGCGGCGGGGTCGTCGTAGTAGCCGGTCATGACGTTGTTGCCGCGCATCACGACCTCACCCATGGTCGTGGCGTCCGCGGGCACGTCCCCCATCTGCTCGTCGACGACGCGGACCGCGTCCGTCTGCAGCATCCCGACGCCCTGCCGGGACTGCAGCCGCGCCCGCTCCTCGGGGTCGAGGCCGTCCCACGCGCGCTGGTACTGGTTGACGGTGTAGGGGCCGTAGGTCTCGGTGAGGCCGTAGACGTGCACGATCCGGAAGCCCATGCGCTCCATCTGCAGGATCGTCGTGGGGCTGGGCGGCGCCCCGGCCGTCGTGACGACGAGCTGGTAGTCCAGCTGCCGCGCCTGCTCCGCCCGCATGATCGTGGTGACGACCGTGGGGGCACCGTTCAGATGCGTCACCCCGTGCTCGCCGATCAGCTCCCAGATGCGGTCGCCGCGCACCTCGCGCAGGCAGACGTGGGTGCCGCCGATGCCGGTGACCGCCCACGGGGTGCACCAGCCGTTGCAGTGGAACATCGGGAGCGTCCACAGGTAGACGCTCTCCGGGGTGAACCCGGAGTGCACGATCTCGCCGAACGAGTTCAGGTAGGCGCCGCGGTGGCTGTACTGCACACCCTTGGGGCGCCCCGTGGTGCCGGACGTGTAGTTGATCGAGATCGTGGACTCCTCGTCCGCGACCTCCCACGGGATCGGGGCCTCGGTGCCGCGGGCGAGCAGGTCGTCGTAGCGCACACCCGAGCCCACGCCGTCTCCCGGGTCGGCCGGGTCGATGACCGTGATGATCTCCTCGACGCTCTTCAACCCGGACGCCACCGGGGCGACCCGGGGGTGCAGCGCGGCGTCCACGACCAGCAGCTTCGCGCCGGAGTGGTCGAGGATGTACCGGATCTCCTCGGTGGACAGCCGGGTGTTGATCGCGACCAGCACGGCACCCGCCAGCGGCACCGCGAAGTGCGCGACGAGCATCTCCGGCAGGTTCGGCAGCAGGTAGGCCACCCGGTCACCGGGCTGGATCCCGGAGCCGCGCAGGCCGTGCGCCACCCGCGTGACCTCGGCGGCGAACTCCGCGTACGTCGTGCGGCGCTCGCCGTAGACGATCGCGGTGTGGTCGGGATACACCTGCGCCGAGCGGCGGAGCAGGGCCAGCGGGGTCAGCGGGGTGTGCCAGACCGGCGTCATCCGTCGATCCTGACCGCTCGGGCGCCGGCGTGCTACCCCTGTGAGGGGATGTCTGACGGGTCAGGCATCCCCGAGCGTGATGGCGGCCTTCGGGCAGGCCCGAACGGCCTCCTCGACCTTGGCCCGCAGGGACTCGGGCGGGTTCTCGTCGAGGACGTAGAGGAAGTCGTCCTCTCGGACCTCGAAGACCTCGGGCGCGGCCGCCATGCACAGCGCGTTGCTCTCGCAGAGGTCGAAGTCGACTGTGACCTTCATGCCCTCATGGTGCTCCCCGCAGCCGGGGACCGCCGGACTGAGGACAGCCTTCCTCGACGTCGGCGCTGGTCACGGGCTTGGCCTGCAGCCGGGAGCCCATGGGGGTCAGCTCCCGGGTGCGGGCACACGGGGGCGTCGGCTCGACCGCCAGCGCCGCCCGCGCCGCCTCGGCCAGGAGCGAGGGCGCCGGCGCGGGCGGGGTGGTCACGGGGAGGCGGGCGGCGGTGGGCGGCGGTGCCGCCCGTGCCGGGGCGGGCTCGGGGGGCGCGGCGCCCACGGCGACCGCCGCCGTCGCCAACGCGGCGACGACGAGCAGGCCGAGGACGGCCGCGGACACGGCGACCACTCGGGTGCGGAGCATCGGTCTCTCTCACGAACGGGGGAGCGACGGCCGGGGAGCGGACCGTCGACTCCTCATCGGGTGAGAGACCGGCGCGTTACACGATCGGGTGACTACTCCGAGCCCGTCAGCCGCGCGTAGACGACGACGTTGTCCCGGTAGTTGCGGGTGGCGGCGTCGAACTCCCCGCCGCAGGTGATCAACCGCAGCTCGGACCCCGCGGTGTCCCCGTAGACGTCCTCGGTCGGGAAGGCCGACTTGTCGTACCGCGCGACCCGGTACGCGGTGAAGACCGCGGTGCTCCCGTCGGCGCGCGGCACCCTGATCCGGTCGCCCTCGCTCATCGCCTTGAGGTTGGTGAACGCCCCGGGCACGCCCCGGTAGTCCACGTGCGCGGCCAGCACCGCGGGCCCCGGCGCGCCGGGTGTGGGGCCGAGGGTGAACCAGCCGACCGTCGTCGCGTCCGGCGGGACCTCCAGCGCGCCCGCGCGGTCGATCCCGAGGCGCATGAGCGGGCCCGAGCGCACCCCGATCGTCGGTACCCCCAGACCCACCGGGTCCGACGGCGCCAACGCGGCGATCGGGGCCGCGGCCGGTCGCGTCGCGGCCGGCTCGGCCGCGACGGGTGCGGGAGCCGGCGCGGGGGCGGGGGGCGGGGTGCTGCAGCCCGCCAGCGCGGCCAGCAGCAGGGCGGCGGCGAGCGCCCGGACCCTCATCGGAGGCCGGACCCGCCCGTCGCGACGCCCCCGAGCGGGAACACCGCGACCTGACGGCCCTCGGTGCCGAACGCGTTCTCGCAGGCGATGCCGTCGTCGTCCGCGTCGAGCCGCTCGGGGTCGGAGGGGTTCGCGGTGAGGGCGGCCTGCGCCTCGGCCTGCGTGGCGAAGTCGGCGCAGTCGCGGTCGGCGACGGCGGGGGGCGCGCTCGCACCCCCGTTCCCGCCCGCGGCCGCCACGAACACCGGAGCGGCCTCGTGGGTCGGCTCCGGGGCGGACTCCTCGTGCTCGGAGGTCTCCTCCACCGGCTCGTCGGCGGGGGCGGCAGGCGTGGTGGGGGTCGTGGTCACCGGGGCCTCGGCGCCGCTCGTGGGTGCGCCCGGAAGCGACTCGCACGGGATCCCGTCGCCGTTCCGGTCCATTGCGGCCGGGCGGCCCTGCGCCCTCCAATAGGCGTCCGCCTCCGCCCACGAGCTGAACGTGGTGCAGTTGCGGAGGTCGTCGGCGACGGCCGGTACGGCCGTCCCGAACAGGAGCGCCGCGGACGCGGAGACGAGTACGGCGGCGAGTCGGGTCGTGCGGGAAGGCATGCGTGTCCCATCGGTCGGGCTCGGCGGCCGCGTCCCTGCGACCGCCGTGCCCGACCTATCGCCCTCATTACCCCGCCATTACCTCACCTCATCAAAGGTGACTACTCCTTGCGCAGGACCGGGCGCAGTGCGTCGAGGATGTCGGGGTTCTCGATGGTGGAGGGCACGGGTTCGTCGAGGCCGTCGGCGATGCCGCGCATGGTCTTGCGGAGGATCTTGCCGCTGCGGGTCTTGGGCAGGGCGGCGACGACGGCGATCTCCTTGAGGCTGGCGACGGCGCCGATCTGGTCGCGGACCATCTGGACGAGCTCGGCGCGCAGCTGTTCGGGGTCGGGGTCGGCTCCTGCTTTGAGCACCACGAACCCGCGGGGGATCTGGCCCTTCATGGTGTCCGCGACGCCGATGACGGCGCACTCGGCGACGTCGGGGTGGGAGGCGAGGACCTCCTCCATCCCGCCCGTCGAGAGCCGGTGTCCGGCGACGTTGATGACGTCGTCGGTGCGGCCCATGACGAACACGTAGCCGTCTTCGTCGATGCGGCCGCCGTCGCCGGTGAGGTAGTAGCCGTCGAAGGCGGACATGTAGGAGGAGACGAACCGGTCGTCGTCGTTCCACAGGGTCGGGAAGGCCCCCGGGGGCAGCGGGAGCTTGACCACGATCGCCCCGTCCTCACCCGCGGGCACCGGCTTGCCCGCGGCGTCGAGGATCTGGACGTCCCAGCCGGGCAGCGGTTTCGTCGGCGAGCCGGGTTTGACGGGCAGCTGCTCGATGCCCACAGGGTCGGCGACGATGGGCCAGCCGGTCTCGGTCTGCCACCAGTGGTCGATCACCGGGATGTCCAGCAGCGCCGATGCCCACCGGTAGGTCTCGGGGTCCAGCCGCTCCCCGGCCAGGAACAGGTACCGCAGCCGCGAGAGGTCGTACTTCTTCGCGTAGTCCCCGTCGGGGTCCTCCTTCTTCAGCGCCCGGAACGCCGTGGGGGCGGTGAACAGGGACCGGACCCCGTGTTCGGCGCAGACCCGCCAGAACTGGCCCGCGTCGGGGGTGCCGACGGGTTTGCCCTCGTAGAGCACGGTGGTCGCCCCGGCGAGCAGCGGGGCGTAGACGATGTAGGAGTGCCCGACGACCCAGCCGACGTCGGAGGCGGTGAAGATCGTCTGCCCGGGCCCGACGTCGTAGACGTTCGGCATCGACCAGGCCAGCGCGGTGGCGTAGCCGCCGCCGTCGCGGACCACGCCCTTGGGCTTGCCGGTGGTGCCGGAGGTGTAGAGCACGTACAGCGGGTCGGTGGAGCGGACCGGGACCGGCGCCGCGGGCGTCGCGCGCGCCACCGCGTCGGCCCAGTCCAGGTCGTCGGGGCCCATGGCGGCCTCGGCCTGGGGGCGTTGCAGGATCACCCGCTTGCCCGGCTTGTGCGTGGCGAGCTCGATCGCCTTGTCCAACAGGGGCTTGTACTCGATGACCCGCGTGCCCTCGATCCCGCACGAGGCGGAGACGATCACCGCGGGCGTGGCGTCGTCGATGCGGACGGCGAGCTCCTTGGCGGCGAACCCGCCGAACACCACCGAGTGCACCGCGCCGAGCCGGGCGCAGGCGAGCATCGCGATCGCGGCCTCGGGGACCATCGGCATGTAGACCACGACCCGGTCCCCGACTCCCACCCCGAGATCGCGCAGGACTCCGGCGAAGCGGGCCACCTCTTCGGTCAGCTCACCGTAGGTGTAGGTGCGCTGGGTCCCGGTGACCGGAGAGTCGTAGATCAGGGCGGCCTGGTCGCCGCGACCTGCGGCGACGTGGCGGTCCAGGGCGTTGTGGGCGACGTTGAGCACGCCGTCGGGGAACCAGCGGTAGAAGGGCGGGTTCGACTCGTCCAAGGCCCGTGTCGGGGCCTGCTCCCACTCCAGCGCCCGGGCCGCGTCCAGCCAGAACCCCTCCCGGTCCTGCACCGCGGCCTGGAAGACCTCCTCGTACGCACCCACCGGCGACCTCCTGACCTCGACGTCTCTGCGGCAGACCCTAAGGCGTTTCTCCCGACGGGGACACCGCCGCGCTCGCCGAGCAGGCGCTCACAGGAGGTGATGTCGGGTCCACGTAACGTCACCCGGCGCGGGGCCGATACGCGAATGGACGGGCGTGATCGTTCGTCCGGGTGAACGGCTCTTCCCTCGAAAGGGGCACAGGTGCGCGCACTGCTGGCGTGGCTGACCGGGGTGGCGGCGCTGTTGAGCGTGGGCCTGGTCGCGCTGCCCCCGTCGGCTGCTCCCGCTTCGGCGACGGCGCCCGCGCCGGACTGCGGCGCCGCGTGGGTCGGCGCGTGGCGCACGAGCCCGCAGCCCGGATCGGGCGCGGACGTCGCGGGCCGCACACTGCGCATGATCGCGACCCCGCAGGCGACCGGCACCGAGCTGCGCATCCGGGTCTCCAACCGGTTCGGTGCCTCCCCGCTCCAGGTCGGCTCGGCCTCGGTCGGGCTCGCCGGCGCGGGGGCGGAGCTGGTGTCGGGCTCCGGGCGGCCGGTGACGTTCGACGGCGCGCCCGGCGTCGTCGTGCCCCCGGGGGCGGAGTGGGCGAGCGACCCGGTCACGTTCGTCGCCGAGCGCGGACGGGCGGTCGCCGTCAGCCTCTTCGTCCCGACCGCGCCCGCGCTCGTCTCGGTGCACCCCGTCGCGCTCACGACCTCCTACGTCTCCGAGCCGGGGTCCGTCGTCGACGACCCGTCCGGCGCCGCCTTCACCCGGCCGGTGACCTCGTGGTCGGTGCTCTCGGGGCTGGACGTGCTGACCCCGCGGACCGAGCACGCCGTCGTCCTCGTGGGGGACTCGATCACCGACGGGGTGGGTGCCACGGCAGGCACCCGCTGGTCCGACGCCCTCGCCGAGCGCCTCACCGGGGCGCTGACCATGCCGGTGCTCAACGCCGGGATCTCGGCGAACCAGCTGGTCGCGGGCGTCAGCGGGCCGCCCCCCGCGCAGCGGTACGCGACGGACGTGGCGGACGTGCCGGGGGCGACGGACGTCGTGCTGCACATCGGGACCAACGATCTGGCCGCCGGGCGGTCCGCCGGGGAGGTCACCGCGGGGCTGGCCGGCTACGCCGACCGGGCGCGGGCCGACGGGCACCGGGTCTTCCTGACCACGATCACGCCGTCGAACGCGGGGGCGCACGGCCTGGCGACGGCGCAGCGGGACGCGGTCAACCGCTGGCTGCGCACCGAGGGTGCGGCCCACGCGGACGGCGTGTTCGACTTCGCCGCCGCGGTCGCCGACCCGAGCGACCCGACGCGCCTGGCCGCGGCCTACGACTCCGGCGACGGCCTGCACCTCTCGCCCGCCGGCTACCGCGCGCTGGCCGGCGCCGTGGACGTCGGACGGCTGACGGGCAGCCCGTGCCTGGCCGAGGACGCCGCACAGGTGCGGGCCTCGGCCGCACGCTGAGGGCCGGTGCCTACACGGTGCGCAGCGGGCCGGTCGGGGGCTCCTCGCGGCCGAGCCGTTCGACGAGCCAGGTCGCGGCGAGGGCGGCCGGGGTGACGCCCTGCTCGGCGGCGACCCGACGCAGCTCCTCGGCCTGGATCCCCGGCAGGCGGACCTGCAGCGTCTCGCTCAGGCTGCCGGTCGCCGCCGGGTCGGGGGCGAGGGCGGCGAGGTAGGAGTCGAGCTCGGGATCGTGCGGTTCGAGCTCGGGAACGGGCGCGGCCCGTCGCGCTCCGTGCTTCGGTGCGTGACGGGCCATGGGCCGACAGTAGCCCTACGCCAGGGTGTAGCCCGCCTCGACCACGGCGGCCTCGATCTCGGGACGGGCGAGCGGGCGGTCGCTGGAGATCGTCACCGCGCCGCTGTCCAGCACGACGTCCACCGACCGGACGCCGGCGATCTCGCCGACCTCCTCCTGGACCGAGCTGGTGCAGTGGTTGCAGGTCATGCCGACGACGGTCACGGTGGTCTGGAACGGGGTCTGGACGGTCATCTCGACTGCCTCTCGGTGCGTTGCGGGGAGCTGTCAGGACTTGACGAGCCGGGCGATGGCGTCGGCGGCTTCCTTCACCTTCGCGGCGCCCTCCTCGGGGGACTGGCGGGCGGCGTCGACGACGCACCCGGCCATGTGCTCCTCGAGCAGCTCGAGAGCGAACGACTGCAGGGCCCGGGTGGCGGCGGAGACCTGGGTCAGGATGTCGATGCAGTACACGTCGTCGTCCACCATCCGCTGCAGGCCACGGACCTGGCCCTCGATCCGGCGCAGCCGGCGCAGGTGTGCCTCGCGCGAGTCCGCGTATCCGTGCATCCCGCCTCCGCTCGTCGTGTCGCTCGCCGCCCAGCATACCCCTCCGGGGTACGGGCGGGCCGCCACCCCGTTTGTTCGGACGGTGTCCGGGTCGTGACGCAACGTCGTGGTCCTCACCCGGGAAGGGGCATGCGCCGACGGTCTCGGATGGGTAACGTTCCGGCCACGGCCACGGGGGTGGTCGGCGGGAGGCTTCGGGTCGACGGACGCGGCGCCGGTCGGGGGATCGGCGGTCGTGCGTCTCGTCGTGCCCGCAGGTCCGTGCGGTCCACCCCACGGGCGTTCGGGGTGCGACACGAGGGAGACGCCGTTGAGCGGGATCGTGAGGACCGGAGTCGTGAACGAGGGTGTCGCCGCATCGGACGGGGAGGACCGCGGGTCGATCCCGAGCCCGCGCAACGCCGCGGACGCCTACCGGGTGTCCGACGAGGAGCTGCACCGCGCCCGCAAGGTCGTCGCCGACAACTCGCAAGGCCCGGACGATCTCCGGCTGCTCCTCGACATGCTCGGCCTGGTGTCCGGCAACCCCGATCTGCCACCCCCGGTGAGCCGCTGAGAACTGTGCGGCAGGTCTCACCGGGGCCGCATCCGGCGAACCGACCCGCTCTCGACCGCCCGCACCCCCGCTGAGCTGGGACGATCCAGCGGGGGAGGGGTGGTGGTGAAGCCCGGTGCGGGGTGTCGTAAGCTCTCCTTGCTCCCAACGGACAGCCGTTGGAGGTCGAGGACAGCCTCCGGGTCGTCCGAGCCCCCATCGTCTAGCGGCCTAGGACTCCGCCCTTTCAAGGCGGCAGCGCGGGTTCGAATCCCGTTGGGGGTACGGTTTCACAGCAAGGCCCAGTGGCGCAGTTGGTTAGCGCGTCGCCCTGTCACGGCGAAGGTCGCGGGTTCGAGTCCCGTCTGGGTCGCTTCACTCTCCAGGTTCCGCTCCGGAGCCGGGGCCAGGTAGCTCAGTTGGTACGAGCGTCCGCCTGAAAAGCGGAAGGTCGGCGGTTCGACCCCGCCCCTGGCCACACCTTCTCACCAGCGGATTCTCCGCTCGGCACCGTCCCGATCTCCCCGGTTGACGGCAACCGTGACGGCAACGTCATCGGAGTCTCTCGTCCAGTTTCAGCAGCGCAGCGCGCTTCTCGGCCAGCGAGGCGTGGGCGTAGATGTTCATCGTCACGCCGATGTCCGCGTGCCCGACGATCTCCCGCACGATGTGCGGCGGCACCCCGAGATCGAGCAGCAGGCTCACGCAGGTGTGGCGCAGGTCGTGGAACCGGACCGGCCCCAGCCCGAGGGAGGCGCGGAGCGGGTGCCAGCTCCGACGCAGGTTGTCCGGCTCGATGGGCGTGCCCACGGTCGAGGTGAACACGAGCCCGCTGTCGGTCCAGCGGCCCTCGCCGGCCTGGCTCGCCTCCCACGCCTGCTTCGCCTTGTGCGACTTCAACGCCTCGACGCACAGCCCGATCAGCGGCACGGTGCGCTCCGAGCTCAGCGTCTTGGCCGGCACGAACCGGAGCTCCCCGTCGACCCGTTGCAGGGTCTGGACGATCTCCAAGGTCCCGGCGGTGAGGTCGACGTCCGACCAGCGGAGTCCGAGCAGCTCGGCCCGGCGCATCCCCAGGTAGAGCGTGAGGACGTACAGGGCGTGCAGCCGGTCGCTCGCGGAGGCGGTGACGAGCTTGCGCGCCTGCTCGATGTCGATGCCCCGGTGCACCCGATAGCGCGGGGTGGGGACCGAGACCAGCCGAGCGACGTTGCGGAAGACGATCTCCTCCTTCACCGCGTTCTGGAGCGCGTTGCGGAGCACGGCGTGGACCTGCTGGATCGTCCGGACGGACGGGAACGACTCGCAGCAGTCGCCGACCGCGCAGCACTTCCGCTTCTTCTCCGGTCGCCGGGCGTCGATCCCCTCGGCGCAGCAGCGGCAGCGGTGCTCGACGACGGCCAGGAGCCGGCGCACGTCCGCGGCCTGGAGGCCCTTGAGCCGCTTGCGGCCGAGCACCGGCACGATGTGCACCCGCACGACGACCTCGTAGCCCTGGTGGGTCTTGGGCTTCGCGGTCGGCCGGACGACGTGCTCGAGCCAGTACTCGAGGTAGCGGTCGACGGTCCAGGACTCCGACGGCATGGGGATGCCCTGGCGGGACAGGCGTTGCAGCTCCGAGAGCTTGTCGAACACCTCGTCACGGGTCTTGCCGTAGACGCGCTGGCGCCGTCGCGAGCCGTCGGACATGAGCACATAGGCCGCGCCCTCGTAGCGCCCGTCGGCCCGCGGGTAGATCGTGCCCTCCCCGTTCGCCCGCTTCCGGGCGCGCCGAGCCGGCGGCATTAGGCGACCTCCTCGTCGGCCTGGGCCACGAACTCACGGATGGCGTCGACCGGGATGCGGCGGACGCGGCCGATCTTGCGCGAGCGGAGCTGGTGCGTCCGGATCAGGTCGTAGACCCGGGTGCGGCTGATCTGCAGCGTCCGAGCCGCCTCCTCGACGGTCAGGAACACAGGTTCCACGGTTCTCTCCTTCCTCGATCAGCTGGTGATGGACAGTTCCTCGCGGGCAGTGAGCCGTTGCGCACGAGCCTTGGCCGCCGCGGTGTTGGCGAGCAGGGCGTCGGCTGTGGTGTGCCAGCCGATCCCGGCGAAGGCCAGGGAGTTGATGACGACGGTGGTGTCGTCGTCCTCGGGCGCTGGCTCATCGGGGCCGGTGTCGCGGAGCTGGGCGCGGCGCCAGTCGCGGCGGGCCTGGCGCAGGGCGCCGAGGGTGGTGGAGTAGCGGCGGCTCTTGGTGGAGAAGTGGCCGCCGAACCCGAGCATGTGGGCCCAGCGGCGCAGCCGGCCGTAGCCGGCGTTCCAGCGGCCGAGGGGTGAGTCCGGGTCGAGCGGGCCACCACCGCCACGGATCCACGCGTCTTGGCCCTGGCGGACGTCGGCGGGCTGGGTGCCGAGGTCCCAGCAGGCCCGGATGAGCCGGCCCGGATGGGTGGTGCGGTCGCCGTGGATGCGGGCGGTCTCTTCGTCGAGGCGTTTGGAGGCGTGGCCGGTGATCTCGGTGGCCTTGGTGGCGTACTTGGCCAGGTAGCCGGCGACGGCGCCGGTGGTGATCTCCCCGTGGTCGTCGAGGTCTCGGACGGTGAGCCGGACCTGTCGGGGTTCGAGCTGGGCGCCCCAGGCGATCTCCCACCCCTCGGGTCGGTCGGGGTGCAGCGGGGTGGTGAAGGACGTGGCGCGCATGGCCTCGGCGAGCAGCTGGGCGAGGTGGCCGGGGCCGATGCCGAAGGGCGGGGCGATGATCTTGTCGGGATCGAGGGGGTCGACGCCGTCGAGCCGGACCATGGCGTGGATGTGCGCGACTCCGCGGCGCTGGAACTCGGCGACCTTGGCGTAGGACAGCCGCAGGCGGGTGCCGTAGCGGTCCCCGAGGCGGCGCAGGGCGCGGTTGGCGGTGTTGGTGGTGCGGCGCCACAGCTCGCCGGCGTAGCCGTTCCAGACGGCCTGGTGGGCGTGGTCGTAGCAGTCCAGGCACAGCGGACGCCCGACGGCGGGGTCGTCGTCGCGGTGGCGGGTGCGGCAGTCGAGGACGACGCCGTGCGGACAGGTCTGCGGGTCGCGGCGGGGTCGGCAGGGGCGGCCGTCGCGGTGGTGGGCGTGGACCGCGCCGAAGGAGGGGGCGGTGCCGGTGAGGAACACACACGGGTGCTCGGCGACCGTGGCGGGGACGCCCTTGCCGCCGGCCAATCCGGCGCGGACGAGCTGGAAGGTGTCGGCGCGGTAGGTCTCGGCGCAGGAGGGGCAGACGGTGGCGCGGCGGTTGCCGCAGGGCACGTAGATCACGCCGTCGGGCATGTCCGCGGTCGCGGTGCTGCTGGTGATCCGCCCGGTCGCAGTCTCCACGTGGTGGATCTCGCCGGTGAGCCGGATCGGGTGCGAGCAGCCCGCGGCCGCGGTGATGTGCCCGCGCCAGCGGTCGAAGTCGGGTGACCCGGCCCGGCGGACCAGCCCGTCGACGAGCGCCTGTGGGGTGCTCATCGGCACTGCACGCCCTCGATGGAGCCGTCCGGCAGGGCTCGGACTACGGCCCGTTCCCCGGTCTGGCACGGGTCCACGATGGTGATCGACGAGGAGCCGGCCTTGCCGGTGGGGGCGATGGCGGCGCTCTCGGCTGCGCCGATGAGGCGGAGCACCACGATCACGGTGGCGACGGTGACAGCCAACCCAGCAAGGAACCTGATCACCGGGGCCTCCCGGGCCGGTGCGCGTCACAGGCCGAGCCGTGACCCGCCCACCAGGCGCGGCGCAGCAGGGAGGCGACCACGGCGATCGTCGGGACGTCCCAGCAGGCCAGCCAGTCGATGATGCGGTGGTCGTAGTCGCCGAGCGGGATGCCGTCGAGGTGTTCGAGCAGGGCGGCCCGGTTGTCGATGTGGATGCGCGAGCGCCACTCGTCGGCGGTCTCGAAGCCGAAGACCTGATGCCGCATGTCGTCGGGGTGGTCGTAGGGGCGGTCGCAGCCGCAGGGGCGGGGTGTCGATCGGCTCGTTCATGCCGCGCTCCCGCTGTCGGGGTGACCGGCGATCCGGCTGATCTCGACGTCGGACAGGTAGGCGCAACGCATCCGGCGCGGGATTCCACCTTCGGCGAGCAGCAGCCCGACCCCGGGCGTGGTGGGGTCGATCTGTGAGGCGTCGAAGCCGCGCGAGTGCCAGCCGTGCCCGAGCACGATGTCGGAGCTGGTCTCGGTGGTGCAGCGGAACGCGAGCCGGTAGCCGAACAGGTCCCGCAGGCTGGTCGGGATGATGTCGGCACTGGGCCGCTGGGTGGCGGCGACGACGATGATCCCGGCGGCGCGGCCGCGGGCGATGACGTCGCGGAGCAGGAGCGAGAAGGTCTCGCGGGTGCGCTTGTCCCCGGCGGTGGCGGAGTAGTAGGCGAGTTCGTCGATGACCAGCATGATCGGGTGGTTGCCGTCCCCGCGGCTGATCTTGCGGAGCTTCCAGCCGTCGAGCTGGTCGTAGCGACTGTCCATCTCGGCCTGTAGCTCGCGGAGCCGGTCGATCGCGTCGTCGAGCGAGGAGCCGACGAACACCTCGGCGCGGTCGCGCCACAGGCCCAGCTCGACGCGCTTGCCGTCCATCAGCCACAACCGGCAGTCGGAGGCGAGGGCGGCGTGGGCGACCAGGTTGTTCAGGGCCCCGGACTTGCCTGCGCCGGGCTCGCCGGCGGTGAGGAGGTTCTTGTAGATCAGGGTGATGTCGACGGGGCAGGCGTTCTCGTCGATGCCGAGGTAGATCGGGTCATAGATCGACAGCGGCCCGTACTCCGTGGCGCGCTTACGCATGGCCGGCCTCCTCCAGCGGCGGGACGGGGACGAGGTGCGTGCGACTCAGCGGTGAGGCCACGGCGGGCCCGGTGAGCGGGTCCCGGCGGACGACCTCGACCACGACGATCGCGGCCAGGCGTCGTGTCGGAACCACACGGGCGTCGCGGGCCCAGCCGGACACGGCGTAGTAGGACGCGGCGACCTCGATGTCCTGCAAATCGATGCCCGCGCGCAGCAGCACCCAGACCCGCTCGCCGACCGGTGTCGGACGGGCCCAGAGCAGCAGGGGCAGGTTTCCCGAGTAGTTCATGACCCGCCGCTCCACGAAGGTCGAGCGCAGCCGGTGCCGGACCATGACCGCATAGCCGCGGTGGACCAGATACCGGCGAGACGCCGGCCAGACCACGAGGACCAACACGGTGCCGCCGAGGGCGGTCCCCGCGGCCCAGGCGGGCATCTGCTTGGTCAGCCAGACCCACGCCGCGAGCAGGAGGCCGAGGATGAGGAGCTCGGCGCGCCAGCGGATCAGGAGCCCGACGAGCCGGGCCGGGAGCGAGCGCTGCGGGCGGGTGAAGACCTCGAAGGGTTCGGAGCGGACGAGCCGGTCGGAGTGCGAGCGCACCATGAGCCGGCCCCGCTGCTTCGCGGCGCGCATCAGGCGCTCTTGGCGGCGGCGAGGGGGCGGACCTCGTCGGCGCGGTAGGCGACGCCGTCGCGGCCGTTGCGGGCCCAGGGCATCGCGACGAGCCGGACGAGGCTGACGGGCTGGCCCTGGTGGAGCTGCGGCGGCTCCGGGGCGGCGATCGTGACGGTGATGGTGTCGGCGCCCTCGGCGTCCATGACGACGAGCTGGGCGGCCCAGAGCGGGGCGCCGGTGCGGCGGTCGAGGCGGTGGACGCCGTTGTCGTCGAGGCGGCGGTCGAAGGGGCGGCCGACGGTGAAGTTCATCTGGCTGGTGTCGATCAGCAGGCGCACGGGTGGTCTCCTGTTCGAGGGGCACGGGGTGGTGCCTCACCAGGAGAAGCCCGAAGTCGCGAAAGGACCCGGACAAACTGTCCGGGTCTGTTCTGGGAGGGGTTGCGCGGTGCGGGGGAGTGCTATCGCGTTGCCGCAGTGACCTGCTCGACCAGGTCCAGGATGGCCGACCACGGGAGGGGACGGCCGGGCGGGGCCTCTCGCGGCTCGTAGAGCGGCCAGACGTCCTCGCCGGTCACCAGGTGTACCCCAGCGGACCCCAGGGCCGCCAGGTGAGATCTCCAGGCGGGGTGGCGAGTGTGCGCGGCGTTGACCCGCGGGAACACGACCACCGGGACGACGCCGCCCCCGATGGCCTCGTTGACGGTCGTGAGGGCCTGGTTGTCGGAGATCCCGAGCGCGAGCTTGGCGACGACGTTGGCCGTAGCCGGCGCGACGACGTAGCAGGAGATCGGCGGGTGCGGGCTCTTCTCGCCGGGCATCCGCGGGGAGCTGCGCACGAGGTGCCCGGTCAGCTCTTCGAGCTTGGCCGCCTCCCCGCTCTCCTCCAACCAGGTCGCCGCGGTCGGGGTGAGGGTGACCGCGACGTCCCAGCCGCGCTCGATGGCCGGCTCGACGAAGTCAGCCCGGATCGTCTCGGCCCCGCCGGCGGCGCAGGCGACGAGCCCGATCGTCCCCCGACTCACGCCACCGCCCGGCAGCGCTGCGCGAACGCCAGCAGCTCCGAGGAACGCGAGCCTCCCGTCACCGGGGACCGCCGGTGCATGTCCTTGACCATCTCCCGCACGGAAGCACTGTGCCGCACGAGAGCCGGCGCCTGCCGCTCGGCGTTCAGCAGGAGGTCCAGGGCCTCGGTGTCCTTGGCGAGGTAGGAGAGCGCCCGAGCGACGTCGATCATGTGCGTGACCCGCCGCTCGACGGGCAGCTCCTCGGCGCCCACCTGCTGCCCGTGCTCGGCGACCCACGCGACGTCCCCGAGATCGAGGCCGGCGGAGAGCCGGTGCAACTCGACGTTGGTGGGGCCGAACCCGGTCTGCCAGTAGTTCGCATCCACCCCGAGCTGCTCCGCAGCGCGAGCAGCCCGCCCGAGCAGTTCAGCCGCGGTCGCCCTGTCCTGGTGCCTTGCCGCCGCCACGGCCGTGCGCAGGTGAAGCATCCCGAACAGGCTCAGGGCCTCCAAATCGCCATCGGCCACTCGCGGCTCCAACCATCGCGCGGCGGTTTCGCCGAGACGAAGCGCATCGTCGTACCGCCCAATGGCGAGCAGCGCGTGAGTCGCCGCACGAGCAGCGGAGGCCAGAACCAACGGATCGCCGGACTCGTCTGCTGCTCGCATGGCTCGCTCAGCCGCGATCCAGGACAGATCAGACTCCCCAACCTTGCTGAGTGTCGTTGCCGCGAGGTGATGGACGCGAGCCGAAACGGCCCATGCCGAAATACTTGCATCAGCCCCGACTTCTGCGTGCTGTTCCAGTTCCTGCGCTTCACGGATCAGGCGAGGGAGTGAAGCAACGACGTCGCCAATCCTACCGGCCTGATAGGAAGTCCAAGCGAATTCGACCAGGCGGGAAGACTGTTCTACGTCCAGCGGCTTCGCCGGAGCTTCAGAGACGGCGAATAGAGTTCGGGATAGCTGGCCTGGCGCCATCAGTGCATCGCGAATAGCCGGAACGTCGTCTCGTCGATCTTCACCCTCAAGTAAGACTGGCTGGCCCATCAAATCAGGAAGCGACACTCGCAGAACCTTCGCCAGATCGGCAATTAGTTCGACGTTCCGAAGCTGTCGCTCACCACGCTCGATCTTACTGAGCCAGTCAGTCCTCCGGCCTACCAAGTTCGCAAGCTGAGTTTGCGTTAGTCCACGGCGGGCGCGATAGAAGGCAACTCTCTGCCCTAACGCTAAAGTGTCGCCAGCCCCACGCATGTGAAAATTCTACGCCCCGCGAGCCCCTGCGTCTAGGGCTATCAATCGTGAAGGATGTGCAGATGCAGGTATGTCCGGGTTTAACTCCGCGATCTATTCCGCAGAGTCAGTCCAGCTAGAAGAGAGCTAGATGTGGAGACGAGGCCGTATTTTGATGCCGTACCCCGACTAGCCAATCGACTGTTTCGCGCGGACATGTGTCGGTCGACGAAGTGTGCACCGAGCCGCTGACTGTGAGCGGCGCTTGCAAGCAAGCTAAATACGGGTACACCAGCTCGGCCCTGAACGCTACCGAGTACGATCTTCCCTCTTGTGAGAGCGAAGGGGCCTTTCGGACAACCGAGGTCACCTGTGAGGAGCCAACTAGGTTCCCCGTCAAGATATTCCGAACATCGTTAGCGCGGAACTTCGGCGAGTTGTCAGGCTGAAAGCCCAGTGGTTCGGCAGACCGGCAGATCAGTGCGAAATGACTACGGCGGCCAGACACGCGACTTGTTACCGCCGAATACTCAGGCAGTTCGAAAGTTGAGCCATCTATTCCGGTAGCTTCCCGCCACAATTGCACTGCCGCGGGCGAGACATCGTGTTCCTTGGGCTGGGAAAGCATCTCAGTAAACAAGACCTCTGGGTGTGGCTCATCGTCAACCAGCTTTAGAAGAGAGGGCCGAATGCTGTTGCCGATACCCCACAGAAAGACCCCGCCGTTCTGCTGGCGCTCGTACTCTTTGCGCGCAATGATCCGGCCGGCGGGCTCCCCCGCCTCCGTGCCGAACTTGCTCCAGCAGAACGCCCTCGGCACGGACACCGCAACCCCTCACCCTCGGCAACTAGCACACCCTGTCAAGTCAACGCGCCAGCAGCGCGCTGGTGACGGCCGTACCTCCTGGATCGCGGTAGGCTAGCCGTGTCGAACGATCAAGATCAAGGCTTGGGCCGCGTCACCTGGGAGGGGGAGTAGCTGTGGCAACGCTGCGCTCTTCCCTCACTAAGGAGCTCCGTAGCGCTGGTCTTACGAGGTCGGCCATTGATGGCGTATGGCCAGAATGGTGGAGCGACGAGGCAGAGCAGTCTGTGTCGGCGGTCGCTGAGCTTAGGTTTACGGTAGCGCGCCGACTGGGCATCTCGCCTGGCTCCCTTTTCGAAGGAGAGCCCAAGTTTGTATGGCGAGACAGTGCCAAGTTCAAGAATCTTGGTGATGCCACGATTCAGGAACAGGACGTCTTGTCTTCGTTCGGCGTTGCAGTCGCGCGGGCGCTAATCGCTGGAACGCCGCCGGGGGCAGGCTTTCAGGCATCAAATCCGGAATTTGTTCGTGGTGCGCTGCTGGATCGCATACCTCACCTAGATATGCGCACAGTCCTGTCGCTCTGCTGGGACATGGGCGTTCCGGTCATTAAGGCCAACCTGCTTCCGCTACGTCGTAAGCTGATGCAGGCAATGTCGGTGAGAGTTGGCGACCGGTATGCAATCCTTATTGGCCGCGATTCTAGTCACCCGGCATGGGTTCTATTTATCATCGCGCACGAACTTGGACATATCTCGAATGGCGATCTAGTAGACGGCTCCGCGCTATTAGAGATGGCTGATCCACTTGAAGCTGAGGGCCAGGATAACGAAGAACATGAGGCGGACCGGTTCGCGCTCAAGTTGTTGACCGGTCAGGCCAATTTCCAGGTATTGCCGAGTATTGAGCGCTACAATTCTGCCGAAGTGGTTCAGGCTGTTACTCAATGGGCTCCACAGCTGCGGGTAGACCCCGGATTTCTTGCCCTCAGTCTGGCGCATTCTACCGGCCGCTGGAGGCAGTCAATGACTGCATTGAGGCACCTTCCCGGCCAATATTTCGAGGACCTGGGGGGCAGCATCAACTGGCTCGCATCCGAGCGTCTTGAATGGGACTCGCTCAGTGATGAGAGGGCCTCATACATCCGGGCGATCATGGGCGCTGGTCAGTGACAATTGATCTCGCGGTCGACAACGACATTTTGATCAAGTTGTCCTGTTATTCCATGCTGGATGACCTCCCAGGGGCGGCAGGTAGAGAGTCGGGATCCGCTGTCCACGTCTTGGGTGCGGCACGCTTTGTCGTACCAAGCGCGATTGCGCGGAGTAGCAGGATTACTGACAAAGGCCGGGCGCTAGAGAATTTCCGGCGCCTTTTGGATCATGCCGACCAACTCGAACCGTCTAATGCGGAAGTTGCTCTGGCAACAGAGATCGAAGAAATAGCGCAACGGGAAGCCGTCGAGATGGATGGCGGAGAAAGCTTGCTCTGTGCAATAGTTATTACACGAGTCTACGACTATCTCGTTACTGGGGACAAGAGGGCAGTAATAGCTCTTGAGCAGATGCGGGAACTGCTGGCCATCCTGAGTGATCTTGACGGGAAAGCGGTATCGCTAGAACAGTCGATCGCCTGGCTAGTCGTCGCTCTCGGGGAAGAGGAGGTCCGGGCCCGTGTGTGTCGCGAGAAGGACGTTGATAAGGCTCTTAGCGCATGTTGCAGCTGCGCGTCTCTCCATATCGCACTCTCCCCTGACAGTGGATTAGAGAGCTATATTGATGATCTTCGGCGACAGGCGCCTCATATTCTTTCCGAGACGTAGAGACTTAGCTATTTCGCAGGAAGACTGCATAGGGGTCAACCAGCTCCGCAATCAGGCCAATCGGGACGCCCTCATCCTCGTCCACGACTGCCTCACTGGTTACCTCTAAGCAGGCCTTGTCAACACGGCCTTTTACGTAGCTGCTCCCTGCCTTGCCCAGGCTCTTTCCGATCGCGACCTTCGTCTCGGCCAGATGGATCTTAGTATCGACTTGCTCAAGGGTGCGGATACAGAGAGCATACCTCGATCCGAGAACATTTATGCCCTGGGGAACAGGTGTCCAGATTTTGCCATCTTGCGAGTACTCGTCTGCCCTGACAGGGTCGGCGAAGTGCTTTGATTTCATAGGCTGCATCGCAAGAACAATTGGTTGCTCGTCAGTCGCTCTCGTTCTCGCAAACGGCTGAACCATCGTGGTCGGGTGACAAGTATTACCGCCGTACCCCCACATGGCCATCCCCTCGTCCTCTATCTCGCGCTGCTTGCGCTCGATGATATCGGAGAGCTCCTCTTTCGCGTGCGTTCCGACCTTCATATAGAGGATTGCGCTACCTGGCTCGAACACGCGCTCGTCACTCCTCTTCGATCAGCTGAAACTCGTACTCGTCGTCGGACGCTACCCCATAGTCTACGCGCTTCCGTTCACGTACGTAGCGAACACGGGGAGATTGATCCAGTCCGTAGAAGTTGGCGAGCCTACCGGGGTCGGTTATTGCAGAGCTGTTTACTTTCCGCCCATTTCCCGGTACTGAGCTCAGGATGAGGTTGCACGATCGGAGGTCGGGGTTGTCGTCCAGGTGATACTCATGCAGACGAGGCATCATCCGGCTAACGTAGAAGCCATTTTGCGACCCAAATCGCTGGACTTCACCAAGGACTGACTTTGGCCAGTCGAGGTGCTCGTCGTCTGCAATAACGATCATGCCATCTCCGCTGTAGCCTATCGCTTCCATTCCTCGCTGCGCGAATACGTTGACGCTCTCGCCGTTATTGCTCGCGCCCCAGGGCGGGTTGGTGTAGAAGTAGTCGTAGATCTGCCCTGACGGGAAGGCGTCCAGGCAATTGTAGAGCTTGCCCTCAAGCGAAGGGATTCGCTCGCGGTCTGCGAATCGATTGATTGCCCCTACGATGCGTTCGTCGAAGTCGAAGACGGTAATCTTAGACGGGCCGTAGTCAATGATGTCCCTAGCGAACAGGTAGGCGACGCAGACGGAGATGGAGTCGCCGTCGCCGATGAATGCGAGGCTCTTGCCTTTAGCCCAGTCCGCTACGAATTCACTCTGCATCACCATGTCGCCGGTCTTCATGTAGATCTGATCGAATTCACGAATCGGGCGTGGGCGATTCTGGATGACGTCCGACACCGCGTTGATAGCTGCCTTAAGATCAATATCGCGTGGCAAGTCGAATCCCCCAAGCGTGTCCGTCCTCTGCCCGTCCAGTGTGCTCGGAATGGGTCGGCTGCGCGCTTGCCGACGGGCGGGGTGCGGCGAGGCGGCGGAAATTAGCGCCGGATGGCCTGTCTCGTCAGCGGAATTCAGTGACCGCTGCAGGGCTGCTACCGGGAGACGCCAAATGCGCCCGCTCGCAAGCCTCGTTACCGAGGAGCACTTTCTGTACGTCTTCAAGCCGGCCCTAGCGGGCCGGGGCGCAGCCCTCCAAGCGCGCTCGGCCTTGCCGCTCCGCTCCCGGCCGGCGCGCCCGGGCAGCGCCGGGACCAGAACCGGGTGAGATGCAGAAGGCTCCGGGCCGACGGAGGCACTAGCTCGTCCGCAGCAATCGTCAACGACCGGGCCGACCGCATCAAGGCCGCTACGCGCACCACGACGCCGGCCCCGCCCAGGCTCCCGAGGATCGAGCACCGGAGGAGGAAAGGGCGGGGCCGGCGTCGTGGTGTTCCTGCCTTGACACGGCCGGCCCGGTCGATGAGGCGGCCAGGACGACGAGCAAGGCCGCGGAGTGAGTAGGGCGGAGAGTCAGCCGGGTGGGTCGTCGAAGTAGATCGTCAACGTGCTGCGGTAGGCCGTGTCGCCCTCCGACACCGGAGTGGGAGGCCTGTCGTATGGCTCCTCTCCCCGGGGCCAGACGCGGACCGCACGGAAGTCGAAGCCGTCCTGCTGGGCTGACTCCCATTCCAGTTCGACGAGCTGTCCTGCGTCGAGGTTGCGGTACTGATCGGGTATGGCGATGTTGCTGTAGTACGCCCAACAGCCACCAGGCGTCGACGGCGAGTCGATGACGCCCCAACCCTCCTCGTCGTGCCAGACGCGGACCTGACCCGGGGTGGACATGGTCGACATCATGAGCGAGGAGCGCGGCGGCGGGTACCGAGATTGACGGCAACCCTGACGGCAACGCACCCGGACGCAGCCGGTCGCAGCGGGTCCGGTCCTGCCCGATCCGGTGGCGGAGTGGGTGGAGCGCAGGCCTCGTGGTGCCTGAAAAGCGGAAGGTCGGCGGTTCGACCCCGCCCCTGGCCACACCTTCTCACCAGGCACTTCTTCCAGCCTGGCTCTCCCGAAACCGCTCAGCTGTAGCAACGGGGTCATCCGATCCGCTCCTGGAGCGGCGCCGACGCCGACGGTCGCGCGGCGCCGCGAGTCCGAGCTCACCACGCGTCCGGCTGGAACTCCGCGGTCACGTCGCGCCAGGACACGGGTTCGGCGCAGTGTGCGCACGTCAGGCGGGGCTCGGCCTCGTGGCCGCAGCCACGATGGATCAAGCGCACCGGGGGGACGTCGTTCTTGTACTTGTCTCCCCAGGCCATGACGGACACCAGCACCGGATACAGGTCGGCACCCTTGGCGGTGAGGCGGTACTCGTGCCGCACCGGCTGTTCCTGGTACTGCACCCGCTCCAGGATCCCCTCCGACACCAGCACTCGCAGGCGGTCGTTGAGCACGTTGCTACCGAGCCCCAGCTTGGCGCGGAAATGGTCGTAGCGGCGTTCACCGCGGAAGCATTCGCGCAGGATCATCATCGTCCACCGCTCACCGATCACCGACCAGGTGCGGGCGACGGAGCAGTAGAGCTCCTCCAGCTCGTCGTGCTTCACGGGCCGAGTGTAGGGCATCCCGTTCGGCCCCAACCAAGGACACTTTTCGAGTCTCAGCAGCTTGCTGGGGTCCCCTGTTGCCGGCTAGCCTCCACTTCGTTCGAGTCCCGCCGGCCTCGAACCCGCACGGTTCGTGGAGGTCGTCGATGCCCTACTACCAGTTCATCGTCCCGAGCGGCGGTGCGACGCTGCTCCACAAGGCGGAGGTCGCCGAGGCGATGACCACGGTCCACAGCGAGGTGACGGGCGCCCCTCGCGCGTACGTGCACTGCGCGTTCGTCGAGGTCGCCGAGGACGGCATCTACGTCGCCGGGAAGCGGGCCGACGGGCCGCGGATGGTCGGGCTCATCCGGGACGGCCGTTCCGTCGAGATCCGGTCGACGCTCATCCACGGGATCGCGGACGCCTGGTCCGCGATCACCGGGGACGCGAAGGAGGACCTGGCGATCTTCATCGAGGAGATCCCGGGTGCCAACGTGATGGAGGACGGCGCGATCCTGCCCGAGATCACGGACGAGCCCGGCGCCGTCTACTGACCGCTCGCTCCGCCCGTCGCTCGGTCTCGATCACTCAGAGGGAGAACCCGTTTGTCCGCCATTCGCACGACCATCACGCCTGCCGATGTCGCCCACCGCTGGGCCGCGGCGTGGAGCGCACCGACCCCGGACGCGTTCGTCGACCTGTACGCCGAGGACGGCGAGTACTTCGACGTGACCTTCGGGGTGCGACGTCGAGGGCACGACCTGATCGCTACCCGCCACCGTCTCTGGCACGCCGCCGTCTCGGACTGCGGGATGACGGTGGACGACGTGCACACCGGTGACGGGTTCGTGGTCGTGGAGGTGACCGGGCGAGGCACCTTCTCCGGTGACGACCTCGGCGGCGGCAAGATGAAGGCGACGGGCAAACCCTTCAGCGGCCGTTCGGTCGCCGTCCTCGTCCTGAACCCGGAACTCGAGATCGTCTCGTGTCGGGAGTACTACGACCGGGCCGTGATGCCCGGGGGAGCCGCGACGCCGTTCGGTGAGTGAGGGCGGAGTCGACGCCGCGACCCGACACACGACGAGGTGTATCCGATGGCGCGACGTACAGGTCTGGCCCACGGCGCATGGACGCCGTTCTCGTCGCCCGCTTGACCTGAACCCGAGTCGAGGTTGCACTCTCCACCCATGTCTGTCGCGTTCAACCACACCATCGTCTCGACCCGTGACCAGGACGCCGGTGCGCGCTTCCTCGCCGATGTCCTCGGACTGGCCGCCCCGACCCGCTTCGGGCCGTTCAGCGTCGTCGCGCTGCCCGACGGGGCCGCCCTCGACTATCTCGACAGCGACGAGGTGCATCCGCAGCACTATGCGTTCCTCGTCTCCGAGGCGGAGTTCGACGCCGTCACCGACCGGCTGCGGGAGCGAGGAGTCCCGATCTACGCCGACCCGGGGCACCGCAGATCTGGCCACAACACCCACGACGGTGGCCGCGGTGCCTACTTCGACTCTCCCGAAGGCCACAATCTCGAGGTCCTGACCCGCCCGTACGGCAGCGGCCCCGCATGACCTGACGCTCCGGCCACTCTCAACATATAGCGGTGATCGGGGCTTGTGGCAAGCCCCCCACGGGCCCGCAGAATGCCGTCTCACCTGCGGGAACGAGGGGGATTCGTGATCGACGTGATCGTCGCCGGGGGCGGGCCGACCGGGATGGTGCTGGCGAGCGAGCTGCGGTTGCAGGGCGTGGGCGTGGTCGTGCTGGAGCGGGATCCGGAGCCGACCGAGGTGGTGCGGTCGCTCGGGATGCACGCCCGCAGTATCGAGATCCTGGACCAGCGCGGACTCCTCGACAGGTTCCTCGAGGTGGGTATGCGGCACCCGTTGGGCGGGTTCTTCGCCGGGATCACCAAGGCGGCGCCGGAGGGCCTGGACACCGCGCACGCCTACACGCTCGGCATCCCGCAGCCCACCACGCTGCGGCTGCTGACCGAGCACGCGGTCGAGCAGGGCGCCGAGATCCGGCGGGGGACCGAGGTCGTCGGGCTGACCCAGGACGACGACGGGGTCACCGTCGAGACCTCGGCCGGCCCGCTGCGGGCGCGGTACCTCGTCGGGTGCGACGGCGGCCGGAGCACGGTTCGCAGGCTGCTCGACGTCCGGTTCCCCGGGATCGCGGCACGGCACCAGTGGCTCCTCGGCGAGATCGAGCTGACCGCGCCGCTCGCCGAGGTGACCGCGCGGGTCGCCGAGATCCGGCGGACCAACCTGTGGTTCGGCGTGGGGCCTGCCGGGAACGGGCGGTTCCGGGTCGTCGCGCCCGCGCTCGAGCACAGCGCGGAGCCGCCCACCTTCGAGGAGCTCACCGAGCGGATGCGCGCGATCGCCGGCACCGACTTCGGCGCGCACTCGCCGCGGTGGCTCTCCCGCTTCGGGGACGCGACCCGGCAGGCCGAGCACTACCGCGTCGGGTGGGTGCTGCTGGCGGGGGACGCCGCCCACGTCCACCCGCCGCTGGGCGGGCAGGGCCTGAACCTGGGCATCCAGGACGCGTTCAACCTCGGGTGGAAGCTCGCCGCCACCGTCCATGGCCGGGCGGACCTGCTGGACACCTACGAGACCGAACGGCACCCCGTCGCCGCCGCGGTCCTGGACAACACCCTCGCGCAGGGCGAGCTGATGGCCCTCGAACCGGGGGCGCAGGCCGTGCGGAGGCTGCTCACCGAGCTGATGGACTTCCCGGAGGTCAACCGCCACCTGGTCGGGAAGATCATCGGGATCGACGTCCGCTACGACCTCGGCGGCGACCATCCGCTGGTCGGGCGGCGGCTGCGGGACCTGCCGCTGCGGCAGGGACGGCTCTACGAGCGGATGCACGCGGGCCGGTGGCTGCTGCTCGACCGCACCGGGCTGCTCGCGGCGCCGGACGGCGTCGACGCCGTCGTCGACCCGACGGTGGAGCTCGACGTGCCCGCGGCCCTGCTGCGGCCGGACGGGCACGTCGCCTGGGTCGGGGACGACCAGCACGAGCTCGACCGCGTCGTCGGGTCTACGCCTGCGGGAGTACGTCCGGCGTGCTGTCGTCCCCGCGGGGAGTAGCCGAGGTGTCCGCGCTCGTCCGATTCGCCCGGGCGCGGGCTGGGCGAGGCTCGTCCCACCGACAACCCTGGAGGGACCGTGACCGCAGTGACCTCCGTGCGCGTGCCCGTGCCCCGGGCGGCCCGCAGCGTGCTGCTGATCGTGCACCTCGTGGCGATCGCGGCGTGGATCGGGCTCGACGTCGCGCTCGGGCTGCTGGTGCTCGTACCGATGGCGGCGCACGAGTGGACCGCCGCGTGCTACCAGGTGCTGCCGCTGCTGTTCTGGCCGCTGCTCACCGCCGGGCTACTGAGCGCGCTCAGCGGTGTGGCCCTCGGCCTGGTCACGCGGTGGGGGCTCGTGCGGCACTGGTGGGTCGCGATCAAGCTGGTGATCAATCTCGTGCTGATCGTGCTGGTGGCGCTCCTGCTCGGCCCCGGTCTCGACGCCGCGGGGGAGTTCGGCCGGGCGCTCGCCGCGGGGGAGGTCCCCGCCGTCGAGGTGCCGCGGCTGTACATGCCGCCGATCGTCTCGACGGCCGCGCTCGTGGTCGCCACCGTGCTGTCCGTCGTCAAGCCGAAGGGGCGCCTGCGGGCCTAGGACGGTCTCGCGATCCGGCGGCGCCGGATCGCGAGACCGTCCTAGCCGACCCGCCGCAGCTGCGGCCAGAGCGCCGCCCAGCCCTCCCGCGGCGGCCCGCACCGCCACACCGGGCGCCCCTGCTCCTGGTTGTCCAGCCCGACGCCGTTGTCGATCGTGGCCGCGACCGTGCAGTCCGGGAACCACTCCCGCACCCGCGCCTCCGGGTAGCCGACGACGACGGCGGGGACCGCCCCCGCGGGTGGCGCTCCCCAGTCGGCGAAGGCGTTGTGCCCGCTCAGGACCGGGACGTCCGGGGCGAAGCGGCGCAGTGCCCCGGCCTCGCCGTAGTTGGCCGCCACGACCACGCCGCCGGGTGGCACCACCGCGGACACGGTGCGCGCGAACTCCGGCCAGCCCACCGTCTCGCCGACGTCTCCGACCATCGCCGTGATCGGGGTGTCCGCCAGCGCGGTGACCGGCACGACGGGAAGCATGAGCACGACGTTGACCAGTGCTGTGAGCGCCACGGCCACCCCGAGCAGCACCCGCCGCAGCCTGGTGCGCGCCCAGCCCAGCACGGGCCCCGCGCCCGCCGCGAGCAGCAGCGGGAAGAGGCCCGCGAGGTAGTAGGGCTTGCCCCCGGTCGCCGTGAACAGCACGGCCAGCACCGCGGCCGCCACCGGGAGGAGCGGGTACCGCCGCCACAGCGCGACCAGCCCCGCCACCCAGACCGGAATGAGCAGCGGCCCGACCAGCACCGCCTGGAACGGCACGACCAGCCACCAGGGCTCGCTGGAGGTGGAGGCCCCTGCGGCGATCGACCGGGACAGGGCGAGCATCGGCCAGCCGTGCCACGCCTGCCAGACCAGGAACGGCGACCAGATCGCGAGCGCGAGCAGGCCCGCGCCCCACAGCCACGGGTCCCGCAGCACCCGGCGCGGCCCGGCGACGAGCACACCGACCAGCAACGCCGCGAGCAGGAACGCCACCAGCATCTTGTTCTGCAGGCCCACGCCCGCCGCGAGACCCACGAGCAGCCACCGCGGCCCGCCCGCGGACAGCGCTCGCACCGTGAACCACGTGACGAGCGCCCACACGAGCAGGTCCACGGTCGTGGTGGACAGCAGGTGCCCGGTCTGCAGCAGGATCGCCGACACCGCCATGCAGCCCGCCGCGAACACCTGGGCGCCCCGCGCGGCGCCCAGGTCCCGCGCGATCAGGCCCGTGACCAGCACGACCAGACCCGCGAGCAGCGCGGGGGCCACCCGCAACACGATCAGCGAGTCCCCGCCCAGCAGGGCGAGCAACGGCGTGAGCGGGCCCTGGTCGACGTAGCCGATCGCCGGGTGACGTGCGGCCTCGAGGAAGTACAGCTCGTCCCGGTGGTAGCCGTATCCGCTGCTCAGAGCGATCAGGAGCGCGGCGACGAGCACCCCGATCCCGGCCGCCGGGAGCAGGCCGCCCGGGTCGATCGCCCTGGGTGACGGCGCGGCGCGCGTCGACGAGCCCGTCGGAGTGGCCTCGGTCATGGTTTCGCCGCACCCACTCCTGCCCGTTCGGGGTCCGCGTGCCCCCACCGTGCGGGGCGTTGCTCACCAAGCGTGAGCTGATCAAAGGATATGCGGCCGAACGGGTCACGGCTCACTGCATCGAGTGACGACCTTCGGGCGATCGGGCTTGACTCGGCCCGCCGGCGATGCCTGATGAGAGCAATAACCACACGCACAGTAATTCCGTTCACACGATGGTGGTAGATGGCTCGATACCTCGGTCGGGGGCCGGATAGCTTTTTGTCATCAGCGGGGCTCCCCAAGTCACACGCTGAAACACGATGGGTTCGACTTCGGATCCCCGTACGTAACAGGAGAAGCACTGTGCTGAAGAAGGCTGCGATCCTCACCGCTGGCGTCGCTGCGTCCCTCGTGGCGGTCTCGCCGCTTGCCTTCGCCGGCGAGGGTCACCACGAGCACTCCTCGTCGCCGAAGAACGTGGGCGTCATCTCGGACGGCGGCTCGTCCAGCGCGAACGGCCTGGTCGCCGTCAACGCCCTGAACGACGCCGAGGTCCTCAAGAACGTCAACGTCTGCGGCGTGGACGTCGACGCGGCGCTGTCGGTCCTGGGCATCCTGGGCGGCCAGGCGGCCAATGACGCCGCCCCGCAGTCGGTCGCCTGCGACGCCGGCGACTCCGCGGGCATCTGGCAGAAGTGAGCTGACTCAGCTCCACCGGGGATGACGCACCGGATCCGCTTCCGCGGGTCCGGTGCGTCCCTGTTTCCGGATGGGCTCGAAAACGGATTCCGACGCCGCCGGAGAACGGTCAGGAATCGGGCCGCAGCTCCGCAGGGAGCCCGAACAGGGCGAACAGTTTCGTGTCCAGGAACGAGGTGATGCCGGTGATCCGGTCGCCCTCGATCCGCAGCACCTGCAGGCCCCACGGACGGTGCACCCCGTCCTCGCCGAGGCGGTACTGACCGAAGGCGGGCGCGCCGTTCGCCGAGGTGGGCAGCATGCGCGAGCCCTTGCAGCCGATGCCGGCCCCCTGCATCCAGGCGAGCAGGTTCTCCCGGCCGCGCAGCCACAACTCCAGCGGGGGCATGTTCTGCTCGACGTCCTCGTGCAGCAGGGCCACGAGACCCTCCATGTCGAAGGCCTCGAACGCCGCGACGTACTTGGCCAGCAGCTCGAGGTGCTCCTGCGGGGGCGGGGACGCCGACGCATCGTCCGCGCTGCCGATGCCCCGCTCGTCCAGCGTGGCCCGTGCCCGCTGCAGCGCGCTGTTCACCGAGGCCACCGACGTGCCCAGCAGCTCGGCGACCTCCGCGGCCTTCCAACACAGCACCTCGCGCAGGATCAGCACGACGCGCTGGCGCGGCGGGAGGTGCTGCAGCGCCGCCACGAACGCGAGCCGGATGGACTCCCGCGCCACGGCCGTCTCCGCCGGGTCGCTGTGCGACGGGGTGACCCGCGCGTCCGGCATCGGCTCCAGCCACGTGTCGTCCGACAAGGGCTCGCGCAGCAGCTCGGCCCGCGGCTCCGAGGGACCCCCGAAGTCCATGGGGGTGGCGCGGCGCTTCCGGCCGTTCAGCGCGTCGATGCAGACGTTCGTGGCGATCCGGTAGAGCCAGGACCGCAGCGAGGACCGCCCGTCGAACTTGTCGAGGGCCCGCCACGCCCTGATCATGGTCTCTTGCACGGCGTCCTCGGCCTCGAAGGAGGAGCCGAGCATGCGGTAGCTGTAGCCGGTGAGCTCACCCCGGAACTGCTCGAGCTGTGGCTCGAGCTCGTCCCGGGTCGGTGCCGTTGCGGGCGCACTCATCTCGCCTGTCCCCCTGGGTGGTCCGATCGTGGTCCCCCGAGTGTGCCGTGCACCACCGACAAAAGCAGCGGGTGTGCGCCGATGCGTCCGGAACCGACGGTCGGCGGTGCAGCACTAGGATGCGTGAGGGACCAGGTGCCCGGTCCCTCGACGTCAGCCCTCGGGCGGAGGAAGGCTCGATGTCCGCAACCACCGGCACCCGACGGGCAGGCCGCAGGCCGGTCACCAGCCGGGACGAGATCGAGCACATCGCCCTCGAGCTCTTCAGCGCGCGCGGGTTCGACTCGACGACGGTGGACGACGTCGCGCAGGCCGCCGGCATCGGGCGACGGACCTTCTTCCGCTACTACGCCTCCAAGAACGACGTGCCGTGGGGTGCGTTCGACGAGATGCTCGACCGGATGCGCGCGCGGTTCGCCGCCCTGCCCCCGGACGTGTCGGTCATGGCCGGGATCCGGGCGACCGTGCTGGACTTCAACGACATCCCGGTCGAGGAGCAGCCCTGGCACCGGCAGCGGCTGCGGCTGATCCTCGAGACGCCCGCGCTCCAGGCCCACTCCGCGCTGCGCTATGCCGAATGGCGGCGGGTGGTCGCGGACTACGCGGGCGCGCGCCTGGGACAGGAGCCCACGGCGCTGCTCCCGCGCACGCTGGGACACCTGTGCCTCGGCGCGGCGCTGGCGGCGTACGAGCAGTGGTTGGCAACGGAGGACGCGGAGCTGCGAGACCTGCTCGACGAGGTGCTCGCGGCCCTGGAGACCGGGTTCGCGCAGATCCGGGTGGGCTGATGGTCGGGGCGCCGGCGTGGGGCTGACGCTTGGGACGCCCAAGCGTCGCTGAGTGGCGCTTGGGACGCCCAAGTGTCGGAGGCCGAGTGATGCTTGGGACGCCCAAGCACCGCTGGGTGACGCTTGGGACGCCCGAGCAGCACGGAGCGGCGTTCGGGGCGCCCGGGCGTTAGAGGCCGGGTTGACGCTCGGGACGCCCAAGCGCCACTGAGCGACGCTTGGGACGCCCAAGTGTCGGAGGCCGGGTGATGCTTGGGACGCCCAAGCGCCGCTGAGCGATGCTTGGGCGTCCCAAGCGTCAGTGGGCCGCTCAAGCGTCAGCGGCACGTTAAGCGTCACTGGGCCGCTCAAGCGCGTGAACGGGCCGCCAGCCTCGGAGTCGTCGGAGCACGTCGAGCGGCCCGGCCACCGGACGTGCCGGTGACCGGGCCGTGGTCGAGCTCGCGATCAGGGGGTGGCGACGGGCGGGAGCGGGGTCGAACCGGGCGTCACCGCGACCCCGGGCAGCGCACCGGCGGCCGGAGCAGCACCCGCGGCCGGCGCGGCCGGGACCTCGGGAGCACCCGGAACGGCCGGAACGTCCGGGGCCCCCGGCACGGCGGGCGCCGCGGGCACGGTGGGCACGGTGGGCGGTTCGGGCACGGCCGGGGCGTCGACCGGCAGACCGGTGGCCGGGTCGACGGCGGGCGCGTCGACGGGCAGGCCCGTCGCCGGGTCCACCGCGGGCACCGGGAGACCGGTGGCCGGGTCGACCGCTGCGGGGTCCGGGACGGCGGGGTCCGGGACGGCCGGGTCCGGCACCGCAGGCACCGCAGGCACCGCAGGCGCTGCGGGCAGGGCGGCAGGGTCCGGCACCGGGACCGACGGGTCCGGCAGCGGGACGGTGAGGTCCTGCTCGGCCGCCGTCCCCACCGGGAGCGCCGGGGTGTCCACGGGCAGCGCGGGCGCCGCCGGGACCACGGGCACGGCAGGCACGGCGGGGACCGCGGGGACCGCGGGCACCACGGCCACCGGGTCGGGCGGGATGAGACCACCGAGCAGCGAGGGCAGCAGCCCCTGCGCGGTGGTCAGGACGTCGTTGAGCAGGCCGCCGAGCAGCGACGGGGGCTCGAGCGGCACCGCGGGCAACGCGGGTACCGCGGGTACGGCCGGTAGCTGCTCCGCCGCGGGGGCGGCGAGCGCAGTGCCCGCCCCGAGAACGGCGACGCTGCCACTCGTCGCCACCGCGACGACGGCCAGCGCGATCTTCTTTCGCACGGCGTGTCTCCTCATGATTCTCCGAGCGGGAACGGCGGAATCATGCGAAGCGGCGCGCCGACAGGCCATGACCCGATCGTGCAGGAGCCGACAGCGAGATCGCACAGAGTGACGAAGAGGTGTGGATACTCTCGATCGGGCGACCCCGAACCGGGGAGTCCGGCTCCGCCCGTCGGGCGACACCCCGTCCGGGTGGCCCGACGCGCCGGTGCGTGTCACCCACTGGCGTACTTCCGCTATCACCCTCACCCGTTCGGGGGCACACTCACCGAACGTGGAGAATCACCGACGCGTGCTCTACGCAGCGTCAGCAGAGCGGATGAGTCGATCGAGTCGTCTCGCCGTCGGCCAGCGCACGGAGTGTGCCCAGCCGAGCTGCTCGAAGATGCGGATCGCGCGCGCCGAGACGTCGATCTGCCCGGGCTTGGCCCCGTGGCGCGCGCACGTCGGGTCGGCGTGGTGGAGGTTGTGCCACGACTCGCCGAAGGACAGCAGGGCCAGCCACCACACGTTCGCGGAGCGGTCCCGCGCGGCGAACGGCCGATCGCCCCAGATGTGGCAGACCGAGTTGATCGACCACGTGACGTGGTGCAGCAGCGCGACCCGCACGAGTCCCGCCCAGAACAGTGCGGACAGCGCGCCGCCCCACGACCAGGTGAGCAGTCCGCCGAGCAGGCCGGGCAGCAGCAGGCTCGTCAGGGCGTACCAGAGGAAGTGGTCGGAGACCCGGCTGACGGCCCGGTCGGCCAGCAGGTCGGGCGCGAACCGGCGGAAGTTCGTCTTGTCGCGGTCCAGCAGCCAGCCCATGTGGGCGTGCCAGAACCCGCGGGCCAGCGCCCGCGGTCCCGTCCCGAACAGCCACGGCGAGTGCGGGTCGCCCTCCTTGTCGGAGTAGGCGTGGTGGCGGCGGTGGTCGGCGACCCAGGAGAGGGGCGAGCCCTGCAGCGCGAGCGAGCCCGCCACGGCCAGACCGACGCGCAGGGCGGGTGTCGCCTTGAACGACCCGTGGGTGAAGTGCCGGTGGAACCCGACGGTGATGCCCATCCCGCTGACCACGTAGAACACCGCGAACAGTGCCACGTCCGTCCAGCCGAGACCCCAGCCCCAGGCCACCGGGACCGCCGCCGCCACGGCGAGCAGCGGGATGATCATGAAGGCGATGACGAGGACGTGCTCGAGCATCGAGCGGCGGCCTTCGGTGGCGGGTTCCGCGGCTCGGGAACGGTCCGGTCGGTCCGGGGCGAGTATCGACATGCAGGGGCCTCACGTTGCGGGGGTCGGTCGGGGGAGGACCGGCTCCGGCCGCCGCATGCGACCCCGTCGGGACTCGCACGG
Organism: Pseudonocardia oroxyli; assembly: GCF_900102195.1. Taxonomy (GTDB): domain Bacteria; phylum Actinomycetota; class Actinomycetes; order Mycobacteriales; family Pseudonocardiaceae; genus Pseudonocardia; species Pseudonocardia oroxyli. The sequence goes on from NZ_FNBE01000009.1 coordinate 64,228, forward strand.
CGGCCGAAGGTCACGGTAGCGCAACGAACAGGACAAGGAGTGGTCGCGGAGATGTGCGGTGAATGAGCATCCGCGGACTCGACCGCAGTCGGCCGTCGGCGTGATAGGTTCGGTGCCGGTTGCAGTCGTGTCTTCCTCGATCGTTGAGACAGCGTGCGTGGATGTGTGTGACAGCGGGCTCCGCACGCGCGGTCGGGGGGATGACTCCCACAGTTCGTGTACCCGTGCAACCTCCGGGCGTCGACACGTCGCGCGGATCCGTTCAGTGTGTGGGAGAACAGTTATGCCGCAGGGCACCGTGAAGTGGTTCAACGCCGAGAAGGGCTTCGGCTTCATCGCCACCGACGACAACGGGCCGGACGTCTTCGTCCACTACTCGGCCATCCAGACCAACGGCTTCCGGACCCTCGAGGAGAACCAGCGCGTCTCCTTCGAGTCGTCCCAGGGCGCCAAGGGCCCCCAGGCCGACTCGGTGACCCCGCTCTAAGCGGCAACACCAAGGCTTTCCGCTGCCGGCGATCCCCTCGGGGTCGCCGGCAGCGGCGTGTCAGGGGGTCAACCAGTCGCAGGTCAGGCGCAGCCCGTCCGCGACGCCGCGCAGCTCGATCCCCAGCCCCCGCGTGTTCGCGTCCTCCACGTGGACGGCGGGGAAGCGGCCGTAGACCTCGGAGCGGCGCGCGAAGGTCGGGGCGTCCGGGCCGAGGTCGGAACCCGGTGGCAGCGTCCGGACCCGGTGCGGGCTGCCGAGCAGCGCGCAGGCCCGGTTCACGACCTGGCCGAACGGCGCCACCTCGCCGTAGAGCACGTACCGGGTCCCCGCCGCGCCCGCGTCGAGCACCCGCAGCGCGGCACGGGCGGTGTCCGCCGCGAGCGTCCAGCCGATCGGGGCGTCCACGACCGCGTCGAGCTCCCCGCGGGCGGCCGCGAGGAGTAGTCCGTTGTAGCTGTGCGGACCCGCGGGGGACGGGCCGTAGATGCTGCCGGGCAGCAGGAGGGACGCCTCGACGTCCGCGGCGAGGACCAGCTCGTCCGCCTCGGCCTTCGCGCGGGAGTAGGAATCGGTCAGAGCCTGCGGCCCGGTGGGCGTCTCGCTGACCAGCCCGGTCGGGTCCATGACGGCCGCGCCGGAGCTGCAGTGCACCAGCCTGCGGATCCCCGCGCGGCCCATCGCGGCGAGCAGGGCGCGGGTGCCGTCGACGTTCGCCGCCCGGATCCGGGCCTCGGTCCCGCCGACCAGCCCGGCGAGGTGCACGACGGCGGAGCAGCCCGCCAGCGCGGCGTCGAGGGAGCTCGGGTCCTCCAGTCGACCGACGACGGTCTCGACCCCGGCGGGCAGCACCGCCGCGGCCTTCGCCGGGTCCCTCACGAGGACCCGCAGGTCACGCCCCTGCGCCTGGGCCACCAGCGCGCTCCCCAGGTAACCGGTCCCGCCCGTCACCAGCAGCATGGCGCCATCATCCCCGAGCCGCGTCGAGCGGCGTCCGGCGCTGCGTGCCTCGAACGGAGTATCCGCCGATCTCGGGCACCCGACCGGTCGCCCGCCGCCCACCGGCACCCGGATCACCGATGATCGGTGATCGTCGCCACTCGTCTCTACGTCACGCGCGGTCACCGTTCGCCCCCGTGTCACGCGTACCTCGGCCCCCGTCGATGGTGTTGCATGTGATGTGGGCGACGGAGACGTCGCCGGGACGCGGGTACGGAACGAGGAGTGGGTCGGATGTCGTGGTGGGACAGCTACCGGGCCGTGTACGGCGCGGAGCTGCGGGCGGCCGCGGTGGAGTACGTCGAGCACGGGTGGCCGCTGGTGCCGGGCCCGGGCGCGGACGTGCTGCTGGACACCGGGACCGTGCTCGACGTGATCGAGGTTCCCGCCGAGATCGGCCGCCGCGTGTGCGCCACTCTGCGTGACCGCGGGATGGTCGTGCCCGTCGCGGCGACCCCCCACGACACATGGTGGTTCCCGATGACCCCGAACCACCCGCTCCCGGCGGAGCTCTCGCTGCACACGGACGTCGTGCTGCACACGGACGGCATCGGGGTGCTCGCCCCGCCGACCGAGCGGCCCGACGGCTGGGTGCAGTGGCGGGTCCGTCCGGCGTTCACCGGCTATCGGGTGCCGGACGCCGACATGATCATCGATGCCGTCCTGGCCGCCGTCCGGCGCCGGGCGGGCAGTGCGGTGGAGGAGGTCGAGCGCCCGGACACCCAGCGATCCGTGGCGCAGATCGCCCGCGGGGTCTAGCCGACCCCCGCGTCCCGCCCGGACGGTCTCGCGCGGCGTCGACCGCGCGCCCGGGCTGCGGACGCACCCGTGTGTGGCGCGATCGCCCCGCTGCCGCACCACGGACCCCCGGCCGGGTCCGGCGGATCACCGCCGGACCCGGCCGGTCTCATGACCCGCCCGTCGTCGGGCCGGGTGCCGGTCGGTGAGCGCGGCTCCGCTGAGGAACCCTCAGCGGATTCGGGCACTATGGGGCGGTGAGCACACCCGCGGGTCTCGAGCTCGGCCCGGTCGCCGAGGAGCAGAAGCGGCGCGACCTGCGCCGGATGAAGATGGTCGCCACCGGGTTCCTGGTCGGCGCCACGATCGTGTTCTTCGTGATGCGCTACCTGGAGCTGCGCCAGGGCCTGGCCTGGGCCGGGTACGTCCGGGCCGCGGCCGAGGCGGGCATGGTGGGCGCGCTCGCCGACTGGTTCGCCGTGACCGCCCTGTTCCGGCACCCGCTCGGGCTCAAGATCCCGCACACCGCGATCATCCCGCGCAAGAAGGACACGATCGGCGACGCGCTGGGGGACTTCGTCGGGGAGAACTTCCTGTCCGAGGAGGTCGTCCGGGACAAGCTCGGCCGGGTGCAGGTCTCGCAGCGCGTCGGCACCTGGGTCGCGCAGCGGGAGAACGCCGATCGGGTCACCGCCGAGCTCGCCACCGCGGCCAGCGGCGTCGTCACCATCCTCAAGGACGACGTCGTGCAGGACCTCATCGAGCAGGTCCTGGTGCGCAAGCTGCTGGACAAGGAGGTGGGGCCGCCGCTCGGCAAGCTGCTGGAGGGCGTCCTCGCGGACGGCGCGCACCGCCACCTCGTCGACCTCGTGTGCGACCGCGCCTACGACTGGGTCACCGCCAACCAGGAGATGGTGCTGCGGGTCGTGCACGACCGGGCGCCCATGTGGACCCCCCGGTTCCTCGACGACATGATGGCCGACAAGCTGTTCACCGAGGTCCAGGGCTACGCGTGGGCGGTGAAGACGGACCCCGAGCACCCCCTGCGGCACGCCGTGGACCGCTTCCTCACCGAGTTCGCGAAGGACCTGCAGAGCGACCCGAAGACGATCGAGCGGGCGGAGCGGGTCAAGCAGCAGGTCGTTGAGCACCCGGACGTCCAGAAGTTCATCGGGCAGGCCTGGGGCGTGGCGAAGGGCATGATCCTCGACGCCGCGTCGGACCCGTCGAGCGAACTGCGGTCCCGGGTCCGGGACGGGCTGATGAGCCTCGGCGCCCGCCTGGAGCAGGACGCGGAGCTGCGGGGCCGCCTCGACGGCTGGCTCGCGGACGCGGCGGGGTACGTCGTGCGGCACTACCGCGGCGAGATCACCACGCTGATCACCGACACCGTCGCCAAGTGGGACGCCGAGGAGACCAGCCGCAAGATCGAGCTCCAGGTGGGCCGCGACCTGCAGTTCATCCGGATCAACGGCACGGTGGTGGGTGCCCTCGCCGGCCTGGTGATCTACACGGTGTCCCAGCTCGTCTTCTGAGCCCCTCCACGATGCGGTCAGAGTGCCGCGCCCACCGCCAGGCCGAGGCCCGCCGCGCCCAGGCCTGCGAGCACCGAGGCCACGGTGTTCGCGACGGCGAGGGGGCGCGGCAGGTGCACCGTCTCCCAGCCGAAGGTGGAGTACGTGGTCAGGGCGCCGCAGAAGCCGGTGCCGACCAGCGCCGTGACCCAGGGGCTCGCGGCCACCCCCGTGACCAGGCCCAGCACGAACGAGCCCACCACGTTCACCGCGAACGTGCCCCACGGGAAGCCGCTGGTGTGGCGGGACTGGACCAGCCGGTCTGTCAGGTAGCGGGCCGGGGCCCCGACGGCCGCGCCCAGCACGACCATCAGTGGAACCATCGCCCCGCCCACATCCCGGCCCAGGTCGCGACCAGCGCGGCCGCGAGCGTGCCGACCAGGTAGGCCGCACCGAGCCCGATCCGCCCTTCGAGCAGGAGCCGCTGCGCGTCCACGGCGTAGGTGGAGAACGTGGTGAACCCGCCCAGCACCCCGGTGGCCAGGAAGGGCCGCAGCAGGGGGTGGGCGCCGCGCGCGATGAGCACCGTGAGCACCACGCCGATCGCGAAGCACCCGACGACGTTGATCAGGAACGTGCCCGGGGGGCCCGGGAGCGCGAGGCCCACGGCCCACCGGGCGAGCGCGCCGAGCACCCCGCCCGCCGCGACCGCCGGCACGGGGCGGCTCTGCCCGCGCAGCACCTCGGAGATCACCACGGGAGCCTAGTGCGGTGACCACGGACGCTCACCGGTCCTCGCGCGCCGCCTTGCACGGAACCACCCGGATCCCGCGACCACCCGGCGAGGGTTCGCGGTCACGGCACGAGCTGAATCGTGTCCGAGGCCACGCGACCAGCGCAAGCACTGCGCTTGCAGGAGCTAGCACTGCCGCGTACGGTCGGAGACGTGTCCGAGGGGTCGACCGACAAGCTCAACCAGGCCGTGGGTCAGGTGGGGCACGTCGTCGAGAAGGTCGAGAAGACCGTCGACGACATCGGCTCCTACATCCGCGCCCAGCGCGAGTCGGCGCAGGTCTCCCTGCGTCAGCTCGCGAAGACCGCGGGGGTCTCCAACCCGTACCTCAGCCAGATCGAGCGCGGGCTGCGCACACCGTCCGCCGAGATCCTGCAGCAGATCGCCAAGGGGCTGCGCATCTCGGCGGAGGCCTTGTACGTGAAGGCCGGGATCCTCGAGCAGCGTCCCGCGGGTGCCGTCACGGATGCGGTGCTGATCGACCCGCACCTCACCGAGCGGCAGAAGCAGGTGCTGCTGGACATCTACCAGTCCTTCCGGCGCGAGAACGAGCCGGGCGCATCGACAGAACAGGGAGAGTGATCACCATGGCCGTGTCGCTGCCGACCGCCGCGGACGTCCGCAAGGTCCGTGAGCAGTTCGCCGAGTCCGTGGCCGACCAGGCCGGAGTCGTGAAGACCCCGGCGCTCGCCGTGCTGGGCGCGGGCGAGTACGCGTACTCCACCGTGCTCGGCGCCTACTCCACGGTGAAGACCCGCGCCACCGAGCGGGCCGAGGCCGCGCAGAAGTTCGCAGGCGAGCTGCCGGGCGAGCTCGAGGAGCTGCGGGGCAAGCTCAGCACCGAGGAGCTGCGCAAGCTCGTCGAGCAGCTGCGGGCGCAGGCGGAGAAGTACTACGCCGACCTGGCCAAGCACGGTGAGTCCACCTGGACCACCATCCGCAAGCAGCCGCAGGTCAAGCAGGCCTTCAGCTCCGTCGAGGAGTTCACCGGCAAGGTGGACGCCCGGGTGGACGCCCTCGTCGACGACGCGCACGACGTCGCCGAGAAGGCCCTCTCCACCCTGACGACCCAGACCCGCTCGGTGGGCGAGAAGGTCGCCGTCCGCACCCAGAAGGCCGCGGACGAGGTCGCCGAGACCATCACCGAGGTCTCCGCCGAGGTGTCGGAGAGCCTCGCCGAGGCCGGCAAGGAGGCGGCCGAGGCCGTGGACACCGCGGGCGACGAGGCGGCCTCCACCACGCGCAGCGCCACCCGCCGCGCGACCAACCGCACCGCCCCGGCGAAGGCCGAGCCGAAGACCGCACCGAAGGCGGCCCGCAAGCCCGCCGCGCGTCGCACCACCACGGCGAAGGCCGCCCCCCAGGCGGAGCCGAAGTCGGACTCCTGACCCACGCCGTCGAACGGCCCCGGAGACACCGCCGAGCGCGGGCTCCGGGGCCGTTCACGCGTCGGTCACGGTGCGGGTATGTCGGGATCGCGGCGACCCACGTAGTCTGACCCGGTGAACGTGTTCACCATGCTCGACCGACTGGTGCTGTTCGTCATCGGCATCGTGGTCGCGGTGTGCGCGGGGTACGCCTTCGTGCACGCGATCCGTCAGCGGGCGGACGCGTTCCAGGCCGCGAGCAAGCTGACCAAGAACGCGTGGCTGGGCATCACCGGTGCCGCCGCGCTGTTCCTACTCGTCATCCCCATCTTCGGGGTCATCTCCCAGCCCAGCGTCTACGGCGTCATCATGTCGTTCCAGGGGCTGCGCAGCGAGCTCACGCTGTTCTGGCTGGCGGGCACCGTGGCGATGCTGGTCTACATGGTCGACGTGCGGCCCGCCGTCGTCGCGGCCTCCCGCGGGGGCAACGGCTGGTGAGCGTCTGGGGCAGCCTGTCCGCGGTTCCCGCGGCCGACCGGCCCGACCTGCTCGCCGAGCCCGTCGCCAAGGCCGTCGCCGGTCTGTCCGGGGTCGAGGTCGCCGAGATCGACCCCGCGCTGGCGGACACCGCCGCGTTCTGCGAGGCCTACGGGTCCCCGCTCGAGGCGAGCGCCAACTGCGTCGTCGTGTCCGGCAAGCGCGCCGGCGAGGTCCGCTTCGCCGCCTGCCTGGTCCTCGCGACCACCCGGGCGGACGTCAACGGCCTGGTCAAGCGCAGGCTGGACGTCCGCAAGGCCAGCTTCGCCCCCATGGACCAGGCCGTGGAGCTGGCCGGCATGGAGTACGGCGGCATCACCCCGCTCGGCCTCCCCGCGGACTGGCCGGTCCTGGTGGACGCGCGGGTCGCGGCCGCCGAGGCCGTGATCGTCGGCAGCGGCATCCGGGGCTCCAAGCTCGCCGTCCCGGGCGCGGTCCTGGCCGGGCTCCCCGGCGCCGAGGTCGTCGAGGGCCTGGGGAACTGAGGGCTCGCCGCCGGTTCGGACTAGCGTCACTCGGGTGAGCCCGTTTCCCGTCATCGACGTCAGCCGGTGGCCCGTCGTTCGAGCGGAGCCGCAGGGCCGGAGCGGCAAGGACTGGCTCCGGCATGCGAGGACGCCGGTCTCCGCGGACACGCGGGCGGACGACTGGTTGTTCAAACCCGTCGTCGTGCACGGCAACGGACACCGCCAGGGCGGCGACTGGTCGGAGAAGATCGTGGCGGAGCTCGCCCGCGAGGTGGGCCTGCCCTCCGCAGAGGTCGAGCTCGCCGTGAGACACGGACGGGCCGGCTCGCTCTCGCGGAATGTGGCGCCGGACGGATGGGCTCTCCTCGACGGCGTCGTGTTGATGTCCGCCGCGGATCCGTCCTACGTGGGTGGCATGCGGTTGCGGGGGCGGCCGGGCCACAGTCTCGCCGCGATCGCGCGGGCTCTCGACGGCTGCCTTGCTTCGCCGGGCGGTCCTACAGAGCTCACCGGCATGGAGGTGTTCGCCGGGTATCTGATGCTCGATGCCTGGGTCGCGAACCAGGACCGGCACGACCGGAACTGGGCGGTCCTCGCCGACTCCGGCCGTTCGACGCTTCGGTTGGCGCCGTCGTACGACCACACCTCTAGCCTCGGGTTCAACCTGACGGATGCGGCTCGGCTGCACCACATCACCGAGGCCGAGCTCCTGCGCCGGTTCGCAGGCCGTGGCCGTGCAGTGGAGTTCGAGCACGTCGCAGGCGAGAAGGTTCCGACGCTGGTGGAGCATGCGGCCCGAGCCCTGGGTGGCGTCGGGGAACGAGCTCGCGCGAGATGGCTCACCGCCCTCGACCGGGTGGAGGACGAGACGGTAGCCCGGATAATCGGACGAGTGCCGAAAATGTCGGCCCCGGCGGCTACATTCGTGTTCGAGCTGCTGTCGATCAACCGGAGGAGGCTGCTCGATGTCGCTTGAGACCCTGGCCGACGTCCCTGAACGGTCTGCTCTCCCGTCGGCCCGTCGGCTCGTCGTCGCCTGGCAGCATCCGGAGACGCGGCTGATCTCCGCAATCGGGATGCTGGAATGCGAGCCGGAGGGGCGCTTCCGGTTCCGCTATCTCCGTCGCGCGGCGGGTGTCCAGGACTTCCGCCCGTTCCTCGGATTCCCCCGACTCGACCAGACCTACGAGGCGGAAAGGCTCTTCCCGCTGTTCGCCACCCGGGTCATGAGCCCACGCAGGCCGGACTTCAGGGCCTACCTCGACCAGCTGCATCTCAGCCCGGATGCGACGCCCTGGGAGCAGATGGCGAGGTCGGAGGGCCGTCGCACCGGCGACACCATCCAGGTCCTGCCCGTTCCGGACGTCGGTCCGGATCTGCGCTCCGACACGTTGCTCCTGGTTCACGGCATCCGGCACGTCGTCACCGGCGCAATGCCTGTCCTGGTTCGCGGCGACGAGCTCGGAGTGGTTCCGGACCGAACGAACCGGTTCAACCCGGCTGCGCAGTCCGTCACGACGGCCGGGGGGCAGCCTCTGGGCTACGTTCCCGACATGCTGCTCGAGCATCTCGGCGCGATGCAGAGCGCCGGTCCCGTGCGGCTGGCCGTCGAGCACGTCAACGGCCCGGAGGCGCCTCCGCACCTGCGCGTTCTGGCGCGGCTGACCGGCACGGTGCCGCCGGGATATCGGCCCATGGCAGGGCCCGGCTGGGAGACCTTCGACGAGTGACGCCGTCGTGATCAACTCAGGTGCGCGGCCAGCCGGATCGCCAGGGCCACCGTCGTGAGGCTCGGGTTGGCGGCGGGCGAGGCGGGGAAGACCGAGTTGTCGCAGGCGTAGAGGTGCTCGACGTCGGCGAAGCGCAGGTTCTCGTCCACCACCGCGCCCATCCGCAGCGTCCCGACCTCGTGCGCCACCCCGCCCAGCCTGCCGTTCTCCAGGAACAGCCCCTGCTCCTCGGCGACCGGGGTCGCGCCCAGCCCGGCGAACAGGGCGGCGGTGAGGTCGTCGGCCAGGGCGAGGTCGGCGGCGGGCGGCGGCACCCGCTTGAGCTCCAGCTTGACCGGCGCCGCGGGGTCCGGGCCGCTCAGCCGGACCGCGTTGGTGTCGTCGAGGTCCGCGTAGTGCAGATAGACGATCTCGCAGGCCGTCCAGCCGTTGCGGACGGCGCGGTCGCGGGCGAGGTTGGCCGGATCCACGAAGCGGCCCTGGTTGAGGTTGGCCCCGATCTCGACGACGACGAGGAACCCCTTGTCCGTCCGGCTCGACAGCGGGTGCCGCAGCACCACCTTGGCGGAGTCGCCGGGTGTGATGCCGAACGTGCCCGGCGGCAGCGCGAAGTGCCGGAAGCGGATGGTGTGGTCGGTGATCCCGACGCCCGTCCGCGGCCCGCCGAGCCCGGAGGCGAGCGCGATCTTGGCCGACTCGATCGTGCCCGCGCTGAGCACCACCCGCTCGGCGCGGTACTCGCGGGGCAGCCCGTCCCAGCACTCGACGACCATCGGGGTGCCCGGGCGCACGCGTTGCACCGCCGTCTCGAGGTGGACCTGCGGCCTCGCCCGTCCGGGATCGTCGACGAGGCTGTCCTCCAGGAGGAGGTCGGCGGTGGAGAACAGGCCGGCGGGCAGCGCGAGCGGGGTGGCGCCGTTGTACTGCACGGCCAGGGGGGCGTCCTCCGCGACGAACCCCGGCATCCGCTGTTCGAGCTCCACCCGGGCGACGCGCTGGAAGTCGGCGAAGTCCGGTCGGGCCCGGTTGAGGGCGGCCTCGGCGGCGGCGAACCCGCCGTTCAGCAGGAGGTCGTCGGCCACCGCCCGGGGCCAGCCCGCCAGCTCCCACGGCGCCTGGCGCGGGATCAGCCCGCCCCAGAACAGCGACCGGCCGCCCAGGGCGAAGGCCTGTCCGCTGTCGACGTCCGGGCCCGCGCCCTCGTAGTTGACGGTCTTGAACTCGTCCCACAGCGACCAGATGTGCTTGCTGAACCGGCCGATGGGGATCTGCCGGGCGAGGTTGCCGACGTGCGTCGGGAACAGGTATCCGCCCGCCTCCAGCACGAGGACGTCCGCGCCGCGGCGGGCCAGCTGGGAGGCCAGCACGCCGCCGCCCATCCCGGACCCGACGACGATGACGTCGTACACGTGGCCCGGGTCGACGGTGCGCGGGAAGAAGAGGTCGGCTGGTGCGGGAGGCATGCTGGAACGAGCCGCGAGGGTCGCGGCGAGATACCCGGTGCGGTCAGGGATAGGCGCGCAGGGCCGTGTCGAGGTCGGCGAGCAGCAACTCGGCGGCCTGGTAGCCGGCCGGGAAGAACCATCGGGTGGCGGTGACGTGCCCCGCCCGCACCGCGGCGAGGTTCTCGTAGCCCGCCTGCCCGGCGAGGGGGTTGTCGCCGGCGGCGTCGACGGCCACGATCAGACCGTTCGTGCCGCTCAGCACGCCGAAGTTCTCCTCCGACTGTTGCACGAAGTTGGCCTGCTGCCCGGCCGCGGCGCCGAACCGGACGCCCGCCTCCTTGAGCACGACCCCGTGCGACGACTCGGGTCCGTAGAGGTACCAGGGGGCGCCCGGTTGGCCGCTGACCAGGTCCCAGGTGGTGCGGCCGAGGACGTCGGCGTGGGTGCTCGCGATCCGCGCGGCCTTCTGGTGCATCCCTGCGGCCAGTGCGGCCATGTCGGCCTCGCGCCCGACGGCCGCGGCGGTGCGGGCGGCCTCGTCCTGCCAGTTCCCGCCCGCGGTCTTCCACTCGAATAGGACGGTCGGGGCGACCGCGGACAGCGCCTCGTAGGGGAGCGCGCCACCGGCCCGCTGGATGCCCGAGCTCGGGGAGAAGTCGCCGCCGATGACGAGGTCCGGTTTCAGCGCGGCGACCTTCTCGACGTCGACCTGGTTGTTGTCGTCGACGCGCGGGACGTTCGCGATCAGCGCGTCGTAGGCGGGCACCTTCGGCACGTAGGTGGGCAGCCCGACCGGGACGATCCCCAGGTCCAGCAGGGCCATGGCCTCCGGGAAGCCGATCGCGACGATCCGGGTCGCGGTCGCGGGGATCTCCACCGGGCCCCGGATGGTGTCGACCGTGCGGGTGGCGGCGGGGGGCGCTGCGGGGGCGGCCGTGCCGCAGGCGGCCGTGACCAGGGCGAAGGTGGCGACCGTGAGGCCGGTCAGCAGAGGGCGAAGCACGAGGTGAGGTTAGCCATGCCTCATATCGAGGGGAGGCCGGCTTCGGCGGCGGATCGGCCATCCCGTCCCCGGCCTGCGGTCGGATGTCCGGAATGTCATCGCGGTCACGGCGACGGAACGGGTGGGCCGGCGCGTGGGCGATAGGATCCCAACTCGTGTCGGACAGCGGCCGGCCCGCGATCTCGGTGCTCGACTTCGCGCTGGCCCACGGGCAGTTCTTCCCGGACCACGAGCACCCGGTGCACCAGCTCGCCTGGTCGCCCGCGGGGGTGCTGACCGTCCGCGTCGGGGCGCGGTCCTGGGTGCTGCCGCCGCACCTCGGGCTCTTCATCCCCGCCGGGCTGCGGCACTCGACCGGCGCCCACCGGGCCACGACGATGCTCGCGCCCTACCTCGATCCCGCTCGCTTCCCCCGGGACTGGGCGTCCCCCACGGTCGTCCGGATCGCGCCGCTGGCCCGTGGGCTCATCGAGTACCTCGCCGATCCCGACCTGCCCGTCGAGCGGCGCCGCCCCGCCGAACAGGTGCTGTCCGACGTGCTCCACCCCGTCGGCGTGGCCACCATCGAGGTGCGGGAGCCCACGGACCCCCGGGCGGCCGAGGTCGCCAGGGCGCTGGCCGTGGACCCGGCGGACGACCGCGGCCTCGAGGCCTGGGGGCGGCAGGTCGGCGCCTCGGTGCGGACTCTCACCAGGGCGTTCGCGGCGGAGCCGGGAAGCAGCTTCACGGAGTACCGCACGCAGGTCCGGCTGCGGGCCGCGCTCGCCCTGCTGGCGGACGGCGTGCCCGTCGGCACCGTGGCGCACCGGGTGGGCTACCGCAGCCCCAGTGCCTTCATCGCCGCCTTCCGGCGCCGGACCGGGGTGGCGCCGGGCAGCTACTTCGGGGAACCTGAGTGAAGGACGCTCAAGGTTCCTGTGTTCGCTCCGGGAAGAATTACTTGAGCGCTGGAATGAGGCTTGCGGTGTAAGCGTTGGGCAGGACATGACACAGACGCTGAAGCTGCCGGTGCTTCCGCTGACCGACTCGGTGGTGCTGCCCGGCATGGTGGTGCCCGTCCGGCTCGACGCGCCGGAGGTTCAGGCAGCGGTCGGTGCCGCTGAAGGCAAGCAGGTCCTCGTCGTCCCCCGTCTGGACGGCAAGTACGCCGCGATCGGTGTGGTCGCGGTCCTCGAACAGATCGGCAGGCTCCCGAGTGGTGAGCGTGCCGCGGTCGTCCGCGGTGAGACGCGGGCGCGCATCGGCTCCGGTGTGACCGGGCCCGGCTCGGCCCTGTGGGTCGAGGCCGAGACGGTGGCGGAGTCCCCCGTCACCGGCCGGACCCAGGAGCTGGCCAAGGAGTACAAGGCGCTGGTCGTCTCCATGCTGCAGCAGCGGGGCGCCTGGCAGATCATCGACGGCGTCCAGCAGATCACGGACCCGTCCGAGCTGGCCGACACGGCCGGCTGGAACCAGTGGCTCGACCTGGAGCACAAGTCGCAGCTGCTGAACGAGACCGACGTGACCCGTCGGCTCGAGCTGCTCCTGGAGTGGACGAAGGAGCACCTGGCCGAGCAGGAGGTCACCGAGAAGATCGCCGGTGACGTCCGCGAGGGCATGGAGAAGCAGCAGCGCGAGTTCCTGCTGCGCCAGCAGCTGGCCGCGATCCGCAAGGAGCTCGGCGACGACGACCCCGAGGGCGAGAACGACTACCGCGCCCGGGTCGAGGCCGCCGACCTGCCCGAGGACGTGCGCAAGGCCGCGCTGACCGAGGTCGGCAAGCTGGAGCGCGCGAGCGACCAGAGCCCGGAGTCCGGCTGGATCCGGACCTGGCTCGACACGATCCTGGACATCCCGTGGAAGTCCACCACCGTCGACACCGACGACCTGGTGGAGGCCCGCCGGATCCTGGACAGCGACCACGCCGGACTCGACGACGTCAAGGAGCGGCTGATCGAGTTCCTAGCCGTCCGGAGCAGGCTGAACCGCAAGGGCGTGGAGAACGTCGGCGGTCGTGGCTCCGGTGCCGTGCTCGCGCTGGTCGGCCCGCCCGGCGTCGGCAAGACGTCCCTGGGCGAGTCCGTGGCCCGCGCGCTCGGTCGCAAGTTCGTCCGCGTCGCCCTCGGCGGCGTGCGGGACGAGGCGGAGATCCGCGGCCACCGGCGCACCTACGTCGGCGCGCTGCCCGGCCGCATCGTCCGTGCGATCCGCGAGGCCGGGACGATGAACCCCGTCGTCCTGCTCGACGAGATCGACAAGGTCGGCAGCGACTACCGCGGCGACCCGTCCGCGGCCCTGCTCGAGGTGCTCGACCCGGCGCAGAACCACACGTTCCGCGACCACTACCTCGAGGTGGACCTGGACCTGTCCAACGTCCTGTTCCTCGCCACCGCGAACGCCTACGACACCATCCCCGGCCCGCTGCTGGACCGCATGGAGGTCGTGACGCTGGACGGCTACACCGAGGCGGAGAAGGTCGCCATCGCGCGCGACCACCTGCTGCCGCGGCAGCTCGTCAAGGCGGGCCTGGAGCCCACGGACGTGGAGTTCTCGGACGTCGCGCTCGGCATGATCGCCGCCGAGTACACCCGCGAGGCGGGCGTGCGGCAGCTGGAGCGGGGCCTGGCGAAGGTCCTGCGCAAGGCCGCCGTCGCGATCGACACCGGGGAGCAGACGCCGATCCACGTCGACGCCAACACCCTGGTCACCTACCTGGGCCGGCCGAAGTTCACGCCGGAGTCCGCGGAGCGGACCTCCGTCCCCGGTGTGGCGACGGGCCTGGCGGTCACGGGAGCGGGCGGAGACGTCCTGTTCATCGAGGCCACCGCCATGGACGGCGACCCCGGCCTGACGCTCACCGGCCAGCTCGGCGACGTCATGAAGGAGTCCGTCTCCATCGCCCTGTCGTACCTGCGCAGCAAGGGTCTGGCGGGCGACCTGGCGTCGAAGAAGCTGCACGTGCACGTCCCCGCGGGCGCGGTCCCGAAGGACGGCCCGTCGGCAGGCGTCACGATGACCACGGCGCTCGCGTCGCTGGCGTCGGGACGCCCGGTGAAGTCGTCGGTCGGCATGACCGGTGAGGTCACCCTGCAGGGCAAGGTCCTGCCGATCGGCGGGGTCAAGCAGAAGCTGCTGGCCGCCCACCGCGCGGGCCTGACCGACGTGATCATCCCGAAGCGCAACGAGCCCGACCTGGACGATCTGCCGGAGTCGGTCCTCGCGGAGCTGCGGGTGCACCCGGTCGCGGACGTCGCCGACGTCCTCGCGCTGGCCCTGGAGTCTGCGGACTCGACCGTCTCGGCCTGAGCACCCCGTGAGTGGCGATGGTCGCCATGGCGACCATCGCCACTCAGAGCTGTTCGGGGGCGGGAACTACGTACAGCGGTATCGGCGCCGACCGGAGCAGCCTCTCCCGCAACCGACGGGGGAGGCACCCATGACCAGCACCGCACCGATCACCGGGATGACCGGCCCGGTCCTCCTGCCCACGGACCCGGGCTACGACGAGGCCCGGTCGATGTGGAACGGGCTGATCGACCACCGGCCCGGCCTCATCGCCCGGTGCACCGGGCCGCACGACGTCGCCGCGGCGCTGGCGTTCGCCCGCTCGGCCGGCCTGGAGGTGGCGGTGCGCGGTGGCGGCCACGGCGTCTGGACGGCGCGGCTGGAGCCGGGGTTCCTGCTGCTGGACCTCGCAGCCCTGAACACCGTCGAGGTCGACCCGGTCGAGCGCACCGTGCGCTGCGGCGGCGGCACCCTGCTCGCCGATCTCGACGCCGCCACCCAGGCCCACGGTCTCGCGGTGCCGGCGGGCACGGTGAGCAACACCGGCATCGGCGGGCTGACGCTCGGCGGCGGCTGGGGCTGGCTCTCCCGGCTGTACGGGCTCACCATCGACAACCTGCTCTCCTGCGAGGTCGTCCTGCCCGACGGCCGGGTGGTGCGGGCGAGCGACGCGGAGAACCCGGAGCTGTTCTGGGGGCTGCGCGGTGGCGGCGGGAACTTCGGGGTCGTGACCGAGTTCGAGTTCCGGCTGCACCCGGTGGGGCCGGTGATCCAGTTCGGGATGGTGTTCGTGGAGCAGGCGCGGGCTGCCGCGGCCCTGCAGGCCTACGACGAGCTGATGCGCGAGTGGCCCGCGTCGGTCTCCGGCGGCATCGCCTGTGCCGCCGCGCCACCCGCCCCGTTCGTGCCGGCCCAGCACCACTTCGCGGCCGGCGTCGCCCTGGTGCTCGCCGGCTTCGGCGACCCGGCGGAGCACGCCGCCGCGGTGAAGGCCGCGGCCGAGCGCACGGCCCCGCTGTTCGCCGCCGAGGCACCGCTGCCCTACGTCGCCCTGCAGCAGATGCTGGACGCCGCCGCCCTGCACGGCACCCGGGACTACACCAAGGGCCTCTACCTCGACGCGATCACCCCGGACGTCGCCGCGGTCCTCGCCGAGTGGACCGGCCGCCGCTCGCCCACGGCACAGCTGTTGGCGTTCCGCCTGGACCAGGCCATCTCCGCGGTCCCGGACGCCGCGACCGCCTTCGGTGGCCCGCGGACCGGCCTGGCCGTCGCGATCGAGGGGATCGACCCGGATCCCGCGCAGGACGCCGCCGAGCGGGACTGGGCGCGCGGTACCTGGGCCGCCCTGCGCCCGTACGCGACGAACGCCGGCGGCTACGTGAACCTCGTGGGCGACCTGGAGAACGCCCTGGTCGACGACGTCTACGCCGGCAAGCTCGACCGCCTGCGCCGGGTCAAGGCGCAGTACGACCCCGAGAACCTCCTGCACGTCAACGCGAACATCGCGCCCGCCTGAGGTCGTGCGTGGTGAGTGGTGCCCCAGCACCACTCACCACGCACGGGCGGCGGAGCCGCGGGTCAGCGGAAGACGACGGTCTTGTTGCCGTGCACCAGGACCCGGTCCTCCAGGTGCCAGCGCAGGCCGCGGGCGAGCACGAGGCGCTCGATGTCCCGGCCCCGGCGGACCATGTCCGGCACCGTGTCGCCGTGGTCCACCCGGATGACGTCCTGCTCGATGATCGGGCCCGCGTCGAGGTCCGCGGTGGCGTAGTGGCAGGTCGCGCCGATCAGCTTGACGCCCCGCTGGTGCGCCTGGTGGTACGGCCGCGCGCCCATGAACGAGGGCAGGAAGCTGTGGTGGATGTTGATCGCCCGGCCCGCCCACTCCTCGCACAGGTGCGCGGGCAGGATCTGCATGAACCGGGCGAGCACGATGGCGTCCGGGGAGAAGGAGTCGACGATCTGGCGCACCTTCTCGAAGGACGCCACCTTGCCCTGCTCCTTCTTGGGGTCGCGGGGGCCGGGGAACGGCACGTGGTGGAACGGCACCCCGTGCGCCTCGACCAGTCCTGCCAGGTCCTCGTGGTTGCCGATCACCGCGTCCAGCGTCACCGGCAGCTCGCCCGCGGAGATGCGGCCCAGGAGGTCGTGCAGGCAGTGCGGCTCGCGGGTCACCAACAGCACGGCGTGCTTCGGGACGCCGGTGTCCGTGACCTGCCAGGTGGCCTCCGGCCCGAACTCGTCGGCGACCGCGGCGAACCGGGCCCGCAGCTCGTCGACCCCGAAGGGCAGTGAGTCCGCCCGCACGGCCTGGCGGGTGAAGAACCAGTTGTCGCCCGCGTGGTAGGCCGCCTCGACGATCCAGCCGCCCAGCTCGGCGAGGAACCCGGAGATCCGCGCGACGATGCCCGTGCGGTCGGGGCAGCTGAAGGTGATGACGTACCGGCGGTCGAGCTCCACGGCACGATCGTCGCAGATCACAGTGCGCAGCCGATGCGCAGCCGGGCGTGCGGGCGCAGGGTGGGCCGGTGAGCCGTACGTCCGCCGTCGCCGCCATGACGTTCGCCACCGGTGCGATCATCGCGAACAACTACTACGCCCAGCCCCTCGATGCCGAGCTGAGCGCGCACTTCGGGGTGCCGTCCTCGGCGATCGGGGCGGTCCTCACCCTGATCCAGCTGTCCTACGCCCTGGGCCTGGCCACCCTCGTGCCCCTCGGTGACCTGCTGGAACGGCGGCGCCTGGTCGTCACCCTGCTGGGGGTGACGGTCCTCGGACTGGTCGGGGTGGCCCTCTCGCCCACCCTCCCGCTGCCGGCCGCCGCGGCGGGCGTCGTCGGCCTGACGACGGTCGCCGCCCAGATCCTCGTGCCCTTCGCCGCGACGATCGCCAGGCCGGGTGAGCAGGGCAAGACCGTCAGCACCGTGATGAGCGGGCTGCTGATCGGCATCCTGGTGTCGCGGGTGGTCGCCGGGGTGGTGGCCGAGCTCGTCGGCTGGCGCGGGGTCTTCGTGCTGGGTGCGGTGCTCACGGCGGTCTCGGCGCTGGCCCTGTGGCGGACCCTGCCCGTGCTCCAGCCCGCCACCGACCTGCGGTACCCGAAGCTGCTGGGCTCGGTGCTCACGCTGATCCGCGAGGAGCCGGTGCTGCGCTTCCGGATGGCGGTCGGGGCGTGCGGCTACGCGTCGATCTAGGCGCTGCACCCCGAGGCCCGCAGCAGGCTGAACACCGCCTACATGACCAGCTACTTCCTCGGCGGGCGCTGGGCAGCGGGCTGTCGAGCGCGGTCTACGCGAGCCACGGCTGGCTCGGCGTGAGCATCGTCGGGGCGGCGTTCCCGACGCTCGGGTTCCTGCTCTGGGCCGGGGCGGCGCGGCGTCAGAGCCGGCTGAGGGTGTAGCCGGTCTCCATCTCCAGCAGCCGCACGATCTGCTGCCCGACGGTCTCCTCGATCTTCCCGCCGATGATCGGCACCTTCACCGCGACGTCCACGGTCACGACCAGCTCCGAGCCCTCGGGCCTCGGGGACAGCCGCATCACCCCGGAGGCCTGCGCGGGCAGCCCCGGCAGCGCCACCGCCACCGTGCCCTCGTAGTGGTCCCCGACCTTCGTCCAGGTCTCGTCCCGCTCGATCTGGATGCCGTCGTTCCCCACCACCGTCTTCACGACGCCCGGGAGGTCCTTCGCGTCGATCCCGTGCTTGACGCGGTACCTCGCGTTCTCACCGTCGGAGGTGTACTCGAGGATCCCGGCCCCGGGGCCGCCCATGCGGGCGAGCCGGTCGCTGAGGATCTGCTCGTCGATCATGGCGGCGTACACCGCGTCGACGGGATGGCTGCTGGTGGCGCGGAACTCGGTCGAGCGGGGCACGCGCGGAGGCTACCGCTACCGTCGGGCGCGTGCAGTCGCTCTCCGACCTGACCACCCTCCGTCTCGGCGGACCCGCAGGCCGCCTGGTCGAGGCCACCGACGCGGCGGCCGTGGTCCAGGAGGTCCACAAGGCGGACGCCGCGGGGGAGCCGGTCCTGGTGCTCGGCGGCGGGTCGAACGTCGTCGTCGCGGACTCCGGCTTCGAGGGCACGGTGGTCCGGGTGGCGTCGACCGGCATCGTGACCGACCGCCGGTCGGACGGCTCGGTGCTGCTCACCGTGGAGGCGGGCGAGAACTGGGACGACGTCGTCGCCGCGACCGTCGCGGACGGGCTCGGCGGGCTGGAGTGCCTGTCCGGGATCCCCGGCCGCACCGGCGCCACCCCGGTGCAGAACGTCGGGGCGTACGGCGTCGAGGTCGCCACGCTCCTCGAGTCCGTCGACCTCTACGACCGCGCGACCGCCACCGTCTCCCGCGTCCCCGCCGCGGACCTCGGCCTGGGCTACCGGACGAGCACGCTCAAGGGGACCGACGCGGGCGTCGTCCTGCGGGTCCGGTTCGTCCTGCCCGGCGGCGGCGCGAGCATGCCGATCGCCTACGCCGAGCTGGCCCGCACGCTGGGGGTGGACCCCGGCACCACGGTCCCGGCCGCGGTCGCCCGCGAGGCGGTCCTCGACCTGCGCCGCGGCAAGGGCATGGTGCTCGACGCCGCCGACCACGACACCTGGAGCGTCGGGTCCTTCTTCACCAACCCCGTCGTCGACGAGGCACCGGACCCCGAGATGCCGCGCTGGCCCGTCGACGGCCGGGTCAAGCTGCCCGCCGCGTGGCTCATCCAGCACTCCGGCTTCGCCCCCGGGCATCCCGGCCCGGGCGGGCGGGTCGCCCTGTCCACCCGGCACGTCCTCGCCCTGACCAACCGCGGGGAAGGCCGCACCGCGGACCTGTTGGCCCTGGCCCGCACGGTGCGGGACGGGGTGCGGGACCGGTTCGGCATCACGCTCGAGCCGGAGCCGGTGCTGGTCGGGTGCCGGCTGTAGTGGGGCACTATCACACGATCGTGGCGCGCGTCGTCGCTGTCGGTGGTGGCGCGTAACCTCCCTTTCGGGACGCAACCCGACAGACGTTCACACGTCCGTCCATTCGGGGAACTGTCCGCAGCGGGGGAGTGTGATGAGGCGGTTGTTGCTGGTCCTGGCCGTGATCCTGGTCGGGACCGTCGGGGTGGTCACGGCGGCCACGGCCGCGGGCCGCGGGGGCCCGGGTCTGCCGACCCTGCTCGCGAAGTCCGCCACGGTGGCCTACGCGCCGGGTCCGGGCGCGACCGACGTCGCCCCCACCGCGCCCGCCACCGTCACGGTGAGCGACGGCACCTTCGCGCAGGTGTCCCTGGTGAACGCGAAGGGTGAGCCGGTCGCGGGCACCCTGACCGGGAACACCTGGAGCACCACCGAGCCGCTGGGGTACGACGCGCAGTACACCTGGACCGGCACCGCCGTCGGTGCGGACGGCGTGGCCGTCCCGCTGGCGGGCGGCTTCCACACCCTGGCGCCCGCGAAGGTCGTCCGCGGTGTGCTCAACATCGGGGACGGGCGCACCGTCGGCGTCGCCGCGCCGATCGAGATCCAGTTCAACGCCCACGTGGAGGACCGGGCGGCCGTCGAGCGGGCGCTCACGGTGGAGACCTCGGTCCCGGTCGAGGGCGCCTGGGGCTGGCTGCCGGACGAGGCGGGCGGTTCGCGCGTGCACTGGCGGCCCAAGGAGTACTGGCCCGCGTACACGAAGGTCCACGTCGGGGCGAAGCTCTACGGCGTCTCCTACGGCGGCGGCCGGTACGGCGCCGCGGACGTGACCAGCGACTTCGAGATCGGCCGCGCGCAGATCGTGAAGGCGGACGCGCAGTCGTTCCGGATGGTCGTCGAGCGCGACGGGCAGCAGGTCGCGGACTACCCGGCCAGCTACGGCCTCGCGTCGGACCCGGACCGCAACACCCGCTCCGGGGTGCACGTGGTCACGGAGAAGTTCACCGACAAGCGCATGACCAGCCAACAGTACGGCTACGACGTCATGGAGAAGTGGGCCGTGCGGATGAGCAACAACGGCGAGTTCATCCACGCCAACCCCGCCTCGGCGGGTGCGCAGGGCTCGTCGAACGTGACCCACGGCTGCATCAACCTGTCCACCGAGAACGCCCGCGCCTACTACGACACCGCCCTCTACGGCGACCCCGTCGAGGTCACCGGCACCCCGGTGCAGCTCTCCGCGCGGGACGGGGACGTGTGGGACTGGACCCTGAGCTGGGCCCAGTGGCAGGAGTTGTCCGCGCTCTGACGGGGTAGGCCGAGGGCATGACCGATCCGTCCGTCAACGAGATCCCCGCCGAGCGCGCCGAGACCCGCGCCGAGCCGCTCCCGGAGGAGCGCGCCGCGGGGGACGTCACCGACCGCCGCGACGAGGCCGAGCAGATCCTGGAGGAGTCGGAGGAGCGCATCGCCGGAGCCCTCGACGGCAACGCCCCTGCCGACGCCGCGGAGGAGAACCGCGCGTCCGACGAAGGGGTCTAAGCGTCCCGGTGGGCGCGCATCGCGTCCGCTTGGGCCCTGGGCTTGAGCACGATCTGGTCCAGGTTGACGTGGCTGGGCCGGGTGGCGGCGAAGGCGATGACGTCCGCGACGTCCTCCGCGGTGAGCGGGGTGAGCCCGCGGTAGACGTTGTCCGCCTTCTCCTGGTCGCCCCCGAAGCGGACCAGGGAGAACTCCGTCTCGACCATGCCCGGCGCGACCTCGGTGAGCCGGATCGGCTCGCCCAGCAGCTCCCCGCGCAGGGTGCGGTGCAGCATCGCCTGGGCGTGCTTGGCCCCGGTGTAGCCGGCGCCCTTGTCGTAGGACTGCAGCGCGGCGATCGAGGTCACGGTG
The DNA here is from genome assembly GCF_900102195.1 of Pseudonocardia oroxyli. Taxonomy (GTDB): domain Bacteria; phylum Actinomycetota; class Actinomycetes; order Mycobacteriales; family Pseudonocardiaceae; genus Pseudonocardia; species Pseudonocardia oroxyli. The sequence goes on from NZ_FNBE01000009.1 coordinate 85,360, forward strand.
ACGATGTGACCGTCCCCGGAGGCGCGCAGCGTCGGCAGCAGGCCCTGGACCAGGCGCAGCGTGCCGAGCACGTTGACCTCGTACATCCAGATCCAATTGGCCTCGTCGGCCTCCTCGACCGGCTCGAGCCCCTTCGCGCCGCCGGCGTTGTTGACGAGCAGCCGACACTCCGGGACCGCCTCGACGAAGGCGGCGACCGACGCCTTGTCGGTCACGTCGAGGGGCAGCGCGGTCCCGTCGATCTCCTTGGCGATGGCGGTCAGCCGGTCCACCCGGCGGGCCCCGAGGACGACGTGGAACCCGGCGGCGGCCAGGGCGCGGGCGGTGGCGGCGCCGATGCCGGAGCTGGCCCCGGTGACGACGGCGGTGGGACGTGCGGTCATGCCCCAACCCTATGCCGCCCCCACCCGGCGAACGGTGCGTTCGCTCAGCAGGTGTGAGCGAACGCGCCGCTCGCCGCGCGGGATGAGACGGGCGGGTCAGTCCTCGAGGCCGCGTTGGGCGCCGCGGGCGCCGCGGCGGGCCGCCGCGCGCTGCCAGCGGAACACCCCGAAGCCCAGGGCGCCCAGGCCCGCGCCGACCACGCAGGTGGTGAACCAGACGTCCAGCGGGCGGCCGCCGACCACGTGGGCGAGGAACAGCACGGCGGCCCCGGTGACCCAGGCCAGCGTGCCGATCGCGACCACCAACGTGACGTCGGTGGTGCCGCGGGGCAGCGCGGGCGGGTCGACCATGCCGCGAACCGTACCGGTGACGACCTGAGCACGCGCTGGGGATTGCCCCTACGGTGTGCCGGTGATCGAGCGGCTCTTCTCGGTGTCGCAGCGGGAGTCCACGGTTCCCCGGGAGCTGCGCGGCGGACTCGTCACCTTCGTGACGATGTCCTACATCATCGTCCTCAACCCCCTCATCCTCGGCAGCCTCGCGCCGACCGATCCCGGGGCCAAGACCGACGTCCTCGGTGCGATCCTGCCGATCTCGCAGGTGGCGGCCGTGACGGCGCTCGTCGCGGGCGTCATGACGATCCTGTTCGGGCTCATCGCCAACCTGCCGTTCGCCATCGCCACCGGTCTGGGCATCAACACGCTGCTCGCGGTGACGATCGCGCCGCTCATGACCTGGCCGGAGGCCATGGGCCTGGTCGTGATCGACGGCCTGGTCATCGTCCTGCTCGCCGTCACCGGGTTCCGCACGGCGGTGTTCAACGCCGTGCCCGCCTCGCTCAAGGCCGCCATCGCCGTCGGCATCGGGGCGTTCATCGCGCTGATCGGCCTGGTGGACTCCGGCTTCGTCCGCAGGCTGCCGGACGCCGCGAACACCACCGTGCCCGTCGGCCTGGGCATCGGCGGGTCGATCGCCTCCTGGCCGACGGCGGTGTTCGTCTTCGGCCTGCTGCTCACCGGCGTGCTGGTGGTGAAGGGGGTGCGGGCGGGCCTGCTGATCGGCGTGGCCGCCACGACGGTCGTGGCGATCGTCGTCGAGGCGATCGTGCAGGTGGGCTCGTCGGCGACGAACCCGAAGGGCTGGTCGCTGTCGGTGCCCGCCCTGCCGGACCGCATCGTCGGGCTGCCGGACCTCTCGCTCGTCGGGCAGGTGTCGTTCGGGGCGTTCTCCCGGCTCGACGTCCTCACCGTCGCACTGCTGATCTTCACGCTGGTGCTGGCGAACTTCTTCGACGCCATGGGCACCATGACCGGGCTCGGCCGGCAGGCGGGGCTCGCGGACGAGAACGGCACGCTGCCGGGCATCGGCAGGGCCCTCGTCGTCGAGGGCGCGGGTGCGGTGGCGGGGGGTCTGGGGTCGAGCTCGTCGAACACGGTGTTCGTGGAGTCCGCCTCCGGGATCGGCGAGGGGGCGCGGACCGGTCTCGCGAACGTCGTGACCGGCGTGCTGTTCCTGCTCGCCATGTTCTTCACACCGCTCTACGCGATCGTGCCGGTCGAGGCCGCCGCGCCCGCCCTGGTGATCGTCGGCGCGATGATGTTCCGGCAGGTCAGCGGCATCGACCTGACCGATCTGCGCACGGCGCTGCCGGCGTTCCTCGCCGTCGTGGTCATGCCGTTCACCTACTCCATCGCCAACGGCATCGGCGCGGGGTTCATCAGCTACGTGCTGCTCTCGGCGACCACGGGCCGGGCCCGGCAGGTGCACCCGCTGATGTGGGTCGTCGCCGTGGCGTTCGTGGGCTACTTCGCCATCGGACCCCTCAGGTCATTGCTGTAAGCTAATCAAATGTGACGGCAGTCGAGACTCGAGCAGGCATGTTCGTCTCGCTGCGCGTCCCGAACTACCGCCTGTTCCTGTCCGGTCAGATCGTGTCGAACGTCGGCACCTGGATGCAGCGCATCGCCCAGGACTGGCTGGTCCTGGACCTGACGGGCGGGAGCGCGACGGCGCTGGGGATCGCGGCCGCGCTGCAGTTCACCCCCATGCTGTTCCTCACGTTGTGGGGCGGTGTGCTGGCCGACCGGGTGGACAAGCGGATCGTGCTGGTCGTCGTCCAGGCGGCGATGGGGCTCTGCGCGGTGGCGCTGGGCACGGTGGTCCTCACCGGCGTCGTCCAGCTGTGGCACGTCTACCTGCTGTGCCTGCTGCTGGGCTGCTTCTCCGCGTTCGACACCCCGATGCGGCAGTCGTTCGTCAGCGAGATGGTGGGGCCGGGGCAGGTCGTCAACGCCGTCGCGCTGAACTCGATGGTCTTCAACCTGGCGCGGATCATCGGGCCCGCCGTGGCGGGGGCGCTCATCGTCGCGGTCGGGACCGGGTGGGTCTTCCTGATCAACGCGGCGAGCTTCGTCGGCGTGATCTCCGGCCTGCTGCTGATGCGGCCCGAGCGGCTCTACCGCAGCGAGCGGGTGCCGCGCGCGCCCGGCCAGCTGCGCGACGGGCTGGCCTACGTCCGCGCGCGTCCGGACCTCGTCGCGATCATGGTGCTCGTGTTCCTGGTCTCGACGTTCGGGATCAACTTCTTCATGACCATCGCCCTGCTGGCCCGCAACGTCTTCGGTCGGGACGCCCAGGGCTACGGCCTGCTCACCACGCTGCTGGCGGTCGGGTCCGTCCTCGGCGCCACGTTCGCCGCGCGACGCACAACCAAGCCGCGGCTGCGCATGGTCGCCGGGTCGGGCGTGGTGTTCGGGGTGCTGCTCGTGGTGGCCGGGTCCATGCCGACCTACCTGACCGCGGGGCTCGCGCTCGTCCCCGTCGGGCTGGCCGCGCTGCTCTTCACGACGTCCGCGAACTCCGCGGTCCAGCTCTCCGTCGACCCGACCGTGCGTGGGCGGGTCATGGGCATCTACATGCTCCTGCTGCTGGGGGGTACGCCGCTGGGCGCCCCCGTGCTCGGCGTGGTGGCCGAGCACTTCGGCGGTCGCTCCCCGCTGATCGTCGGCGGGGTGGTGACGGTCCTGTCCGTCCTGGCCGTCGCGGTGGTGCTCGCGCGTCGCGGCGAGGGTGGCTGGCGACAGCAGTGGCGACGCGGGGTTGACGAGCAAGTGAGGTTAGGCTAACTTCACTCGTGTCGCTTCGTGGTGGGAGCGGCGCGTCAGTTCGGGAAGAGGTCAGGCCCCGCGGCTCCGGTCGCGGGGCCTGATCCGCGTCAGGGCCACGCCGACCAGGCACAACGCGCCGCCGGCGAGGGCGAGCACGGGCGGCGCCTCGGCCAGCAGGACCGCCGCCATCGCCACGGTGATCGGCGGCACGAGGTAGGTGGTCACGCCGAGGCGGCCCGCGTCCATCCGGGACAGGGCGTAGGCCCAGGTGCTGAACGCGAGCGCCGTCGGCACGAGCCCGAGGTAGACCAACGCCGCGGTGGCGGACACCGGCGCGCTCGCGAGGTCCGTGACCAGCGCCGGCGCGAACGGCAGACAGCCCACCGTCCCGATCGCACAGGCGAGGAAGGTGACCTGCAGGGCGGGGATCCTGCGCAGCGTGGGTTTCTGGGCGAGCACGCCGACGGCGTAGGTCACCGCGGCGACCATGCAGAGCGCGGCGCCGAGCAGGTCGGTCTGCTCGCCCGTCGCGGTGGCCGCGCCGATCACCAGAACGCCACCGAACGCGACCGCCGCGCCCACCAGCAGCGGCCGCGGGAAGCCCTCGCCGAGCAGCAGGCCCGCGAACAGGGCGATCAGGATCGGGCCGATGTTGACCAGCATCGCCGTGGTCCCCGCGTCGACCCGCTGCTCCGCGGCGTTGAGCGCCAGGTTGTACACCGCGAACCAGGCCACGCCGCAGAGCACGAGCAGTCCCCACTCCCGCCCGGTCGGACGCACCCAGCGGCCCCGGGCCAGCTGCATCGCGCCGAGCGCCAGGGTGCCGACGAGCAGGCGGCCCAGGGCGAGCGAGCCCGGGTCGTAGGCGCGCCCGACGAACCGGATGCCGACGAACGCGCTCGCCCACGCGAGGACGGTCACCGCGACGGCCGCGAGCGCGCGGCGGGAGTCGTTCACACGCGGACGGTAGAGCGTGGACGGACGGATCTCGCGCGGATTTCGGTCCGGGTCTTGCGGCGAAGATGAGGGTAGGCTAACTTCAGTCACGTCGCTTCGTGGTGGGAGCGGCGCGTCAGTTCGGGAACGAAGGGCCCCGGCCGCATCGGCCGGGGCCCTTCGGGCGTCGATGGTGCGTTCCGCACGCTCCTCTCACACGTCGTACTCCCTGACCCAGTCCACGTGCATCTGCGTCTCCCGGCCGGGGCCGCCGAAGTTGTCGAGCTGGATCGTCAGGTGCATCGGCCCGGGCGGCAGGATCCCGGTGTCGTCGGTGCGCCACCACTCCTCGCCGTCGACGAACGCCGCGATGTGGTCGGGCGTCCACTCGACCGCCCAGGTGTGCCATTCGGTGGCATCGATGTCCACGTCCCCCTGCACCTGCGAGTTGTCCGCGCCGTAGTGCAGGAACATCTCGACGTTCTGCCGCGAGGCGTCCGAGATCTCCATGAAGTCCACCTCGCCGCCCACCGGCCAGTTCTCCGCGTCCGGCCAGAGCAGCAGCACGGAGTGGTAGTCGGGGTCGCCCGCGGGGGAGCGGACGCGGGCCTCCCAGCGGCCGTACATGCGGCCGGGGTTCCACGCCATGCCGCCGGTGGTGCCGTCGGGGGTGCCGGTGATCGTCATGATCCCGTCGGCCACGGAGATCGCGCTGGGGGAGCGGCGGCCGTTGCCGTCGTGGCCGGAGCCGTCGTAGATCCCCCAGTCCCCACCGACGCCGCCGTCGAACTCGTCCACCCGGGTCGGGGTGCCCCAGCCGTGCGTCGCCGCGGCGGTGGGGTCGCCGGCGCCGGACCCGCCGCTCGCACGGCTCCCGCCGGTCGTCCCGGTGCCGGTCCGGCCCGTGCGCGGCTCGGTGTCCGCAGGCCTCCCGCGTTCGCGATCGGGTCGGGTCGCCTCGCCCGCGCCTCCGGTGGGTGCGTCGTCGTCGGGGATCACCGTGGTGTTCCTACCCGACCGCGCGTCCGCGCCGCGGCGGGGTGGGGCGGGGATCCGGCGGACCCGCTCACCGCCGCTCTCCGCCCGTTCGGCCGCGGTCCGGACGACGGGCACGAGGGGCGCGACGGTCTCGGCGGGCGTCGGCGAGAGGAACCCGATGAGGGTGGTCAGGCCGGTGACCAGCAACCGGACGAGCTGCGGGGGGAGCTCAAGCATCGGACCTCACTCGGCGAAGCTCACGTGGACGTGGTCGTAATGGCCGCTGGTGACGTCCGCGGTGTCGTAGACCGTGCTGGAGTACGGCCTGCCCCAGCCGTCGCCGTCGCGGACCGACGGATCCCAGTAGCGGCCCTGCCAGATCAGGTACGAGACGTCGAGCGCGTCGGCGTGGGCGCGCAGGTAGTCCGCGACCCGCCAGCCGGCCGCCTGTTCGGCGTCGGAGGGGAACGCGCCCGCGGTGCCGGGGAAGAGGTCGCAGGCCCGACCGCGCGGGTGGTCGCTGGTGGGGTTCCAGGCGTGTTCGTCCCAGCAGCTCGCGGACCGGACGGTCGGCCCGGCGGCGAGGGGGCCGAACGCGGCCTCGACCGCGGCGAGCCCGTGCCGCGTCGCCTCGGTGACACAACCTCCGCCGCCGGTCGGATCCGGCACGGCGCAGCCGGACGCCCCGCCGGTCCAGGGCACCGGCGGCGCCGGCGGCGAGGGTGTCGCCGCCGCCCGCTCGACGGCCGCGGACACGCTGCGCCGCAGCGCCTCCGGCCCGACGGCCGGTGCGACGGGTGTGCGCGCGAGTGCGGCGAGCCCGCTGCGGACCCGGGAGCAGGCCCGGCGGAGCTGCGTGAGGGGAGCAGGCTCGTCGGTGCGTGCCGCGACGCGGCGGACCCGCCCGTCCGGCGCGTTCGGCGCCAGCTCGGGGCAGGCCAGGGCACTCCACCGCTCCGGGAAGGGGGCGCGAGCCGGCGCGGGCACGACCACGACCGGCTGGTGTGGGGTGGTGACCGTGGTGATCGCGGCCGCCGGCGTGGTCGGGGGCGCGGTGAGGGTGGCCCCGGCCGTCAGGACCGCGGCGAGCAGGAGTCGCACCGCTACCGCCGGGCCCTCATCCGGCGACCCCGCCCGCGTCGAGCACCCGGATCCCGCGGACCGGGTGGAGCTCGGGCAGCCGGTGCTCGGGTTCTCCACAGCCTGTGGAGTCCACAGTGGAATCAACAGGGGTGTGGACGAGTCGGAGCGGCCCGGGCTCGTCGGGTTGCACCGGGGCCTTCGGTGCCGGCGGGTGGGGTGGCACCGCGAGCCCGTGCCGGTCCTCGGCGGTGCCGTGTGGCGCCGATCCGGCGGCGGTGCCGATCTCGTGCGGGACGGCCTGGGCCCAGCGCGGCGGCGGGCCGGGCGGCATCGGACTGGGGAACGACCCGGTGGCCGACACGAGCCCGGCAGCGGGGAACGGCCCGGCGGTAGGGATCGGCCCGGCGGTAGGGATCGGCCCGGTGGCGGGGAACGGCCCGGGGATCGGCCCGGCGGCGGGGAAGTGGCCGGTGGCGGGCGGCGGCCCCGCGACAGGCCCGGGGAACGGGGCGTGCGGCAGGCCCGTGCCGAACCCGGTCGGTGCGGGGACGACCTCCGCTGCGGGTCGGTCCGTCGGCGCGGTCGGCGGGCCCGACAGCCGGCCCGACTCCGCGACGACCCGGGCGGCGCGCCGGATCGCGTCCGCCAGGGCCCGGACCGGGCGGGGCAGGTCCGCCCGCGGCGACCCGAGCAGCCCCGCGGCCTCGCGGTAGGGATCGGCCAGCTCCCGCCACAGCGCGACGTGCGGGACGGGAACCACCGCCGTCCAGCGGTCGTGGAGCCGCGCGAGCCGCGCGGGCGGGCGCCGTTCGGTGCCGTCGAGGGTGACGAGCAGGACGGGGTAGCGACCCGGCCAGGCGAGGTCGGCGATCCGGGCGGCCCGGTCGAGCGACTCGACGCTGCTGCGGCACACCAGGAGGTCGGCCTGCGCCGTGTCGGTGCCCGCGTCCCGCCCGTGGAGCGCGAGCGCGAGGATCGTGGTGCCGACCCCGCCGGACACCCCGGCGACGATCGGCGGTCGGTAGCCGCTCACAGGGTCTCCTCGGGGAGGTCGTCGGCGAGCTCGGGCGCGGGCTCGACCCAGGGGTCCTCGGACTCGTCCTCGGCGTCGACGACGAGCCGGTCGCCCGCCGCGAGCACCGCGACGCTGAGCCGCACCCAGCGGCCGGGCAGTCCGCGCCACCCGCGGGCCGCGGGCGCCGGGGCGGCGGCGGGCACGGTGGGGCCGTCCTCGTCCGGATCGTCGGGTGGGAGGGGCCTGCCGCCGGGGACCCGGCGGTAGGGCGTGACCCGGACGCGGACGTCCACCAGCACGCGCCCGTCGCCGTCCGGGCGGACCACGCCGGGGACCGCGAAGTCCGCCCGCTGCCTGCCCTGTCCGGACCACCCCAGCAGCACGGGGCGGCGGGCGGCCAGGTACTCGCCGAGGACGTGGGCCCGCAGGTCGGGGTCGTCCTCGTCCCAGGACAGGTAGTCGGCGGCGAACGCGGTCGCGAGCGCGGCGGCCTCCGCCGGGTGTGGGTCGCCCTCGCGCACCGTGCAGGCGCAGTACGGGGTCTCGTCCTGCACCTGCGCCGGGGTGTCCGTCCACCGGGGCGCCTCGGTGGGAGCGGACCACCCGCCGCCGACCGGAGCCCATCCGTGGGTGTCCATCGGGCCGGGCCGGGCCTCCGGGTACGGCTCCGGCGCAGCGGACCACCCGCCGCCGACCGGAGCACCCGCCCACCCGTGCGTGTCCACCGGACGGGGCCTGGTCTCCGGGTACGGCTCCGGCCCGCCGGCCGCTCCGTGGGGAGGCCCGCCCCACGCCTGCGGGGGCGGGGCCAGGAGGTCCTCCGCGCGGCGGGCGGGGCGCGCGTGGCCCGTCGCGCTGTCGGGCGCGATCTCGCGCTCGGCGGGCTCGGGCCTGCCGAAGAACCGGAACGCCGACATGGTGCTGCCTCCCCTCGCCGGCGGGCTGCCGACGACGAGGGGGCACGCTAGGAACCCGGCGCCGCGTCCGGGCGGTTTCGGGGGATCCCGTTCACGATCGCGAACGCGGCGGTCGGCCGTTCCTGCGGTGTCCCGTGGCCGGGCGGGATGCGCGAGCTGCCGTTGCTCCGGTCGCGCACGGGCGCGTCAGCGCGGGCCGGGCAGCTGCCAGGCGTGCACCGGCTCGTTGGCCTCGGAGAACTCCAGGTACCGCTCCAGCATCCCGTGCAACGCGCCCGCCCGGGACGCCCCGCGCCGCTCCAGCGCGGCGACGGTCTGCAGCTGCCAGGCGGCGCCGGTCTGCCCGGTCACGCACCGCCGCTCGATGACGGACAGGTAGCGGTCCTGCACCGCGGGCGTCACCCCCCACCGGGAGAGGCCCTCGTGGGCGAGCGGGAGGAGCTTGCGCAGGGCGAGCTCGTCCGGCTTGATCCACCCGGTCCCCGGCCAGTAGAGCGGCGCGTCCATGCCGTGGCGTGCGGCCGTCGAGAAGTTCTCCTCGGCGGCCTCGAAGCTCATCGACTGCCACAGCGGGCGGTCCGCCTCGACGAGCACGCGCAGCAGCCCGTAGAAGAACAGCGCGTTCGCCACCATGTCGACGGCGGTCGGCCCAGACGGGAGCACCCGGTTCTCCAGGCGGATGTGCGGCTGGCCGTCCGCCACGTCGTACACCGGACGGTTCCAGCGCCAGATCGTGCCGTTGTGCAGCTTCAGCTCGTCGAGGTCGGGGACGCCGCCCTCGTGCAGCGTGGAGATCGGATCCGAGTCCCCGGGGAACGGGACGATGCCGGGGAAGTATCGGGCGTTCTCGGCGAACAGGTCCAGCACGGAGGAGATCCAGCGCTCGCCGAACCACACCCGCGGCCGCACGCCCTGGTTGCGCAGCTCGACCGTCCGGACGTCGCAGGCCTGGGTGAACAGCGGGATCCGGGTCTCGGCCCACAGCCGCGAGCCGAGGAGGAACGGGGAGTTCGCCCCCAGCCCGAGCTGCACGCCCGCGAGGCACTGCGCCGCGTTCCAGTACGCCGGGAAGGAGCTCGGCGAGACCTGCAGGTGCAGCTGCATCGACGTGCAGGCGGCCTCGGGGATGATCGTCTCGAAGTCCGCGGCGAACCGCTCGGCGGCCACCGCGTGCCTGCCCGCCGGGTCGCCGCCCGCGATGTCGATGTGGATCGGCTCGCCGCGCGCGGCGAGCATCTGCTCGTTGAGGACGGCGTAACGATCGTCCGCCGAGATCGAGTCCGAGACGAGGTGGTTCCGCTCCAGGGTCGGCAGTATCCCGATCATGGCGATGCTGGACGAGCAGTCCCGCGCCTTCGCGCCCGCGACGGCCAGCTCGTCGAGCAGTTCGTGCTCGAGGTGGCGCCACTGGTCGCCGGGCAGCGGGCGCGGCGGCAGGTTCAGCTCGATGTTCCAGCGGCCCAGCTCGGTCTGGAACTCGGTGCCACCGATGGCCCGGAGCACCTCCCGGCCGGTCATCGCGGGAGCGAGGGCGCCGTCGACCAGGTTGAGCTCCACCTCGATGCCGGTCATCGGGTCGTCCTCGGCGAACGGGTGCTCCCGCAGCATCGTCGTCAACGCCTCGAGGCAACGCTGCACCTTGGCTCGATACCGCTGGCGCTCCCGCCGACTGAACCGGGTCCGGTCGACGTCCTGGCCCATGCTCTCCCGATGCCTCCTCCTGCCGCGCCCTCGAAAGGCGCGCGGTTTTCCACCGTGACACATCCCCGACTTTGGCGGTACCGGCTGTCCGGGCGACCCGGTGCGACGAACGGCAGACGACCTGGGACGATCGGTCATCGTGGCCATCATCACCACCGTGGACGACCCCGCCGACCCGCGGCTCGACGACTACCGCGACCTCACGACGGCGGACCGCCGGCCGGATCGTCCGGGTGGCCGCGGGCTGGTCATCGCAGAGGGCGTCGTGGTGGTACGGCGTCTGCTGGAGTCCCCCTACCCCGTCCGGTCGCTGCTGGGCGTCCCCCGCCGGATCGAGGAGCTGTCCGTCGACCTGGCGCCCCTGGACGTCCCCGCCTACGCGGCCAGTGCCGACACGATGGCGACGACCGTCGGGTTCCACCTCAACCGGGGCGTGCTCGCCGTCGCCGACCGGGCCGCGCCCGTGGACGCCGCGTCCCTCGCCCGGACGGCACGGGTGCTCGCCGTCTGCGAGGGGGTCAACGACCACGAGAACCTCGGCTCGCTGTTCCGCAACGCCGCCGCGCTGGGAGTCGACGGGATCCTGCTCGGCCCGCGCTGCGCCGACCCGCTGTACCGGCGCTCGGTCCGGGTGTCGATGGGCCACGTCCTGCGCGTGCCGTTCGCCCACCTCGACGAGCCGTGGCCGGACTCGTTGGACCTGCTGCGCGAGAGCGGGCTGACCGTCGCGGCCCTGACCCCGTCCGGCACCCCGCTGCCCGCGGGGCTGGCCGGGTCCCGGGTCGCGCTGCTGCTCGGCGCCGAAGGCCCGGGCCTGACGGACGCCGCACTCGCCGCCGCGGACGTCCGCGTCGGCATCCCCATGGCCCCGGGCGTCGACTCTCTCAATGTGGCAACGGCTGCGGCCGTGGCCTTCCATGCCGTGGCGGCGTCCGTACTCTGAACCGGTGCACCTCGGTGCGGGGGGTCGGGTGGTGCTCGGCGAGAGGCGACCGGGCGATGCCGGCCTGCCCGAGGACCTGACGTCCGACCTGCAGCAGTGGGCCGCGGTCGCGACCAGCATCGCGGGCGCCCCGATCCTGCCGGAGCAGCGGGACATCGTGTCCCGCCGCGGCAGGCAGCTCGCCGGCCGGGTGTCCGACGCCCTGGGCAGGCCCGTCGAGTACGTCGACCCGCTGACCGGCGGGCGCGAGCGGGTGGTCGGGCGCTCCCAGACCGGGCCGATCCCGCTGCCCCGCACGGCGCCGAGCGAGCCGACCCCCTGGGAGACCGGCCTGCCCGTCGCCGCCTTCTTCGCGGTGCTCGCGGCCATCGGGGACGTCGCGCTGTCCCGGGCCTTCGGCGAGGCGTTCGGGTTGCTGTGGATCCCGGCGAACCTGCTGGTCGTCGGCGGGCTCGCGCCGTCGCTCTGGCTCGCCCGCAGGCAGCGGTTCTGGCGCTGGATCGCCCTGGGTGTGGCCGCAGGCCTGGCCGCGGCCTGGGTGGTGCTCCTGTTGGGGGAGTTCCTCACCTAGCCCCACGCATCAGGGAGCCACAACTGTCGTTTCGCGGCCGCAGAACGCCAGTGGTGGAGCCACAATGCGCTTACTTGCCGCCCTTACTTGCCGCGGACGCCCAGGAGGACCTCGTCCCAGCTCGGCATGACGGGCTTGCCCTTCTTCGCGCGCGGGCGGGCCGGGGGCTGCTTGCTCGGTTCGGCCTGCGGCTCCGCCTCGGCGGCTGCGGCTGCGGGTTCGGGAGCGGGCTCGGGGACGGGTTCGGGGGTCGGCTCAGGGGTGGGCTCGGGAGCCGGGCGGGTGTCGCTGTTGCGGGCGGCCGGGTGGGTCGGCGCCGCCTCCCGCTGCACGGGCCGGGCGCTCTCGGTACGGGGTGATTCGGTGCGGGGCGACTCGGTACGCGACTCGGTGCGCGACTCGGTGCGGGTGCGGACGGCGGTCCGCGCGGTGGCCGCGCGGCGCTGCTCCGGCGCGATCGGGGCGCCCCCGTTCACCGCCGCGGGCACGCTCTCGCTCGCCTGCTCCGCCTCCGCGGCCGGTGCCTCGGCCTCCTCGGTGCGCGCCATGTCGATCACCGGGCCGACGGGCCGCAGCGGCTGCTGCGGGCGGCCCTCGACCAGGTCCCGGGCGTGCTCGTCGAGCGCGGTGACGGTGCCGCCGTGCGCGCCGGGCTGGAAGCTCCAGTGCGCGCGGATGTCCGACTTCCCGGACCGCCAGCACAGGCCGACGACCCACTTGCCGTCCTCGCCCTTCCAGCTGTCCCAGTCGACGGTCGTCGGGTCCTGGCCGCGCAGCCCGAAGGTGTGCGCGACGGTCTCGTCGAGCGTCCGCAGGTCCGGGCCGTCCTCGCGGACGGGGTGGGCGTTGCGCGCGAGATCGGCCGTGCGGGCGCGTTCGAGCAGCACGGGGTAGGCGAACCGTTCGATCTTCTGGCTGGGCACCCCGGCGGCGGCGGCCACCTGGTCCACGGACGCCCCGGCACGGATGCGGGCCTGGATCTCGCGTGGGCGCAACTGGCTCTCCAACTCGATCGCGATCTGGCCGAGCCGCGTCAGGTCTCCCCGGGCGGCGGCGCGGAGCTGTTCGTCCGCGGGCACCGTGTACCGCTCGCGGCGCGCCGAGTCCTCCAGGACCACCGCACCGTCCTCGGCGATCCCGACGACCCGCAACGACCGCATCTCCGCCGCACCTCCGCACTCGCCCGAAGCCCGACCTCGGCCCCCGTCCGGGTGACGGTAGATGCCGAATCGTGTCCGACGGGTGAGGCGCGCCGTGCCCGCTACCGGGCGTTTCCCGTGCCTCTCCCGACGAGCACGACCCCGAGCGGTCACAAGGCGTGCCGGAGTCGAGCAGTGTGGGGTGGATGTTACTGGTGTGACTACATTCCGTCACGCTCGGGCGTGGAAAAAGGGCCGGACCACGCGGCCCGGCCCCTCTCGACGGCGGGATCGGTCAGAGGTGCTCGACGACCCAGTCGACGCACGCGGTCAGCGCCGAGACGTCCGCGGGCTCCACGGCCGGGAACATGCCGATCCGGAGCTGGTTGCGGCCCAGCTTCCGGTAGGGCTCGGTGTCGACGACCCCGTTGGTCCGCAGGACCTTGGCGACCGCCGCGGCGTCCACGGACTCCGCGAAGTCGATCGTGCCGACGACCTGCGAGCGGTGCGCCGGGTCGGTGACGAACGGCGTGGCGAACTCGGACTTCTCGGCCCAGGTGTACAGCCGGTCGGAGGAGTCCTTGGTCCGGGCCACGCACCCGTCGAGCCCGCCGAGGCCGAGCATCCAGTCGATCTGGTCCGCCAGCATGATCAGGGTGGCGACGGCCGGGGTGTTGTAGGTCTGGTCCTTCACCGAGTTGTCGACGGCCGTGGCCAGGGACAGGAACGGCGGGATCCAGCGGTCCCCCGCGGCGAGGTCGGCGACGCGCTGCAGCGCGGCGGGGCTCATCAGCGCGAGCCACAGGCCGCCGTCGGAGGCGAAGCCCTTCTGCGGGGCGAAGTAGTAGGCGTCCGCCTGCGTGATGTCGACGGGCAGGCCCGCGGCGCCGGAGGTGGCGTCGATGACGACGAGCTGGCCGTCGATCGCCGCCTCGGGCCGCACGACCGGCACCGCGACGCCGGTCGACGTCTCGTTGTGCGCCCAGGCCAGCACGTCGCACGACGGGTCGGCGGTCGGCTCGGGCGCGCTGCCCGGGTCCGCGGCGACGACCACCGGGTCGGCCAGGAACGGGGCACCCCGGGTGGTCTCGGCGAACTTCGCGGAGAACTCACCGTAGGTGAGGTGCAGCGAGCGCTCCTTCACCAGGCCGAAGGCCGCGGCGTCCCAGAACGCGGTGGAACCGCCGTCGCCGAGCACCACCTCGTAGCCGTCCGGCAGCGAGAAGAGCTCGCGCAGGCCGGAGCGCACCCGTCCGACCAGGGACTTCACCGGCTTCTGGCGGTGGGACGTGCCCATGACGTCGCCCGCCCGGGCGAGGGCCTCGAGCTGCTCGGGACGGACCTTCGAGGGTCCGCAGCCGAACCGTCCGTCGCCGGGCAGGAGGTCCGCGGGGATCTGCAGGTCGCTCACGGGTCCCAGTGTCGCAAGTCGCGCGCGGGCGCGTGGGGTCGGCCCGTCCCAGCACGGGCGGTGATCGTCCGCAGGTCCCTCCGTCACGGCGTGTCGGCCAAGCGGGTGACACGTGAAACAAGGCTTCGGGATCGATCGAGAAGACTGAGGTCTGCGTCGTGAGGGAAGGACCGTCATGGAGATCGACTGCGCACTCGCCGTCGGGGTGGCCACGCCCGAGCACGTCGCGCTCGCGGAGGAGCTGGGCTTCACCCGTGCCTGGTGCCACGAGGCGCCCGCCAGCTACGGCGACTCCGGCATGGCGCTGGCGGTCGCGGCCGGGCGCACCTCCCGGATCCGGATCGGCCTCGCGGTCGGCGGCCACTGGCGGCGGTCCGCCACGGATGCCGAGTCCCTGGCGGACCTGGCCGCGCGGGCGCGCGGGCGGGCCGAGCTCGTCGTCGGGTCGCCGGGCGGGACCGGCCGGGACCCGGCTGCGCACGCGGCCGAGGTGCGCACGGAGCTGGCCCGTCGGCACGGGGTGACCGGCCTGCCGACCTGGCTCGCCCAGCCGGGTGCGAGCGCGTACGTGCCGCAGCCGCTCGGTGCGCCCGCGCCGCGGGGCACGGCGCTGCGCACGGTCGTCGAGGTCGCGCCGGGCGCGGACCTCGAGCGCCTGGTCCGGCGCCTGCGTCCGGCGGGCCTGCTGCTGCGGCCCCGCAGCGCGGACGTCGGGGTGGAGCTCGCGGAGTTCGCCGAGACGGTCCGGCGGATGGCCTCGATCGCGGCGTGACCGGATCCTGACGGCGCATGACCGCCGGGCCACTTCCCCGCGGCGGTCCCGTAGGGAACGCTGGGTTTCGTGACAGAACTCCGGTCCCGGCGGCGCGTGCACCCCGCCTGGTACGCCGCCGCCGCGACGTTCCTGGCGCTCATCGGCGCCGCCGCCTTCCGCTCGACGCCGGGGGTGATGGTCGAGCCGCTGCACGCCGAGTTCGGCTGGTCGATCGGCACCATCTCCGGTGCGCTCGCGGTCAACCTGGCGCTGTTCGGGCTCACCGCCCCGTTCGCCGCGGCGCTGATGGAGCGCTTCGGGGTGCGCCGGGTCGTGGCGGTCGCGCTGGTCCTGGTCGCGATCGGCTCGGGCCTCACGGTGTTCATGACGGCGTCGTGGCAGCTCGTGCTGCTCTGGGGCGTGGTCGTGGGCCTGGGCACCGGGTCGATGGCGATGGCGCTGGTGGCGACGGTCGTCGGGCGGTGGTTCGTCGCCCGCCGCGGGCTCGTCTCCGGCGTCCTGACGGCGGGGACGGCCACCGGTCAGCTGATCTTCCTGCCGCTGCTGGCCCACCTGGTGGAGACCGACGGCTGGCGCACCGCCGCCGTGGCGGTCGCCGCGGCCGCCCTGCTCGTGGTGCCGGTCGTGCTGGCGTTCCTGCGGGACCGCCCCGCGGACGTCGGCGAGCTGCCCTACGGCGGTACGGCGGAGGACGTCGTCGAGCCGCTGCGGTCGGGCGCCGCCCGCCTCGCGGTGGGGACGCTGGCCGAGGCCGCGCGCCGCCGCACGTTCTGGCTGCTGGTGGTCGGCTTCTTCATCTGCGGCGCCACGACGAACGGGCTGGTCCAGTCGCACTTCATCCCGGCCGCCCACGACCACGGGATGCCCGCGACCACCGCGGCGAGCCTGCTCGCGCTCGTCGGGATCTTCGACATCGCCGGGACGATCTGCTCCGGGTGGCTGACCGACCGCTTCGACCCGCGGATCCTGCTGCTGGCCTACTACACGCTGCGCGGGGTGTCGCTGGCGCTGCTCGTGCCGCTGTTCGGCGCCGACCTCGACGCCAGCATCTTCGCGTTCGTCATCTTCTACGGCCTCGACTGGGTCGCCACGGTGCCGCCGACGATGGCGCTGTGCCGGCAGGCCTTCGGGGCGCGCGCCCCGATCGTCTTCGGCTGGGTGTTCGCGAGCCACCAGCTCGGCGCGGCGGCCGCCGCCCTGGCCGCGGGCCTGGTGCGGGACGCGCTGGGCAGCTACGACGCCGCCTGGTACGGCGGCGCCGTCCTCTGCGGCGTCGCCGCGCTCGCCAGCATCGCGATCCGCAGGCAGCGCACGCCGGTCCCCACCACCCCGTGAGCGGCGATAGTCGCCATGGCGACTATCGCCGCTCACGGCTCAGGTGAGCAGGTCCCAGCCTTCGACGTCCTGGGGCTTGCGGGGGCCGGGGCCGATGTACTGGGCGGAGGGGCGGACGAGCTTGTTCTCGCGCTTCTGTTCCAGGATGTGCGCCGACCAGCCGGCGGTGCGGGCGCTGGTGAACATGGCGGGCATCATGTGTGGCGGGACCTGGGCGAAGTCGAGGATGACCGCGGCCCAGAACTCGACGTTGGTCTCGATGGGGTGGTCGGGGCGGCGTTCGCGCAGGATCCGCAGGGCGGCCTGCTCGAGTCCGGCCGCGACCTCGTAGCGCGGGGCGCCCAGCTCCTGGCAGGTGCGCCGCAGCACGCGGGCGCGGGGGTCCTCGGCCCGGTAGACCCGGTGCCCGAAGCCCATGAGCTTCTCCTTGCGGTCGAGGATGCCGCGGACGAGCGCCTCCGGGTCCCCGGTGCGCTCGACCTCCTCGATCATGGGGAGGACGCGGGCGGGGGCGCCGCCGTGCAGGGGGCCGGACATGGCGCCGATCGCGCCGGAGAGCGAGGCGGCGACGTCCGCGCCGGTGGAGGCGATGACGCGGGCGGTGAAGGTGGAGGCGTTCATGCCGTGCTCGGCGGCGGAGACCCAGTAGGCGTCGATGGCCTTGACGTGGGCGGGGTCGGGGTCGCCCTTCCAGCGGACCATGAACCGTTCGGTGATGGTCTGGGCCTGGTCGATGCGGGACTGGGGGACGGCGGGGACGCCGATGCCGCGGGCGGACTGGGCGACGTAGGACAGGGCCATGACCGAGGCGCGGGCGAGTTGGTCGCGGGCCTCGCCGGGGTCGGTGTCCAGGAGCGCCTTGTAGCCCCAGTGCGGCGCGAGCATGGCGAGGGCGGCCTGGACGTCGACGCGGACGTCGCCGGTGTGGACGGGGATGGGGAAGGGTTCGGCGGGGGGCAGGCCGGGTCCGAAGCGGCCGTCGACGAGCAGGGCCCAGACGTTGCCGAAGGTCACGGACCCGACGAGGTCCTCGATGTCGACGCCGCGGTAGCGCAGGGCGCCACCGTCCTTGTCCGGCTCGGCGATCTCGGTGCGGAAGGCGACGTGGCCCTCCAGACCGGACTTGAAACCGGGCGGGGGCGGAGGTGCAGTGTTGTCCTCGGGCACCGGGTCTCTCCTTCGTCGTCGGACACCGACGAGGACCGGTCGGCGCCGTCGGCCACATCCCAGAAATGCCGTCGTCACCTTCTCACGCCGGGGCCGGGCCGGGCGGTGTCCTGGGTCACGGACCCGAACGGAGGGTTTTCCGTCGTCACCGGGGTTGCCTACCGTCTGGGCATGACGGACACGACGCTCGCGCGGATGCGGGTCGACTACCAGACGAGCGGGTTCGACGTCGACCAGCTCGCGCCCACGTGGCACGAGCAGCTCGCGGCGTGGTTGGCCGAGGCCGAGGAGGCCGGGGTCGCCGAGCCGAACGCCATGGTGCTGGCCACCGCCGACCCGGCGGGCAGGCCGGCCTCGCGCACGGTGCTGTGCAAGGGCCTCGACGAGCGGGGTGTCGTCTTCTTCACGAACTTCACCTCGGCGAAGAGCCAGGACCTGCGGCAGTCCCACGAGGCGTCCGCGACCTTCCCCTGGTACCCGCTGCACCGGCAGGCGCACGTGCGCGGGATCGTGCAGCAGACCAGCTACGCCGAGGCCGACGCCTACTGGGCCACCCGGCCGCGCGGCTCGCAGCTGGGCGCGTGGGCCTCGGCCCAGTCGGCCGTCGTCGCCGACCGGAGCGTGCTCGACCAGGCGCTCGCGGACGTCGAGCGGCGGTTCGCCGACACCGAGGTCGTCCCGCGCCCGCCGCACTGGGGCGGCTGGCGGATCGTGCCGGACGAGGTGGAGTTCTGGCAGGGCCGCACCGACCGGATGCACGACCGGCTGCGGTTCGTGGGCGACCGGGACACCCGCACCTGGAAGGTCATCAGGCTTGCGCCATGACACGGTGGTAGTGATGGCGGCGTGAGTACGCCACCCCCGGAGCAGCCGACGGACCCCCTCTGTCCGGACCCGCCGACCGTCCCGACCCCGGGACCGGCCGACGGGGACACCGCACGGCTGCCCCCGGAGCCGGAGGCCCCCACCGTCGTCTCCGCCTCCGCCTCCGCCTCCTCCCCGCACGCCCGCACCCGGCTGTCCCGGATCGCGCGCGGCGCCTTCGCCGACACGACCCCCCTGCGCACGCCCGCCTACCGGCGGCTGTGGGCCGCAGGCGTCGTCACGACGATCGGCGCCCAGCTGTCCGTCGTCGCCGTCCCCGCGCAGATCTACGCGATGACGCAGTCCTCGACCTACGTGGGGCTGACCGGGGCGTTCGGCCTGGTCCCGCTGGTGGTGTTCGGGTTGTGGGGCGGGGCGATCGCGGACGCGGTCGACCGCCGGGTGATGCTGCTCGCCACGGGCACCGGCATCGCCCTGACCTCGCTCGCGCTGTGGGTGGTGGCCGAGAGCGGCATCGGGAACGTCTGGGTCGTCCTGGTGCTGTTCGCGCTCCAGTCGTCGATGTTGGCGATGAACATGCCCGCCCGCGCGGCGGTCATCCCGCGGCTCATCCCGGCGGCCCAGCTGCCCGCCGCGAACGCCCTGAACATGACGGTCACCCAGCTCGGCGCCGTAGCGGGCCCGCTGCTGGCCGGCGTCCTCATCCCGGTCATCGGGCTGGGCATGATCTACCTGCTCGACGCGATCCTGCTGCTCGCCACGCTGTGGGCGACCTTCCGGCTGCCGACGCTGCCCCCGCAGGAGGCGAGCCCGCGCAAGGCGGGCCTGCGCCAGATCGTGGACGGGTTCCGGTACGCCGCGATGCACAAGATCCTGCTGGTGTCGTTCCTCGTCGACATCGTCGCGATGGCCTTCGGCATGCCCCGCGTCCTGTTCCCCGAGATCAGCCACACCGTGTTCGGGGATCCCGTCGGCGGCGGCTTCGCGATGGGCCTGCTGTTCGCGGCCATCCCCCTGGGCATGGTCGCCGGTGGGGTGCTGTCCGGCTGGTTGGCGCGGGTCGCCCGGCAGGGTGTGGCCGTGACCCTCGCGATCTGCGTCTGGGGGCTGGGGGTCGCCCTCTTCGGCCTGACGTCCTCGTTGTGGCTCGCCGTGTTCTTCCTGGCCGTCGCCGGGGCGGCCGACCTGGTGAGCTCGGTGTACCGCAACTCGATGCTGCAGTCCGTGGCCACCGACGAGATGCGCGGGCGCATGCAGGGGGTGTTCACCGTGGTCGTCGCGGGCGGCCCGCGGCTGGCGGACCTGTGGCACGGTGCCGCGGCGGACGCCGTCGGGCCGGGGACGGCGGCCTGGATCGGCGGCGTCGCCGTGGTCGTGGTGACCCTGCTGGTCGTGTTCCGCTACCGCGAGTTCTGGGAGTACCGCGCGCCCGTCGCCCACACCCCGTAAGAGGTGTCCGGGTGAGTGATCCTTACCGCTTACGGCCGTCACGGCGTCGCCCGAGGGGTACGGATCGCGCCCCGGCGCACTAGCGTGGCGGAAACGCAGAAGAAACCAGGGTGAGAGGGAACCTCCACATGGCTGACGAAGACACCGCCGTCCTGAACTACCCGGGCGGCACGCACGACATGGCGATCAAGACGCCGACCGAGGGAGCGTCGGCGGTCGACGTCAGCAAGCTCCTGGCGAAGACGGGGATGACGACGTTCGACCCCGGATTCACCAGCACGGCCGCCTGCGCCTCCGCGATCACCTACATCGACGGCGACGCCGGCATCCTCCGCTACCGGGGCTACCCGATCGAGCAGCTGGCGGACAACTCGAGCTTCCTCGAGGTCTCCTACCTGCTGATCTACGGCGAGCTCCCCACCGCCGAGCAGCTGCAGAGGTTCACCACGGACATCTCGCGGCACACGCTGCTGCACGAGGACCTCAAGGGCTTCTTCGACGGCTTCCCGCGGGACGCGCACCCCATGCCGGTGCTGTCGTCCGCGGTCTCGGCGCTGTCGACCTTCTACCAGGACTCGCTGGACCCGTTCGACGACGACGCCGTCGAGCTCTCCACGGTCCGCCTGATGGCCAAGGTCTTCACGATCGCGGCCTACGCGTACAAGAAGTCCGTCGGCCAGCCGTTCCTCTACCCGGACAACTCGCTGGGCCTGGTGGAGAACTTCCTGCGCATGACGTTCGGCTTCCCGGCCGAGCCCTACGAGGTCGACCCGACCATGGCCAAGGCCGTGGACACGCTGCTGATCCTGCACGCGGACCACGAGCAGAACTGTTCGACGTCCACGGTGCGGCTCGTCGGCTCCTCCCAGGCGAACCTGTTCGCCTCCATCTCCGCGGGCGTCAACGCCCTGTTCGGCCCGCTGCACGGCGGCGCCAACCAGTCCGTCCTCGAGATGCTCACCCGCATCCAGGAGGAGGGCGGCAACGCGGACGCCTTCATGGAGCGCGTGAAGAACAAGGAGCAGGGCGTCAAGCTCATGGGCTTCGGCCACCGGGTCTACAAGAACTACGACCCGCGGGCCAAGATCGTGAAGCAGAAG
The DNA here is from genome assembly GCF_900102195.1 of Pseudonocardia oroxyli. GTDB lineage: Bacteria > Actinomycetota > Actinomycetes > Mycobacteriales > Pseudonocardiaceae > Pseudonocardia > Pseudonocardia oroxyli. The sequence goes on from NZ_FNBE01000009.1 coordinate 106,196, forward strand.
GCGGACGAGGTGCTCAAGGCCCTCGGCGTGACCGACCCGCTGCTGGACATCGCGATGCGGCTCGAGGAGAAGGCCCTCGCGGACGACTACTTCGTCGAGCGCAAGCTCTACCCGAACGTCGACTTCTACACCGGCGTGATCTACCGGGCCATGGGCTTCCCGACCAAGATGTTCACGGTCCTCTTCGCCCTCGGCAGGCTCCCGGGCTGGATCGCCCACTGGCGCGAGATGATGGGGGACCCGGCCAACAAGATCGGCCGCCCCCGCCAGCTCTACGTCGGCTCCGGCGCCCGCGACTACGTGGACGTCGAGAAGCGCTGACGCGCCCGTGCGTGGCGAGTGGTGCCAGAGCACCACTCGCCACGCACGACCCCCGACCCGCGAGTCCCTCCCTTCGGACACGCGAGTCGGACACCCGGGCGTGTGCGCCGGACGTCGGCTCGACGCGCGGGTGGGGGCCTGCGCCGCTAGCGTCGATCCATGCCCGACCGCTCCATCGTCTGGTTCCGGCGTGACCTGCGGGTCGCTGACCAGCCCACCTTCCTCGCCGCGGCCGACTCCGACGAGGTGTTGGCCCTGTTCGTGCTCGACCCGGCGCTGATCGCCCCGAGCGGTGGGGCGCGGCTGACCTTCCTCTACGGCTGCCTGCGGGAGCTGTCCGCGGCGCTGGGCGACCGGCTGCTGGTGGTCGAGGGCGACCCGGTGGACGTCGTGCCGCGGGTGGCCGAGGCCGTGTCCGCGTCGGTGGTGCACGTGGCGGCGGACTTCGGTCCGTACGGCGCGAAGCGGGACGAGGGCGTCGAGAAGGCGCTGGCGGACGCGGGTCGCGAGCTGCACCGGATCGGGTCGCCCTACGCCGTCGCGCCCGGGCGGGTCGTGAAGTCCGACGGCGACCCGTTCAAGGTCTTCTCCCCGTTCCGCCGCGCCTGGGCGGACCACGGCTGGCGGGACCCGGCCGACACCTCCGCGGCGACCGTGACCTGGATGGACCCGTCGGACAAGGACGGCGGCCCCCGGGCCGTCCGGGTCCCCGACGACGTCGCGGTGGACGCCGAGCTGCCCGAACCCGGCGAGCGGGCGGCCCGCGCCGCGTGGCGGGACTTCCTCGACATCGTCGACGAGTACGGCGACACCCGGGACCGCCCCGACCGGCCCGGGACCTCGCGCATGTCGCAGTACCTCAAGTACGGCTGCATCCACCCCCGCACGATCCTCGCCGACCTGGCGCAGCGCCGCTCCGAGAGCGCGAACACCTACCGGACCGAGATCGCCTGGCGCGAGTTCTACGCGGACATCCTGTTCCAGCGCCCGGACTCCGCCCGCCGCAACTACGACCGCTCCTTCGACGCCCTGCCGGTCGCCACCGGCAAGGAGGCCGACGCCGCGTTCGAGGCGTGGAAGGAGGGCCGCACCGGTTTCCCGATCGTCGACGCCGGGATGCGCCAGCTGCGCGCGGAGGCGTGGATGCACAACCGGGTGCGGATGATCGTGGCGTCCTTCCTGGTCAAGGACCTGCATCTGCCGTGGTGGTGGGGTGCCCGCCATTTCATGCAGCTGCTGGTCGACGGCGACCTCGCCTCCAACCAGCACGGCTGGCAGTGGACGGCGGGCAGCGGCACGGACGCCTCGCCCTACTTCCGGGTCTTCAACCCGATCACGCAGGGGGAGCGCTTCGACCCGAACGGCGACTACGTGCGCAAGTACGTCCCCGAGCTGCGCGGCATCGAGGGCAAGGCGGTGCACCAGCCGTGGAAGGTCGGGGTGCCGGAGGGCTACCCCGAGCCGATGGTCGACCACAAGGCCGAGCGGCAGGAGGCGTTGGACCGCTACGAGCAGGTGAAGAACGCACGTCGGTGAGGTGGCCTGCGCCCGGCCCCCACGGGCCACCCGACGCGGCATGTGGGTGAACGCCTAGGCTGGCCCCAGCACTTCACGAGGGGAGACCCGATGGCCGACCGACGCCGACCGACGCGCGGGATCGTGCTGGTCGGGCTGCTGGCCGGGGCCGCGGGCGCGGGCGTCTGGTGGTTCCGGCGCCGCCCGGACGGCCGCCCGCTCACCGACCAGTGGGCCGTGGCCACCGCTCCTCCCGCCGCCCGCTCGGTCGCGCCACCCGTCCCCAGCGAGCCCGGGGTGCGGGGCGAACTGTCGGCGCCGCCCGTGCCGACGGTGCCGCCTGCCCCGGTGGCCCCGTCCGAGCCGAGCGAGCCGGACGCCGTGGCCGAGATCGACGCTGCTGCCGAGCCCGACGCTGCTGTCGAGCCGGAAGCGCGGACCGAGCCGGAAGCGCGGACCGAGCCGGAAGCGCGGACCGAGCCGGACTCCGCGGCCGAGCCCGACGCCGCTGCCGAGCCGGCCGAGCCGGAAGTGGCGTCCGAACCCGAGGCGCGAACCGAGCCGTCGCCCGAGCCGTCCGACCCCTCCGCCCCCGAGGCTCCGGCAGCCGCCGCCGACCCCACCGACGAGGCTCCGAAGCCGACCGACATGCCGGCGACGTCGAGCGTCGAGCCGGTGGGCGCGGTCGTCGAGGACGAGCCCGCCGAGCCCGCCCGCCCCGCCACCCTCTTCGACGCCACCACCCCCTCCACGGCGCCCGGGTTCACCCCCTCGCCCGCCCCCCGCGCGGCGCCCACGGACGACACCCCCACCGTGGCGATCCCCGCCGTCAACCCCGCCGAGCCCTACGGCCCCGGGTCGGCCGCGCCGCTCGCGGACGGGTCGGCTCCCGGCCCGGAGTACACGATCAAGGGGAACGCGTCGTCGATGCTGTTCCACCCGCCGTCGAGCCCGTACTTCCGGCGCACGAAGCCCGAGGCCTGGTTCCGCACGGCGGAGGACGCCGAGAAGGCGGGCTTCACCGAGTGGAAGCCCAAGCCCCGCGCCACCTGATCCACTCTTCGGGAGCGGAACGGTCGAATCTCGACCGCCCACCACCCCACGAGTGGATCATCGCCGGTCGCCGAGGACGGAGTACCGGCTCACCGAGGCAGCACGGGAGCCCCCTGCTCACGGACCGGGCCGAGCGCCACCGGGCCCCCGTCCACCGGGACTACGACGAGCGCAGGGCCTCCGACCAGGACACCCGCGCCCCCGTGCGCAGCACTGAGTTGCGGTAGATCCGCGCCGCCACCGCCACGACGGCGACGATCGTGGCCGCCGTCAGCAGGATCGCGATCAGGACCTGCCACCACGGCGCCACGCCGAGCGCCTGCCGCGCGGGCATCAGCGTGGGGGAGAAGAACGGGACGAAGGACAGGACCGTCGCGAGGGTGTTGCGCGGGTCTCCCGGCAGCACCGACACCGCGAAGATGAACGGCAGCAGCAGCGGGAACATGATCGGCGCGACCAGCGACTGCAGCTCCTCCTGCCGGGACACCATCGACCCCGCGGCGGCGTAGACGGATGCGTAGAGGAAGAACCCCAGCAGGTACCAGATCACGGCCGCGACCAGCGCAGGCCCGGCCGCGGACGGCGCGCTCAGCACCCCCGTCACGGACCCGACGACCACCCCGATCGCCCCCAGGATGAGCAGCTGCAGCAGCCCGACCGCGCCCAGCCCGAGCACCTTGCCCGCGAGTAGGTGCAGCGGCCGGATCGTGGAGAGCAGCAGCTCGACGACCCGCGAGGACTTCTCCTCCACCACGCCCTGGGCGACCGCCGACCCGTACCCGATCAGCGACATGAACAGCAGCACGGAGGTGACGATCGCCAGCCCGAGCCGCTGTCCCCGCTCGGGGTCCTCGGGTTCGAGCGTCTGCACGGCGACGGCGCCCGCCGCCGCGACGGTGGCCGGGTTCTGCCCCGCCGCCTGCAGCGCCTGGTCCAGGGTGGCCTGCCGGACCACGGTCGAGACCAGCACCTGCAGCTCGGACCCGACGGCGTCCCGTCCGGTCAGCGTCCACCCCGACGGGTGGTCCAGCACCGCGTCGAGGTCCCCGGACAGCAGCTGGTCGGCGCCCTCGGCGCCCTCGGCGGCCGACACGTCCACCACCGTCAGGGTGCGGCCGGCCACCGTGGCCGCCTGCTGGAGCGCCGGGACCATCGACTGGGCCGCGGGCGTCACCCCCAGCGAGTCCGACGACGTCCGGCTGCCGATGAACTGGAAGATCAGCGCGTAGACACCGAAGATGACCAGCGAGATCACGATCCCGACGGCGAAGCTCCGCGAGCGCACCTGCGTGGTGAACTCGCGCCGGGCGACCAGCCCGATCGCCTGCTGCGGAGACAATCCACTCATCGCGACACCACGTCCTTGTACAGCTCGGTCAGGGGCGGTCGGTGCGGCGTGAACTCGTGCACCGGCCCGGCGGCCAGCGCCGCGGCGAGGACGTCCTGGTCGGAGGCGCCGGCCAGCTCCACCCGGGTGTGCGGGCCGTCCTCTGAGACCACGCTCACCCCGGGCACCGCGCCCGCCCAGTCCCGCGGCCCCACGACGTCGATCCGGGACACCCCACCCGAGCGCAGCTCCGGCACGCTCCCGACGGCCACCATCCGACCGGCCGCGATGATCCCGACCCGGTCGCAGAGCCGCTCCACGAGATCCAGCTGGTGGGAGGAGAACACCACCGGCACACCCTCGTCCGCCTTGTCCCGCAGCACCCGGCTCATCACCTCGACGGCGGTGGGGTCCAGCCCGGAGAAGGGCTCGTCGAGCACCAGGATCTCGGGGTCGTGGACCAGCGCCGCGCACAGCTGCACCCGCTGCTGGTTGCCCAGCGACAGCTTCTGGACCTCGTCACCCACCCGTTCCGCGACGCCGAGGCGCTCGGTCCAGCGGGTGACGGCGGCGGCCGCGTCCGCGGCGGACACCGCGTGCAGCCGGGCCAGGTAGGCGAGCTGCTCACCGACCTTCATCTTGGGGTAGAGCCCGCGTTCCTCGGGCATGTACCCGATGCGCCGCCGCGCCTCGGCGTCGATCGCCGTGCCCTTCCACCGCACCTCGCCCGCGTCCGCGCTCAGCACCCCGAGCACGATGCGCATGGTCGTGGTCTTGCCGGCCCCGTTGCTGCCGACGAACCCGAACACCTCGCCCGGACGCACCGAGAAGGTGACGTCCTCCAGCGCCGTGCGGGTCCCGAACCGTTTCCGTAGCCCCCCGATGTCCAACACGATCACCGAACCTACTGGTGTCCGGCAACACGCAGGCAATACACGGCCGAGACACTCGCCCGATGAGCCACGTCGTGGTCTGCGGCGTCGGTGCCGTGGCGCTGCGCATCGTCGAGCAGCTGGTGGACGCCGGCATCGAGTGCGCGGTCGTCGACGCGACCGACCGGCCCGACCCGGTCACCGAGCACCTGCTGGTGGGCTGGGGGGTGCCCCGGCACCCCGGCAGGCTGCGGGAGGCGCTGCGTGCGGCGGGCGCCGAGAAGGCCGCCGCGGTGGTCGTGGCCCCGGACGACGATCTCGTCGCCACCGAGGCCGCCCTGCTCGCCCACCAGGTCGCCCCGGACACCCGGTTGGTCGTCCGGGTGGAGAACCGCGCGGTGGGCCGGGCGCTCGGCGGGCACGGCACCGTGCTGGACGTCGCCGCGCTGGCGGCGCCGTCGGTCGTCGAGGCCTGTCTGGGGCGGCGCCCGCACCCGCTGGACCTGGGCGGACGACGGTTCGTGGTCGCGACCGTGGAGGCACCGCGGGCGGGCACGCTGCGCTCCCTCTACGGCGTCCTGGCCCCGCTGGCCGCGGAGGACGCGCTCTGCCCGGGCCGCGACCATCCCGTCGCCGCGGGCGAGGAGGTCACCCTGATCGGCACGCCGGAGGAGTTCGGGCCGCTCGTCGAGGAGGTCCCCGAACCCGTGCGGGTCGGGGCGCGCAGCGCGGGCGCCGAGCGGGCGGTGCGCCGGGCGGACGAGGGTGGGCGCGCGGGGGCGCTCACCCTGATCCGCAGCCTGCTCGCCGAGGCCGAGCGCCCCCTGAAGGCGACGGCCCTGGTCCTGCTCGCCGTGTTCGCGCTGTCGGTGTTCGTGCTCCGCGCCGGCTACGTCAAGCCCGACGGCCGGGGTATGAGCTGGGTGGACGCCGTCTACTTCACCGTGGAGACCATCGGCACCGTCGGCTACGGGGACTTCTCCTTCGCCGAGCAGGCGACCTGGCTGCGGATCTACGCGATCGGGATGATGTTCCTGGGCGTCGTCCTCGCCGCGGTGCTGTTCGCCCTGCTCACCCAGATGCTGGTCAGCAACGGCCTCGAGCGGTCGCTGGGCAGGCGCCGGGTCGAGACGATGCGCGGGCACGTGCTCGTCGTCGGGCTCGGCGCGGTGGGCATCGGCGTGCTGGAGGGGCTGCTCGCGGCGGGCGCGCGCCCGCTCGTACTGGAGCGGGACGAGGCCAACCGGCACCTCCCGCGGGCCCGGCAGCTCGGCGTGCCGATCGTCATCGGGGACGCCACGGACACCTCCGTGCTCGCGGCGGTCAACCTGGCCGAGTGTGCGGCGGTGGCCGTGCTGACCAGCGACGATCTCGTGAACATCGAGGCAGGTCTTGCCGTGCGGGACCAGCTCGGCGACCGCTGGCGGGACGTCCCGGTGGTGCTGCGGCTCTTCGACCGCGACCTGTCCGAGGCGGTCGAGGAGGGTTTCGGCTTCGACCACGTCCGCTCGACGGCCGCGCTCGCCGCCCCGTGGTTCGTCGGCGCCGCGCTCGGGTTGGACGTGCTCGGCACCTTCTACGTCGACCGGACCCCGTTCATGGTCGGACGCCTCCCGATCGGCCCCCAACTCGACGGGCGCGCCATGCGCGAGCTCTCCGCCCGCACCCGGGTGGTCGCCCTGCGCCGCGCGGACGGCACGGTCGACACCCCGCGCAGAGACACCCGCTTCGCCCGCGGCGACGACGCCTACGTGGTGGGCCCCTACACCGAACTCCTGGCGTTACTCACCCACTGACCCGACGCATTATGGAACCATAATGGTCGTTTCGGGCCCTGAAAACGACGTTATGGTTCCATAATGCGGTGGGTCAGACGGCGGAACCGTCGGGCATCGTGATGCCGTAGCCGCGGATGCGTCGGTAGATCGTCGCTCTGCTCATGCCCAGCCTGCGAGCCGCCTCGGCCTTGTTGCCGTCGGTGTCCAGCAGGGCGTCGACGATCGCGTCGCACTCGATCGCCTCCAGGGGCGTGAGCACCCGACGGGTGATCGCCCGGACCTCGGGCGGCAGGTCCTCCGGCCGGATCACCCCGGTCCGCCGCCGCGCGACGACCTTGCGCAGTACCTGGTAGAGCTGGTCGACGTTGCCGGGCCAGCGGTTGCGCATGAGCACCCGCATGGCCTCGGGCGAGCAGTGCAGGTCGGCGCCGCGGGTGAGCCGGGCCAGCAGGTAGGGCACCAGCTCGGCGACGTCCTCGATGTGGTGGCGCAGCGGCGGCACCTCGATGCTGCGCGGGAAGCAGCCCTGCAGCTCGGCGAGCTCCGGGGAGTCCGGGCCGTCGGTGCCGTGCGCCCGGGTCGCGACGACCCACTGCCGCTCGGGGTCGGTCGACTCCCGGTGCGGGTCCAGGACGTCCGCCAGGGCCAGCGCGTGCTCCGCGGACAGCACGTCGATGTGTTGCAGCACCAGCGTGCCGCCGCCGGTCGCGAGCTCGTCCGCGACCTCGGCGAGCCACGCGGGCGAGGCGTGCGCCGCGTCGAGCACCCGGACGTGCCCGGCGGGGGAGTGGGCCTGGTGGGTGGCCCGGGCCAGCGTGGTCCGGCCGGTGCCCTCCTCGCCCTCGAGGACCAGCCACTCCCGCATGCGGAAGTGCCGGTCGACGGTCTGGGCGCACTTCGTCCACAGCGCCCCGGACCCGACGGCGGTGGGCAGCGCGGCCCCGACGGCGGCCGCCGTGTGCCGGGTCGCGACCGGCGCCTTCGACACGAGCTGGACCTGCAGGACCCCGCCGGAGAGCGAGCCCTCGGCCCAGCTCGGTCGACACTGCACCCGCGCGGTGTTCCCGCTGGGCAGGTCGACGAGCAGCTGGCGGCGCCGACCGGTCCGCAGCGCCTCGGTGGCCTCGGCGATGAGCGGGCCGTGATCGCCCGCGTCGAGCAGCTCGCGGGCCTTGTCGTTCATCATCATCAGGTCCGCGCCGACGGCGACGACCGCCCCCCGCCCGCGGCGGCAGGCGGCGAGGTAGTCGTGCAGCAGGGTCAGCTCGCGGCGGCCCGACTGTTCCAGCAGCCGCTCCTCGATGCGGTGCGCGATGGTGGCGGCGGTGGCGGCCATCAGCGCGCTGGCCTCGTTCCGCCAGCACGTCAGGTCCAGCACCCCGAGCAGCTTCCCGGAGACGGGGTGGTGGATCGGGACGCCGGCGCACGCCATGTCCTCGAGGTGGTCGACGTAGTGCTCGTGCCCGTAGACCTGCGCGGGGGCGCGGCCCTCCAGCGCGGTGCCGATGCCGTTGGTGCCGACGTACTGCTCGGCGTAGCTGTAGCCCGGGGCCAGCCAGATCCGGTCGAGCTGGCGGCGCAGCGCGCTGTCGCCGGTGCGCCGGTCGAGGACCACACCCTCGTCGTCGCACAGGATGACCGAGACGGGCTCGGTGGCGAAGGTGTCCGCGATGTCCTCGACCACGGGACCGGCCGCGCGCATGAGCGGGCTGTCGGGTTCGGCGTCGATCTCGTACGGCAGCTCGAGGTGGTCGCTGGCCACGGAGAAGCTCCGCGACCGCGTCCAGGACGCGAGGATCGGCGGCCGGACGAGACCCGGCGGGGGTTCCTCGTCGTGCAGGAAGGACTCGCGGGCGAGGGCGATCCGCTCGGCCGCCGGCCCGACGGCCACGGGCGCGACGACTCCGGCTCCGGACCCGACTTCGGCATCCGGCGCCTCGTGGTGGGTGGTGCGCTCAGACATCTTGACCAACCGGTTGCCCTTCTCGGAGCAGCTGTGGTCCGCGGTGACGCGGCAGCCGGTATCGATCCGGACGCTACCGCCCGGACGTGAGGAACGATAGGCCCTGGTCAGGGGGGCACCGTCTCAGATTGAGACCGCACAGGAGACGCGTCGGAGGTGTGATCTGCACGTCGGACGGATGTGACCCACGTCGCAACCGTCCGATCACACAGGGACGATGACGAGACCGCACACCCGCGCCGTCGGTGCCGCGTCGCCCTCTGTGCCACTCACCCACCACCGTGAGGAGACGACGTGAGTCGGCAGAGCTTGGCGAAGGCTCACCAGAAGATCCAGGAACTCGCCTGGGAGCCGCAGTACCACGAGCCGTACATGAAGTACGGAACCGACTACACCTTCCGGAAGGCGGCGAAGAAGGACCCGCTCAAGCAGGTCCTCCGGAGCTACTTCCCGATGCAGGAGGAGAAGGACCACCGCGTCTACGGTGCGTCCGACGGTGCCATCCGCGGGAACATGTTCCGCCAGGTCCAGGAGCGTTGGCTGGAGTGGCAGAAGCTGTTCCTGAGCATCATCCCGTTGCCGGAGGTATCGGCGGCGCGCTCGATGCCGATGCTGTTCCACGTGGTTCCGAACCCGGAGCTGCACAACGGTCAGGCGATCCAGATGATCGACGAGGTACGCCACTCGACGATCCAGCAGAACCTCAAGCGCCTGTACATGAACAACTACATCGACCCGGCGGGCTTCAACAACAGCCTCCGGAACTTCCACAGCGACTACTGCGGCACCATCGGCCGCCAGTTCGCCGAGGGGTTCATCACGGGCGACGCGATCACCGCGGCGTCGATCTACCTGACGATCGTGGCCGAGACCGCGTTCACCAACACCCTGTTCGTCGCGATGCCCGCCGAGGCGGCCGCCAACGGTGACTACCTGTTGCCCACGGTGTTCCACTCGGTGCAGTCCGACGAGTCCCGCCACATCTCCAACGGCTACGCCACGCTGCTCATGGCGCTGTCGGACGAGGACAACCGCCAGCTGCTCGAGCGTGACCTGCGGTACGCGTGGTGGAACAACCACCGCGTGGTCGACGCCGCGATCGGCACGTTCATCGAGTACGGCACCAAGGACCGGCGCAAGGACCGCGAGTCCTACGCCGAGATGTGGCGCCGCTGGATCTACGACGACTACTACCGTGCGTACCTGATCCCGCTGGAGAAGTACGGCCTGGTCATCCCGCACGACTTGATCGAGGAGTCGTGGAAGCAGATCTGGGAGAAGGGCTACGTCCACGAGGTCGCGCAGTTCTTCGCCACCGGGTGGCTCGCCAACTACTGGCGCATCGACTCGATGACGGACGAGGACTTCGAGTGGTTCGAGTACAAGTACCCGGGCTGGTACGACAAGTACGGCAAGTGGTGGGAGAACTACAACCGCCTGTCGAAGCCGAACGGGCACAACCCGATCGTCTTCGAGGACGTGGACTACGTCTACCCGGCCCGGTGCTGGACCTGCATGGTCCCGTGTCTGGTCCGTGAGGACATGGTCACGGCCGAGGTGGACGGCCAGCACCGGACCTACTGCCACGAGGTCTGCCGCTGGACGGACGTCGAGGCCTTCCGTCCGACGTTCCAGGGTCGCGAGACGCCGAACATGGGCCGCCTCGTCGGCAAGCGCGAGTGGGAGACGCTCTACCACGGCTGGAACTGGGCCGACGTGGTCTCCGACATGGGCTTCGTCCGGGACGACGGGAAGACGATGACGGCCCAGCCGCATCTCGACCTCGACCCCAAGAAGATGTGGACGCTGGACCACATGCGGCGGTGTCCTCCGCTGCAGTCGCCGAACGTCCTGTTCAACGAGATGAACGACGAGGAACGGGCCGCCTACGTCGCCGACTACGTCAAGCAGGGCCCCGCCGGCCGCCCGGCGCCGAAGAGCTGAGCAACCACTAGCTCAGTCACAGGCGCCTGAGCGCGGGTCAGGCGAGGGGGAGGGCACGGGGCCTCCGTGCCCTCCCCCGCTGTTCCTGCCCTCTTCCCGCGAACGTTTTCGAGAGGGGTCCACCACCTTGGGTGACAAGCACGTCGTCCGGTTCGAGCCGGTCGGCATCGAGATCGAGGTCGACGAGGACCAGACCATCCTGCGTGCGGCCGCCGAGCAGGGCGTGCAGTTGATGCACGGCTGCAAGGAGGGCCAGTGCGCGGCCTGCAAGTCGTTCGTCCTCGAGGGCGAGGACATCGAGTTGGACAGCTACTCGACCTTCGCCCTCCCCGACTACGAGAAGGAGGAGGGCTCGACACTGCTCTGTCGGGCCCACGCCTACGAGGACCTCACCATCGAGCTCCTCAACTACGACGAGGAGATCATCCGGTCCGGACTGCCGCTGCGTAAGGGCAAGGTCCAGGTCGTGGCCAACGACGAGGTCACGCACGACCTGCGCCGGCTCGTCGTGAAGCTGATCGAGCCCGAGGAGATCAAGTTCTTCCCCGGGCAGTACATGGACTTCATCGTCCCGGGCACGGAGGAGTCGCGGTCGTTCTCGATGGCGAACACCCCGAACCGCGAGGGGGAGTTCGAGTTCGTCATCAAGATCTACCCCGACGGCCTGTTCTCCGAGTTCCTCGCGGAGAAGGTGCAGGTCGGTGACCAGCTCGAGGTCGAGGCGCCCTTCGGGACCTTCACGCTCCGCGAGAACCGCACGTCGGACATCGTGTTCGTCGGCGGCGGCGCGGGCATGGCGCCGATCCTGGGGCTGCTGCGGTCGATGGCCGAGCGCGGGGTCGAGCGGCGGGCGCGGTTCTACTACGGCGCCCGGGCCACCCGTGACCTGTGCTTCGCCGAGGAGATCGCGGCACTGGGGGAGCAGCTCCCGTCGGGGTTGACCTACACCCCGGCGCTCTCCCACCCCGACGACGAGCCGTGGTCGGGCCAGACGGGCCTCATCACGGAGGTCCTGCAGGCGAACGAGTCCACATTGGAAGGAGCCGATGCCTATGTCTGCGGTCCGCCGCCCATGGTCGACGCGGCGATCGCGACGCTGACGGCACTGGGCGTGCGCGAGGAGAACATCTTCTACGACAAGTTCACCACCACCGGTGAAACAGAAGGCGAGGACGGCTGATGACCACCACGGAACGGCCCGAACGCAGTGTCCCGAAACCCGTCTTCACCGACGCGGAAGCCGGCGCACGCGAGTTCCCCGACTCGGGCGCGAGCGCCCGCCGGTACAACTACTACAAGCCGGCGAAGCGCAAGCAGACCCACTACGAGGACGTCACGGTCGACGTCCAGCCGGACCCCCGGCACTACCTGTCCCAGGGCTGGATCTACGGCTTCGCCGACGGCTCCGCCGGATACCCGCTGACCTGGACGAAGCTCAAGGCGTGGGGCGTGGACCGCCCCGAGCCCGAGCGCTTCCCCGGCTCGGGCGGCAAGGGCTACGAGTGGCCCGCCCACGGCTGGCACGAGTTCCGCGACCCCAACGAGGAGTGGGAGCTCACCTTCTACCGGTACAACGCCAACGTCGTCCGGCAGGTGAACCAGAACATCGAGAACGCCCGCAACGCCAAGGCGTTCGAGCAGTGGACCCCGAACTGGATCCAGTTCGTGGAGCGCAACGTCGGCGCCTGGATGCACATCGAGCACATCCTCGGCCTCTACGTCTTCGCGGCCTGCAACCGCTCCGGACCGACCAACATGCACAACACCGCCATGGCGGTGAACAGCATGCACAAGATCCGGTTCGCCCAGGACCTCGCGCTGTACAATCTCACCCTCACCGAGGAGATCGAGGGCTTCGACGGCACCGCGCACCTGGAGGCGTGGAACTCCGACCCGGAGTGGCAGGGCGTCCGGAAGGTCACCGAGGCCCTCACCGCGGTCGACGACGACTGGGGCGAGTCGATCTTCGCCACCAACGTCGTCTTCGAGCCGCTGCTCGGCGAGCTCTTCCGCTCGAACCTGGTCATGCAGGCCGCCGCGGGCAACGGCGACTTCGTGACGCCCACGGTCATGGGCGCCGCGGAGTTCGACTTCGCCCAGCGCGACCTGCGCTGGACCCAGGCCTGCTTCGGTCCGCTCACCCAGGACAAGGAGTTCGCGGACCACAACAAGGACCTGATGCAGGGCTGGCTCTCGCACTGGGTGCCGCAGGCCATCGAGGCCGCCCGTGTGCTGCAGCCGATCTGGTCGCTGCCGGACGCCAAGCCCCCGCGCTTCGAGGACAGCCTCGACCGCGCCAAGAGCCGTTTCTCCGGAATCGTGACCGACCTCGGTCTCTCCGTCCCGAAGGAGCTGTCGCAGTGACGTCGTTCAAGACCGCAGAGAGTCCGTTCAAGGCGGACAACACCGCGTCCGGCAAGGCCGGGGTGACGCTGATGAACAACCAGATCGGCGTGGTCGTCGCGGAGGTGATGGACCAGCAGGAGAACGTCACGATCACGCACCTGCCGTCCATGATCCGCGTGGACTGCGTGGGCCGCATGGACTTCGTCTACGACGACATCTCCGAGGCACTGGGCGAGGAGCCCGGCTTCTACGACGCCGCCGAGTTCGAGGAGAACATGTCGACCCACTACGGGAAGATGATCCACATGGACGACCGGACCGTGATGTTCGGCAACCTGGAGGAGGCCGCCGAGTTCATCGGCGACATGCTCCCCCCGGCCGTCAAGTAACCCGTGAGCGGCGATGGTCGCCATGGCGACCATCGCCGCTCACGACCCCCGTCGGCCCTGGTGAGGCCCACTGCGCCGACGGTCGCCTTCGCCGCACCGTTCCCGTCGACGTCCGGTTCCGCAGCCGGACGTCGACGGGGAGGTCGGTTCACCCGCGCACGAGACCGACGTCGCTCTCATCCCAGGAGGACCCGCAGTCATGGCCAAGGAACTCAAGTTCGGCGCGGACGCCCGCAGGGCGCTCCAGGCCGGTGTGGACCAGCTCGCCGAGGCCGTCAAGTCCACGCTCGGCCCCAAGGGCCGCAACGTCGTCCTGGAGAAGATCACCGGCACGCCCGAGGTCACGAACGACGGCGTGACCATCGCCCGCGAGATCCACCTGCGCGACCCCTTCGAGAACATGGGCGCGCAGATCCTCAAGGAAGCCGCGATCAAGACCAACGACATCGTCGGGGACGGCACCACCACCGCCACCGTCATGGCGCAGGCCATCGTCCGTGAGGGCATGAAGGCCATCCAGTCCGGCGGGAACCCGGTGCTGGTCAAGCGGGGCATCGACCTCGCCGTCGGGCGGATCGTCGAGCACCTGTCCGGGGTGGCCCACCCCGTCGACTCGCTCGAGCACCTCTCCCGCGTCGCCGCGATCTCGGCGAACGACGACGAGGGCATCGGCTCCGTCGTCGCGCAGACCCTGCACACCGTCGGGGACGACGGCGTGATCTCCGTCGACGACGGCCCGGTGCTCGGCCTGCAGGTGAACTTCGTCGAGGACTTCGAGTTCGACAACGGCTACGTCTCGCCCTACCTGGTCACGGACCCGGGCTCGATGACCGCCGTGCTCGACGACCCGTACATCCTGCTGTCCGCCGAGAAGATCACCGACGTCCGGCAGCTCATGCCGGTGCTCGAGAAGATCATGCGCGACCCGCGGCCGCTGGTCATCGTGGCCGAGAAGGTCGAGGGCACGGCCCTGCAGATGCTGGTGCACAACCACGTCAACGGCCACCTCAAGGTCACCGCCATCCAGGCCCCCGGCTTCGGGGAGAAGCGCATCCACCTCCTGGAGGACATGGCCGCGCTCACCGGCGCGAAGGTGCACTCCAAGGCGTCGAGCTTCGCGCTGGAGCAGATGACCGCCGAGCACCTGGGCCGGGCCGCGCAGGTCCGGGCCACCAACGAGGAGACCGTCATCATCGGCGGCGGTGGGGCGCGGGAGGCCGTCGACGGACGTCTGGCGCAGCTGCGGGCCGAGATGGCCCGCGCCTCCATCGGCACGGACGAGGACTGGCTCAACGACCGCATCGCCCGGCTGTCCGGCAAGGCCGCGATCATCTCCGTCGGGGCGCCGACGAACGCGGAGCTCAAGGAGATCCGCCACCGCGTCGACGACTCGCTGCAGGCCACCCGGGCCGCCATGGCCGAGGGGATCGTGGCGGGCGGCGGCTCGGCGCTGCTGCACGCGGAGTCCGCGCTCAACGACCTGGACGTGCAGGGCGACTACCGGATCGGCGTCGAGATCGTGCGGGCGGCGCTGACCGAGCCCGTCACGCTGATCGCCTCGAACGCGGGCTACGACGGGGCGGACGTCGTCAAGCAGGTCTCGGACCTGGGCGTCGACGAGGGATTCGACGCCCTCGAGGGCCGCTTCGGGAACATGATCGAGATGGGCATCATCGACCCGCTGCGGGTGGTGCGCTCCGCGCTGCAGAACGGCGCCTCGGTGGCCGGCCTGATCCTCACGACCAACAGCCTGGTCGCCGAGGAGCAGACCCCCTGGAACAAGGCGCTGATGACGGAGTACGGCCCCCTCGACGAGGGCATCCCGCAGCCGAGCCCGGACAGCTCGACCCCGCAGTCCCTGGGCCTCGGCCCGTCGATGGGCTGATCCGCCCCCGGCGAACGGCGCGTTCGCTCACACCTTGTGAGCGAGCGCGCCGTTCGCCATGGTCAGGTGGCCGCGGGCTCGCGGTCGGAGACGTAGCGGTCCGTGCCCGGGATGCGGGTGGGGTGGGAGATGTCCAGCCCGGCCGTCTCGGGCATCTTGATCAGCGGGTAGATCGCGACGGCCGCGGCGAGCATCAGGTAGAACGCCGGCATGTAGGTGTTCCCGGTGGCCTGGATGAGCGCCGTGTTGATCAGCGGTGCCGTGCCGCCGAAGGCCGCCGTGGACAGGGCGTAGCCGATGGAGAAGCCGCCGTAGCGGTTGCGGGTCGGGAACATCGCGGGCAGCGCAGAGCCGATGACGCCCAGCATCAGGACGAGCTGGATGCCCAGGATCGCGATGCCGATGGTCACCGGCACCCAGCCCTTCTGGCTGATCAGCCAGAAGGCCGGGATGGCGAGCACGAACGTGCTGATGGCGGAGCCCAGCAACAGCGGCTTGCGGCCGATGCGGTCCGACAGCCGCCCGATCGGGGTGATGACGATCATCATCACCACCATGACGACGATGAGCACGACGAGCGCCTCGGTCTCGTCGATGTCGATCGTCTGGGTGAGATAGGTCGGCATGTAGGTGAGCAGCGTGTAGTTGGCGACGTTGAGCAGCATCACGAAGCCGATGAGGTGCAGGATCTGCGGCCCGACGTTGCGCAGCACCTCGCGGAACGGCGCGGACGCGGTGGTGTCCTGCTTCTCCGCGGCCCGGAACGCCGGGGTGTCCTCCAGCTTGGACCGCAGGTAGAACCCGACGAGCCCCAACGGGCCCGCGACGAGGAACGGGATCCGCCAGCCCCAGCTGTTGAGGTCCTCCTCGGGGAGACCGAGCTGCACGCCCGTCGCCAGGATCGCGCCGAGCACGGTGCCCGCGAGGGTGCCGAACTCGAGGAACGAGCCGAAGAAGCCGCGCCGCTTGGCGGGGGCGTACTCGGCGATGAACGTGGCGGCACCGCCGTACTCGCCACCCGTCGAGAAGCCCTGGACCAGCCGGAACGTCAGCAGCAGGATCGGCGCCGCGAACCCGATGACCGAGAAGCTGGGCAGCAGACCGATCAGGAAGGTCGCACCCGACATCAGCACGATGGTCACGGCGAGCACCTGGCGGCGCCCGAACCGGTCGCCCAGCGGGCCGAGGATGATCCCGCCGAGCGGACGGAGCACGAACGGGATCGCGATCCCGGCGAAGACGAGCAGCGACTGGGCCGCCGGACTGAAGTCGGGGAAGAAGTTCAACCCGATCTGGACCGTCAGGTAGGCGTAGACGGCGTAGTCGAACCACTCCACACCGTTCCCGATCGCGGCTCCGGCGACCGCTTTGCGCACGGTGGGGAGGTCGGCTTCGTCGACCTTCACCTCACCCTGACCCTCTGCGTTCGATTCGCTCATCACGTCCCCTGGTCTCGAGTGCCCGCCCACGCTAGGCGAGCACCCCCGCCCGCGCAGGCTGGGGCACCGGGCGACGACACTGGAAACCGGTGCCGTGATGCGGTGGGCGGTCGGCTGTGAAGGCGGCGTCCAGGGCGGGGACGCCCCGACCCTCGACCAGGCCCGCGCGGGCGAGGGTGCGGGCGCGGTGGCCGCCGAGGTAGAGCGAGCCGAGGGCCGAGGTGCCCAGTCGGACGTCCGGCGTCGTGTGGGTGCGGGCGCACTCGGCGCCGTCCGGGCCGCCCCGCAGCCGCAGCCGGGTGCCGTCCACCTCCAGGACGAGGTCGACGTCGATGGCGGAGCGCCGCCCGGCCGGCGCGGCGACCGGGTCGAGCACCCGGATCCACACGCCGTCGCGCACCTCGCTCGTCTCGACGAGCCGCGGGTCGGTGAGCAGGAAGCCGAGCGGGTCGCCCGGCGGAGAGGCGCCGGTCTCGAGGTGGGAGACGAAGTCGCCGCTCAACAGCACGCGCCAGAGGGCGGCGTGCGCCTCGGGCGTCGCGGCGAACAGGTCCCGGACCACGAGGGTGCTCCGGTCGTTGTGCAGGCGGTAGGAGGCGTAGCCGTCCGGGTGGGCGAGGTGGAACAGCGCGGTGCCGCCGTCCCGGTCCTCCTCCGGGTCGGCGAGGAACAGGTCCGTCGGGCTCACCAACCGCTTATCGGCCGGAACCCCTCGGTGGCGCGGATCCATACGTACGTCCAACACGGACGTCCTTCCACGCTGACGCGCACCCGGGCGTACTCCGGGCCCTCGTACTCGTCCAGGCCGGGGAGGGCGGTGGCGGGGTCCCGCAGGGTCACGACGTGGCCGGGCACGGGATCCGCGCCCGGCACGAGCGCGGGGAAGCCGAGGCCGGTGTCGAACAGCCTGCCGCGTCCCGTGGCCGGGGACACCGCGGTGGCCAGCGGCTCCAGCAGGTGCCAGGCGCGGTCGCCGGGTTGGAGCGTGCCGTAGACGAAGAGCCGGTCGGGCCAGGAGTCTGGGTTCGGCGGACCGTGCACCGTGGTCGCGTCGAGGCGGTCGTCCCCGGGGACGCCGACGAGTCCCCGCGCCGCGGACTGGGGCACGTCCGCGCACCGGACGGGGGCACCGTCGACGAGGAGCGGCCGTCGCACCTCCGCCGCACCCAGGTAGACGAACGGCGACCCCACCCGTGAGTGGCGATGGTCGCCATGGCGACCATCGCCACTCACGAGGTCGACGGTCCCGGAGTGCAGGCGGGCCAGGCGGTAGCGGCCGACGACCCGGCCCTCGCACCGGTCCAGCACCTCGACCTGGGCCGGGGTGGCGAACCAGACCGCGTGCTCCTCCACCACGCCCGGGGCCGAGACCAGGACGGCGGGCCGCTGGTCGTCCACGACCCGCAGGCCCACGGCCCACACCGCGGCCAGGTCCCGCGTCGTGCACCGCTGCACCACCACCGCGCCGGTCAGGCCGAGCGTCGCGCGCAGCCACCCGATCTTCGCCGGGTTCCGGTTGGACCCGTAGGTGAGGACGGGGACCCGGCCCGCCATCGGCACGTCCCCGAGCTCGGCGAGCAGCGCGTCGGGGTCGCCGACCAGCCCGCCGCCCGGCACGTGGACGTACGACTCCGCGGGCACCGCCCCCGGGTACGGCTCGGCCGGGTAGTCGGCGTCGCGGAAGTCGAGGTCGGTCGTGCGCGGTAAGTGGTGCTCTGGCACCACTTACCGCGCACGGGCGCCGAAGGCGCGGATCGTGAGGGCGACGACGAAGCAGGCGGCGCACACGAGCCCCATGGCGCCGGCGATCGAGGTGTCGAAGGTCAGGGCGGTCACGTGCCCCACGATCGCACCCACCCACCCGACGCCCACGGCCACGGCCACCATCGCGCCCAGCCGCCGGGTCAGCAGGTAGGCCGTGGCGGCGGGGACGATCAGCATCGTCACGACGAGGATGGCGCCGACCGCCTCGAACGCCGACACGGCGGTGATCGCCACGGCGACCAGCAGCAGGCGGGACAGCAGCCGGGGGCGCAGCCCGGTGACCCGGCTGAACTGCGGGTCGAACGTCGTGGCCCGCAGCTCCTTCCACAGCGCCGTGACCAGCAGCAGGTTCAGCACCGCGACGCAGGCCAGCACCACCCCGGACCGGGCGAGGACGACCCCGCCGACGGTCACCGTGTCGAAGGGCGCGAACGCGATCTCGCCGTAGATGGTGGAGTCGAGGTCGAGGTGGATGTCCGAGGCGTAGCGGGTGATGCCCAGGACGCCGAGGGAGAACAGCGCGGGGAAGACGAGTGCGATCGCGGCGTCGGAGGCGACGAGGCCGGTGGCGCGGATCGCGTCGATGCCGAGGACGCAGAGCACCGCGAACGCCGCCGCCCCCGCGACCACCGGGACGGGCGCGCGGGTCTCGCCGATCAGCCACACGGCCACGATCCCCGGCAGCACCGCGTGGCTCACGGCGTCGGACAGCAGGGCCATGCGGCGCAGCACCAGGAAGGGGCCGAGGAGGCCGCACGCGGTCGCCGTCAGGCCGGCGACCAGCACGATCACCAGGTCGTCCGCGGTCATCGCGCCAGCCTCTCCAGCTCGGCGAGCGCCTCGGGGGCGAGGGTGCGGCGCAGGTCGTGCAGGTCGGGTTCGCGCGCGTCCCGGAGCCGGATCTGCGGGCCGTACCGCAACCAGGCCCGCCACAGCTCGTCCCGGTCCTGGGCCTCGCGGCGCGCCCGTTCCCCGGCGACGGTCAACACGCCGTCCGGCGTCATCAGGTTGGCCCGGACCAGTCGCCTGCTCGTGCCGCCCGCCAACAGCAGCCGGTCCCGCTCCATCCGACGACGGCGGCGCGTCAGCCGTGCGCGGCGCGCGAGCACCCCGCGGCGCGGCGCCAGCAGCACGGCCAGCACCGCCACGGCGACCCCCACCAGCACGACGACCGGCCCGGTGGGCAGCTGCGCGCGGGTGGCGAGCAGCGCGCCCGCCACCCCCACGACCGCGCCGACGATCCCGGCCAGCACCAGCACCCGGCCGAACGAGTCGGCGAGCTGGCGCGCCACGACCGTCGGCACCGCGAGCATCGCCACCATCAGGATCGCGCCGACCAGCCGCACCCCGATCACCACGGCCGCCACCAGGAACGCCGTCACGGCGACCTCGACCAGCCTCGTCGGTGCGCCGATCGCCCCGGCGTAGGCCCGGTCGAACAGCGTGGTCACGAGCATCCGTCGCAGCAGCAGCACCGCGAGCAGCCCGACGGCACCGAGGAGCCCCATCACGGCGACGTCCCGTTCGAGCAGGCCCGCCGCCTGGCCGAAGAGGAAGGCCTCGAGCCCGGCCTGCTGCGCGTCTCCCGTCGCGGTGATGTGGGTGAGCAGCACGATCCCCAACGAGAAGAAGCCGGACAGCACCACCCCGATCGCCGTGTCCGCCCGCAGCACGCTGCGCTCCACGGCCACCATCAACAACGCCGCCACCAGCCCCGCGACCGCCGCCCCGGCGAGCAGCCCCGCGATCTCCTTCGTCCCGGTGACGAGAAAGGCCACGCAGACGCCGGGCAGCGTGGCGTGCGCGATGGCGTCGCCGACGAGGGACCGGCCCCGCAGCACGGCGAACGAGCCGAGCACCCCCGCGGAGATGCCGAGGACCAGCGCTCCCGCGACGACGACGGTGTCGGTGTAGGGCAGCCCGAGGAACGCGCTCAGCCGGTCCACACCGGGGTCCCCTCCGGCAGGCCCGCGCCGTACGCCTCGCGGATGCGGTCCTCGGTGAGCACGTCGGCGACCGGCCCGCAGCCGAGCGCGCGGACGTTCAGCAGCAGCACCCATTCGAACGCGCTGCGGACCTGGGCGAGGTCGTGGTGTACGACGACCGTGGAGCCCCCGTCCGCGGACAGCTCCTGGAGGAGCTCGAGGAGGTCGGCCTGGGTGCGGGCGTCGATGCCGGCGAACGGCTCGTCCATGACCAGCACCTCCGCCTGCTGCGCCAGGGCCCGGGCGAGGAAGACGCGCTGTCGCTGGCCGCCGGAGAGCTGGCCGATCTGCCGTCGGGCGAAGGCGGACATGCCCACCCGCTCCAGGCAGTCCGCGGCGATCGCCCGGTCCGCGCGTCCGACGCGGCGGAACCAGCCCGCCGCCCGGTAGCGGCCCATCGCCACCACCTCGGCGACGGTGATCGGGAAGTCCCAGTCCACGGACTCGGCCTGGGGCACGTAGGCGAGGTTCGCCAGGCCCGCGCGGCCCTCCACGTCCGCGATCCGCACCGTGCCCGTGTCCGAGGTGACGAGGCCGAGGGCGGCCTTGAGCAGCGTGGACTTGCCCGCCCCGTTCGGCCCGACGATCGCGGACAGCGCCCCGGCGGGGAACGCGGCGTCCACCTGCCAGAGCGCGGGCGCGGCGCGGTAGCTGACCGTGAGGCCGCTGATCTCCAGGGCGTTCATGCGCGGTTCTCCAATGCTGAGGCGATCAGCTGGGCGTTGGCCCGGACCATGCCGACGTACGTTCCCTCGGGGGTGCCCTCGGCGCCCGCGGAGTCGGTGTAGAGCTCGCCGCCGATCCGGGTGGTCCAGCCGCGTTGCCGGGTGGCCGCCAGCAGGGCGTCCACGGTCTGGCGGGGCACGGAGGTCTCGATGAACACCGCGGGCACCTGCCGCGCGGCGATCTCCGCGGCCACCCGCTCGACGTCCGCCGTGGTCGCCTCCGCCGCCGTCGAGATGCCCTGGATCGCGGCCACCTCGACGCCGTAGCGGCGCCCGAAGTAGGTGAACGCGTCGTGGCTGGTCACGAGGATGCGGTGCGCGGGCGGGATCGCGGCCATCAGGGCTGCGACCTCGCCGTCCAGCGCGACGAGCTCGGCGTCGTACTCGGCGAGCCGGGCGCGGTAGCCGTCGGCGTGGGTGGGATCGAGCGCGGTCAGCTCCTCGGCGATCGTGCGGGCGCAGTCCCGCCAGAGCGAGACGTCGAACCAGACGTGCGGGTCCGGCGCGTTCCCGTGCAGGAGCAGCCGGTCGCGCGGGATCCCGTCGGTGACGGCCCGGGTGGGCTGGCGGGCGGACAGGTCGGCGAGCAGGTCGCCCATCTTGCCCTCCAGCTCCAGGCCGCCGTAGAAGATCACGTCCGCGTTCCGGAAGGTGCGCACGTCCCGCGCGCTGGCCTTGAACAGGTGCGGGTCGACCCCCGGCCCCATCAGCCCGGTCACCTCGACGCGGTCGCCGCCGATCCGGCGCACCGCGTCCGTGATCATCGTCGTGGTGGTGGTGACCTGCAGCCTCCGCTCGGCCACGGGGGCGCGGTCGGCCGTGACCGTCTGGGCGGCACAGCCCGTGAGGACCAGCGCCAGCAGCGCCAGGACCGCCCGGATCCGCATATAGCCTCGTCTACTTCGAAGGTGAGAGCCCTCTAACAGGTGCGCTGACTATAGGGTGCCCGACCCGCCCGCGGTGTCTCCGTTTGAGAAGGTCTGAGGGTGTCCTCCGCCACTGACGCCCCCGACGCCACCGAGCTCCCGCCCACGTTGCGCTGGCGGGACGACGCGCTCGTCCTCCTGGACCAGACCCGCCTGCCCGCGATCGAGACGCTCACGGTCCGCACGGTGGCCGAGCTGGTCTCCGCGATCCGACGTCTGGTGGTCCGGGGCGCCCCGGCCCTCGGGGTGGCCGGGGCCTTCGGGGTGGTCCTCGCGCGGCGCGAGGGCATCGACCCGGAGGTGATCGCCTCGGCCCGCCCCACCGCCGTCAACCTGCGGCGCGGGGTGGAACGGGCGGCCGCCGCGGCGGACCCCCTGGCCGAGGCCCGGGCCGTGCTGGCCGAGGACGTGGCGTCCTGCCACGCCATCGGCGACCGCGGCGCCGCCCTGCTGACCGAGCTCTGCGGCGACCGCCCCCTGAGCCTGCACACGCACTGCAACGCGGGCGCCCTGGCGTGCGTGGAGTGGGGCACGGCGCTGGGGGTGGTGCGGTCCCTGCACGCCGCGGGGCGGGTGTCGCTGGTCGTGGCGGACGAGACCCGGCCGCTGCTGCAGGGGTCCCGGATCACCGCCGTCGAGCTGGCGGCGATCGGGGTGGCGCACCGGGTGGTCGTCGACGGCGCGGCGGGCTCGGTGATCGCCCGGGGGCTGGTGGACGCCGTGGTGGTCGGGGCGGACCGGATCGCGGCGAACGGCGACGTGGCGAACAAGATCGGCACGTATCCGCTGGCCCTGGCCGCCGCCCGGGCCGGGATCCCGTTCGTGGTGGCGGCGCCGGAGACCACCGTGGACCCGGGCACCGCGTCCGGCGCGGAGATCGAGATCGAGGAGCGGGACCCGGCCGAGGTGGTCGTCGGGTTCGACGCGTGGAACCCCGCCTTCGACGTCACCCCGGCGGACCTGGTGACGGCGATCGTCACCGACACCCGCGTCTGGCGCCCGTGAGGACGCCCGACGCCGGAGGCCGTCGGCCGTGAGAACGTTCGACGCCGGAGGCCGTCGGCCATGAGAACAGCCGCGTTCCGCCTCATGCTGGCGGTGACCGTCCTCGGCTTCGGCGGGCACGCGCTGCTGCTCCCGGTGCTGCCGCTGTGGGTGAGCCGCGCGGGCAGCGGGGAGTTCGGTGCCGGCGCCACGACCGGCGTGTTCATGCTGACCACGGTGCTGACCCAGCTCGCGGTGCCGTGGCTGCTCCGCGTGCTCGGTTACCGCGCCGTCTTCGCGAGCGGCCTGGTGCTCCTCGCCGCGCCGACCCCGTTCGTGCTCGGCACCGCCGAGCTCGGTCCGGTGCTGGCCCTGAACGCGGTGCGCGGCATCGGGTTCGGGCTGATCACCGTGGCCGGCAGCGCCCTCGTCGCCGAGCTCGTCCCGCCCGCCGAGCACGGCCGCGCGTCCTCCCGCTACGGGCTCGCCATCGGCATCCCCGGCCTGGCGCTGCTCCCGCTCGGCGTCGCGACCGTGGACGCCCTCGGGTTCACCGGGGTCTTCTGGACCGCGACGGCCAGCCCGCTGCTCGCCGCCCTGCTCGTCCCGTTCCTCCGCGCCACGAGCCCCACGCCCCGCAGGCACGCGTCCGACCCCGGGGTCGAGGAGCTCGCGCGCTCCGAGGCGGGGGTGGACCGCGTATCACCGGACCCCGTGGCGGGCAGGCGGGCCTTCGTGCTCGCCGGGCTCGGTCCGATGGCCGCGATGCTCGCGGGATCCGTCGCCCAGGGCGGGCTGACGACGTTCCTCCCGCTGGTGGCGCCCGGTGCGGGCGTCGCCGTGCCGGTGGCGTTGTTCGCCCTCGCGCTCGGGGGTGTGCTCGGCCGGGGGGTGGCGGGCCCGCTGGTCGACCGCCGCGGGCCGGGCAGGCTGCTGCTGCCCGGCGGAGTGCTGTCCGCCCTGGGGATGGGGGTGGAGCTGCTGGCCGTGGGCCTGAGCCCGTGGCTGCTCGTGCCCGGCGCCCTCGCCGTCGGGCTGGGGTTCGGGCTGGTGCAGAACGACTCGCTGGTCGCCCTGTTCGCCGCCGCGGGCCCCGCCCGCTACGGCGCCGCGAGCGCGGCCTGGAACATCGGCTTCGACGCCGGCACCGGCGCCGGGGCGAGCGGGTTGGGCGCCGTCGCCCAACCCTTCGGTTTCCGCGCCGCCTTCGGGGTCGCCGCGCTCCTCCTGCTCGCCACGACCCCGCTCACCCGCCGCCGCAGCTCACCGACCCCGTGAGCGGCGATAGTCGCTCTGGCGACTATCGCCACTCACGGGTGTCGGTGGCCGCTCACGGGGGTCAGTGGCCGCGGGTGATCCACTCCTCGAGGTGCGGGGCCTCGGTGCCGATGGTGGTGGCGTCGCCGTGGCCGGTGCGCACGGTCGTGTCGCCCGGGAGCGGCAGGAGCGTGGTCCGGATCGAGTCGATGATGGTGTCGAAGCTCGAGTAGGAGCGGCCGGTCGCGCCGGGCCCGCCCGCGAACAGGGTGTCCCCGGTGAGGACGGTGCCCAGCTCGGGGATGTACAGGCACGTCGAGCCGGGCGAGTGGCCCGGGGTGACCAGGGCCTGGATGTCGAGGCCGCCGACGGTCAGCGTGCCCTCGACCCGCCCGTCCGGCTTGCGGTCCGGCCAGGTCATCTCCCACAGCGGGGCCTCGGCCGGGTCCAGCAGGATCGGGGCGGAGAAGCGGTCGGCGAGGGCCGGGGCCTGGTTGACGTGGTCGTCGTGGGCGTGGGTGCACACGATGGCCTTGACCCGCCGGTCCCCGACGGCCGCGGCGATGGCGTCCGCGTCGTGGGCGGCGTCGACGATGATCACCTCGGTGTCGTCCCCGACGATCCAGACGTTGTTGTCGACGTCCCAGGTGCCCCCGTCGAGCGAGAACGTCCCGGAGGTCACCACATGATCGATACCGGTGTGGGTGGGGCCCGCCATCAGAACACCACGACCGAGCGCAGCACGTCTCCGTGGTGCATCTTCTCGAAGGCGCTCTCGATGTCGCCGAGCCCGATCTCCTCGGACACGAACCTCTCCAGCGGCAGCCGGCCCTGCAGGTGCAGGTCGACCAACATCGGGAAGTCCCGGGAGGGCAGGCAGTCGCCGTACCAGGACGACTTGAGCGCGCCGCCGCGGCCGAAGTACTCGATCAGCGGCAGCTCGGGGGCCTTGAGGTCCGGGGTCGGGACGCCGACCAGGACGACGGTGCCGGCGAGGTCGCGGGCGAGGAAGGCCTGCTTCCAGGTCTCCGGGCGCCCGACGGCGTCGACCACCACGTCCGCGCCGAACCCGTCGGTGGCGGCCTGGATGGCCTCGACGGCGTCGGTCTGCGTCGCGTTGACGGTGTGGGTGGCGCCGAAGCCCTTGGCCCACTCCAGCTTCCGGTCGTCGGTGTCCACGGCGATGATCGTGGTCGCGCCGGCCAGGGTGGCCCCGGCGATGGCCGCGTCACCCACGCCGCCGCAGCCGATGACGGCGATGGAGTCCCCGCGCCCGATCCCGCCGGTGTTGATCGCCGCGCCGATGCCCGCCATGACCCCGCACCCGAGCAGCCCGGCGACCTGCGGCTTCACCGCGGGGTTGACCTTGGTGCACTGGCCGGCGGCGACGAGGGTCTTCTCCACGAACGCGCCGATCCCGAGGGCGGGGGAGAGCTCCTGCCCGGAGGCGAGGGTCATCTTCTGGGTGGCGTTGTGGGTGTTGAAGCAGTACCAGGGCTTGCCCTTGCGACAGGCCCGACACTGCCCGCACACCGCGCGCCAGTTCAGGATCACGAAGTCCCCGGGGGCCACCTCGGTGACGCCCTCGCCGACGGACTCGACGATCCCGGCGGCCTCGTGGCCGAGCAGGAACGGGAACTCGTCGTTGATCCCGCCGAGCTTGTAGTGCAGGTCGGTGTGGCAGACCCCGCAGGCCTGCACCGCCACGACGGCCTCGCCCGGGCCCGGGTCCGGCACCACGATCGTCTCGACCGAGACCGGCTCACCCTTCTTCATCGAGACGACCCCGCGGACCTCTTGCGACATGCTGTACTCCCTCGTCGATACGACCGATGCGCACCCTTTCATGCGTCACCCCGCGAGATCGACCCCCCGCTCCACACGGACCCGACCACTAGCCTGACCCCATGAGCGCCGCCGCCCTGCTGCCCCCGGAACCCCCGCTGGGAACGGCGCTGGGGGTGGTCGCCGGTTCCGGCAGGCCGGGGCCCTCGCGGATCGTGGTGCCGGTGGGCAGCGCGTACGTCGACGTCGGCACCCTCGCCGCGGCACAGGGCGGCCCCCACCCCGCGCTGCTCGGCGAGCCCACCCTGGACGGGCTGCTCGCGGCCGGGCGCCCCGCCTGGCGGGAGGTCTGGGAGTGGCTGGGGGACTGGCTCGTCGATCCCGAACGCCTCGCGCCCTACGTCCTGCCGCAGGCGGGCGTGGTGCCAGTGCTGCCGTTCACCGTCGCGGACTACACGGACTTCTACGCCTGCGAGCAGCACGCCGCGAACGCCTCGGCGATCGCGCGGGCGGGCGGCACGGTGAGCGAGAACTGGTACCACCTGCCCGTCGGCTACCACGGCCGCGCCGGAACGGTGCAGGTCAGTGGCACCCCCGTCGTCCGGCCGCACGGCCAGCGCGGGCGTGGCGACCTGGGCCCCACGAAGGCGCTCGACCTGGAGGCCGAGCTCGGATTCGTCCTCGGCGGGCGCCGCACCGGCCCGGTCCCGATCGAGGAGGCCCTCGACCACGTCTTCGGTGTGGTCCTGCTCAACGACTGGTCCGCGCGAGACGTGCAGGCCTGGGAGTCCCGTCCGCTGGGCCCGCACCTGGGCAAGAGCTTCGCCACGTCGATCTCGGCCTGGGTCACCCCGCTCGACGAGCTGGCGGGAGCCTGGGTCGACCCGCCCGCCCGGGACCCGCAGCCGCTGCCGTACCTGCTCGGCAAGGCCGACCGCGGCCTGGACCTGACCCTGGAGGTGCGGATCAACGGCGAGCGGATCTCCACCCCGCCCGCCGCGGACCTCTACTGGACCCCGGCCCAGCTCGTCGCGCACCTGACCTCGGGCGGGGCCCCGGTCCGACCGGGCGACCTGCTCGGTTCGGGCACCGTCTCGGGCCCGCGCCGCGACCAACGCGGCTGCCTGCTCGAGTTCACCTGGGGCGGCCGGGACGAGTTCGCCCTGGCCGACGGCACCACCCGCCACTACCTCAACGACGGGGACGAGGTGTCCATCGTGGGCACCGCCCCGCGCCTCGACGGCGGTCGGATCTCCCTCGGCGAGGTCCGCGGCACGGTCACGCCGTAGCGGCCACCAGCTTGAGCAGCGTCTCGGTGAGCTGCTCGATCTCCCGGTCGGTCCGCACCCACAGCGGGGCCTGCGACATGCCGGCGTGCAGGACCTGCAGGGTCGGGTCCACCGCCACCACGGCGAACTCCCCGGTCCGCGCGCCCTCCTCGACGACGGCCCGGAACACCGCGTCGTGCCGGTGGCGGAGGGCCTTGATCCGGTCCCGCTGGGGTTCTGGCCACTCGTCCGGCACGAGGAACAGCCGCAGCGCGGCCGGGTGCTCGCGCACCGCGATCCGGATGTGCTCGCGCAGCAGCGCCCGCAGCCGCTCGGTCGGTGGGCCGTGGGCGGGCAGCGCCTCCAGCCGGTCGGTCCACTCGGCGCCCAGCGCTTCGATTGCGGCCGTGACCAGCTCGTCCTTGCTCGCGAAGTAGTAGTACAGCGAGCCCTTCGTCACGTCCAGCCGTTCGGCGACGTCCTCCAGGTTCACCCCGGCGTACCCGCGCTCGCCCAGCAGGTCGGCGGCCGTGGCGAGGATCGCCCGCACCCGTTCGCCGCGCTTGCGCGCCACCCGCTCACTCACGGTTCACATCTTGACCCATGAGTCAAACTTTGTCACGGTGGTCGACGAACGAAGGAGTTCCCGCATGCATCCAGCCGACTACACCGACATCGTCTACGAGGTCGACGGCACCACCGCCGTGATCACCATGAACCGCCCGCACCGCTACAACGCGTTCACCGCGAAGACCGTCGAGGAGCTGACCAGGGCGTTCCGGGCCGCGTGGGCCGACCACGCCGTCCGCGCGATCATCCTCACCGGCGCCGGGGACAAGGCGTTCTGCACCGGCGGGGACGTGAAGCAGCGCGCCGAGACCGGCGACTACGGCCCGAGCGACTCCGGGATGTTCGAGATCGGCTACCTGCACAAGCTGATCCGGGACGTCCCGAAGCCGGTCATCGCCGCCGTCAACGGCCTGGCGATCGGGGGCGGACACGTCCTGCACGTGCTGTGCGACGTCTCGATCGCCGCCGACACCGCGCGCTTCGGCCAGACCGGTCCGAAGGTGGGCTCGTTCGACGCGGGGTTCGGCTCGGCCTACCTCGCCCGCGTGGTCGGGGAGAAGAAGGCGCGTGAGATCTGGTTCTGGTGCAGGCAGTACTCCGCCGCCCAGGCGCTCGAGATGGGCCTGGTCAACGAGATCGTGCCCGCGGACGAGCTGATGGACACCGCGAAGGCCTGGGCGGCCGAGGTGGCCGACAAGAGCCCCACCGCCCTGCGCGTGCTGAAGCAGTCCTTCAACGCGGACACCGACCACCAGGCGGGGCTGTCCAACATGGCCATGTCCGCGCTCGACCTGTTCGCGGTGTCGGAGGAGGGCATGGAGGGCGCGAAGGCCTTCGCCGAGAAGCGTCCGCCGGAGTTCGACAAGTACTACCGGCCGCACTGATGGACTTCGCGCCCACTCCTGCGCAGGCCGAGCTCGTCGGGTCGGCGCGGCGGATCGCGCAGGAGGTGCTCCTCCCGAGCTACCGCGGTCGGACCCGGCTCGAGCCCTCCTTGCGCCGGGAGATCGGAGCGGCCGGTCTGCTCGGCTCCGAACTGCCCGTGGCGTACGGCGGGGGCGGCACCGACCGCGTCACCACCGGCCTGATCGTCGAGCAGATCGGCCGCGGCGACATCAGCGCGGGATACCTGCAGGTCGTGGGCTCGCTGGTCGGCCAGATCCTCGTCGGCGCCGCTCCGCACCTCGCCGCGGAGTGGGTGCCGAGGATCTGCTCCGGGGCGGACGTCGTCGGGATCGGGCTGACCGAGCCCCACGCCGGGTCCGACGCCGGCGTCCCCCGGCTCACCGCCCGCCGCGACGGCTCGGACTGGGTGCTCGACGGGGTGAAGTCGCTGTCGTTCGCCCTCGACGCCGCGGCCGCGGTCGTGTTCGCCCGCACCGGCCCGTCGCAGGCCCGCGGCAAGGACATCAGCGCCTTCCTCGTGCCGCTGGACGGGGTGCGCCGCGAGCCCTACCCGGACGTCGGCACCCGTGCGGTGCAACGGGGCGCGGTGCACCTGGAGGGGACCCGGATCCCCGGCGACCACCTGATCGGCGCCGAGGGCCGCGGGTTCTCCCAGGTCATGCGGGGCTTCGACTTCAGCCGTGCACTGATCGGCCTGCAGTGCCTGGGCTGCGCCGCGCAGAGCGTCGACGAGACCTGGGAGTACGTCGCCCGCCGCGAGGCCTTCGACCGCCCCCTCTCGACGAACCAGGGCGTGGCCTTCCCGCTGGCCGAGGCGGACACCCTGCTCGACGCCGCGCGCCTGCTGTGTCTGGAGACGTTGTGGCGCAAGGATCGCGACCTCCCGCACACCGCCCAGGCCGCGAAGTGCAAGTGGTGGGCACCCAAGGTCGCCCACGACGCCGTCACGCAGTGCGTGCTGCTGCACGGCCAGTACGGCTACCGCACCGAGCTGCCCCTCGCCCAACGCATGAACGACGTGCTGGGCCTGCAGATCGGCGACGGCACCGCCCAGATCATGAAGCTCGTGATCGCCCGTGAACGGGTGGGTCGCGATCTCGCACCCTAGGAGTTCGCCATGAACAGGATCGCCGTCGTGACCGGTGCCGGTCGCGGGATCGGCCGGGCCGTCGCGGAGCGCCTCGCCGCCGACGGGTGCCTCGTCGTCGCGACCGACGTGGACCTCGACGCCGCCGTCGAGACCGGCAGCGCCGTCGGAGGCCTCGGGCTGCGGGCGGACGTGGCCGACCGTGCGTCGGTGGAGACGATGGTGGCGCAGGTCAGGGCCGAGCACGGCCGCATCGACGTCCTGGTCAACAACGCGGGCTGGGACGTCGCCTGCCCCTTCGTCGACTCGGATCCCGAGGTCTGGGACCGGATCGTCGCCATCAACCTGTACGGGGTGCTGCACACGTGCAAGGCGATCCTGCCGATCATGATCGCCCAAGGTGGCGGCACGGTGGTCAACGTGGCGTCCGACGCGGGCCGGGTCGGCTCCTCCGGTGAGGCCGTCTACTCGGCCGCGAAGGGCGGCGTCATCGCGTTCACCAAGACGATCGCCCGCGAGACCGCCCGGCACGGGATCAACGCCAACTGCGTGTGCCCGGGCCCGACGGACACCGAGCTGTTCGCGTCGATGGGCGGCGACGCGCTCAAGGAGGCGCTGGTCAAGGCCATTCCGTTCCGACGGCTCGCGCAGCCGAGCGACCTCGCGAACACGGTGTCCTTCTTCGCCTCGGCGGACGCCGCGTACCTGACCGGGCAGACCGTCAGCGTGAGCGGCGGGCTGACCATGTCATGACCTGTCAGGGTTTCGCGGTCCACTGGTCCCGTGTTCGAGACCCCTGACGACATCGCCGCCCTCCAGGACCTCCTGGACTCCTCGCTGCAGCGCTCCACCGGCCACCTGCGGTCCATCGTCGCGCCGGGGGAGCGGACGCTGACGGCGCCGCAGCTGGTGCGGGTGGCGCGGGGGATGTGCACGCTCGCGGTGTCCACCGTGACGCGCGCCGGGGAGCCCCGGGTCAGCGGGGTGGACGGCCACCTCCTGCACGGGCGGTGGGTGTTCGGCACCGACCCGTCGGCGGCGAAGGCCCGCCACCTCGCGGCGCGGCCCGCGGTGAGCGCGGCCCACCTGCGCGGCGACGATCTCGGGATCTTCACCCACGGCCGGGCCGTCCGGCTGAACCCGGACCATCCCGCCTGGCCCGAGACCCTCGAGTACCTGAAGGGGCACTACGGCGCCGACGCGTTCGTGTGGACGGACGTGGTGTTCTACCGGATCGAGCCCACCTGGATGGTCGCCTACGCCCCGGACCCGGTCAGCGTCGCCGGAGCCGATGGAGGGTGACCTCGCCGGGGGCGGCGCTGGTCACGTCCCAGTCGGCGAGCAGCTCGGGGGTCAGCGGGCGGCCCGGGTCGGTCAGCCACACCTCCGGGGCCAGCCGCGGCAGCACCTCCCGCAGCTCGACGACGTTGCGGTGCCCGTAGAGCACGTCCGCGGCCAGCACGAGGTCCCACTCGCCCTGGAGGTCGGTCCAGCTGCGGGCCTGGGCGCGCAGAGTGAGCCCGTTGAGTGCCGCCGAGCGGCGCACCAGGTCGACGGCGGTCAGCGACAGGTCGACGGCCGTGACGTCCGCGCCCGCCCGGGCCGCGGCGAGCGCGGGCAACCCGAGCCCGCACCCGATCTCCAGCACCCGCGCCCCGGCCGGGAACCGGCTCTCCGCCAACGCGAGCGCACTGGGCCACAGCCGGGCCCAGTGCGGCGGCAGGAGCTCGTCGCCGACCTCGTCGAACGGCGGCTCCTCCGCGGGGCACAGCACCCTCAGCCCGAGATGCCGCTCCTCGACGACCCTCACCCACCCTCCCCCGTGCGTGGTAAGTGGTGCTGGAGCACCACTTACCACGCACGAGCGCGAATCGCGTAGTCGGGAAGGGTGAACGAGTCGGCGGGCGGGGAGAAGACCCGGTCGAGGCCCAGGCCGACCGCCGTGGAGGCGACCCGCAAGCCCGCGCGCAGGACCGCCGTCCCGACCCGGGTCCTCGGGTTGAGCAGGCCGGGGGCGCCGGGTGGCAGCTTCTGCGCCCGCTCGACGTAGGGGCGCAGGACCTCCTCGTACCGGCGGAGGCCGTGCACGGGGTCCGCGCTCACCTCACCCGCCAGCACGTATGCCCCGACCAGGGCCAGGCTCGTGCTCATCCCGCTGATCGGCGAGGCACAGTGCGCCGCGTCCCCCGCGAGCGCGACCCGGCCGCGGCTCCAGTACGGCAGCCGGGTCTGGCCCACCGCCTCGAAGTAGAAGGGCGTGTCGTCCAGGGCGTCGAGGATGCGCGGGGTCTCCCACCCGACGTCCGCGAACGTGCGGCGCAGGATCGTCGTCTGGGCCGCACGGTCGAGCTCGGCCAGCCCGCGGACGTCGGAGAGGAAGGCCAGGCCCGCGCGGACGGAGCCGAGGTTGTCCGGCCGCAGCCAGACGTTGCGCCTGCGCCCCGCGGTCAGCCAGCGCCACTGCGTGGTGTCCGTGGCGGTGCGCGGCAGGGCCAGGTAGGCGACGTACATGCCCAGCTCGCGCACGGGGTCCCCGGGGAACAGCAAGGCCCGGGTGCTCGACCGGAGCCCGTCCGCCGCGACGACCAGGTCGTACCGGCCACCGCCGCCGGACGCGAGCTCCACCTCCCCGTCCTCCGTCACGGCGGCGATCCGGTCGCCGAGAACGTACTCGGTGTGCGGCGTGTGCTCGCGCAGGATCCGGGACAGCTCCCCGCGCAGGATCTCCGCCTCCGCCGTACCGCCCGCGGTGTCGCCCTCGCCCGCGGGGAACGCGGCGACGACCCGGCCGTCGGACGCGACGAACTCGGTGCCGGTCTCGCCGGTGTGCGCGGCGAGCACGGTCTCCTCGAGCCCCATCCGCCGCAGCACCTCCCGGGCCGCACCCCGGACGTCGACGTTCTGTCCCTCGTCCCGCGTCGTCGAGGCCCGCTCGACGACGGTCGTGGTCCACCCGTACCGATCGAGCCAGTAGGCGAGCGCGGGTCCGGCGATCCCGGCCCCGGAGATCAGAGCGTCCATGTCCCGAGTCTCGGCCGCCGGGGCCGGAACCGCGCGCCGACGCGGTCGTGAGTGGCGAGTGGTGCTCTGGCACCACTCGCCGCTCACAGGCGGCGGAGCCGCAGCTTCCGGGGCGTGATGATGTCGTCGACGATCCCGTACTCGCGGGCCTGTTCGGCGGTGAGGATCCGGTCCCGCTCGATGTCGGTGTGCACCTGCTCCAGGCTGCGGCCGGTGTGCGTGGCCAGCGCCTCCTCCATCTGGCGACGGATGCGGGCGATCTCGGCGGCGTGGATCTCCAGGTCCGAGATCTGCCCCTGCACGACGTCCGTGGCGGGCTGGTGGATCAGCACCCGCGCGTTCGGCACGGCGAGCCGCCTGCCGGGCGAGCCCGCCGCCAGCACCACCGCCGCGGCGGAGGCGGCCTGCCCCAGGCAGACGGTCTCGATCTCCGGGCGGATGAACTGCATGGTGTCGTAGATCGCCATGAGCGAGGTGAACGAGCCGCCGGGTGAGTTGATGTAGAGCGAGATCTTCCGGTCCGGGTCGGCGGACTCCAGGTAGAGCAGCTGGGCCATGACGTCGTTGGCGGAGGCGTCGTCGATCTGGACGCCGAGGAACACGATCCGCTCCTCGAACAGCTTGTTGTAGGGGTTGGACTCCTTGACCCCGTAGCTCGTCCGCTCGACGAAGGACGGCAGCGTGTAGCGCATCTCGGGCATCAGGCCTGCCCGGCCCGCGCGACGACGTGGTCGACGAAGCCGTACTCCAGGGCCTCCTGGGCGGTGAACCAGCGGTCCCGGTCGAAGTCCGCCAGGATCTGCTCCTGGGTCTGCCCGGTGTGCGCGGCGATCAGGCCCGCCATCTCCTCCTTGTTGCGCCGCAGCAGCTCGGCCCGGATCCGGATGTCGGTCTCCTTGCCGCCGACGCCCGCGCTCGGCTGGTGCATCAACACCTGGGTGTGCGGCAGCACGTACCGCTTGCCCGGGGTGCCCGCGGACAACAGGACCTGACCCATCGAGGCGGCGAGCCCCATGCCGTAGGTCGCGACGTCGCACGGGATGAACCGCATGGTGTCGAGGACGGCGAGCCCGTCGTGCACCGACCCGCCGGGCGAGTTGATGTACAGCGAGATGTCCGCCTCGGGGTCCTCCGCGGCGAGCAGCAGCATCTGGCCGGCGATCCGGTTCGCGATGTCGGCGTCGACCTCCTGGCCCAGGACCACGATCCGGTGGGTCAGCAGCCGCTCGAAGACCGAGTCGCCGAGCCCGGGCACCGAGGCGGTCGCGCTCATCCGCGTGGGCGGCAGGGCCTGGTCCAGCGGGGTGGCCGGCATCCGGAACGGCGGGTTCGGCTTCGGGGTCGGAACGGGCACGGTGTCCTCCTGGCGCTCGACGCTCCGCCGAGATGAACCTGAAGGCGATTCCGCAGGCGGTCGCATCGCCCTGAGGTTCATCTCGACCTGGTGTGGTCGACGCTAGGACCGGTCGGCCGCCGGACGGCCCGGCTTTCACCCGGGGCGGACGGCGTTCGCCCCGGGTGAACCGGCCCGGCGGCGAGCAGGAGCGGGGCGGTGCCCGCGGATCAGAGCGTCTCCCGGGGTGGGAATCGGCGGGCCGAGACGGTCTCCTGCGCGATCCGGCGCAGGGCGGCGATCAGGCGGTCGCCCAGCACGGTGCCGACCAGCGCGGTCTCCACGCGCTCCTCGACGTCCGACAGGGCGGAGACGGTGTCGAGGTCGGCCTCGGCGATCGCGGCGACGGCCTCGACGTAGGGCTCCAGCACGGAGTCCAGGCGGGTGCCGGTGACCCGCGACATGGTGGCGACGACGTCGATCACGGCCTGGCGGGCGGGCGCGCCGGGGCGGTTCGACCAGCCGTGCTTCGCGAGCAGCTCGTCCACCCGCGCCTCCGCGGCGCGTTGCGCGTCGTCGTCCGGGGCCGGTGTCGACGCCGGGTCGCCGGCCTCGATCGTCATGCCCAGGGTGTCGTGCAGCGGGACCGCGGGATCGTCGACGGCGGCGAGCGTGGCCCGCACCGCGGCGATCGACAGCCCGCCGACCTCCACGAGCGACCGCACCAGGGCCAGCCTGCGCACGTGCCGGTCGCCGTAGTCCGCCTGGTTCGGCGACGTGGTGACCTCGCCGCGGGGCAGCAGACCTTCGCGGACGTAGTACTTGATCGTCGCGACCGGGACCCCAGTGGTGCGGCTGAGCTCGGCCATGCGCATGGCCGATACTGTAACTATCGGATAGCTTCGCTGTTCACTCGTGTCGCACGCTCCCGGATGGACCGGTTCACCGCCCGGCCGAACGCGGTCACCACCCCCTGCACCGTGATCGGCTTGAGCCGGGACAGGGCGGCGGCGAGCCTGCTGCGCTGGTCGGCGGGCCGCCCGGCGTCCCGGTAGGGCTGCAGGACCTGCTCCTGGAACAGGGCCATCAGGTCGTCCGCCAGGGCCGAGGTGTGCCGGTCGATGATCTCTCGGGAGCGGGCCCAGAACTCGACGGGCAGGTCCACGTCCAGGGGGTCCATGACCGCGGCCAGGGCGACCTGGCCCTGCACGCGGAACCGGTCGCCGTCCAGCCGCTCGACCACGCCGTAGGCGATCAGCCGCTCCACCGCCTGCTCGTCGAGCGGACGGCCCGCGCGCTCCTCCAAGCCGGCGCGGTCGACCTCGTCGAGCTGCTCGGGCGCCCAGGGGGTCAACAGGGCGAGCTGCAGGGCCAGCTCCTCGGGGCCCGCGGTCGGGGGCAGGCGCTCGAGGTGGCGCTCGATCGCCGTCAGGGTGAACCCGAGCGCGCTGAGCTCGGCGACCAGCATCAGCCGGGCGACGTGGTCGGGGCCGTACAGGCCGGTGCGACCGCGCAGCCGCGGCGGAGGGAGCAGCCCGCGACCCGCGTAGTACCGGATGGTCCGGACGGAGGTGTCGGTCCGGAGGGCGAGCTGGTCGACCGTCAGCAGTTCGGGTTCGGCCATGTGATCCAGGCTAGCCGACGGCTTGCGCTATGTGACAGTCCTGCTGTAACAAAGGTGGTGACGATGACTGTCCCCACCCACGAGAGGGTTCGCATGAGCGAGATCCCCGAGGCGTACATCTACGACGCGATCCGCACACCACGTGGCCGGGGCAAGGCGTCCGGCTCGCTGCACGAGGTCAAGCCGATCTCGCTCGTGGTCGGGCTGATCGACGAGCTGCGTGCCCGCTTCCCCGAGCTGGACCCGAACACCATCGACGACCTGGTGCTGGGCGTCGTCTCGCCCATCGGTGACCAGGGCGGCGACATCGCCAAGACCGCCGCGATCGCCGCCGGGCTGCCGGACACGGTGGCGGGGGTGCAGCTCAACCGCTTCTGCGCCTCGGGCCTGGAGGCCGTGAACACCGCGGCGCTGAAGGTGCGTTCCGGCATGGAGGAGCTGGTCCTGGCCGGCGGCGTCGAGGCCATGAGTCGAGTTCCCATGGGGTCGGACGGCGGCGCGTGGGCGATGGACCCCGACACCGCCTACACCACGGGCTTCGTGCCGCAGGGCATCGGCGCCGACCTGATCGCCACGATCGAGGGGTTCTCCCGCGAGGACGTCGACACCTTCGCGGTCGAGTCGCAGACCCGCGCGGCCAAGGCGTGGGCGAACGGCTACTTCGCCAAGTCCGTGGTCCCGGTCAAGGACCGCAACGGCCTGACCGTGCTGGACCGAGACGAGCACGTGCGTGCGGGCGCCACGCTGGAGAGCCTGGCGGGCCTGAAGCCGTCGTTCGAGATGATGGGGCAGGACGGCGGGTTCGACGCCGTCGCGCTGCAGCGCTACCACTGGGTCGAGAAGATCGACCACGTACACCACGCGGGCAACAGCTCCGGCATCGTGGACGGCGCCGCACTCACCCTGATCGGCACCGAGGCGGCGGGCAAGGCGAACGGGCTCACCCCGCGCGCTCGCATCGTCTCCACCGCGCTGTCCGGCGCGGACCCGACGATCATGCTCACCGGTCCCGCGCCCGCCAGCCGCAAGGCGCTGGCCAAGGCCGGGCTCACGGTCGACGACATCGATCTCTTCGAGATCAACGAGGCGTTCGCCGCGGTGGCCCTGCGCTACATGCGCGACATGGGGATCTCGGCCGAGAAGACGAACGTCAACGGCGGTGCCATCGCCATGGGCCACCCGCTCGGCGCCACCGGCGCCATGATCGTCGGCACGCTGGTGGACGAGCTGGAGCGCCGCGACCTGCGGCGCGGGCTCGCCACGCTGTGCGTCGGTGGCGGCATGGGCATCGCGACCATCATCGAGCGGGTCTGAGGGGAAATCTGTGTCTGACAAGGCAGTCCGCTGGGCGAAGGACTCCGACGGCGTCGCGATCGTCACGCTCGACGATCCGAACGCGAGCGCCAACACCATGAACGACGCCTACAAGCAGGCCATGGGTGAGGTGATCACCGAGCTGGAGGCGGCGCGGGACGAGCTGAGCGGCGTGGTGATCACGTCCGCCAAGAAGACCTTCTTCGCCGGCGGCAACCTCGACGACCTGTCCTCCGCGGGCCCGGACGACGGCCCGGCGGTGTTCGAGAACGTCACCGAGGTCAAGGCGCAGCTGCGCAGGCTGGAGAAGTTCGGCAAGCCCGTCGTCGCGGCGATGAACGGCACCGCGCTCGGCGGCGGCCTGGAGATCGGGCTGGCCTGTCACCACCGCGTCGGGCTGGACGCCCGCGGGGTCGTGTACGGGCTGCCGGAGGTCACCCTCGGGCTCCTCCCGGGCGGTGGCGGCGTCACCCGCATCACCCGGATGCTCGGCATCGCGAACGGCTTCATGAACGTCCTCGCGCAGGGTCAGCGGCACAAGCCGCAGAAGGCACTGGAGCTGGGGATCATCGACGAGCTCGCCACCTCCACGGAGGAGACGATCACGCTCGCGAAGGCCTGGATCGCGGCGAACCCGGAGGCGGCCCAGCCGTGGGACAAGCCCGGCTACAAGATCCCGGGCGGCGCGCCGTCGAACCCGAAGCTGGCCGCGATCCTCCCGGCCTTCCCGGCGAACCTGCGCAAGCAGCTCAAGGGTGCGCCGATGCCGGCGCCACGCAACATCCTCGCCGCGGCCGTCGAGGGCGCGCAGGTGGACTTCGACACCGCCCTGCGCATCGAGGGCCGCTACTTCGTCGACCTCGTCGTCGGCCAGGTCAGCAAGAACATGACCAAGGCCTTCTTCTTCGACCTGCAGGCGATCAACGGCGGCAAGTCCCGCCCGGACGGGTACGACAAGTACACGCCGCGCAAGGCCGCCGTGCTCGGCGCCGGGATGATGGGCGCGGGCATCGCCTACGTCTGCGCGCAGGCCGGTTGGGAGGTCGTGCTCAAGGACGTCTCGCTCGAGGCGGCCGAGAAGGGCAAGGCGTACTCCGAGGGCCTGGTGGCCAAGGGCGTCAAGCGTGGGAAGGTGACGCTGGAGAAGGGCGAGGCCCTGCTCGAGAAGATCACCCCGACCGCCGACTACAACGACCTCGCCGGCTGCGACATCGTCATCGAGGCCGTGTTCGAGTCGGTGGAGCTCAAGCAGGAGGTCTTCCGCGAGGCCATGAAGGTGATCGAGCCGGACGCGCTCCTGTGCTCGAACACCTCCACGCTGCCGATCACGGAGCTCGCGGCGGGCATCGAGCGGCCCGGTGACTTCATCGGCCTGCACTTCTTCTCGCCCGTCGACAAGATGCCGCTGGTCGAGATCATCAAGGGCGAGCGGACGTCGGACGCCACGCTGGCCAAGGCCTTCGACGTGACCCTGGGCATCCGCAAGACGCCGATCGTGGTCAACGACTCGCGTGGCTTCTTCACCTCGCGGGTCATCGGGACGTTCATCAACGAGGGCGTCTCGATGCTGGCCGAGGGCATCGACCCGCAGACGATCGAGCAGGCGTCCTCGCAGGCGGGCTACCCCGCGCCGGTGCTGCAGCTGATGGACGAGCTGACGCTCACCCTGCCGCAGAAGATCCGCAAGGAGTCCCAGGCCGCCGCCGGGGACGCCTGGGTGGCCCACCCGGCGGACGCGATCGTCGACACGCTGGTCGACCTCGGCCGCACCGGGAAGTCCGGCGGCGCCGGGTTCTACGAGTACGTCGACGGCAAGCGCGTCGGGCTGTGGAAGGACCTGCGCTCGACGTTCCACGCCACCAACCACGACGTGGACCTGCACGAGCTCTCCGAGCGGATGCTGTTCATCGAGGCCATCGAGACGCAGCGCTGCTTCGACGAGGGCGTGCTGGAGACCGTGCCGGACGCGAACATCGGCTCGATCTTCGGCATCGGCTACCCGGCCTGGACCGGCGGCGTCGTGCAGTACGTCGAGGGCTACCCCGGTGGCGTCGCGGGCTTCGTGAAGCGCGCGGACGAGTTCCGCGACAAGTACGGCCCCCGCTTCGACGTGCCGAAGTCCCTCCGCGAGCGCGCCACCGCCTGATCCCCCGTGAGTGGCGATAGTCGCTATGGCGACTATCGCCACTCACGGGTCGGTCGCGTCGTCTCCTCAGGAAGCTTTCAGGCGAATCGGGCAAACTGCAGCCCGTGGCCGACTGGATTTTCTCGATCGTCGACCGTCTCGGAGCCGCCGGGGTGGGGTTCCTGATCTTCCTCGAGAACGTGATCCCGCCGATCCCGTCCGAGCTGATCCTGCCGCTGGCGGGCTTCCGCGCCCGCACCGGCGCCGTCGACGCCTTCTGGGTGTGGCCCGCCGCCACCGCGGGGTCGGTGCTCGGCGCCCTGGTGCTCTACGGCGTCGGCGCCTGGTTGGGCTACGAGCGCCTGCACCACCTGGCGGGCAAGAAGTGGTTCGTCCTGTCGAGCCAGAAGGACCTGGAGAAGGGCTACGCCCTCTTCGAGCGGCACGGCGGCAAGATCGTCCTGCTGGCCCGGTGCGTCCCGCTGATCCGCAGCCTGGTGTCGATCCCGGCAGGCCTGGCGCGGATGCCGCTGTGGCGGTTCACCCTGCTCACCACCCTCGGCAGCGCCGTGTGGAACGGCCTGTTCATCGGCCTCGGGTGGGTCCTGGGCGAGAACTGGGACCAGGTCGAGGGATACGTCGACCCCGTCTCGAAGGTGATGCTCGTCGTCGGCGTGCTGGTCGTGGTCTGGCTCGTCCTGCGCCGGCTCCGCGCGCGCAACGCCTACCAGGGCCAACACCGGCGGTGACGCGCGCCCGCCCGCGCGGACACGCGCGTGGGCCGGGTTGCCCTCGTCGCCGGAGCAGGACACGATTCCTGGTCGGGCCGAGCGAAGGGCGGATGTGAGTGACCACCGAGCAGGAGTGGACGGAGGACCGCGACCTCTTCGTGGCCGCAGGCGGTGCGGACACCGGGCCGCTGGCGGACGAGTTCGTGCGCCTCGGGGAGAGCCTGTCGCGGGTCTCCACGGTGTCCGAGGTGCTGCATCAGGTCGTCCACGCCGCGCGGGCCGTCGTGCCGGGGGCGGACCTGGTGAGCGTGACGCTCCGGGACTCCGCGGACCTCTTCCGCACCCCCGTCGAGACCGACGCCCTGGCCACCCGGCTCGACGAGCTGCAGTACCGGTTCGACGAGGGGCCCTGCGTGGCGGCGACGCGCAAGGGTGGGCTGGGCGTGGTGCACGAGCCTGCGCTGGCCGACGCGCTGCAGTTCCCCCGGTGGGCGCCCGCCGCCCTGGAGCTGGGGGTGGGCGGGGTGCTCGCCGTCGGGCTGTTCCCGCAGGGGGAGACGCCCCGCATGGGGGCGCTGAACCTGTACTCGCTGACCCCGGGCGCGCTCGACGCGAAGGACCGGGACCTGACCCTCGTGCTGGCGGCGTACGCGTCGACCGCGCTGGCGGCGACCCGGTCGTGCGAGGCGGCGGAGCTGGAGGCGGCCCAGCTGCGCGAGGCCCTGCGCAGCCGGGACGTGATCGGCCAGGCCAAGGGCATCCTCATGGAGCGGCGCGGGATCACCGCGCAGGAGGCGTTCGACATCCTGCGGCGGACCTCCCAGGACCTCAACGTGAAGCTCGCCCAGGTCGCGGAGACCCTCGCGGCCCGGCGCGGGGAGCTGTGAGCACGGCCCGCCGGGGCGTCTGACAGCCTGAGGGCGTGCTGCGGGCCGAGGGGATCCACAAGCGGTACCGACGGAACCCACCCGTGCTCGCGGGCGTGGACCTGGCCTTCGACGGCCCGGTGGTCCTGTCCGGGGCCAACGGCTCGGGCAAGTCGACGCTGCTGCGGATCGTGGCCGGGTGCACCTCCCCGACCGCCGGACGGGTGCGAGGCCGCCCCCGCGTCGTCGGGTACCTGCCGGACCGGTTCCCCGCCCAGCTCCGCATGCCGGCGGGGGTCTACCTGCGTCATCTCGCCGCGATCCGCGGCACGGCGGCCGAACCGGAGCTGCTGGACGCGCTCGGGTTCGCCGGGCCGCGCGAGGAGGCGATGGCGCGGCTGTCGAAGGGCAACGCACAGAAGGTCGGGCTCGCCCAGGCGCTCGGCGGCGGTCCCGGGCTGGTGGTGCTCGACGAGCCGTGGGCGGGGTTGGACCGTGCGGCCGCCGACCACCTGCCGGTGCTGCTGGCGCACCTGGACGTGCCCCTGCTGGTCACCGACCACACCGGCCGCGCGGCCCGGATCCCCGGGGCGCGGCACGTACGGCTGGTCGACGGCGTGCTGATCCCGGAGCCGGCCGACGCGGACACCGGCCCGCTCGCGGCGCCCGCGGTGGCGGTCGTGCTGCGCGCGGTCGACCCCGCGGCCCTGCTCGCCGAGCTCGGCCTCCGCGGCCGGGTCGACGCGGACCGGGCGTGTCTCACGCTCCCGCCCGGCGAGGTCGACGCCGTGCTGCTCGCCGCGCTGCGGCACGGTGGCTCGGTCGTGTCGGTGGGTCCGGCGTGACCTCGTTCGCCGTCGCCCGCTACCTGCTCTCCGACGTCTGGCGTGCGCAGCGGGTGCTCATCCCGATCGTGGCGCAGCTCGCGGTGCTCGCGGTGCTCTTCGGCGGCGATCCCGGCCCGCTGCCCGCACCGTGGGCGGCCTCGTCGCTCGCGCTCTACCCGGTGGCGACCTGGCTCGCGGTGGCCGTCGCGAACACCGAGGACCCCGTGCAGCGCAGCGTGACCGTCGCCGCGGCGGGCGGGCCGGGGCCCGTCGTGCGTGGGACCGTGCTCGTGGCGTTGGCCGGGGTCGTCCTGCTCACCGCGCTGTCCGTCGGTGCGGGGTCGATGGTGGCCCGCGGGGCGAGCGCCGCACACGTCGTCGAGGGCGTGCTGGCCCACCTCGCCGCCGGGGTGACCGGCACGGCGGTGGGCCTGCTCGTCGCGCGGCCGCTGGTCGCCCGCATCGGGTGGTCGCTGCTCATCGGGCTGATCGTGGTCCTCTGTACGGCGGTGCAGCCGTGGCTCCCGCCGGTGGGGGCGGCCGTCGCGGCGCTCGCCGACGATCGTGGGCCGAGCGCCTTCCTCGTGCCGCTCGCGGTGGCGTTCCTGCTGGTCGGAGCCGCCTCCGCGGTGGCGGTCGGCGTCGCGCGCCGCCGCTGACCGGTCCCGCCGCTTGACATCGTGGGTGCAGTGGCTGCATGGTTACCTACATGAGTAACGAACCAACGGACCCGGACCGGGTGGTGCGGTCGCCGTGAGGGACGACGGGAAGCCCCTCTTCCAGCAGATCGCCGAACAGATCGAGAACTCGATCGTCGACGGCACGCTGCCGGAGGAGGGGCAGGTCCCGTCGACCAACGAGCTGGCCGCGTTCCACCGGATCAACCCGGCGACGGCGGCCAAGGGCGTGAGCCGGCTGGTCGCCGACGGGGTGCTCTACAAGCGGAGGGGGATCGGGATGTTCGTCAGCACCGGGGCGCGGACACAGCTGCTGGAGCGGCGCCGCGAGGAGTTCGCGAGGGGCTACATCGCCCCGCTGCTGGCGGAGGCCCGCAAGCTCGGCATGGACGCCGAGCAGATCAAGAAGATGATCGACGTCTGGGGGGACGACACATGACTGCCGTCAGGATGCGGGGGGTCACCAAGCGCTACGGCGACGTCACCGCGCTCGACGCCGTGAGCCTCGAGCTCCGGGAGAACACCATCCACGGTCTGCTCGGCCGCAACGGCGCGGGCAAGACCACCATCATGCAGATCCTGACCGGTCAGAACGTCGAGACCGCCGGGCAGGTCGAGGTGCTGGGGGAGCACCCCTACGAGAACGCGCGGGTGCTCGACCGGGTCTGCTTCATCCGCGAGGCGCAGCGCTACCCGGACGGCTACCGGGTGCGGGACGCGCTGCGCGCCGCGGCGATCCTGTTCCCGAGCTGGGACGCGGCCTTCGCCGCCGAGCTGGTCGAGGACTTCGCCCTGCGCCCGAAGCAGGGCATCAAGAAGCTCTCCCGCGGTCAGCTCTCCGCGGTCGGGGTGATCATCGGGCTCGCATCGAGGGCGCCGCTGACCTTCTTCGACGAGCCCTACCTGGGGCTCGACGCGGTCGCCCGGCAGCTGTTCTACGACCGGCTGCTCGCGGACTACGCGGAGCACCCGCGCACCGTGGTGCTGTCCACCCACCTGATCGACGAGGTCAGCGACCTGATCGAGCACGTCGTCGTCGTCGACCGCGGCCGGGTGGTGATCGACGAGGACGCGGACGTCCTGCGGGGTCGGGCCGTCACCGTCACCGGCCCGACGGCGGCGGTGCAGGCCTTCGCCGCGGGCTACACCGAGCTGCACCGCGAGCAGCTGGGGGGCTTCCTGCGCGTGACGCTCCAGGGTGCGGGCCCCGATCCGCGGCTGCGCGCCGAGGGCCTCGAGTTCGAGCCCGTGTCCCTGCAGCAGCTGGTCGTGCGGACGACCCAGCAGGCGCGGGGCGACCTCCACGACCGGAAGGTGGCCGTCTGATGAGTACGAGCACCCTCGCCCTCGACGCGCCCCTGCGGCGCCACCGCGTCCTGGCCGCGGCGCGGATCCAGAACGTGAACAAGGGCCTCTCGCTCGGGATGCCGTGGGCGATCCTGGGGTCCGCCTTCGTGGTCAACCTCCTGATCTGGTCGCTGATCCCGGAGAGTCCGAACGAGCCGCGGATCACCGGCGGCGTCCTGTCGATCTACATCTTCGTGCTGATCGGCCAGGCCTTCACGGTCGTGCAGTGGTTCCCGTTCGCACTCGGGCTGTCGGTGACGCGCAGGCACTTCCTGCTCGGGACCGCGGGGCTCACGGTGGTGGAGGCGTTCGGTCAGGGGCTGGTGTTGACCCTGCTGCGCGCGGTCGAGGAGCTGACCGGCGGCTGGGGGATCGACCTGACCTTCTTCGGCGTGCCGTACCTGGTGCAGGAGAACTGGTTCCTGCAGTGGCTCGTCTACTCCGTGCCGTTCCTCGGGTTGGCGGGGCTGGGGCTGGTCACGGGCGCGATCTTCAAGCGGTTCGGCCAGGCGGGCATGTGGGTCGCCACGATCGTGGTGGTCCTGGCGGTCGGGCTGGGCGCGGCCCTGCTGACCTGGCGGCAGGCGTGGGGCGCGTTCGGCTCGTTCCTGGCGGGTGTCCCGCCGCTGACCGCGCTGGCGCTGGTGCCCGCGGTCCTGGCGGTGGTCCTCTGGGGCGTGACGTACCTGCTGCTGCGGCGGGCCCAGCCGTGACCGGCCGCCGGGCCCGCCCGCTGGGGGGTGGGCAGGCCCGGCCCGGTCCTCAC
The DNA here is from genome assembly GCF_900102195.1 of Pseudonocardia oroxyli. Classification (GTDB taxonomy): domain Bacteria; phylum Actinomycetota; class Actinomycetes; order Mycobacteriales; family Pseudonocardiaceae; genus Pseudonocardia; species Pseudonocardia oroxyli. The sequence continues at coordinate 150,916 of NZ_FNBE01000009.1, forward strand.
GCTGCGGAGCCGTGCGGTGGGCACCGCAGCGTGACGTCGGGGGTCGGGTGGTGCGCGTAGAGCGCGTCCTCCTGGGCACGCCAGTCCGCCGCGTGCGGCGCGTAGCCCGACCAGTCCGACCGGGACCGCAACCTGCGGTCCCGGTCGGGCTCGGGGCACTCGAGCCAGACCGCGGTGGAGGTGAAGGGCCGCAGCGCCGCGGCCCCGGAGCCGCAGCCCTCCACCAGCACGATCGGCGCCACCGGCTGGACCCGCGCGGACCCGCGTTCCCCGCGGGCCCAGTCCCACGGCCACCAGCGCGCGGGCTCGCCGCGCCACAGCGGCGCGGCGATCCAGTCCCGGGCCAGGGGTACGGCCGCGGCCAGCCCCGACCAGCCCGGGTAAAGCTCCTCCATCGACAGCACCGGTGCACCGAGCTCGGCACCCAGCCGCTCCGCGAGGGTGGACTTGCCCGCGCCCGAGCGGCCGTCGATCGTCACCAACCGACAGCCGCCCGGGCCGGGCGCGCGGCCGACCACCAGTTCGACGAGGCTCATCCCGCCATTGTCGTGCGCGGTAAGTGGTGCTCTGGCACCACTTACCGCGCACGGGCGGCGTAGCCGCGGGCCGCGTCGAGGGCGAGGAAGGCGACCAGGCTGATCTCGGTGGGGCGGCCGCCCCGCTCCCCGCGGTGGCCCCGGCGACGTTCGACCTCGTGCTCGCCGCCGCCCACACGGCCGGCATCGACGCCGCCGCGTCGCGCGGTGCGTTCGACCCTACGTGGGGGCACACAGAGGGGACAAGCGTGCACGACATCCGGGACCTCTCATCGACGCCGGGCGACGAACACTCCCGCGAAACCCACCGCGATCAGCAGCGAGGCGAGCGGCGGGCCGACGAGGGTAAGGCCGGTCAGGAGCCCGATCATCCGCACCGGGACGCTGGCGATCATCGCCCAGCCCGCCCAGGAGGGGACCCCCGACCGCAGCATGGCGATGCCGAGCAGGAGCGTGCCGACCAGCGCGCCGAGCCCGAACAGGACGTAGACCGCGAAGGCGGTAGTGGGCGCGTGGGCGTCGGACGCCACGGCGAGGAGCCCGGGATCCCCGCCCGCAGCGAGGATCGCCGACACCGTCAGCGTCTCGAAGGAGAGCACGGTAGAGAGCAGGTATCCGCTGCCCATCAGCCATCCGCCGACGCCCGCGACGACCCCCCGCAGCCGTTGTACGGCCGCCCAGATGCCGGGGACGAGCAGCAGTGCGGCGAGGAGCCCGGTGGCGCTCACGGCCTCGGCCAGACCCGGGTTCTCCCCGAACCAGGCGATCGTGTCGCGGGTCGTCCCCGTCTGGGGAGCGAGGGCGGACAGCACGTTGCACACCGCGAGCAGGAGGGCGCCGCCGATCGCGGCGGCGGCGCCGCCCGGAAGTGGCGTCACCGATGCACTCGACGTGGTGGGGGCGATGGTGGAGCTCATGACGACCTCGCTCGTTCGGCGGATGGTGAGCGAGGACGCTAGGTGGCCCGTGCCCCGGGAACATCGGCGTGAACACCGATCCTCCGGGCCCCGAGCTCCGGCAGGATGGCCCGATGAAGCCGAGTAGGCCGGTCTGGGCCGTGGCTGCGGGCGCGTTCGTCGCCGCGTACGTGACCGTGTCGCTCATGCCGTTGCCCGCTGCCGAGCTCCGGCTCGGCCCGGGCGTGGGGCCCGCGATGCTCGCCGCGGGCGTCGCCGTCCTGCTGGTCGCGGCCTCCCGGCCGCGCGGCGCGACCCGGGGCGTGGTCCCCGGCGTCGGCCTGCTCGGCGCCACGACGGCGGCGTACCCGACCGTGCTGATGCTCGGACTCGTGGTCGGCCTGCTCGCCGACGGCTGGCACATCTTCCCGCTGACGCTGGTCCAGCTGGTGCCGGTGCTGGCCCGTACCAGGGTGGTCGGGAACCGGGACCGGCGCTGGGAGACCGCGATCCTGCTGCTCGCGGTCGTCGGGATCGGGATGGTCGGGCTGGTTCTTGCGGGGGTGCCGGGCGCCGAGGTGCCGTCAGGCGTGCTCTGGTTCGGCTCGTTCCTCCTCGCCCCCATCGCGACCTGGCGAGCCGTCGTCGGGTCCGGCGGCGAGACCCGACGGCGGGCGATCCTCGCCGCGGTGGCGGCGATGATCCCGGTCGCGATCATCGTGTGGTGTACGGCGCTGGGGTTCCTCGCGGCCGGGGTCGGAGCCGGTGAGGACGCGTCGCTCACCGCACTGTTCCTCGGGTTCGCGGTCGGCGCGCTGCTCTGCGGCCTCATCGCGACGGCGACGACGGCCCCCGCGGGCTCGCCCATCCTACGGACCCGGGTTGTGGTCCTGGCGCTCCACGGGGTCCTCGGCACGCTCGTGCTGATCGTCGGCTCCGTCGCCGCGCTGCTCATGCCCGCGATCGCGGCGGGCTGGGCGCTGCTCGCCGGCGCGGCCGTGGCCGGGCTGCTGACCTGGCCCTGGCTGCGGCTGCACGGATGGCTCGCCCGGGTCGTCGACCCCTCCGCCGAGCTGCGCCACGAGCTGTCCCTGGTCGGTGACGTCGGGGAGGGGCAGCATCGCCGCAGCGTCCTGGTGGTGCTGCGCCGACTGGTGGAGGACCCGGATCTCACGCTGGCCTTCCGGGTCGCCCCCGGCACCTGGATCGGGATGGAGGGGACCATGCGGGACCTGCCCGGACACGTCGTGCTCGCCACCACCGACGGGGAGCCGACCGTCGTGGCGCTGCCGGGCGCACCGGAGGGCGCGGCCCGGCTGGACTCCCTCGGCGACCTCGCGGCGATCCTGCGCCCGGCTGCCCAGGAGGCCGCACTCGAGTACGCGTCCGGCCGTGCGGCGGCAGCCGCCGAGGACGAACGTCGCCGCATCGCCCAGGATCTGCACGACGGCCTCCAGGGGCGCCTGCTCGGTCTCGCGCTGAACCTGCAGCTCAGTGGCCGCGGGGTCGACGATCCCGCGACCCGGTTGCTGCTCGAGGAGACGGTCGGGACGCTGCGGTCGGCCGTGGAGGAGGTGCGGGCGCTCGGGGGCGGTCGGCAGCCGGAGCTGCTGGCCCGCGAGGGACTCGCGGTCGCGTTGGGTTCGCTCTTCCGCGCCGCGCGGCCGGTCGTCTCGTTGGACGTGACCGCGGCCCGCTTCCCGCCCGAGGTCGAGACCACGGCGTACTACGTCGCCGGGGAGGCCGTCGCGAACGCGCTCAAGCACGGCTCGCCCAGCCGGGTCGACGTCCGTGTCGAGTTCGCCGCGGGCGCCCTCACCGTGACGGTGACCGACGACGGCCGCGGCGGCGCTGATCCGCGCCTCGGGTCCGGACTGCGCGGCCTCGCCGAGCGGGTCGCCGCCGGAGGTGGGGTGCTGGTGGTCCGCGACGGTGTCCCCACCGGCACCGCCGTCGAGGCGGTGGTCCCGTGCGGATCGTGATCGCCGAGGACCAGGTCCTGCTGCGCGACGGGCTCGTCCGGCTGCTCGAATCGGCAGGACACATCGTCGTCGCGCAGGTCGGGGACGCCCGCGTGCTGGTCGAGGAGGTCAATCGGCACCGCCCCGACCTGGTGATCGCGGACGTGCGGATGCCGCCGACCTACACCGACGACGGCGCCCGCGCCGCCGTCTACCTGCGCGACCGGTTCCCGCAGCTCGCCGTGCTCGTGCTCAGCCAGGCCATCGACCCCACACTCGTCGCCGACCTCGCCGGGGGCCGGGTCACGGCCTTCGGGTACCTGCTCAAGGACCGTGTGTTGGACACCGCCGTGTTCCTGGACGACATCGAGACCGTCGGCTCCGGGGGGACCGTCATCGACCCGGCGGTGCTGGACGGCCACGCCGAGCTCGCGGTGCTCACCGACCGCGAGGTGGAGGTGTTGGGGCGTGTCGCGTCGGGTCGCAGCAACGCCGGCATCGCCGCGGACCTGGTCATCTCCAAACGGACGGTCGAGGCCCACCTCCGCTCGATCGTCGACAAGCTGGGGCTCGAAGCCGGGCCCGAGGACAACCAGCGCGTGCTGGCGGTGCTCACCTGGTTCGCCGGGCGTGTGCAACCCGAGATCCCGGGTGGCCGCTCCTAGACTGCCTTGGTGGTGACTCGCAAGGCCCGGATCGGCGCGCGGCGCCGCAGGCGGGTGGCCGCGGCCGTCAACGACCTGACCGACGCGCAGTGGGCCGCGCTGCGCGAGGCCTGGGGCGGGTGCGCCTACTGCGGCGCGCTCGACGACGCCCCGCAGCGCGACTGCGTCCTGCCCATCTCGCGGGGCGGGCGCTACACCGTCGAGAACGTCGTCCCCGCCTGCCGCTCGTGCAACGCGAGCAAGTGCAACGCCGAGGTCACCGGCTGGATGCGCCGCAAGCGGCTCGACGAGAACGCCTTCCTCCGCCGCTACGTCGAGGTCCGAGCGGCGCTCGCCGTCGCCCCGGACCCCGTCCCGTGAGCGCCCCGCCCGGATGCGGGTCGAGCCGCCCCGGCGCTCAGGCCGGGGCGAGTCGGAACGTGAAGGTAAGCTCGCGCCGCTCCTCGCCGTCCGGGCCGGTGTGCGGCGTGAAGTCGACGACGAGATCGTCCTTGACCCCGAAGACCGCGTCCGAGTCCAGGTAGCGTCCGCCCCGCACGAACAGCTGGGTGACCAGCTGCTGGTGGCCGGGCGAGCGGATCAGGAAGTGCAGGTGGGGGGCCCGGTAGGGGTGCCGCCCGGTCGCGGTCAGCATGCCGCCGACCGGCCCGTCGTCCGGGATCGGGTACTCCGACGGGAGGATGGACCGGAACCGCAGCCTGCCCTCGGCGTCCGTGCGCAGCCGCCCGCGCAGGACGGGACCGTCGAGGTCGGGCAGCTGCACGTCGTAGAAGCCGTTGTCGTCGGACTGCCAGACGTCGACGACCGCGTCCGGCACCGGCCGGTCGGCGGTGTCGGTGACCAGGACGTCCACGGACAGCGGGACGCCGGGGGCGCCGCGGCTGATGTCGCTGCCCTGCGGCAGCTCCGGCGGCCCCTCGACGTAGAAGGGGCCGAGCACCGCGGACGGCGTGCTGTCGGGGGTGCGGGAGTTCGTCAGCAGGTCGACCACGCTGGACAACCCGAGGGTGTCCGAGAGCAGCACGAACTCCTGGCGGGTGTCGCTGGTGATGTGGCCCGCCCGGGTGAGGAAGTCGATGCCGTACTGCCATTCGGGCTGGGTGAGGTCGTTGTCGACGGCGAAGGCGTGCAGGCGCCGCACGAGGTCGGTCAGCAGGTGGCGCAGCCGCGGATCCGGCGTGTCGGCGACGCTCTCGACGACCTGCTCGGTGATGCGGGCCGTCGCCGCTGCCGTCGCCGCTGTGGAGCTCCCCGCGGGGCGCTCGCCCGCCCACGCCCGGCGCAGGAGCCCGGCGAGCCCGTCCCTGGTCAGCGGGGCGGGGTTCGGGTACGGCGTGGCGCTCGCCAGGTCGGCCACCCGGTCGAGGTCGGTCTCGGCGAGCCCGAGCTCCCGCAGCGACGTCGGCCCGCCCGCCCGGCCGATGAGGTCGAACACCGCGGTCGGGGCGTCCTGCCCGTTCGTGGCCCCGAGCGCCTCGGCGATGCGCCGCATGGCCTCCGGGGCGGCGTCGGCGTTGTAGGCCATGGCGTGGGGGAGGACCACGGTGTGGGTCGGGGCGTGCGGGAGGTCGAAGCTGCCGCCGAGGGTGTGGCAGAGCTTGTGGTGCAGGCCCATGCCCACAGAGCCGAGGCAGGTCCCGGCGAGCCAGGCCCCGCGCAGCAGGTCCGAGCGGGTGTCGAGGTCACGGGGGTCCGCGGGCAGTGCGCGCAGCCCGCGGGCCAGCAGCTGGATCGCCTGGAGGGCGAGGGCGTCGGTGACCGGTTCGGCGTCCGGGGAGTACAGGGCCTCGACGGCGTGCGCGAGCGCGTTGACGGCGCTGGTCACCGACATCGCGACGGGCAGGTCCGCGGACAGCTCGACGTCGTAGACGACGGTCTCGGGCAGGATCTCCGGCGCCGAGCGGGTGGTCTTGACACCGTCCGCGGTCTCCCCGAGGACCGGGGTGACCTCCGAGCCGGCGTAGGTGGTCGGGAGCACCACCTGGTCCACCCCGGTCCGGACGGCCAGGGCCTTGGCCAGCCCGGTGGTGGAGCCGCCGCCGACGGCGACGACGCAGTCGGCCCCGACCTCGCGCAGCACCTCGAGCGCGGTGGTCGTCACCTCCACCGGGGTGTGCATCGCGGCACCGTCGAACCGGGCCACGGCGAGCGGACCGAGGGCCTTCTCGACCCGGTCCCCGAGCTCGGCGAGCTCCGGTGAGGCGAGCACCAGCGCCCGGGTGCGGCCGAGCCGCTCCACCTCCTCGGGGACGGTCTCCAGCGTGCCGCGGCCGAACACGATCCGGGCCGGGTGGACTGTGCGGACGAAGCTCGTCACCACGGAGGTGCCTCCTTCTCGGGGCGCGGTCAGGACCGGGACAGTAGCTGGGCGAGGGCCTCGGTGAGCGCCTTCTCGGGATCGGCGGGCAGCTCGTGGGCCCGCCACCCGACGTGCGCGTCCGGCCGGACGAGCACCGCGCCGGACTCGCCGACCTCGCGCAGCCGCGCCCAGTCGTCGTACACGTCGGTGTACTCGCGGCCGGGACCGATGACGTGGGCGTCGATCTCGAGGCCGAGCGTCCGCGCGGCCCCCGCGGAGGCCTCGGCCCAGGCCTGCCCGGAGATGCCGGTCAGCACCGTGAACCGGCCCTTGCCGGTGATGTCGTGGGTGCTCACCTTGTGGCCGCCCCGCCCGAGCCAGCAGTGCGGCAGCCGGGCGCCCGGCCAGGTCGTCGGGTGGTAGTACAGCTCCGGGTCGCGGTCGTGCTCCGGCTCGGGCGTGTCGTCGCCGACGACCGCGCCGGAGCGGTACCGCTGGCCCAGCTCCACGCCGTGGGCGTTGAACTCGTAGTCCTTCAGCTCGAGGGCCTCGCGGAGTGCGATCCGCTGCGCGGCCGCCTCCGGGGTGTCCTCGGACCGGGCGCGCATGCTCGCCAGCTGCGCGGCGGGGTCGTCGGAGTCGGTGAAGCCGAGCGCCTCGAAGATGGGGCCGAACTCTTCGATGGACTTGTTGGCGCGCAGCACGATCTGCTTGCCGACGGGTGCGCGCTCGGCGTCGTAGCTGTCCAGCAGCTCCTCGCCCGCCTCGCCGGAGAGGACCGCGGCCAGCTTCCACGCCAGGTTGTAGGAGTCCTGGATCGAGGTGTTCGAGCCGAGCCCGTTCGACGGCGGGTGCCGGTGGACGGCGTCCCCGGCGCAGAAGACCCGGCCCGCCCGGTAGCGGGTGGCGTACATCTTGTTGTTGCCCCACAACGAGGTGGAGCGGATGGTCACCGGGACGGTGTCGTCGCCGACGAGGTCGTGGACGATCCTGGTCGCCATGGCGTCGTCGACCTCCGGCGGGGCCTGATCGATGTCGTAGCCCCAGACGACCAGCCACTCGTCCCACGGCCGGACCATCCGGACCAGGCCCATCCCGATGCCGCCGATGTTCGAGCCCGGCTGCAGCACCCAGTACAGGACGCTCGGCCGGTGCTCCACGAACTTCGTCAGGTCCGCGTGGAACACGATGTTCATGCTGCCCGCGAGGTCCATCCGGCCCTCGAACGGCAGGCCGACGTCCTGGGCCACCTGGCTGCGGCCGCCGTCGGCGCCGATCACGTACTTGGCCCGGATCGCGTAGGTGTGTCCGGACAGCCGGTCCCGGACCGTCACCGTCACGCCCTCGTCGTCCTGGGCGAGGGAGAGGTACTCGGTGTCGAACCGGATGCGGCTGCCGCGCTCGGCGGCGTGGCCGATCAGGATCGGCTCGAGCAGGGTCTGCGGGAGGTCGCAGTTGTCCGACGGGCTGGCCAGGGTGTAGTCCGCGCGCCGGGCGGGGTGCGTGCCCCACGTCCGCACCCGGCCGATCTCGTCGCCGACGAGGCTGGTGCAGAACACCGTGTCGCCCATGAGGGTCGACGGCGTGCCCTGCGCCCGGATGTCGTCCTCGATCCCCATGTCGCGGAGGATCTCCACGGTCCGCTGGTTGGTGATGTGGGCGCGGGGGGTGTTGGCCGTCCAGCGGTACTTGGTGATGACGATGTGGTCCACGCCGTAGGTCGCCAGGAAGAGGGCCGCGGACGCTCCGGCCGGGCCGCTCCCGATGACCAGCACGTCCGTGCTGAGGATCTGTTCGGCACTGTCCTGCGTTGCGCTCACGCCGCCTCGTCTCTGGGGTGCGATGTCGTCCGGCACCTCTGTGCCTCAGCTCACAAGCCAGGCTATGGACGACTGATTCATTCGTCCAATACCGATTCGGGAGTACTCGTATAGCGTCAGCATATGGTTCTGCGGGATCTGGAGTGCTTCCTGGCCGTCGCCGAGGAGGGCTCGATCAGCCGGGCCGCCGCCGCGCTGCACATGACCCAGCCGCCGCTGACGGTGCGCCTGCAGGCCCTCGAGCGCGAGTTGGGCACCGCGCTCCTGGTGCGCCACGGGCGGGGCGTGACCCTCACGGCGGCCGGGCGGCTGCTGGCCGAACGCAGCCGTCGGCACCTGGCGGACCTCGCGGCGACCTCGGACATGGTGCGGGCCGTCGGCTCGGGAACGCGGGGGGCGCTGCGGGTGGTCGTCGGCCACACGGTCTCGCCGCGGCTGCTGCCGCACCTGACCGGCAGCGCGACCCTGGGGCCGGACGTCGACCTCCGGCTCAGCGAGGTCACCGACGTCGACGTGGTCGAGCGGGTCCACCACCGCGAGGCCCACGCGGGACTCCTGCACCTCCCGCCCGCGGTCCCGGGCGACACCCGCCACGTCCACGGTCGGGCCCAGGGGCTGGAGGTGGCGGTGGTCGCCCGGGAGCCGCTCGTCGCGGTGCTCCCGGAGGGGCACCCGGCCGCGTCCGACGAGCGGGTCGACCTCGCGAGCCTGGCGGGCCCGCGCGTCGTGCTCGCCGACTCCGCCGGGGAGGGGTTCGCCGCCCACACCCGCGCGGTCTGGAGGCTCGTCGCCGGGGACGGGCGCTCCGCCGGGGCCCGCCACGAGGCGGGTTCGATCATGCACGCGCTCGCTCTCGTCGAGGCGGGCGTCGGGGTCACCCTGCTGCCCGCGCAGTACGTGGGGCCTGCCTGGAAGGGGCTCGTGGCCCGGCAGCTGCGCCGGCACACGGCCGTGGTGGAGACGGCCGCGCTGTGGCGGCCGGACGAGGACTCGCCGGTGATGCGGCGGTTCCTGCGGTCCGCCCTGTCCACTCCCGAACCCGACGTGCTGGGGCCCGAGCACGGCAGGCGCCGACCCGAGTCCCCCTCGATCGTCCTCTAGAAGTCCCTGCACTCCTGGTACCGGGCCGACGGCCCGCTGACCCTGGAGGAGATCGCGGCGGAGGTCGCGGACATCCTCCTGCAGCCCTTTCTCGCGGCAGACTGAGCGCACCCTCTCGGCAGAGGGCGTCGCGGGGCCGGGCCCCGCAGCCGACCCCTCGGGAGCGAGACAGTGGACCAGCAGGCCAGAGCCGCCGCCCTCGTCGACGTGTTCGTCTACGTCGTCGTGCTCAACCTCTTCGTCGAGTACCTGCCCGGCGTGGTCACCGAGACCTTCACGGTCTCGCTGCTGACCGCGGTGCTGCTCAAGGTGGTGCTCGAGGTCGTCCTCCTGCTCAAGGGCCGCGCGGTCGACCGCTTCCGGGCGGCCGAGACCGTGCCCGGCAGGATCGGTGCCGGGCTGCTGCTGTGGCTGGTCCTGTTCGGCAGCAAGTTCGCGGTGCTCGAGCTCGTCGACCTGGTCTTCGGTGACCGGGCCGACCTGGGCGGATTCCTGGCGGTGTCCTCGCTCATCGTCGTGCTGATGGCGGCGCGGGGGCTCGTGCGGCGGCTGCTGAGCCCCGTGGACGAGTCCGGCGGGAGGCGTGCGCACTGAGCGCGAGGCGGGGCAAGGGGTCGGTGCGGCCGGCCGAGTGCCGGCTCGTCTACCGCAACCGGTGCGCAGGTGGCCGCGATGGAGCCGGCGCTGCCGCCGGACATGTCCCACGGGTTCGCGGCGTTGCCGCAGTACGAGACCGAGCGGCTGCTCGGTCAGGCACTGGCGCGCCACGGTGTCGAGCCCGAGCGGGGCGTCGAGCCGATCTCCTTCACCCAGGACGAGGACGGCGTGACCGCCGAGCTCGTCGGTCCGGCCGGGGCGGAGACCGTGCGGGCCCGCTACCTCGTCGGGGGCGACGCCGCGCACAGCATCGTGCCCAAGACGCTCGGATTCCGCTTCGAGGGCGGCGCCTTCACCGAGGAGCACATGCTCGGCGACGTCGAGGTCGAGTGGTCGATCCCGCCCGGCTACGGCATCCGTGCCACCCGCGAGGAGGGCGGGAGGGTCCAGGACCTGCTGGTCTGCATCCCGCTGCCGGGCCGGGGCCGCTAACGGATGTCGATGCTCGTCCCGCCGGAGCTGTCCTCGGCCGCGCCCGCGTCGGGCGAGATCGCCCACGGCTTCGAGGCGGGGCGGGCCCCTGAGCTGCACCACATCCAGGCCGTGCTGGACCGGCTCTCACCGGAGCCCACCACGGCCCACACCCTGCGCTGGTCCTCGGTGTTCCGGATCAGTCACCGCATCGCGGGGGCGTACTCGTCGGGACGGGTGTTCATCGCGGGCGACGCCGCACACATCCACCCTGGCCTGGAAGCTCGCCGCCGCGGTCCGCGGCACCGCGGCGCCCGGCCTGCTCGACGGCTACGACGCCGAGCGCCGCCCCATCGGCGAGGAGGTCGTCGGTCGCACGGTGAAGGCCGCCGCAACCGGGGTGCGGTTCGACACGGCGGACCCGTTCCTGGCGATCCGGCGCGAGGCGCAGCTGCTCGTCGGGTACCGGGGGAGCCCGATCGTCGGGCCGGTCGACGAGGCCCTCGCGCCCGGCGTGCCGCAGGCCTGCGACCGGGCTCCCGACGCCCGCGGGCTCGTCCGCGACATCGTGCGGTTCCCGGTCCGGCTCTTCGAGCTGTTCCGCACGCCGGGCCACTCGCTGCTGCTCTACACGGACTCCGCCGCGACGGTCGCCGTCCTCGACGACGTCGCCGATGCGGCACGGGCGGCGTTCGGCGACGACCTCGTCGTGCACGCGGTCCTGGCGGACGGCGTGGCGGCGGCGGGGCTGGTGACACCCGTGCTGCAGGACGCGGCGGGCGAGTTCCGCGCGGCCTACGCGGCCGTCGACGGGACGCTGCTGGGCGTGCGGCCGGACGGGTACTTCGGCCACCGCGGCAGTGTCGCGGACGTCGTCGGATATGCCGCCGGGGTCGTCGCGCCCGCCACTGAGCCGAGTCCGATCACCGGCTGACCGCCGCGGCCCGCCGATGTGGGCGGGGTGCTCCCGGGCCACCTGCGCCGCCAGAGCCGTGGCGGCGGGCCGCCGACTGCGCGAACGGGTCTCGACGATCGCGGCCGGTGAGCCGAGCCCACCGGCCGCGAGCCCTCGCAGCACCCGGGGCCGTCTGTGCCCCGACGACCCGAGGTGCTGCACCTGGCGCCGCCCCCGGGGTCGACGTCATCGGGGAGCTTGCAGCGGGGTCGTCTCGCCACGAGCAGCGGGCACTGCCGGGTATGCCGGAGTCCGGATCAGCGCTCGCCCGATCGGGTGCAACAGCTCGGACGTTCCCAAGCGGTGTCCGTGGACGAGGACGGCTGCGAGGATGTCCGCCGCCCTCATCTCCCCGGTCCGAGGAGGCAGGATCAGCAGGGTTCGGCCGCCGTGCGAACCCTGAACCCGCACCGTGTGCAGGCCGGCCGACGCGCTCATCGCGACCGGACCCGCGGCGGACCGCAGCCGGTCGGCCTCGCTCCAGTCCGCTGGGTGGAAACCGACCCGGGTCAGGGTGCCGAGCACCTGGGCGAGGGGGCCCATCAGCGTCGGGAGCTCCGACGCCGGCACGCAGGTCCGAGGCCACCACGCCCCATCGATCCTCCCGGTCGCAGGTCCGCTGCGCAGCCTCACCCGCGGCGGTTCCGGCCGGTCGTCGAGCCCGGCGTCCACAACGGAGGGACGCACGGCAGTGGTCGTCGACGTCATGTCGATGCTCCGGATCCCCGGACGCAGGGCCCGGCACAGCCGCTCATCGACAACGACCCGGGCTCCGACGCCCGGGCGCGGAATGCTCCCGACGGAGTGAAACTACACCGCCGAGCCGCGCTGTGCGGGAGCGTGAGCCGCGAGATTCGGAGCCCGCGTGACCCCGGCTGGCGCACGACGGAGAGCCAGGACGGAAGCCGGCCGCCCGCTCCGAACCTGCGGGCGAGGTCGACCACACCCACGCTGACCTGAGTGCCCCCGGCAGGATTCGAACCTGCGGCACCCGCTTTAGGAGAGCGGTGCTCTATCCCCTGAGCTACGAGGGCCTGCGGTGAGCCTACCGTGGCTTTCTCCTTCTCCTCCCCGCGCCCTTCGGGGGCCTGGGGCACATCCGGGGCGGCCGGCGCGGGGTCAGGGGGTGAGGCAGAAGGGGTGGCCTGCCGGGTCCAGGAGGACGCGCCACCGTCCGTCGCCGGGTTGATGGTCCGGTTTGACCGCGCCGAGTCGGAGGGCCAGCTCTTCGAGCTCATCGACGTCGTCGGCGCGGAAGTCGAGGTGCAGCTGCGGGGGCACGTCCTGACCAGGCCACTGCGGGGCCCGGTATCGGTCGACCTTCTGGAACCCCAGTGCGAAGGCGGAGTCGTCGGTCAGCGCGACGTACCCGTCCGAGCTGAAGAGTGTGCGCATCCCGGTCAGTGCACCGTAGAAGCTCGCCAGGGTCTGCGGGTCGGCGCAGTCGAGGGTCACGCCTCGCAGTACGGCCACTGGCACGATCGGCTCCTCGGGGTCGGCGCGCCTCTCCGGAGCCGCGCCGGCGGACCGTACTCGGCAGGACCGCCGCCGTGGTACTCGTTTCCGCTCTCGGAACCGTGTTGCGGTGTGTTTGCGTCGGCGGTCGGGGCGTCGAGGGATCCGGCTGGTGCCGGCTAGCGTCGGGTCGTGATCGTCGAGCAGGTGGTGCGGTTCGTCTCCGGGCGGCGTGCGCGGGTGGTCGCGATGGGGCCGGTGGGGTTTCGCGGCGGGGAGAGTCCGCGGCGGTCCGTGCGGCTGCTGCACGAGGCCGCGGGACGGCCCGGGACCTGGGCGCGCCTCGACGCACTGATCGGAGACGACGATCTCTGGACGCGGCCGATCGCCGTCCCCGCCGAGCTGCGCGACCTGGTGGCGGAGCTGGTCTGGCGGACGCAGGTCGCGCTGCCGGACGGCCTGGACCTGCGATGGACCTCCGCCGGAGCCCACCTCGCCCATTCCTTCGGGGCTCGCTACGTCGTGTTCGCGACGGCCGTCGGCACGGCCCCCGACCACGGCGTCGGCGACCCGCCGCCGGGCACCCTGGAGGGCCTGCTCGCGCATGGTCAGGCGTCGACGCGGTCCGGGGCGCCCTCGCTCTCGGAGCGGGGGTCCGGGATCTCGGGCGACGGGTGGCGACGCTCGAGGGAGGCACCCTCCACGTCGACGTCGGGCAGGATGCGGTCGAGCCACCGGGGCAGCCACCACGCCGCGTCGCCCGCGAGGTGCATGACCGCCGGGATGATCAGCATCCGGACGACGAACGCGTCGAGCAGGACGCCGATCGCCAGGCCGAAGCCCATCGGCCGGACCATCGCGAGGTGGGAGAACACGAACCCGCCGAACACCGAGAACATGATGATCGCGGCGGCGGTGACCACGGCGCGGCCCGCGTGCAGGCCCTCCATGACCGCGCGGCGGGCAGGCGTCCCGTGCGCGAACGCCTCCCGCATGCCGGACACCAGGAACAGCTGGTAGTCCATGGCGAGTCCGAAGAGGACGCCGACCAGGATCGTCGGGAGGAAGTTCAGCACCGGGCCCGGGTCGTGGACGCCGAAGACGCCGCCCAGCCAGCCCCACTGGTAGATCGCGACCACCGCGCCCATGGCGGCGAAGTAGGAGAGGACGAACCCGGCCGTCGCGGTGACCGGCACCAGGATGGAGCGGAACACCAGGATCATGATCAGCAGGGACAGCCCGACGACGACCCCGAGGTAGAGCGGCAGCGCGGCGGCCAGCTTGGCCGAGATGTCGATGTTGCCCGACGGCACGCCCGCGACCGCGAACCCGTCGGCGCGCAGGGTGTCGACGAGCTCCTCGGTCGATTCCGCGGTCGGCCCCTGTGCGGGGACGACCTGGTAGACGGTGAAGTCCGCGGTGGCGGCGATCTGGGCGACGCCGGCGACGTCCGGCACCGCGCCGATGGCGGAGGCCACCGCGACCTGCGACGCGGGGTCGACCGGCCCGTCCGCGACGACGACCAGGGTGCCGTTCTGGCCCGCCCCGAACTTCTCGGCCACCACCGAGTAGGCCTGGTACTGCGTGGAGTCCTGCGGCTCCGAGGACCCGTCCGGCAGGCCGAGGCGCAGCGACAACGCGGGCAGCGCGACGACCACGAGCAGGCCGATCCCGACGACCGTCCGCACGACGGCGCTGCGCGTGCGCATCGGGGGGACCGGCGCGGCGTGCGAGCTCGACCGGGTGCCGCGGACCTTGCGCGGCAGCACCCGCGGGCCGAGCAGGGAGAGCAGTGCCGGGGTGAGCGTGACGGCGACGAGTACCGCGATCGCGACGCACGCCGCGGCGACGGTGCCCATCATGCCGAGGAAGGGGATGCCGGTGACGTTGAGCGCGGCGAGCGCGATCACGACGGTGAACCCCGCGAACACGACGGCGTTGCCGGACGTGCCGTTGGCCAGCGCGATCGAGTCCTCCACCGCCATGCCCGCCCGGAGCTGCCTGCGGTGTCGGTTGAGGATGAACAGCGAGTAGTCGATGCCGACGGCGAGGCCGAGCATGAGGCCCAGGATCGGCGTCACGGACGTCATGTCGACGACACCGGACAGCGCCATCGCCCCGGCCACGCCCACCCCGACCCCGATCAGCGCGGTCAGGATGGGCAGCCCGGCCGCGAGCAGCGTGCCGAGCATGACCACCAGCACGATCCCGGCGATCACCACGCCGATGATCTCGCCGGGGCCCGCCAGCCCGTCGACGCTCTGGGTGAGCTCGGAGGACACGTCGACCACGACGCCCGGGACGTCGGTGCCCCGCACCGCGGCCACGACCGCGTCCTTGGTCGCGGTCGTCACCTCCATCTGCGGGGCGGTGAACGCGACGGTGGCGATCGCGGCGCTGCCGTCGGCCGAGACGGTGCGGATGCCCTCGGCCAGGCGCAGCTGCGACTCGCCGAGCTCGATCTGCGGGGTCTGGGCGGCGAGCTGGGCGCGGCCCGCGTCGATCTGCTGCTGCTGGGGGGCGAGCGCGGAGGCCGGTGCCCCGGCGGCGCGCGCGGCGTCGAGCTGGGCCTGGCCGGCGTCGAGCTGGGCCCGCGCCTGGTCGAGCTGGGCCCGGCCGGCCGCGAGCTGCTGCGCGCCCTGCTCGCGCTGCGCGGCGATCGCGAAGGGGTCGACCACCTGGCGGACACCGTCGACCTGCCCGGCGCGGGCCAGCACGGCGGAGATCTCCTGGCGCTGCGCCGCGGTGAACGGCGAGCCGTCCGCGGTGTGCAGCACGACCAGGCCGACGCCGCCACCCGCCTCGGGCAGCTCGGCCGACAGCCGCTGTGAGACCTCGTCCGTCGGGGTGCCGGGGATCGTGATCGCGGTGGTCAGCGCGCCGCCGAACAGCGCGAACCCGGCCACCGCCGCGGCCAGCAGGGCGATCCACGCGGCCACGACCCGCCAGGCGTGGCGGGCCGAGAACCGGCCGAGGCGGTGGAGGAGTTCAGCCATCAGAAGGCCTTTCGCAGGGTCGAGACGAGGTGGTCGAGGAGGCGGTCCCATTCCGCCCGGGTGGCGGCGTCGTCGGTGGCGCCGGTGCGCTCCCACCAGTGCCCGTGCAGGACGAGCACCCCGGAGAGCAGGGCTCCGACGGCGAGCTCGACGTCGAGCCGGTCGACGGTGGGGTAGCGCTCGGTCGCGGCGGCGCTCAGGTGCCGGGTGCAGCGGCCGAAGGCGGTCTCGACGAAACCGCGGACGCGGGGGTCGTCGTGGTGGCCGCCGAGCGCGCGGGTGAGGTAGGCCATCGGGCCGACGAGGTCGGTGACCCGCATGGCCCCGACGACGTCGTCGACCACGGCCTTGATCGTCGGCTCGCCCGGGGGAGCGGCGGCGGCCGCGGCGAGGAAGCCGTCGACCAGCACGTCGAGCACCTCGGTGCAGGCGGCGAGCAGGATCTCGTCGAGCGTGGCGAAGTGGTTGAACACCGTCCGCCGCGAGACACCGGCCCGTTCGGCCACGGTGTCGACCGTCAGCCCTTCGGGGCCGTGCGTGCTCGTGAGGGCCAACGCGGCGTCGATCAGGGCACGGTGCGTGCGCGCCTTCTGCGCATCACGCGCCACGGAGGTCACTCGATCGAGCGTAGGAGCCTCGTTGCACTGAGTGCAACGAGACGCGCGACACTCCGCGGAAGGCTTTGAAGCGCTTTAGAGTTGAACCGGTCGTCTCCGTTCCCGGATCAGTGAGGACAGTGCCGTGCGGCTCCCGCTGCTCGTGCTGGCCCTGGGCGCCTTCGCGCTCGGGACCGGCGAGTTCACCGTGATGGGGCTGCTGCCGCAGGTCGCCTCCGACCTGGCGATCAGCATCCCCCAGGCGGGCAACCTCGTGTCCGCGTACGCGATCGGCGTCGTCGTGGGCGCCCCGCTGCTGATCGCCGCGGCCACCCGGCTGCCGCGTCGGCAGGCGCTGATCCTCACGATCGGGCTCTACGGCGTGGCCCACCTGCTGTCGGCGGTGGCGCCGAACTACCCGCTGCTGCTCGTCGCCCGGTTCCTCTCCGGCCTTCCCCACGGCGCGTACTTCGGGATCGCGGCGATCGTGGCCGGGATGCTGGCCCGCCCGGAGCGACGGGCGCGCGCCATGGCGCAGGTGTTCATGGGGCTGACGGTCGCCAACATCGTCGGGGTGCCGCTGTCCACGCTGCTCGGGCAGCTCGTCGGCTGGCGCTGGACCTTCGCCCTGGTGGGGGTGATCGCGCTGGCCACCGCGGTCGCCGTCCGGTTCGTGGTGCCGGACGTCCGGCCCGACGGCGAGCCCGCGCGGCTCGCCGACGAGCTCCGCGCGCTGACCCGGCGCCCGGTCTGGATGAGCCTGGCCGTCGCGGTCGTCGGCGGCGCGGCGCTGTTCACCAGCTACAGCTACATCGCGCCGATGCTCACCGAGGTGGCCGGCTACCCCGAGGCGGCGATCACGCTCGTCCTGGCGATGTTCGGCGTCGGGATGACCGTCGGGAACGTCATCGGCGCGCGGCTCGCCGACTGGGACCCCCTGCGCGCGATCCTCCTCGTGCTGCCGACGATCGCGGTGGTCGCGCTGGCCCTCGTGCCCGCGATGCACCACCCGGTCAGCGCGGCGATCGTCTTGTTCCTGTTCGCCATCGCCACCTTCGCGGTGCTGCCGAGCGTCCAGCTGCGCATCATCGACGGCGCCGCGGGCGCCCCGCACATGGCGGCGGGCTCGATGCACGCCGCGTTCAACCTGGCCAACGCCGCCGGGGCGTGGCTGGGAGGGGCGGCGATCGCCGCCGGTTTCGGCCTGACCTCGCCGAACGTCGTCGCCGCGGCTCTGGCGCTGCTCGGCCTGGGCATCGCGCTGATCACGGCGCGGGTGGAGCGCCGGGTGCCCGCAACGTCAGCAGCGTGATCTCGGGCGGGGACCCGACGCGCACCGGCGGGCCCCAGAACCCCAGGCCGCGGGTCACGTAGAGCCACGTCGGGCCGACCCTCGTCAGGCCGGCGAGCACCGGCTGGTCGACCAACGCGACGTGGGTCAGCGGGGTGAGCTGCCCGCCGTGCGTGTGCCCGGAGATCTGCAGGTCGACGCCCGCCCGCGCGGCCTGGTCGACCATCACCGGTTGGTGCGCGAGCAGCACCACCGGCTCGGCCGGGTCCCGTCCGGCCAGCGCCCTGTCGAGGTCGAAGCCGTGCCCGGGCACGCCGGAGGCCGCTGCGACGCGGTCGTCGCACCCCGCCAGGTGCAGCACCGCGTCCCCGCGCCGCAGGGTCACCCGCTCGTTGCGCAGCACCCGGACGCCGAGGGTGGGCAGCAGGTCCACCCAGCCCGTCACCCCCGAGTAGTACTCGTGGTTGCCGGTGACGAAGTAGGTGTCCGCGACGAGGTCGCGCAGCGGTTCGGCGTAGCCGCCGATCTCGGAGGCCTGCCCGTCGACGAGGTCGCCGACCACCGCCACCACGTCCGGGCCCGCGGCGTTGAGGGTGGCGACGAACCCGCGCAGGTCCTCGGCATCGACCAACGGCTCGAGGTGGATGTCGGAGACGGCGGCGACGGTGAAGCCGTCGAACGCGGGATCGAGACGGTCGAGCAGGACGTCGCGGCGCTCGACGCGCGGCCGCCTCGCCTCGATCGCCCCGTACGTCACCGTGCCCACCGCCGCGACACCGGCGACGGCGGCGATCGAGCCGGAGAGGAAGCGCCTGCGCTCGGGGCTGACCCGGACGGCGGGCCGGACCAGTTCGCCCACCAGCAGCGCCAGGCCGAGGTAGAGCAGCACCGCGAACCACAGGTACGCCGTGTAGTTCAGCGCGGTCGCGTACTCGATCGGCAGGACCCGGCGGGTCAGGAAGACCGCGGCGACCAGCGCGAACAACGCGCCCAGCAGGACGCCGCCCACGATCCGGGCCCGGCGGGAGCCGACGACGTCGTGCACCACCCGCTTGTAGAGGTAGAGGTGGACCAGCAGCAGGAGCGCGAGGATGCCGAGCGAGAAGCCCACCGCCGAACCCTCTCAGACGGATCTCAGACCGGCGTACCAGACTGGGCCCATGCGAATCCTCGTCGTGGACGACGACCGCTCGGTGCGCGAGTCGCTGCGTCGGTCGCTCGCCTTCAACGGCTACCAGGTCGACCTGGCGAGCGACGGCTACGGCGCCCTCGAGGCCGTCGACGCCCAGCGGCCGGACGCGATGGTCCTCGACGTGATGATGCCCCGGCTCGACGGGCTGGAGGTCTGCCGCCGGATGCGCGCGGCGGGTGACGAGCTGCCGATCCTCGTGCTCACCGCGCGGGACGCGGTGAGCGACCGGGTCGCGGGCCTCGACGCGGGCGCGGACGACTACCTGCCGAAACCCTTCGCCCTCGAGGAGCTGTTGGCCCGCCTGCGGGCGCTGCTGCGGCGCCGCTCGCTCGACGACATCGCCGCCGCGGCCCACACGCCCGCGCTGGAGTTCTCGGACCTCTCGCTGGACCCGGACACCCGCGACGTGCGGCGGGGCGAGCGGGCGATCAGCCTGACCCGCACCGAGTTCTCGCTGCTGGAGCTGCTGCTGCAGAACCCGCGCCGAGTGCTGACCAGGGCGAACATCCTCGAGCAGGTCTGGGGCTACGACTTCCCGACGACCGGGAACGCCCTCGAGGTCTACATCGGCTACCTGCGGCGCAAGACCGAGGCGGAGGGCGAGCCGCGGTTGATCCACACCGTCCGCGGCGTCGGGTACGTGCTGCGCGAGACGCCCCCGTGACGACGGTCTCCCTGGAGCGGTTCAGCCTCCGGGCCCGGATCGGGGTCCTGGCGGCGGCGGTGGCGGCGGCCGCGGTGGTGCTGGTGTCCGCGGCGGCCTTCTTCATCGTGCGCAACAGCATCCTCGCCACGCTCGACGACAACCTCCTCGACCGCGCGACGTCCGCGGCGCAGAGCTCCCTGGCCCGCCCCGAGCTGCTGGCGACCGTGCCGTCGGAGATCCTCGGCGCCGGGGACATCAAGGTGGCGCTGCTCTACTCCTCGGGCCTGGCCCAGTCCGCCGAGGGGCAGGCGTCCGCGCCGCCGCTGTCCGACGCGGAACTCCAGGTCGCCCGCGGCGCGGAGACCCAGTCCGTGCGGTCGGCGGCGGGCTACCGGGTCGTCGCCGTGCAGGCGGGCGAGGGCCGCGCGCTGGTCATCGCCCAGAAGGAGGAGGCCACCCGGGCCGTGCTGGCCGAGCTGGGCACCGCGCTGCCGGTCATCGGCGGGATCGGCGTGGTGCTGGCGGGACTCGCGGGCGCCGCGGTGGCGCGGGCGGGCCTGCGGCCGGTGCAACGGCTGACCGAGGCCACCGAGCGGGTCACGGCGACCGGGCAGCTCACCCCGATCACGGTCAGCGGTTCCGACGAGCTGGCCCGGCTGAGCCAGAGCTTCAACGAGATGCTCGGCGCCCTCGCCGCCTCCCAGGAGCAGCAGCGGCGCCTCGTCGCGGACGCGGGACACGAGCTGCGCACCCCGCTGACCTCGCTGCGGACCAACCTGGAGCTGTTGTCGGCAGCAGAGCAGCCGGGGGCCCCCGCGCTGCCGCGCGAGGACCGCGAGGAGATGCTGACCGACGTCCGGGCGCAGGTCGAGGAGCTGACCCAGCTGATCGGCGACCTCACCGAGCTGGCCCGAGACGACGCACCGCAGGCGGCCCGGGAGCCGGTCGAGCTGGTCGACGTCGTCGAGCGCGCCCTGGAGCGGGTCCGCCGCCGGGCGGGCCCCGACACGGGGTTCGACGTGACGCTCGTGCCGTGGACCCTGGTCGGCGAGGCCGCGGCCCTGGAACGCGCGGTGCTGAACCTGCTGGACAACGCCGTGAAGTGGAGTCCGCCGGGTGGGCACGTGCGGCTGCGGATGGTGGCGTTGGACGACTGGACGGTCGTGATCGAGGTCGCCGACTCCGGGCCCGGCATCGCCGAGGCGGACCGACCGCACGTCTTCGAGCGGTTCTACCGCGCCGACACCTCCCGCACGATGCCCGGTTCCGGGCTGGGGCTGGCGATCGTGCGGCAGGTCGCGGTGCGGCACGGGGGAGCGGTGTGGGCGGACAAGGCTCCCGAGGGCGGCGCGCTGCTCTGCCTGCGCCTGCCCGGCCGCCGCGCCGACCTACCAACCCTCGGGTAGCCCGGCGCTGAGCTGCCAGGACACCCCGTACCGGTCGGTGACGAAGGCGAAGGGGCCGAAGCCGTAGTCGCCGAGCGGCATCAGGGCCGCCCCGCCCTCCAGCAGGGCGCCGGTGAGCTTCTCCAGCTCCTCCGGGCCGTCACACGTCACGAACAGCGAGACGCCCGGCGTGAAGTCCCAGGCGTGCCGCACGGGCGAGTCGAACGCGCGGACCCGCTGCCCGGCGACCCGGAAGACGGCCTGCTGGACCGCGCCCTCCGGGGTGTGCAGGAGCGTGAGGACCTCGCCGTCGGCGAAGAGCCCGGTGTAGAACCGCAGGGCCTCCTCGGCCTCGCCGTTCTGGAACATGAGGAACGGTTCCAGGGTGGTCATGCCATGGCCTTCAGCCAGGTGGTCCACGTGTCCTTGATGCCCGTGGCGTCGCCCGTCTCGTGGTGACCGACCGCCAGGCACATGCCGAGCAGCGAGCGCTCGTGGAAGCGGACCAGCGCCGTGTCGGTGCGGATCCCGAGGTAGCCCTCGACGCGTCGGTCGACGACGCCGGGACCGACCGGAGTCTCGACCCGGTCGCCCTCCTGCGGGTCGTCCAGCGCGGCGAGCACGTTCCGCCAGACCTGGGAGGTCGGCGGGTGCGCGGCCACGTCCGGGCTCGGTGGCGCTTCGGCCTCGACGTAGACGGCGGGGCGGCCGGGGAAGTGCCGCAGGTACTCGGCGAGGGTGAAGAAGTAGAGATCCCACCCGAAGGCGGTCATGGTGTCCCACTCGTCGCCCCAGTCCGCCTCGCGGATGCCGCTGTGGACGAACCGCAGCACGGACGTGCCGCCGCTCGCCGCCTCGACGACGTACTCGATGGCCTGGGTGCCGAAGCGCTGCTCGAGCCGGTGGGGCGGGTCCTCGGTGATGCCGCCCGCAGCATCGTCCGGAGCCTCGTCGAAGGTCATGAACCACCCGGCCTGGCCCTCACGGGTCGCGATGGCGCGCCACACCTCCTCGGGGGTGGCGGGGAGGGCGATTTCCCGGCGGATCTCGAAGTTCACTGCTTCTCCATGCTGGGGTGGAGGGCGACCACGACGCGATGCGGCCTGCCCTGGTCGGAGTGGTACTTGGCGACGAGACCCCGGACGGACTCGCCCAGCTCCTCGGCGAACGCCGCCCGGTCGGCGGCGGTGGCGAAGGTGATCTCCCCGTCGATCGCGAAGGTCGCGATCCGCCGCCCCCGGGCACCGGTGATCAGCGCACCGACCTCCCGGACCAGCCGCGCGGCCAGCGCCAGCAGCCACTGGGCGGAGAGCTTGTCCGGTTCGCGATCGGGGTCCGGGGCGACGAGCGCCCAGGCCTGCGGCGAGATGACCACGGCGGCCGCGGTGGCCTGCATGACGCGCTCGGTCATGTTGCCCTTGCGACGCTCCTCGACCAGCTCGACGAGCCCGTGCGCCTCCAGGGCGTGCAGGTGGTAGTTGACCTTCTGCCGCGTCATGGACAGGTCCATGGCCAGGCTGGTGGCCGAGCCGGGTTCGCGCAGCGCCCCCAACAGGCGGGCGCGGACGGGGTCGAGCGCCACCGCCGCGGCGGCGGGGTCCTCGATCACCGTGGTGCTCTGCATGGCGACGACCGTCCCACCGACAAGTAGTCCTGTCAAGGAGGAGAGTGTTGTCGGTGCGTCCCGCGCGCGGATCGTCGGTGGGCGCGGCTAGGGTGCGCCGCACAGGCGGACGGACCGGGGGCACGCACGCGGATGACCGAGGGACACAGGAGGCCCGACCAGGGCCGACATGCCGGGGAGCCCGAGGATCCGCAGGTCGGGGCGTCGTACGAGGGCGAGCCCGGCGCGCCTGCCGAGCCCCCGCCCGTCGCGGCGGCCGAGGTGAGGACGCCGCCGACGGGACTCCCGCAGCCGGACCCGCTGACCGACACCGGTCGGCACGCGCTGATCGAACCGGTGACGGGGCCACAGGCCGTCGTCGCGCCGGGTTCCGAGGGCGCCTCCGACGCGCGTCCGCCTGCCGCCCCTACCGCCCCCACCGCTCCCGCCGCGCGCGGCCGTTCCCGCCTGCTCGTGCTCGCCGCCGGCGCGGTCGTGCTCGCCCTGCTGGCCGGGGCGGCAGGCGGGTGGATCGGGTGGTCGCTCGCCGACCGCCGGACCGCCGAGCTGGGTGTCCTCGCGCCGGGCCTGCCGCAGGCGGATCCAGCGTCCGCGCAGCTCACCCCCGTCGAGGCCGTCGCGGAGAAGGTGCTGCCCAGCGTCGTGCTGCTCCGCGTCGAGGGCGGCGGGCCCGGTGGGGACGAGGGCTCCGGCATCGTGCTCAGCCCGGAGGGGCTGGTGCTCACCAACGACCACGTCGTCGCCCCGGCCGCGGACGGCGGCGCCATCACCGCGGTGCTGAGCGACGGCCGGTCCTTCCCGGGCCGGATCGCGGGCCGTGACATCGGCTCCGACCTCGCACTCGTCCGGCTCGACGGGGCCGCCGGCCTCACCCCCGCCGAGCTGGGGAACTCGGACTCGCTGCGCGTCGGGCAGCAGGTGGTGGCGTTCGGGGCCCCGCTCGGGCTGGACGGGACGGTCACGACCGGGATCGTGAGTGCGCTCGACCGTGCGGTGAGCGTCGGCGGCGAGCGTGGGGGCGGCCAGGCCACCGTGCTCAACGCCGTGCAGCACGACGCGCCGATCAACCCCGGCAACTCCGGCGGTCCGCTGGTGGACCTGCAGGGGCGCGTCGTCGGCGTGAACTCCGCGATCGCCAGCACCGGGGGACAGCAGGGCGGGTCGATCGGCGTCGGGTTCTCCATCCCGGTCAACCAGGCCGCGCGGGTGGCCGACGAGCTCGCCCGCACCGGCACCGCGACCCGGGCCGTCCTCGGCGTGAGCGTGACGCAGGCGGGGACGCCCGCGTCGGGAGGCGCCGTGGTCGGGCAGCTCACCCCCGGCGGTCCGGCCGAACAGGCCGGGCTGCGCCCGGGAGACGTCGTGCTGCGACTCGACGACCGACCGATCGCGGACGGCGACGAGCTGGTGGCCGCCGTCCGCGACCACCGCCCCGGTGACCAGGTGCGACTCGTCCTCAGCAACCGTGAGGTCGTGGTCACCCTCGCGGGTGAGCCCAGCTGAGCTTTCGGCTGAACGGGGACCGGCATCCGGCGCAGAAATCCGCGAGGCTGGGCACAAACCGTTCGATCACGTCATGATGGGCGGCGCGCCGTGGTGCCCCGCGGCGTCGCCAGGGCCCGCGTCGGTGCAGGAACCCCCTCCCCGCACCGGCGCGGTCCCGCCGACGTCCGCCGGTCGCGGCCCCACTACGGTGAGCACATGGAGATGGCGACCCCGCAGATCGGTCGTGCCCTCGTGGTGATCGTGGACGACCGGGTGAACCACGGAGAGGCCCGCGACCGCACCGGGCCCCTGGTGGCGGAGCTGCTCGAGGAGGCCGGGTTCGTCGTCGACGGCGCCGTCTCCGTGCCCGGCGAGGCCGTGGCGATCCGCAACGCGCTGAACACGGCGGTGATCGGCGGTGTCGACCTCGTGATCACCGTGGGCGGCACCGGGGTTTCGCCCCGGGACGTCACGTCCGACGCCACCGCGGGCGTGCTCGACCGCCCCATCCCCGGGATCGCCGAGGCCATCCGCGCCTCCGGTCTCGCGGCGGGAGCGGTGGACGCGGGCCTCTCGCGCGGGCTGGTGGGGGTCTCGGGGAGCACCCTGGTGGTCAACCTGGCGTCCTCGCGCGCCGCGGTGCGGGACGGCATGGCGACCCTGTCCCCGCTGGTCGCGCACGTGATCGGCGAGCTCTCCGGCCTCGACGCCGGCTGACCGCCCGCCCGCGGGGCGGCAGGCCACCTCGCGGGCGAGCAGCGGGGATCAGCCCGCCGGGGTGGTCCCGCCCTCGGGCGTCGGGCCCGGGGTGGGCGTGGTGGCACCCGTGCCGGGCTTCGGCTCGGTCTCGGTGCTCGACTCCGGGGCCGCGGTCGGCGTGGGCGACGGCGGCGCGGGCGTGGTGGGCTGCGCCGTCGCGGTCGGCGAGGCGGGCGTCTCGTCCTTCTTGAGCGCGTCCCCGACCTTCTCCTTCACCGACCCGATCTGCTCGCTGTACTTGCCCTTGGTGGCCTCGTCGACCTTCGCAGCGGCCTTCTCGACCAGCGGGCCCGCCTTCTCGCGCGCCTGCTCGACGTAGGGCGCGGCCTTCTCGCTCGCCTGCTCCAGGTACGGCTTGGCCTTCTGCTGAGCCTGGTCGACGTAGGGCTTCGCCTTGTCGACGAGCTCCTTGAGCGTGTCCTGCCAGCCCATCGTTCCTCCACCACCTGTTCGCGACCCGGTCATCCGGCGTCTGTCCATGGTGGCACCGAAACGGCGTTCGCGTCGGCCGGCACCATGGAGTCATGTCAGAACTGCCGGATCGGGTGCGCCGCAGGCTCGCGGAGGTCTTCGGCGAGACCCTGCCCGAGATCACCCGGGACGAGCAGGAGGACGAGGTGCGCCCGGCGGACCGGGACCGCGACGAGGCCTGGTACCGGGAGAACCGCCCGCCCCACCACGGGGGCTGACGGCCTCCCGGGCGGCATCAGGCCTGGTGCTTCCCCTCGCCCTCCGTGCCCGACTGGGCCTTGAGCAGGTCGCGGATCTCGGCGAGCAGCTCGACGTCCGTCGGCTCCGCCGGGCCAGGCTCCTCGCCGCGCTTGCGCCGGTTCTTGATCGTGGTGATGGGCAGCACGAAGACGAAGTAGACGATGGCCGCGACGATCACGAAGTTGATCGCGGCGGCGATCACGGCCGAGAAGTCGATGAAGGTGTTCGGCTTGTCCGCCTGCAGCAGGATGCCCAGCCCGGGAACCGAGGGCGGGGTGATGGCGTTGAGCAGCGGCTCGATGATGCTCGAGGTGAACGCCGTGACGATCGCGGTGAACGCGGCGCCGATGACGACCGCCACCGCGAGGTCGACGACGTTGCCCCGCAGGATGAAGTCTTTGAAGCCCTTGAGCACCGGAAAAATCCCCCTCCGACGGACTGCCCGCGGCCCACTCGCCCGCCGCGCTTGATCAGCTGTGCGAGCGGAGCGTAACGGCGACCTCCTCCGAGAGCGAGGCGGCGGCGACCCGCGTGGCGCGTTCGCGCGGCAGCGCGACCAGCGCGGATCGCCCGCGGGCCGCGGATCCGGGTGGCCCCGTCGCCGGGTCCAGCACGGTCAGCACCACGGCGGACTCGGCGAGGACGGCGCCACCGCCGGTGATCACGTCCACGCGCGTTCCCGGGGTGAGGAGCGCCGCGACGTCCGGATCCGCGAGCCGCACCGGGACGGCGGCGGCGTCCGCGATCCCGGTGGCGGCCGCCGCGAGGGCGGGACCCGCGAGCCGCAGGTCGGTGACCGGTTCGCCGGTGCGCAGCGCCCCCGCGGCGACGCGGCCCGCCGCCGCGTCGACGGCGCCGACCACGCCCGCCGGCACGATCTCCGACGGCCAGCCGCGTACGGCGAGGTCGGCGACGGTGAGCACGGATCCGGGGGCCACATCCCGCGCGACCACCACGACGTCCGTGGTGCCCGTGCCCGCGGGGCGCACGGCCAGGACCACCGCGAGGAGGGCCAACGCGGCCGCGACGGCCCGGCGCAGCAGCACCGCGCGCCGCCAGGCGGCCTGCGCGCGGAACCACCCGACCAGGTCACGGCTGCGTCGTTCGCTCATGCTCGCGACGGTAGGACCGTGCCCGGGCTTCAGGGCCGTGGATCGCCGGCCTGTGGATGGAGTGGGCCGGGTGTGGACAACTCGGCCCGTCGAGGGGTCAGGAGGCGGCCGCGGCCGGGGTGCTCGACGACGATGAGCCGGAGTCGGACTTGCTGCTCGAGGAGCTCGACTCGGTCTTGCTCGACGAGGACGAGGACTCGGAGGAGCTCTCGGACTTGCTCGAGGAGTCCGACCCGCTGCTCACGCTCGAGGAGCCGGAGCGGCTGTCGGTCCGGTAGAAGCCACTGCCCTTGAACACGATCCCCACGGAGGAGAACACCTTGCGCAGCTTGCCCCCGCACACCGGGCACACGGTCAGTGCGTCGTCGGAGAAAGACTGCACGGCCTCGAACCGGTGGTCGCAGTCGGTACAGGCGTACTGGTAGGTCGGCACGTGATCCTCCGAGAACTGGCACTCTTCACAAGCGAGTGCCAGCATAACCCGTCAGGCCCGACCGATGTTCCCCGTCACAACGATTCCGGCAGTCGGCATGGCCACACCCGTGACCGGGTGGTCGTGCGCGTCGGCCGGCACCGCGTCGAGCAGCTCTCCGTCGTAGAGCAGGGCCAGCAGCGCGGTCCCGGGTGCACTCCCGCCCAGCGTGCGGTCGTAGTAGCCGCCGCCGCGGCCCAGTCGGTGGCCCGCGCGGTCGGCCGCCAGCGCGGGGACGAGCACGGCCACGGCGGTGCGCAGCGCGGCCGGGCCGAGCCGGGGTGTCGTGGGTTCGCGCAGCCCGAGCCGACCGGGACCGAGCGAGCCCGCGCCCCGGTAGGGGGCCCAGTCGAGGGCGCCCGGCCGGGGCGGCACCACGGGCAGCAGCACCGACCGCCCGGCGGCGCGCAGCCCGTCCAGCAGGTCGAGCGAACCCGGCTCCGCACCCACCGGCAGATAGGCGCAGACCGGGCCGTCCGGTCGGTCCTGCGCCCACTCCAGGACATGGGTGCGCAGGTCCTCGGCCGCCTGGGCGCGCTGCGGCGCGGTCAGGGCGCGGCGCGCGGCCAGCAGTCGGGTGCGCAGGGTCTGCTTGTCGGGGGCCGCAGCGGCCGGTCGCGGAACCGGCGGGTTCCGCGGGTCGCGCGTGCCGCCGTTCGGCCCGTGCGAGCTGCTCCGAGCGCCCGATCCGTGCTCCGCCACCCGGTCACGCTAGCCGCCGGCCTAGGCTCGCGGAATGAGCCAGCCCTCCGCCCTGCGCTCGGCCGTCGTCCCCGCCGCCGGTCTGGGCACTCGTTTCCTGCCGACCACCAAGGCCGTGCCGAAGGAGCTGCTGCCGGTCGTCGACACCCCTGGTGTCGAGCTGATCGCCGCCGAGGCCGCCGAGGCGGGTGCCCAGCAGCTGCTGATCGTCACGTCGCCCGGCAAGGAGTCGGTCGCCGGCTACTTCGAGCCGTCGCCGGACCTCGAGAAGACCCTCGAGTCCCGGGGCAAGGAGGCGCTGCTCAGCAAGGTTCGGCGTGGCCCCGGCCTGATCGACGTCAAGACGGTCTACCAGTACGAGCCGAAGGGTCTCGGGCACGCGGTGGCGCAGGCCGAGCAGGCCCTGGATGCGGACGAGCAGGCGATCGCCGTCCTGCTGCCGGACGACATCGTGCTCCCCGCGGGTGTGCTCAAGACCATGATCGCGGTGCGGGAGGCGAAGGGCGGCAGTGTGCTGTGCGCCTTCGACATCCCCAAGGCCGAGATCTCGCCCTACGGCGTGTTCGACGTGAGCGACACCGAGGATCCGGACGTCAAGCAGGTCCACGGCATGGTCGAGAAGCCCTCCCCGGAGGAGGCGCCGTCGACCTTCGCCGCCGCGGGTCGGTACGTGCTGGACCGGGCGATCTTCGACGCGCTCCGCCGGATCACCCCCGGCGCGGGCGGCGAGCTGCAGCTGACGGACGCGGTGCAGCTGCTGATCGACGAGGGTCACCCGGTGCACATCGTCGTCCACCGCGGCGGGCGCCACGACCTCGGGAACCCGGGCGGCTACGTCCGCGCCTTCGTGGACTTCGCGCTCGATCACCCCGATTACGGCGCGTCCCTGCGCACCTGGCTGGCCGAGCGCCTGGAAAACTGACGCGCGTGCGGAGCGTCGACGAGCAGCTCAAGAGGGTCCTGGAGATCGCGGCCCGGCCGGCCCCGGTCCGGGTGGCGCTCGCCGACGCCCAAGGGCTGCGCAGCGCCGAGGAGGTCGTCGCCGCGCGGGCACTGCCCGGGTTCGACCAGGCGGCGATAGACGGCTATGCGGTGCGCAGCGTGGACGTGGTGGGCGGTTCCGTCGCCGGGCCCGTCGAGCTGCCCGTGGTGGGGGAGATCCCGGCCGGATCGCGACAGCCGTTGCGGCTGCAGCCCGGTCAGGCCGTGCAGGTGGCGGCGGGCGCGCCGCTCCCGACGCTGGCCGACGCGGTGCTCCCGCGCGGCCACACGGACGGCGGGTCGGCGCGGATCAAGGTCACCCGCGGGGTGCCGTCGGCGGCGTTCGTGCGGCGCCTGGGCGAGGACATGCAGCCCGGGGACGTCGCGGTGCGCCGGGACGCGGTGATCGGCGCCGCGCAGGTCGCGCTGCTGGCCGCCGCGGGTCGGGACAAGGTCCTCGTGCACCCGCGGCCGCGGGTCTCGGTGGTCGCGATGGGAGACGAGCTGGTCGACGTCGCGCGTCCGGCCGCGGCCGGACACGTGCCGGACGTGGCCTCGTTCGCCCTGGCCGCCGCGGCGCGGGAGGCGGGTGCGGAGATGGCGCGGCCCCCGCGGCTGGTGCGGTGCGACGCGCGGGAGCTGCGCTCGGCCGTCGAGGACGCCCTGCCGTTCTCCGAGATCGTCGTGATCTGCGGCGCTGCCGGGGGCAACGCGGGCGCCGAGGCGAAGGCCGCGTTCGCGGGGCTGGGCGAGATCGACACCACCCGGGTCGCGATGGCCCCCGGGTCGTCGCAGGCCTTCGGCAGGCTCGGCAAGGACCACGTGCCGACCTTCCTGTTCCCGGCGAGCCCCGCCACCGCCCTGGTGCTGTTCGAGGTCCTGGTGCGGCCCCTGATCCGGCTCGGGCTGGGGATCACCGACCCGCACCGGCGCGTCGTCTCGGCCCGGCTGACCTCGCCGCTCACTTCGCCGGAGGGGCGGCGCTCGTACCTGCGCGGGCGGTTGCTCCGCGAGGTCGCGACGAACGAGTACGTGGTGCAGCCCCTGGCGACGGGCGGGGTGCACCTGCTCTCCACCCTCGCCGAGGCGAACGCGTTGATCACGGTTCCGGAGGACGCGACGGACGTCGGGTTGGACGACCGGGTCGAGGTCGCGCTGCTGTCCTCGCGCCGGTAGCGGCGGCAGCGAATGGCCCACGCGCAGTCCGAGTACGTCGGGCGCCATCCCGGCTGGCCCGCTCGGCTCGGTCCCCTGGACGTCCGGGCCGGTCGGGTCGAGCTGCGTCCGGTGAAGCTGTTCGACGGCGCGACCTGGTCGGAGATCCGGATCCGGGACGAGCAGCACCTGGTGCGCTGGGAGCCGTCGACACCGGGCGGCTGGGCCCGGCGCAACGCCCCGGCCGAGTGGCCCGGCCGCTGGTGGCTGCTGCGCGGGGCCGCCCGGCGCGGGGCGGCGCTGCCCTTCGCGATCGTGCTCGACGGCACCCTCGTCGGTCAGGTCATGATCGGCAACGTGGTGCGGGAGCCGCTGCTGTCCGCCTATGTCGGCTACTGGTGCGACGCGCGCGTGAACGGCAAGGGCGTGACCACGGCCGCGGTGGCGCTCGCCGTGGACCACTGCTTCGGCGCCGTCGGGCTGCACCGGCTGGAGGCGACCGTCCGGCCGGAGAACGGGCCGAGCCTGCGCGTGCTGGCCAAGCTCGGCTTCCGCGAGGAGGGCCTGTTCCAGCGCTATCTGGACGTGGACGGCGCCTGGCGTGATCATCTCTGCTTCGCCCTCACCGCGGAGGAGATGCCGCTGGGTGGTCTCGCCGCACGGCTGGTCGCGGAAGGGCGTGCCGGCCGGCCGTAGCCGGAGATGGCGCCACTCCACCATCGGGGTGCCCTGTCCGGGCGGCGATATCGCACAGAGTGGTCACGTGAGTACCAGTTGTCACACCCGTCCCGGCAGAACCGTGGATCCGGTGGAGGACCACGGCGCGTCGCAACCCGGATCCCGGCTGCGCGCTCACTACCGTGGGACGTCCGGGCGTGATCTTGGCTCCGGCCCGGAGCGGATCACGTGCCGTCTGCGCCGTTCGGGGAGGGAGGCAGCTGGTGCCCAGCTCGTTGATCTTCGCGGGTCTCGTGGTGCTGTGGCTGCTGATCCTCGTCCCCGCGGTCGCGCGGCGCCGGCAGGAGGTCGAGCGGCCGAGCATGGCGGCTCTCTCCGGTCGGGTGTTGGAGCGGCCGGTGCGGCACTGGAGCCTGGAGGTGGATCCGATGGACACGGACGACGAGCGGAGCGGTGCCCTCACGACGCAGGGTGGCGCCACGGTGCCCGCCGCACGCCGCGGCGACGAGTCGGACACGCCGTCCGACCCCGCCGCGGACGCGTACGAGGACATCGAGGAGCAGGACGAGCAGGACGAGCGCGCCGCCGCGGACCCCGACGAGGGCTACGCGGCGTCGGGCTACTACGCCTACGACTCCGACGACACCGCCGCGATGCCGCGCCACGAGCCGCGCGCGCGGGGCGAGGCCTGGGAGCGTCCGCCCGCCGCGTTCCGCCGCGGGCGCGGCGGGTTCGACGCGGAGGCCGCGGCCCTGGCGGCCGGCGCGCGCTACGCCTTCCGCCAGCGCGTGGTCATCGGGCTGCTGGTGCTGGCTGTCGGCACGGCGATCGTCGCGGCCCTGGCCCTGCCCGCGCTCTGGTGGGTGCACGGGCTGATCGACCTGGCGCTCGTCGGGTACCTCGTCTACCTGCGCCGACAGGTGCGGATGGAGGAGGCGATCCGGGCCCGCCGGGCCGCGCGCATGGCGGGCACCCGGCGTCCGTCCGCGGCGGACGACCCGGAGCTCGACGGGTGGGCGCGGCGTGGTCGGGAGGCCGGCGAGACGGACCACGGGCGCCTCGACGACCTCGACGACCTCGACGATGCCGACGCCTCCGCCGACGCGTCCGGCGACTCCGAGGAAGCGGAGGACGACTGGGCGGCCGATGACGACGGCGACCCCCGCCGGGTGCGTGGGACCGGCGAGCCCGTCGGGGTCCTGCCCGCCCACCGCCGCAGCGTCGACGGGGCCGCCGCCCCGGCGAGCGTCGAGTCGGCCCTGCCCCGGCTGCAACCCGCCCCGCCGCCGCCGCTGCCTGCGGGAACGCAGCTCGTCGACGTCGACGACGAGGACGACGAGCTCCCGATCGAGGGTGGGACCTACCCTCGTGCAGCGGGCGAATAGCGGCTGATAAGGTTTCTCCTGCACGGCCGGAAGGCCTGCAGGCCTGGGGCTGTAGCGCAGTTGGTAGCGCGTCTCGTTCGCATCGAGAAGGTCAGGGGTTCGATTCCCCTCAGCTCCACTCCCGATCATCACGGCCCGGTCTCCGCGTGGAGTCCGGGCCGTCGTCGTCTGATCCGCGGGGGCCCCGGCGTGATAGGCATGCGGGCGTGAAGGCGCTCGGGATCCTCGTCCTCCTCACGGCCGGGGTGGCGGCGCTCGCGGTGTGGGATCCGTTCCACCTGCTCGTGGCGCCCTGGTTCGCCGGGATCGCGGTGGGGGTGGCCGCGGTGTTCCTGACGTGGTGGCTGACCCGGGTCGTCCGCGGGAAGCTCCTGCGGGGGCTGATCACCACGTTCGCCGGGCTGGCGCTGCTGGTCTGGGGTGCGTTGGTGTGGGCGACGATCACGATCTCCCCGGGCCTGGCGGTGCTGGAGGAGGTGCCGGGTCCGCCGGACTCCCGGCTGCGGCTCGCGATCGTCGAGGTGCAGACGTGGGCGGTGGACGGGCCGACCTACTCGGTCCGGCTGCGTGCGGGCGAGGGTCTGCTGACCCAGGACTCGCCGGTCTGGGTCGGGTTGGGCGAGGGCGCCCGGCCCGCGGAGGTCCGGTTCGCCGACGGGGGCACGGTCGAGGTGGTGAGCAGCGGGGGCTGCGGCTACCGCTCGACGGTGAACGCGGTGACGCTGGCCGTCGACCCGGTCCATCGGCCCCTGCGCCTCGACGGCTGCTGACCCTGTCCGTGGACGCGGTGGACGGGCGCGCGGCCCGTACTCGGGGACACCCGGGGGAATCGCGTCCGACCTGGCGCTATCGCGTCCATGGACACCCGTCGTTGGGCCGAACGGTGCTTTTCGCCTCGGGGACGAGTTCTCGATACTGCTCCTCGTGCCGGAGACGCCGATCCATCAGGGCCGCGACAGCCCCCAGCGGTTCTGCGCGGACTTCGCCCGCGAGCTGAGCACCCGCGGCACCTCGGTGCGGGAGGCCGCGGAGAAGTCAGGGTGGAGCAAGAGCGCCATCGGCAACGCGCGCACCGGCCCCCGGTTGCCCCGCCGCGAGCTCGTGGTCGACGTGCTCTCCGCCATCGGGTTGTCGGAGGCCGAGGTGGGGGACTGGACGCTGCGGCACGCCGCGCTCACCCTGGGCGCCACCGATCCCGCCCCGCCGCAGCCGCAGGCGCCGCCCGCGTCGCGGCGGCCGCTCGTGCTGGTCGCGATCGGGTCCGCCCTGGTCGGCGCGGTGCTGGCCGCGCTCGTCACCGCGCTGGTGCTGCGGCCCGACCCGGCGCCGGTGCCGCCCGCGGTCGCCGCCGTCGTCACGATCCAGAACAAGGTCGCCCTCGGCGCCACGGACCTGGTGGAGGACAGCGGGCCCGCCTACCTGTCGTCCCGACCCGAGCCCTTCTGCGGGCGCAACGGCTGCAAGCTCGACGGCACGGACGTGACCAGCGGCATCCTGCTGCCCGCGGTGTGCACGGTCACCGGCGCCGAGATGTGGAACTACAACCTCGACTCGCCGGCCGCGGACAACCCGAACCGGGCGCGCTCGTCCCTCTGGTACCGGCTGACCTGGCCGGACTGGCGCGCGGGCTACCTGTCCGAGGTCTACCTGGACCCCGCCTCGCGCGGCGGGCTCGGCCTGCCCGCCTGCGCGGCACCCTGACGGCGCCGTCCGTGCCGGTTCGCTGCGCAGGAGGGGGTCGCAGCGCCCGACGCGGGCGGCGTCAGTCCCCCTCGGTCGCGGGGGCGATCGCCGAGGGCGGGACCAGGCCCGAGTCGCCGGGCTGCAGCACGACCATCGTGAACCGCACCGGCTCGGGCCCCACGCCGGAGTAGCGGTGCGGGGCGTGGGCCTCGAACAGCAGGGTGTCTCCCTCGCCGAGCTCGTGCTCGGCCTGCCCGACCCGCAGCCCGAGGCGGCCGCTGAGCACGGACAGCACCTCGCTGGTGCCGACCGCGTGTGCCTCGCCCTCGAACGCGTCGCCGGGCTGCAGGGTCCAGTCCCACAGCTCGACGATGTCCGGTGGGTCCGTGCCGATCCGGAACACCGCCGTGCTGCCCGTCGTGTTGCTCCACAGCGGGACCGCCTGCTCCGCGCGCCGCACGACCACGCGTGGCGCGACGTCGCCGTCGACCAGGGAGGCTACCCCCACGCGCAGGGCCTCGGCGAGGTGCACGAGCGTGCTGATCGACGGGTTGCCGCGGGCGGTCTCGATCTGGATCACGGTGCCGCGGCTGACGCCCGACGCCGCGGCCAGGGCGTCGATCGTCATCCGGCGCTGCCGGCGCAGGGCGCGGACGTTGCGGCCGATGGACGCGGCGACGTCGTCGGGAGACTGCACGCGGTCCATTCTGTCGTATCTCGCTGGACAGTCTGATGAACCCGACCTACAGTCCATCATCGTGTTCTGGTTCGTTCACTCTGTTGTACTGTCGTGATTCCCCCCGCACTGGGCTCGGCGGTCTCCTACGGGATCGCGGACTTCGCGGGCGGTCTCGCCGCCCGCCGCGCCTCGGTCCTGCGTGTGACGGCGGTCGCGCAGGCCGCAGGCCTGGTGACGTTGCTCCCCGGACTCTGGCTGCTCGGTGGGGCCTTCAGCGGCTCGGCCGTGGGGCTCGGCGCGGTCGCCGGACTCTGCGGGGTGTCGGGGCTGCTGCTCTACTTCCGCGGGCTCGCGGTCGGCCCGATGGGGACCGTCGCGCCGCTGTCCGCGGTGGTGGCGGCGGGCCTGCCCCTGGTCGTCGGGCTCGTGCAGGGCGAACGACCCGGGCCGGTCACGCTCGGCGGGATGGGGCTCGCACTCGTCGCGATCGTGCTCTCCACCATGGGGTCGCGGCGCGAGCCCGCCGCGCTGCGCGGCGTGCTGCTCGGCCTGGCGTCGGGCGCGGGGTTCGGGCTGTTCTTCGTCGTGCTCGACGCGACCCCGCCGGACTCCGGGCTCTGGCCGCTGCTGGCGGGCCGCACGACCACGGTGGCGCTGCTGCTGGTCGCCCTGGCCGCGGTGCGTCCCGGCGGGCGGGGGAACCCGGGGCTGATGGTCCTCAGCGGCGTCCTCGACTCGGCGGCGAACGTGCTCTTCCTGCTCGCGACCCGGCTCGGCGACCTGGGGCTGACCAGCGTGATCGTGGCGCTCTACCCGGTCGTCGTGGTGCTGCTGGCCCGGGTGGTCCTGCGCGAACGCCTCACGCCCGCCCAGCTCACCGGCGTCGTGCTGGCGATCGGGGCGAGCGTCGCGATGAGCGCCTGACGGCGCTCGTGAGTGGTAAGTGGTGCTCTGGCACCAGTTACCACGCACGGGCGGCGGAGCCGCATCACCTCCAGCTCGGGAGCCAGAGCTCGGCCTGCCAGTGGGCCGGGGTGATCGGGAGCCCGACGAGGATGGGCCACAGCCAGGCGAAGTTGGCGACGACCGCCCCCACCCACAGCCCGACGACGAGCAGGCCGGTCTGGCGTCGTTCGGGGCCCGCGCGCCGGGCCCGGCCGAGGACGTCCCCCATCGCGAGCATCGTGGCGAGCACGAGGAACGGCGCCACCGGCGTCATGTAGAAGAAGTACATCTGGCGGTCGATGTTCACGAACCACGGCAGGAACCCGGCGCCGTAGCCGACGAGGACCGCGACGAACCGCCAGTCCAGCCGCGTGATCACCCGCCAGATCGCCCAGAGCAGCACCGGGATCGCGGGCCACCAGAGCGCCGGCGTGCCGACGAGCATGACCGCGCTGGTGCAGGTGCCCGCCGCGTCCCCGGTGCAGGGGACGTCCGACTCGAAGAAGTACAGCATCGGCCGCAGGCCCATCGGCCACGTCCACGGCTTGGACTCCCACGGGTGCGGATGCCCGACGGGGGTGTCGAGGCCCTCGTGGAAGGCCAGGACGTGGCCGGAGTAGTACCACAGCGACCGCAGCGCGTCCGGCACGAACGACCAGGGCCCGCCGGTGCCGACCTCCCGCCCGACGACGTGCCGGTCGATCCCGGTCTCGCTGCCGAACCACGCCCACCAACAGGACAGGTAGGTGACGACCGGCAGCAGTGCGAGCGCCCCGAGCGCGGGGACGAGGTCGCGGCGGATCGTGCCCGCCCACGGCCGCGGGACCCCCGCGGCCCGGCGTGCCGCGACGTCCCACAGCACGCTCAGCACCCCGAAGAAGACGATCCAGTAGGAGCCGGACCACTTCACCCCGCAGGCCAGCCCGAGCAGCACGCCCGTCGCGATCCGCCACCAGCGCACGCCCAGGTGCGGACCGAAGGGCGAGTCCCCGACCCGGTCCACGAGGCGGCCGAGCCGGTCGCGGACGTCGTCCCGGTCGCGGACCAGGGTGCAGAAGGCGGCGAGGACGAAGAAGGCCTGGAAGATGTCCAGCATCCCGACGCGGGCCTGCACGTGGGACACGCCGTCGCAGATCAGGAGCACGCCCGCGATCCCGCCGAGCAGCGTGGAGCGGGTCAGCCGCCGCCCGACCCGGACGATCATGAGGATCATCAGCGTGCCGCAGAGGGCCGCGGCGGCCCGCCAGCCCACCGGGTCGTAGCCGAAGACCCACTCGCCGATCGCGATCAGCTGCTTGCCCAGCGGCGGGTGCGCGACGAGCTCGTACCCCGGGTTGTCCTCGACGCCGCCGTTGCGCAGCATCTGCCAGGCCTGCGGCACGTAGTGCTTCTCGTCGAAGACCGGGGTGCCGCCGTCCGTCGGGTAGCCCAGCCCCGCGAACCGCAGCACGCCGCCCAGCAGGGTCAACGCCACCGCGACGATCCAGCCGCGGGCCCGGTCGGTGGGCATCGGGGGGCCGAGGCGGACGGTCGGGTCCGGTTCCGGGGCCCGCAGCGGCGGGGGCGTGCCGACGACGGTGGCGCCGACGACCGCGCGCTCGTCCGGCTCCACGACCCGATCCCGGCGCGACTCCATCGGGAACCATCGTAGGGTCGCAGCCATGCTCGTTCTCGCCGCCACCCCGCTCGGGGACCCCCGGGACGCGTCGGTCCGGCTGCGGGAGGCGATCGAGACCGCGGACGTCATCGCCGCCGAGGACACCCGCCGGTTCCGGCACCTCGCCGCGGCGCTCGGGGTCGCACCCGCGGGGCGGGTGATCAGCCACTACGACGACAACGAGGCGGCCAGGCTGCCCCGCCTGCTCGACGACGTCCGGGAGGGGCGGACGGTGCTCGTCCTGTCCGACGCGGGGATGCCCGCCGTGTCGGACCCGGGGTACCGCCTGGTCGCGGCGGCCGCGGCCGAGGACCTGCCGATCACCTGCCTGCCCGGCCCGTCCGCGGTGACCACCGCCCTCGTGCTGTCCGGGCTGCCCAGCGACCGCTTCACCTTCGACGGCTTCGCCCCGCGCAAGGACGGCGACCGCAGGCGCTGGCTCGCCGAGCTGGCCCGGGAGCGGCGCACGACGGTGTTCTTCGAGTCCCCGCGCCGCCTCGGCGAGACCCTGGCGCTCGCCGCCGAGGTGCTGGGCGGCGAGCGTCGCGCCGCGGTGTGCCGCGAGCTGACCAAGACCTACGAGGAGATCCGCCGGGGGTCGTTGGCCGAGCTCGCGGACTGGGCGGCCGCGGAGGTCCGCGGCGAGATCACCGTCGTCCTGGCCGGGGCGAGCGCCGCGACCCCGACGATCGGGTCGCTGCTGCCCGCCGTGCAGGAGCGGGTGGCGGACGGCGAGCGTCTCAAGGACGCGGTCGCGGCTGTGGCCGCCGCCGCGGGGGTGTCGAAGCGGGACCTCTACAACGCCGCGGTGGAGAGCGCCTGACCGGGCCGGTCAGGGCCGCGGGATGGACCGCAGGTTGGCGCGGGCGAGCTCGAGCATCCGGCCCACGCCGCCGTCGAGGACGGTCTTCGTGGCGGCCAGGGCGAACCCGCGGACCTGCGCGGCCGTGATGTGCGGCGGGATCGACAGGGCGCTGGGATCGGTGCGGACGTCGACCAGCGCGGGGCCCGCGTGGTCCAGCGCCTGCCGCAGGGCCGCGCGCAGCGCGCTCGGGTCCTCCACCGCCACCGACTCGATGCCGCAGGCCCGCGCGATCCCGGCGAGGTCCGCCACCCCGTGGTCGGTCTGGAAGGACGGGTAGCCCGCGACCATCATCTCCAACCGGATCATCCCGAGGCTGCCGTTGTTGAACGCGACCACGGTCAGCGGCAGGTCGTGCTCGTGGGCGGTCAGCAGCTCGCCGAGCAGCATCGTCAGCCCGCCGTCGCCCGACATCGACACGACCTGGCGCCCGGGCGCGGCGTAGGACGCCCCGATGGCGTGCGGCAGCGCGTTCGCCATGGTCCCGTGCCGGAACGAGCCCAGGATGCGGCGGCCGCCCGTGGGGGTGAGGTAGCGGGCGGCCCAGACGTTGCACATGCCGGTGTCGACGGTGACGATCGCGTCCTCGGCGAGCTCCTCGTCGAGCACCGACGCCACGTACTCGGGATGGATCGGCCGGTGGTGCTCGACCCGGGAGGTGTAGGCCTCGACCACCTTCTCCAGTTTCCCGGCGTGCGCGCGCAGCATCCGGTCGAGGAAGGACCGGTCGGTCTTCTCGGCGATGAGCGGGAGCACCGCGCGCAGCGTCGCCCCGACGTCGCCGTGGATCCCGAGGTCCAGCGCCGTGCGCCTGCCCAGCCGCCGCGGGTCGCGGTCCACCTGCACGGTGTTGCGGCCGGGCAGGAACGCGTCGTAGGGGAAGTCCGTGCCCAGCAGGATCAGCAGGTCGGCCTCGTGCGTGGCCTCGTAGCAGGCGCCGTAGCCCAACAGCCCGCTCATCCCGACGTCGAACGGGTTGTCGTACTGGATCCACTCCTTGCCCGCCAGCGAGTGCCCGATCGGCGAGTGGATCTTCGCGGCGAGCTCGAGCACCTCGGCCCGGGCGTGCCGCACCCCGGCGCCGACGAAGAGGGTGACGCTGCGCGCCGCGTCGATCGCCGCCGCCAGCGCGGCGACCCGGTCCGGGGCGGGCGTCACGACGCCGTCCGGTTCGATGATCGCCCCGTGTCCGGTCGGGTTCGCCGCGGGCAGCGCCGTGACGTCCCCGGGCAGGACGAGCACGGACACCCCCTGCTCGGCGACGGCGGTCTGCATCGCGATGCGCTGCAGGCGCGGCAGCTGCTCGGGCCGCGACACCAGCTCGCACCAGGCCGAGCACTCCACGAAGAGCCGCTCGGGGTGCGTCTCCTGGAAGTAGCCGGTCCCGATCTGGGTCGACGGGATGTGCGAGGCGAGGGCGAGGACGGGCGCGCCGCTGCGGTGGGCGTCGTAGAGACCCTGGATCAGGTGGGTGTTGCCGGGTCCGCACGAGCCTGCGCAGACGGCGAGTCGGCCCGTCACCTGGGCCTCGGCGGCCGCGGCCAACGCGGCGGCCTCCTCGTTGTGGACGTGCACCCACTCGATGCGCCCCGAGCGGCGCAACGCGTCGACGAGGGGGTTCAGGCTGTCGCCCACGAGGCCGTAGATCCGCTCGACACCGGCCTGCTCGAGGACTTCGACGATCTGCTCCGCGATGGTCACGGGATCATCCTGGCCGAGTGCCTACTGGTGTGCAGGCGTCCGTTGCAGGGCCCGGGCCACCGGCTCCACGAACTTCGCCGCGATGGGCCCGAGCACGGCCATGATCAGCACGTACGCGGTGGCGAGGGCGGCCAGCTCGTTCGGGACGGCGGCGTAGGACACGGCCAGGCCCGCGATCACGATCGAGAACTCGCCCCGGGCGATCAGCGCCGCGCCCGCCCGGGCCCGGCCGAGCTTGCCGATGCCCGCCCGGCGGGCCGCCCACCAGCCCGTCGCGATCTTGGTCAGCGACGTGCTCACCGCCAGCACGATCGCCCAGCCCAGCACCGGCGGGATGGCCCGGGGGTCGGTGTTGAGCCCGAACACCACGAAGAACACCGCCGCGAAGAGGTCCCGCAGGGGTTCCAGCAGGCGGGTGGCGTTGTGCGCGGTGGAGCCCGAGATCGCGATGCCGAGCAGGAACGCGCCGACTGCGGCGGACACCTGCAGCGCCGACGCCAGGCCCGCGACCAGCAGCGCTGCCCCCAGCACCTTGAGCAGGAAGACCTCGCGGTCCGGGCTGTCGACGACCATCGACACGTACCGACCCCACCGCAGCGCCACCACGAGCACGACGGCGATCACGGCGACCGAGATCGCCACGGCCTCCAGGCCGCCGAGCAGTGTCACGCCGACGAGTAGGGCCGTGAGGATCGGCAGGTACACGGCCATGACCAGGTCCTCGAACACGAGGATGGACAGGATCGTCGGCGTCTCGCGGTTGCCGAGCCTGCCCAGGTCCGACAGCACCTTCGCGACGATCCCGGACGAGCTGATGTAGGTGACGCCGCCCATCACCATCGCCCCGACCGGGCCCCAGCCGAGGATCAGCGCGACCGCGATCCCGGGCGCGGCGTTCAGCACGATGTCCAGCACGCCGCCCATCCACGAGCGGCGCAGCCCGGTCATCAGCTCGGTCGCCGAGTACTCCAGACCCAGCAGCAACAGCAGCAGGACGACGCCGACCTCGCTGGCCAGCGACGTGAACTCGCCGATGTCGCCGAGCGGGATCAGCCCGCCGGTGCCGAAGCAGAGCCCGCCGATCAGGTAGAGCGGGATGGGCGAGAGTCCGATCCGCCCCGCGAGCCGCCCGAGCAGCCCGAGACCGAAGAACACGGCGCCGAGCTCGATCAGCTCGAGCGCGGTGTGGTCCACGGCTACCCGTTCGCGAGGATCTTGACGGCGTTGTCGAGCCCCTCGGACGTGCCGACGGTGACCAGCAGGTCCCCGGCGGTCAGGGTGAAGTCCGGCGTGGGGGAGGGGTGCGCCTGGCCCGCTCGCATCACCGCGACGACCGACACCCCCGTCCGGGTGCGCAGGGCCGTGTCGCCGAGCGTCCGGCCGTCGAACGGGCTGTTCTCCCGCACCGGGATCTGTTTGGTGTGGATGCCCGGCAGGTCCTTGTGCTCCTCGTTGAGCTGCGCGACCAGCTGCGGTGCGCCGAGCAGGTTGGCCAGCGCGGCGGCCTCGTCCGCGGTCAGCGGCAGCTCGGCCAGGCAGGCGTCCGGGTCGTCGGACTTGGACAGGATGAGCTCGATCTGCCCGTCCCGGTGCGTCACGACACCGATCCGGCGACCGTTGCGCAGGGCGAAGTCCTTCCGGACCCCGATCCCCGGTAGCGGGGTGACCTCCACGTTCACGCCTCCCACAGTACGGGTACGTGGGCGGTATGACCGACCTCCCGCCCCAGGTGCTCGTGCTCTTCGGGGCCACCGGTGATCTCGCGAAGCGGAAGCTGTTCCCGGGCCTGTTCTGGCTGTGGCGCCACGACCTGCTGCCCGAGGTGCGGATCATCGGGTCCGGTCGGCACGAGCCCGAGCAGGAGCTGCGCGACCTGGTGCGGCAGGACGCGGAGGGCTGGGACGAGTTCGCGGAGCGGATCTCCTTCGTCGCGTCGAGCGCGGACGACGGGGCGGACCTGGCGCGGGCGGTGTCCGCGGCGGAGCGGGAGCTCGGCGAGGACGCACGACGGCTGGTGTACCTGTCCGTGCCCCCGTCCGCCGCGATCGGGATGGTCCGGATGCTGGAGCGGGAGGGGCTGAACGAGCGGGCCCACCTGGTCCTGGAGAAGCCGTTCGGGACCGACCTGGCCTCGGCGAAGGAGCTCGACGAGGCCCTGCTGGACGTGTTCGCACCCGACCAGCTCTTCCGCATCGACCACTTCCTCGGCAAGGAGGCGGTGCAGAACATCCTGGTGCTGCGCTTCGCGAACGGGCTGTTCGAGCCGGTCTGGAACGCCGCGCACGTCGCCTACGTGCAGATCGACGTCCCGGAGGAGATCGGGATCGAGGGCCGGGCCGCCTTCATGGAGTCCACCGGGACCTTCCGCGACATGATCTCCACCCACCTGTTCCAGCTGCTCGGGTTCGTGGCGCTCGAACCGCCCACGGTCATCGACGAGCGCGGCCTGCACGAGGAGAAGGCCAAGGTCTTCCGGGCGCTGCGCCCCCTGGACCCCGGGCGCGTGGTGTTCGGCCAGTACGAGGGCTACCGGGACGAGGAGGGGGTCGCGGACGACTCGGACGTCGAGACGTTCGTGGCCCTGGAGGCGCAGGTCGACAACTGGCGCTGGCAGGGGGTGCCCTTCTTCCTGCGCACGGGCAAGGCGCTGGCCCAGACCCGGCGGACGATCACGATCGGCTTCCGCGAGCCGCCGCTCGGGGTGTTCGGCAGGACCGCCGACGGCGAGCCCAACGAGCTGGTCCTCGAGCTCACCGACGACGCCGAGATCTACGTCGACCTGCGCGCCAAGCGCCCCGGCCCCGAGCTGGAGATCGCGCACGCCCGCCTGACCCTCGACTTCGACCGGGCCTTCCCGGACGCCGAGCCCGTCGAGGCCTACGAGCGCCTGCTGCTGGACGCGATCAAGGGCGACCACACGCTGTTCACCTCCACCGAGGAGGTGGAGCGGCTCTGGGAGGTGTGCGAGCCGGTCCTCGCGTCGCCACCGCCCGTCCGGCCCTACCCGCAGGGCTCGTGGGGGCCCGCCGAGGACCTCCCCGGTCCGCGCGGCTGGCGGCTGGGATGACCCCACCGCCCCTGCGCATCGCCGAACACGGGATCATCGGCGACCTGCGCACGGCGGCCCTCGTGGGCACCGACGGCACCATCGACTGGTTCTGCGCGCCCCGCTTCGACTCGCCGTCGGTGTTCGGGTCGCTGCTCGGCGCGGACGCGGGCCACTGGACACTGGCCCCCACCTGCGAGGTCGCCTCCCGCCAGCAGTTCTACTTCCCCGACTCGAACGTCCTGATCACCCGGTTCCTCGCCGAGCACGGGATCGTCGAGGTCCAGGACCTGATGCCCGTGCTGCGCCCGCACGATCCCGACCACCGGCAGCGGATCGTGCGGCGGGTGCTGAACGTGCGTGGCAGCGTCGGGATGCGGGTGGAGGTGGCGCCGCGCCCCGACTACGGGCGCACCGTGCCC
This sequence comes from Pseudonocardia oroxyli, assembly GCF_900102195.1. GTDB lineage: Bacteria > Actinomycetota > Actinomycetes > Mycobacteriales > Pseudonocardiaceae > Pseudonocardia > Pseudonocardia oroxyli. Next base: position 193,837 of record NZ_FNBE01000009.1, read on the forward strand.
GAGGCGTGCGCGGCCGAGGGCGGCGTCCGGTTCGACGGAGTGGGTGCGCTCAGCTCCACCGTCGAGCTGACCTGCGAGCACGGCGTCGCCGCGGCGGACTTCACGGTGTCCGACGGCGAGTCGGTGGTCTTCGTGCTCGAACCGGGCGCGGACGCGCCGAGCAAAGACGACGGGCAGGAGCTCGTCGACGGCACCGTCGCGTTCTGGCGGGACTGGCTCGCCCACTCCACCTACACCGGGCGGTGGCGCGAGATGGTGCACCGCTCCGCGCTCACCCTGAAGCTGCTCACCCACGAACCGACGGGGGCGGTCGTGGCCGCCCCGACCACGTCGTTGCCCGAGCAGCTGGGCGGGGAACGCAACTGGGACTACCGCCACGTCTGGCTCCGGGACGCCGCCTTCTCCCTCTACGCCCTGCTGCGCCTGGGCTTCATGGACGAGGCGGGCGCGTTCATCCGCTGGCTGACCGACCGCTTCGAGGACCCGAAGGACGGCACCCGCGGCCCGCTGCGCGTCCTCTATTCGATCGACGGCGACTCCGACCTGGACGAGACCGAGCTCGACCACCTCGACGGCTACGGCGGCTCGCGCCCGGTGCGCGCGGGCAACGGTGCGGCCGACCAGCTGCAGCTCGACGTCTACGGCGAGATCATCGACTCGATCTACCTCTACGACAAGTACGGCAGCGGGATCTCCCACGAGGACTGGGCGAACCTGTGCGTGGTCGTCGACTGGCTCTCCGAGCACTGGGACCAGCCCGACGAGGGCGTCTGGGAGACCCGCGCCGGGCGCGCCGACCACGTCTACTCGCGGCTCATGTGCTGGGTCGCGATCGAACGCATGATCCGGATGGCGCGCCGCCGCGGGCTGCCCGGCGACATCGGGGCCTGGACGGCGACCCGGGACGCGATCTACCGGCAGATCATGGACCGCGGCTGGAACGGGAAGACCTTCGTGCAGCGGTACGGGGCCGCCACCCTCGACGCGTCCGTCCTGCTCATGCCCATGGTCAAGTTCACGGCACCCACCGAGCCCCGGTTCCTCGCCACGCTCGCCGCGGTGGAGGAGAAGCTGGTGGTGGACACCCTGGTCTTCCGCTACGACGTCGAGGAGTCCCCCGACGGGCTCGACGGCTCCGAGGGCACCTTCTCCATCTGTTCGTTCTGGTACGTCGAGGCCCTGACCAGGGCCGGTCGTCTCGAGGACGCCCGGATCGCCCTGCAGAAGATGTTCACCTACGGCAACCACCTCGGGCTCTACGCCGAACAGATCGCCCTGACCGGCGACCACCGCGGCAACTTCCCGCAGGCCTTCACCCACCTGGCCCTCATCAGCAGCGCGATCAACCTGGACCGCGCGCTGGGCTGACTACGGCAGTGTGGCTCCACAATGCGCGGGTCAGGGCGTGCGGAGGCCGTCGACGATGATCGTGACGAGGGTGTGGGCGCGTGGCTCCCACTCCGCGTCGGGGATGCGGGAGAGTGCCCCCAGCAGCAGGATGACGTCGGTGGCGTCGACCCCCGCACGCACCTCGCCCGCGGCCCGTCCCCGGTCGAGCAGCAGGTCGAGCGCCTCGTCCAGCCGGTGGTGCTGCTCCGAGTAGAGGTCCCGCCAGGCCGCGGCCTCGATCGCCGCCATCACGCCGCGTTTGACGCGGGCGTAGTCGATGAGGTGCTCGAGCCACCGGGTCAGCGCTCCGAGCGGGGTGTGCTCCGCGAGCAGGGGTGCGACGGCGTCGACGAGCCTGCTCATCTCCTGCTCGTACACCTCGGCCACCAGGTGTTCGCGGGTGGGGAAGTGCCGGTAGAGGGTGCCCTGTCCCACGCCCGCCGCCTTCGCCACCCGGTGCAGGCGCAGCTCGGCCGCGCCGTCGTCGGTCCTGCTCAGCTCCTCGCGGGCGGCCTCGACGATCCGGCGTCGGTTCGCGACGGCGTCCGACCGACGCTCACGGCCTGTCATGGCGGTCGCCTTCCGTCGCAGATAAGTGGACAACCGTCCGGTACCGTCGAGCCATCCGGACAGTTGTCAGCTTAGGTCGGGGAGGCCGGGATGAGTGGAGTCGACGGCAAGGTCGTCGTGATCACCGGGGCGAGCAGCGGGATCGGGGCGGCGACGGCGGCGGAGCTGGCGGGCCGCGGCGCCGCCGTGGTGCTGGGCGCCCGGCGGGTGGACCGGCTCGCGGCGACGGTGACGCGGATCCGGGAGGCGGGCGGCCGCGCGGAGCTGCACCCGGTGGACGTCACCGCACGGGGTGACCTCGAGGCGCTGGTCGCGTTCGCCGTCGAGCGGTTCGGGCGGCTCGACGTCCTGGTGGGGAACGCCGGAGTGGCCAGGATCGCGCCGGTGGCGGACCTCGACGTCGCGGACTGGGACGCCATGATCGACGTCAACCTGCGTGGGGTCCTGTACGGCATCGCCGCCGCGCTGCCGGTGTTCCGCGGGCAGGGGTTCGGGCACCTGGTGACCGTGGTGTCGACGTCCGGGTTGAAGATCGTGCCGACCCAGGCCGTCTACGCGGGGACCAAGAACGCGGTGCGCACGGTGATGGAGGCGCTGCGCCAGGAGTCGACCGACGGCGTGCTGCGGACGACCTCGGTGTCCCCGGGGTACGTCCGCACCGAGCTCCTCGACCACATCGACGACCCCGCGCAGCGCTCGCAGGCCCAGGAGGCCATGGCGGCGCTCGGGATCGAACCGGAGGCCGTCGCCCGGGCGATCGCGTTCGCGATCGAGCAGCCCGAGGACGTCGAGATCGGGGACATCACCCTGCGGCCGACCCGGCAGGGCTGAGCGCGCCCTACCCCCGCATTGTGGCTCCACAATGCCGGGGGGTCAGCGGGCGGTGAGGCAGGCCTCGAACAGCAGCGTGCCGTGCCGCACCAGGGCTTCGCGGTCCACGTCCGTGCCCTCGTCCTGCCAGGCCAGGACCAGCTCGGCGAGCCCGCCCAGGCAGAAGTGGGCGGCGACGCGCAGCTCGTGCGGCTCGACCGGCACGCCCGCCCGGCTCAGCTCGCCCGCGATCAGGGTGGCGAAGCCGCGGTTCGCGGTGCGGCGCCGGGGCCGCAGCGTCGGGTGCCCGACGGCCTCGACCAGGACCACGCCCTGCCGCGGGTCCTCGGCGAGGCAGCCGGCCACGGCCTCGAGGCAGGCGCGGATCCGGGCGTGCAGCCGGGGGCCCGCGGCCTCCATCGCGGCCAGCACCACGGCGGCGCGCTCCTCGGTCCCCTCGTCGAAGATCTCGGCGAGCAGGTCGTCGACCGTCGGGTACTCGGCCACGACGTCGTCGGGGCTCAGTCCGGCCGCCGCGCCGACCGCGGCCGGGGTCACGGCGGCCCAGCCCGCGTCCGCCCAGACGGCCAGGCCCGCCTCCCGCAGGGCGGCCCGCCGGTGCTCGGACCCGTCCGACCCGGTCGTCCGCAGCTCAGCGGCGTCCATCGGCCCACCGTAGCGCCCGGCGCACGGGCCGAGGGCCGAGATCCGCCCGGACGGGTCACGGGCATAACCTGGGCGGCATGAGTTCACCCGTGCTGACCGCCGTGGCGTGGCCGTACGCCAACGGTCCGCGGCACATCGGCCACGTCTCCGGCTTCGGTGTGCCCTCCGACGTCTTCTCGCGCTTCCGCCGGATGTCGGGCGACCGGGTCCTCATGGTCAGCGGCACGGACGAGCACGGCACCCCGATCCAGGTCCAGGCGGACGCCGAGGGCTTGACCCCTCGCCAGCTCGCGGACAAGTACAACGGCGTGATCACCCGCGATCTCCAGGGCCTCGGGCTGAGCTACGACCTGTTCACCCGGACCACGACGTCGAACCACTACGACGTCACGCAGCAGATGTTCCTGTCGCTGTACAAGAACGGCTACATCGTCCCGAAGACCCAGATGGGCGCGATCAGCCCGTCCACGGGGCGCACGCTGCCGGACCGCTACGTCGAGGGCACCTGCCCGATCTGCGGGTACGACGGCGCGCGCGGCGACCAGTGCGACAACTGCGGCAACCAGCTCGACCCCGCCGACCTGATCAACCCCCGTTCGCGGATCAACGGGGAGACCCCGAAGTTCGTCGAGACCGAGCACTTCTTCCTCGACCTCCCCGCGTTCTCGGAGTCGCTCGGCCGCTGGCTGTCCACGCGCACGGACTGGCGACCCAACGTGCTCAAGTTCAGCGCCAACCTCATCGAGAACCTCAAGCCGCGGGCCATCACCCGGGACCTGGACTGGGGCGTCCCCGTCCCGCTCGACGGCTGGTCGGACAATCCGCTCAAGAAGATCTACGTCTGGTTCGACGCCGTCATCGGCTACCTGAGCGCCTCCATCGAGTGGGCGCGGCGCGGTCCCGACCCGGACGCCTGGCAGCAGTGGTGGACCGACCCCGCCGCCGAGGCCTTCTACTTCATGGGCAAGGACAACATCACGTTCCACTCGGTGATGTGGCCCGCGATCCTGCTGGGGCACAACGGCGCGGGCGACCACGGCGGCGAGCCCGGCGCCTACGGGACGCTGAACCTGCCCAGCGAGATCGTGTCGTCGGAGTACCTCACGATGAGCGGGTCGAAGTTCTCGACCTCGCGCGGCACGGTGATCTACGTCGGGGACTTCCTGCGGGAGTTCGGGCCGGACGCGCTGCGGTACTTCATCGCCGTCGCCGGGCCGGAGAACCAGGACACGGACTTCACCTGGGAGGAGTTCGTCCGCAGGCAGAACTTCGAGCTGGCGAACGAGTGGGGCAACCTCGTCAACCGCTCGGTCTCCCTGGCGCACAAGAACGTCGGTGCCGTCCCGAAGCCGGTCGCCCCGCACGCGGACGACGCCACGCTGCTGGCCACGTCGAAGGCGGGTTTCGACGTCGTCGGGGACCTGCTGCGGCGCAACCGGTTCAAGCAGGCGATCGGCGAGGCCATGCGCGTGGTGAGCGCGGCCAACAAGTACCTGTCGGACCAGGAGCCGTGGAAGCGCAAGGACGACCCGGACCGCCGGGACACGATCCTGCACACCGCGCTGCAGGTGGTCTCGGACGCCAACACCCTACTCACCCCGTTCCTCCCGCACGCCGCGCAGAAGGTGCACGAGGCGCTGGGCGGCGAGGGCGTGTGGGCGGCGCAGCCCGCGATCGAGGCGGTCGACGACCTGGGCGACGGTCCCGGCTACAACGTCCTGACCGGGGACTACGAGACCCAGCAGGCCGTCTGGGAGTCGCGGCCGATCGAGGTCGGCAAACCCCTGCAGAAGCCGACCCCCCTGTTCCCCAAGCTCGACCCCGGCCTGGGCGAGGACGGTCCCTCCTGGGCCCCCATCCAGAAGTGACCCGCGCCGGCGCGCCCGTGCGCGGTAAGTGGTGCTCTGGCACCACTCACCACTCACGAGCGCCGGAGGTGCGGCGCGGATGAGTCGGCGTGAGACGCCGGAGGCGCCCGAGCCGCTCGGGGCGCCCACCGTGGACGCCCACACCCATCTGGAGTCCTGCGGGGCCGACACCCCGGAGACCGTGGCCGCCGCGATGGACCGGGCCGAGGCCGTCGGCGTGATCGGGGCCGTCACCGTGGCCGACGACCTGCCCGCGGCACGCGCCGCCGTGGCGGCCGCGCACTGGGACCCGCGGGTGACGGCGGCCGTCGCGCTGCACCCGACCCGCACCGCCGCCGTCTCCGCGGACGAGTTCGCCGAGATCGAGCGGCTGGCCGCGGACCCGCGCGTGGTCGCCGTGGGCGAGACCGGGCTGGACTACTACTGGGACTACTCGCCGCCCGAGGCGCAGCAGGCCGCGTTCCGGTGGCACATCGACCTCGCGAAGCGGCTCGGCAAGCCGCTGATGATCCACGACCGGGACGCCCACGCGGACGTCCTGCGGATCCTGCGCGAGGAGGGGGCCCCGGAGACGGTGATCTTCCACTGCTTCTCCGGGGACGCCGCGATGGCGCGCGAGTGCGCGGACGCGGGCTACGTCCTGTCGTTCGCCGGAACGGTCACGTTCCGTAACGCGAAGGACCTCCGCGAGGCCGCCGTCGTCCCGCCGGAGGACCTCCTCCTGGTCGAGACCGACGCCCCGTTCCTCACCCCGCATCCCCACCGCGGCCAGGGGAACGAGCCCTTCTGCCTGCCCTGGACGGTCCGCGGTCTCGCCGCGCTCCGCGACACCGACGCCGACACCCTGGCGGCGATCACTCTGCGTAATGCCCGACGGGTGTACGGAGACCTGGTCCCCGGTGTGACGTCGCCGGACGGCACGGGATCGCGTTCGGCGTAGGAAGGGCACCGTTCGGCGCCGGCCGCCGTGTCGAGGTCGAAGAGGACGACCACACCCCGTTACGGTTCCGTGATCGCCCAGCCGGGATGGGTCGCTCCCCCAGCACCGGCGCGTCCGGACCCCCACCCAGGGTCCTGCACGCGTCACCCCTGCCCGGTCCGACGAGCGTCTGGAAGCCAGTGGTCGACGTCTCCGCTCGCGCGCACCGGCGCGCGGTCCGGGTCCGCCTGGGACTCGAGCAGCCCCCGTCGGGTCCTGCCGTGCCCGAGAGCGGGCCCTGGCTGGAGCGCGAGGACGAGGTGGAGGTCGCCGGCCCCGCTCCCGCGGGCTACGTGCCCGGCTCCTGGGCGGACGACCTGCCGTCGGACCCGTTCCCCCGGGTGGACGACCCGTTCACCGCGCCGGTCCCCGTCGTGCGGGACTGGTTCGTCGAGGACGCGCAGACGGGCGCGCTGCCGCTCGTCGAGCCCGGCACCGGCACGTGGGCCGCCCTCCCCACGCCGCCCGAGCCACCGCCCGCCCGGCGGTTCGGCGCGTGGCCCGGTTCGGCGGAGGCGACACCCGCGGCGGTGCGCGAGACCGAACCCGAGACGGGTGCGTTCCCCGCGGTCGACGACGAGCCCGCCACCGGTGCGTTCCCCGCCGTCTCCGACGTCGCGACCGTGGACGAGCCGGCGACCGAGGAGTTCACCGCCGTCGCGCCGGAGGCGGCCGCGGCGCCCGTCGAGGACGACGGTGTCGAGGAGGCGGAGTCGGGCGCGGTCCGGACGCTCGACCGCCCCGCCCGTCCGAAGCCCGCCCCGCGCCCGTCCCGCACCGCCACCCGCCGCGCCACCGGCCGCACGGGCGCGAAGATCGCCGCGGTGGCGGCACTGCTGATGCTCACCGTCGGCAGCGGCACCGCGCTGGCGATGGACAAGACGATCACGGTGACCGTCGACGGGCAGGACCGCACGGTGCACACGTTCGCCGGGGACGTCCAGGGCGTGCTCGCCGCCGCGGGCGTGGAGAGCGGCCCGCAGGACCGGGTGGAACCGGCGCTCACCACGGATCTCGCGAGCGGTGACCAGGTCATCGTCAACCGCGCCCGGATGCTCACCCTCACCGAGGGCGGCCAGACCCGCAGCGTCTGGACCACGGCGGCGTCGATCGACGAGGCGCTCAAGGGGCTGGGCGTGGACGTGCAGCCCATCCAGATGTCGCTCGCCCCGGACACGGCCATCCCGGTGGCCGGGCTGAACGTCCAGATCGAGGTGACCCGCTCCGTCACGCTGGTCGACGGGACCGGCGCCCCGCAGGAGATCTCGACGAACGCCGGGACCGTCGGCGGTCTGCTGGCGGAGAAGGGGATCACCCTCGGCCCGGACGACGTCGCGGTCCCCTCCGACGACACCGCGCTCACCGACGGCCTCCAGATCCACCTGGTGCGCAACGGCGAGGGTGAGGTCGTCGAGGTCCGCCGGATCGACCCGCCGGTCCAGGAGATCGAGGACCCCGACCTGCCGCGCGGCCAGAAGCAGGTCGTGGACCCCGGCAAGCCGGGCGAGCAGACGGCCGTGATGCGGGTCTACGTGCAGAACGGGCAGGAGGTGCGGCGCGAGCAGATCCGCGGCGGCGCCAGCACCCCGCCCGAGCCGCGCGTGGTCAAGGTCGGCACCAACGACGAGCAGCCGCCCGCCCCGGACATCGGCGACACCGCGGTCTGGGATCGGCTCGCCAAGTGCGAGGCGGGCGGGAACTGGGCGATCAACAGCGGCAACGGCTACTACGGCGGCGTCCAGTTCGACGCCTCGACCTGGCGCGCCTACGGCGGCACCCAGTACGCCCCGCTGCCCCACCAGGCGACCCGGGAGCAGCAGATCGCCACCGCCGAGAAGGTGCGGGACGACCGCGGCGGCTACGGCGCCTGGCCCGCCTGCGCCCGCAAGCTCGGCCTGCCCCGCTAGCAACCCCGCAGTTCAGGGGAAGGTGAGGCCCAGTGCCGCGCCGAGGTCGCGCAGGGCCTGGTCCTCGCTCGTCACCTTGATCGCCCGCATGCCCAGCGCGGCCGCGGGCTTGCAGTTGATGCCCAGGTCGTCGAGGTAGACGCAGTCCTCGGGGCGCACCCCGAGCGTCGCGCAGGCCAGCTCGTAGATCGCCGGGTCCGGCTTGCGCAGCCCGACCTTGCTGCTCTCGATCACGGAGGCGAACCGGGCCATGATCGCGGCGATCTCGGCGGCGTGCTCGGCCAAGCGGGACATCTGCGCACCGTGGCCCGCCGGGACGTTGTTGGTGATGCAGCCGAGCCGGTACCCGCGCTCGGCGAGCAGGTCCAGCGCCGCGACCATCCGCGGCCGGACGGCCCCCGAGAGCACCGCCAGCACCACGCTGCCGGGCAGGTCGTGGCCGAGCGCGCGGGCCTCGGCGGCGAACTCGACGTCGAACTCCTCCGCGGTGATCTCGGCGCGCTCGAACCGTGCCCAGGCGTTCGTGTCCGGGTCGGTGGAGTTGATGCGCCGCACCAGGTCCTTCGGCAGGCCGCGCTCGGCCTCGATCCGCGCGAAGGCCTCGAAGGGGGACGCGGTGATCACGCCGCCGAAGTCGAACACCACGGCCGGGAGGTCGGTCATGATGCGACTGTATTAAGTCTGCGCCGGGAACTCCACCCCGCCGCGGCCGCCCCGCGGGGCGATCCCGGAGAATGGCCGGCGTGACCGACCCCGCCACCTCCCGGCTGCTGGGCCCGGCCGAGGTGCGCGCGCTCGCCGAGCGGTTCGGGATCCGCCCGACCAAACGGCTGGGCCAGAACTTCGTCCACGACCCGAACACGGTGCGACGCATCGTGAAGGCCGCGACCCTCACCCCGGACGACGTGGTGGTGGAGGTCGGTCCCGGGCTCGGCTCGCTGACCCTGGCGCTGCTCCCCGCCGCGCGCCACGTGCACGCGGTGGAGATCGACCCGGCGCTGGCCGCCGCCCTGCCGGGCACGGTGGCCGAGTTCGCCGCGCCGCTGGCCGACCGGCTGACCGTGACCAACCTGGACGCCATGAGGGTCGAGCGCCTGGACCCCGCACCCACGGCCGTCGTCGCGAACCTGCCCTACAACGTCGGCGTCCCCGTTCTGCTCCATCTGCTCACGGCCCTGCCGAGTCTGGAGAAGGGCCTGGTCATGGTGCAGCAGGAGGTCGTCGACCGGCTGGCCGCCGGGCCGGGATCGAAGATCTACGGCGTCCCGAGCGTGAAGCTGGCCTGGTTCGCGACGGCGCGCAAGGCCGGTCCGGTGCCGCGCGCGGTGTTCTGGCCGGTGCCGAACGTCGACTCCGGGCTGCTCGCCTTCACCCGTCGCGAGCCCCCGCCCGGGGACCGCGCGGCGGTGTTCGCGCTGGTCGACGCCGCGTTCGCGCAGCGCCGCAAGGCCCTGCGCCCGGCGCTGGCCGGCTGGGCGGGCAGTGCCGCCGCGGCCGAGCAGCGTCTGCGTGCGGCGGGTGTCGACCCCATGGCCCGAGCCGAGACCCTCGACGTCGAGGCGTTCGCGAGGATCGCCGCCCAGCCGTAGCCGTGTCCATCGGCGCGCGCGACTGTCGGGGGTGGCGCCTACGCTTGCGCCGCACCACGAACGCAGGGGGAGCCATGGCCGTCACCGAGAGCAGTCCGCAGGTCGCGGAGGAGCGCAGCCCGTGGCCCGCGCTGTGGGCACTGGTGGTGGGCTTCTTCATGATCCTCGTGGACTCCACGATCGTCACGGTGGCCACGCCCGCGATCCAGGCCGAGCTCGGCGCGAGCGTCGACGGCGTGGTCTGGGTGACCAGCTCCTTCCTGCTGGCCTACGCCGTGCCGCTGCTCATCACCGGGCGGCTGGGGGACCGGTTCGGGCCCCGGCGCGTCTACCTGGTGGGCCTGGTCCTGTTCACCCTGGCCTCGCTGTGGTGCGGGCTCACCGGTTCGATCGCGTGGCTCGTCGTCGCACGGGTGTTCCAGGGGCTCGGCGCCTCGATGATGACCCCCCAGACCATGGCGGTGATCACCCGCACCTTCCCGCCGGACCAGCGCGGCCGGGCGATGAGCCTCTGGGGCGCGGTGGCGGGCGTCGCCACGCTGGTCGGCCCGATCCTCGGCGGCGTCCTGGTCGACGGGCTCGGCTGGGAGTGGATCTTCTTCATCAACGTGCCGGTCGGCGCGGTCGCGGTCGTCCTCGCGCTGCGGCTGGTCCCGGAGCTGCCCACCAGCGTGCACCGCTTCGACCTGCTCGGCGTGGCACTGAGTGCGCTCGGGATGTTCCTGCTGGTGTTCGGGATCCAGGAGGGCCAGAGCAACGACTGGGCGCCCGGGATCTGGGGCATGATCCTGTCCGGGCTCGCCGTGCTGGCGGTGTTCGTGTGGTGGCAGTCCCGGAACCGGGGCGAGCCGCTGATGTCGTTGTCGCTGTTCCGGGACCGGAACTTCACGTTGGCCAACATCGCGATCACCACGGTCGGCTTCGCGGTGATCGCGATGACCTTCCCGCTCTTCTTCTACGCCCAGGGCGTGCTGGGGCTCTCGCCGACGCGCTCGGCCCTGCTGCTGATCCCCATGGCCGTGCTGTCCGGGGCGCTCGCGCCGTTCGTCGGGCGGCTCACCGACCGCGCGCACCCGCGCTGGATCGCCGGGTTCGGGATGCTCGCCTGGGCCGCGTCGCTGGGCTGGTTGGCGCTGGTCATGGAGCCGGGGGTCGCGATCTGGCACCTGCTGCTGCCGATCGGGCTACTCGGCGTGGGCAACGCGTTCGTCTGGGGGCCGGTCGCCACCACGGCCAACCGCAACCTGCCGCTGCGGCAGGCGGGCGCGGGGGCCGGGGTGTACAACACCACCCGGCAGGTCGGCGCGGTGCTGGGCAGCGCCGGCATCGCGGTGTTCATGGAGTCCCGGATCGCGGCCCACCTCGGCGGCGGCGGCACACCGCGGGGCGAGAGCGTCGCCGCGCTCCCGCCGGCCCTGCACGGCCCGTTCACCACGGCGATGGCGGAGGCGCTGTTGCTGCCCGCGGGGGTCCTGCTCGTCGGGCTCGTCGCTGTGCTCTCGTTCACCGTGAGCCTGCGCCCCGATCGCGGTCAGTAGGGTTGGGTGGTGTTCTCCGCCGTCCGCTCGCCGGTCACCGTCCGGGTGCCCGCGAAGGTCAACCTGCATCTCGCGGTCGGCGGCGTGCGCGCGGACGGCTTCCACGACCTGGTCACCGTGTTCCACGCGGTGAGCCTGTTCGACGAGGTGGCGGTCGCGCACAGCGACGAGCCCGGCCTCGAGGTCCACGGCGAGGGCGTGTCCGAGGTCCCGGTGGACGACACCAACCTGGCCTGGCGCGCCGTCGACCTGCTCGCCAAGCACTCCGGCCGGGACCCCGCGGTGCGGGTGGTGCTGCGCAAGGGCATCCCGGTCGCGGGCGGCATGGCGGGCGGCAGCGCGGACGCGGCGGGCACCCTCGTCGCCCTGTCCGCGCTGTGGCGGCTCGACCTCTCCCGGGACGAGCTCAGCGAGATGGCCGCCCAGCTGGGCAGTGACGTCACGTTCGCGCTGCACGGCGGCACCGCGCTCGGCACCGGCCGGGGCGAGCGGATCGTCCCGGTGCTGTCCCGGCACCCGCTGCACTGGGTGATCGCGCTGGCCCGCCGCGGGCTCTCCACCCCGACCGTGTTCGGCGAGCTGGACCGGCTGCGCGGCGCCGCCGAACCGCCGGACCGCCCCGTCGAGCCGGTGCTGACCGCGCTCGCCCAGGGCGACCCGCGCGCCCTGGCGCTGTCGCTGGGCAACGACCTGCAGGCCGCCGCGGTGAGCCTGGCCCCGGACCTGCGCCGCACCCTGCGTGCCGGGGTGAACGCGGGCGCGCTGGCCGGGATCGTCTCCGGCAGCGGCCCCACCTGCGCCTTCCTATGCCCGGACGCGGAGTCCGCCGTCGAGGTGGCCGCCGAGCTGGCGGGCGTCGGCGTGTGCCGCACCGTCCGCGTCGCCCACGGACCCGTCCCGGGGGCGCGGGTCGTGGACGACTCCCCCCAACAATGGCCCCCGGCGAGAGCGTGAGATGGCAGGACAGAACCTCGTCAACCTGGAGAACGTCACCGCCCACGTCCCGGGGGACGCCTCGCGCGTCCTGCTGGACGCGGTGTCCCTCGGCGTGGAGCGCGGCGAGCGCGTCGGTGTCGTCGGCCTCAACGGCGGCGGCAAGACCACCCTGCTGGAGGTGCTCTCCGGGCGCCGCGCGCCGGACGCGGGTCGGGTCTCCCGGCTCGGCGGCCTGAAGCTGGCCTACCTCACGCAGGGGGACGACTTCGCGCCCGGCTCCACGGTGCGGGACATCGTGCTCGCCCACTACGGGGCCGACCACGAGTGGGCCTCGGACGCGAAGGCGCGGGACGTGCTCGGCGGGCTCGGCATCCTCCCGCGGAGCGCAGGCGGAGCGGGCATCGGCTCGAGTCTGGAACGGCCGACGGACGGGCTGTCCGGTGGCGAGAAGCGCCGCGTCGCGCTGGCCAGGGCCCTGCTCGGCGAGCCGGACCTCGTGGTGCTCGACGAGCCGACCAACCACCTCGACATCGAGGGCGTGACCTGGCTGGCCGAGCACCTGCTCTCCCGGCGCTGCGGGGTCGTGGTCGTGACGCACGACCGCTGGTTCCTCGACGCCGTCTGCACCCGGACCTGGGAGGTCGCGAACGGGCGGGTGGAGAGCTACCTCGGCGGCTACCAGGACTGGGTCTACGCCCGGGCCGAGCGCACCAAGCAGGCGGACGCCGCGGAGGCCCGCAGGCGCAACCTCGCCCGCAAGGAGCTGGCGTGGCTGCGGCGCGGCCCGCCCGCCCGGACGTCGAAGCCCCGGTACCGGATCGAGGCCGCCGAGGCGCTGATCGCGGACGTGCCGCCGCCGCGGAACACCGTCGAGCTGCTGGGCTTCGCCACCAACCGGCTGGGCCGCACCGTGCTGGAGCTCGAGGACGCGACCGTCCGGATCGCCGACCGCACGCTGCTGGACCACCAGACCTGGCGGCTCGGGCCGGGGGACCGGATCGGCATCGTCGGGGTGAACGGCTCCGGCAAGACCACCCTGCTCAAGGCCCTGACCGGCGAGCGCCCGCTCGACGGCGGGAAGCGCGTCCAGGGCAGCACGGTGCAGCTCGCCCAGCTGACCCAGGACCTGGTCGACCTGCCCAAGGACATGCGGGTGCTGGAGGCGGTCGAGGCGGTCGCCAAGTACGTGCGCTTCGGCAAGGAGGAGATGACCGCGTCCCAGGTCGCCGAGCGGCTGGGCTTCCCGCCCGCCCGGCAGTGGACGCCGGTGGGGCGGCTCTCCGGCGGCGAGCGCAGGCGGCTGCAGCTGACCCGGCTGCTCATGGCCGAGCCGAACGTCCTGCTGCTCGACGAGCCGACCAACGACCTCGACGTCGACACCCTGACGAACCTCGAGGACCTGCTCGACGGCTGGCCGGGCACGCTGGTCGTGGTCAGCCACGACCGGTATTTGACCGAGCGGGTGTGCGACACGGTCGTCGCGCTGTTCGGCGACGGGCGGATCACGCACCTGCCGGGCGGGATCGAGGAGTACCTGCGCCGCCGGGCCGCGCAGGGCACCGACACCGGCGCCCCGCAGGTCGGGGCGGCCCCCAAGGCGCCCACCAGCGCCGCGGACCAGCGCGCCGCCCGCAAGGAGGCCCAACGCCTCGAACGCCGGATGACACAGCTGAGCAAGCGCCAGGAGCAGCTGCACGCGCTGCTGGCCGCGGCGGCGACGGACCCGCAGCAGCTGGTGGAGCTGTCCACCGAGCTCAAACAGGTCGACGCCGAGGTCGAACAGGTCGAGCAGGACTGGCTGGACGCGGCGGAGCGCGCGGAGGCCTGACGCACTATGGAGCCATAACGTCGAAATCGGGGCCTCCAGCGACAGTTGTGGCTCCATAGTGCGTGTCAGGGCGCCGGCAGGGGCGTGTCAGCGGTGGCGCGCAGAGTGGCCGCCATGAACGACTCCGTCATCCGCGTGGAAGGGCTGCGCAAGTCCTTCGGCGCCACCACCGCGCTGGCGGGCATCGACCTGGCCGTCCGGCCCGGGTCGGTGCTCGGCCTGCTGGGCCCCAACGGGTCCGGCAAGACCACCACCGTCCGCATCCTGTCCACCCTGCTCCGGCCCGACGGCGGCCGGGCGACCGTCCTGGGGCACGACGTCGTCGCCGAGGCCGCCGCGGTCCGCCCGCTCGTCGGGCTGACCGGCCAGTACGCCGCGGTCGACGACTCCCTCACCGGGCTCGAGAACCTCACGATGATCGCCCGCCTGCTCGACTTCTCCCGTCGGGACGCCCGCGCGCGCTCCGCCGAGCTGGTGGAGCGCTTCGGCCTGACCGACGCCGCCAAGCGCCGGGTCAAGACCTACTCCGGCGGCATGCGTCGCCGCCTCGACCTGGCCGCGAGCCTCGTCGGCCGCCCCGCCGTGCTGTTCCTCGACGAGCCCACGACCGGGCTGGACCCCCGCCACCGCAACGAGGTGTGGGACCAGGTCCGCGCGCTGGCCGCCGAGGGCACCACCGTGCTGCTCACCACCCAGTACCTGGAGGAGGCCGACCAGCTGGCCGAGGACCTCGTGGTCCTCGACCGGGGCCGGGTGATCGCGACCGGCACGCCCGCGTCCCTGAAGGCCGAGGTCGGCGGGCAGCTGCTGCACGTGCGACCGCTGCACCGCACGGACCTCCCCGGCGTCGCGACGGTGCTCGCCGAGCTGACGAGCGAGGCCCCGGCGATCGACCCGACCGGCGAGGTGACCGTCGCCGGTTCCCCGGAGCTGCTGCGTGCCGTGGGCGACCGGCTGGACGTGCCGATCGCCGAGCTGGGGCTGCGTCTGCCCAGCCTCGACGACGTGTTCCTCACCCTCACCGGCCACGGCGCCGACGACACCGAAGAAGAGGAGGCCGCGGCATGACCGCCACCGCGATCGCCCCCACGCCCGTCCGAGAACCCGCACCGCGCACCGGAGCCCGGCACGGGCCGCTGCGCCACGCCATGACCCTGGCCTGGCGGGGGATCGTCAAGACGATCCACTCGCCCGAGGCCCTGCTCGACGTCACCCTCCAGCCGGTCATCTTCCTGCTGCTGTTCGTCTACGTCTTCGGCGGCGCGATCGCCGGCGACACCAGCACCTACCTGCAGTTCGCGCTGCCCGGCGTGCTCGTCCAGACGGTGATCTTCGCGTCCGCGGGCACCGGCACCGCGCTCGCCGACGACCTGAAGACCGGCATCTTCGACCGCTTCCGCAGCCTGCCGATCCCGCGCTCCGCGCCGCTGCTGGGGGCGATCACCGCGGACATCACCCGCTACGCCACCTCCGGCGTGATCATGCTCGTCTTCGGCGCGATCCTCGGCTTCCGCACCGAGGCCGGGCCGCTGGCGATCGTGGCCGCGCTGGCGCTGGTCATGGCGTTCGCCTTCGCGCTCTGCTGGGTGTTCACCGCGCTGGCCATGGTGGTGAAGGAGCCGCGCTCGGTGCAGGGCATCGGCGCGATGATCTCGCTGCCGCTGACCTTCGGCTCGAACGTCTTCGTGCCCGCCTCGACCATGCCCGGCTGGCTGCAGGCGTGGGTGGAGGTCAACCCGGTGTCCAAGACCGCCGACGCCGCCCGTGGGCTGCTGCTCGGCGGCCCGGTCGCCGGGCCGGCCGGGACGGCCCTGATCTGGGCCGCCGCGATCACGCTGGTGTTCGCCCCGCTCGCGGTGTTCCTGTACCGCAGGCGGACCTGAGCAGCGCGATCCCGTCCTGCGCCGGGAGGCCCGCGGCCTCCCGGCGCAGCGTCGCGTCCAGCCCCGGCAGCAACGCGACGACCGCCGGGTCGCCGAGATCCACCGCCCCGCGTCGGGCCTCGGCGACCCCCACGGCCCGGGCCGAACCGTCGACGTCCCCGCGGGCCGCCGCGAGCTGGGCCACCGCTTCGGCGACCGCGCCGACCACGGGCCCGTCCCGGCTCTCGTCCGCGGCGTCGACCGCGGAGCGCAGCAGCTCCGCGGCCCGGTCCGGATCGCCCGCCGCCAGCTCGACGAGCCCGCGCTGCAGGAACAGGTGCGCGGTGCGTTGGGCGATGGCGAGCCCGCCGGGCACGAGGTCGATGTCGGCCAGCCGGGCCCGCGCCGAGACCAGGTCGCCCTCGAAGCGGTCCAGCTCGGCCAGCGCCACCTGCAACAACTCGGGCGCTCCGAACTCCGAGACCTCGATCCGCTCCACCGCCTCGGTGTAGAGCTTGCGGGCCAGCGCGTGGTCCCCGGAGCGGGCCGCGAGGCCGCCGCGGCGGACGAGGAACTGGGGCAGGTCGTCGTCGTTCGCCAGCTCGGTCGCGAGTGCGATGGCCTCCTCGAAGGCGCTCGCGGCGGCCGCGGCGTTCCCCGCGAGGGCCTCCAGCTCGCCCAGCGTGGTCAGAGTCATGCCGAGCCCGAACCGGTCGCCGACCTGGGTGAACAGGGTGTGCGCCGCGCGCACCAGCTCGCGTTCCAGCTCGATGAGGCCCTCGTTCTCGGCGAGCGTCGCCCGGATCTGCAGGCAGAAGGCCCGCAGCCACGGATCGGGGTGCGTGGTGCTGATCTCGCGCAGCAGCCCCTCCTCGTGGGCCTCGAAGGCGGCGGTGACGGGCCCGGTCAGGTCGAGGACGGGGTGCCGCGGCGGCGGGACGTCCGCCGCGAGGGTGGTCGCCCGCTCGGCGAGCGCGAACGCGTCGGCCATCCGGCCGCGGCCCAGCGCCTGGACCCCGCGGAACGCGATGACCCGGGCCAGGACGTCCGGCGGCACGTCGGCATCGGGGAGTTCCCCCACGGCCTGCACCCAGGCCATCGACTCCTCGGTCGCGCCGCGCACCAGCCACGCCCAGTACATGCCCGCGACCAGCCGGTACGCGGTCGAGGCGTCCCCGGTGTCCACGGCGCGGCGCAGCGCGGCGGTGATGTCGCCCGCCTCCGCGCGCAGCACGCCGAGCCAGCGCAGCTGGTCGCGGCCGCGCAGCTCGGGTTCGGCCCGCTCCACCAGCGCGACAGCCCAGGCCGCGTGCCGCGCCCGGGTCGCCGCCTCCTCCCCGGACGCCCGGAGCCGCTCCCGCGCGTACTCGCGGATCGTCTCCAACATCCGGTAGCGGGTCGGCTCGCCCGGCACGGCCACGACCAGCGACTTGTCGACGAGGGCCGCCAACGTGTCGAACACGTCGGGACTCGGACCCGTCGCCTCGCACACCTGGTCGATCGCCTCCGCGGTCGCGCCGCCCGCGAAGACCGCGAGCCTGCGGGCGAGGGTGCGTTCGGGCTCCTCCAGCAGGTCCCAGCTCCAGTCGACGACCGCCCGCAGGGTCTGGTGGCGGGGCAGGACGGTGCGGGCACCCGAGGTGAGCAGGCGGAACCGGTCGTCGAGCCGGGCGAGGATCTCGCTCGAGGTGAGCATCCGCAGGCGGGCCGCGGCCAGCTCGATGGGCAGTGGCTGGCCGTCGAGCCTGCGGCAGATCTCCGGGATGGCCGGGTCGTCCGCCGCGGGCGCCCGGCCGACCGCGGCGCCGCGGTCGAGGAACAGCTGCGCGGCGGCGGCGGGGTTCAGCGCCCCGACGGCGTGCAGCCGCTCGCCCGGGACCCCGAGCGGTTCGCGGCTCGTCGCCAGGATGCGCAGGGCCGGGCAGCGCTGCAGGAGCGTGCTCGCGAGCCGGGCCGCCGCCTCGACGAGGTGCTCGCAGTTGTCCAGGACCAGGGTGAGTGAGCGCCTGCCGATCGCGGCGACCAGCCGCTCGACGGCGTCCTCCTGCTTCGGCTCCTGCTGCAGCACGAGCTCCGGGCTGCCGACGGCCGCGAGCACGGTCGGCGCGATCTGCTCGCCGCCGCCGAGTGGGGCCAGCTCCGCGAAGGCCGCCCCGGGTGCCCCCTCGCGGGCGAGCCGGGTCTTGCCCGCCCCGCCGGGTCCGACGAGGGTGACCAGCCGGGCCGTCGTCAACAGCTCACGGACCCGGGCCACGTCCGCCGCACGCCCGACGAAGCTGGTCAACGGCACGGGCGCGGCGGCGCGGACCGTGCTCGGCGGGCGCGGCGCGGGTCGGGACTCGCCCCTGAGCACGTCCATCCGGGCGGCGCCGAGCTCGGGGCCGGGGTCCACGCCGAGCTCGTCCGCGAGCAGCGACCGGGTGCGGTCCAGCACGGCGAGCGCGTCCGCCTGGCGCCCGGTGGCGTGCAACGCCCTGGCGAGCGCGGCGGCCGCGCTCTCCCGCAGCGGGTGCTCCTCGAGCAGGGCGCTGAGCGGGTCGATGCCGGCGGCGGGGGCGCCGAGGCGCAGGTCCAGCCCGGCCGCGCGTTCGACGGCGGCGGCCCGCTTCTCGTCCAGCCGGTCGGCGGCGGCCTGCGCGAACGGCAGCCTGCGCACGTCCGCGAGCGCGGGCCCCCGCCACAACGCCAGGGCCTGCCCCACCAGCTCGCGGGCGGTCTGCGGGTCGGGTTCGGCGTCGGCCTCGGCCAGCCGCCGGTCGGCGCGGACGGCGTCGATCTCGGCGGCGGGCAGCTCCAGGCGGTACCCGCCGGGGACGGTCGCGACGAGCTCGGGTCCGAGTGCGCGACGCAGCCGGGAGACCAGGGCCTGCAGGGCGTTCGCGCTCGCCGGCTCGTCACCCCAGAGGTCGTCGACCAGGGTCTGCGCGGTCACCGTGCGACCGGGGGCGAGCGCGAGCCGGGCCAGCAGCCCGCGCAGGCGCAGCCCCGCGGGCGCGACGTCCGCCCCCGACGGATCCCACGCCGCGACCGGGCCCAGCACGCCGATCCGCACCGCCCCAGTCTGCCCGGTCCCGGCGCCGACCGCGAACGATATATCGCCAGACGGTCGTCAGCGGGCGAGCTCGTCGAGGAGGAAGGCCTCCGCGCGCACGCCCTTGCCGAACATCGAGAGCGACAGCGACTCGTCGATCCCGTGCCAGCGGCTCGCCGGGTCGCCGACGCCGGTGACCAGCACCGCGGCCCCCGGGAAGGTGCGGGCGAACTCCGCGATGAATGGGATCGACCCGCCGATCCCCATCTCGACCGTCGCGGTCTCGTAGGCCGCGGAGAAGGCGCGCTTGGCCGCGTCGTAGGACCCGCCGTTCGCGTCGAGCGCGAAGGGTTCGGCGACGCCGGAGCCGGGGGTGACCGTCACCTGCGCACCCCACGGCGTGTGCGCCTTCAGGTGCGCGGCCAGCTTCTCCCGGGCCGCGAGGGTGTCCTCGCCCGGCGCCAGCCGCATGCTGACCATGGCGCGGGCCCGGGGCAGGAGCACGTTCGCGGACTGGGCGACGCTGGGCGCGTCGATCCCCAGGACGGCGATCGCGGGCTTGTGCCAGGTCCGCTCGGCGAGCGTGCCGGTGCCGAGGAACTCCGCGCCCTCGACGAGCCCGGCCTCCCGGCGGAACTCCTCCTCCGGCACCGCGATCGCCGCGGCGTCCGTCCCGGAGTTGGCGTGCAGGCCCTCGACGGCGACCTCGCCCTTCTCGTCGTGCAGGCTGGCGAGGGTGTGGGTCAGGGCGGTGAGCGCGTCCCCGACCGGGCCGCCGAACACCCCGGAGTGCAGCGGACGCTCCAACAGGCTCACCTCGACCACGACGTCCACCAGGCCGCGCAGGCTGGTGGTCAGGGCCGGGGTGTCCACGGAGGGGTTGGCGGCGTCCGCGATCACGATGACGTCCGCGGCGAGGAGCTCGTGGTGCTCGCGGAGCAGGGCGGGCAGGGTCGGCGAACCGGACTCCTCCTCGCCCTCGATGAACAGCGTGACGCCGATCGGGGGCCTGCCCTCGAAGGCGCGCAGCACGGCGAGGTGGGTCATCACGCCCGCCTTGTCGTCCGCCGCGCCGCGGCCGTAGAGCCGACCCTCCCGCTCGGTGGGCTCGAAGGGCGCGCTGGTCCACAGCTCGTCCCCGCCCGTGGGCTGCACGTCGTGGTGGGCGTAGAGCAGGATCGTCGGCTGCCCCTCGGGTGCGGGCCACTGCGCGACGACGGCGGGCGCCCCGCCCTCGGCGCGCAGGATCTGCACCGACCCCGGGTTCAGCCGGCCCGCAAGCTCGGCGACCGCGGCGGCACTGGCCTCGGTGTCCGCGGCGTGCGCGGGATCGGCCCAGATGCTCGGGATCCGGACGAGGCGCTCGAGGTCGGCGCGCGCGGCGGGCAGGACGGCCTCGACGGCCGCGGCGATCTGGTCACGGGTGGCAGCCACGGCGCCGACCGTACTCCCGCGGTGCGCCCGTCCGGAGGCCCGGCGCACGTAGGGTGGGGCTTATGTCCCGGTTCCTCGCAACGTTGCTGGACTCCGCCACCGTCACGACCCGGGGGATGACGACCGGTGAGCCTGCCGCGCCGCGCCGTCGGACCTGGGCCGAGGTGCACGCCGAGGCCCGGAACCGGGCCGCGGCGCTGCGGGCCGCGGGGCTCGGGCACGGGCAGGCGGTCGGAGTGCTCGCCGGGGAGCCCGCCGCGATCGCGCCGCTCGCCCAGGCCGTCTGGCTCCTCGGCGGCAGCGTCACGATGCTGCACCAGCCGACCGCGCGCACCGACCTGGCGCACTGGGCCGAGGACACCGTCACGGTGCTCCGCATGATCGACGCGACGACGGTGCTGCTCGGCGCCCCGTTCGACGCCCTCGCCCCCGTCCTCGACGAGCGTGGCATCTCCCACCTGCTCATCGACTCCCTCGACGGGGGCGACCCGTTCGTCCCGGACGCCGACGTCGCGGACGAGGACGACACCGCCCTGCTGCAGCTCACGAGCGGGTCCACGGCCGAACCGAAGGCCGTGCGGATCACCCACCGCAACCTGCACGCGAACATCACGGCCATGCGCGAGGCCGCCCGGCTGGACGTCGAGCGGGACGTGATGATCTCGTGGCTGCCGCTGTTCCACGACATGGGCATGGTCGGGTTCCTGACGATCCCGATGGTGACCGGGCTCGAGTGCGTGATCGTCACGCCGGTGGACTTCCTGACCCGCCCGCTGCTCTGGGCCGAGCTGATCTCGCGCCACGGCGGCACGGTCACCGCGGCGCCGAACTTCGCCTACGCCGTGCTCGGCAGGCAGCTCGCCCGGGCCGCCGACCTGGACCTGTCGACGCTGCGGATCGCGCTCAACGGCGCGGAGCCGGTGGACCCGGTGGCGGTGCGCGCGTTCGTCGAGAACGGGGCGCGGTTCGGGCTGCGACCCGAGTCGGTGCTCTGCGCCTACGGCATGGCCGAGACGGCGCTTGGGGTGGCGTTCGCGCCGGTCGAGACGGGGCTGGCGGTGGACGAGATCGACGCCGACGCCCTCGAGTCGCGGCGCCGCGCCGAACCGGGCACCGGTCGGGCGTTCCCGCTGCTCGGGCCGCCCCTGCCGGGCATCGAGGCGCGCGTGGTCGCGGACGGGCGGACCGTGGGGGTCCGCGAGGTCGGCTCGATCCAGCTGCGCGGCGAGTCGGTGACGCCGGGGTACCTGACCGTCGACGGGCCGCTCGCCACCCGGGACCCCGACGGCTGGTTCGACACCGGTGACGAGGGCTACCTGGTCGAGGACGGGCAGGTGGTCGTCTGCGGGCGCACCAAGGACGTGATCATCATGGGTGGCCGCAACATCTACCCGACCGACATCGAGCGGGCCGCCGCGGAGGCGGACGGGGTGCGGGCCGGGAACGCCGTGGCCGTCCGGCTGCCCGCGGGGGACCGGCGGGAGTCCTTCGCCGTCGTCGTCGAGTCGCGGCGGGCGGGGGACGCGGACGAGTCCGCCGTGATCCGCAAGGACGTGATCTCGCGGGTGGTGAGCGCGGTGGGTGCCCGGCCCGCCCGCGTGGAGGTGCTCCCACCCGGCAGCCTGCCCAAGACGCCGAGCGGCAAGCTCCGCCGCGCCGCGACCGCCGAGCTGCTGTGAGTGGCGATGGTCGCCAGGGCGACCATCGCCACTCACGAGCTCACGACAGGGCGTGGAAGCGGTTCTGGGTGGGTTCGAGGCCGTCGGCGAGGAGCGCCTCGACGGCGTCCGCGGCGAGGTCGACCGCGAGGTCGAGTTCCTTCTGTTCGGTCCCGGAGAACTTCTTGAGCACGAAGTCCGCCGGGTCCTGCCTGCCGGGCGGGCGGCCGATGCCGAAGCGCAGCCGCAGGTAGTCCTTGGTGCCGAGCGAGCGGCTGATCGAGCGGAGCCCGTTGTGCCCGCCCTCGCCGCCGCCCCGCTTCACCCGGACCACGCCGAAGCCGAGGTCCAGGTCGTCGTGGGCGACGACGAGGTCCTCGGCGCCGACCGAGAAGTACCGGGCGAGTCCGGCGACCGGGCCGCCGGACTCGTTCATGTACGTGCGCGGCTTGGCCAGCACGACCTTCCCGCCCGCGAGCCGACCCTCGGCGATCTCCGAGTTCGACCGCTTGTGCAGGGTGAACCGCGCCCCGATCCGCGCCGCCAGCAGGTCGACGACGGCGAACCCCACGTTGTGTCGGGTGTCCGCGTAGCGGGGCCCGGGGTTGCCGAGCCCCACCACCAGCGCCGTGCCTGCGGCCATCAGCTCTCGGAGGCGGAGCCCTCGGCCGAGGTCTCGGCCCCGTCCGTGGCGCTCTCCGGGGCGTCCTCGACCACGCCGGCACCCTCGGTGTCGATCTCGGCCTCGAGGTCCGCGGCGGTCGGGGCGGCGACGACGTTCACCACGAGGTACTCGGGGTCGGTCCGCAGCTCGGTGCCCTCGGGCAGCGGCAGCTGGCCCGCGAGGAACTGGGTGCCGACCTCGGCGCCCTCGACGGAGACGACGACGTTCTCGGGGATGTTGAGCGCGTCCGCCTCGACCTCGACGGTGTTCAGCTCCTGGGTGACCAGGGTGCCCGGCGCGGCCTCGCCCTCGACGATGACCGTGATCTCGACGACGACCTTCTCGCCCTTCTTGATCACGAGGAGGTCGACGTGCTCGATGTACGGGCGGATCGGGTGGAACACGACCGTCTTGGTCAGCGCCAGCGACTGGGTGCCCGCGATGTCCAGCTCGAGGATCGCGTTGCGGCCCTGCTCACGGACGACGGCGGCGAACTCCAGCGACGGCAGCGACAGGTGCTGCGGGTCGGTCCCGTGCCCGTAGAGGACGGCGGGGATCTTGCCCGCGTTGCGGGTGCGGCGCGCGGCGCCCTTGCCGAACTCGGTCCGGGTCTCGGCGGCGATCTTGGACTGGGCCACGGTGGATCTCTCTCCTCGTACTGCGGATGTCAGCGCGCGACGAGGGGCGGCCCCGAAGGGGTCGACCACGTCGATGACGGCGGGCTCGACGAACAACCCGCCCTCGCCGCGGAATGCCGACAACGGTACGCCGGCCCGTCGCGGCCCTCGGCACGGGGTGCTCTCCTCAGATTCGATGAAACGGGCGTGTCGTGGCTAAGACGTCCGGCACTCGTCGCGATGAGCCGGATGTCAGCACGCAGTCGAGGCATTCGGGGGAAGGCCATGACCACCCAGCACTACCGCTCCGCAGACGTCGACCCGGCGACCGAGGCGATCCCGGTGATCCCGGTGCTCCCGGTCGTCCCGGCGCAGCGCTCGCCCCGGGGCCGCACCACGACCGTGGGCGAGGCGGCGGGCATGACGACGTGGCAGCGGGCGGGCGCGTCCCGCGCGGAGTCGGCGCCCCTGTTCACCGCGGGCCCCGCGCCGGCGTCCTTCGCGGAGTCCGCCGCCCAGGCCGAGCCGTGGGCGTCCACACTGTCCCGCCGCGAGGAGAAGCAGGCCCGCAGGCAGAAGCAGACCCGCAAGGGGGAGCAGGGGCGTCGTCGCTGGCCGTGGCTGACCGCGGGCCTCGCCGTCGGGCTCCTGTTCGGCGTGATGATCGGCCAGGGCATGGGCGGCACCGCAGCGCCCACCGCCGCGCCCGCCCCGCAGACCGAGACGGTCGCCGCCCCGCCCGCCCAGCCCGCGGGCCCCGCGACGACCGTGTCCGACGGCACCTACGAGGTGGGCGTCGACATGGCCGCGGGCCGCTACAAGACCGAAGGTCCGTCCGCCTCGAACGCGCTGGGCATGTGCTACTGGGAACGGGCCTCCACCGACTCCGGCGAGCTCGGGTCGATCATCGCCAACGAGATCGTCCAGGGCCCCGGCTCGGTGACCGTCCAGAACGGCGAGTTCGCGACGCTGCGCGGTGGCTGCACCTGGACCCGGGTCTGAGCATGATCCACCGAACGGGAGCGGGGCGGTCGGAACCCGACCGCCCCGCTCCCGACGTGTGGATCAGGCGTTGCCGTCGAACAGGCTGGTCACCGAGCCGTCGTCGAAGACCTGGTGGATGGCCTCGGCGAGCAGCGGGGCGATCGAGAGCACGGTCATGCCGGGGAAGCGCTTGTCCTCCGGGATCGGCAGGGTGTCCATGAAGATCACCTCGCGGGCGCCGCAGTTCGCCAGGCGGTCGACGGCGGGGCCCGAGAGCACGCCGTGGGTGGCCGCGATGATCACGTCCTTGGCGCCCTCCTTCAGCAGCACCTCGACGGTCTTCGCCACCGTGCCACCGGTGTCGATCATGTCGTCGATGACCACGCAGGTGCGGCCCTCGATCTCACCGACCACCCGGTTCGCCACGGCCTCGTTCGGCTTGAGCGGGTCCCGGGTCTTGTGGATGAAGGCCAGCGGGGTGCCGCCGAGGGTCTCCGCCCAGCGCTCGGCCAGCCGCACGCGCCCCGAGTCCGGCGAGACGACGGCCAGGTCGTCCTCCGCGTAGCGCTCCTTGATGTGCTGCGCGAGCACCGGCAGGGCGAACAGGTGGTCCACCGGGCCGTCGAAGAAGCCCTGGATCTGCGAGGTGTGCAGGTCCACCGTCATGATCCGGTCCGCGCCCGCGGTCTTGAACAGGTCCGCGACGAGGCGGGCGGTGATGGGCTCGCGGCCGCGGTGCTTCTTGTCCTGGCGGGCGTAGCCCCAGAACGGCATGACCACGGTGATCCGCTTGGCCGAGGCGCGCTTGAGCGCGTCGACCATGATCAGCTGCTCCATGATCGCGTCGTTGATCGGCGCCGAGTGGGCCTGCAGCACGAATGCGTCGCACCCCCGGACCGACTCCTCGAACCGGACGAAGATCTCGCCGTTCGCGAAGGAGTAGGCCGACTGCGGGGTGACCGTGACGTCGAGGTGCTTGGCGACCTGCTCGGCCAGCTCGGGGTGTGTCCTCCCGGCGAAGAACATCAGGTTCTTCTTCGGCTGACCCGACATGGCACTCACTGCGCTTGGCCTCCTTGGCCGCCGGCTGCGTTGGTGGCCCGTTCGGCGGCGGCGGCCGCCGGCGTGCCGGGTCGCTTCCGTACGACCCACCCCTCGATGGTGCGCTGTGGCCCGGACGACACCGCCAGCGCCCCCGGCGGAACGTCGTCCCGGACCACCGTCCCCGCCCCCGTGTACGCGCCGTCGCCGACGGCCACGGGGGCGATGAACATGGTGTCGGATCCGGTGCGGACGTGGGAACCGATCGTCGTGCGGTGTTTGGCGACACCGTCGTAGTTGACGAACACCGACGACGCGCCGATGTTGCTCTGCTCGCCGATCGTGGCGTCCCCCACGTACGTGAGGTGCGGCACCTTGGAACCCGCGCCGATCTCGGCGTTCTTCGTCTCCACGAAGGTGCCGATCTTGCCGCTCGCGCCGAGCCGGGTCCCCGGCCGCAGGTAGGCGAACGGGCCCACGGTGGCTCCCGCGCCGATGACCGAGGCCGACCCGTGCGTCCGGACGACCGAGGCCCCCTCGCCGATCTCGCTGTCGGCGAGCGTGGTGTCCGGGCCGACCACGGCGCCGTCGGCGACGGTGGTGCGGCCGCGCAGCTGCGTCCCCGGCTCGACGACGACGTCTCGGCCCAGCGTGACCTGCACGTCCACCCAGGTGCTGGCCGGGTCGACGATCGTCGCGCCGCCGAGCATGTGGCCGCGCAGGACCCGGCGGTTGAGTTCGGCGCGGACCTCGGCGAGCTGGACCCGGTCGTTGACCCCGGCGACCAGCCAGGGGTCCTCGGTCCGCACGGCCTCGACGCGGCGCCCGTCCGCGACGGCGAGTGCGACGAGATCGGTCAGGTACAGCTCGCCCTGGGCGTTGTCGGTGCCGATGCGGGTGAGCCCGTCGGCGAGGAAGGCGGCGTCGAAGGCGTAGACCCCGGAGTTGACCTCGGTGATCGCCCGCTGCGCGGCGGAGGCGTCCTTCTGCTCGACGATCGCCGTCACCGCCCCGTCCGTGCGCACGATCCGCCCGTACCCGGTCGGGTCGGCCAGGTCGGTCGTGAGCAGGGTCACGGCGGCCTCGGTCGAGAGGACCTCGCGCAGGGTGGCGGCGTCGAGGAGCGGGACGTCCCCGTAGGTCACCAGCACGGTGCCGGTCAGGTCCGCGGGCAGCGCGGCGAGGCCGCACCGCACGGCGTCCCCGGTGCCGTTCTGCTGCTCCTGGACGGCCGTGTGGATGTCGCGGGCCACCTCGTCCGCGATCCGCAGCAGCGCGGCGGTGACCTCGTCGCGGCCGTGCCCGACGACCACCGCGAGGTGCTCGGGCTCCAGCTCGGCGACGGCGTGGACGGCGTGCCCGAGCAGGCTCCGACCGCCGATCTCGTGCAGCACCTTCGGCGTGGCCGAGCGCATGCGGGTGCCCTCGCCCGCGGCCAGGACCACCGATGCGGCGGGTCGGGGGGAGTCGGGCATGGGCACTCCTTCGCCTCGCGGCCGTGCTTCCGGGCCGGACGAATCCTACGCGGGCGCGCCGTGACCGCGGGGGGCTGCGCTCGTTGGCCCACTCGAACCGGACGAAAGGTGCACATGCGCACGGTGTGGGGTCTCGCCGCAGCCGCGGTCGTGCTGGTCGTGCTGGTCGTGGTGTTCTCCGGGACGGCGCTCGCGGGCCCCGCCGCACCCGTGCCGGGCACGCCGTGCACCACGGTGGCGCGGGCCTGTGTGGACGTGGCGGCCAAGCAGGCCTGGCTGCTGCGCGACGGCGCGGTGGTGTTCGGGCCGGTCGCCGTCAGTCCCGGCGGGCAGGGGCACGAGACCCCGCGGGGCGACTTCGTCGTCGAGTGGAAGAACGTCAACCACCGCAGCGCGGAGTTCGACGACGCGCCGATGCCGTTCGCGGTGTTCTTCGCCCAGGGCGGGATCGGCTTCCACCAGGGCACCCTGGAGACGCCGTCGGCGGGCTGCGTGCGCCTGACCCGCCCGGACGCCATCGAGTTCTACGACCACCTCCAGGTCGGGGACGCCGTCCAGGTCCGCTGAGCAACCGTTCACCGACAGGGGTGGGCCGGTCGCCGTCGGGTGGCTCCGATCGGGTGTGTCGGCCAGGCTGGGCGGGTTCTTCTCGTATAGCCGACGGATCGGAGTCCCGATGCCCACTCGCACCGCACGGACGGCCTGGAACGGTTCCCTCGAGGAGGGGTCCGGGCAGGTCGAGCTGACCAGCAGCAAGGTCGGCACGTACGACGTCAGCTTCCCCAAGCGTGCCGCCGAGGACGCGGGCGGCACCACCAGCCCGGAGGAGCTGATCGCGGCGGCGCACTCCTCCTGCTACGCCATGCAGCTCTCGGCGCTGCTCGGCCAGGCGGGCGGGACCGTCGAGTCCCTCGATGTGACCGCGGACGTGTCGCTCGGGCCGGACCCGGCGGGCGGGTTCCGCATCACCGGCATCGCGCTGAAGGTCCGGGGCGAGGTCCCCGGGCTCGACGCCGCGGAGTTCGAGAAGGCCGCGCAGGCCGCCAAGGAGGGCTGCCCGGTCAGCAAGGCGCTCACCGGAACCACCATCACGCTGGACGCCGCGCTGGAGTGATCCCGCGCGGGAGAGGAGACGACATGCGATCCATGAACGTCCTCGGGTGCACGGGCAACGGCGCACCGCCGCCCCCGCCACCCCGACCCGGTCGCTGAACCGGGTCGCTGAACCGCGAAGGCCGCCCCGCACCGGGGCGGCCTTCGGTCATGTCAGGGGCGGCGCGTCGGGGGAGCGGGGGCCGAGCACGGGCTGCACGCCGCCCGCCGCCGGGTCCCACGGCCAGCGGCCCGCCTCGTCCGCCCAGACGACCTGGACCGCGCGCCTGCCCTCGCCGTAGAGCGCGACGGCGTGCACCAGGTGCGCGTCCGGCTCCGCGACCTCGACGTACTCGAGGGCGGCGGCCGCCCGCTCGCCGGGGCGCGGCGCGACGCCCGCGTCGAGCACGTGCTCGGCGACGTCGTTCAGCAGGTCGACGGCCCGCTCGGCGGGCAGCCCCGTCACGACCAGCTCGGGCAGCCCGGACGACCCGAGCCCGACCGTGTAGGCCCACGGCGGCCGCCGGCCCGTCCCGTAGACCACCCGCACCGCCCAGCCGTGCTCGCGCACGGTCTCGGCCAGGTCTGCCACGACCTGCTCGTAGCTCTCACTCGCACACATGGCGCACATGCGTCCTCCCCTCGTGTCGCGCTCCGACCGGACGCCACCCGAGGTCGACTCGCTCCGCCGCCAGGATTCGAACCTGGACCATCGGAACCAAAATCCGAGGTGCTGCCGTTACACCACGGCGGATTGTCCGTCCATCCTGTCACGCGGGAGGTGATCTCCTCAGCCAGGATGACGATGAGCCTTTCGCTCGCAGGCGTGGGGCGGGATGCTGAGGCGTGCTCAGCCTGCTGCCGGAACGCCTGGACCGGATGGTGCTGATCGGCGCGCACAGCGCGGACATCGCCGTCGGGGCCGGCGGTGCGCTCCTGGAGCTGTGTCGCGCGCACCCCGGTGTCGCGGTGACCGCGCTGGTGTTGACCGGCGGCGGGTCGTTGCGCGAGGAGGAGGAGCGGGCGGCGCTCGCGGCCTTCTGTCCCGGCGCCAAGCTCGAGGTCGTGGTGCACGACCTGCCCGACGGGCGGCTCCCGGTCCGCGCGGAGCGGGTGGGCCAGGCGATCGAGGAGGTCCGCGGGCGCGGCGAACCCGATCTGGTGCTGGGTCCGCCCCGCCACGACGGCAGGCCCGATCACGGCGTCGTCGCCCAGTGGGTGCCCACGGCCTTCCCCGACCATCTCGTGCTGGGCTACGAGCTGCTCGAGGGCGAGGGAGACCTGGCGCAGCCCGCCGCGTTCCTGCCGCTCGCGGAGCCGGTGCTGACCGAGAAGATCGCCAAGCTGCACGAGCACTACGGCAGCCAGACCGACCGCCCGTGGTTCGACGCCGAGTCCTTCGCCGGGCTCGCCCGGGTGCGCGGGGTGCAGTGTCGGGCCCGCTACGCCGAGGGCTTCCACCCCGGCCGGATGCTGCTCGGCGTCGCGCCGCTGACCGGCCTCGATCCCGTATGAGGAGGAGTCATGTGCCGCAACATCCGGACCCTGCACAACTTCGATCCGCCCGCCACGAACGACGAGGTGCACGCGGCGGCGCTGCAGTTCGTCCGCAAGGTCAGCGGGTCGGCGAAGCCCTCGCAGGTGAACCAGGAGGCCTTCGACCGGGCGGTCGCGGAGATCGCGCACGTGACCCGGCACCTGCTCGAGGACCTGGTCACCACCGCGCCGCCCAAGGACCGCGAGGTGGAGGCGGCCAAGGCCCGGGCGCGCGCCCAGGAGCGCTACTCCCGGCAGTAGCGTTGCGGGGTGCCACGTAGCTATCTGCGGTTCCCCCACCTGCACGGCGACAGCCTGGTGTTCGTGGCCGAGGACGACGTCTGGACCGCCCCGCTCGCGGGCGGGCGCGCGACCCGGCTCACGGCGGACGAGGTCCCGGCCCGGTCCCCGCGGTTCTCCCCCGACGGCACCCTGGTCGCCTGGAGCAGCACGAAGGACGGCGCCCCGGAGATCCGGGTGGCCGAGGCGGACGGCGGCGCCGCCCGCCGCGTGACGTTCTGGGGCGACCTGCGCACCCGGTCGGCGGGCTGGACGCCCGACGGCCGCGTGGTCGCGACCAGCGCGACCGGCCAGCACACCTTCGCGAACACCTGGGCCTACGCGGTCCCCGCGCTCGGCGGCCGCCCGCACCGGCTGGACTACGGCCCCGTCTCCGCCGTGGCCTACGGCGCCGGGGGCGTCCTGATCGGACGCACCATGGCGCGCGACATGGCCTGGTGGAAGCGCTACCGGGGCGGCACCGCCGGGAAGATCTGGTGGGACCCCACGGGCACCGGGGAGTTCACCCGCCTGCTCCCCGAGCTCGACGGGCAGCTCGACGCCCCCATGGTCGTGGCGGGCCGGATCGCCTTCCTCTCCGACCACGAGGACCACGGCAACCTCTACAGCGTCGACCTGCAGGGCGGTGACCTGCGCCGGCACACCGACCACGGGGTGGACGGCGCCGAGTTCTACGCCCGCCACGCGAGCACGGACGGCGAACGGGTCGTCTACGAGTCCGCGGGCGAGCTCTACCTGCTCGAGTCCCTCGACGCGCAGCCGCGGCGCCTGGACGTGCGGCTCGGCGGGCCGCGCACCCGCCGGGAGTCGCACCGGGTCCGCGCCGCGCACTGGGTCTCCGGGGCCCGCCCCGACCACACCGGACGGTCGAGTGTGGTCTCGGTGCGCGGCACCGTGCACCGGCTGACCCACCGGGACGGCCCGGCCCGCACCCTGCTCGCGGAGCAGGGCGTGCGGGCGCGGCTGGCCCGCCCGCTGGGGGAGGACCGCGCGATCTGGATCGACGACGCGAGCGGGGAGGACGCCGTCGTCGTCGCGCCGCTGGACCCGCACGCCGAGGGTGCCCCCGACCCGGTCCGGTACGCCGACGGACAGGTCGGCCGGGTGCTGGAGCTGGAGGCCGCGCCGGACGGGACGCTCGCCGCGCTGACCACGCACGACGGCCGTCTGGTCCTGCTCGACACGGCCACCGGGCACGTCCGCACCCCGGCCCGCGGCGCCGCCGGGGAGATCGCCGGACCGAGCTTCTCGCCGGACTCCCGCTGGCTCGCCTACGAGGACCCGATCGAGCCGGGCCTGTCCCGGATCATGCTGGTGGACCTGGCCGGACCCGACGGGAGCGACGCCCTCGTCGCCGTGACCGAGCCGCGGTTCGTCGACACCGACCCGGTGTTCACCACGGACGGGCGCTACCTCGCGTTCCTCTCCCGGCGCAGCTTCGACCCGATCTACGACGAGCACTCCTTCGACCTCACGTTCCCGGCGTCCTGGCGGCCGTTCCTGGTGCCGCTGGCGGCGCGCACGCCGTCGCCGTTCGGGGCGGGGCCGGACGGTCGGCCCACCACCGGGGCCGACGAGGAGCCCGAGGACCCGCCCGCGGTGTCGGACGACGAGCCCGAGAAGAAGGAGTCGGAGAAGGAGAAGGACACCCCGCCGGAGACGGTCGTGGACGTCGAGGGGCTGGCGGACCGGGTCGTCCCGATCCCGGTCCCGGAGGGTCGCTACCGCGGGCTGGGCGCGGCGAAGGACTGCCTGCTCTGGTTGTCGGTGCCGGTCACCGGCGAGCTGGGCGACGGGCGGGCCGAGGGCGACGACCCCAAGCCCGTCCTGGAGCGGTTCGACCTGAAGAAGCGCAAGGTCGACACCATCGCCGACCCCGCGACCGGCTACGCGGTCAGCGGCGACGGCACCCGCCTGGTCGTCCGGGAGTCCCGCACGCTGCGGGTGCTGCGCAGCGACCGTTCCGGCTCCGGGGCGCCGTCGGAGGGCGACGCGGACGAGTTCGAGATCGACACCTCCCGCGTCTCGGTGACCGTCGACCCGGCCGCCGAGTGGCGCCAGATGTTCGACGAGGCGGGCCGCCTCATGCGGGACCACTACTGGGTCGAGGACATGGCGGGCGTCGACTGGGCCGCCGAGCTGGAGCGGTACCGGCCGCTGGTCGACGCCGTCGGCAGCACCGACGACCTCGTCGACCTGATGTACGAGACGGCGGGCGAGCTGGGCTCCTCGCACGCCTACGTGGTGGGCCGCGGCTCCGCCGGCGACTTCGGTGGGCGCCCCGGGTTCCTCGGCGCCGACCTGGAGGCGACCGACCAGGGCTGGCGGATCGCGCGCGTCCTGCCGCCGGAGACCTCCGCGCCGGACGCCCGCAGCCCGCTGTCCGAGCCGGGCGTCGACGTCCGGGCGGGGGACGTGCTGGTGGAGGTCGGAGGGCGCCCGGTCGACCACGAGCTGGGCCCGAACCCGCTGCTGCTGGGCCGCGCGGACACCCTCACCGAGCTGACCGTCCGGACGGCAGCGGGCGTGCTGCGGCGGGTCGTCGTCCGGCCGCTGGGCGGCGAGCAGAACCTGCGCTACCACGACTGGGTCGCGGGGCGGCGGGCCTTCGTCGCCGACCGCTCCGAGGGGCGGCTGGGGTACCTGCACGTGCCGGACATGGTCGCCTCGGGGTGGGCGCAGCTGCACCGGGACTTCGCCCGCGAGGCGCGGCGCGAGGGCCTGGTGCTCGACGTCCGGGACAACTCCGGCGGGCACACCTCCCAGCTGGTGATCGAGAAGCTGGCGCGCAAGGTGATCGGCTGGGACGTGGTGCGCCACGCCGCGCCCGCCACCTACCCGGAGGGCGCGCCGCGTGGCCCGATCGTGCTGGTCGTCGACGAGCACGCGGGCTCCGACGGCGACATCGTGACCGCCGCGTTCACGCGGATGGGGCTCGGCCCCGTCGTCGGGACGCGGACGTGGGGCGGGGTGATCGGCATCGACAGCCGGTACGCCCTGGTCGACGGCACCCGCGTGACCCAGCCGCGCTACTCCTTCTGGTTCGACGACCTGCACTGGTCCGTCGAGAACCACGGCGTGGACCCGGACGTCGAGGTGGTGACCACCCCACAGGACTGGGTGGCGGGCCGCGACCCGCAGTTGGAGACCGCGGTCCGCCTCACCCTGGAGGCGCTGGAGCGCAGCCCCGCGGTCACCCCTCCGGATCCCGCGACCCGCCCCAGCCGAGCCAAGCGCCCCCTGCCCCCACGCTGACCGTGAGTGGCGATAGTCGCTCCAGCGACTATCGCCACTCACGGGGTCAGGTGGGTTCCGCGGCCACCGTGCGGGGCGACGGGTCGGGCGTCGGCGGGGTGGTGCGGGGCCGGAGCAGCGCCACCGCCACGAACGTCAGCAGGGACAGTGCCGGGGCGATGAAGGTGGGCCAGCCGTCGAAACCCGGGCCGAACACGGAGTTCGGGATGTACAGCAGGGTGTTGTCGACGCCGTAGATCGTGGGCGTCAGGACGAAGAAGCCCAGCCGCACCACCAGCCCGACCGTGATCGCCGCCGCGGCGGCGGCCGTGGTGATCCGGGCGGGCCACCAGTGCGCCAGCACGAACGGCACGACGAGCGCGGCGAGCATCAGGTCGAACGCCAGGGTGAGCAGGATGCCGGTCTGCGGCACCCGCAGCGCGAACAGGATCGCGACGCCCACCACGAACGGCATCGTGAACCGCACCTGGCGCAGCAGCGGGTCCTTGCCGGTCTCCGCGTCGTGCTGCTGGTCGCGCCCGGCGATGTTCCGGACGGCGACGGCGGCGGTGCCGAGGATGACCCCGTTCGCCGTGGAGCACGAGGCCGCGACGATCGCGGACAGCACCATGATCGTGAGCCCGGCGGGCGCGTACTGCTCCAGCAGCACGAACAGCACCGGCCCGTCGACCTGCGCGTCGCCGAAGATCGCCCCGGAGGACAGCGCGACGAGCGCGTACGGGATCCCGACGAGCGCGGTGCCCGCCGCGCCCACGAAGCACGCGCGGCGCGCGATCTCCGGACTCTTCGCGGAGAAGATCCGCTGCATGAAGTCGATCGCCACGATGTCGCCGATGCCGAGTGCGATGAGCGTCGCCCAGTTCACCACGGCGCCCTGCGCGGGGTCGCCGAGCTGGCCGAGGTCGAAGGGCCCCATGCCCTCCGGCACGGTGATCCCGTAGGTGAGGGCGACCCAGACCAACAGGGCCGCCGACCCGATCACGGTGATGATGACCTGGATGAACGCGGTGTAGGCGTCGGAGAACATCCCGCCGGTGATCGTGTACGCGAGCACCACGCCGACGATGATCAGCACGCCCGCGGTGTAGCTGGTGCCGAGGAACCGCTCGAACAGGAAGCCGCCCGCCACGAGGTTGCCCGCGAGCAGGATGCAGAAGCTGAAGATCATCAGGACCGAGGACGCCAGCTCGACGCCCCGGCTGTACTTGATCCGGTAGAAGTCCGGCAGGCTGAGCAGCCCCATCGCGTTCATGCGCTTGGCGAAGAAGACGCCGGTCAGCAGCAGGCACAGGCCCAGCCCGAGCGGCAGCGAGGCACCCGCCCAGAAGCCGAAGCCCGCGGACAGGTCGGTGTTGCCGAGCGTGGCGTTCGAGTCGACCGCCTGGCCCATCAGACCCGCCGCGACGAGCGGCAGGCCCAGCGCGCGGCCCGCGACGAGGAAGTTGGTCGAGTCGCCGTCGACCTTGCGGGCGACGGCGAGCCCCACGGCGAGGACGAGGACGACGCCGATCGCGACCCCGAGAATGATCATGACTGTCTCCGTTCCGGGTGAAGGAAGACGTGCTCAGGAGTGCTCAGGAGTTCTTCGGCAGGTGGCCGGACCGCACGAGGCAGCCGAGGGTGTCGCAGACGACGCGGGTGGCGATCAGCGCGGTGATCTCCGCGTTGTCGTAGGGCGGGGCGCACTCGACGACCTCGATCCCGGCGAGCGGGCGGGCGTCGGCGATGATCTGGATGAACTTCAGGACCTCGCGCGGGAGGAACCCGCCGGGCTCCGGCCAGCCGGTGCCGGGGACGAAGGCGGCGTCGAGGCAGTCCACGTCGAAGGAGAGCCAGACGGCGTCGGCGCCGTCCCAGGCGACGTCGAGCGCCCGCTGGGCCGCCTCCTCGATGCCCATCTCCACGCAGTCGGTGACGGTCATGATCGTGGTGCCGCGCTCGCGTCCGACCTTGACCCCCGGCCGCGGTGCCTGCCACCCGCCGATCCCGATCTGGACCAGGTTCTTCGCCGGGACGTTCGGGATGTCGGTGGCGTGGAACCACGGGGTGGTGTGCATCCGCTCGTCGAGGTCGGTCTCCTGGGTGTCGACGTGCCGGTCGAAGTGGATGATCCCCAGGTTCCCGCCGTTCAGGTGGGGTGCGACGCCCCGCACGGTCGGGTAGCCGATCGAGTGGTCACCGCCGAGGACGACGGGGAACGCGCCGGAGGAGTACACGTGCGAGACCGCTTTGCTGATCTGGTCGAAGCACTTCTCGATGTTGCCGGGGATGGTGAAGACGTCCCCGAGATCGGCGATCGTGATGGACTCGCGCAGGTCCACGCCGAGCTCGAACGAGTAGGGGCCGTAGAGCGCGGAGATCTTCCGGATGCCCTGCGGGCCGAACCGGGTGCCCGAGCGGTAGGTGGTGCCGCCGTCGAACGGCACACCGAGCACGGCGACGTCGTACTCCCCGCACCGCCGGACGTCCTCGACGTAGGGGGCCTTGAGGAAGGTGTTGATGCCCGCGAAGTGCGGCAGCTCGCCCCGGGAGAACGTGGGGATCGTGCGGTCCACGATGGAGTCCGCGCCAGGCAGGCCCAGCTCCAGGCCGCGGGCGATCTCCGCCTCGTACTTCGTGGTGGGCAGCCGCGCCTCCGCGGCCACGGCGTAGGCGGCCTCGGGACCGTAGTGGGCGTGGAGCGTGCGGGCCTGCTGCTCGGCCTCGACGGGGTCGATCGGCGTGCCGTCCGGCGTCTCGTCCGGGCGGTTCGGGTTGTAGTGCATGGCGTCCTCACGGTCGGGCGCCGGCGCAGGAGCAGCCGGCACACCAGCTGTCTCCCGGGCTTTTGTCCCGCCGTGGGGCGGCTCGCCGTGCCTGCCGCCTGCATCTCTCGGACCAGACCTCGCGAGCGAGCGGAACCCTAGACGCGCCTCACCGTCGGGTGAGTCGCGCACCAGTGAAGGGGCCCGATGTTGCGACGGCGTCACCCTCACGTGAATCCCGCCGAGCGGAGCCGTCAGCTCGGGAGGGCGCGGCGACGGTCGAACAGCTCCTCCGCCGCGCTCTGGCCGCGCCGCCGCACCTCCTCGGTGTCGACGGACAGGACCCGGCCGCCGTCGACCAGGAGCCGCCCGTCCACCCAGACGTGGCGCACGTCCGCGCCGCCCGAGGAGAACACCAGGTGGGCGGGCACGTTCAGGTCGGGACCGTGCAGCACCGGGGTGGTGTGCAGGCCGCGGAGGTCGACGGTGATGACGTCCGCCTTCTTGCCGGGCTCCAGCGACCCGGTCTCGGCGTCGAGGCCGAGTGCGTGCGCGCCGTCGAGGGTGGCCATGGCCAGCATGTCCCACGGGTCGCCCGTGGTCGGGTCCAGCGTGGTGACCTTCTGCAGCAGGCTCGCGAACTTCATCTCCTCGAGCAGGTCGAGGGTGTTGTTCTCCTTCTCGCCGTCGCTGCCCAGCCCGACGGCGATGCCGTGCTCCCGCATCCGGATCACCGGGGCGGGCCCCGAGGACAGCTTCATGTTGGAGCAGGGGCAGTGCACGACCGACGTCCCGGTCTCGGCCAGCACGGCGATCTCCCGGTCGTCGAGCCACACGCAGTGCGCGACGACGGTCCGCGGGCCGAGGATCCCCCGCGCGAGGAACTCCTCGATGGGGCGGCGGCCGAACCGGGTCAGGGACTCCTGGACCTCCCAGATCGTCTCCGACGAGTGCGTGTGCAGCCCCGTGTCGAACTCGTCGGCGAGCTGCGCGGCGCCCCGGAAGGCCTCCGGCGAGCAGTAGAAGAGATGCTCGAGGCCGACCCAGGAGCGGCCGCGGCCCTCGGCGAAGGTGCGGTGGGTCTCCAGCAGCCTGCGGTTGGTCTCCAGCGTCTCGAAGTAGTCGTACTCGTCGGCGACGTAGGGGACGAGCGTCGCGCGGATCCCGACCTGCTCGGCCGCGCGTGCGGAGCCCTCCATGAACCGCCACATGTCCATCACCGACGTCGTGCCCGCCCGCAGCGACTCGGTGTAGCACAGCAGCGACGCGGCCTCGGCGATCTCCGGGGTGAGCGCGCGGTGGGCGGGGTCGATGTCCTCGCGCAGCCAGTCCCACAGCGACTTCGACTCGGCGGTGCCCCGCAGCAGGCCGGAGTGCAGGTGGCCGTTGTGCAGGCCGGGGAGCACGGCGTGCCCGGTGGCGTCGACGACCTGAGCGTCCACCCCGTCGAGCTCCTCGACGGTGCCGACGGCGACGATCCGGTCGTTCTCGACCAGCACCGAGCCGGGGTCGTGGACGGTCTTGCGGCCCTCGCAGGGGAGCACGATGCCGCCGCGGATCAGGGTGCGCGTCATGGGGAGCGATCCTGGCGTGCCCGGCCCGCGGCGGGGATGAGCGGCTCGTCACAGCCGGGCTGCGGGGAAGGTTTCGGGCGCGCGTATCGTCTGATGTCAGTGGCCCCTGCGGGCGTACTGAGCCTCGGCAGGGGTGTGTCCGCATGCCTGTCGCAAGGAGTTCCGTGCCCCCCGCACTGTCCGGTCTGTTGACCGCCGCCCTGTCCGACGCCGGGTTGCGGGCCGTGGTCGAGGCCTCGGCGGGCGTCGACACCCGCACCGCCGACACCCCCGCCGTGCAGGCCGAGGGTCCGGCCGCGCTGCGCCCGTTCCTGGCCGCCGCGCTCGCCGAGTCCGGCACCGTGCTCGCCGTGACCGCGACCGACCGCGAGGCCGAGGAGCTGGCCGTCGCGGCGCGCGAGCTGGTCGAGGGCCCGGTGGAGGTGCTCCCCAGCTGGGAGACGCTGCCGCACGAGCGGCTCTCGCCGCGCCCGGACACCGTCGGCCGCAGGCTCACCCTGTTCCGCTCGCTGAGCGGCGAGAACCCGCCGCGGATCGTCGCGGCCGCGGCCCGCTCGCTGATCCAGCCGATCGCGCCGGGTCTGGGCACGCTGGACCCGATCGTGCTCCGCGAGGGCACCGAGTACGCGTTCGAGGCGCTGCTGGAACGGCTCGTGGAGCTGGCCTACACCCGCGTCGAGATGGTGACCGCCCGCGGCGAGTTCGCGGTGCGCGGCGGCATCCTCGACCTCTTCGTCCCCACGGCCGACCATCCCGTCCGCATCGAGTTCTGGGGCGACGAGGTCTCCGAGCTGCGCGCCTTCTCCGTGGCCGACCAGCGGTCGATGGACGACCCGGTGGTCACCGAGGTCACCGCACCCGCGTGCCGGGAGCTGCTGTTGACCGGCGCCGTGCGCGAGCGGGCCGCGCTGCTGGCGAAGGAGCACGAGAACAACCCGCAGCTGCGTGAGCTGCTCGAACACCTGGCGAACGGCATCCCCACCGAGGGGATGGAGTCGCTGATCCCCGCCCTGGTGGGGGGCGAGCTGCAGCTGCTGACCGACCTGCTGCCCGCGCGCGCCCGGATCCTCCTCGCCGACCCGGAGCGCATCCGCACCCGCAGCCACGACCTCGTCCGGACGGGGCAGGAGTTCCTGGAGGCCTCCTGGCTGGCGGCGGGCACCGGGGGACAGGCCCCGATCGACGTCGGCGCCTCGGCGTACCGGGACCTCGGCGGCGTGCTGGAGCACGCCACCACCACCGGCCGCCCGGTGGTCACGCTGTCCCCCCTGCTCTCCGGTGCGGACGACGCGATCGTCCCGGACGTGCACGAGATCGAGTCCTACCGCGGGGACACCGAACGCGCGTTCGTCGACCTGCGCGCCCACACCGCCGCCGGCGGCGCGGCGGTGCTCGTGGTCGCCGGGCAGGGCACCGCGGACCGCAGCATCGAGCAGCTCGGCGAGGCCGAGGTGCCCGCCACCCTGGGCGAGGAGCTCACCGAGGTCCCGGAGAAGGGCCTGGTCACGGTCACGTGCGGGCGGATCGCGGACGGCTTCGCGGCCCCGGGAGTCGGCCTGGTGCTGCTCGCCGAGTCCGACCTGACCGGCACCCGCGCGGGGCTGGACACCACCACCCGGAAACTGCCCGCCCGGCGTCGCAACGCGGTCGACCTGGCCGCCCTGCAGCCCGGGGACTTCGTGGTGCACGCCCAGCACGGCATCGGGAAGTTCGTGGAGATGAAGGAGCGCACCGTCCAGGGCGCGACCCGCGAGTACCTGGTCCTGGAGTACGCGTCGAGCAAGCGGGGGCAGCCCGCGGACCGGCTCTTCGTGCCGACCGACGCCCTCGACGAGATCTCCCGCTACGTCGGCGGCGAGCAGCCGACGTTGAACAAGCTCGGTGGCTCGGACTGGGCGAAGACCAAGGGCCGCGCACGCAAGGCGGTCCGGGACATCGCCGCCGGTCTGGTGCAGCTCTACGCCGCCCGGCAGTCGTCGCCCGGGCACGCCTTCGCCCCGGACACCCCGTGGCAGCGCGAGCTCGAGGACGCCTTCCCCTACACCGAGACCCCGGACCAGCTCTCCGCCATCGACGAGGTGAAGCGGGACATGGAGCGTCCGGTGCCGATGGACCGGGTGATCACCGGGGACGTCGGGTTCGGCAAGACCGAGATCGCCGTGCGGGCCGCGTTCAAGGCGGTGCAGGACGGCAAGCAGGTCGCGGTCCTCGTCCCGACCACGCTGCTCGCGACCCAGCACCTGTCGACCTTCGCCGACCGGATGCGCGCCTTCCCGGTCACGGTGAAGGGGCTGTCGCGGTTCACCGACGCCGCCGAGGCGAAGACGACGATCGAGGGGCTGGCGGACGGGACCGTCGACGTCGTCGTCGGGACGCACCGGCTGCTGCAGACCGGGGTCCGGTGGAAGGACCTCGGGCTGGTCATCGTCGACGAGGAGCAGCGCTTCGGCGTGGAGCACAAGGAGCACATCACGGCGCTGCGCGCGCACGTCGACGTGCTCACGCTGTCCGCCACGCCGATCCCGCGGACGCTCGAGATGAGCCTCGCGGGCATCCGCGAGATGTCCACGATCACCACCCCGCCCGAGGACCGGCACCCGACCCTGACCTACGTCGGCGCCTACGACGACAAGCAGGTCGCCGCCGCCATCCGCCGCGAGCTGCTGCGGGACGGCCAGGTCTTCTACGTGCACAACCGGGTCACCTCGATCGACCGGGCGGCCAAGAAGATCCAGGAGCTGGTGCCGGAGGCGCGCATCGGCGTCGCGCACGGGCAAATGCACGAGGACCTGCTCGAGCAGACCGTGAACGCGTTCTGGCACAAGGAGTACGACGTCCTCGTCTGCACGACGATCGTCGAGAACGGGCTGGACATCTCCAACGCCAACACCCTGATCGTCGAGCGGTCGGACACCCTCGGCCTCTCCCAGCTGCACCAGCTGCGCGGCCGGGTCGGGCGTGGCCGCGAGCGCGGCTACGCGTACTTCCTGTTCCCGCCGGAGCATCCGCTCACCGAGACCGCGCACGACCGGCTCGCCACGATCGCGCAGCACTCGGAGCTGGGCTCGGGTGCCGCGGTGGCGATGAAGGACCTGGAGATCCGCGGCGCGGGCAACATCCTGGGCGCGGAGCAGAGCGGGCACATCGCGGGCGTCGGGTTCGACCTGTACATCCGGCTGGTCGGCGAGGCCGTGGCGGCGTTCCGGTCCGCCGGGGGCGCCCCGGGCGGCGAGGAGCCGGAGCCCCTCGCGGAGGTGCGTGTCGACCTGCCGATCGACGCCCACGTGCCCCACGACTACGTCGACGGCGAGCGGCTGCGCCTGGAGGCCTACCGCAAGATCGCGGAGGCGGGGGACGACGCGGCGCTCGAGGCCGTCGTCGAGGAGCTGAAGGACCGCTACGGCGAGCCGCCGCAGCCGGTGCGCAACCTGCTCGCGGTGGCGCGGTTCCGGCAGCTCTGCCGGTCGCTCGGGCTGGCCGAGGTGGCCGTGGCGGGCACGATGATCCGCATCGGCCCGGTGGACCTGCCGGACTCCAAGCAGCTGCGGTTCAAGCGGATGCACCCCAAGGGCCAGTACAAGCCCGCCGCCCGGCTCGTCGCCGTCCCGAAGCCCAGCCAGGGCAACCGCATCGGCGGCGCCCCGCTGCGCGACCTGGAGCTCCTGGACTGGCTCACCGCCCTGGTCAAGGACCTGGCGGCCCCGGTCACGGTCGGCTGACCGCGGGGCGCAGTGTGGCTCCCTGATGCGGTAACGGCTGTGTCGCTCTCCGCGAACCCTCCCCTGAGATGTCGACAGGGGCTTTCCTGGACCGGTTCGGTCTGCGGTTCGCGGCGGGTGCGCGGGCGACCGTCGGCGTGCTCATGGCCGTCACGGCGCCGTTCGCCGCCCCGCCCGCGGGTGCGCTGGTGTGCGTGCCGGTCGCCGTCGCGCTGGCGGCGTGGAGCCTCGCCTACCTCCGGCTGATGCGGACCCGGCCCGCCGCGTGGGTCTGGGTCGTCGACGTCGCGGTCATGTGCGGGCTGTGTCTGGCCCAGCCCCTGCTCGTGGATCCGACCCTGCTGGTGCGCTCGCTGGGATGGGTGTCGCCGGTGGCGTCCCTCGCGGTCGTCGCGTTGCAGTGGCACGTGCGGCCGTGGCCCGCGGCGCTCGCCACCGTCGCGGTGTGCGCGGCGTTCACGGCGGGTGCGGCGCTCTCGCCCGAGATCTCGGTGGTGCAGGCGCTGGCCGTGGGCGGGGTGTGGACCGGGGTCGAGGCCGCGTTGTCCCGGATGCTCTGGCTGCTGGTGCGCCGCGGCGGCGCGGCCGCCGACGAGCGGATGGCCCGCCGGTTCGCCGCCGAGCGCACGGCCCTGCTCGCCCGCGCCCGGCGCCGCGAGCAGCGGGCGCACTGGGCGACCGTGCACGACACCGCCGCGAGCACGCTGCTGATGGTCGGGCTCGGGTCCGTCCGCGGCGACGAGCCCTGGCTGGAGGGGCAGCTCCAGCGGGACGTCGCCGCCCTGCACGGCGTCCCCGCACCCGACGCCGGGGTGGCCGCCACCGTCCGCCACGCCGTCGCGCACGCCCGGATCCCGGTGGACCTGCGGGCGGACGGCGACCTGGACCTGCCCGGGCCCGCCGCGGCGGCGTTCGGCGGCGCGCTCACCGAGACCCTGGAGAACGTGGCCCGACACGCGGGGACCGACCGCGCCGAGGTGCGCGTCGAGGTGGGGGAGGCGGCGGTGCGGGTGACCGTCCGGGACGACGGGAGCGGCTTCGACCCGGCCGCGGTGCCCGCGGGCCGGCTCGGCCTGGTGCGCTCGGTCCGCGAGCGGATGGACCTCGTCGACGGCCGCGCGGAGATCCGGTCCGCGCCGGGGCACGGCACCGTCGTGCGGTTGGAGTGGCCGCGCACCGAGAGCACCGAGAGCACCGAGAGCGGCCCCGAGAGCCGCACCGAGTCCGAGGCCGAGGCCGGGACCGGAGACGGGGCCGCCGCCGCCCCGGCCGTCCGGTCGGAGCGGGCACGGTGACCGGCGGGGCGGGCGCGACGTCCGTGGAGCTGACCGTGCGGCTGCAGCGCGGTCTCCGGGTGGCGTGCAGCGTGATCGTGCTGGCGATCCTGTTCGGCCTGAACCTGCCGAACCTGGTGGCGGGCCGGGCCGCGTACGAGCCCGAATGGGTCGGTTTCGCGGGCTGGGGCGTGCTCGTCGTCGTCGCTGCGGCCGACGCGGTGCTGGTGGCCCGCCACCGCTCCTGGGAGTGGATCCGACTGCCGGTGGCGGCCGGGGTGCTCGCGGTCGCGGTCGAGATGTCCGTGGCGCTCGCACCGGCCGCGCTGGGCGGCCCGCCGCACGTCACGCTCGGGTCGATCGGCTGGTTCGGGGTGCTGCTGCTGCCCCGCGGCCGCGAGCTCGTCGCGTTCCTCCTGCTGCACCTGCTGCTGATGCTGGGGCTGCTGGTCGCCGTGGGCCGGACCGACCAGCTCACCCTCGTGGCGTTCGGCATCAGCGCCGTGGGGGTGACGTCCTTCCAGCTCGCCTTCGCGATCGCCGGGACCGCGCTGCGCACCGTCGCCCGGCAGGCCGGGCAGGCCGCCGAGGAGGAGGCCGCCGCGCGGACCGCGGAGGACCTCGCCGCCGTCGTCCACACCGACCGGGAGGCCCGCTACGCCGAGCTCCGCGCCGTCGCGCTGCCGCTGCTGGAGGGCATGGCGGCGGGTACGGCGCCCCCGGCCGACCCGGCGGTGCAGCGGGCGGCGGCGAGCGCGGCGGCCCGCCTGCGGCGGATCTTCGCCGAGGAGCGGGACGGCCGGGACCCGCTCGCCGCCGAGCTGGCGGAGCTGATCGACATCGCCGAGCGGCGCGGCGTCGGCGTGCAGTACTCGGAGCGGGGGGAGCGTGCCGTGCCGCCGCGCGCGGCGATGCGGGACCTCCTGGGGGCGGCGGGAGACGCGCTGCACGCGGCCCGGGGGTCGGCGCGCGTCACGCTCGCCGGAGTGCCCGGCGCCGTGGTGCTGGGCGTGGTGACCGACGGCGTCCCGGCGGGGTTCGCGGCGTCGGCACCGGACGTGGGGGTGTCCGCCGTCGAGGCGGGCGGAACGACATGGGTGGAGGCGAGATGGGCACCTCGATCGTGATCGTCGACGATCATCCGGCGATCGTCGACGGCGTCGGGGCGTGGTGCGCCCGGGCCGGCATCACCGTCGTGGCGGCGGGCGCGGACCCGGCGCCCGCGTTCGACGTCCCGGCGGACGCGGTGGTGTTCGACCTGCAGCTCGGGCCGGGGGAGCCCGCGTTCGACGTGCTGGAGGAGCTGGTCGACGCAGGCCGTCGGGTCGTCGTCTACTCCCAGCACGCCGACAGCGAGACGGCCCTGCGCTGCCTGGAGCTCGGTGCCGCGACCTACCTGACGAAGGCCGAGGGCCACGAGCACCTGATCCCCGCGATCCGGGCCTGCGTCGAGGACCGGCCCTACACGCCTCCGGTGCTGGGCGGGGCGATGGCCGCCGATCCGCGCCCGGACCGCCCCGCCCTGTCCGAGCGGGAGCGCGAGGTCCTGCTCGCCTGGTTCTCCAGCGACTCCAAGCAGCTCGTGGCGCAGCGCTTCCACCTGTCGGTGAAGACCGTGGACACCTACATCGCCCGCGTCCGCATCAAGTACGCCGACGCGGGCCGCCCCGCGACCACGAAGGCGGCCCTGGTCGCCCG
The DNA here is from genome assembly GCF_900102195.1 of Pseudonocardia oroxyli. GTDB lineage: Bacteria > Actinomycetota > Actinomycetes > Mycobacteriales > Pseudonocardiaceae > Pseudonocardia > Pseudonocardia oroxyli. The sequence continues at coordinate 237,875 of NZ_FNBE01000009.1, forward strand.
CGCTCTGCAGGACGGCCTCGTCGACCTCGCGCGGCTCTAGGGAGTGTCGGACGCTCCCCAGGGCCCGGCACCTGCGGGGCGGTGGTCCGCAGGCACCGGGCACCGTCGACGGTAGGACAGCGACGGCCGTACCGGGGGTCCGGCGATCGCCCGACACGGGTTAACGCGGCGGGCCCGTGGCACGTGTGCCGATCGACCGCTGCCGGGCGTCCCCGGCGACCCGGACCGCCTGGAGGCCGCCGTGACCACCCCGCCGCCCTACCTGTACCCCTCGTACCCGGAGCCCTTCCCGGCCTACCCGCAGGGCGGGCCGCCGCTGCACCCGTACGGCGGGCCCTACGGCCACCTGCCGCCGGTTCCGCCGCCACCCGTCGCCGCCTGGGGGACGCGGGTGGGGTCCGCGCTGGTCGACGGCCTGGTCCCGCTCGTGATCGTGGGTGTCGGGCTGCTCGGCTTCGCCCTGTTCGACGACCTCGGCCTGATCTTCACCGTCGCGTTCGTCTGCTACCTCGCGGCCTTCGCGTTCGCGCTGTGGAACCAGTGCTGGAGGCAGGGCCGCACCGGGCAGAGCCTGGGCAAGAGCCTCGTGGGCACCCGGCTCGTCCGGGCGCGCGACGGCGCGCCGGTCGGCTTCGGCACGGCGCTGGGCCGCCAGTTCGCCCACGTGCTCGACGGCATCCTCTGCATCGGTTACCTCCGCCCGCTGTGGGACGAGCGGCGCCAGACCTTCGCGGACTCGATGTGCGACACGCTCGTGGTGCGGGTCGAGTGATCCGGCCCACGGCCGCGTGAGAGGCTGTCGTCGTGGGAAAGCTGACCAGGGTGGGTCTCGGTACGGCGGTCGTCGCGCTGGTGCTCGCCGGCTGCGGCGGCCCGGGCCAGGTGGGCTCGGCGCTGATCGTCGGGGACCAGCGGGTGGAGGTCGGCGCCGTCCAGAGCACGATCGACTCCGCGCTGGCGCACAAGGCGGACCTGGCCGCCCAGTCCTCGCAGCAGATCGCGGACGCGGACATCGCCCGCTACGTCGTCGGCGGCGAGGTGACCCACGCGCTGCTCGCGCAGGCCGCGGCGCGGACCGGGGTCACAGCCTCGGCGGACGCGATCGACGCCACCCTCGCGAACACCGATGACCAGAGCCTGCTGCTCGACCGCACCCTGTTCGACGGCGAGGAGCTGCGGTCCCGCGCCACCGACCACGCCACGGCCGTCGCGTTGGCCGAGCGGTACGTCGACGGGCTGTCGGTGACCGTCGACGTGGCCGCGGCGACGACCGCCGACGAGGCGGCCGACAAGGCGCGGGCCCTCGCCGAGGGCGGGCCCGCGGCGGACGCGGTGCTGGCGGATCCCCGTACCGCCCAGAAGGGCCAGGTCTACCGCGCGGCCGCCGACCCGGACACCGCGACGACCGTGGTGTTCGGCGTGCCCGAGGGCACCGTCGTGCGCTTCCAGCCGTCGCCGGGCCAGGGGATCTGGCTGGTCGTGAAGGTCACCGACCGGCAGACCGACGCCCCGTCCGGGGTTCCGCCCGCGGCGGGCACGATCGACCGCGGCACGCTGGCCTCGATCGGGGAGCGGATCGCCCAGGCGGACGGCGGGCCGGTGCAGCTCAACCCCCGCTTCGGTGCCTGGGACCCCACCCGGCTGACCGTCGTCCCGCCCGGTCGCGAGGCGGGCTCCGTGCTCGCCCCCGGCGCCTGACTGGGAGACTGGCCGCCGTGGCCCCCACGGTGATCACCTTGTCCCGCAGGCGCGGCGCGCTGCCCGCCGCGGCGCTGCCCACGCTGCGGGCCGCCTCGGCGGTGTACGCGGACGCCTCGGTCCCGGCCGAGCTCGCGGCGCAGGCGGGCGCGACACCGGTGCCCGCCGCCCCGGTGCCGGGCGCCGTGGTCCTGAGCTGCTCCGACGACGCGGATCCCCCCGGCGCCGCCCTGCTCGACGCGGTGGCCGTGATGGACCGCCTCCGCTCGCCCGGCGGGTGCCCGTGGGACGCCGAGCAGACCCACGAGTCGCTGCTGAAGTACCTGGTCGAGGAGTGCTACGAGCTCTACCAGGCGATCGAGGACGGCGACCGGGCGGACATGCGCGAGGAACTCGGCGACGTGCTGCTGCAGGTCCTGTTCCACGCCCGCGTGGCGCAGGAGGCCGACTCCCCGTTCACGATCGACGACGTCGCGACCGGGCTGGTCACCAAGCTGGTGGGCCGCCACCCGCACGTGTTCGGCGGCGGGGAGACGGTCGCGACGGCCACGGCACAGGAGGGCCGCTGGGAGGAGCTGAAGCGGGCGGAGAAGCAGCGGGCGTCGTCGGTGGACGGGGTGCCGCTGGGCCAGCCCGCGGTCGCGCTGGCCGCCAAGCTCGTCTCCCGCACCCGCCGCGCGGGCATGCCCGCCGACCTGCTTCCCGAGGGAGACGGCATCGGCCCGGACCTGTTCCGCCGCATCGCCGCCGCGGTCCGCGCGGGGGAGGACCCGGAGTCCGCCCTGCGCGACACGGCCCGCGCCTTCGCCGACCGGGTGCGGGCCGCGGAGCAGACCGCGGTGGCGCAGGGCGAGGACGCCCACGCCCTCGACGAGGACACCTGGCGCCGAACCTGGCCCGCCTGACCGGACCCCGACCCCGCGAGTCCCTCACCTCGGACACGCGAGTCGGACACGTCAGACCGCGAGTCGCCACGTCGTACCGCGAGTCCCCCCACCTGCCCGGCGAGCGCCCGGCCTCAGACCGCTCTCAGCTCGCATCCGTAGCGTCGGGGGCATGCGCTCCCGCACCGTGCTCCTCGGCCTGCTGGCCCTGGTCGGGCTCCTGGTCCTCGGGGTCGCGGTGCTGGAGCGGCCCGAGCGGAGCACGCTGTCGGCGCCGGTGGCCCGCGACACCCCGGCCACGCCCGCACCCGTCGTGCCGGACGGCGCGGACGTCGTGAGCTGGGCGGACGAACGGGCGCGGACCGTCGGCATCCCCGCCCGCGCGCTGCAGGCCTACGCGGCCGCCGAGGTGAGCCAGCGCGCCGCCACCCCGGGCTGCAACCTCTCCTGGGCCACGCTCGCGGGCATCGGCCAGGTCGAGTCCCGCCACGGCCGGATCAACGGATCGTCGCTGGTGGACGGCGTGGCGCGGCCGCCGATCATCGGCATCGCGCTCGACGGGGACGACAACACCCGGGAGACCCCGGACACCGACGGCGGCGCGCTCGACGGCGACGCCACCTACGACCGGGCCGTCGGTCCGATGCAGTTCCTCCCGCAGACCTGGGCGCGGTTCGGGCAGGGCGACCCGCAGGACATCGACGCCGCCGCCCGGGCCGCCGCGGCGTACCTCTGCTCCGCGGACCGCGAGCTCGCCGACGGCGCGGGCTGGTGGGACGGGGTGCTGGCCTACAACCGCTCCGTCTCCTACGCCCGGGACGTCTGGGCGGCGGCCGACCGGTACGCGATCGCCGCGGCCTGAGGACCGGGCCCGCCGTCCGATCCCGGAGGGGCCTGCACCGTCCGACTCGCGTGGCTCCAGTGGGGGGACTCGCGGTCAGGTGAACAGGCCCTGGCCCCAGTACTCGCCCGGCGCCAGGCCCGGGGGCACCGCGAAGACGGCGGAGCCGTTGTGCTCCAGGTACTCCATCATCTTGTCGTTGCGGGCCAGGGCGCTCTGCATCGGGACGAAGTGGGTCTGCGGGTTGTTCATGAACGCGAGGAAGAACAGGCCCGCGTCGAGGTGCCCGGCGCCGTCGGAGCCGTCGACGAAGTTGTAGCCGCGCCGCAGGATCCTGATCCCGCCCAGGGAGTCGGCCGAGGCCAGCCGGATGTGCGCGTCCACCGGGATGGTGTCTCCGGAGAGGTCCGCCTGGTCGAACTCGCCCTGCTGCCCGAAGGCGTTCCCCACGCCCTTGGTCCGCCCGACGATGTTCTGCTGCTCGTCGAGGGACGTGCGGTCCCAGATCTCGATGTGCATCCGGATCCGCCGCGCGACCAGGTAGGTGCCGCCGTGGAGCCAGTCCGGCCCGTCGGACACCCACACGTGCTGGTCCAGCAGCGCGGGCTCCTCGGCCTTGAGGTTGTTGGTCCCGTCCTTGAAGCCGAACAGGTTCCGCGGCGTCTGCTGCGTGGTGGAGGTCGAGGACGTCCGGCCGAAGCCGAGCTGGGACCACCGGACCGCGGCCGCCCCGAAGCCGGTGCGCACCAGGTTGCGGATGGCGTGCACGGCGACCTGCGGATCGTCGGCGCAGGCCTGCAGGCAGATGTCGCCGCCGGAGCGGGCGGGGTCGAGGCGGTCGCCGGTGAAGGCGGGCAGCGGCGCGAGTCCGGCGGGCGCGGGGAGCCCGAGCTTCTCGAAGAACGAGGCGCCGAAGCCCACCGTCAGCGTCAGCGAGGCGGCGGGCAGGCCGAGCGCCTCCCCGGTGTCCGCGGGAGGCGCGTACTTGTTGAGCCCCACCGCGCCGTTCTCCGTGGTCTCCTCGCCCTGGGTCATGCGCTCGGCCGCGGCGGTCCACTTCTGCAGCATCCGCTGCACCTCGGCCCGGTCGGTGGTGGTCAGGTCCAGGGCGACGAAGTGCAGCCGGTCCTGGGCCGGGGTGATGATCCCGGCCTGGTGCACGTCCCGGAACGGGACGACGCCGGGCGTCGGCGCGGGCCCCGAGGAGCCCACGCCGTACCCGATCGCCGCCCCCGCGCCGGCGAGCGCCACCCCGGCCCCCGCGTAGCCGAGCATCCGCCGCCGCGACATCCCCCCGCCCGGGGAGACGTCGGCGGGCGGGTCGACGGGCGGGCTGTCGATCGACGAGGGCCGGGTCGTGCTCACGACGTGACGACCCCCGCGACCTGCGAGATCGGCTCGGCGAGCGCGTCCACGGCGTCGGTCATCTTCTTCGTGTCGGCCTCGGTGAGCTGGGTGTAGAGGACGAACCCGCCGTCCGGCGTGCGGTAGCCCTCCAGCAGCGACTCGACGGCGGCGAACCGCTGGTCCAGCGTCGGGCCCAGGTTCGGGTCCTTCTCGTCGATCACCGGGCGCAGCGCGGCGACGGCGGCCTGGCTGCCCTCGACGTTCGCCTTGAAGTCCCAGAGGTCCGTGTGCGAGTAGCGGTCCTCCTCGCCGGTGATCTTGCCGGTGGCGACCTCGTCGAGCAGCTCCTTGGCGCCGTTGGCCAGCTGCGGAGGGGTGAGGTCCAGGGTCGGGATCCGGCTCTGCAGGTCCTTGAGGTCCGTCATGAGCTGGTCGGCGACCTGCGCCGAGTCGGGCTGCAGCCCGGAGACCCACAGGTCCTTCTCGAGCCGGTGGAAGCCGGTCCAGCTCACGCCGGGGTCCCGCTCGTCGTCCTCGCGGCCGTCGACCTTCGGGTCGATGTCCCCGAAGGACTCCGCGACCGGCTCGATCCGCTCGTAGTAGGTGCGGGCGAGCGGGAACTGCGCCTTCGCGGCGTCGACGTTCCCGCTCTTCACCGCGTCGACGAAGCCCTGGGAGGTCTGCACCAGTGCGTCGGTCTGGGAGCTGATGTAGCGGGTGTAGCCGCTCACGGCCTCGGCGAGCTTGGCGTTGTCGTCGGTGGAGCGCTGGGCGCTGCCGGTGACGGTGAACGGGGCGCGGATGCCCTCGCCGACCATGCCGGGCTTGCAGGCGGTGGTGTAGGAGCCGCCGTCGGGCACCTCGACGATGAGGTCGCGGGACAGGCCCGGACCGATGTTCTCGACCTCGCCCATGATGCGGTCGCCGGTGCCGTACAGGTAGAACTCGGTCACCTTGGTGCCGGTGTTCTTCACCGAGAACGAGATGTTGCCCGCGGGCGCCTCGACGGCCGAGACCTCGCAGCTCGTGTCGCCCGCGGCCACCGTGATGGGGCCGCCGCCGCTCTCGGCCGCGGGGGGCTGCGCGGTGCTCGTACAGCCCGCCAGCAGCAGGGCGGTGCCCGCCGCGAGCACGGCGGCGGAAGCCTTGCGGGACATGGTTTCTCTCCTCGATCAGGTCACGCGGCGGGGGTGGTGGACCGCGTGCGCTGGGGCAACAGGAACAGCGTCAGGACGACGGCGACGTACGCGCACCACACGACGGCCTCCAGGACCGTGGTCTGCGGCGAGAAGTTGAAGATCCCCTTCAGCAGGGTCCCGTACCAGGAGTCCGGCGGGACGGCGGCACTCACGTCGAAGGCGAGGGTGTTCAGGCCGGGCAGGATCCCGGCCTCCTGCAGGTCGTGCACGCCGTAGGCCAGGATCCCGGCCGCGACGAAGACCAGGAAGAAACCGGTCACGGTGAAGAAGGTCGCCAGGTTGATCCGCATGGCGCCCTTGTAGATCGCGAAGGCGATCACGACGGCCAGCGCGATGCCGACCAGGAAGCCGATCAGCGGCTGCACGGTCTCGCCCGCGGCCTGGGCGGCGGCGAAGAAGAAGACGGCCGTCTCGAGCCCCTCGCGCCCGACGGCGAGCGTGGCCATCACCACGACGGCGAGCGGCCCCATCGAGATGGCGTGCTCGAGCCTGCCCTCCAGCTCGGCCTTCATGGCGCGTGCGTTGGAGCGCATCCAGAAGATCATCCAGGTCACGAACGCGACCGCCACGATCGACAGCGACCCGCCGAGCGCCTCGGACGCCTCGAAGGTCAGGGCCTGCTCCGCGAGGGTCAGCCCGAGCGTGACGCCGACGCTGACCAGGATCGCGAACGCCACCCCGGCCCAGACCTTCGGCAGCTCGCGGCGGCGGTCGGTGCGGACGAGGAAGGCGACCAGGATGCTGACCACGAGTGAGGCTTCGAGACCCTCGCGCAACCCGATCAGCGCATTGCCCAGCACCGCTCGCACCCCTGCCGTCGACCCGAATCGCTGAGGTGAGCCTCAGCGGACCGAGGTGAGGCTAGCTTCTCCAACGGGTGACGGGTAGAGGCATCCCCGCAGGTCAGACGGCGTTTCGTCCGGTTTGGGAAGAAACTCCCGCAACTGTGATCAGTCGGTGATCGACGCGATCCGGGCGCGCACCTCGCCCAGCGCCTCCTGGTACTCCGGGCGCGGGTCCATCACCGTGGCGAGCTGGAGCTGGCCCTTCGCCTCGCCGAGGCGACCCTGCCGGTGCAGCGCCTTGCCGAGGGCGAACCGGGCGTAGTGGTCCGCCGGGTCGAGCTCCAGCACCCGGCAGAACGCCGCCTCGGCCTTCGTGAGCTGGGCCGAGTCGAGGTAGGCGCGCCCGGCGAGGAGCTGGACCGAGGCGTCGTTCGGTTGGCTCTCCAGGACGGGGGCCAGGGCCTGCAGCGCGTCGAGCGGGCGGTGGTCGGCCAGCAGCCGCTCCGCGCGACGGAAACCGACGACCTTCTCCGAGGGGCTGGGTCCTACGGGCTCACTGGTCATGGTCGCTCTCACGGTAGGGCGGCCCGAACCCGTCGACAACCGTTTCGAGGGCGGACTCGCGGGCTCCGTCTTGGCGTGACTTCGGCGGTTCCCGAGCCGGATCGCCCCGTCGGGTGGTTACCCTGGCCCCCGCGAGTCCAGCGGAACCCGAGAAACAGGAGTTGTATCGGTGGCGGTCATCGAGCAGGTCGGCGCGCGCGAGATCCTCGACTCGCGGGGCAACCCCACGGTCGAGGTCGAGGTCGCGCTGGACGACGGGACGCTGGAGCGCGCGGCGGTGCCCTCCGGCGCGTCGACGGGCGAGCACGAGGCCGTCGAGCTGCGGGACGGCGATCCCAAGCGGTACCTGGGCAAGGGCGTCGAGAAGGCCGTCACCGCCGTGCTGGACGAGATCGGCCCCGAGCTGATCGGGATGGACGCGGTGGACCAGCGTCTGGTGGACCAGCGCCTGGTGGACCTCGACGGCACCCCGGACAAGTCCCGGCTGGGCGCGAACGCGCTGCTGGGCGTGTCCCTGGCGGTGGCGAAGGCGGCCGCCGAGTCCTCGGGCCTGGACCTCTACCGCTACATCGGCGGGCCGAACGCGCACGTCCTGCCGGTGCCGATGATGAACATCCTCAACGGCGGGGCCCACGCGGACACCTCGGTCGACGTGCAGGAGTTCATGGTCGCCCCGATCGGCGCGGACACCTTCCGCGAGTCGCTGCGCTGGGGCGCGGAGATCTACCACTCGCTCAAGTCCGTGCTCAAGGCCCAGGGTCTGTCCACCGGCCTCGGCGACGAGGGCGGCTTCGCCCCGGACGTCAAGGGCGGCACCCGCGGGGCCCTCGAGCTGATCGCGGGCGCCGTCGACAAGGCGGGCTTCACGCTCGGCAGGGACGTCGTGCTGGCGCTCGACGTGGCCTCGACCGAGTTCTTCTCGAAGGGCGTCTACCGGTACGAGGGCAAGGAGCTCTCCTCCGCGGACCTCGCGAAGGTCTACGCGGAGCTGGTGGACGCGTTCCCGCTGGTGTCCATCGAGGACCCGCTGGCGGAGGACGACTGGGACGGCTGGGTCGCGCTGACCGAGCAGCTCGGCGACAAGGTCCAGCTCGTGGGGGACGACCTGTTCGTCACCAACCCCGAGCGGCTCGAGGACGGCATCGACCGCGGCGCCGCCAACGCACTGCTGGTCAAGGTCAACCAGATCGGCACCCTGTCCGAGACGCTCGACGCGGTCACGCTGGCCCACAACAACGGCTACCGCTGCATGATGAGCCACCGCTCCGGTGAGACGGAGGACGTGACCATCGCGGACCTCGCCGTCGCCACCGGCTGTGGCCAGATCAAGACCGGCGCCCCGGCCCGGTCCGAGCGGGTCGCCAAGTACAACCAGCTGCTGCGCATCGAGGAGGGCCTGGGGGACGCCGCGCGCTACGCAGGCGAGCTGGCCTTCCCGCGGTACACCCCCGGGGCCTGAGCGTGGCGGGCTCCCGGGAACGCACGCCGCGGGGGACGGGGCGCTCGCGCCCCGCGTCCTCGGCGCGGCGTGCCCGGGAGCCGCAGCTCACCCGCAGCCGCGCCCGCGCCACCGGCGTGGTCGCGGCGACGACCGGGCTGTTGGGCCTGTCGTCGACCCGCCGGGCCGCGATCCTGGCGATCGTGGTCTGTGCCCTCGCCCTGACCGTCGCGGTCCCGCTGCGCAACTACGTGTCGCAGCGCCAGGACCTGGCCGCCGTCACCGCCCAGCAGCAGGCGCTGCGGGCCGAGGTGGAGGAGCTGAACGCGCAGAAGGCCCGGCTCTCCAACCCGGACGAGGTGGCGGCCGAGGCCCGCTCCCGGCTCGGCTACGTCCGCCCCGGCGAGGTGCCGTACGTGGTGGAGCTGCCGAACACGCCGTCGGCCGAGGAGGTCGAGGCGGCGCGCCGCGCCACCCCCTGGTACCGGACCCTCTGGACCGACGTCACGGCGGGCGCGCCCCGCTGAGACACTGGTGTCCGTGAGTGTCACCGTGTCCGATCGTGAGGCGGTCGCCCGGCAGCTCGGCCGCGAACCCCGCGGGATGCTGGCGGTGGCGGCCCGGTGCCCGTCGGGGCACCCGAACGTCGTGCAGACCGCGCCCCGGCTGCCCGACGGCACGCCCTTCCCGACCCTGTACTACCTGACCTGCCCCCGGCTGGCGTCGAGGATCGGCACGCTCGAGGCCTCCGGGCTGATGAAGGAGATGACCGACCGGCTGGCGGAGGATGCCGAGCTGGCGGCGCGGTACCGGCGGGCGCACGAGTCCTACCTCGCCGACCGGGACGCGATCGAGCCGCTCGGTACGCAGGTCACCGCGGGCGGCATGCCGGACCGGGTGAAGTGCCTGCACGTCCACGTCGGGCACGCGCTGGCGAAGGGGCCCGGGGTCAACCCGTTCGGCGACGAGGCACTGGAGCTGCTCGGCGACTGGTGGACCGGCAGCGACTGCGCCTGAGCTCGGACGACCAGTGCTCTCCCCGCACCGTCTCGGTCAGCCCCGCGCCCGACCTCGTGAGCGGCGATGGTCGCCAGAGCGACCATCGCCGCTCACAGGGTGGGGGTGACGCGTTCGAGGAGGGGTTTCGCGGGGATTCCGTCCGGGAGGGTGCCCGCGGTGCGCCAGGGGCCGTCGGGTTGCAGGCGGCCCGCGAGGAAGGCGTCGGAGACCTCGACCGGTGCCGTGCGCAGCAGCAGCGAGCCCTGCAGGCAGAGGGCCAGGAGCTCGGCCAGCCTGCGGGCGCGGCGGGGCTCGGCGTGCTGGAGCTCGGTGCGCAGGACAGTGAGGGCGCGGTCGAAGCGGGCGTCGGCGCCCTGGGCGAGGGCCAGCTCGTCGAGCACCGCGTCCACGGACTCCGGTGACCGGGACAGGGCGCGCAGCAGGTCGAGCGCCGTGACGTTCCCCGAGCCCTCCCAGATCGAGTTCAGCGGGCTCTCCCGGAACAGGCGCGGCAGCGGGGACTCCTCGACGTAGCCGTTGCCGCCCAGGCACTCCAGGGCCTCTCCGACCACGGCGGACGTCCGCTTGCAGACGAGGTACTTCGCCGCGGGCAGCGCGAGCCGCAGGAACGCCGTCTCGCCGCGCTCGACCGCGCCCGCCAACCGGATCGCCAGGGTCGTCGCGGCCTCGGACTCCACCGCCAGCTCCCCGACCACGGCCTGCATGAGCGGCTGGTCCGCCAGCCGGGCCCCGAACGCGGACCGGTGCGCCACGTGGTGGGCGGCCTCCGACAGGGCGGCCCGGGCGGTGCCCGCCGCACCGAGCACGCAGTCGAGGCGGGTCATCGAGACCATCTCGATGATCGTCGCGACGCCGCGGCCCTCCGCCCCGACCCGCCACCCGACGGCGTCCGCGTACTCGAGCTCGGCCGAGGCGTTGGACCGGTTGCCGAGCTTGTCCTTGAGCCGCTGGATACGCAGGCCGTTGCGGGTGCCGTCGGGCAGCACCCGGGGCAGGACGAAGCAGGTCAGCCCGCCCGGCGCCTGGGCGAGGGTGAGGAACAGGTCGTTCATCGGCGCCGAGGTGAACCACTTGTGCCCGACGAGGGTGTACGTGCCGTCGGGCTGCGGGGTGGCGCGGGTGGTGCCGGTGCGGACGTCCGAGCCGCCCTGCTTCTCGGTCATCGACATGCCGGCGAGCTGGTGCGCCTTGCCGCGCCCGAGCCCCGGCTCGTAGACGCGGGTCTGCAACGCGGTCTCGAACCCCGTCCCGCGCAGCGGTGGCACCGCGGCGTACGTCATCGAGATCGGGCAGCAGTGGCCCTGCTCCAGGGTGCTGACCAGGTAGAACCCGGCCGCGCGGGCGACGTGGGACCCGTCGGCCCAGGGTGCGCCGTGCAGCCCGTGCTCCACCGACAGCCGCATGAGGGCGTGCCAGGACGGGTGGAACTCCACCTCGTCGATCCGGTGCCCGTAGCGGTCGTGGGTGTGCAGCACGGGCTCGTGGACGTTGGCCAGGCGCGCGTGCTCCCGGTACTCACCGGACCCGACGGCGGCGGCCAGGCCCCCGAGCTCGACCGTCCCGCCCTCCCGAAGCAGGGCGTCGGACAGCGCGGGATCGCAGGCCAGGGGGTCGAACCCGGCCAGCGGCGGGACCTGGTTGGTGACGTCGTGGGTGCTCACGGCGGCGGGAGGAACGGTCACCTACCCGACGGTACTGTGGCGGGGCCGGATCCCAATGCAAGGAGCACGTATGTCTCGGGTGGCCGCCATCGACTGCGGGACCAACTCGGTCCGTCTGCTCGTCGCGGACGTCACCGAGAGCTTCGACGGCACCAAGGACCTGCGGGACCTGCACCGGGAGATGCGGATCGTGCGGCTGGGCAAGGGGGTCGACGCCACGCGGCGCCTCGACCCCGAGGCACTCGAACGCACCCGGGTCGCGCTCGTCGACTACGCCGCGGCGATCCGACGCAAGGGCGTCGAGCGCGTCCGGATGGTCGCCACCTCCGCGACCCGGGACGCGGAGAACCGCGAGGACTTCTTCGGCATGGTCCGCGAGACCCTCGGGATCGACGCCGAGGTGATCAGCGGGGACGAGGAGGCGCGGCTGTCCTTCCAGGGCGCGGTGGGCGACCTGGACCCGGACGACGGCCCGTTCGTCGTCACCGACATCGGCGGCGGCTCCACCGAGGTCGTCGTCGGCACGGTCGCGGACGGGGTCACGGCGGCGCGCTCCGTGGACGTCGGGTCGGTGCGGCTGACCGAGCGCTGCCTGCCGGGGGACCCGCCGTCGAAGGAGGACGTCGAGCGGGCGCGGGAGGTCGCGCACGGCATCCTGGCGGAGGCCTTCGCGTCGGTCCCGGTCGAGGGTGTCCGCACGTGGGTCGGCGTGGCCGGGACGATCACCACGCTGTCCGGGATCGCGCAGGACCTGCCGGAGTACGACCCCGAGCGGGTGCACCTGTCGACCCTGACCAGGGCGGACGTGCACCGGGTCGCCGAGCTGTTGATCACCTCGCCGCGGGCGGAACGCGAGAAGCTGGGGGCGCTGCACCCCGGCCGGGTCGACGTGATCGGCGCGGGCGCGCTCGTCGTCGAGGCCCTGGCGGACGAGTTCCACGCCAAGGCCGGGATCGACAGCATGATCGTCAGCGAGCACGACATCCTCGACGGGATCGCGCGATCCATCGCGTGAGCAGCCTGCGCAGCCTCGCCGTGCTCGACGCGCAGGTCTCCGAGTGCCGGGCCTGCCCGCGGCTCGTCGAGTGGCGCGAGCAGGTCGCCCGCGAGAAGCGGGCGGCCTTCCGGGACTGGACGTACTGGGGCCGACCGGTTCCCGGGTTCGGCCCGCCGGACGCGCGGCTGCTGATCGTGGGGCTCGCCCCGGCCGCGCACGGCGCGAACCGGACCGGCCGGATGTTCACCGGCGACCGCTCCGGAGACGTCCTCTACGCCGCCCTGCACGCCGTCGGGCTCGCGAACCAGGCCACCGCCGTCCACAAGGACGACGGACTCGCCCTGCGGGGGACCCGGATCACCGCCCCGGTCCACTGCGCCCCGCCCGCCAACAAGCCCACCCCGCAGGAGCGCAACGCCTGCCGCCACTGGCTCGATGCCGAGCTCGCGCTGCTCCGCCCGACGCTGCGCGCCGTCGTCGTACTGGGTGGGTTCGGCTGGCAGGCGCTCCTGCCGGTGCTGGAGGAGAACGGGTGGCCGGTGCCGGGGCCGCGGCCGAAGTTCGGGCACGGCGCCCACTTCCAGACCGCTGACCTGCACGTCTTCGGCAGCTACCACGTCTCGCAGCAGAACACGTTCGCCGGCAGGCTGACCCCCGCGATGCTGGAGGAGGTCCTTGCCGAGGCGGGGCGTGCCGCAGGTCTCATGTGATCCGTTGCGGCCGGCGCCGATCCCGGGCGTGTTGCTTTCGTCTTCGGAGTACCAATGAAAGCATGGCGCAGGCACAACGGATCGTGATCGTCGGCGGCGGCACGGTCGGCATGAACACCGCTCTGCGGCTGCAGAAGAAGCTGCGGCGCGGGCGGGCCGACATCACGGTCATCGACCCCCAGTCCCACATGACCTACCAGCCGTTCCTCCCCGAGGCCTCCGCCGGTTCCATCGAGCCGCGGCACGTGGTGGTCCCGCTGCACAAGGTCCTGCGCGGCTGCACCGTGCTCACCGGCCGGGTCACCTCGATCTCGGACGCGCAGAAGGTCGTCTCGGTCGAGACGGCCGCGGGCGAGTCCGTCTCCGTGCCCTACGACGTCCTCGTCGTCTCGCCCGGCTCGGTCGCCCGGACCCTCCCCGTCCCCGGCCTGCCCGAGCAGGGCATCGCGTTCAAGACCGTCGGCGAGGCCATCTACCTGCGCAACCACGTGCTCTCCCGGCTGGACGCCGCCTCCACCACGACCGACGAGGACGAGCGCCGCAGGCTGCTCACCTTCGTCGTGGTCGGCGGCGGCTACGCGGGCGTCGAGGCGCTCGCCGAGCTGGCCGACATGGCCCGGTACGCCACCCGGTACCACCAGCGGATCGAGGCCGAGGACCTCCGCTGGGTGCTGGTCGAGGCGATGGACCGGATCATGCCCGAGGTCGGCCCCAAGATGGGCGTCTACACCGTCGGTCGCCTGCTCGACGCCGGCATCGAGGTCCTCCTCGAGACCCGCGTCGAGTCGATGGTCGGCGGCCACGTCGTGCTGTCGGACGGGCAGGAGTTCGACGCCGACACGATCGTCTGGACCGCGGGGGTCAAGCCGAACCCCATGCTGAACGCCACGGACCTGCCGCTCGGCCCGCGCGGGCACGTCGAGTGCGAGGCCACGCTCGCCGTCGAGGGCCTCACCGGGGTTTTCGCCGCCGGTGACTGCGCCTCCATCCCCGACCTGTCCAAGGAGGACGCGAACGCCCGCACCAGCCCGTCGGCGCAGCACGCCGTGCGGCAGGCGAAGGTGCTGGCGGACAACGTGATCGCGCACCTGAACGGCACCGCGTTCAAGCAGTACAAGCACAGCTACGCCGGGTCGGTGGCCTCGCTGGGGCTGTACAAGGGCGTCGCGCAGGTCTACGGGATCAAGCTCAAGGGCTTCCCGGCGTGGTTCATGCACCGCACGTACCACGTCTCGCGGATGCCCACCTGGAACCGCCGCGTCCGGATCCTGATGGACTGGACGACCGCGTTCCTGATGGGCCGCGAGGTCGTGGCCCTGGGCGAGATCCACGAGCCCAAGGCCGAGTTCGCCCGCATCTCCGGGGGCACGGTGACCCCGCTGCCCCAGAAGACCGCCTCCTGACCCCGTGAGTGACCCGTGAGTGGCGATAGTCGCTAAAGCGACTATCGCCACTCACGGGTGTGTTTGGCCCTGCGCTCCAGGTAGCGGCGCTCGGGGAGGCTGCGGGTGAGGCTCGCGGCCAGGCGGTAGTCCGCCTCGGCCTGCTCGCGCCGCCCCGCCCGTTCGTGCAGGTGGGCGCGCACCGCCGGGAGCCGGTGACCGGGCAGGTCGAGATCGCGCAGCAGGTCCAGGCCCGCGTCGGGACCGCGCAGCTCGGCGAGCGCCACGGCCCGGTTCAGCGTGACGACCGGGCTCGGTGCGATCCGGTCCAGCAGCTCGTAGAGCCCCACGATCTGGCGCCAGTCGGTCTCGCCCGGCTCGGCGTGCAGGGCCGCGATGGCGGCCTGCAGCTGGTAGGGCCCGAGCGGGCCCGACGCGATCGCCCGCTCGACGAGCGCGGTGCCCTCGGCGATCTTCGCGGCGTCCCACAGCGCGCGGTCCTGCTCGGCGAGGGGCACGAGATCGCCCGCCGCGTCGGTGCGGGCGGGCCTGCGGGCGTCGGTCAGGAGCATGAGCGCGAGCAGGCCGGTGGTCTCCGGGGTGGGCGGCAGCATCCGGGTGAGCCGGATCGCCTCGGTGCTCAGATCCACCCGGGCGAGCTCGTCGCCGCCGGACGCCGTGTACCCCTCGTTGAACATCAGGTACAGCACGTGGCTGACGTCTCCGGGGGTGTCGAACTCCCGGCCGCGCAGCGTCTTCCTCGCCCGGCTGATCCGCTGCGCCATCGTCGCCTCGGGGACCAGGAACGCCCCGGCGATCTCGGCGGTGGTGAGCCCGCCGACCGCCCGCAGGGTCAACGCGATCCGGCTCGGCGGGGACAGGGCGGGGTGGCAGCACAGCCCGAGCAGGGTGAGGGTGTCGTCGGTGTCGGGCGCCTGCGCGGGCGGCGGTTCCAGCAGGGCCAGCCGCTCCTCGCGGGCCCGGCTCGCGCGCTCGCTCCGCACGGCGTCGATCACCCGCCGGTGCCCGACGGCGACGAGCCACCCGTGCGGGTTCTGCGGCACCCCCTCGCCCGGCCACTGCTGCGCCGCCGCCAGCAGGGCCTCTTGCACGGCGTCCTCGCAGAGGTCGAACTGCCGGTGCCGGCGTACGAGCGCGCCGAGGACCTGCGGCGCGCATTCCCGCAGCAGGTCCTCGACGCGCCCGGTCACATCTCCCCGCCCTCCCCGAGGAGGGGGCGGACCTCCATCGGGGTGTGCACCTTGGGCCAGCGGGCGGCGATCTCGAGCGCCCGCTCCTCGGACTCGACGTCCACGATCAGGTAGCCGCCGAAGTGCTCCTTCGCCTCCGCGAGCGGCCCGTCGGTGACCACGCCGCCACTCCGGACGACCTTCGTGCTCGCCGGGTCCGCCAGCGCCGCGGTGTCCACCAGCTCGCCGGACTCCTTGAGCTCGGCCATGATCGCGTCCATCTCCGCCATGAGCGGGGCGCCCTCCTCGCCGAAGAACACCGCGCGCGTCTCGGGGTTGTCGTAGATCATCAGCAGGTACTTCACGGGAGGCTCCTCGTCCTCGGCGGGCCGCTGGTGCGACCCTCTCGCATCCGGGTCGGAGCCGCGAGCACGATCTCGACATCGCTAGTGTTCCGACATCGCCCCCGTAGCCCAACCGGCAGAGGCAGGCCCCTTAAAAGGGTCACAGTGTGGGTTCGAATCCCACCGGGGGCACCGGCGATCATCGGCTCGATCAGAGCTCTGACCTGCGGATCGAGTACCGCAGCGCGAGGCTGAGCGCGGCTCCCACGCTCCCGGCCGGCCTCAGACCGACGCGCCGTTCCAGTCCATTGCGCCCTCCGGCCACTCGGCGTCGTCGGTCGCCGCGGCCCGCACGACCATGGTCGTCGTCGCGATCTCGTCCACGAACTGCTCGGGCTCGGTCGTGTCGTCCGGCGAGTAGCGGACGCGACGGGACGAGAGCAGCGACCATCCGGCGCGCTCGTAGAAGGCCACGTGCCGGGGCGCGCACATCAGGAGGCCGAAGGGGACGTCGAGGCCGAGCAAAGCCGCGCGGACCTCCCGCATCAGGGCGAGGCCGACGCCCGACCGTCGACACGAGGGATGGACGGAGACGAGACCGACCACCCCGGCCAGTTGGTCCGTCCCCTCGACGTCGATGAAACGTCGCAGGACGCCCGCCGTTGCGACCGGACGGCCGTCGTCCCAGCCGATGACCCGCAGCTCAGGGCGCACGTACGACCAGCTTCGGCGGCCCTGGAAGAACTCGGGGAAGTGGGGGTAGGCCGCGCGCAGCAGCGCCGCCAGCTCCTCGTGCAGGCCGATGGGCACACTGCCCTCGCGGAGAACGTCCCAGTGCATCGGCACCACTATGCCGCGCTCGCGGCTGGGCGTCGTCGAGACCGAAGCACCCGTCCTCGGCCCCGGGGTCTTCCGCGGTCACGCCGTGGGGCACAGTCGTGGCGTGGTGTCCTTCGCCGAGTTCGCCGTCGACGGTCGTCCGGTCCTGCTGCGGCTCGCCGTCGCCGACGACGTGCCCGAGCTGGTCCGGCTCCTGGCCGCGGACCAGCTCGGCGCGACCCGGGAGAGCGCCGAGGACCCGGCGCCCTACCGACGCGCGTTCGAGGCGATCGACCGGGACCCGGCCCACCTCCTGCTGGTCGCCGACGACGGGGGCCGCGCGGTCGGCACGCTCCAGCTCTCGTTCCTCCCCGGCCTGGCCCGGCGGGGCGCGCTCCGGGCGCAGATCGAGGCGGTGCGCGTCGCGGCCGGGCTCCGCGGATCGGGTGTCGGCGCGTGGATGGTGGGGTGGGCCGTCGACGAGGCGCGGAGGCGCGGGTGCGCGTTGGTGCAGCTCACGACGGACAAGCGCCGGGTCGACGCGCACCGCTTCTACGAGCGACTCGGGTTCGTCGCGTCGCACGAGGGTATGAAGCTCAGCCTGTGAGCATGCCGCTCACGCCTCGCGCGGATTCGCGCGGAACCAGTCGGCGATGCCGGGCATGGCCTCCTCGAACGCGCCGGGGACGGAGATGTTCAGGGCGCCGGCCCGGACATCGCCGCGGTTCTCGAAATCGTGGGTGGCGCCGCCGGGGACCAGCACGAACGAGCCCTTCGGGGCCTCGGTCCAGTGATCGTCGACGAAGAACGTGAGCACGCCCTCCAGGACGTAGAACACGTCGTCCTCCGGGTGGTGGTGCGGGCCCGGCCCCGCGGTGTGCGGGTCCATCCACCACTCGGAGATGGAGTACCGGTCGGCCGTCTCCGCCCCGTCCGCCTTGAACACCGCGTCCAGCCTGCCCATCGCGTATCGACGTCCGGCGCCCGGTGCGAGGAGGACCGGGGCCCGTTCGACTGGTGCTGCGCTCATCCCTCGACGGTATTCCTCCTGGTGGAGCGGCGCTTGAAGGAATGGGCACACCCGTCGCCACGCCGTAGGCCGAGTAGCCCCTCAGCGAGCGGTGACGATCACGACGCGGCCGTCCGGGTCCTCGAGCCGGTGCGTACCCGCGGGGAGATCTGCGGCGGCCGCGACGGTGAAGGCGAGGCGGAGCCGGTCCGTGGTCCTACCCGCCGTGCCGGGGTAGATCTCGACGACCGTGCCGTTCGCGAGCACGGCGGCGTGGTGGAGCGGCCCGTCGCCGTGTTTCTCCGCGACGAGGGGGAGACCCAGGTGCGCGTAGAACTCCCGGCAGGCCTCGACCTGCTCGGTGTAGAGCACGACCAGGTCGAGGCTTGCGTCCACGGGCCGAGTATGGCGGCCCGCCGGTCAGAACGGCGGGGGTTCGTCGAGCTCCACCGGGGTCGGTGGGCAGGGGACCGGGGGAGGCGGGTCGGGGCGCCAGACGAGCAGGGGCGCCTCCGACGACCGCGGCTCCCCGTCCAGTTCCGGGTCGGGGCCGTGTCGGACCGGCGTGGGTAGTGGGGGGAGCAGGGGTTCGGAGCGGGTGCGATAGCTGCGGCCCAGGGGGCTGTGCCATTGGAACCGTCCCGGTTCGGGCTGGTCGAGGTGCCAGCCCCGTTGCTTGAGGCCGTGGTCGTGGCGGCAGGCCGGCCCGAGTCCGCCCGCGGTGGTGGTGCCGCCGCGGGCGTGGTCCACCGTGTGGTCGAGGTCGGCGGTGTGCGCGGGGGCGAGGCAGCCGGGGAAGGTGCAGTAGCGGTCCCGCAACTCGATGTGGCGGCGCAGGCCCGTGTGCGGGAACCGCGCCCGTGGCGCGTCGTCCAGTGGGCGTTCGCGGGGTGTGTCGATCTCGGCGAGGACCTCACTCCATGTGTGGGCGGGAGGGCTCGGCGTGCGGGGTGGGTCGTCGATGAGCTCGGCGAGAAGGGTGGCGTCGACCAGGATGTCGACCAGGCCCGGTGCTGCGGGGTCGGTGCACGGCACCGCCTGCAGGTCGGGGCGACGGCGCAGGGCTCCGGTGCGGACCACGCGCCCGTCCGGTCCGGTGATCGCGAAGCGCCACGGTGCGCCGCGCTGGGCGGCGACCAGCTCGCGGACGCGCGAGGCCGGGACGGGGCCGAGGTCCGGCAGCTCCGCGGGTCGGTCGTCGAGGCCCAGCAGGGTGGACAGCGCGACCTGCAGGTGCACGCCCTGTCGCGGCCTCGTGCGGCGGTCGGCCGGGTGCAGTGATCGAGTCGCCCCGGAGCTGCTCGGACCCGGGTTCGCGCGCCCCTGCCCACCCGGCTCCGATCCGGTCTCCGTCGACCGCGGTGGTGCGGGCCGGGACGGCGCGGACGGGGTGGGTTCGAAGGGGGCTGATTCGGACTGTGTCGGCCCGGACTGTGTCGGCCCGGACTGTGTCGGCCCGGACTGTGTCGGCCCGGACTGTGTCGGCGCGGACTGTGTCGGCCCGGACTGTGTCGGCCCGGACTGTGTCGGCCCGGACTGTGTCGGCCCGGACTGTGTCGGCCCGGACTGTGTCGGCCCGGAC
>NZ_FNBE01000032.1 GCF_900102195.1 Pseudonocardia oroxyli
GTCTGCGCGGCCACCGCGAGCGGCGTCGACGACTTCGTCGCGGCGCTGCGGGAGTCCGTGGCCGCGGCGGTCGCGGCGGGTCCCGTCGAGGTGGCGCCGGAGCTGCGCGCCGCGGCGGCGGCCCTGGACCCCGCCACCCTGGACGACGCCGCGTTCGACGGCCTCCTGGCCCTGGCCGGTCTGGGCGGGGAGGGCGGCGTGGCGGTCCCGAAGCGGATGGCGCCGGTCAACGCGCTGCTCGACGCCGCCCCGCCCCGCCTCCGCGAGGCCCTGCTGATCGCCTTCCTGGACCGCCTCACCCGCTGACGGCCGCTCACCCGGACACCGGCCTTGACACGTCGGCGGCGGCGCGGATTCAGTGGGGACCGGCGGAGATCTCGAGGGAAGGTGGGCATGCGCACGCAGGTGTGGACGAAGCGGCGCCACGTGGACTTCTGCCGGACGCACGCGGCGCTGTGTCGGCGGACCAGCCGTCCCGCCCCTCCGTCCTCCCGGGAGTACTCGTGTCCACCGCCACCCTGCACTGGTTCCTGCCCACCAACGGCGACAGCCGCCACCTCGTCGGGGGTGGCCACGGCGTGTCCACCGAGTCGTCGGGCACGATCCGGCCCGCGGACCTGCCCTACCTGATCCAGGTCGCCCGCGCGGCCGAGCAGGTCGGGTTCGCCGGCGTGCTGACCCCCACGGGCGCCTGGTGCGAGGACGCCTGGCTCACCACGGCGATGCTCGTGGCCCACACCGAACGCCTGCGGTTCCTGGTGGCGTTCCGGCCCGGCTCGATCTCCCCGACGCTGGCGGCGCAGCAGGCGGCGACCTTCCAGCGCCACTCCGGCGGGCGGCTGCTGCTCAACGTCGTGACCGGGGGCGAGGCCCGGGAGCAGCGGGCCTACGGCGACTTCCTCGACAAGGACGCCCGCTACACCCGGACCGACGAGTTCCTCCACGTCGTGCGGGGGCGGTGGCGCGGGGAGACGGTGTCGTTCGCGGGCGAGCACGTCCGTGTCGAGGACGCGGAGCCGGCCCGGCTCCCGGACCCGGTGCCGCCGATCTACTTCGGGGGCTCCTCGGCGGCGGCGGGCCCCGTGGCGGCCGAGCACGCCGACGTCTACCTGACCTGGGGCGAGCACCCGGAGCAGGTCGCGGAGAAGATCGCCTGGATCCGCGGGCCGGCGGCCGAGCGCGGCAGGCGGCCGCGGTTCGGGATCCGCCTCCACGTGATCACCCGGGACACCGCAGAGGCGGCGTGGGCGCAGGCCGAGTCGCTGCTGGCGGCGCTGGACCCGGCGGCGGTCGCGCGCATCCAGACCGGCCTGGCGGCCAGCGAGTCCGAGGGGCAGCGGCGGATGCGGGCCCTGCACGCCGGGCGGTACGACGGGTCGGCGCGCAGCCTGGAGATCGCCCCCAACCTGTGGGCGGGCGTCGGGCTGGTCCGCGGCGGCGCGGGGACGGCGCTGGTCGGCAGCCACACCGAGGTCGCCGACCGGATCGCCGAGTACCACGAGGCGGGCATCGACGAGTTCGTGCTCTCCGGCTACCCCCACCTCGAGGAGGCCTGGTGGATGGGGGAGGGGGTGCTCCCGATCCTCGCCCGCCGCGGGGTGTGGACACCGCCCGGTCGGCTGCCGGTGCCGGAGCCCGCCCCCGTGCCCTTCGCGCCGCGGCTGGCGGCGGGCGGGTGACCAGGGCACCCGGAGGAGGCTCAGGGCCGGTCGCGCTGCTCACCCCACCGCTCCCAGTGCACGACCTCCCCGACCGGGCGCCTGCGCGGCTGCGACCAGCGCCCGCGGGCGGGGTAGCCGAGCGGGACCAGCCCCATGGTGGCGGCGTCCGCAGGCAGGCCGAGCAGCTCCTTGACCTCCTCCTCGTGCGTGAGGTGGAACGAGGTCAGCACCCCGCCGATCCCGTGTGCGCGGGCGGCGAGCAGCAGGTTCTGCACCGCGCCGTAGACGGAGGCGCCCAGGCGCTTGTCGTGGGACTGCGCCGCGCCGGGCAGCACCGGGACGACCCACACGGGCGCCTCGGCGATGTGGTGGGCGAGATGCTCCACCGCGCGGTAGGTCGAGGCGGACAGCCCGCTGGTCGGCCACGGGTCCCGGTCCGGGTCGAGCAGCTCGTCGCGGCGCACCCCGTAGGCCTTCTCCCAACCCTCGACGTAGAACGGGGCGATGGCGGCCTTCGTCGCCGGGTCGCGCACCACCACCCAGCCCCACGGCTGTCGGTTGCCGCCCGAGGGGCCGCGCACAGCCGCGTCGAGCAGATCCCAGAGGACCTCCTCCGGGATCGGCGTGGCAGCCAGGTAGCGACGGGCCGGGGTGGTCTGCAGGCCCTCCAGCAGGCCGACCTTGTCCTCGGGCACGGGGGCTCCTCCTCGGGTCGCGATCACCGTCCACCGTAGGTGCCGCAGGCGCCCGATGGCGCGTCCTCCCACCCTGTGAACGAGCGGAGAGTCGTGTATGGACAGACAGTTGGTGGTCGGTCTCGAGCTCGGTGGCGCCCCGCCCGACGTGGCCGGTCTCGCCGCGCTCGGGCGCCGGGCGGAGGCGGCCGGGCTCGGCTTCGTCACGCTGGCGGACGCGACCGCCGGACCCGGCACGGCCCGCCTCGATCCGGTCGCGGCGGCGGCGTTCCTCTCCGCCCACACCGAGGCGATCGGCCTGGTCCCGATGGTGCACACCGCCCACGCCGAGCCCTTCCACGTGTCCAACCAGCTCTCCAGCCTCGATCTCGGCTCCCGCGGTCGGGCCGGCTGGCTGGTCGGCACGGAGGCGACGCCCGCGCGGGCCGCGGCCCACGCCGTCCGCCACGTCGGGGACCCGCGGACCCTGGCGGCCGAGGCCGCGGACGTGGTCGACGCCGCCCGCAGGCTGTGGGACTCCTGGCAGGACGACGCGATCGTCGCCGACGAGACCACCGGCCGGTTCCTCGACGCCGACCGCGTGCACCACGTCGACTTCGAGAGTCGGACCTTCGGCATCCGCGGGCCCGCGCTGCTGCCCCGCCCACCGCAGGGGCAGGTCCCGGTGGTCGCACCCGAGGGTGTGCTGCCCGCCGAGCTCGTGGACGTCGAGATCGTGCGTGGGGACGGTCTGCGGACGGGCGCCCCGCGCGTGGTCGCCGAGATCGAGATCGGGCAGGCGGGCGCGGGGGCCGCGGCGGAGCTGGTCGACGCGCTGACCCGGCTCGTCGGCGTCGTCGACGGGGTCAGGCTGCTCCCCACGGACGTCGACCGCGACCTCGCCCTGCTCGCGGCCGAGGTCCTGCCCGCGCTCCCGCTGCGGCGCCCGGCGCCGGGGGAGACCCTGCGGGACCTGTTCGCCCTGCCCCGGCCCGCGGGCCGCTACGCCTCCTGAGGGGACCTGCGATGGCCGCCACCGACTACGCCCGCCCGGACGCCCGACTGCACCTGGCGGGGTTCTTCCCCTTCGGGCCTGCCTACGTGTGGTCCGAGGCCGAGCGCCAGGACGTCTACTACGACTTCGCGTCCTGGCGCAGGCTCGCGCAGACCGCCGAGCGCGGCCTGTTCAGCACCCTGTTCCTCGGCGACAGCCAGCGGCTGCGCGAGCACCTCGGCCGGATCACCGACCATTCGGTGACCGGCCGCCCGGACCAGCTGGTGCTCTTCGCCCACCTCGCCGCGGTGACGGAGCGGATCGGGCTGGTGGCCACGCTCAACACCACGTTCAACGACCCCGTCGACCTGGCCCGGCGGCTGGCGTCGGTGGACGTGCTGAGCGGCGGCCGGGCCGGGTGGAACATCGTGACCACCGACAACGACTGGACCGGGGAGAACTTCCGGCGCGGCGGCGAGGTCGGGCACGCCGAGCGCTACCGGCACGCCGAGGAGCACCTCGCGACGGTCCAGGAGCTGTGGGCGGGGTGGTCCCGTGACGGGTCGCGGGAGATCGTCCGGGGTGCGCGGCGGGCGTGGCCGAGCGTGCCGCCCAGCCCCCAGGGGCAGCCGGTGCTGTTCCAGGCGGGGGAGTCGCCGGAGGGCCGGGACTTCGCCGCCCGGCACGCCGAGGGCATCTTCTCCCGCTACCTGCAGTTCGACGCCGCGCTGGAGTTCGCAGGCGACATGCGCCGCAGGCTCGTCCGGGCCGGGCGTCCCGAGGACGACCTGCGGATCTTCCCCGCGACCCGGATCACCCTGGGGGCCACCGAGTCCGAGGCCCGCGACAAGGCCCGCTGGTTCCGCGACCGGACCTGGAGCGACCGCCGGGTGCGCGCGGTGGTCGAGGCGGTGTGGGGCCACGACCTCGCCGACCACCCGGTCGACGGGCCGCTGCCCGCCCACGATCCCGTCGTCGCCACCCAGACCCTGACCAACGGCGTGGTGAACACCAGCGACCGCCCGCTGCGCACGGCGGCGGCCTGGCGCACGCTCGCCGAGGACCGCGGCCTCACGATGCGGCAGCTGGTCCTGCACCTCAACGAGACGGTCGAGTTCGTCGGCACGCCGTCGGGTGTGGCGGACGAGCTGGCCCACTACGTGCGCTCCGGCGCGATCGACGGCCTCAACCTGGTACCGAACGCCGTGCCGGGCGGCTACGACGAGGTGGTCGAGCACCTCGTCCCCGCCCTGCAGGACCGCGGGATCTACCGCACCGCGTACGAGGGCGTCACCCTGCGCGAGAACCTGGGCCTGCGCCCGGCGGTGACCCACCGCCGGGCGGCGGTCTGAGGCGAGCGCTAGGAGGCGAGCGGCTGCGGCACGCGCAGGCCGACGAAGCGGGTGCGCCGCCGCAGCACGAAACCGAGGGACTCGTAGAGCCGGATGGCGTTGGTGTTGGTCGCCGCGGCGTGCAGCAGCGGGGTCTCGCCGCGCTCCCGGATGCCGTGCGCGACCGCGTGCACGAGCCGGGTGGCGAGGCCCTGGCCGCGGAACCGGGCGTCGGTGCAGACCGCGCTGATCTCGGTCCAGCCCGGTGGGTGCAGCCGCTCGCCCGCCATGGCGACGAGCTCGCCGTCTCGCCGCAACCCCAGGTAGGTGCCCATGACGATGGTCCGCGGCAGGAACGGGCCCGGCTTGGTACGCGCCACGAGGTCCAGCATCTCCGGGACGTCCGCGGGCCCCAGGACGAGGGCCTCGGCGTCGGGCTCGGCCGCCACGCCCGCGTCCACGAGCTGGACGCCGGACCCGTCGGACACCAGCTCCCAGCCGGGCGGCGGCTCGACGGTCGCGCCCGAGATCGGGGCGACGCCGCCCGGCCCGACGAGCTCGGCGAGGTCCGCCCAGTCCGCCGGGCCCGGGTCCGTGGGCATCCCGATGAAGGGCGAGACGTCCGTCGGGTAGCGCAGCACGTTCCCGTGCCGGACGGCGAGGTGGGCGTGCGGGCCGAGCAGCGCCGCCCGCGCCGGGTTGTCCAGGACGTGCGCCGTCATCGCAGGCTCATCTCCGCAGCACCTTGCGCGCCAGGGCGTTCCCGATCAGCTGGGCCGCCTGCACGATCACGATGATGATCACGACCGTCACCAGGGTCACCGGCCAGTCGAACTGCTGGTAGCCGTAGGTGATGGCGAAGTTGCCGAGCCCGCCGCCGCCGACGTAGCCCGCCATCGCCGACATGTCGATCACGCCGACGAAGAGGAAGGTGTAGCCGAGGATCAACGGGCCCAACGCCTCCGGGATGAGCACGCTCCAGATGATCCGGAACCGGCTCGCGCCCATGGCCCGCGCCGCCTCGATCACGCCCGGGTCCACCGACACCAGGTTCTGCTCCACCACGCGGCCGATGACGAAGGTCGCCATGGCCGCCATCGGGAACAGCACCGACTGCGTGCCGATCGTCGTGCCCATGACCAGCAGGGTCAGCGGCCCGACGGCGGTGATGAAGATGATGAACGGGATCGGGCGGACGATGTTGACCAGCACGTTGAGCAGGTGGAACACCGGAGTGTTGGCCAGCAGACCGCCCTTGCGGGTGGTGTAGAGCGCGACGCCGAGGGCGAGGCCCAGCAGACCGGCGATCAGCATCGTCCAGAAGACCATGTAGACGGTCTGCTGGAAGGACAGCCAGAGCACCGGCGCGAGCGCGGCCCAGTCCGTCATGCCTCCTCCACCCGGGTGTGGGTGCGCAGCTCCGCGAGCAGCGCGTCGACCGCCGCGGGGTCGCCGTCGAGGGCGAAGGTGATGCTGCCCAGCGGTTTCCGGGCCAGCTCGCGGATCCCGCCGTAGACGATGGTGCTGCGGACCTCGTGGGTGGCGAGCAGCTCGGAGAGCACCGACTCGACGCCCGCCCGCACCCGGACCGTCACGATCCGCCCGGGGAAGAGATCGCGCAGCCGGGCGAGCGTCTCGTCCGACGGCCGATCCTGCAGCACACTGTGGACGAACCGGCGGGTGGCCTGCTCGCGGGGCTCGGCGAACACGTCGTACACCGGGCCCTGCTCGATCACCCGCCCCTGCTCCATGACCGCCACGGTGTGGCAGGTGGAGCTCACGACCTCCATCTCGTGGGTGATCACGACGATGGTGGTGCCGAGCTCGGCGTTGATCCGGCGCAGCAGCGCGAGGACGTCCTGCGTGGTCTCCGGGTCGAGCGCGCTGGTCGCCTCGTCCGCCAGCAGGATGCCGGGGGAGGTGGCCAGCGCGCGGGCGATCCCGACCCGCTGCTTCTGCCCGCCCGAGAGCTGGGCGGGGAAGCTGCGCGCCTTGTCCGACAGGCCCACGAACTCCAGCAGCTCCGCGACGCGGGCGCGCCGGCGCTCGCGGGACCAGCCCGCGATCCGCAGCGGGTAGCCGACGTTGCCCGCGACCGTCCGCGACGCGAACAGGTTGAACTGCTGGAAGATCATGCCGACGTCCGCGCGCAGCTCCCGCAGGCCCCGCTCACCGAGCGAGCCGGTCTCCCGGCCCGCCACGGTGACGGTGCCCGCGTCGGGCAGCTCCAGCGCGTTGATCATCCGCACGAGGGTGCTCTTGCCCGCCCCGGAGTAGCCGATGACGCCCACGATCTCGCCGGGTCGGACGTCGAGGTCCACGCCGTCCACGGCGCGCACCCCGCCCGGGAAGGTCCGGGAGGCGCCGCGGAACGAGATCACCGGTGCGGTCATCCGCGGCCCGCGGCCCGGATGGTGTCCTCGATCTGCGCGGTCGTGGCCTGCAGGTCCGCGGCGTCGTTTGTCTTGAACACCCCGCCCGAGCCGAGGTCCCGCTTCGCCGCCTCGATCACGGCCGGGTCGTGGTAGATCTCGGCCAGCTTCAGGTAGATAGGGTTGTCCTTGTCCGCCGCGCGGGAGACGAACGCGTTGATGTAGGGCTTGGCGGCGTCGGAGTCGGGGTCCTCGGCGTAGAGCACCTTGTCCTGGCCGAGGTTCGCGGCGGTGGCGTAGTTGTTGTTCACGATCGCCGCGTCGACGCCGTTGAGGTTGGCGGCGGTCTGCGCCGCGTCCACCGGGAGGACCTGGACCCGGGACGCCGCGGTGTCGACGTCGTTGGGCGTGGACAGGGAGTTCCCGCCGTCCTTCAGGGTGATGAGCTTCGCGGACTGCAGCACGAGCAGCGCGCGGGCCTGGTTGGTCGGGTCGTTCGGGATCGCGACCTTGCCGCCCTGCGGGATCTGGTCCAGCGAGGTGTGGGCCAGCGAGTACAGCGGCAGCGGGTAGACCGCGGTGGCGCCGATCGGGACCAGCGTGTCGTTGTTCTTGACGTTGTAGTTGGCCAGGTACTGCAGGTGCTGGAACTCGTTGAGCTGCAGCTGCCCCTGGGACAGCGCCGGGTTCGGCTGGTTGTAGTCGGTGAAGTTCACCAGGTTCACCGTGATGCCGGCCTCGGCGGCCTTGGTCTTGTAGACGTTCCAGTAGTTCTCGCTCGCGTCCGCCACACCGATGGAGACGGTCTGTCCGCCGGAGTCGGAGCCGGACGGCGCGGCGCCGGGGGCGGCGCAGGCCGCGGCCAGCAGGGCGGCGGGGACTAGGAGACAGAGCGTGCGGAGCCGACCATCGGCACGATGGAGGAGCGCACGGGACAACCGTGACGAGCGCATGACGAAGGATCCTTCTTCGTGGGGGGACTGCGGGGGCGGCCGGTGGGCCGCGGGGAGGGGACCCGGAGAGGCCTCAGCAGGGGCGACAGCAGGCGCCTGCGACGCGCAGGAGATCCACGTGACGGCGACGCACCAGAACCCGCCCCATCACGTGCCCCACGCCTCTCGGTCCCCGGCGGGCCGACGGCCCGCGACATGACGATCGTGTGACGTCGCAGGTCGGGAGGTCAAGCTGGAGGGGTCGGCCTGTGGCTGCGCTCACCCGAGCGCCGGTGCGGCCCCTTGCCGTCGGGTGATCTGTCCGGTAGGAAACTCCGCGTGCCGCACACCCCATTGGTCCGACGGTTGACCGTCGACCTGTGCCGCCTGTGCTCGGTCACCTGTCGGGGGATCTGACCGCCACCCCACGGGCCGCGCTGCGGTCCGTTCCGCCCACGTCCTCGGGCGCCGCACCCTCCTGTCCCGTTCCGGACGGCGGTCGGCGCCCGCGTGGGCTCCACCCCTCTCGGAGAGGACCTCCATGTCCACCCCCGCCCACGCGCCACCGGCAGGTGGCGTCGCCGCCCCGCGGGAGCCCCGCCGCTCCCGCCCGCCCGCCAGGCTGCG
Source organism: Pseudonocardia oroxyli (assembly GCF_900102195.1). GTDB lineage: Bacteria > Actinomycetota > Actinomycetes > Mycobacteriales > Pseudonocardiaceae > Pseudonocardia > Pseudonocardia oroxyli. The sequence continues at coordinate 8,592 of NZ_FNBE01000032.1, forward strand.
GAAGATCCTGCTGCCGGTGCTGTCCCTGGTCGTGTTCCTGGTCGTCTGGCAGATCGTGGCCGCGACCGGCGTCTGGAACGAGACCTTCGTGCCGTACCCGTCGACGGTGTGGGACGCCTTCGTCGCCGTGTCGACCACGCAGGACGGCACCCGCGGCTACCAGGGCTACCTGCTCTGGGAGCACCTCTACATGACGCTGCGACGGGTGCTCGCGGGCGTGGTCCTCGGCGTCGCGGTCGGCGTCGTCGTCGGTCTGGCCATGGGCACCGTGCCCTGGGTGCGTCGGGTCCTCGAACCGTGGCTGACCTTCCTGCGCGCGCTGCCCCCGCTGGCCTACTTCTTCCTCCTGGTGATCTGGCTGGGCATCGACGAGGCCCCGAAGATCACACTGCTGGCCCTGGCGGCGTTCCCGCCCGCCGCGGTGGCGACCACGGCTGCGGTCGCGGCCGCGCCGGTCGGCCTCGTGGAGGCGGCCCGCGCGCTCGGGGCGAAGCCCGGCCAGGTCATCCGGGACGTGATCGTCCCGGCGGCCCTGCCGGAGACGTTCACCGGGATCCGGCTCGCGGTCGGGATCGCGTACTCGTCCGTGGTCGCCGCCGAGCTGTTCAACGGGATCCCCGGGATCGGCGGCATGGTCAAGGACGCCAGCAACTACAACAACACCCCGGTGGTCCTGGTGGGCATCGCGGCCATCGGCATCTCCGGTCTCGTGATCGACGGCCTGCTGCAGGCGGCCGAGCGACGCGCCGTTCCGTGGAGGGGAAGAGCATGAGGATCCGTACCGCGCTGGTCGCAGGCCTGGTCGCACTCACCGCGCTGGCGGGCTGCGCCGTGGGTCCGGCCGGGCAGGACTCGTCGAAGCCGACGATCCGGCTCGCCTACCAGTCGTTCCCGAGCGGTGACCTCATCGTGAAGGAGAACCGCTGGCTGGAGGAGGTGCTGCCGGACTACAACGTCCAGTGGACGAAGTTCGACTCCGGCGCCGACATCAACACCGCGTTCATCGCCGGTGAGCTGGACTTCGGGGCGATCGGGTCGAGCCCGGTCGCGCGGGGTCTGTCCGCCCCGCTGAGCATCCCCTACGAGGTCGCGTTCGTGCTCGACGTCGCAGGCGACAACGAGGCCCTGGTGGCACGCAACGAGTCCGGGGTGACGGACGTGGCGGGTCTGCGGGGCAAGCGGATCGCCACCGCGTTCGCCTCGACCGCGCACTACAGCCTCCTGGCGGCCCTGAACCAGGCCGGTCTCACCGCGGGCGACGTCCAGCTCATCGACCTGCAGCCGCAGGCGTCGCTGGCCGCCTGGGAGCGCGGCGACGTCGACGCCGTCTACACCTGGTTGCCGACGCTCGACGAGCTCCGCAAGACGGGGAAGACCCTCATCGCCAGCCGGGAGCTGGCGACCGCGGGCAAGCCGACGCTCGACCTCGGCGTGGTCTCCACGGCGTTCGCCACAGAGCACCCGGAGGTCGTCGACGTCTGGCGGCAGCAGGAGGCCCGCGCCCTCGGCGTCATCAAGGACGACCCGACCGCGGCCGCCGCGGCCATCGCGAAGCAGATCGGGATCACCCCGGACGAGGCCGCCAACCAGCTCCAGCAGGGGGTGTACCTCACCCCGCAGGAGCTGACGTCCGCCGAGTGGCTGGGCACCGACGGCGCGCCGGGCAACGTGGCCCAGAACCTGCACAGCGCCGCGCAGTTCCTCGCCGAGCAGGGGCAGATCCCGGCGGCGCCCGACCTGGCGACCTTCCAGAAGGGTCTCTACACGAAGGGCTTGCCGAATGTCCTCCAGAGCTGAGCAGGACCTCACCGAGCAGACCGCCCAGCCCGAGCCCCGGCCCGGCGCGGAGGGCTCCATCTCGGCCGACGGTGTCGGACACTCCTACCCGGGGCGCCCGGAACGGGTGCAGGCGCTGGGACCGCTCGACCTGCACGTGCGACCGGGGGAGTTCCTCGTGCTCGTCGGGGCCTCGGGCTGCGGCAAGAGCACACTGCTGCGGCTGATCGCGGGCTTCGAACGGCCCACCGACGGCACCCTGACGGTGTCCGGCCGCGTGCCGGAGCCCGGCAGGGGCGCCGGGGTGGTGTTCCAGCAGCCGCGGCTGTTCCCGTGGCGGTCGGTGGGCGGCAACGTCGACCTCGCGCTCAAGTACGCGGGCGTCGAGAAAGCCGACCGCGCCGTCGCCAGGGAGGGCCTGCTGGAGCGGGTCGGGCTCGGCGGGACGGCGGACCGGAGGATCTGGGAGATCTCCGGCGGCCAGCAGCAGCGGGTGGCGATCGCGCGGGCGCTCGCCGCGCGCACCCCGCTGCTACTGCTGGACGAACCGTTCGCCGCGCTCGACGCGCTGACCCGCGAGCGCCTCCAGGAAGACGTCCGGTCGGTGAGCCACGAGACCGGCCGGACCAGCGTGTTCGTCACCCACAGCGCGGACGAGGCCGTATTCCTGGGCTCCCGCATCGTGGTCCTCACCGCGCGGCCGGGGCGGATCGCGCTGGACCTCACGGTGGACCTGCCGCGCTCCGGCGTCGACCCGGACGAGCTCCGCGGCTCGCCCGAGTACGCGGAGCTGCGCGCGCAAGTCGGCCACGCGGTGAAGGAGTCCGCCGCCGTGCGGGCCTGAGCTGCGGGCCCGAGACGGCCGGACCCGCCGCCGGGCGGCGGGTCCGGTGCGACCACGGATGCTTGCGCGTTCATGGTCTTGACATTCCAACGGGTGACAGGTTGAGTACGGAGCGTCCATCAAGAGCGGCCGAGAGACCCGGATCGACGACGCCGCAGCAACCCGCGCAGCCGCGCAGGGTGCTACCGCCGGGTGCGATGGGAGTCGTCGATGCCGAGCCGAGCGCCCCGCGCCGCAGGCCTGACCAGCGTGGACCTCACCCGGCGTCGGGTCGTCGACCTCTGCAGGCTGCGGTCCGACCTCTGCTCCTGACCGGCCCCGCCGGTCCCCGCCCGGCCCGACCCGATCGGTCGGTGCCGGTCGCGCTGTGCGTCCTCCACCCTCCCACCCGCCCGAGAGGTGACCTGTGTCCGCGATCCCCGCACCCCGCTGTCCCGGGTCCGCGATCCCCGGCCCGCCCCAGTCGGCGGAGGTCGTCGTCGTCGGTGCGGGGGTCACGGGCACGGCCGTCGCCTGGCAGCTCGCCCGGCGCGGGCACGAGGTGCTGCTGCTCGAGCGGTTCGGCCCCGGCCACGACCGGACCGTGGGTCGCGACGGGACGGCGTACACCGTCCGGCAGACCCACGCCGACCCCCGGCTCGGCCGGCTCGCCGTCGAGGCGTACGCCGGTTGGCGGGAGCTGGAGCGCGAGACGGGCGCGGAGTTGCTGACCGTGACCGGCGGACTCGACCACGGCGACCCCGATACGACCGCAGCCCTGGCCGCGGGTCTGACCGCCCAGGGCGTCGTGCACGAGTGGCTGGAACCCACGCAGGCGCAGCGCCGATGGCCGGGGCAGGAATTCGTGGGCCGGGTGCTGCACCAGCCGGACCGAGCGGGCCGAGTGCGTACCGAGCACGCGGCCGCGGCGTTCGGGGCGGCCGCGGTCGGGTGGGGCGCCGTGGTGCTCCACCCGACCGCGGTCGAGGCGCTGGAGGTGCGCGGTCCGGCCGCCGTCGACGTCCGCACCACCGGAGGGACGGTGCGCGCCCGCCGTGTGGTGGTGACGGCCGGGCCCGCGTCCGCGAGCCTGGTCGCGGACCGCCTCGCGGTGCCCACGCCGCACGCGGTGCCGGAGCGCGCGGTGCGGTTCACCCGCCGCACCGCGATTCCCGCCGGGCCGGTCGCGGTCCACCACACGGCGAACGGTCCGCTGTCGGTGGCGCCGCTGTCCGACGGGCGGGTCGAGGTCGGGACCGCGGGCCCCGAGTCCCTCCCCTCGACCGGCCGACTCATCGACTACGCGCAGCGGTACCTGCCCGGCCTGGACCCGGGCACCGCGCAGACCGTCGAGCGCCGCGCGACGGCGGCCTCCGACACCGGGTTCGCGGCCGCCGCAGGCCCGGTGGCCGTCGGTGTGGGGCTCTCCGGGCGGGGCCTCGCATTCGCCCCCGCCGCCGGACGCGTGCTGGCGGACCTCGTGACGGGAACGGGTGACCGGGTGGGTGCCGCATGACCGAGGTGACCCGCGGACCCGCCCGCGCGACCGCTCCGGAGGAACCCCCAGACGGCGGCGAGTCCGCTCTCACGAACCTGACGGTCGTACCCGCCCGCCATCCGTGGCGGTGGGCCGCGACGGCGGTCGTCCTCGTGCTCGCCGCGATGGCGGTGCACGCGCTCGTGACGAACCCGGCCTGGGACTGGCCCACGGTGGGTGCGTACCTGTTCGCGCCGTCGATCCTGCGCGCGGTGGCGCTGACGTTGCAGCTCACGGTGCTGGGCATCGTCGTCGGGTTCGTGTTGGGGACCGTGCTGGCGGTGATGCGCCTGTCGCCCAACCCGTTGCTGCGCTCGGTCAGCTGGACCTACATCTGGGTGTTCCGTTCGGTCCCGCTGATCCTGCAGCTGCTGTTCTGGTACAACCTCGCCCTGCTGTACCGGTCCATCTCCTTCGGCATCCCGTTCGGTCCGGCGTTCTTCGAGATCGGCACCATGGACCTGATCACTCCGGTCACCGCGGCGGTGCTGGGGCTGGCCCTGCACCAGGCGGCCTACGCGGCCGAGGTGGTGCGCTCCGGGTTCCTCGGTGTGGACCAGGGGCAGCTGGAGGCCGCGGCGGCGCTGGGCATCCCGCGGTGGCGGCGCTTCCGCCGCATCCAGCTGCCGCAGGCCATGCGCACCATCGTCCCGACGGCGGCGAACGAGCTGATCGGCCTGGTCAAGGGCACCTCGGTGGTCTACATCATGGCGCTGTCCGAGCTCTTCTACCAGGTCCAGGTGATCTACACCCGGACCGGCCGGGTGATCCCGATGCTGCTGGTGGCCGCCGCCTGGTACCTCGCGCTCACCACCGCGCTGTCGATCGGCCAGTTCTACGTCGAGCGGTACTACGCCAAGGGGGCGTTGCGGGTGCTGCCGCCGACCCCGATCCAACGACTGCGCACCGCCGTGCGGAGGGCCCGATGACCACGACGACGACGCCGATGGTGGAGCTGAAGGGCGTCCACAAGAGCTTCGGCGCGGTGCAGGTGCTGCGCGGCGTCGACCTCACCGTAGGCGCGGGCGAGGTCACGGTGCTGCTCGGCCCCTCGGGCTCGGGGAAGTCGACGGTGCTTCGCGCGATCAACCACCTGGAGAAGGTGGACCGCGGCTTCGTCCGCGTCGACGGCGAGCTGATCGGCTACCGGCGCGCCGGGAACCGGCTGCACGAGCTGCCGGAGCGGCTGATCCTCAAGCAGCGCAACCGCATCGGCTTCGTGTTCCAGAACTTCAACCTGTTCCCGCACATGACCGTGCTGGAGAACGTCGCGGAGGCACCGGTCTCGGCGCAGGGCCGGGACCGGGCGACGGTGCGGACCGAGGCCCGCGAGCTGCTCGACCGGGTCGGGCTGAGCGACAAGGCCGACGAGTACCCGCGCAGGCTCTCCGGAGGACAGCAGCAGCGGGTGGCGATCGCCCGCGCGCTGGCCCTGCGGCCTGCGCTGCTGCTGTTCGACGAACCCACCTCGGCGCTGGATCCCGAGCTCGTCGGGGAGGTCCTCGACGTCATGCGGGACCTCGCCCGCTCCGGCACCACGATGGTCGTGGTCACCCACGAGATCGGCTTCGCCCGGGAGGCCGCGGACACCGTGGTGTTCCTCGACGAGGGCCGGATCGTGGAACAGGGCCCGCCCGCGCAGGTGCTCGACGACCCGCAGGAGCCGCGGACCCGCGCGTTCCTGTCCGCCGTACTGCACTGACCGCGTACCCGCACCACTGGAAAGGCACCCACCCATGTCACGCATCCCACGGCCACTGCGCCACCTGCGGCTCGTCGCCGTCGCCCTCGCCCTGCCGCTGCTGGCGACGATCGCCTGCGCCGGGCCCGATCCCGACCAGGCCGCCCCGCCCGGCGGGGGCGCCACCGTGAACACCAGCCCGGACCAGAACCGGGTTCGCGCCCAGAAGGACGACGCCATCGCGGCCACCCTCCCGCAGGCGATCCGGGAGCGTGGCACTCTCGTCGTCGGCACCACCGGCAACGGCACCCCGCCGCTGTCCTTCACCGCGGACGACGACCGCACGATCATCGGCGTGGAGCCGGACATCGCGCAGCTCGTGGCGGACAAGCTCGGCCTGCGCCTCGAGCTGCAGCCGACCTCGTGGGAGAACCTGTTCCTCGCCACCGAGTCCGGCCAGTACGACGCGGGCTTCTCCAACGTCACGGTGACCGAGGAGCGCAAGGACAAGTACGACTTCGCGACCTACCGCACCGACACCATTGCCTTCGAGGCGCGCACCGACGGGCCGGTCGAGAAGATCGCCGAGCCGAAGGACGTGGCGGGCCTGACCATCGGGGTGGGCGCGGGCACGAACCAGGAGCAGCTGCTTGTCCGCTGGGACGAGCAGAACAGGGCGGCGGGCCTCGCCCCGACGACGATCCAGTACTACCAGAACCCGGGCGACTTCTACCTCGCGTTGGACTCCGGCCGGCTCGACGCCTACCTGGGCCCCAACCCGACCTCGGCCTACCACGTCGCGACCGGCGGCACCACGAAGATCGTCGGGACGCTGAACGGCGGCGGCGACGTCCAGGCGGACATCGCCGCGATGACGAAGAAGGGCAACGGCCTGGTGCAGCCGCTCGCGGCGGCGCTCAACGCACTGCGCGAGGGTGGTGAGTACCAGCAGGTCCTGCAGCGGTGGAACCTCTCCGCGGAGGCCGTGCCCACCTCGCAGGTCAACCCGCAGGGGCTGCCCAGGAAGGCCGCGTCCTGACCCGGCCGGCCCACTCCCGCAGGTCATGTTCGGGGAGTGCGCCGAGGACGGCGAAGGCGTCGAGGTAGGGGGCGAGGTCGCCGCGCTCGGTCCAGCTCGTCAGCCGGGCCGCGGACCGTCGGCTGATGAGGCCGCGGGCCGGCTCGAAGCCCGGCGCCCGCACCACCGTCCGCGGTTCCGGGCCGGTCGTCCACGACCAGGCCTCGCCGTGCAGCCCCAGCGATGCGTCCTCGGGGAGCCGGCCTGCGAACCGCTCGGTCAGCGTCGCCCGCAGAGCGGCCAGCCCGGGGGTGTCCTCGGCGCCGGGTGTGCCGAGGGCGCCGCGCAGGTCCTGTTCGTGGATGACGGCGTCGTTCAGCGGCCGCGGCGCGTGGTGGCGCATCCAGTCCTGCACCGGCCCGGCGACCTCGGCCCATTTGGCGACGAGCTCGTCGACGATCCGCCTGCGGCGCTTCTCGACCTGTGCCGCGGTCCAGTCCGCGTGGTGCTCGTCGGGCTCGTCGCCCTCCCCACGACGTCGGTGCCCAGTCCGGCCATGTGGGAGAACAGATCTCGGGCCGTCCAGTCCGGGCAGGCGGGCACCGGACGTGCAGCTGAAGGGCGGCGGACATGGCCCGCAGCCGGACCTGATGACCCCCGGGTTCCCGACGGAGCTCGGACTGGCCCACGCTCCCCGCGCGGCGCTCGGCCTCGGCAGGCTGGGGCGGCGATGGTCCGCAGCGCGGCTGCGTGGGGACGCGTTCCCCCCCCAGTCAGTCTCCCCCGGGAGCGGAAGGCATACCCGCGGCGGGTAACTCTCGCGCTCGACCTGAGCGGTGGCACCGAGCGCTGAGCGGGCGGAGCGTCCTCGCGAGGATCGCTCTCAAGTTCGCGCGGCGACCGGCTGATCGCTTTGAGTCCCAGGCCGCCGAGATCACCGACCTGCTCGGCCTTGCCGACCTGGCCCGAGGCCAATCCGCGCAGTTGTCCACCAGCGTCTGCCGCGAAGGGCGGTCTTGTCGACCACTGGCCTCATCTCCGGGAGCCACAAAACGCGCGATAGGCGGCGGTTGGACTGACCAACAGGGGGCTAGTCCATAAGCGCCAACGAGAAGCTGACGCTGTGGTGTGGATCGAGGCGATGAGAGGTCTCCGCCAAGCGCACGACGCCGGTCGGCGAGGCTGCGGGCTGATGGCCCGCCGGGGCCCTGGATCCGTCGCGGCTGGCAGCGGTGGGCGGCCTACGCGGACCGTCCGAGGGCGCGCGATCGTGGGCCTCCCGCATCGACATTACTGAGGTTGAGGAAAATCGCAATCCGAGGTATCCGAAGCGTGGGTCCCGGATGCCATGTCCTTGGCCGAGCTTGCCCGTGTCGTTCCCCGCCGCAAAGCCGTTCTGCAGAGATCCTTTCGGCCCTTCGGGTTCGCTGCGCCCGAAAGCATCTTGCTGCTGCGGCTTGGCGTCGGGTCCCTACGACACGTCCGGGGCGCTCTCAGGGTGATGCGGCGTTCCGCCGATCGCCCGCCTATCGGCCAAGGAGAGCTCTGATGGATGACGAGTTGAACGCGAGCTGCCCGGAATGTGGCGCGCACGTGATACCGGTGCCCCCACGAAACTGGATCACGCCCGATGAGACGCCCGGCTGGACGCACGCCTGGGATGGCACGGCGTTGTGCCCGGTCGTCGGCAAGGACGGCTACCGCCCGGCGGAGCCGGTGCTGCACCTGAACGGCCCGGACATGGTGTTGATCATCCGAGGGCGGGAGGCCACCCGATGACACTGCTGAGCCTGGACCCGAGGGCGCTGACGTTCGCGGCGAATGTGCGGACGGAGGTGTCGCTGTCGCGGGAGTTCATCGCGAGCGTGCGCGAGCGAGGCGTGTTGCAGCCGGTGGTGGCATATCCGGGTGTCGAGGGGCCGGTGGTGGAGTTCGGGCACCGCCGCACCCTGGCGGCGTTGAAGTGCGGGCTGCCGAACATCCCGGTGATGTTGGTGGAGGTGCCGGAGGGTGCGGACCGGGTGACCGATCAGCTGGTGGAGAACGACCAGCGTGCCGGTTTGTCGACCGCGGAGCGGGTGGCGGGCTGGGAGCAGCTGGCCGCGTTCGGTCTCTCGGCGTCGGCGATCGCCAAACGCACCGGAGCCAAGAAGACCGACGTCACGACGGGCTTGAAGGTGGCCGGGTCGGAGTT
>NZ_FNBE01000035.1:0-10322 GCF_900102195.1 Pseudonocardia oroxyli
GGCGTTGATGCTCCTATAGTTGTCAAGCGACGAGAGACAATTGTTTCGTCTCCTTATGTGGTGCGACGAGGCTCGGTATATCTCTCGGACGAGGTGGCGCTTGAGGCAGCGCAGGATCTCCTTCTTCGTGCGGCCTTCGTGGCTGCGGCGCTCGACGTAGGCGATCGTGGGTTCGTGGAAGCGCATGCGGACGACGAGGATCCGGTGCAGGGCGGCGTTGGCCTGGCGGTGCCCGCCGCGGTTGAGCCGGTGACGGCTGGTCTTGCCCGAGCTCGCGGGGATGGGGCAGGCGCCGCAGAGCTTTGCCAGGGCGGCTTCGCTGTGGACGCGTTCGGGGTTGTCACCGACCACGATCAGCAGTTCCGCCGCGGAGTCCGCGGCGATGCCGAAGTGGCTGGTCAGCGTGGGTGCGGCGCGGTCGGTGAGGGTGTCGAGGACGCGTTCGTGGCGGCGGGCTTCGTAGTCGAGGCTGCGGTGGCGGTCGGCGAGCGCACGCAGGGTGTAGCGGGCGGCGTCTTCGGGTCCGTCCATCGACTGGTAGCGCAGCGCGCGGCAGGCGTCGAGGAGCTCGCGGTCGCCCAGGGGCTCGAGGGCCTCGCGCAGCTCGGCGGGCGCGTTCACCAGGACCGTCTTGAGAGTCACGATCGCCTGGGTGCGGGCCTTCGTCGCGGTGTCCTTGGCGATCTTGACCTGACGGATCATCTCGACCACACCCTCGCGGGTCTTCGGGACGGCGGTGGCCGTGCCGGACAGCACGGACCGGGCGGCGGTCTCGGCGTCGATGGTGTCGTCCTTGCCGCGCAGGTGTCGCACGGTGCGGTCACCGCGGTTGACCTCGATGACCTGGTCGCCGGCGCGACGCAGGAACGAGACGAGCCCGGCGCCGTAGGAGCCGGTGCCCTCGATCCCGAACACCACCGGCACGTCGTCGTTGTCGCCGGCGAGCTCGCCGACCCAGTCGCGCAGTCCCGAGTAGCCCGCACGGTTGACGGTGACCGTGGTCGAGCCCAGCAGTGCCCCGAGCTGGTCGACCGCGACGGCGACGTGGAGGTGTTTGTGGGTGTCGACGCCGACGACGATGCGCGGGCGGTTGTCGTGCGGGATCCTCATCGGTGACTGCGTGTCCTCTTCCCGGGGGCGTGGTCGACAGCGCGCCGGGCGGGCGGGACAGGACTGTGATGGGACCTGCTGAGATCAGGCTCCTATGAGGTCACTGCCCGCTCGGTGCGCCACCAGTGGCGGTGTCGCCCGGGCGGCCGACAAATCAACGCCAGGGCACCGAGAGGGCCAGTCGTAAGCATGGGTCAGACCGACCGGGCGACGAACACCAGTCTCACAGTCGTAGGAGTCGCCGACCGAGCCGATCGAGGCCACCGCGCCGGCCTCGGCGAGCCGGTTGCCGTAGCGGATGGCTGTGTATTGCGACCCGGCGTCGGAGTGGTGGATCAACCCGTCCAACCGTCCGTCGGTGGTTTGGCCTGCGTGTTCGCGGGTCCACAACGCCATCTCCAGGGCGTCGAGTGGGAGCTCGGTGGGCATCCGGGAGGCGCAGCGCCACCCGACGACCCGCCGTGAGTACACATCGGACACGAACGCGGTGAACACCGTCCCCGACCACGTCGGCACATAAGTCATGTCCACCACCCACAGCTGGTTCGGACGTGCCGCGGTGAAGTCGCGATCCACCAGGTCCGGGGCGCGGTCCGCCTGTCTGTCGGGGCGGGTGGTGATCAGCGGCTGTCCGCGACGCACCCCGTGCAGCCCGAGGCGGCGCATGAGCCGCTCGACCGTGCAGCGGGCCACCGGCCTGCCCGCCGGGCTTGTGACCCGGTCGCGGCGCAGCTGATGCCACATCTTGCGGGCGCCGTAGACGCCGCGGCCCTTGTCCCGGTCGAAGAACGTAGCCTCGATGATCTCGGCCAGGGCGGCGTCGGTCAGGGCCCGCCGCGACAGGCGGCGGTTCTTGTGGGCGTAGTAGCCCGACGGGGCGACCGCGATGCCCTCGGCTCGCAGGACGGCGCAGATCGGCTCGACCCCGAACCGGACTTTGTGAGCGTCGATGTAGGCGACGATCAACGGGTATGGCGGTCGAGCTCCGCCGCCGCGTAAAACGCCGACGCCGTCCTGAGGATCTCGTTCGCCCGCCGCAGCTCGGCGTTCTCCCGCCGCAGCCGCTTGAGCTCCTCGGACTCCACCGAGGTCACACCCGGCTTCACGCCGTCGTCGATGTCGGCCTGGCGGCACCACCCGCGCAGTGTGTCGGGCAGGATCCCTAGCTGCGGGCCGATCCGCTTGCACGCCGCGTTGACCGACAGCCCCGGCTCTTCCTGGCGCGCCTGGCGGACCATCCGCTTCGCGCGCTCACGCATCTCGTCGCTGAACTTCCTCGGTGCCGGCACGATCTCCACCCTTCCGTGGGATCAGAGCCTCCACCAGACCCGGGGCGCTTCAAGATTGCCTCGGCCGTCGTACAACATGTCGATGTCGATTGCCGAGGGCTCCTCGCTGAGGGTTACGTCCAAGGGCAGAAGGACGAAAGGAGCAACTGGATATGAGCTGACCACTGTGTCCTTGGGCTCTATCAACCCAGCGAGCTTGCTCGGTGCGAGACGGCGGACTGCCTCCAGGAACGGCAGCCCCTCGGCTTCGCCCTCCTGGTAGAGCCACGGTCCGAACCACTGCTCGGGCATGAGGTTCATCGTGCTCGACGACTCGCTGTCTGTCCTGCCAAGTCGCCGGCTCGGGTGATCTCCCCGCGGCACGGGTTGACCTCTGCCAGGTCGAGGGCCGGACTGCAACGCAGACGTTCCCGTCTTGGGTCCTGGCATTCGACCTGGCTCCGCCTCAGCACGCCGTGAGGAGATCACCAGCCGCCGCACCTCCCCAGATCTCCGGGCGGGTACCGGGTTCGGGCGGAGCCCGAGAAGGTCTCGACCAGCTACGCTGCCTCGGGTGGGAGCCAACACGCCGGTCATTGTCTTCGCGCTGTTCCTCCTGGCCGCTGGCGGCGCCGCGACTACAGTGATCCGCTTCTGGCGCTCATCCTCACTCCGCGGCTCGCTCCCGCCCGCCATCGTCGCGCCCCTCGCGTACGTCCTCGGACTCATCACCGCCGATACCAACGCGATCCCGCTGAGCTTCGACCGTGCGCCAGTATTGGCCGCCGCCGAGCTGGGCGGCCGGTCTCTCGCGTTGTGCTCGGTCGCCCTCGTTGCCGCTGTCGTCCTGACTCGCAAGGACCGTTGTCGTGAGCTTTGAGCCTCAGATGAGCGAATTGCCCGCCGCGATCTGCGGACCGTCGAGATCACGATCGCGCTCGTCCTCATCGCTGTTGCTGCCCTCGGACTCCCGATCCTGACGAGCCTGCGGTCCGGGGCTGCACGGGGGGCCTCGTCGTCGTGGGGCGCTTCCGCGATCCCCGCAGGCGGGTCTACAGGCGGGTGGCCAGCACGACGTGGGTGCGCGAGGTGACGTGCAACGAGCCGCCGAGATCATCGTCGATGACGACTCTCAGGGCGTCCACGAGGCGGTTGAGCCGCAGCGGGCCGAGCGCGATGTGGTCGCTGAGCGTCGTCACGAGCCCGAGCCACTCGTCGGCGGTGTAGATCCGTGTGCCGCTGAGGGTGTGTGACCGCACCTGGGCGAAAGCGGGGTCTGCGGCCACGGCGTCGTCGTCGTGGCGCCACGAGGGCGGGCGACCGTCGGAGCATGTCTCGGGTGCGTGGGTGCGGTAGACAGCGTCGAGCGCCGCGAGCGGCTCGTCGTCCAGGAGTCGGTGGTTCAGGAACCGCGCGAGTGTCCCGCCGGGGGCGAGCACCGTCGCCGCTTTGCGAGCGCCTCGTTGCGGGTCGATCCAGGTCGCGTCTCCCTTGACCTCGAGCCGAGTACAGGACTGACGATGGCGCTATGGACTTCGACGTCGATGAGTTCCTGCAGGCGCCGTTAACGGCCCGTGTCGCCACCTCGGGCCCGACTGTGCGTCCCACCTGGTTCCTGTGGGAGGAGAGAGCGTTCTGGATCTTGACCGGCCCCTGGTCTCGGCTGGCCGCACATGTCGAGGCGGACGCCCGGGTCGCGCTCACCGTCGACGTCTGCGACGTGACCTCGGGCCTGGTTCGGCAGGTGATCGCGCGCGGCCGCGGCGAGATCGTGCCTTTCGACGTCGCCCGGGGACGCCGGAAACTCACCCGCTACCTCGGCCCCGACGAAAGCCTCTGGGACACACGGTTCCGCGACTACCTCACCGCGGGCTCCGCCGGACGAGGCACCGTCTGGCTTCGGATCCGCCCCGAGCGGATGACGGCGACGGACCTGAGCTATCGAGTCCCCGCCGAATAGGGCGGGGCCGCCGAGGTCGGGGCGGTGGCACTGTGGTGGGCATGGGGGATGAGAAGGACTTTCGACGTGAACAGGTACGGCGACAGCGTTTGATGAGTGCACCGGCGAACGAGGTCCCGGTGCGGCTGCCGTGGTCGGCGGTGCTGGCGCGGGGTGAGGACGTGGCCGTTCTGCTGGTCGGGGCCCGGCTCTACAGCACGTGCATGCAGCTCGACATCCATGTCCGTGGCCGCGGCGGCGCAGCCTTCGACCTGCACATGGCGGCCTCCGGGCGACCGGACGCGAACGGAGACGTGCTGTGTCTGGGCCTCTCGGGAGCCGAGGGGTTCGCCGCGACCAATCTGAGCCGCTCGCCGTCCGCGCAGCCGGACGAGGTCCCCAAGCTCACCCCTGGCGGTGGAGGGGGAGGCTTCGGGGCCGTCGCCACGACCTACCTGCTGCGCCCGTCGCCACCGGCGGGACCGGTCACCCTGTGGTGCGCGTGGCCCGTGCGCGGGATCGAGGAGACCGGCGTCGAGTTCGACGGTAGCCGCCTGGTCGAACTCGCCGAACAAGTCGAGGTGCTCTGGCCGCTGGAGGACGAAACGCCCTGGTCGATGACGCCACCCGCACCCAATGTCCCACCGGGCGGCTGGTTCGCAACACACGCGCCCGGCGGCTGAGGGCCGCTCTCACCTGAACTGGAGCGGCAGGCAGCGGTCAGTTGCGGTAGGGGGCGAGTGTCTCGATCAGGGCCTCCTCCGCCGTCATCCGGCCTTCGGCGACGGCCTGGAAACGTCGCAGGCCTTCCGGGCTCGGCTCGAGTCCGTCGGCGCGGACCGAGGCGAGCGCCTCAGCGACTGCTTCTCGCCGCAGAAAAGCATCGTTATCCACCTCGTCGCTGATCGCCATCTGCACACCATCCTCCCCTTCTCTGCGATCAGCGAAGGGGCTCCGCGCGCCAACTCGGCTACAACGGGCGACGCCATACTCGCCGCATGCCCGCACTCACCGATCTCGACGAACTCCGGTCGCGCGCCGCCAGCGCCCTGGACCTCCCGCCCGTGAGGATCGTGGTCGACGACGACGCCGCCCGCGCAATGGAGGACTCCCTCGATTGCACCGGGCTGCTCCTGCTCGGCGAGCTTCACGGCGTCCGGCAGACACCCCAGCTCATCGCCGCTCTCATCGAGCAGCTCGACATCGGCGTCCTGGCGCTCGAGTGGCCACAGCAACTCACCCCGACCGTCGAGGAGTACCGCCGCACCGGGGTACTGCACGATCACGACCTGCTCTGGCTGGGCGACGGTCGGCTCACTCCAGGTCATCTCGCCCTGCTGCGCGACCTCGCGCAGCGCGACCCGGCCATCGGCTTGCTGGCCTTCGACTCCTGGGGCCAGGTCCCCGACCTCGACGGCGCGTCCCCGTGGACCGCTCGTGACCATGCCATGGCCCGCCGCATCCTCGAAGGTGCACCGCCCACCGGTCGCACCCTCGTCGTCGCGGGCAACGCCCACACGCTCACCGAACCGACCGCCAACGGCATCCCCGCCGGCGCCTGGCTCACGCAGACTCGCCCAGGGCTCGGCGCCATCAGGATCAACTACGGCGACGGCACCATCTACAACCTCGGCACGAGGACCTTGTCCGGCCGCGAGCAACCCATCGACGACTATCGGGTACGCCTCGACGACGACCGCCTTCTCCTCGACCACCCAGCCCGGCTGAAGCCGACGTCCCCCACCGCCCGGACGTCCTCCCGGTCGCCCACCCTGACACCCGACGCTGAGCCGGCGACGCGGCCCGCATACGTGTCCGATCTCTGGCTCATCGCAAACCGCCCACCTCCCCCGGGAACCGAGCAGTGTCGGGCGTCGGTAGGCCCGCTTTGTGGCTACTCGTCCCGCGGGCGGTACCGGACCCGGATGAGCCAGCCGGCCCACGCGATGAGACCGACGAAGTACAGGACGAGCGGCAGCCAGATCGCTACCGGCGCGAGCGAGCCATCGGGGCTGTTGGCCGCGAGCGTCATCCATACCGGAACGAGGGCGAGGAACGCGAGAGTCACGCCCATCACCAGCGCCACGTCGTCGGCCAGCATCCGGCGCACGGTCGGCACCCGCTGAGGCACCGTCCAATAGCCACGGTTCGGGATGTTCATGGCACCCAGTGGTCCACGTAGCGCCACCAGGATGGTCACCACGGCCAACGCGACGATGGCCACCCCCAGCGCGGCCCAGACCCCGAGGATCTGGCCGGCCGTACCGAACCTGTCCGCGCCTCCATCGGCAGCGAGGTGCGTCGGGACATCACCATCCGGCAGCCGGCCCGCAGCCCAGAACGTGACGAGCGCATAAACGACGACGCCGGCCCCGAAGGCGATCCATGGTCGCAACGAGTCCCCCGATCCCGCCCTGCCCATTGAACGAGTATCCCGCGATGAGCCGGAGCCGCATTGGTGTCCGAGCTCTGACTACCGCGACGTGCCGGAGGTAGGGGCAAGCAAGCCGAACGATGCGAGCATGGCCGCGTCGCCGGAGTGGCGCTCTGGATCGCCTGGAAATCGAGCGACGGGCGCGCGGCCGGGTCGGTCGGCACATCGGGCACCTTCAGCGGGATTGCCACAGCGCCGCAAGTTCGCGTGCCTTCTGCTGGGCTTCGGCTGAGGGGTCGCCTGCGACGGAGTAGGCCAGGATCGGTGCGAGAGCGATGGCCCAGGCATAGGCGCGGTCGGGATCGACGTCCGGGACGGATCGGCCGAGCTCGTCGGCACGCCCTCGGAGATCGATGTCGCGAGGCAGGGCGGGCCCGAGTACCCAGTCGGCGAGATCGAAGTGCGGGTCGCCGACACATGCCCGGGGGTCGATGGCAACCACGCCGTCTGTGGCGCCACGCAGCACGTTGCCCGGGTGCAGATCCCCATGTACCAGGTGCGGCGCACCCTCATAGCTCCGCGCCAGTGCGATCGCTCGCACTTGCACCGCGTCGAGACCAATGCCGAGGACACCTGACGTCGCCGGGAGCCGCTCCATCCGGGAGCGTGTGAGCTGAATCAGGAACCGGACCCGATGCTCCACACCCGGGAACATGCCGTCCGGGATGCGCTGTGGTCTGAAGAGGTCGCTCAGCACTGGGATGACGTCCGGCAGGGCCCATCCGGTCTGGGCCAGGGTGTCTCCGGGTTCAACTCGGGTGAGAAGCAGCGCCCCGTCGCTGTCGTCCGCTGCCAGGAGGCTGACCATATGGGGACTCGGCTCCCAGTGCCGCAGCGCTGCGCCTTCGGCCTGCCCGAGAGCGGGCTCAGGGGTCAGCTTCAGGACGACTCGAGTTGATCCGCGCCTCCCCTCGACCAGCACGGACGTCCCACCCGCGCGTGGTTGCCCGAGCCTCCCGACGCCCCAGCGCTCCGCCAGTTCTGCTGTCCGACGGGCGCCACGGTCAAGCCAGCCGTGAAGATCGCGACCGAAGCGCGCCACCAGTCGGAGTTCGTCGTCCTGGCACAGCCAACGACTCGCCGCGTGATCGGTCACCGCCCCATCCTGCACCGAACCCGTGGCAACCAGGCCCAGGTTGGCGAGCGGCACGATGGGCTTGTGCCCGACCAAGATCCCACTCCTGCAGACCCGGCTCCGCCCCCGAGCGGTGCGCTCGACGCCGCAACCGCACGAGTTGCCGCGCTGACCACCGAGTGCCGAGCCCATGACGAGCTGGGTCGCTTCTACGCATCCGCTCTCGCCGGGCGGATCACCCACCGACGTCACGACTCCACGGTGGTCGCAGCACCTCGGCTGACTCTCGTCGTACACGCCGATCCCGCCGACGTGGCCGTTACCCGACGTCGGTATGCAGATGCACCTGGAACTCCACGCCGACGACCCGGAAGCCGCGATATCCCGGCTGCGTAGTCTCGGCGCGTCCGTTCCGGTGGATCAGCCGATGCCCGATGAAGGGCTGACCGTCCTGCTGGATCCGGCCGGGCATCCGTTCTGCGTCTTCGCGCCCTGAGCGGGCGTCGTCAGGTGAGGTCCCACAGGAGCCGGTAGAAGAACTGCCGCTCCGGGTCGGGTGCCACGCCGTAGGCGTCGAGCAGGCGATGTTCGTGTCCCGGGCCGTAGTTCCAGATGGTGCTCCAGGTGGCCGCGGCGAGGTCTGCCCAGCGGTCGGCGACGCCGAGGCTGCCGAGGTCGACGTGGCCGCAGCAGCGCCCGTCGTCATCGAGGAGGGTGTTGGGGACGCAGGCGTCGCCGTGACACACGACGAGCCGGTCCGCCTCGGGAGGGTCGTCGAGGATCCGCAGGGCCTCGTCGAGAGTGAGCCCGAACCGGTGCGGGTCGGGATTCTGGATGCGGGCGCGACGGGTGGCAACGTCCCAGCTGAACGGGCACTCGGCCACCGGAAGCGCATCGTGGAGGGCGCGCAGGCCAGCCCCTACCGCCTCGACCGCCCGCTCGGGCTCGGCCAGCCATCGGTTCTCGACGGCGTTCCGGCCGGGCAGCGGTGCGGTGACCAGCCAAGAGCCATCGGAGTCGGCTCCGTGCTCGAGCAGCGTCGGGACGGTGACGAACGGGGCGGCCCAGGCCAGGCGTTCGGCTTCCGGAGCGAGGTCGACGCCGGGCGGGGCCCACTTGACGTAACAGCGCCCAGGGATCTCGTAAGTGAGGCCACCGAGCATGTTGTGCCAGACCGGACGCAGCGCCGCGCCTGCCGCGAGCCAGGTAACGACCGCCGGCACCTGCACCTCGTCGCCCGGCGGGCCCGCGAGACCAGGAGGAACGTCCACATCCACCTCCAGTCAACGACAGGCGAAGGCCTCCGCGACCCTCACAGACGGGGAGATCACGGACATGTCCCGGTGTGCAGCCGGTAATAGAAGCTCGCTCGCGGCTGGCGCGGATCTGAGGGCAGCTCGGGACTCTCTGTCGAAACGGATCGGAGCGACCTGCGCCCATCGGTGATCACGTTCCCGAAGTGGGCGTCGGAGTAGAAGGCCGCGTGCATCATGGCGTCGCCGACTCTCGCATCTCCGCGAGTAGATGTCGATCGAACGAGGCTCCGTAGCCTGCCACGACCGCAACAGCATCAGACACCGGCGCAAAGGGCGGAGTAAGCGACGGGTTCCACCCCAGCCGCAACAGGATTCTGGGAACTCGCTCATTTTCGCGTTCGACGTGCTCGCGGATCGCGGCCGCGACGTCCGGCACGAGTCCTACCGTCAGCGCCGAGATCGACTTGCCTCGCTCGTCGGTGACACCACCAGTGGCGTCATCCTGACCCCCGCTGTCGATGACATCGCTGCAGCGCAGAGGTGGATGGCCTGTGTTGCTCGACTCGGTATCGAGGGTGTGGTGGCGAAGCGGCTCGGCCAGCCCTACCTCCCCCGTCGGTTCTGGTGGGAGAAGGTCCGGTCTCGCGAGTCCGTCGAGGCGGTGGTGGGTGGTGTCATCGGGCCGATGCGAGAACCGGGCGCTCTGGTTGTCGGTAGGTATGACCAGCGCGGACGCCTTCAGGTGGTCGGACGCACGCTTCCGCTCGCCCGTGCGGCGAGGTCGGAGGTCGGAGCCCGGCTCCGCCCGCCTCTCGGTGTGCGTCCGTGGCCGGCGGTGCTTCCGGGCGGCCGACTCGGTCTCGCGGGGAAGACCGACGACGTCCCCCGTCTTCCCGTCGCCCCCCGGCTGGTTGTCGAGGTCGACGTCGACACCGCAGCCGAGTATGGCCGGTGGCGGCACGGAGCCCGCTACCGGCGCATCCGCGCCGATCTGCTGCCTGAAGACCTTGCCGTGAATTCGTGAGCCGACTGCCGCTTCGGCTCGGCCCTGCTGGGTGCGCTGCGGAGTTGCTGGCGGTGTGGCTCGACAAATGGGAAGTCGTCCTGGGCTGCAACCCAGGCGTCCGGGTGCTCAGGGGTCGTATTCGATCCCGAGTTCCCGGCCGGGTCCAGGAATCTGCAGGGCGCGTTCGTGTTGGGCTGCTACCTCGAGTGTCGCGGTGGTGCGGCGTAGTTCGGG
>NZ_FNBE01000035.1:10332-14673 GCF_900102195.1 Pseudonocardia oroxyli
ATATGTCGCTGTGCGCTACGGAGAACGGCTCGCGGAAGTCGAGGCGGTCGCCTCGGTCGGATCAGTCGGCGATTCCTACGATAATGCGATGGCGGAGGCGTTCAACTCGTTGTTCAAGGCCGAACTCGTGCGGAACAGAGGGCCGTGGCGCGGGATCGACGACCTCGAACTGGCCGTCGCGGAGTACATCGACTGGTACAACCACCGCCGCCTACACGGCGAGCTCGGCCTGATCCCGCCCGTCGAGCACGAGGCTCTACACGCCGACACCGACCTCGCCCGGCAGACCGCCGGAGCGTGAGAACCGAGCCTCTACCAAACCCGGGACTTGACAGTGCGTCCCACCTGGTTCCTGTGGGAGGAGAGTACTTTTTGGATCTTGACCGGCCCCTGGTCCCGGCTCGCCGCACATGTTGCGGCGGACGCCCGGGGTTGCGCTCACCGTCGACGTCTGCGACGTCTGCGACGTCTGCGACGTCGCCTCGGGCCTGGTCCGGCAGGTGATCGCCCGCGGCCGCGGCGAGATCGTGCCCTTCGGCGTCGACCGGGGACGCCGGAAACTCGCTCGCTACCTCGGCCCCGACGAGAGCCTCTGGGACACACGATTCCGCGACTACCTCAGCGCAGGCCCAGCGGGACGTGGCGCCGTCTGGCTTCGGATCCATCCCGAACGGATTACGGCCACGGACCTGAGCTACCGAGTCCCGCTGAGTAGGCCGGACCGCGGAGATCTGGGCTGTGGCGGCGTGGGGGATACGGCGGCTGAACGACCTTGAACGTGACTAGCGAACGGGTTCCGCGCGCCAACTCGGCCCCGGGCGACCGGCTGGTAGCCCCTCCGCGAGGTCTTCAGATTGCACCGCCGTCATCAAGCCCGGCAAGGACCACCTCCGACAGATCTCGCTAGCCGTTTAGCCGAGGAGTTTGAACCTTAACAGAGTATTGACATCACGCAAAGTCATCCGCTATTCGTCAAGATGGGCCTAGCAAGTTCCCCCATTTTCACCATATTGTCGATTTGTCCAGTTCGACGGGATTGCGAAAGTCGCCACAGCCAATAAGCAAACATCGGGGGGCCCAAGACCATGCGGAGAATTCGGAGCTTCATTGCGACCACTGGGATCGCCGGCTTAATGATGCTTGCAGTGGCGACCCCGGCACAGGCTGCCGACTGGTTCGTCGGCAACTATCCGGACGCAGTCGCATGCGTAAATGCGGGAACACAGGGTCGAGACCAGGGGAGATGGGTAAACTTCCGCTGCCTCGACGGAGGTGGCCATTACGAACTGTGGGCTGATGACAACTGCCCAGTCTGCCGAACTGACTAGTCGCCAAGCGGCCGCGCAGGGGGCGCAAGAGTTCGACTCCTCGGTTCCAGTCCTCGCTTCAGCACCACTTCCACCGACGCTGGAAACCGAGGCGCTCCGAGGCAGTCGAATCTCGTCCATTTGCGGGTGGTGGCAGCGGTTGGCGCTGGCCCGAACGGTGGGGACCGCTGCGGGATCGGGGCAGGGCGCCGTCGCCGAACTCAGCCCCTGAACTCGCGACTAACTGGACAAGAGTCTGCCCCGCGCGAACCCGGCACCACTCGGAGATCGGGGGAGGTGCCGCGCGCTGTAAATCCCGCAGACTTCAGGGTCGGCAACGACTGTCACGAGGGTCGTTTCCGGTCGTCCGAGCTTGGCCGACGGAAGCTCTGAAGGAGCTGACCATCCGAGTCTAGGAACAAGAGCTTACCTGTCTCACGGTCGACTCCAGCCTGGATCGCTGGCTCGAGTGCGGTGAGGAAGTTAGGAGTTGGGCAGATCGTTCCTTCGACTCCGTCCGGGCTCACCAATGTGAGAAAGGTTCCTCCGCTGGTGAGGGTCCATGGCCCGCTCTTGCCGTTGCAGTCGTATTGGGCATACCACATTCCGTTCGCTTGGAAATCCAACGACGGCCTCGCAACCGGGTCCGTCGGCACGTCAGGAACCCAGGCCCCTGTCGCGATGTCCGCAGCCGGGTCCAAGCGATCGGGCAGCTCAGGAGCGGGATGCGCGTACGCCTCCAGGTCTCCAGCCGCAACCGCCGTCACTTTCGTGAGTAGGACGCTGGATGCCGTCGGCTCGGTCTTCTCCCGCAACAGCTGCGCAACCGCGCTGCGTCTGGAATCCAGAAACGTCACCTCGTCAGCGGCGATGACTACCGAGGTGACACTCTCGAGCCACGCTATCGCCGCATCGTGCGGTTGTGGGCGGGTGTCGCAAGCGGTCTGAGCGTCAACGGTCCGGGCGAGGAACTCCCCTGACCAGCTCGCCCGCCACTGGCCACCGGCACGGAAGCAGCCGTCTTCGATAACGAACGCTTCCGCATCGAACGACGCCATCGCGCCCACGAACTCCCCGCGTGGGCTGTCCGCGATGGTCCAGGTCCCGACCAGGCCACGTGGATCGACCTGCGTCGGCTGGACCACCACGTCCCTCGGCGGGACGGACGTGCACGCTGCGGCGAACACGAGCGCCAACAGCAGCGGCCAGATCTGCGCCGGCGGCGCAACCCGCCGCCGTGGGACTACCTTGCCTGTCTCACGCATCGCCCAACCGTAGCGAAACGGGAAAAACCCGCGTCCGGCCCTGCGCCTGAGTCACTGAGGAGCTTGAGGACCGAAGACGGGGCCAGCGGCTCCGGCGACTCGGCCGGGGGCTCCCGGGGACAATGGTGACGACCGCTGAAGGCTGACCCTCTGGCGACGGGTGGACTTGGGCCCCTCGCTGCATAGTGAGGAGTGTTGAAGGTGAAGGCGTGGGCGGAGATCTGTCGTCTTCTGTGCAACCTCGCGCGCCGGCCGCTCGCCGACACGGGCGAGCTCGACCGCGGGCTGCCGGGACTCCGGCGGATTAGGAGCAGGCACAACGACCATCCGTCCCTCGGCGACAACACCACCTCAAGGGTCGGAGTCCGCGGTACCGGGGGAAGGCCACGTCCGGGTGCTCAGGGGTCGTACTCGATCCCGAGTTCCCGGCCGGGTCCAGGAATCTGCAGGGCGCGTTCGTGTTGGGCTGCTACCTCGAGTGTCGCGGTGGTGCGGCGTAGTTCGGGGTGGTCGATGTTGGGGCCGAGGAAGCGCCACGATCCGAGGTCTGGGGCGGCGACTTGCTGGGTGAGTCGTTCGGCGAGGGTGGCCATCTCCACGGGTCCGATCCCGCCGGGTACAGGGTGATCGCGCGGGGGAGGTGGGCGGCACTGGGGTGGACGTCGCCGATCGGGCCGGACGGGTAGGGGATGAATCCGGAGTCGACGACGAGCTGGTGGTCACGGTGGAGGTGCTCGGCGGTGAGTAGCCCGGCTCGGCCGGTGGTGGAGATGACGACGTCGACCTCGCGTACCTGGCGCAGGTCATCGCCTTGGTCGAGTTCGAGGGGCTCGTGCCCGCCGCGGCGCAGGAGCGTGACCACCCCGGAGCCGACGAAGCCGCGGCTGCCGATGACGGCGACGGAGGCGCCGTGTTCGAGGTAGGGCGCGGCGACGCGGGTGATGCCGTCCGCCGTCGCGCACGCCGGCCGTGCGGAGTCGGCGCCCAAAGCGTCGATGTCCTTGGCTGGCGCGATGTGGTCGAGCAGGGGGACCAGGTGCCGCGGGGGTGGGGTCTGCACGATGACCGCCGCGATGTCCGGCGTCTCGTTAGCCGCGGCCAGGTGCTCGTCGAGCTCGGCCCACTCGGTGTCGGGCCCGAGGACCTTGATGTCCGCGGATGCGCCGAGCCGCTCGAACGTGCGTTGCTTCTGCTCGGCGGACACCTGCGAGGCGGCCACGCGCAGCGCCCAGTCGCCGGGGGCGTCGGGCCCGGAGTCGAAACGCAGGACGAGCGCGCGGGTGAGCTGCTCGGTGATGATCTCCCGGTACGGCTGGTAGGCCTCGACGACCTCGCGCAGGATAGCGGCGCCGGGAACCCGGTACTGCGCGCTGCTCATCCAGCCGTGCTCGTCCTCGACGTGCTCATCGAGCTGGTGGGCGTGGGCCGGGGACCGGGGCGGTGTCCCAGGTCCATTGGCTCAGCAGGGCGTCCACGGGCTCGAGCTGGAGCAGGGCGCTGTACTCGCCGAACTGCCCGCTGCTGAGCAGATGGTGAGCGGCCGCGGCGGGGTCGAGGTAGCGCTCGCCGTCCCAGCGCAGATCGATCTTCGTCAAGGTCTCCGGGCCGGCAGGGTCGTAGCTGGAGAACTCGCCGTGGTGGGCGTACCAGACCACTGCCTGTGGGGGGACCGCGGCGGGGATCAGCTGGCGCAGCGCGGTGTTAGCTAGTGCGGCGAAGTCTGAGCCGATCTCGTAGCCGCGCGGGTTGTCGCGCAGCTCGCTGGCCAC
>NZ_FNBE01000036.1 GCF_900102195.1 Pseudonocardia oroxyli
CAGGAGCCTGTCGGGAAGCCCGCTGGGCGAGCTCCGACCCCGCGGCCGGCGGTGCGGGCGCCCAAGGCGACCTCGACGTGGCCATCAGACCGTGTGAGCCGGAGGAGACCGATCCCGCAGGCACCGCGCAAGCGAGCTCGCGGTCGCAGACCCCATCGGCCGGCCGTGCGACGAGCTCGACACCGACCCGTGCGGCACCCCGCACTCCGACGCCCGCAGCCCAGGCACCCGCAGGCCAGACATCCGCCGCGCAGAGCCCTGCCCCGGTTGCGGCGACACCGCCGCCGTCACGTGCGTCGACCCCCGCGGCGACCACTGCAGCGCCGAGTCGTGCCCCGCAGCCCTCGGCTGCGCCGGGCGAACCCGCCCAGCCCACCCCTCAGACCCCGACAGCCCGACCGGCGCCCACCGCGGCCGCGCCTGCCACCCGGGTACCGGCGCCCACGGTGTCACAACCGACTCGAGCTCCGGCCCCGCCGCGGCCTTCGCCGACGACACCGCCTCTCAGCCCGCCCACTCCGGCTCCGGGCGGCGGTGTGACGCAGCCGGGAGGGGGCGATCCCTCGGTCGTGCCCGGTGTCGAAGGGCAGACCGCGGCTGCGCTGCTCGGGTGGGGCGCCCCGGTGGCCGGGGACGAGTTCGACTACGTCGGCCCCCCGGATCCCGCCCGATGGGGCCTCTACGAGGGCGCGGGTCACGACAACAACGGCCGCCGGGTCGCGTCCGCCTGGTCGGTCGACGGCGACGTGGTGACGGTGCGCGGCAACACAGCCGGTGACTCCGGCGGCATGGCCTATCGAACAGGGCAGTACCGAGGCAAGTGGGAGGCACGGATGCGCGCACCTGTCGGGGACCCGGACTACCACCCCGTGCTGCTGCTGTGGCCCGACGCCGAGGACTGGCCCGTGGGCGGAGAGGTCGACTACGCCGAGATCTCCGACCCCGACAGGCAGAACGTGGACTTCTTCCTGCACTACGGCGCCTCCAACAGCCAGACCCAGACCAGTCGCGCTCTCGACGTCACCCAGTGGCACAACTACGCCGTCGAGTGGACCGATCGCTGCATCATCGGCTACATCGACGGCGCGCAATGGTTCGCCGACTGCGAACCCGGCCATCAGCCGCCACGAGCGATGCACATGACCATCCAGCTCGACGCCTTCAACGGCGACGGCCCCTACCGGCCCTCGGAGATGATGGTCGACTGGATCAGGCAGTACCGATGAACGCTCTGATCGACCTGCGCGGTTCCGGTTCGACAGCCCATGCCTGGAGGCGACCATGAGCGAGCCGGGACCGACCCGTCTGACCACGACAGCGAGGGCCAGGCGCTGGTGGCTGCCGATCACGGTCGGCGCTGTCGCGCTGATGGTCATCGGTGCCGTGGCGTGGGCGTTGTGGCCTGAGCCTGCGCGGGCTCGCCACTACCGCCAGGAGTCGGCGTGCCTGCTCACCGGCTCGGACGGCCTGCGCGATCCGCAGGCCGGACAGCTCTGGGCGGGCATGCAGGCCGCATCCACGGACAGCCTGATCAGGGTTCAGCACCGAGCGGTTCGAGGTCCGCAGACGATCGACGGCGCCCGAGCGTTCCTCACGGGTCTCACAGCGGCCGGATGCGACGTGGTCGTCGCGGGCGGGACCCTGGCCAATCAGGCGGCGCTCGCCGAGGCCGCCTCGCATCCAGGCGTTCGGTTCGTCGTCACCGAGCCGGGCCCGGACGGCCCCCAATGTGCACGCGCTCGCTGCGGGCCCGTCCGGCGGTTGGGCCGAAGCGATACAGCAGGAACTGACGCAGTTCGCCGACTGAGTCGCCCGCTCGTCACCGTCTTTCAGCGCACCTCCAGGGAGTCTGCCGTGTCCGTACCCATCAAGCTTCGTCAGATGATCATCGGTTGTGCCGTGCGCCGTCGGGTTCGCGTCGCCGCGCGGTCCGGCGACGGGCGGGCGCCGCTGCAGGGCGGGGGCGGGTTGCGCCGGGTGGCGCGCTCGGCACGCCGGGTCGGCGTCGTCACGGTCATGGCGATCATGCTGACGATGCTGACGCCGCCGAGCTCGACGGACGGTATCGGCCTCTCGCGGCTGTGGAGCTGGATCGGGTCGACGACGGCATGGGCCGCGGACTCTGAGACTCTCCCGGATGCCGCGGACATCGCGGTGCCCGAACCAGGCGGCGGTCGGGCACCAGATGTCGGGATACAGGTACCGGCCGACGCCACCAGCTCCGGGAACGGCATGGGCAGGCCCGTCGAGCAGGAGCCGGGAACCGTCGAGCCCTACGCGCCGTTCGAGGTCGCTGCCGAGCCCGCAGTCACCCCGGCGACTGAGGCGCGGTTCGACCCCGAAACCAGCGTGCGACTGGCGGAGGAGTCCAGCGCCACCATCGACGTCTACGCCAACGCGGACGGCTCGGTGACCCGACGTGTGTTCACCGGCCCCGCGAACTTCCAGGCGGCCGACGGCTCCTGGCAACCGATCGACTCCACTCTCGTCGAGCGGGGTGACGGGCGCCTGCGCCCCGCCGCGAACGGTCTCGACATCTCCCTGGCCACCGAGACCGCTCCTGACCCGGCCACCGGGACCCCGGACGTGACAGCCCCACAGGACCCCGCTCCTGCCCCGGCCGAACCCACGGCCGCACCCATCCCCGACCCGGAACCGGGAACGACCACGCCATCGTCGGACCCGGCCGCCCCGTCCGGGACCGAACCGGGGCCTGAGTCGGCGCCTCAGGTCGGCCCGACCGTCCCGACAGCGCAGGGGCCGACCGCGCCCGCCCCGACCGAGCCGGAGGCGGCTCCGCCGGCCCAGCCTGCAGCAGATGTCGCTCCGGCCGCGGCGAGTGCACCGGCGCAGGAGGACTTGGTCACGCTGCGTCTGACCGACGGGGAGGAGTTCGGCTACCGCCTGGACGGCGCGGCGAGCGTCGTGCCGACCTACGTGGACTCGGTCGCGACCTACGCCGGTGTGCTGCCCGAAACCGACCTGGAGCTCCAGCTCTCCGCGACCGGGGTCAAGGAGACCCTGGTCCTCAACTCGCCCGCGGCGGCGTCGTCGTGGCTGTTCCCGCTGACGCTGTCCGGCCTGACCCCGGAGCTCACCGAGTCCGGGGCTGTCGATCTGCGCAACACCGCCGGCGAGGTGGTCGTTCACGTACCCAACGGCTACATGCGCGACGCGAACGTCGACCCCGTGGGCGGTAGCTTCGCCGAGTCCACCGCGGTGGACTACGCGCTCGTCGAGCACGACGGCGGCCTGGCGCTTCAGGTGAGCGCAGACCGCGCCTGGCTCGACGATCCCGCACGCCAGTATCCGGTTCGGGTGGACCCGACCGCGTTCACCGTGCAGGTCGACGACGCGATGGTCGACGACGACGCCGGCACCGCGAACAACGGCGACTCCATCGCCGTCGGCACCTTCAACGGCGGCGCGACCAGGTCACGTGGCTTCGTCAAGTTCCCCGAGTTCACCCAAGGCACGACCTTCGGCGCGGTGTCGTCGGCGAACCTGAACCTGTTCATGACCCGGGTGGTCAGCTGCTCGGAGTACAGGCCCATCAACGCCTTCTCGGTGACGAGCCCCTGGACGGCCTCCGGGCTGGCCTCGGCGACCTTCCCGGGGCCGGGTTTCGGCGCGGCGCTGGCAGGCACAGCAACACCGACCAATCACTCGGTGGCCTGCGCGAACACCACCGGTGACCGCTCGATCGGCTCGTGGATCCAGATCCCCATCGCGGCGAGTGTCATCGAGGGCTGGGCGACCACCCCGACCAACAACGGGCTCGCTCTGATCGCCTCCGACGTCGACAACAACGCGTTCAAGCGGTTCACCTCGTCTGACTACTCCAGCTCGTACCGGCCCTACATCGACGTCACCTACACCGAGAACACCCCGCCCCAGGTGGGGCTGCGGTACCCGGCGAACAACACCGAGGTCGGGACCCTGACCCCGCATCTGTCGGTGGAGGGCTCGGACCCGGACAACTGGCCCAACCTGGGGCTGACCTACAAGTTCACGATCTTCGACGAGTCGGCCACCGAGGTGGCGAACTCCGGCTGGCTCGGCACGCACTGGGACGTGCCCGCCGGCGTGCTGGAGTGGGGCAAGCGCTACCTGTGGACGGTGATCCCGTTCGACCAGGGCGCATACGGCCCGACGACGCCGGCGATGGCCTTCGGCACCGCCGTTCCGCAGCCCGCGCTCAACAGCCGGCTGAGTCAGAACGCCGGGCGCGGGTTCGACACCACCATCGGGAACTACACCGCGTCGGCCACCGACGCCCAGGTCGTCACCGTGGGCCCGGAGGCCTCGCTGACACGGCACTACAACAGCCTCGACATGCGGCGGACCAACGCCATGGGCGCCGGCTGGTCGAGCCTGCTCGACGCCCGCGCCACCGAGGTACCCGTCGCGGGCGGCGGCGCGGTCGCGATGGTCACCGTCACCCTGCCCGACGGCAAGGACGCCACCTTCGGGCGCAACCCCGACGGATCGTTCACCGCACTCGAGGGCAGCCACGCCCGGGTCGCCGCGACCCTGAGCGGCACCACCGTCACCGGCTACACGCTCACGGAGAAGAACGCCACCGTCTACACCTTCAGCCAGGCCGGCGGGACCGGGGTGTTCCGGCTGACGACGATCACCGACGCCAGCGGCCGCACCCTGACCCTGGGCTACAACGGCTCCGGGCAGGCCGAGTCGATCACCTCGGCTTCTGGGCGGGTCGTCTGGCTGAACTGGGGCACACCGGTCGGATCGACCGTGGCGCACGTGACTCACGCCAAGGCCGGTGGCGCGTCGGCGCCGGTGTCCTGGTCGGGCACGGACGTGTGGACCTACTCCTACGGCGATGCCGACCAGCTCACCGAGGTGTGTGCTCCGGAGACTCCGGCGACCTGCACCCAGTACGACAACAGGTGGGTGTCTCAGCACGCCAACGCCGTGGTCAACGAGGGCCCGACCGGGTTCTGGCGGCTCAACGAGGAGACCGGCACGGCGACCGCGTCGAGCAGCGTGCTGGCCAACGCGGGCACCGACAAGGCCGTCTACACCGACGTCGCGCTCGAGCAGAGCCAGGCGATGCCGAGCTCGGACTCCACCTCGGCGGGCTTCAACGGCACCTCCTCGCGGGTCGAGCTGCCCAAGCGGCTCGTCGTGGAGGGCCAGTACCAGAGCATCAACATGTGGTTCCGCACCAGCACCGCGGGCGGAGTCCTCTTCGGCTACAGCGAGGACCCCATCACCGAACCCGGCGGCACCTCGGGTGCCTACGTCCCAGCCCTCTACATCGGCTCGGACGGCAAGCTGCGCGGCCAGTTCTGGAACGACGGCACGACCCCGCTGATCACCCCGGGGTCGGTCACCGACGGCGAGTGGCACCAGGTCGCGCTGACCGGTGCCGGGTCGGTGCAGAAGCTCTACCTCGACGGGGAGCTCGTTGACGAGTTCACCATCAACACGATCAACAACCTCGGCGACGACTCCGCCTACGTCTACGTCGGCGCCGGTTTCGTCGGCGGCGGCTGGCCCGGTCACGCGAACAGCGGCTCGACACCTGCCCCGGCGAGCTTCTTCACCGGCGACATCTCCGATGTCGCGTTCTTCAACCGGCCGCTACCCGAGCAGACCGTCGCACAGCTGCACGATCTGGGCACCAACGGGCACCCGGTGCTGGAGCGGATCACCCGCCCGTCGGGCGGCATGCAGGCCGAGATCTGGTACGACACCGTCACCGGCCGCGTGCACAGCCTCATCGACGAGAACGGCGGCCAGTGGCGCCTGAACAACCCGCAGGTCTGGGGGAGTAGCGACGTCTACGTCGCCTCCATGCTCGGCGGCGCTCCGGCGGACTACTGGCGCATGGGCGAGACCGGCACCGTCGATGCGGTCAACCAGGTCCGCGGCGGCACGGCCACCTACAACAGCGTCACACTCGGCTCACCCGGCCCGTTCGCGGGCACCACCGCCGCGGCGTTCAACGGGACCTCCTCATATGTGGATCTCGGCGAGCGGGGGATGCCAGGGGACGGCCCGGTGTCGGTGGCGGTGTCGTTCAAGATGCCCAACACCAGCGCCGGAGGCGTGCTCTACGGCTACCAGAACGACCCGATGAGCTCGATGGTCGGCGGGAACTGGGTGCCCGCCCTCTACGTCGGCACCGACGGGAAGCTGCGCGGCGGGTTCGCCTGGAACCAGGTCACCACCTCGGGCACCGTCAACGACGACCAGTGGCACCACGCCGTGCTCACCTTCGACGACGACGTCCACAAGCTCTACCTCGACGGCGAGCTCGTCGGCGAAGTCCACGACGTGATGGGCGACATCGGCTCCGGCCACGCCTACTTCGGTGCGGGCCGCTGGGACGGCAGCTGGGCTTCCCACGGACCCACCACCGCCGGGTACTTCCCAGGTTCCATCGCCGAGACCGCGATCTACCGCTCCGCGCTGTCCGCCGAGCAGATCGCCGACACCCACGACGCAGCCACCCGCACCGTGCCGCTGGCCTACACCATGCTCTCCGGCGTCGCCTCGCAGGTGACCATGCCGGTCGCCACGACAGTGGTGACCAAGCCCGGCGGCGCGGAGATCGCCTCCACGGTCGATCTGGTGAAGAACCGGGTCGTGTCGTCGGAGGACTCGCTGGGCAACATGACCCACTACGGCTACGACGTCCGCGGCGACCGGAACATGGTCTACGACCCCCGCGGGGTGGTCACCCAGGAGCTGTACGACGTCCGGGGCAACACCGTCCAGCTCATCACCTGCCAGGACCAGGCCGCCGACAAGTGCTCCTCGGAGTACTACACCTACTTCCCCGACGCGACCACCGAGAACCCGGCCCCGGACGGCCGCAACGACGTCATGCTCACCGAACGCGACGGCCGCTCGAGCTCCGCCAGCGACGACACCTACCGCACCAGCTACGGCTACGACGCCTACGGCCACCGCACCTCGGTGACCGACCCGCTCGGGCGGGTCACCGAGACCGACTACTCCCACCCCGGCACCCACCCCGCCGTCGACTCCGGCACCATCCCCGCCGGCCTCCCCACGGAGGTCATCACCCCTGGCGGGGCGGTACAGACGATCCGCTACTTCGCCAGCGGCGATGTCGCCGAGATCATCGACGCCGCCGGAAAGCGCACCGAGTTCACCTACGACGCCCTCGGCCGCCAAGCCACACGCACCGAGTACACCGATACCCACCCGGGCGGCCTGACCTGGACCACCACCTACGACCTGCTCGGCCGAGTGGAGACTCAGACCGCACCCGGTGTCCTCAACGCCGTCACCGGCGCCACCCACACCGCCCGCACCACCATCGACTACGACGCCGACGGCCGCGCCGTCGAGGAGACCACCGAGGACGTCACCGGCGGCGACGCCGCCCGCAGCACCACCAACGCCTACAACAGCCTCGGTCAGCTGATCTCGGTGACCAACCCGGAAGGGGAGATCACCTACTACGAGTACGACGACCTCGGCCGCATGTTCAAAGAGATCGAACCCGACGGGCGCGTGCTGGCCAACCTCTACGACACCGAGGACCGCCTCACCCTCGTCAAGATCAACAACTTCGTGGGGGACCCGAACGACCCGGACCCCGGCGCCGACCTGATCACCCTGACCAAGGACTACGACCCGGCCGGACGGCTGGCCGCCGAGCACGACGCGATGGGCTACACGACCCGCTACACCTACACCGACAACGGGCTGCCCGCCACGACCGTACGCACGGACGGCACGGCCGAGTTCGTGGTCGAGGACAACACCTACGACGCCGCAGGCAACCTCGTCCGCCAGATCACCAACAACGGCGCCACAGAGCGCACCGCCGCCTATGACGCCGCGGGCAGGCAGACCACCGGCACCCTGGACCCCGGCGGGCTCGACCGCACCACCACATGGAGCTACGACCGGGACGACCACATCACCTCGAGGCTGGACACCGGCCCGGGCGGGGTCATGGTCGGGCGAACCGACGCCATGCACGACCCGCTCGGCCGGGTCACCGCCACGACCCGCTACCTGTCCGACGACCCGACCAGCCCGGCCGGCTGGTGGCCGCTGGACGAGACCAGCGGCACGACCGCCCGAGACACCGGCGCGAACAACCCCGCCACGAGCGTGGGGAGCGGGCTGGGGTGGACCATCGACCGGGGCGGCTCGGCGACCTTCACCGGGTCCGGCTCCCTGGAGACGCCGGGCCCGGCCATCGACACCGCGCGCAGCTTCACTGCGTCGGTGTGGGTGAGCCTGGCGGCAGGCGGCGCGAACCGCAACGCCCTGGCCGCGGACGGGAACCTCCCGAGCGCGTTCTTCCTGGGCTACAACCACGGCGCCAACCGGTGGGCCATGACCATGCCCGATACCGACACCGTCTCCTACGGGGAGGTCCAGGCACGATCGACCGGCAGCGCCGCGCTGAACACCTGGACGCTGCTGACCGGGGTCTACAACGCCGAAGCCGGCACGGTGTCGCTCTATGTGAACGGCGCACACCAGCAGACCCAGGCCCGCGCGGCAAAGGGCTGGACCGCGGACGGCCCGCTCACCATCGGGCGTGGCCAGTGGAACGACATCTCCGTGGACCACTGGACCGGCGGCCTCGACGACGTCGTCGTCGTCCAGGCTGCGCTCGACGCCACCCAGATCGGCGAGCTCTACTCCGGCGCCGCACCCGACCCCGACTCCGGGGTCATCCGCACCAGCGCGGCGCTCGGGCAGGACGGCTTGCCGACCAGCCGCACCGACCCCAACGGCAACACCGTCTACCTCGAGTACGACGAGGCCGGCCGGCTCGTCACCGAGACCGCCCCACCCGCGCTCGTCAGCATCGCCGGGGTGTCCCCGGTGACCGCCTCGGCTACGTCCTCCACGGGCTACAACACCTTCGGTGAGGTCACCGACCGGGAGGACGCCAACGGCAACTGGCAGGTCCTGGGCTACGACGGCGCCGGGCGGCTGGTGTCCGAACAGGGTGCGGAGTACACCGCTCCCGGCGCGGGCAGCGGCCAGACCCCGCAGCAGACCCGCACCTACGACGAGGTCGGGCAGCTCACCTCGATCACCGACCCCATGGGGGAGACCACCGAGTACGGCTACGACCAGCTCGGCAACGTCTCACGCATCGACCGCCCAGACGGCGGGCAGGAGCTGTTCACCTACGACACCATCGGTAACCACCTCTCGGCCACCGACGGCACCGGCGCGATGGTCACGGCCACCTACGACATGCTCGGGCAGCCGCTCACCTCGACCGAGGTCGTCCGGCAGACCTCCACCGCACACACCACCACCTACACCTACGACACCGGCGGCCGACTCACACAGGTCACCTCCCCGGAAGGCGTCATAGCCACCCAGACCCACAACGCCGCAGGTGAGGTCACCACCAGCACCGACGGCGCCGGCGAGACGACCAGCACCGACTACGACGGTGCCGGCCGGATCATCCGGGTCACCCTCCCAGACGACACCTACAGCCGCTCCTTCTACGACCTCGCCGGCCGCCAAGGCGGCGCAGGCACCTACGACGCCACCGACACTCTGCTGACCTGGGAACACCAGCGCCTCGACAAGGCCGGGCTGGTCCGCACCTTCTGGGACCGCAACGGCAACCAGTTCGACTATGACTACAACCGCCGCGGCGAACTGACCTGGCAGCGCGAACCCGTCGGCGGCGGTGCCCCCGCGATCGAGACCGAGTTCGGCTACGACGCCGCAGGCAACCAGACCCGCTTCCTCGACGGGCGCGGCAACGAGTTCTGGACGACCTACAACAGCTGGCACCTGCCCGAAAGCAAGATCGAACCCCCGACAGCGGCCCACCCCAACCCGGCCGACCGGACCTGGACGACCACCTACAACCTCGCCGGGTACGCCACCACCGACGCGCTGCCCGGTGGGGTGTCCACCACGTCGGCCTACGACGAGCTCGGGCGGCTCGTCGAGCGCACCGGCACCGGTGCGGAGGCCGCGACCGCTACCCAGACCTTCACCCGCGACCTCGCCGGACGGGTCACCTCCGCCACCGCAGGGGCAGGAACGGTCACCGTCGGTTACGACGACCGCGGCCTCGAAACCAGCGTGTCGGGGGCGGCAGGAGCGTCGTCGTTCACCTACGACGACGACGGCCGCATGACCCAGCGCACGGACGCGGCGGGCGTCACCGACTACACCTACGACGCCGCGGGGCGACTCGCCACCCTCGCCCACCCAGACACCGGCAGCCAGGAGTTCACCTACAACGACCTCAGCCAGGTCACCGGGATCGGGCACGGTGTCGGCGGGCAGGTCCGCACTTTCGGCTACGACACCTCCCACCGCCTGGTCAGCGACGAACTCACCGCCGGCGCCGCACTTCAAACGATCGTCGAGTACGGCTGGGACGCCAACGACAACCTCACCTCCAAGTGGGTCGACGACGGCGGCGCAGGCACCTACGACAGCTACACCTACGACGAGGCCAACCGGCTCACCTCGTGGAACGACACCAGCACCAGCACCAGCACCGACTACACCTACGACGCCTCGGGCAACCGCACCGGAAACGGCGCCAAGACCTTCACCTACGACGCCCGCAACCGGCTACTCACCGCTGACGGCACCGCCTACACCTACACCGCGCGCGGCACCCTCTCCGACGCAGGCGGCGACGCGACCCTGTCCGACGCCTTCGGTCAAGCCATCGAGCAAGACCACGCCGGCGGCACCCAGACCTACACCTACGACGCCTTCGGCCGGTCCGTCCTGGCCGGACACTCCTACAGCGGCCTGAGCAACACCCTCGCCGCCGACGCCGCCGCCAGCTACGTGCGCAACCCCACCGGCACAGTCGCCGCCACGGTCACCGGTAGCGGCCCCGGTCTCGACGCACGCTGGTCCTGGACCGACCTGCACAACGACCAGATCGCCCAGTACGAGTCCGCCGGCACCGGCATCGTCGGCTACACCAGGTACGACCCGCTGGGCGCCACGATCTGGTCAGGCGGGATGGCTGGAAACCTCGGCTACCAAGGCGAATGGACCGACAGCTCCACAGGCCGGGTCAACATGGCCGCCCGCTGGTACAACCCGGATACCGGGCAATTCGACAGTCGCGACAGCATGACCCTCCCCGGCAGCCCCGTCTCGGTGAACGCCAACCGCCACCAGTACGGAAACGCCAATCCGCTCGTTCACATCGACCCCACCGGGCACTTCCTGCAATTCATCCCCGCAATCGTGACCGCCATCGTGCGCGCGGTTCAGGTGACGCGGGTAGTCAGCGCTGTCGGCTCGGCAGGCGGGGGCGGATCTGCGGGTCCGGTATCAATGCCCGTTCGTCTACTGCCGGTGATCAGGCCGCTCAGCCCGCCCACGGCGCAGACGCCGGCCCCGGCGAGGGCAGCGGCACCCGCACGAGCCGCTACTCCCGCGCGGGCAGCTGCCCCGGCCCGAGGAGTCGCAGCGCCACCTGCCGGGGCTCCCGGTGGAGGCTTCGCGAACGGAGGCACCGGGACTGCCGCGGCAGTCGCAGCCGTGGAGCAAGCCAATCAGGTAGCACTCGACCCGGTCGCGGAGGCCGCTCGACTCGCGCTGGAAGCGTTGAGAGCCGCTTCCGACGGCGACATCTTCACCCGGATCCAGCCCGGTTGGACAGAGCTCCCGAAGGTGATGACGCCCGACGCCGCGGCCGGACTGGCCTGCGCTCTCGGTGGTGCAGGCGCTGCAGCGATGGATTGCGCGGTCGGCGGCAACCCTGCCATCGAAGCTGCCGCGGAGATCTTCAACGGCTCCTGGGTCCAGCAACGCACCGGAGCCTCCGCATCGACGACGACCCAGATGACCGACAACGGCGGGTGTGGACCCCGCCTGCTCCGCAGCACCTGCCGTGCCGAGGTCGGGCTCGAGGAGACACTCGACCTCGACCAACAGATCGCAGACGCCATGGCGTGCTTGCAAAGTGTCGAAGGCTGCGACGCTGGAGACTTCCTCAGCTCCGCATCCGGCCTCCTGGCAGGCTTCGGAGCTCGCCCGACGCGTGCGATCGGTTCGCTCCTTCCGCTGCGCGGGGGACTGCTCGGAGAGGGCCCCTCTCCCTGGAGTTCGACGGGCTTCACCCGCGGTGACCTAGACGCTGACCAGCCATCCGGCGACGAGGCGTGTGGAGGATCGAACTGCGGTAGCGGCCCAGCCCCAGGTGTTCTTGAAGTCAGCGAGAATGTAAGGTCCATCAAAGCGTTCGAGGTCTATTCGCCTAGGCGAGGAGGAATTGAGTACGTCTTCGACCCGACGGTCAACAGACTCCTAGTCGGAGACCCCAAAGCCCATCTCGCGATCCCTGGGAGCCCTCACGAGCGCCTGGCGAGATCTGGCTCGCTTGACGAAAGCCAGGTATTGGGGGGGATATTTAGGCGGGACGCCAGTGGGCGAATGCAGTTTGACGAGCAGAGCGGACACTATGGAGACCGATGGTCCGAGCGTACGCGCCAACAATTCAGCGACTTCCTACGAAGCCATGGGATTGATGCCGGATACACTCGCTGGAATGGATGACGAGCGATGTGGCAACCGTTAGTAGTGCGACCTGGTGGTGACTGGATCGGAGTAGTCCAAGATCAGTCAGGCCTGTGGACAGGAGACAGGGACCGGCCGCGCAGCGAAATTGACATGGACTACCCAGTCTCCCTCTGGCCGCTACTAGAAGGCGACATGGTCAGCGCTCTTGAGCAGTTCAATGAGGCGTGGCCAACAATTTCACCCAGAGTAGGGGGATCGCCCCGGGGACTTCTCGAAAAGGTAGTCGCCTCAGCACTGCGTAGCGATCAGGCATACTGGACAGATCTCGCGATTCAGTGGCTGGAGAAAATGCAGAAGGACCTACTCTTCGAGCTTGATGAGACTCGGGGTCAGCTACTTCGAATCTCTGAATCAGGCGTCTTGCCCCAGGCTGTCCGTCACCGAAGCAGGCGGCTCGCGAAACAGATTCGAGCACGGTCAGAGAGGTAGCCAATTCCGAGCAAGTGCGCCAAGCAGTCAAGTTCTTCTCCTGCTCTCGCAATGGCGGCGGGTAAACCGCGGCAGGGGCCAGTTGGATTCACCAAGGCCGTCGCCGACCTCAGAGACACCTCCAAGGAGGAGCTGTGTATCGGCTACGTGGATGACCGTCCTTCCGGTGGTCTAAAGTTTCAGGTCTTCCTCACGCCCGCCCTGGACGAACTCGTCGCGTGTCTTGGGGTCGAGAAGATCGTGAGGGATTAGAAGCGAACGGTAGCTCAACTGCAAGACAGCCGATTTGAGACCGCGCACTGCAGTCGCGCTTTGCCCAGCGAGGGGGCGCTAACCAGTGGTGCAAGCGGACAACTCTCACTAAGCAGAGCCCCTACGGGTACTACCAGGTGCACTTCTACAAGAATGAAGTCACGGGCGAGGTGATGAATGACTATGATTACAAGGTGGTCATGGGTAGGAGAGGCTCCAGTCGATGAAGGTTGCCGCCGTTAGTCAGGTGGGTTGGAGTGGCGGACGCAGCTTCGTAGAGAGCGGTCTGAGGCCAGAGGTCGTCCGGACGGTGCTCGAGATATATTCAATGACTGGCGG
>NZ_FNBE01000039.1 GCF_900102195.1 Pseudonocardia oroxyli
GTCGTGGTGTTCCTGGGTGGTAATGGTCCGGCTTTCCCGGTTGCGTTGTTCGCGGCTGCGGCCGCGGGGGTGCCGTTCTTGCCGGTGAACTACCGGCTCTCCGATGGTCAGGTGGCGGGGATCCTGGGTCGTCATGAGCGGCCTTTCGTGATCGCTGAGGACCCGGCCCGGATGCCGTGTCGGGCGATCTCGGTGGCGGAGTGGGTTCGGTGTAGTGAGACTCATGATCCTGTGCCCGACCCGTGTGTCCCCGATCTCGACGATGTGGCGGTCGTCTTGATGACCTCGGGCACCACCGCGGCACCCAAGAGCGCGCTGCTGCGTCATACGCATCTGACCTCTTATGTCATCGGCTCGGTCGAGTTCGCCGCGAGCAGCGGTGAGGATGCCACCATCGTCAGTGTGCCGCCTTATCACATCGCTGCGGTGGCGAATTTGCTCAGTAATCTCTACTCCGGGCGTCGGATCGTCTATCTCGACCGGTTCACTCCCGAGGACTGGCTGCGTGTCGTGACCAACGAGGGGGTCACTCATGCCATGGTTGTGCCCACGATGTTGGCGCGGATCGTGGACCGGCTCGAGAGGGTCGACTCCTACGGGCCGGACACGTTGCGGTCGATGTCCTACGGCGGCGCGAAGATCTCGGCGGGTGTGCTGCGCCGTGCTTTGCAGCGTTTCCCGCACACCGGGTTCGTCAACGCTTATGGTCTGACCGAGACGGCGTCGTCGGTCGCTGTGCTTGGTCCGGAGGATCACCGGGTTGCGTTGGAGTCGGATGATCCTCTCGTGCAGGCCCGTCTGGGATCGGTCGGTCAGGCTCTTCCGTCGGTGAGTATCGAGATCCATGATGTCACCGGTCGTCGTCTGCCTTCCGGCGTTGTCGGCGACATCGTTGTTCGTGGTGCTCAGGTCGCCGGGGAGTACGCGGAGACCGGTAGTCTGCTCGATGCGCAGGGCTGGTTTCCTACCCGAGACCGGGGCTATGTCGACCAGGACGGCTATCTGTTCGTCCAGGGCCGCGCCGATGACACCATCATCCGCGGTGGCGAGAACATCGCGCCCGCCGAGATCGAGGATGTCTTGGCCGATCACGACGCCATCGACGACGTCGCCGTCGCTGGTGTTCCGGATGAGGAGTGGGGGCAGCGCATCGCGGCTTTCGTCGTGTTGCGTCCGACCGCCACCGTCAGCACCGAGGAACTACGCGACTACGTCCGCTCCCGCCTTCGCAGCTCGAAGACCCCCGACACCATCACCGTGTTACCTGAGTTACCCCGCACCCCTACCGGGAAGATCCTTCGCCGCCATCTCACCACCGACACACCATGAACAATCGGTTGAAATAGGTGATGTCCGAGACTCCGCGGTCAGGTCGCTTCACAAGGTCGATGAGTCGTGTCGCCGGTGCCTGTTCCAGGAGCGGTATTTCGGCCCGATATACTGGGCACAGTTGTGGGGTGATGTGCGTGTCACTGCCCAGATTCCGACGAGATTCGCGGCGAGTTCGGCGGTGTCCAGCCTGCCGGGCGGTCACGCGCGGCACGGTTTCGTCACTGAGCCCTTTCCACTTGGCGTCAGTCGGCGTAGCTGAGGACCAGGACGGCCTTGACCAGGTCGGTCGCTCGGCGCGGGCAGCAGCGGATCTTGCGTAGGACACGCCAGGCCTTGAGCTGCGCGTTCGCGCGCTCGCCGGGTCCCCGCTGGCGGGCGTGGGCGGAGTTCACGTCGCGCTGGTTGCGGGAGAGCTTGCGCCGCTTGCCTGTCTCGGGGTCCTTCGGGCGGCGGCGCTGCGGGACCTCGACCCCGGAGCCGCGGTAGCCGTTGTCGGCGATCACCTTCACCTGCGCCTCGCGCAGCGCGTCGAGGATGCCGTGATCGCGTGCGGCTCCCATGTCGTGGCGTGCGCCGGGGAGCGCGGGTGAGGCCCACACCAACCTGCCGGCCCCGTCGGCGATGACCTGCACGTTCACCCCGTGGCACTTGTGTTTGCCCGAGTAGTACGGGCGGTCGCGGCCCGAGCCCATCCCGACCCGGGTCGATGCGCAGCAGAGTGCCGTCGAGGATCACGAACGCCTTGGCCACGATCATCGCCATCGCCATCGCCATCGCCATCGCCTCGGCCAGGGTCGGGGCGAGCGCGGCCAGGACCTCGATCGCCTCGGTGATGTAGCGGAACACCGTCGTCGTGCCGATGCCGTACCCGGCGGCGAGCTCGGCGTAGGTGTCGCCCTTGCGCAGGTGCGCCAGCGCAAGCATGGCCTGGTCGCCGGCGGACAGGCGCCGCCACCGGGTGCCGATCTTCGCTCGGCGGCTGCGGAGGGCGTCGGACAGCGTGATGAGGGCGTGGTTGGACACGGACAACCCCGCAGGGTAGGTCGGCAACCGAAGCTCCTGGTCGAGACGAGTTGATCT
Organism: Pseudonocardia oroxyli; assembly: GCF_900102195.1. Taxonomy (GTDB): domain Bacteria; phylum Actinomycetota; class Actinomycetes; order Mycobacteriales; family Pseudonocardiaceae; genus Pseudonocardia; species Pseudonocardia oroxyli. The sequence continues at coordinate 2,413 of NZ_FNBE01000039.1, forward strand.
CAGCAATCGCCCGTCTACCAGGAGCTTCACTCATTCCAGTGACGCCACGCCGCAGCGCGCCAAGCCCGCTCTCCACCAGGTTGGAAAGGGCTCACTGCTAATTGTCGGGCGATGCTGGCGCATTCAGGCCGCCGTCCGCTCACGGCTTAACGTCGGGGTCGTGGGCACCTGAATCTGCACGGGCCGATCCCAGTGAACAGGGCAGATTTAGTCCACACCGCGCCCGCCGGTGGATGCCTCCAGGGGGCTACCTCCACTTGTTCGATCCGAGGCGGCCCAATCTCCCGCTTGTCCTGGCTGCAGCAGCAGGGAGCCGGTTCGCCCGAGGACCCTGGTGGTGGTGGAAGTCCTGGGTCATTCCGGCGTGGCTGAGCGCGTGGGAAGGGCCACCGCGTGAGTCTCTGTGTGATCCCGCCAAGGAACTCGTAGAGAGGTGCCACCCGATGGCCCGATGGCCCTGGACCAGTCTGTCCTGCTCGAAGTGCTCGACGCACTCAAGGCCGCTGATGTCGGTGACCGTGTCCGTTCTGCGGCGGAGACGATCTACCAGGCGTTGATCGAAGCCGAGCTCACCGACACCGTCGGCGCCGCCCTGCACAAGCGCACCGACACCCGCACCGCCCAGCAAAACGGGCACCGTGTGCGGACGCTGACCACCACCGCGGGGGATCTGGAGTTGCCGATCGGAGAAGCTGCCCACCGGGTCGTTCTTCCCCAGCCTGCTCGAGCGCCGCCGCCGAGTGGATCAGGCGGTGTTCGCGGTGGTGATGGAGGCCTACCTGCACGGGGTGTCCACCCGCAAGCTCGACGACCTGGTCTCGGCGCCGACACGGGCATCTCCAAGTCCGAGGTGTCCCGGATCTGCGCCGATCTCGACACCGAGGTGAGTGCGTTCCGCGACCGCAGCCTGTCCGAACAGGCCTTCCCCTACGTGTTCCTCGACGGCCGCCTACTGCAACTTCCCACTCGGGCACTGTGGAAGAAGATCTGGTCGACCAACCCGCTCGAACGACTGAACAAGGAGGCCAAACGCCGCACCGACGTCGTCGGGGTGTTCCCCAACCCCGCCGCCCTGCTCCGCCTCGCCGGCGCCGTCCTGGCCGAAGCCCACGACGAATGGGCAGACCACCGACCGCCGCTACCTCAGCGAACACACACCATGGCCCTGCTCGCACCCACCCCGACAGCAGAAGTAGCCCCCGCCGAACTCATCACGGCCTGATCTGAACCGCAGAGACCCCCGCGGACGGACCTACACCACCCGAGGGGACGCGACCCGCGAGCCCCCGAGCAGCGGGGGTCGTGAGATGTCTGGCCGAGTTGCGACACCTGCTGTGCTCAACCCGGCGCCTGAACCGCGGCGCGACCGGGGTCCGCCAGCTGTACCCCCCGGTGGCCGAGGCGGAGGGCTGTATGCTGGCGGGCTTGCAGAACTCGTCGGCGGGCCGTGACGGGCAAGCTCGAGGAAGGGACCGGTGTGAACAGGTGCGGGCGGGTGTGAAGCGGGGCCGGGGCTCTGGTGACCCTTCGACGACCCGATCGACCGCGCTGAGCGTCGATGAGATCGTTGAGGTCGGCTTGCGTCTGGGCCGGCGCGTCGGTTTCGAGACACTGAGCATGCGGGTGCTTGCCCGAGAGCTGAATGTCTCCCCGATGGCTACCTATCGATATGTGTCGAACAAGCAGGCCCTCCTTGCGTTGCTCATCGACGCGGTTCTTTGCGACGTCGAGATCCCCCCTGATGATGGCAGTTGGAAGGAGCGGCTACGGACGCTCCACACGCGCAACGTCGATGCGTTCCGGGATTATCCTGGTCTGGATCAGGTCACGTTTGATTTGCCTCCTACCTCCCAAGGCTGGAGACTGATGGACGGGTACGTGCAGATATTGCTTGACGCGGGCTTCCCCGAGCGGGAGGCAGCCCTGGCCTTCAGTGTCATCCACTCCTACGGTCTCGGTCGCGCTACGATGGAACGGAAGTTGGCGCACGGCGGCGAACGGTTGAACAAGCTGCGAGATCACCCGCCGCTGGAGGCACTGCGTCAGCTTGATGGTCATCGGGAGCGGCTTCAGGGCCCGTCTCGGGACTTCGGCATGGACCTGATCATCGCCGGTCTCGGCAACATGCTGGAGGCGACCGGAAGGTCACCGAAGTATTGAGGTAGGAGCTCGGGCGCACGTGGCGTGGGGAGCGTCTCTATGGGGTTGTCACGCGGCTGCGGCCACTGGCGGCAGCGTCGGGACGCTGGGTGGTGTGTAGGGGCGGCGGTCGCGGAGCATGGCGTAGGTGACGTCGCTGCGGCGGTGGGCGAGGCAGATCAGGGCGGCGTTGTGTCGCTTGCCGGCTGCGCGTTTGCGGTCGTGGTAGGCGCCGCTGGTGGGGTCGGCGAGACTGGCGAATGCCGACAAGAACAGCGCCGATTTCAGGGCGTGGTTCCCGCGCTGCGAGCGGGTCTCGCCCTTGATGGAGGTGCCGGATCGTCGGTGACCGGGGCAAGGCCTGCTAGGCGGCGAGGTGACCGGCGGTGGGGAACGCGGCGCCGTCTCCGACGATGGTGAGGATCTTCAGAGCGGTCCTGAACCCGAGCCCGGGCATCGAGGTCAGGACCCCGGCAAGAGGGTGGGCCTCCAGCAGGTCCTCGAGCTCGGCGGCAAGGGTGTCCCGCTCGACCCGTACCTCCCGCAGCTGCGCGGCGACCCCGGCGATCACCCGCCCGAACGCGGCTGTGCCGGGGACGACGACGGTCTGGGCGTCGAGCGCGGCCAGCATCTTCGAAGGTAGGGTCTTGGCCAGCCGCGGGGAACGCGGACGCATGGGTGCGGCGATCCCGGTCTCGCCGAGGTCACGCAGGACCCGCGGGGTCGGAGCGGCGACGAGCAGATCGAGCACTCCGCCTCGGTCCATTCTGGGTCCGAGCAGGCGTTCCAGGGCGGGGTGGACGTGGAGCAGGGCGTCGCGCAGCCGGTTGGTCAGCCGGGTGGACCGGGCGGCGAGGTCGTCGTCGTAGCCGGCCAGGACGGTGAGCTCGGCGAGGGTCTCGTCGTCGCTGCCGACCCGGCGCAGGGTGTGGGGCATGGTGCGCGCGGCCGCCGTGACCGATGCGGCGATGATGTGGGCGTCGGTCTTGCCCTGGCCGGGGTGCAGGTCGGCGATGCGGCGCATCGCCAGGCCGGGCAGGTAGGCCACCTCGATGCCCAGCGAGCGGGCCACCGCGACGGCCAGCGCACTGATCGAGGCAGGCTGGTCGACCACGACCAGCGTCCAGCCGTGCTTGGTGAGGCGGGTGAAGACCTCGGCCAGCGCGGCTTCGTCGTTGGGCAACGGTTTGTCGTGCAGCCGCTTCCCCGCCTGGCCCAGGGCGCAGGCGTGATGGACCGACTTGCCCACGTCCAGGCCGCAGAACACCTCGAAGCCGGTGTTGTCGGGCTCGGAAAAGAAGGTCTCCTCGCTCGTCGCCGCAGGCCGACTCGGGGCACCCGCGCCGGCAGCCACGTTACGAGCAGACCACGCAAGCGGGTCAGGTCTCTATCAGCGGTCGTTGGCGCCCGCCGACCACGGTGATAACACCCCCCCAGATCATCAACGACAGGGGCGACAAGTCATGCCGTGACCGGTGGCCTGCAAGCCCTCGTCGGGCTTGATCAAGAAGGTGACGGGGGGAGGGGCGACCGTCCTCAGCTGTGTGGCGCCGCACTTGTTCTCCGCTGACTGAGGTTGTGACGAGAGTTCCTCGCCGTTCAGATCGTCCACGGCAATCACACGAGGTCACATGTTCGGGCGGACTCCAAGCGATGGCCGGTCGGATCCAACTCCGTTCGCCGTCGAAGAGGTTACCGTAGTGCTTACCTGAAGGTGCCTCCGGCCCTGGACGATGGGGGGTAGACGGCGTACACTCATCTGGGAACGGTGAGATCTCGTCCTGCTGGCCTGACTGGACGTCGTGGTGTTGAGAATCGGCCTGACGGTCGATGTCGATATGTGGGTGAACAAGCGTGGCACCAGGTGAGTCAGACATCGCTCAGGGAGGCGGATGGCTCCTTACCTTGGCGTGCGGTGGCGCCACGAGGTACGTGTCGGTTCACGAGCCAGCATCCGGCCTCGATCACTAGCCTCGGCAAGGGCCGTTGCGGTCGGCTTTTGAGCGAGCCGGCACGAGCTGGTCTTCGACCTTGAGGGCTCGGACCTGAGAATTGCTGCACTGCGCCGCCCAGCAAGCGCCACACTGACCTCCTTCCGTCCTTGTATTGCGTGTATTTGACGCCGATCGATCTGGAGCAGCACGTATGACCGCAATCGAAGATCGTCCTGACACCGGCACTCACACTAAGATCTGGGCAAACTCCGGTGACTCGCATTTCATGGAGCCGGAGGACCTGTGGCGCACCGAGTTGCCGCCTCGGCTGGCCGAGCTGGTGCCCCGAGCGGAGAAGGATCCTGACGGGCTCTGGGAGACCGTGCACGTAGACGGACAGTCCTTCCGTCGCCGACTGCCCAACATCAAGGCCCAGGAGTTCCATGCGGCCAGCAACAAGGCGCCGGGTGCTCGCGATCTCGATCTGAGGATGATCGATCTGGATCAAGAGGGAATTTGGGCAGAGGTCGTCTTTCCGTCGCTGGGCATGTGGGCTTCGTCGTTCCGTACACCAGAGGTTCTACGCGAAGCCATCCGGGTCAGCAACGACTGGGCGAAGGCGGAGATCTTGTCGAAGTCACCGCGATACGTTGCCACAGCACAGGTGTCCACCCTGGATATCGATGATGCCGTCGCGGAGCTTCGGCGCGCGTCGGACATGGGCTTCCAGGCCGTCTTCCTGCCGGTGCAGCCGCATCCGCTGCAGAAGGACTACAACGATGATGTCTGGGAGCCCTTGTGGGCAACTGCTGAGGAGGCTGGCATCGTTATCGCCTTCCACATCGGTACCGAGCCGGTCGACATCGCCAGCGGTGGGGCACTGGGTGTGACCTACCGCGGCCCCGGAGGTGCGGTGATGAATTACACCGAGACCACCTTCGGTGGGCAGCGTGCAGTGATGAAGATGGTGGCCTGTGGAGCGCTGGATCGGCATCCCAATCTGAAGGTGCTGGTCTCGGAGGGCGGCGCCACGTGGGTCCCGTTCTTAGCCGACCGCATGGAAGAGGGCTACCGGCAGCATGCGATGGCGGTGCGCCCCAAGCTCAGCCGCAGCCCCAAGGAGATCATCTACTCTCAGGTCTACGCCTCGTTCCAGCACGACGAGTCAGCCGTCGGTGCGGTGACCGGAATGGGCTACAACAATGTGACGTGGGGTAGTGACTACCCGCACATGGAAGGAACCTTCGGACACACTCAGCTGACGTTGCGCCACCTGTTCGACGGGGTTGACGAGCGGGTGAAGGACCGCATCCTCATCGGCGCCTTCCACGAGCTGTTTCCGTCGGCCGGGGTTCCCCCGCAGGCCGTACGGCCGGCAGGCGTCTGAGGCGACCCATCCGGCCGGACGGTCGGAGCCCGCCGATACACCGGTTCAGACCGATCCGAGAGGGGTCGGCACCCGACGATGAACGAAAGGTTCGTCTGTGTCCGAGACCCTGTTCACACACGACTCGCCGCAGGAGTTCTTCCAGGAGAGCTTCAGCAACACGGGGTACTGCGATGCCCAGTCGATCCTTCCGCAGGATGGCCACTACCACTGCCACTGCACATGTGGTCGATGGGATGTCGACGCGCCGGATCGCGAGACAGGCGTCAACATGGCCCGCGAACACACAAGGGAAATCACGGAACGCGAGTTGGCGAAACGCGAACGCCAGGACGGGGAGGGAGCTACTCCCTGAACTATCGAAGCCCCGCCTAGTAGCCGATGCGGGCCCCACACACCACCTGTGAGGGGCCCGCATCGCTTTCCTGCGGAACTTGCAAGTGAGCCGTTGTCGACCTGATGGATGGTCAGGCCTGTGCCCGGGCGGCGCAGCGCCGGTGACACCTGCCTACGGCGGGCGCGGTCGCCCTCCGGTGCCGACCTACCCCGAGCCCCCGTCCACCCTGGTCGCGCTCTGCCTCCGCGCCGGGCGCGGCGCGCTGCGGCAGGTGACCTGGCGCCACGGCAGCCGCCGCAGCGCCACGAACCCGACCGCGGCGATGACCGGCCGGTTCCTCGCCCTGCGGGTCCGACCGTCCAACCGCAACATCCCCCGAGCAGACGACGGATCCCTGCCCGAGTGCCGGTTGATCGCCAAATGGCCCCCGGAGAGCCCGAACCCACCTACTTCTGGCTGTCCAACCTCCCACCCGAAACCGGACCGCGCGAGCTGGTCGGCCGGCGAAGATCCGCTGGCGCATCGAGCACGACTACCGCGAACTCAATAGACGGCCTCGCCCGTTACCTTCTTGATAAAGCCCGGTGAGGGCTTGCAGGCCACCGGTCACGGCCTGACTTGTCGCCTGCGACGTCATCGCCATCAACGGACCCAGCTACCGACTCAAGGACACAGCACTGTCCGCTGTCCCCTCAGCTGTGTCATGATCCCCCCCCCGGGCCAACGACACATCAGGTCGTCCAGCGACCGACACCACAGCCCGTCCCCGGACATGCGGGTCTTCTTCGTCTTGGCTCGACCCCGATCGGTTTGCACTCGACCACGTCGTGGCGATGGGCGTCGATGAACGCCACTGCCTGCGATACCGGCGGTCGAGCTCCCCGAAGAATCTCGCGGCCCACTTCAAGATCGCGTTGGCCCGGCGGAGCTCGCGGATCTCCTGCTCGAGCTCACGAAACCGAGCGGTCTCGTCGGTGGTGACGCCGGGCGCGTGGCGGTCGTCGATGTCGGCCTGGTGGACCCACGAGCGCACCGACTCGACTCCGTAGCCGAGGTGCTCGGCCACCCGCTTCACGGTCCCGTGACCGTAGCCCAGCTTCGCTCGCAGGGTGCGGACCATCCGCACCGCGGCGGCCTTCTCGTCCTCGGAGTAGCGAGGGACTGCCCAGGGTTCGGTTGACTCCTGGCCTGTGAGGACGTGCTCCTCGCTGGAAGGATCGTCATCGTGCCCAAGTCGTTCCCGAAGGAGTTCCGCCGCGACGTGATCGCTGTCGCCCGCCAGGGCGACCAGTCCATCGCCTCGGTCACGCGGAACTTCGGGATCTCGGAGTCCCGCCTGTCACGCTGGCTCAAGATCGCCGACCGCGAGGACGGCATCAGCTCGGACTCCTCCGACATGCCGGCCAAGCCGGCGAGCGAGAGTGATCTGGAGGCGGAGCACCGGGAGCTGCGGGGAGGGCCGAGCAGCTCGAGCAGGAGAACGAGATCCTGCGCCGCGCCACCGCCTACTTCGCCCGTGACGTGCTCCCAAAATGATGTACCC
>NZ_FNBE01000008.1 GCF_900102195.1 Pseudonocardia oroxyli
CGGACTGTGTCGGCCCGGACTGTGTCGGCCCGGACTGTGTCGGCCCGGACTGTGTCGGCCCGGACTGTGTCGGCCCGGACTGTGTCGGCCCGGACGGGGCAGGTTCGGACTGGGCAGGTTCGGACTGGGCAGGTTCGGACGGGGCAGGGTGGGACCGCGCTGGTTCGGAGTGCGACGCGGTGGACGCGGTGGACGCGGCAGGTGCGGAGGGGCTCGGTTCTGACCGCTCCGCTCCGGCCCGCTCCGAGCGTGCCGATTTCGAGCGTGCCGAATCCGACTGCGCCGGTTCCGCGGCCGCGGCGAGCAGGACCTGCGCGATCGCGTCCTCGTCGAGGCCGTGGAGGGTGCCGTCGAGAAGGCCGACGAAGACGTCCGCGCGGATCCGACCCACCGTGCCCGGATGACCGGCGGCGCGCACCCGGCGGGCGAGGCGATCGATGCGGGCCACGGCGGCGTCCGCCGACTCCGGCGCCAGGCCGCCCGCCGAGATCGTGGCCGTGCCGTCCTGACCCACCCACGCCCACACCGACCGCTCGGCGTGGGCCTTGCGGAAGCGGCGCTCGAAATGCTCGGGGTCGATCTCCATCACGAGCCGGCGCAACCGGCGGGCGATCTCCGAGGTGGTGCGCCGCTCGGCCCACGGCACCACCATCCCGCAGATCCGCTCCGCCTGGGCCGCGGGCAGACCGGCGAGGTGGTCGACGAACACGACCGCCCGATGCGCGTCGACCAACCCGGCCTCCAGCGCCGCCCACACCGCCGGCAACTCCGTGACCAGCGCACACGCCTCGTCGGTGCGGCGGTCCGCCGCCCGCCGCGTCCAGGACAGCGCCGCACGGATCTCCTCCGCCCACTCCGGCGCGGCACCCGGTGCCGAGCCGACCGCGGCCATCCACCGGTACAGCCCTGCCCGTGCGTGCGCCTCCTGCCGCTGCCACGCCTCCAGGACGGTCAACCGGTCCGCCCCCTCCAGCCCGGCCGGATCGAGCTCGGCCAACAGCGCACCCAACCGCGGACCCGGCGCCAGGTGGGCCAGATCCGCAGGCAGGGCGCCCGTCGACTCCATGGATCGAACATACATTCGAGCACCGACAATTCCGGCGACCGTGACGATCACTCCTGGCACGCTCCACACATGGAGATCCGCCCCGCCCGCCCCGAGGACCGCGACGCGGTCGTGCGGATCTGGCGCCGCGCCGTCGAGGCGACCCACCCTTTCCTCACTCCGGCCGACGTGGACGCGCTGGAGGCGGAGGTCAGGGCGATCCCGCTGGAGATCCTGGTGGCCCGCGACCCGGGGCCGGTCGGCTGGATCGCCACCTACGAGGACCGGATCGAGGCCCTGTTCGTGGATCCGGAGGTGCACGGACGCGGCGTCGGGACCGCCCTGCTCGCCACGACGTCCGCGACGCACGTCGACGTGAACGAGCAGAACCCGTCCGGCCGGGCCTTCTACGCGGCGCGCGGGTTCGTCCCCGTGGGACGCTCGGAGCTCGACGGCGAGGGCAGGCCCTTCCCGCTGCTCCACCTCCGCAGAGAGGTCGGGCCGGGGTAGCCGGGCCCTCCTCGAGCACGTGCGCGGCGACCCCTCGGCCGTGCTCCCTGCGCAGTCGCCGCTCGCGGCCCGTGTCATCGACGGGCACCGCGTGCGGGACGTCGAGGCCTGGTCAGGGCTGATAGGGCGGCGCGACGCCCCAGCCCCATCGCGGCACGGGCGCGTGCTCGACGAGCTCGGCGCCGGGTTGCGAGTTCGCCAGCGCGAGCCGGGTGCCCCACTCGACGTAGCCGACGAAGGCCGCCCGGAACTCCGGGTCGCTCGGCAGACCCGCGTCGTCCGCCGCGAGGCTCATCAGGGAGGCGAAGCGGAACCACTGCTCCGCGGTCAGGCCGAGGTCGCGATGGTGGGCCAGCATGGTCTCGTACCCGCCGCGTTGCTCCGTGTAGCCCGCAGCGCCGCCGAACACCTCGATCCACCACACGGTCACGTGGGCGCGGTGGGGCTCGGAGACGCCACCGGGGAACAGGGGGCCGAGCAGGTCGTCGGCCTCCACCCGGTCGTAGAACGCGTCGATCAGGCGGCGGAACGCGGCATCGCCGCCCGCCCATTCGTGGAGCGTCGGATCTGCCATCTGTAAGACTGTAATCAGGAAGGCGAGCTTCAGGCGGTCGCCCGGGCGGCGGCCCGGCCCGCCTGTCGACCGCTGAACAGGCAGCCGCCGAGGAAGGTGCCCTCCAACGAGCGGTAGCCGTGGACCCCGCCGCCGCCGAAGCCCGCGACCTCGCCCGCGGCGAAGAGTCCCGGGACCGGTTCGCCGGACGCCCCGCGCACCTGCCCGGACAGGTCGGTCTGCAGCCCGCCGAGGGTCTTGCGGGTGAGGACGTGCAGCTTCACCCCGATCAGCGGTCCGGCCGCGGGATCGAGGATCCGGTGCGGGGCGGCGGTGCGGGCGAGCCGGTCGCCGCGGTAGCGGCGGGCGTTGTGGATCGCCATGACCTGGGCGTCCTTGGTGAACGGGTGGGCCAGCTCCCGGTCCCGGGCGACGATCTGGCGCTCGACGTCCGCCGCGTCGAGCAGCGGCGAGGAGGTCAGCTTGTTCATCCCGGCGACGAGCTCGGACAGGGTGGGGGCGACCACGAAGTCCGCGCCGCGGTCCATGAACGCCTGCACGGGACCGGGGGCGCCGGGCCGGATCCGGCCGAGCGTGAGCCGGAGGTCCTTGCCGGTGAGGTCGGGGTTCTGCTCCGAGCCGGAGAGCGCGAACTCCTTCTCGATGATCTTCTGGGTCAGGATGAACCACGAGTGGTCGTGACCGGTGGTGCGCAGGTGGGCCAGCGTGCCGAGCGTGTCGAAACCCGGCAGGTAGGGAGCGGGCAGGCGCCGCCCGGTCGCGTCGAGCCAGATCGACGACGGCCCCGGCAGGATCCGGATCCCGTGCCCCGCCCAGACGGGCGAGTGGTTCTGGACGCCCTCGACGTAGTGCCACATGCGGTCCCGGTTGACCAGCCGCGCGCCCGCCGACTCCGCGATGCCGAGCATGCGCCCGTCGACGTGCGCCGGGACCCCGGTGACCATCTCCGCGGGTGGGGTGCCCAGCCGCGCGGGCCAGTTCGCGCGGACCAGGTCGTGGTCGGCGCCGATCCCGCCGGAGGTGACGACGACCGCCTGTGCGGCGAGCTCGAACGTGCCGACCGCGGTCCGCGAGCTCGCCTCGCCGCGGGCCGCGGACGACGGCTCGAGGACCGTGCCGGAGACCCCGGTGACGACCCCGTCCGCGCTGGTCAGCGCGTCCACTCGGTGGCGGAAGCGCAGCTCCACGAGCCCGGTCCGCACGGCGTCTCGCACCCTCGCCGCGAACGGGGCGACGAGCCCCGGGCCGGTGCCCCACGTGACGTGGAAGCGGGGGACCGAGTTCCCGTGCCCGTCCGCCAGGTACCCGCCGCGTTCGGCCCAGCCGACGATCGGGAACCACCGGACGCCCATCCCGTGCAGCCACGCCCGCTTCTCACCCGCGGCGAAGTCCACGTAGGCGGTGGCCCACTGGCGGGCCCAGAAGTCCTCGCCCGCCGGATCGTCCACACCGCGGTCGAACTGTGCGCTGCCCAGCCAGTCCTGCAGCGCCAGGTCGGCGGAGTCCTTGACGCCCATCCGGCGCTGCTCGGGGGAGTCCACGAGGAACAGCCCGCCGAACGACCACCACGCCTGGCCTCCGAGGGTGGCCTCGGGCTCCTGGTCGACCAGGATCACCCGGCGCCCGGCGGCGGCCAGCTCGGCGGTGGCGACCAGGCCCGCGAGCCCGGCGCCGACCACGATGACGTCGGCGTTCATGCTCCCACCCTGGCCCGCCGGACCCGCGGCGGCAATCCCGACATTCCGCCCGTGACGCGTGGGGCGCCCAAGCACCATGGAGTGACGCTTGGGACGCCCAAGCACCAGCGACTGACGCTTGGGACGCCCAAGCGTCAACAGCATCATCGGCCCGTGACGCTTGGGACGCCCAAGCGTCACTGAGCAACGCTTGGGACGCCCAAGCGTCAGGAGTGCCCTAGCCCGGGCGGGGGAACCGCGAGGGCCGGAAAGCCGATCTTCATCACTTGTGACGACCTCGCGTGATCATCCGTGCCGTCCGCGTAACGAGTTTTGCTTAGCCGTCGAACTACCGGATACACCGCGTGTCGCTGGGGAGCGGGCACGCGCTGCGGGGGTGCGGCGGCCGGTTCGGCCGCCGCACCCGATCACGTCACCCGGTCACCGCGCCGGGCGGTCCTTCTCGGTGAGCCGGGAGGCCAGGGGGCCGCGGGAGCGGCGCTGCAGCCAGCCGCGGGCCTGGCGCATCGACCGGGTCAGCTGGTTCGGGCCCCGCCTGCGTTCGATGAGGTCCGCCGTCTTGCCCAGGGCCCAGCCGCCGAGCGGCACGCCGATTGCCAGGATCAGCCACAGACGCAGCCGCTTGCTGAAGAACGCCCACATGGGGCGCAACCTAGGGCATCTCCCGGCCTAGCGCGCGCGGGCCGCGTGCGCTCCCGGATCCGCGGCGTCCGCCGCTGCGAGGCCGATGTCGACCAGCGACACCCGGGGCAGGGTGGAGACCTCGGCGCGGTCGAACCACTCCGCCCGGTCCGTGCTCCCGCCGATCTCGTGCCGCAGGGTGCCGCCCGTGACGTGTCCGGCGTAGACGATCCGGATGCCCTGCAGGTCGATGCGCTCGTCGCGGCCCCAGTTCGCGTCCGGGAAGTGCACGCTGTCGACGGTCAGGAGCCGGTCGAGCGCGACGGTGTAGCCGGTCTCCTCCTCGACCTCGCGGACGGCGGCGTCCCGCGGGTCCTCGCCGTGGTCCAGGCCGCCGCCGGGCAGCGTCCACTCCGGACCGCGCGGACCCGTCCAGCGGGCGAGCAGGACCCGACCCGCGCGGACGCAGACGACGTAGGCGGCGGGACGGACGACGCGGCGCAGGCTCACCGGACGACCCTAACCGGCGCAAGATCCCCCCTGACCTGCGGATCTCGGTACCGTCGACGGGGTGTCGGGCGTGCTGGAGTACGTCGCCATCGCCGCCGCACCCACCCTCTTCCTGTGGGCCGTGGTGCGGTGCGGACCGCTGCTCCTGGACCTGCCCGAACGGCTCGCGGCCCGCCGCCACCCGCCTGCGCCGCAGCACCGGCCGTACGAACGCCTCGTCGCCGACCTGCACCGGCTCCGTCGAGAGGTGCGCTGCAGCGCACCGACCAGTCGGGTCCGGCGGGTGGCGGTCCAGGCCGCCTACGACGACGTGCTCGCCGACCTGTGCCGCGCCACCGGCCTCGAGCACGTCCGGCTGGGGGACCTGCCCGAACGGGAGCGTGCCTTCGCGCGGCTGCAGACGGAGGCTGCCCTCGAAGAGGCCGGGGTGCCGGTCGAGGAACCACCGCGTGCGGCCTGATCGCCACCGTGCCCGGGCGTCGGTAAAGTCTGTTTTACCCGGAGTGGGAACCACCCCGCTCCCACCCACGTTGACTGGGTAACGCGACAAGGAGGAACCGGTGCGCACCAGCAGCAACCCGGCGTTCCGCAGGCTGCCCCAGCAGGGGCGGGGCGGATACGCAGGCTTCGGCTCTCAGGCCGGGATGATGGGCGGGGCCGCCGCCTACGCCGACCAGCAGGCCACGGGGGCCGAGTTCGGCACCCGGGCGCAGGGCGAGCGCGCGTTGACCCACGACGACGTGGTGATCAAGACCGCCATCACGGCGGGCACCGCGCTGGTCGCCGGGATCCTGACGGCCTGGTCGGGCCTGTTCGTCCTGGCCCTCCCCGCGATCATCGTCGGCTTCATCGTGTCGCTGATCGTGATCTTCAAGCAGTCCAGCAACCCCGCGCTCGTCCTGCTCTACTCGGCGTCGATGGGGGTCGCGCTCGGCGCGCTCACCGGTGCGCTCGAGTTCTCCGGCACGAACTTCCAGGGGATCGGCTTCCAGGCGATCGTCGGCACGGCCGGGGTGTTCGTCGGCATGCTCATCGTCTACAAGACGGGCGCCGTCAAGGTCACCCCGAAGTTCACCAAGTGGCTGATGGGCGCCTCGATCGGCGTCGTCATCCTGATGGTGGTCAACCTGCTGGCCTCGTTCTTCACCACCGGCGGGCTCGGCCTGCGGGACGGGTCGCCGCTGGCGTACCTGTTCAGCATCGTCTGCATCGGCGTCGCCGCGTTCAGCCTGATGCTGGACTTCGACATGGCCGACCGGGCCGTCAAGGAGGGCGCGCCGGCGAAGTTCGCCTGGTACATCGCCTTCGGCCTGATGACCACCCTGGTCTGGCTCTACATCGAGATCCTCCGCCTGCTCAGCTACCTGCGCTCGGAGTAGCCCACGGACACGGCCGGGTCACCCCCTCCACCCGGTCGGGACGGCGCCGCGGACCCCGGTCCGCGGCGCCGTTCTGTCGTGGGTGGACCCGCCGCGGGGACCTGTCGTGGAGACCTTGCCCGGTCCTGTCGGGGTTCGGGTGCAGGATGGGCCCATGTCGTCCTGGAGCGAGGTCGAGAAGCAGGCCCCCGAGCTGGCCGCGCGGGCGCGGGCGCTGTTCGAGGCGCACCGACACAAGACCATCGCGACCCTGCGCGCCGACGGGGCACCGCGGATCTCGGGCATCGAGTGCGCCTTCGCGGACGGCGAGCTGACCTTCGGCTCGATGCCGGCCGCGCGCAAGGGCGCCGACCTGCGCCGCGACCCGCGGTTCGCCCTGCACAGCGCGACCTACGACCCGCCGGAGAACGAGGCGGAGTGGGAGGGGGACGCGAAGGTCGCGGGCCGGGCCGTCCTCACCTCCACCCCGTCGGACGAGGCGGACGCCTACCGCGCGGACGTCACCGAGCTGGTGGTGACCCGGCTGAACGACACGGCGACGCTCCTCGTCGTCGAGTCGTGGACGCCGACCGGCGGGGTCGTGCGCGTCGAACGGGAGTGAGGCGATCGGCCCGTCCCTCCGCGGGCCGATCGCACCACCCCCACCTCGCCCGGTCACTCGCTCTCCGAGTTCAGCCAGCCGCGCAGCTTGCCCAGCGCGCGGTGTTGCGCCACCCGGATCGCGCCGGGCGTCGAGCCGACCGCGACCGCCGTCTCCTCGGCGGACAGCTGGCCCAGCACGCGCAGCACCACGATGTCCCGCTGTTGCGGCGGCAACCGGTCCACCAGCGCCAGCAGCTCGCGCAGCTCCGCGGACCCGACGGCCGACGCCTCCGGGCCGGTCGCGGTGTCGGTGCCCTCGGGCAGCTCGTCGGACGGGTCCGACCGGTCCCGGGCCGCGGCCCGGTAGGCGTCCGCGACCTTGTTGCGCGCGATCCCGTAGGCGAACGCCATGAACGGCGTCTCCAGGTCGCGGTAGCGGGGCAGGGCGGTGCACACCGCCAGCAGGACGTCCTGGGCCACGTCCTCGGGCGTCGACAGCCCCGGCGCGCGGTGTCCCAGCCTGCCCCGGCAGTAGCGGACCAGCAGCGGCGTCGCGGCCCGCAGCAGGCGGTCGAGGGCGGGCCGGTCGCCGTCCGCCGCGCGTCGGGCGAGGGCGGTGAGCTCCGCGTCGAGTTCGGCGCGGGCGGTCTCGGCCGGAGACAGCTCGGGGGTCGCCTCCCCGGGGTCGCGGGGACTGCCGCCTCGCACGCGTGCTCGCTCCTCCTCGACGGTCGCGGGCACGTGGGGAGTGGGGCCCGCGGCGCCCGGCGGTGGTGGGCGCCGCGGGTGCTCGGTACGGCCCGTTTTGGACCGGTGCGGAAAGCGGTCGGGGTGAGCCGGGGAGCGGCGGGTGGCCTGGCGTGCCCTCCACGCCCCCCGCAGTCTGGGGGCCAAACGTAGCCCGAACGGTGGTGACTCGTGCTCGGTGAACGGGCTCCCGCAGCGCACTCGTACAACGTCGTACACCCGGCGGGGCCCACGTCCGGCACCAGTGCCACACGACGCACGGCCGTGGTCGATCGTCCTATCCTCCGCTCGCGAGGATCGGGACGGGGAGGGTCGACATGCACGACGGCGAGGCCCCCGCCGATCCCGACCGGGCCGTCGACCGGGCGGGTTTCGCCGCCGAGCTCGGCCGGATGAAGTCGGCCGCGGGGCTCAGTTTTCGGGCCCTCGCCCGGCGCACGGTCGCGTCGTCCGACGCCGGCGTCGAGACCGGGGTGCCGCAGCTGCCGTTCACGACCATCCGGGACTACGTCCAGGGTCGGACCCTCCCGTCGGCCGCGCGGCTCGAGATCGTGCTGACCGCGTTGGGCCTGGCCCCCGCCGACCCCGATCGCGTGCGCTGGCAGGCGGCGCTGACCCGGGCGGGCACCGCCGCCACCCGACCCTCGCCGGACCTGCGCCCGTACCCGGGGGCGGCCCCGGTCGAGCGGGACCTGCGGGGCCGCGACGCCGAGACCGCCGAGGTGCTCCGCCTGCTGCAGGCGACACCGCCGGGTGGGACGGTCGTGGTGACGGGGCCGTCCGGGGTCGGGGTCACCTCGCTGCTGCGCGCTGGCGTGCTCCCGGAGCTCGACGCGGTCGCCGAGCTGGGCCCGGGGCCCGACCCCGCGGGCAGGCTGGCCCGCGCGCTGGCGGGCCCGGCCGCCCACCTGCTGGTCGACGACGTGCACACCCTCCTCGACGCCGAGCTGCGCGCCACCCTGCGCGGCCTGCTCGACGGCGGGCCCCGCGGCGGACCGCGGGTGCTGCTGGGCATCCGCGAGGACGCCCTCGCCGACCTGGGGGCCGACGTCTCCGCGCCCGGGGTCGTGCGGCTGCGCGGGCCGTCCGCGGAGAACCTGCGGGCGATCATGACCGGGCCCGCCGCGGCGGCGGGCTTCCCGCCCGCCGACGGGCTCGCGGACCTGCTGCTCGCCGAGCTGGAGATCGCGCCCGAGGCGGCGAGCTCGCCCCCCGGCGCCCTGCCGCTGCTGGCGGAGGCGCTGGCCGCGACCTGGGACCGGGCCGTGGCCGACGGCAGCCCGACGGTCACGATCGCGCACCTGCGTGCCTCCGGCGGCCTGCGCGGCGCCGCCGAACGGATGGCGGAGCGGGCCTACGCGGCGGTCGGCGAGGGGGCCGCCCTCGTGCGTCCGCTGCTGCTGCGGACGGTGCGGGCGCCGGGCAGCCACGGCGCCGCGGACGCGGGCAGGCGGCGGGTCCGCCGGCTCGCGCTGACCTACGGGCAGCCGCCGGGGGACGCCCTCGCGTCGGTGGCCGCGGTGCTGGTCGCGGGCCGAGTCCTCACCACGGACGCCGAGGCCCTCGAGATCGCCCACGACGTCGTCCTCCGGAGCTGGGGCAGGCTGGCGGGCTGGATCGCCGACGACCGCGCCCGCCACCCCGCACGGTCGATGATCAGTGAGGCGACGTGGGTCTGGTACCACACCGGGCGGGACCCGGGATCGCTGCTGCGCGGGCGCAGGCTGGCGGAGGCGACGGCGTTCGTCGCCGACCCCGGGCGCGCCGCCGAGCTCTACCCGATGGAGCGCGAACTGGTCGACGGCAGCCGGGCGCAGGGCGACCGCCGGGAGACGGGGCAGCTCCGGGCGCTGCGGATCGCGGTCGGGGTGCTGGCGGCGGCCCTGGTCCTGACGCTCGTCGTGCTGGTCGGCGTGCTGGTGGGGCCGGGATAGGGGTGGCCCGGCGCGGGCGGCGACGTGGAACGATGCGGTCATGCGCTATGCCGAGCACATCTCGGACCTCGTCGGTGGCACCCCGCTGGTCAAGCTGGGATCGTCGACGTCCGGCCCGCTGGTCCTGGCCAAGGTGGAGTACCTGAACCCGGGCGGCAGCGTGAAGGACCGCATCGCCCTGCGGATGATCGACGCGGCGGAGGCCTCGGGCGAGCTGCGACCGGGCGGCACGATCGTGGAGCCCACCTCGGGCAACACCGGGATCGGGCTGGCCATGATCGCGCAGCGGCGCGGCTACCGCTGCGTGTTCGTGTGCCCGGACAAGGTGGGCGAGGACAAGCGGAACGTGCTCAAGGCGTTCGGCGCCGAGGTCGTCGTCTGCCCGACGGCGGTGGACCCCGACCACCCGGACTCCTACTACCAGACCTCCGACCGGCTGGTGCGCGAGATCGAGGGCGCCTGGAAGCCCAACCAGTACGCCAACCCGGAGGGTCCCGCGTCGCACTACGCGACCACGGGCCCGGAGATCTGGGAGGCCACCGAGGGCAGGGTCACGCACTTCGTGGCCGGGATCGGCACCGGCGGCACCATCTCCGGCACGGGCAACTACCTCAAGGACGTGTCCGGTGGCCGGGTGAAGATCATCGGGGCGGACCCGGAGGGCTCGGTGTACTCCGGCGGCACCGGACGCCCGTACCTGGTCGAGGGCGTGGGCGAGGACTTCTGGCCGGACGCCTACGACAAGACCGTGTGCGACGACATCATCGCGGTGTCGGACGCCGACTCCTTCCACGAGACCCGCAGGCTCGCCCGCGAGGAGGCGCTGTTGGTCGGCGGCTCGTGCGGGATGGCCGTGGTCGCGGCCAAGCGGGTGGCGGAGACCGCGCCCGCGGACTCGGTGATCGTCGTGCTGCTGCCCGACGGCGGGCGCGGCTACCTGGGCAAGGTCTTCAACGACAGCTGGATGGCGAGCTACGGCTTCCTGCCGCCCACCGAGGGGGCCACGGTCGGCGACGTGCTGCGCCGCAAGGACGGCACGCTGCCGGACCTCGTGCACGCCCACCCGAACGAGACGGTCGCGGACGCGGTGCACTACTTGCGGGAGTTCCACGTCTCGCAGATGCCGGTCGTGAAGGCGGAGCCGCCGGTCATGGCCGCCGAGGTCGTGGGCTCGGTGGTGGAGCGCGACATCCTGGACCTGCTGTTCACCAACCGGGCGAAGCTGAGCGACCGCCTCGACGGCCACATGTCCCCGCCGCTCCCGACGATCGGCGCGAACGAGCCCCTGGACACGGCGATGCAGGCCTTCGCGAAGGCGGACGCGGCGATGGTCCTGGTCGACGGCAAGCCCGCGGGCGTCGTCACCCGCTCCGACGTCCTCGCGTTCCTGGGCTGACCTCGCTGTTCGCCGAGGGAGGCGGCACCGTGTGCACCGCCTCGGCGACGCGGAGCTGCACCGCGGTGCCGGGGGCGGGGGCGTCGGGGAGGCGGGCGGTGAGCCGGGTGCCGTTCGCCAGCTCGACCCGGGCCAGCGCCGAGTGTCCGAGATAGTCCACGGAGCGGACCGTCGCCGGGACGCCCTCGCCCAGCCGCAGGTCCTCCGGGCGCAGCACCGCGAGCACCTCGCCCGCCGACCCGGACCGCACCGGCAGGTCGCCGAGGACCGTGCGGACGCACCGGCCGTCGGACACCCCGGGCAGCAGCGCCGCCTCGCCGACGAAGCCCGCCACCCAGGCCGTGGCGGGGGAGCGGTAGAGCTCGCGCGGCGTCGCGGTCTGGACCAGCACACCGGCGTGCAGCACCGCGACCCGGTCGCTGACCGACAGGGCCTCGTCCTGGTCGTGGGTGATCAGCACCGCGGTGGCGCCGCACTCCCGCAGGACCCGGGCGACGTCCGCCCGCACCTCGGACCGCAGCGCGGCGTCCAGGCCCGCGAAGGGCTCGTCGAGCAGCACGGCGGCCGGTCCGGGGGCGAGCGCGCGGGCCAGCGCGACCCGCTGCCGCTGCCCGCCGGAGAGCTCGTGGGGCATCCGCTTCTCGAACCCGCCGAGCCCGACCAGCTCCAGCAGCTCCGCGGCCCGGCCGCGCGCCCCGTACTCCACATTGCGGGCGACGTCCAGGTGCCCGAACAGCGCGCCCTCCTGCGGGACCAGCCCGATCCGCCGCTTCTCCGGCCGCAGCCGGGTCACGTCCCGTCCGTCCAGCGACACCGTGCCGGACGTCGCCGGGTGCAGCCCCGCGACCACCCGCAGCAGGGTCGTTTTGCCGCTGCCGCTCGCACCGAGCACGGAGACGAGCTCCCCGGGGCCGACGTCCAGATCGATCCCGTGCAGCACCTCCGCGCGCCCGTACCCGGCGTGCAGGCCCGTGAGGGAGAGGCTCACCGCGGCCTGGCCAGGAGGAAGGCCGGGACGCAGGCGAGCACCACGAGCAGGAGGGCGGCGGGCGCGGCGGCGCCGTAGGACCCGGCGGCGGTGCGCTGCCACAGCTCCGTGGACAGGGTGTCGACGCCGATCGGACGCAGCATCACGGTGGCCGGGAGCTCCTTCATCGCGGTGACCATCACGAGCAGCCCGCCCGCGGCGATGCCCGGCCAGGCCTGCCGGGCGGTCACGGTCAGCCAGGTGCGGGGTGCGGACCGGCCGAGGGTCCGGGAGACCTCCTCGACCCCCACCGGGACCCGCTCGACCGCGGCCCGGGTGGCCCCGACCGCCTTGGGCAGGAACAGCACCGCGTAGGCGAAGACCAGGACCGGGGCGGTCTGGTACAGCCCGGGGACGGCGGCGAGGGAGAAGGAGACGAGCGACAGCCCGACGACGATCCCCGGCAGCCCGTGCCCGAGGTAGGCGACCGACTCGATCGCCCCGACCAGCCGGCCGCGGTATCGGGCGGCCAGCGTCCCGACGGGCAGGGCGAGCACGACGGCCAGCACCGCGGCGCCCGCGCTCAACCCCAGGGTCGCCGCGGCGGCCCGGCCGAGCCGGGCCCAGTCGACGTCCACCCCGCCGGCCCGCACGATCCTCCCGAGGAGCACCGCGACCGGGAAGGCGAGCGAGGCGGTCGCGACGACGGCCAACCCCACGGCGGCGACCGGCGCGGCCCGGCCCAGGGACACCGGGGGGACGGTGCGGGTCGCGAGCGTGGCGCGACCCCGGACCCAGCGCCGTCGGGCGGCCCGTTCGGCGGCGACGAGGGACAGGGTCAGGACGGCGAGGACCAGGGCGAGCACGGCCGCACCGATCCGGTCGTAGGTGCCTTCGAAGGCGGCGCGGACCGCCCAGGTGAAGGCCTGGTAGCGCAGCAGCGCGACCGCCCCGAAGTCCGACAGCGTGTACAGCGCGGCGAGGAGGGTCCCCGCGAGCGCGGCGGGCAGGGCCTGCGGCAGGGTCACGGTGAGGAACGTGCGGACCGGGCCCCGGCCGAGGGTGCGGGCCACGTCCTCGAGCCCGGTGTCGGCCAGGCGCAGCGCGGCGGCGGTCGGGAGCGTCACGTACGGCGCACAGGCGAGGACGAGCACCACGGTCAGCGGGAGCAGCCCGGACGTCCCCGGCCAGGTCGTGACCACGGCGAACGCCACCAGGTAGGACGGCACGGCCAGCGGCAGGGACGCGAGCACCCACCACAGCCCCGGCAGCGGCAGCCGGGTGCGCGCGAGCAGCCACGCGGTGGCGACCCCCAGCACGAGGCACCCGGCGGACACGCAGGCGACGAGGACCGCCGAGTTCACCGCCAGCTCGGCGGTGCGTGCGCGGAACAGCAGCGCGGCGAACCGCTCGGGTCCCGCCTCGGCGACGCGGACGAGGAGGTACCCGAGCGGGAGGGCGGCGGCGGCCGCGCTGAGCGCGGCCGCCGCGGTGAGGGGGCGGTTCAGATCAGCCCCACACTCTGGATCAGCGCGACGGTCTGCTCCAGCGACGCCAGGTCGGACAGGTTCAGCTCCGGCCCGCCGAGCTGGTCGAGCGCGGGCGCGCCCGTGGGCTGCGGCGCGCCCGCGACCAGCGGGTACTCGGTGGTCTCCTCGGCGAAGTAGGTCTGCGCGACGGGCGAGACCAGGTACCGGACGAGCTCGAGGGCCTCCGCGGAGCCCGCGGCGCCGCCGAGGATCCCGGCGCCGGTGACGTTGACCAGCGCGCTGACCGAGCCCGGGTCGCCGAACTTGAGCTGGGCCCGCTGCGCGGTGGGGTCGCCCTCGGCCCGGGTCCAGTAGTAGTGGTTGATCAGGCCGATGCCCGCGGCGCCGGAGTTCACGGCCTCCAGGATCGCGCCGTTGCTCTGGTGGATCTGCACGTCGTTGGCGCGCAGGCCCTCCAGCCAGGCGCGGGCGGCGTCCTCGCCCTCGGTGACCCGCAGCGCGGTGACGTGCGCCTGGAAGGACGCGTTGGTGGGCGCGATCGCCACCCGCCCGCGCCACTGCGGCTCGACGAGCGTCCGGATGTCGCCGGGAGCCTGCTCGGCGGTCACCGTCCGGCTGTCGTACGCGACGACCCGGGCCCGGCCGGTCAGCCCGACCCACGAGCCGTCCCGCGAGGTGTAGTCGGCGGGCACCGCGCCGGTGACGTCCGGGGGCAGCGGGGCGAACCGGCCCGCGTTCGCCAGCACACCCAGCGCGCCCGCGTCCTGGGAGAGGAAGACCTGGGCGGGGGTCTGCTCGCCCTCCTCCTGGAGTTGCGCGGCCATCTCGTTGGTCGAGCCGTAGCGGGCCTCGACCCGGATCCCGGACTCCTGCTCGAAGCGCTCGAGCAGCGGGCCGACCAGCTCCTCGTCGCGCCCGGAGTAGACGGTGAGGGTCCGCTCGCCCGCGGGTGCGGCCGTCGAGGGTTGCTGCGCGGGGCTGCTGCAGGCGGTGAGTGCGGCGAGGCCGAAGGCGGCGATCGCGAGGCCGATCCGTGGGCGCATGGGGGTCCTGTTCGTCGGTATTGCCGGAAGTCGGCGCAGGGCAGGCTAACCTTGTTGCGACACGCAGTACCTTCCCGAGAATTGAGGGGGTCGCCGGGGTGGACGTGTTCCTCGTGGACGATCACCGCGTCTTCACCGACCTCCTGCGCCTCGGCCTCGACGCCTGCTCCGACCTGCGGTGCTCCGGCGTCGCGCACTCGATCGCCGAGGCCCGGGCGGCCACCGTGGCGTACGACGTCGCCGTGGTCGACCTCCAGCTGCCGGACGGGAGCGGGCTCGCCCTGGTCGGTCCCCTGCAGCCGGTGCTCCTGTTGACCGCGCACCCGCACGCGGCCCGGCGGGCGGGCGTGGCGGGCGTGCTCGGCAAGGACGCGCCGCTCACCGAGATCCTCGCCGCGATCCGGACGGTGGCGGCGGGCGGCGTCCTCCCGCCCGCGTCGGACCGGCCTGCGGGCGCGCCGCGGCTCACCCCCCGCGAGCTGGACGTCCTCGCCGAGCTCGGGCGCGGCCGGGACGCGGCGCGCATCGCGACGGCCCTGGGCCTGTCGCTGCACACCGTCCGCGACCACATCCGGGCCCTGATGGGGAAGCTGGGCGCGCACTCCCAGCTCGAGGCCGTCGTCACCGCCGGGCGGCTGGGGCTGATCGCGGTCGGGTCGTGATGCTCCGCCACGCCGCGCTCGTCGTCGCCGCCGGCCTGGTGGTGTCCGCGCTCGTCACGCTCGGGGTGTGGCTCGTGGCGCGGGACGAGGCCGGACGCACCGCCGAGCGGGTCTCGCGGCAGGTGGCGCAGGCGGTCGCCGTGCCGCTCGAGGACCGCGACCTGCGGGAACCGGGGCTGCGTGCGGGCGTGCTCGCCGACCTCGAGCCGTTCCTGCGCTCGGGGATGGTGTTCCGGATCAAGATCTGGCTCGTCGAGGGCGCGAACGTGCGGATCGTGTTCTCCGACGAGGCCCGCGTCGAGACCGAGAGCAGGCCCTTCGACCCGGAGCTGGCACGGCGCCTCGACGCGGGCGAGGCCGTGGTCCTGGAGGTGCCGGACGACGCGGAGCACCGCTTCGAGATCGACCGGGCGGGCGCGCTGCGCGAGGTGTTCCTCGGCTTCACCGACGCGGCGGGCAACCCGGCGCGGTTCGAGGTGTACGTGCCCGTGGACGTCTCCGGCACCATCCGCTACGCCATGCAGGTCCTGCTGCCGCTGGCGCTGGTCGGGGTGTTCGGCCTGGGCGTGGTGCTGCTGGTGCTGGCCCGGGGCGTCGACCGGGTCCGCCGCGAGCGGCAGGACGCGCTGCACTACGGGCTGGCCGCCGCCGAGCTCGCCCGCCGCGACCTGGCGCGGCGTCTGCACGACGACGTCGTCCCCGACCTCGCGTCGGCGGGCCTGATGCTGGACCTGGCCGAGACGGACCCCGCGCTGGTCGCCCGCGCCCGTGGCGTCGTCGCGGACAACGTCCGGCGGCTGCGCAGCGTGCTGACCGACCTGGTCCCGCCCGCGGTGACCGGCGCGGACGCCCCCGCCGCGTTCGCCCGGCTCGGCGCCGGGCTCGGAGCGGAGGTGCAGGTCGCGCCGGACCTGCGGATGGGGACCGACGCCGCGGTCCTGCTGCACCGGATCGCCGGGGAGCTGCTGCGCAACGCCGTCGCCCACAGCGGGGCGGAGCGGATCACGCTGCGGGTCGGGCGGGGGGAGCCCGGCTGGGCGGTCGTCGAGGTCGAGGACGACGGCCGGGGCTTCGACCCCGCGGCCGGACCGGCGGAGGGACACCTCGGGCTGCTCCTGGTCCGCCGCGCCGTCGAGGACGCCGGTGGTCGGATGACCATCACCAGCGCGCCGGGGGAGGGGGCGCGGGTGGCGGTCACGGTCCCGGAGGCGCACGCGCCCGCGCCCGTCTGAGGCGGTCCGGAACGCCACACCGTCCTCTCAGGCGGCGTCGCTACGGTCGGGCCCATGCGCAGAACCCTGCTCGCGGCGGCCCTCGGTGCGGGGGCGGCGGTCGCCGTCCTGCCGGACCGGGTCGGTCTGGACCGGTGGCACCCCTTCACCGCGCTCGCGGCCCTGCGCCCGCAGACCGTCGGGGCGACGGCCCTGGTCGCCTGCCTGCTCGGCATCCGGCGGACCACCCGCCCCGCAGGCGTCGCGGTCGGGGCGGTGGCGGCGGCGGGCGCGGCCGGGCTCGTGTCCCGGGCGACCCGCCGCACCTCCGCGCGGACGGACCCCACCGCGCAGCCCGACCTGCTGGTGCTGGCCGCCAACGTGTGGAACGGCCGCGCGGACGCGGGGGCCCTGGCCACGCTGATCGCCCGGGAGCGGCCGGACCTGGTCAGCCTGCCCGAGTCCGGCGAGGGTTTCCGCGAGAAGCTCATGCCCCTGCTCGACGGCCTCGGCTACCGCTCCTGGGTGTCCACCGAGCCCGGCAGACCCGACGGCTGGTCGGTCACCCTCCTCGCCGCCGAACGGGTGGGTGAGGTGGAGGTCGGCTCCGGGCCCGAGCTGCGCCGCCAGCACCTGTGGGCGCGGGGCGGGCTGCTGGGCGACCGCACGTTCTACGCCGTGCACCCGCAGGCCCCGATGGCCCGCTGGCAGGCCCGGGTGTGGCGGCGCGACCTCGCCTCGATCGGGCGGTGGACGGCGACCCTGCCCGCCCCGATCGTGGCCGGGGACTTCAACGCCACCCTCGACCACGGGCCGTTCCGGGCCTGCCTGTCCGGTGTGCGGGACTCCGCCGAGGGCACGGGCGCGGGCCTGACCGGCACCTACCACGCGGGGTTGCCGCGGTGGGCCGGGATCCGGATCGACCACGTGCTGATCCCGCGCGAGTCGGTGACGACCCGCTACGAGGTCGTCGACCTCCCGGGGTCCGACCACCGCGCGGTGCTCGTGGGTCTAACCTCGCCCAGATGAAGGGCTTCTCCACACGCGCCATCCACGCTGGTCAGGAACCCGACCCGACCACGGGCGCGGTGATCGTCCCCATCCACGCCAGCTCGACGTTCGCCCAGGACGGCGTCGGCGGGCTGCGCAGCGGCTACGAGTACTCCCGCTCGGCCAACCCCACCCGCACGGCGCTGCAGGAGTGTCTGGCCGCCCTCGAGGGCGGCGCGCACGGGTTCGCGTTCGGCTCCGGCATGGGCGCCTCGGACGTGCTGCTGCGAGTGCTGGTCAAGCCCGGGGACCACATCGTCATCCCGCACGACGCCTACGGGGGCACCTTCCGGCTCGTCGACAAGGTGCTGACGCAGTGGGGGGTCACCTACTCCACGGTCGACCTCGCGGACATCGACGCGCTGCGGGCCGCGCTGCGCCCGCAGACCCGGGTGATCTGGTGCGAGACCCCCACCAACCCGCTGCTCGGCATCGCGGACATCGCGGCGCTGGCCGAGGTCAAGGGTGCGGCGCGGCTGGTCGTCGACAACACCTTCGCCTCGCCGTACCTGCAGCAGCCGCTCGCGCTGGGCGCGGACGTGGTGCTGCACTCCACGACCAAGTACGTGGGCGGGCACTCGGATGTCGTCGGCGGGGCCCTGGTCCTGGACGACGACGGGCTGGCCGAGCAGATCCGGTTCACCCAGAACTCCGTGGGCTCGGTCCCCGGCCCCTTCGACGCCTGGCTGACCCTGCGCGGCGCCAAGACCCTCGCGGTCCGCATGGAGCGGCACAGCGACAACGCCGAGCAGGTGGCCCAGGCCCTCGCCGCGCACCCCGCGGTGTCGACCGTGCTCTACCCCGGCCTGCCCGACCACCCCGGCCACGCGATCGCCGCGCGGCAGATGCGCCGCTTCGGCGGGATGGTGTCCTTCACGGTGAAGGCGGGCAAGGAGGCCGCGCTCAAGGTCTGCGCGGGCACCGAGCTGTTCACCCTCGCCGAGTCCCTCGGTGGGGTGGAGTCGCTGATCGAGCACCCGGGCGAGATGACCCACGCCTCGGTCGCGGGGTCGGCGCTCGAGGTCCCGGACTCCCTCGTGCGGCTCTCGGTCGGCATCGAGGACGCGGCGGACCTGGTCGAGGACCTCACCCACGCCCTGGACGCCGTGCGCTGACGTTCGTGCGCTGACGCGCCCGTGCGCGGTAAGTGGTGCTCTGGCACCACTTACCACTCACGACCTCAGCCGCGGGCCGGCACCGAGGTCGCGGCGGACTCCACCGGCGGGGCCTGCGGAACCACCAGGTCGGCGGGGTCGAAGCAGCCGCCCACCAGCTGGTAGCCGCCCTGGACCCGCTCGTAGTGGCCTGGGTCGGCGCACCCCGCCTGGTCCACGGTCACGATCGCGAGCGTGCCCAGCAGGGCCGCGGCCGCCAGCGGGACGACCGCGCGCAGCCCCACCGCGCTCCGCACCCGCATGCCGCCCCCACTGCTCTCGCGCCGCCCGCGTCGATCACCGTTCGGGGCGGTCCCGCTCACTGCGAGGCTACCCGCTGCGATGGCACGATGCCGGGGTGAGTCCGTCCCCGGAGGCCGAGTCCGCCGTGCCCGCCGTCCCCGCGGCGCCCGTCGGCGTCGCCGAGATCCTCGCCGCCCGGGACCTGCTCGCCGGCGTCACCCGCACCACGCCCGTCACCCGCTCCCGCGCGCTCAGCGAGGCGGTGGGCGGGCCGGTGTGGTTCAAGTGCGAGAACCTGCAGCGCACGGGCTCGTTCAAGATCCGCGGGGCGTACACCCGGCTGTCCCGGCTCACCGCGGACGAGCGGGCCCACGGGGTGGTGGCGGCGAGCGCGGGCAACCACGCGCAGGGGGTGGCGCTCGCGGCCCGGCTGCTGGGCATCGAGGCCACCGTGTTCATGCCGAACGGCGCCGCGCTGCCCAAGGTCGACGCGACGCGCGGCTACGGCGCCGCCGTCCGGCTCGCGGGGGACACCGTGGACGACGCGCTCGTCGCCGCCCTGGCGCACGCCGAGCGCACCGGAGCGGTGCTGATCCACCCGTTCGACCATCCGGACGTGCTGGCCGGTCAGGGCACCGTGGGGCTCGAGATCTCGGACCAGGTGCCGGACGTGGCCACCGTGCTCGTCGCGACGGGCGGCGGTGGCCTGCTGGGCGGGGTCGCGGCGGCGGTCAAGGCGCGTCGACCGCAGACCCGGGTCGTGGGGGTGCAGGCGGCGGGCGCCGCGGCCTGGCCCGCCTCCCTCGCGGCGGGCGAGCCGCTCCCGTTGGGCGCCATGCGCACGATCGCGGACGGCATCGCCGTCGGCAGGCCGGGGGACGTCACGTTCCGGCAGGTCCAGGCGCTGGTGGACGAGTTCGTGACCGTCGGCGAGGACGCGCTGTCGCGGGCGCTGCTCTTCAGCCTGGAACGGGCGAAGATGCTGGTCGAGCCCGCGGGCGCGGCCCCGGTCGCCGCGCTGCTCGACGATCCCGGCCGCTACGAGCCGCCGGTCGTCGCCGTGCTCTCCGGCGGGAACGTCGACCCGATCGTCCTGCTGCACGTCATCCAGAACGGCATGGCCTCCGCCGCGCGCTACCTGTCCCTGCAGGTCCGGGTGGGGGACCGGCCGGGGGCGCTCGCCACGCTGCTCACCGAGGTGGCCGGGCTCGGCGCCAACGTGGTCGATGTGGCGCACACCCGGGTGAACGCGACCGTGCCGATGGGCGAGGTCGACGTGGCGCTGAGCATGGAGACGCGCGGCCCCGAGCACTGCCGCGAGCTGGTCGACGCGCTGCGCGCGGCCGGTCACCGCGTGGCGGTGACCGGCGCGCCGGAGAACATGGGGATCTGACTACTACGCGGTGAAGGGCTCGATGTCGACGAGCGTGACCTTCATGGAGCCGCCGTTGGGCAGCTCGTAGGAGCGCTCCTCGCCCTTCTTGGCACCGAGCAGCGCGGCACCGAGCGGGGAGTTCGGCGAGATGACCTGCAGGCCGCCCGCGCTGCCCTCCTCGCGCGAGCCGAGCAGCATCTTCTCGGTGTCCGGGTCGTCCTCGTACTTCACCGTGAGGACGGTGCCGGGGGCGGCCTGGTCCGCGCTGGTGGGCGAGGTGCCGACCTGGGCGGTGCGCAGCAGCTCCTGGAGCTGACGGATCCGGGCCTCCTGCTGGCCCTGCTCCTCGCGTGCGGCGTGGTACCCGCCGTTCTCCTTGAGGTCGCCCTCCTCGCGGCGGGCGTTGATCTCGGCGGCGATGACCGGACGGTTCGCGATCAGGGCGTCCAGCTCCGTCTTGAGCCGGTCGAAGGCATCCTGGGTGAGCCAGGTCACCTGAGTCTCCGTCACGGTCATCACTCCTCCAGCGGAACCGGATCCGCACGGCGCGGTCCGGGGCGCCCGGCGGCACGCACGGGCACGGAACTTTCTGGGCCGCCGACACGAACCGGCCCCGAGTATGGAAAAACACGACCCGCTTGCGAGCCGTGTGCCGAAGACCTTAGCACGGGACCGACCGCTCGGCGCGGACTTCAGACGAACGGACGAGTGGGTCGCAGAGTTCCCCGGCCGGTGATAATCGCTGGTCGGGGCGGTACGGGAAGCCTCGCGGGGGCTGTGGCGTTTCCCGTACCGAAGAGAAACCGTCGGACCGTTCTGCAAGGATTTCACCCATGACCCCTCGCGAGCCGAACCACGAGCCGATGCGGCTCCTGAGCGTGCACGCCCACCCGGACGACGAGTCGAGCAAGGGCGCGGCCACCTCGGCGCGGTACGTGGACGAGGGCCACGAGGTCATGGTCGTCACCTGTACCGGGGGCGAGGCCGGGAGCATCCTGAACCCGGCGATGGACCGGCCCGAGGTGCTCGACGACATGGCCGCCATCCGGCGCACGGAGATGGCCCGGGCGGCCGAGATCCTCGGCGTCCAGCACCGCTGGCTCGGCTACGTCGACTCCGGCCTGCCGGAGGGCGACCCGCCGCCGCCGCTGCCCGAGGGTTGTTTCGCGCTCACCCCGCTCGAGGGCCCCACCGCGGCGCTGGTGGCGCTCATCCGCGAGTTCCGGCCGCACGTCGTCGTGACCTACGACGAGAACGGCGGGTACCCGCACCCCGACCACATCCGCACCCACGAGGTGTCGATGGCCGCGCTCGACGCGGCGGCGGACCCCGAGCAGTTCCCCGAGGCGGGCCCGGCCTGGCAGGTGCTGAAGGTCTACTACTCGCACGGGTTCTCCCGGGCGCGGATCCTGGCGTTCGACGCGGCGCTGAAGAAGGCAGGCCTGGAGTCGCCGTGGGGCGAGTGGATCGCCCGGTTCGACGACCGGCCGGACCCCGGCGAGCGGGTCACCACCCGCGTCGAGTGTGCGGACTGGTTCGAGCGCAGGGACGACGCGCTGCGCGCCCACGCCACCCAGATCGACCCGACGAGCCGCTGGTTCTTCACCCCCATGGAGATCCAGCGCGAGATCTGGCCGTGGGAGGAGTACGAGCTCGTCCGCTCGCTCGTCCCCACCACCGTCCCGGAGGACGACCTGTTCGCCGGCCTGCGCGAACCGGCTCTGCGTGCCGGGTAGCCTGGGGTTCATGCTGGTCGAGCTGGTCCCCACGGGTGAGACGGTGGCGACCGTGCTCGCCCAGAACCCCGAACCCCCGGCCAACCAGGGCGAGGAGTTCGGCAAGGCGTCCCCGGTCGCGCTCGTCGTGATCCTGGTGCTGGCGGTGGCGACCATCGCGTTGATCGTGTCGATGACCCGCCGGATCCGCAGGCTCCCGCAGTCGTTCGACGAGGCCCCGGAGGACTCCGAGGCGACCGAGCAGCAGTCGGAGAAGCAGCCCTAGCGGCACGCTCCTAGCCTGGGTCCATGCCCAACCGGCTCGCCGAGGCGACCAGCCCGTACCTGCTCCAGCACGCCGACAACCCGATCGACTGGCAGCCCTGGTCGGCGGAGGCGTTCGCGGAGGCCCGCCGCCGGGACGTGCCCGTCCTGCTCTCGGTGGGCTACGCCGCCTGCCACTGGTGTCACGTCATGGCACACGAGTCGTTCGAGGACGCCGCCACCGCCGAGCAGGTCAACCGGGACTTCGTGGCGATCAAGGTCGACCGCGAGGAACGCCCGGACGTCGACGCCGTCTACATGGCCGCCGTCCAGGCCATGACCGGCCACGGCGGCTGGCCGATGACGTGCTTCCTCACCCCCGAGGGCGAGCCCTTCCACTGCGGCACCTACTACCCGCCGACCCCGCGGCACGGCATGCCGGGCTTCCGCCAGCTGCTCGACGCCGTCACCACGGCCTGGACCCGGGACGGCGAGCGGGTCCGCACCGGGGCCGCGGAGATCGCCCGCTCGCTCGCCTCGGTCGAGCTCCCGGCGCCCGCGGCGGTCTCGCCGGAGGTGCTCGACGAGGCCGTCGCGACCCTCGCCCGGGAGTTCGACGACGTCCACGGCGGGTTCGGTGGCGCGCCCAAGTTCCCGCCGTCGATGGTCCTGGAGGCGCTGCTGCGCCACCACGAACGCACCGGCTCGGCGCAGGCCCTCGCGCTGGTCGTCCGCACGGGGGAGGCGATGGCCCGCGGCGGGATCCACGACCAGCTGGTCGGCGGTTTCGCCCGCTACAGCGTCGACGCGGGCTGGGTCGTCCCGCACTTCGAGAAGATGCTCTACGACAACGCGCTGCTCCTGCGCGTCTACGCCCATCTCGCCCGCCGCACCGGGTCGGCGCTGTTCGCCCGCGTCGCGCGGGACACGGCCGAGTTCCTGCTCCGCGACCTGCGCACCCCGGAGGGCGGGTTCGCCTCGGCGCTGGACGCGGACACGGACGGGACCGAGGGCCTGACCTACGCCTGGACCCCGGCCCAGCTCGCGGAGGTGCTCACGCCCGAGGACGCGACGTGGGCCGCGCAGCTGCTCGAGGTCACCGAGGCGGGCACGTTCGAGCACGGCTCGTCGACCCTGCAGCTGCGGCGCGACCCCGACGACCCGCAGCGCTGGCAGCGGATCCGCACGGTCCTCGCCGCGGCGCGCTCGCTGCGCCCCCAGCCCGCGCGGGACGACAAGGTCGTGACGGCGTGGAACGGGCTCGCGGTCCAGTCCCTCGCCGAGGCGGGTGCCGCCCTCGACCACCCGGAGTGGGTCGCGGCCGCAGGCGAGTGCGCGGACCTGCTGCTCGGCCTGCACCGGGTGGACGGCAGGCTCCGCCGCTCGTCCCGAGACGGCGTGGTCGGGGCGGCGGCCGGGGTGCTCGACGACCACGCCTGCCTCGCCGAAGGCCTGCTCGCCCTGCACCAGGCCACCGGCGACCCCGCCCGGCTCACCGCCGCCGTCGAGCTGCTCGATCTCGCCGTCGCGCACTTCGCGGGCCCGGACGGCACCTGGTTCGACACCGCGGACGACGCCGAGGCCCTCCTGCACCGCCCCCGCGACATCACCGACAACGCCACCCCCAGCGGCGCGGCCGCGATGGCGAACGCGTTGCTGACCGCGTCCGTCCTCACCGACGGCGGACACCGCGACCGCGCCGAGGAGGCGCTGCGCGTCGCGGGCGGTCTGCTCCCGCGCCACGCCCGGTTCGCGGGCCACTGGCTCACCGCCGCCGAGGCGATGGCCGCAGGCCCCCTCCAGGTCGCGATCGCGCTCGGGGCGCCCGATCCCGGGGTGCCCGAGCTGGTGGCGCGGGCTCGCGCGCTGGCCCCCGGCGGCGCTGTCGTCGTCGCGGGGGTGCCGGACGCGCCCGGTGTCCCGCTGCTGGCGGACCGGCCGCTCGTCGACGGTGTCCCGGCTGCGTACGTCTGCCGCGGGTTCGTCTGCGACCGCCCCGTCACCAGCCCGGACGAGCTGGCGGGCCTGCTTCGCTGAGAGCGGACGCGACGCGCACCGTTGCAGTGTAATCTCGTAAGCATCTGGGAGGTGCGACATGACCGGACGGATGCACAAGGGATGGCACGGCGGCCGCGGCGGAGCCCGCGGCGGGCCGCGCGGCGGGTGGCAGCAGGCGGACCTGCCGGACACCGGCGACCTGGCGGCCTGGCTCTCCGGCAGGCTGCCGGACGACCTGTACACCGGGGCGCCGGACGTCACGGTGGACCGCGAGGAGATCGTGATCATCGGTGACCTGGCGCCCGTGGAGGGCGACTACCCGGACACCGACCAGGGCCGCGCCGAGCGGGCGGCCGCGGCGAGCGGCCGGATCGCCCGGTTCCGCGAGGACACCCGGGAGGCGCGGATCGAGGTCGCGCGCCAGGCCGAGCACCGCTACCAGCGCAAGGTGGCGTGGGGTGCCCGGATCGGCGACGTCGAGGAGCTCTTCACCACGGCCTCCGTGCCGGTGATGACCCGGCTCCGCCAGCCCGAGCGGATGGTGCTGGACACCCTCGTCGACTCGGGTGTGGCCCGCAGCCGCTCCGACGCGCTGGCCTGGGCCGTCCGCCTCGTCGGCCGCAACGCCGACACCTGGCTCGCCGACCTGCGCGAGGCCATGGCGAAGGTGGACGAGCTGCGCACGCAGGGCCCGGAGGGCTGAGCGGGTTTCGCACGTTTCGTGCGCTCAGTGCTGCATGATCACCGGTTCCGTGCGCTCAGTGCGGTCCGCCCCGCACTGAGCGCACGAAACGTGCACACCCCCGCGCGCCCGGCGCCGCAGGTCAGCCGGTGAACAACGCGAACCAGATCGCGATCTGGTGGCAGACCGCGGCCAGCACCGTGGCCGCGTGGAAGAACTCGTGGTAGCCGAAGGTCCGGGGCCACGGGTTGGGCCAGTGCACGGCGTAGAAGACCGCGCCGACGGTGTAGAGCGCGCCGCCGACGAGCAGCAGCACCAGCGCCGCGACGCCGGCGTTTCGCAGCAGGTCCGGCAGCACGAACACCGCGACCCAGCCCAGCGCCAGGTAGATCGGCACGCCGACCCACTTGGGGGCGTGCGGCCAGGCCACCTTGAGGGCGACGCCGAGCAGCGCGCCGCCCCACACCGTGGCCAGCACCCAGCGCCCGGTCTCCCACGGCATGGCCAGCAGGGCGACCGGGGTGTACGTGCCCGCGATGAACACGAAGATCATCGAATGGTCGAGCCTGCGCATGATCAGCCTGCTGCGCGGGGTGGACCAGGTGCGCCGATGGTAGAGCGCGCTCGTGCCGAACAGCCCGAGGATCGTGACGCTGTAGACCGACGTGGCCAGCGCCGCGATCCCGCCGACCAGGCTCGCGGACACCGCGATCAGGGTGGCGCAGGCCGCGACCGAGACCACGAACGACCACAGATGCAGCCAACCCCGCATGCGCGGCTTGACGAACGGCACGTCCGGTGGCGGTGTCGCGGTCCCGGCGCTCACGCGACGAGGATACGGGATCTCCGGACACGCTCACGTGTCCGCGCGGTGGCCGGTGGGTGAAGCACGCCGGAGGGACGAGCGCGCCGGCCCGCCGGGCGTAGGCTTTCGACCCGTGGGTGTTCGTGACCTGCTCTACTCGACCTACGAGGCGAGGCTCGCCCGGCGACTGGCAGGCCTCGCCCGGCCGCGCCATGTGGCCCTGATGCTCGACGGCAACCGGCGCTGGGCCCGTGACGCGGGGCTGGAGGACGTCAACGACGGCCACCGAGCCGGTGCCGCCAAGATCTCCGACCTGCTCGGATGGTGTACCGAGGCGCAGGTCGAGGTCGTCACGCTGTTCCTGCTCTCGACCGACAACCTGAACCGGCCGGACGACGAGCTCGTCCCGCTGCTCGACATCATCGCGGACGTCGTGGACGAGCTCAGCGGCCCGACGACGCCGTGGCGGCTGCGGGTCGTCGGTGCGTTGGAGCTGCTGCCCGCGCCCATGGCCGAGCGGCTCGCCGCGGCCGCGGCCCGCACCGCGGACCGCCCGGGGCTGCAGCTCAACGTCGCCGTCGGCTACGGCGGCAGGCAGGAGATCGCGGACGCCGTCCGCAAGCTGCTGTTGCAGCACGCGGAGTCCGGGACGTCGATCGAGGAGCTGGCCGAGGTCCTCGACGTCGACCACATCGCCGCGCACCTCTACACCTCCGGCCAACCCGACCCGGACCTGGTGATCCGGACGTCGGGGGAGCAGCGGCTCTCCGGCTTCCTGCTGTGGCAGAGCGCCCACTCGGAGTTCCACTTCTGCGAGGCTTACTGGCCCGAGTTCCGCCGCGTGGACTTCCTCCGCGCGCTGCGGGACTACGCCGCCCGCCACCGCCGGTACGGAGCCTGACCGGAGCCCGACCGGACCCCGGACACGCCGAAGGGCGCCGGACCGTGTGGTCCGACGCCCTCCGGAGGATCGAGCTCAGTCAGCTCGGATTCAGAGCGAGTCGCCCGCGCCCGAGATCTGGCCGCAGGAGCGGTCGGTGTCGGTGGCGATCGCGGTGTCGGCCTTCGCCTTGCCGAACAGGCCCAGGGCGCCGGTGGCGGCACCGACGATGTCCTTGGCGTTGGCCTGGCCCGCGAGGAAGCCGGCGTTGACCGGGACGTCGTTGTTGCAGGCCTGGATCGGCACGTTGACGTCGTTGCCGGAGACGTTGATCAGGCCCTTGCCCGAGCGGTCGATGCCGGTCGAGCTCTCGTGCGCGAACGCGACGGGGGCGAGGGCGACGGCCGAGGCGGCCGAGGCGGCGGCGACGACGGCGATCTTCTTCAGCACGTGAACTTCTCCTGTGAGTCGAGGGCTCGAGTTCTCGGGCCCAGACGAGTCGGTGTGCGACCGGGGAGCCCGCACCGACTGGAACGGAGTTTATGGCGTCTGGGCGGTTGATGAGAAATCGTATGACCCGTTCGTGTCATGACTTTTTCGCGAGCGAGGTTACGGTCTCGAACGGGTGATCCGGAATTCGTCGCCGAATTCTGACAAGAATGCGGAGAGCCGGGCCCGCCGAAGCGGACCCGGCTCGTCACCGGTCGTGCGTGGGACTCAGCTCAGAGCGAGTCGCCCGCGCCCGACTTCTGGCCGCAGGAGCGGTCGGTGTCGGTCGCGATGTCGGTCGAGGCGGACGACTTGCCGAACAGCGCGGCCGCACCGGTCAGCGCGCCGGCCAGGTCCTTGACGTTGCCCTGCACGGCGCCGACGCCGGCGTTGACCGGGACGTCGTTGTTGCAGACCTGGAACGGCACGTTCGCGTCGTTGCCCGAGAGGTTGACCAGACCCGAGCCCGAGCGGTCGATGCCGACGTGCTTGCCGCCCTCGTGGTGGGCCTCGCCGGCGAAGGCGAGCGGGGAGAGGGCGACGAGGGACGCGGCAACGCCGGCCACGACGATTCCAGCCTTCTTCAGCACAGTTCTTCTCCTGTTAAGTGCGGGGGCCGGCGGACCGGCTCCATTCGCGTCAGCGCCCGACCGGGGAGCCCGCGCTGACTGAGGAGAAAACTATCCCGATGCGGGAGCGTGGACAAATCTCCTACCACCATCGTGTGGGTCCGCAACCCTGTGTTCGGTTATTCCCTGATTCGAGTGTATTTCGCAGTCCGCGCGCTCCCGATTTCGGGCTTTCCGGGAGACGGAACGTGGTCGGCTCACTCCTCCGCGCAGGCGCCGCGCACGATCGTGGAGACGCCCGGTGGCGGGTAGCGTGACCGGGATGCGGGCGGGTCGGGCCACGGTCACGGTGGTGGCACGTGACATCGCGCTGCTCGCGCTGCGGTTGGACCGCGTGCGGCCCGGGCTGATCGAGTCGTGGACGGGGGACCCGGCGCTGCGCAGGCACGTGCGGGACGAGCCGCGGCCCGCCCTGCGCGAGCTCGCCGCGGCGGCGGAGCGGCTCCGGCGGACGCTGGAGTACGTCGACCTCCCGCCCGTGCGGCGCGCCTTCCTGGCCGGAGAGCTGCAGGCGCTCGCCTACGCCGCGCGGGAGACCGGCGGGACCGTGGCCGAGGAGATCCGGGAGACCTACGGCGTGGTGGTGCGGCCGGGGGACCCGGACCGCTACCGGGAGGCGCACCGCAGGGTGGCCGAGCTGCTGCCCGGACCCGGTCCCCTCGCCGCCCGGCTCGCGGCCCTGCGCAGCGCGGACGAGGTGCCGCCGCCGCAGCGCGCACGCGCGGTCCGCGCGCTGGCGGCCGCGCTGCGCGACCGTTGCCGGAACGTGGTCGAGCTCCCGGGAGACGAGGGCGTGCGGATCGAGCTCGTCGAGGGCAGACCGTGGAGCGGGTTCACCCGGTACCTCGGGGCGGGCCGGTCCGTCGCGCGCTTCAGCGCGGACGCGCCGCTGCGCGCCGGGCAGCTCGCCCGCCTCGTCGCCCACGAGACCTACCCCGGCCACCACGTCGAGCACCTCCACCGGGCCGCCGCACGGGACCCCGAGCGGGCGCTGAGCCTCACCCACGGGCCGCGCGCCCTCGTCGTCGAGGGGGCGGCGGACCTGGCGCTCGACGCCGTCGTCGGGCCGGGGTGGGGGCCGTGGGCGGCGGACGTGCTGGCGGACGCCGGAGTGCACACGGACGGTGCCCTCGCCGAGGCGCTCGACGCGGCCATGCTGCCGCTGCAACACGTCCGATTGGACGCCGCGCTGAGGAACGACCCGGATGCCGCACGCGACCATCTCCGGCGCTGGCTCCTGCTCGACGACGCCCGCACCGAGCGCGTCATGCGCTTCGTCACCGATCCGCGGTGGCGGGCTTACACGGCGACCTATGTGATCGGGTTCCCGCTGGTCCGGGCG
Organism: Pseudonocardia oroxyli; assembly: GCF_900102195.1. Taxonomy (GTDB): domain Bacteria; phylum Actinomycetota; class Actinomycetes; order Mycobacteriales; family Pseudonocardiaceae; genus Pseudonocardia; species Pseudonocardia oroxyli. Next base: position 28,995 of record NZ_FNBE01000008.1, read on the forward strand.
TTCTGGGCCGGTCACGCTCCGCGTTTCCGCAGGTTGCTGGCCGAGCCACTGACCCCGGCGGCACTGGTTCCTCCGGCCCCGCCGGGATCGGCCGCCCGGCCGTCACCCGAAAGGGGTCTGACCGCGACGGACGGTGTCGATCACGCGATGAGCGGTCGGCCGTTCTGTTAAATCTCGGGGCGGGTACGCCAGGTCACCCTTGACCGCATGAGGGTGACCGCTAGTAGCGTCTGCGGTGGCGGTGCGTCCCGATCGCATCGTCCGGGGAGGCCCTGAACGTGGTGTTGCGAAGCACCCGAGAGGGCCGGCACCCGGCCCTCGCGGGCGTGCGAGCCCAGCTCGTGCACCCGCATCAGGGCCGGCCGGCCCACCGGAACAGTGGGCGCGGTGCCGCGCTCACGAGGGAGCACCCGTGACCGAACGTCGTACGGCCCCGGCTCACGCGAACAGCGACTCCACCGCTGCTCGTTGCTTCGTGCTCGACACCTCGGTACTCCTGTCCGACCCGTGGTCGCTGACCCGGTTCGACGAGCACCAGGTCGTCCTGCCGCTCGTGGTGATCTCCGAGCTCGAGGGCAAGCGACACCACCCCGAGCTCGGCTGGTTCGCCCGTGCGGCGCTCCGCCAGCTCGACGACCTCCGGATCCGCCACGGACGCCTCGACGCACCCGTGCCGATCGGCGAGGCGGGCGGAACCCTGCACGTGGAGCTGAACCACAGCGACCAGTCGGTGTTGCCGAGCGGATTCCGCACGGACAGCAACGACAGCCGGATCCTCGCCTGTGCGCTCAACCTCCAGGCGGACTACGGCACCTCGCGCCAGGTCGTGCTCGTCACCAAGGACATGCCGCTGCGGGTCAAGGCCGCCGCGGTGGGTCTGCCCGCCGACGAGTACCACGGCCAGGACGTCGTCCCCTCGGGCTGGACGGGGATGGCGGACGTCGAGGTGGCCGCGGAGGACGTGGACCGGCTGTTCCGCGACGGTGTGCTGGACAACGCCGAGGCGGCCGAGCTGCCCTGCAACACGGGCATCCGGCTGATCGGCGGCACGCAGTCGGCGCTGGGCCGGGTCACGCCCGACAAGCAGATCAAGCTGGTCCGCGGGGACCGCGAGGCCTTCGGCCTGCACGGGCGCTCCGCCGAACAGCGGGTCGCGCTCGACCTCCTGCTCGACCCCGAGGTCGGGATCGTCTCGCTGGGCGGACGGGCCGGGACGGGGAAGTCCGCGCTCGCGCTGCTGGCCGGCCTCGAAGCCGTCATGGAGCGCCAGCAGCACCGCAAGATCGTGGTCTTCCGGCCGCTGTACGCCGTCGGGGGCCAGGAGCTCGGGTACCTGCCCGGCAGCGAGTCGGAGAAGATGGGCCCCTGGGCCCAGGCGGTGTTCGACACCCTCGGTGCCCTGGTCAGCCAGAACGTCCTCGACGAGATCATCGCGCGGGGCATGCTGGAGGTCCTGCCGCTGACCCACATCCGCGGCCGCTCCCTGCACGACACGTTCGTGATCGTCGACGAGGCGCAGTCCCTGGAGCGCAACGTGCTCCTGACGGTGCTGTCCCGCCTGGGCACCGCGAGCCGCGTGGTCCTCACCCACGACGTGGCCCAGCGGGACAACCTGCGCGTGGGCCGCCACGACGGGATCGCCGCGGTGATCGAGAAGCTGAAGGGCCACCCGTTGTTCGCCCACGTCACGCTCACCCGGTCCGAGCGCAGCCCCATCGCCGCGCTGGTGACGGAGATGCTGGAGGGCCCGAACGCCTAGCTCGAGCAGCGAACGGCGCGTTCGTTCACACCTGGTGAGCGAGCGCGCCGTTCGTGCCGGGTCGGGTGCGGCGGGGGCTCAGAGGCCGTGCGGGGTGCCCTCGGTGAAGCCGGCGACCGTCTGGATGCCGACCACCGCTCGCTCGTGGAGCTCGTTCAGCGATCGCGCGCCCGCGTAGGTGCAGGCGCTGCGGACGCCGGCGGCGATCCCGTCGAGCACGTCCTCGACGCCCGGGCGGGCCGGGTCGAGGTGCTGGCGCGAGCTGGAGATGCCTTCCTCGAACAGGCCCTTGCGCGCCCGATCGAAGTCGTTGTCGCCCCGGGTGCGCGCGCTGACCGCCCGCTTCGAGGCCATGCCGAACGACTCCTTGTAGGGCCGGCCCTGCTCGTCTCGCTGCAGGTCGCCGGGGGACTCGTAGGTGCCCGCCAGCCAGGAGCCGATCATCACCGAGGCCGCCCCCGCGGAGAGGGCGAGCGCGACGTCCCGCGGGAACCGCACCCCGCCGTCCGCCCAGACGGTCACGCCCTCCTCGCGCGCGGCCGCCGCGCACTCCAGCACCGCGGAGAACTGCGGACGCCCCACGCCGGTCATCATCCGCGTGGTGCACATCGCGCCCGGCCCGACGCCGACCTTGATCACGTCGGCGCCCGCCTCGGCGAGGTCGCGGACCCCGGCGGCCGTCACGACGTTGCCCGCCGCGATCGGCACCGACAGCCCGGAGTCCCGCACGACCGCGCGCACGGCCCGCAGCGCCTCGATCATCTTGTCCTGGTGCCCGTGTGCGGTGTCGACGACGAGGACGTCGACCCCCGCGTCGAGCAGCGCCTTCGCCTTGGTCGGCACGTCGCCGTTGATCCCGATCGCGGCGGCGGTGCGCAGCCGACCCTGGGCGTCCAACGCCGGCGTGTAGATCCCGGCCCGGATCGCGCCGAGCGAGGTGAGCAGCCCGGCGAGCCGCCCCTCGTCGTCCAGGCCCAGGGCGACGCCGCTGCCGCCGAGGGCGTCGAAGACCTCCCGCGGCGCGGTGCCGAGCGGCAGCTGGACGGTGGAGGGGTCGAGCACGTCCGCGAGCCGGGTGAACCGGTCGACGCCCTGGCAGGCGGCCTCGTTGACGGTGCCGACGGGGCGGCCGCCGTCGTCGACGACCACGACGGTGTCGTGCGCCCGCTTGGGCAGCAGGTTCAGCGCGTCCGCCACCGCGTCCCCGGTGCGCAGGACGAGCGGGGTGTCCCACACCGGATGCCGGGACTTCAGCCAGGACACGATCCCCGCGACGGCCGACGGCGCGACGTCCTGCGGCAGGACGGTCAGGGCTCCGCGGCGGGCCAGCGTCTCCGCCATCCGACGCCCCGCGACCGCCGTCATGTTGGCCGCGACCACGGGCACGGTCGCCCCGGTCCCGTCCGCGGTGGTGAGGTCGACGTCGAAGCGGGAGGTCACGGTGGACCGACTCGGGACGAGGAAGACGTCGTCGTAGGTGAGGTCGGTACGGGGCTCGTGCCCGTCGAGGAAGCGCACGGTGAGAGAAGCGTACTCGCTTCGGCGGATATATGTCGGCGCCCGCAGAACTCGGCATGATCCACGCTCGGGGAGCCTGCCGGTCGGTGAGCGACCGCCTCACACCCGGCGGACGGATCATGCCCGCTACAGCAGGGCCTGGACCGAGTCGAGGGTGTCCGCCTCGGCGGGGGTCTTGTCGGGGCGGTAGCGCAGGACCCGGGCGAAGCGCAGCGCGACGCCGCCGGGGTAGCGGACCGACCGCTGCGCCCCGTCCAGGGCGATCTCGACGACCAGCTGCGGGCGCAGCTCGACCACGTGCCCGTCGTCGTGGACGGCGAGCCCGGGGAACTCCTTCGTCTGCCAGGCCAGCAGCTCGTCGGTCATGCCCTTGAACGTCTTGCCCACCATGACCGGCGGGCCGCCGTCGGGGTCCCGGGCCGCGAGGTGGATGTTGGACAGCAGCCCGGTGCGCCGCCCGTAGCCCCACTCCGCGCCGATCACCACCAGGTCCAGGGTGTGCACCGGTTTGACCTTCTGCCACGACTTCCCGCGCCTGCCCGCGGCGTAGGGCGCGTCCAGCGCCTTGACGACGACGCCCTCGTGCCCCGCCGTCAACGCCCCGTCGAGCACGTCCGCGGCCTCCTCGGCGGAGGGGCGCCGCACCCCGGGCATGGCGAGCTCCGGGGGGAGCAGGCCCGCCAGCGCGTCGAGCCGCTGCGCGAGCGGCGCGTCGAGCAGGTCCTGCCCGTCCAGGTGCAGCAGGTCGAAGAAGAACGGGGAGAGCAGGACCTCCTCCGACCCGTCGGACCCGAAGCGGGACATGGTGTCCTGGAACTTGCGGGGGCGACCGTCGTCGGACAGGGCGAGGGTCTCACCGTCGAGCACCGCGGACGTGCAGGGCAGCGCCCGCACGTGCTCGACCAGCTCGGGCACGGCGGCGGTGATCTCGCGCAGGGTCCGGGTCCACACGCGGACCGACTCGCCGTCCCGGTGCACCTGGATCCGGGCACCGTCCAGCTTGTACTCGACCGTGACGTCCGCCCCGAGCGACTCCAGCGCCGCGTCCAGGGAGGCGCCGGGGGAGGCGAGCATCGGCCGCACCGGCCGCCCGACCTCGAGCCGCACCGCCGCCAGCCCCGCCACCCCGTCGGTCAGGGCGAGCGCCGCGGTCGACGGCAGCGACCCGGACAGCATGAACGCCCGGCGGGCCACCGGTGCGGGCACGTCCGCGGCGAGGGCGATCGCCTCCACCATCACGCCCTCGAGCGCGCCCTGGCGCAGCTCGCCGCCGATCAGCCGCACGAGGAACCGCTGCTCCGCGTCGACGGCCGCGCCCCACAGCTCCGCGAGCAGCGCGGACCGCCGCGCGGTGGACCCCGCTCCCGACGTCCCGGCCAGCGCGGACAGCAGTGCGTCGACCGCGAGGACGGTCAGCGACGGCTCCGCGGCCGGGGCGGGCCGCGATCCCGACAGCGTGCGGAACCCGACGCCGAGCCGCCCCTGCAGCGGCTCCCCGGACAGCCACGCCGTGACCGGCGCGATCTCCTCGACCGCGCACGCCCGCAGCACCGCGGCCAGCGCCTCCGTCTTCGCCTTGCGCGAGCGGGTGGCGCCGACCGCGGCCGAGGTCTCGACCACCGTGTTCAGCAGCACGACCGCATCACAGCACAGCCCACCGACGATCGCCGCCCGCCGGACGCTCGTGAACGAACGTTCAGGACGGCTATGGTGCGGTCATTCCGCGAGAAGGAGCACTGCATGCGCGCAGCACGGGTGACCCGCACGGACGGGCCGCAGGCCCTCGAGATCGGCGAGGTCCCGGACGCGACCGCCGGGCCGGGCGAGGTACTCGTCGAGGTGAAGGCGGCCGGGGTCAACTTCCCCGATCTCCTGCTGACCCAGGACAAGTACCAGGACAAGCCGGAGGTGCCGTTCACCCTCGGCGGTGAGCTGGCGGGCGTGGTCCGCGAGGCCCCCGCCGACTCGGAGTTCCGGTCCGGTGACCGGGTCGTGGCCTCGTCGCCCACCGGGGCGTTCGCCGAGCTGGCGGCCGTGCCGGTGAACAGCGTCTTCCCGCTGCCGGGCGCCGTCGGGTTCGCCGCGGGCGCCTGCCTGCCGATGAACTACCTGACGATGACGTTCGCGCTGATCACCCGCGGCGGGCTGCAGAAGGGCGAGTCGGTGCTCGTCCAGGGGGCCGCGGGCGGCATCGGCACGGCGACCATCCAGCTGGCGAAGGCGCTGGGGGCCAGGGTGATCTCGGTCGTCTCCAGCCCCGAGAAGGCGGACTTCGTGCGCTCCGTCGGCTCCGACGAGGCCGTGCTGGTCGACGGGTTCAAGGACGCGGTCAAGGCGCTCGGGGGCGTCGACATGGTCGTCGACCCGGTGGGTGGGGACCGCTTCACCGACTCGCTGCGCTGCCTGAACCCGCTGGGCCGGATGCTGGTCATCGGGTTCACCGCGGGCGACATCCCGACGGTGAAGGTGAACCGGCTGCTGCTCAACAACATCGACGTCCGCGGCGTCGGCTGGGGTGCGTACGCGATGCCGCGCGAGGGCTACGTCCGCCGCGAGTGGGACAAGCTGATCCCGTACCTGGAGTCCGGTCAGGTCGACCCGCCCATCGGCGGCACGTTCCCGCTGGAGCGGGCGGGCGAGGCCGTCGCGGGGCTGGGTGAGCGCAGCGTCCTGGGCAAGTACGTCATTGAGGTCGGTTCCTGACCGGAACGCCGCGATACTGGGGCCATGGCCTCGACCGGTGAGCGCACCCTGCGGTTGTTGTCGTTGCTGCAGACCCACCGGTACTGGCCGGGCCCGGAGCTCGCGGACCGGCTCGAGGTCTCCCCACGCACGCTGCGGCGAGACGTCGACCGGCTCCGCGAGCTCGGCTACCCGGTCAACGCCCACCGCGGCGTCGACGGCGGGTACCAGCTCGCCGCGGGGGCCGCGCTGCCCCCGCTCGTGGTCGACGACGAGGAGGCGGTCGCCCTCGCCGTCGGGATGCAGGCGGCCGCCCAGGGCGCCGTGGCGGGCATCGAGGAGCCCGCGCTGCGGGCGCTGACCAAGGTCGTCCAGGTCATGCCGCCCCGGCTGCGCAAGCGGGTGGACGCGCTGCGCGGGGTGACCGTGTCGACGACCTGGGGTGGGCGGCGGGACGAGCCGCTCGATCCGGAGGCCCTGATCGTCGTCGCGCAGGCGTGTCGGGACACCGAGCGGCTGGAGTTCGACTACACCGCACGGGCCGCGCAGCCCGCCCGGCGTCACGTCGAGCCGCACCGGCTGGTGCCGCTGGGCAGGCGCTGGTACCTGGTCGCCTACGACCTCGACCGCCACGACTGGCGCACGTTCCGCCTGGACCGGCTGACCGGGCCGAACCGGACGGGGGCGCGGTTCCGGCCGCGGGAGCTGCCGACGGCCGACGCCGCGGACTTCGTCAAGCAGGGGATCCGCGGCAGGCCTGCGGCGTACGAGGTGGAGGTGCTGGTCCACGCCCCGGCCGCGGCGCTGGCGCACCTCGACCGGTGGGCGGTGATCGAACCGGACGGCCCGGACCGCTGCGTGCTGCGGATGAGCGGCGACGACCTCGACTGGCCGGTCTTCGCGCTGGGCGCCTGCGGCGCCGAGTTCGAGGTGCGCTCGCCCGACGCGCTGACCGAGCGGGTCCAGGAGTGGGCCGCCCGCTTCGGCCGGTCCGGTATCAGCGCGTAGCGCCGCGCGCTCCGTTCCCCGTGGGGACCACACGGGTCGAATGCGAGTGGATGGAGCTGGTCGCGGCCCTGCTCACCGAGCCGCTGGTCGAGCTGCCGGTCGACCGGGTCGGCCCGCAGCTCCTGGCCACGTTCGAGGCGGCGGGGGTGAGCTTCAGCGAGCTCGAGCCGCGGGAACCGCTGCGCCACCGGCTGTGGGACGGCGGGCTGGGCGCCTCGGCGCCGGAGCTGCTGCGGTGGAGCACCCACCGGGCCCGCGCCGAGCACCCGCTGCTGAGCTTCTACCGCGCCACCGGGGTGTGCACCCCGCGCCAGATCGCCGACACCCCGGCCGGTCACCGGGTCCGCTGGCTGGCCGAGGGCGGGCGGGACCTCGCCGCGGCCTGCTCGGCGGCGCAGCAGCTCGCGATCCCGCTGCGCGCCACCCCCGCGATGAGCCGCTCCTTCGTGCTCGGCCGGGAGCAGGTGTGGGGGCCGGGCGAGCTCGCGCTCGCCGAGCGGCTGTGGCGGCTGCTGTCCGGCCTGGAGCGGCAGGTCTCCGCGCTGGCCGCCGTGACCGCGGGCCGGGGTGTCGCGGGTGCCCAGACCCTGCTGACCCCGCGCGAACGGGCGGTCCTGGGGCTGCTCGCGCAGGGCCTGACCGCGGGCACCATCGCCCGCAGGCTCGGGATCAGCCCGCGGACGGTGCAGAAACACCTCGAACGCTGCTACCTGAAGCTCGGCGTGAAGGACCGGCTCGCGGCGGTGCTCCGGGCCCAGACCCTCGGCCTCGTCGACCCGTGAGCGGCGATGGTCGCCCCGGCGACCATCGCCGCTCACGGGTTCAGCGGCCGCCGTGGGCCATGTTCAGGACGTCGAGGGCCTCGTCCAGCTGCTGCTCGGTCAGCGCGCCGTTCACCACGTGGCCGCGCTCCAGGACGACGTCACGGATGGTGCGGCGCTCCTTCAGCGACTGCTTGGCGATGCTCGCCGCCTCCTCGTAGCCGATGTACTTGTTCAGCGGGGTGACGATGCTCGGGCTGGACTCGGCGTACTCGCGGGTGCGGTCGAGGTCGGCCTCGGTCCCGGCGATCACCTTGTCCGCCAGCAGCCGCGCGGCGTTCGAGAGCAGGCGGGCGGACTCCAGGACGTTGCGCGCCATGACCGGCATCATCACGTTCAGCTCGAGGTTGCCCTGGGTCCCGGAGAACGCGACGGTCGCGTCGTTGCCGATCACCTGCGCCGCCACCATCATCGTGGCCTCGCAGATCACCGGGTTGACCTTGCCGGGCATGATCGACGAGCCGGGCTGCAGGTCGGGCAGGTGGATCTCGGCCAGGCCCGTGCGCGGCCCGGAGGAGAGCCAGCGCAGGTCGTTGGCGATCTTGTAGAGGGACACGGCCACGGTCCGCAGCGCGCCGGACGCCTCCACCAGCCCGTCGCGCGAGCCCTGCGCCTCGATGTGGTCCGGCGCCTCGGTGAGCGAGTCCAGCCCGGTCGCCGCCCGCAGCTCCTCGACGACGCCTGCGCCGAACCCGTCGGGTGCGTTGAGGCCCGTGCCGACGGCGGTGCCGCCGATGGGGAGCATGCCGAGCCGGGGGAGCACGTCCTGCACCCGGGCGACCCCGTACTCGACCTGGGTGGCCCAGCCGCCCGCCTCCTGGCCGAGCGTGATCGGCACGGCGTCCATCAGGTGCGTGCGGCCCGCCTTGACGACGTCCGCCCAGTCCGCCGCCCGGGTGCGCAGGGTCCCCGCGAGATGCTCCAACGCGGGCACGACGTCCGTCGCGAGCGCCTCGGAGGCCGCCACGTGGATCGTCGTGGGGAACACGTCGTTGCTGGACTGCGACGCGTTCACGTGGTCGTTCGGGTGCACGTCGGTGCCGGACGCCCGGGTGGCCAGGGTGGCTATCACCTCGTTGGCGTTCATGTTCGAGCTGGTGCCCGACCCGGTCTGGAAGACGTCCACGGGGAAGTGCCCGTCGTGGGCGCCCGCCGCGACCTCGTCGGCGGCCGCGGCGATCGCGGCGGCGAGCTTCTCGTCCAGCACCCCGATCCGGCCGTTCACCCGCGCCGCGGCGCCCTTGACCAGGCCGAGCGCGCGGATCTGGGCGCGCTCCAGGCCCCGCCCCGAGATGGGGAAGTTCTCGACCGCCCGCTGCGTCTGCGCGCGGTACAACGCGTCGACCGGGACGCGGACCTCGCCCATGGTGTCGTGCTCGATGCGGAACCCGTCACTGGAGTCGCTCATGTCTCCATCCTCCACTCAGGGTGCCCTCACCACTGCTCCGCATGGCCGGGATTACACCCGTGGGTGGACCCGATCTTCGGCCAGGCGGACGGTTTCGACGCGCCACGTACGCGAGCCGCTAACGAGCGGCTCCTGCCGACGAACCATCACGCGCGGTGTCGGGTCGGAGGGGGTCGTGGGCACCATGACGGGGCGAGACGACGGGGACTGGCTGGAGTTCGTCGCGGACCTGCTCCGCGAGCCGCTGACGGAGCTGCCCGTGGAGCGGGTGTGCGACATGCTGCGGCGCACCTTCGAGAGCGCGGTCGTCGCGGTCAACGACTTCCAGCCGGACGGGACCGTGCACGGCAGGGTGCTGCCGCTCGACGCGAGCCTCGGGGGCTATCGGGACGACCTGCTGGCCTGGGGGCCGGCCCACACCCACACCCACCCGATCGTGCAGTTCTGGGGCGCCACCGGGCGGCTCGCGGTCATGCAGACCGCGGACGTGCCGGCGGCCCTGGTCGACCTGCGGATCTTCGGGGAGGGCGCGGCACTGCTGCGCGACTGCGGCGCGGGGCAGCAGCTGGCCTTCCCGATCGGGCCGGGCGCCGCCCCGCGCACGCTCGTCGTGGGCAGGCCGCACGTCTACGGGCCCGCACAGATGGCGCTGGCCGAACGGGTCTGGCGGGTGCTCAACGGGCTGGACCGCCAGTACCGGGCGTACGCGAAGGCGATCCGGACGGCGAGCGCCGACCGCGTCGCGTCCGCCATCGAGCTCACCCCCCGCGAGCGGGGCGTGCTCGCCCTGCTCGCCGAAGGCCACACCGCCGCCGCGATCGCGCGCCGGCTGGGGATCGCCGAGCGGACCGTGCACAAGCACCTGGAACGCTGCTACGGCAAGCTCGGGGTGGCGGACCGGCTCAGCGCGGTGCTGCGGGCCCAGCGGCTCGGCCTGGTGGCGGACGGAGAGCTGCCGGGGTGAGAAATTGCGCTGTTCGAGACGCTGCATCCCCCGATCGGCGGAACCGATGGATACATAAAGTTGTGGATGATCCCAGTCGGGGGATCGGGCCAGGATGAAGACGAGCCACCACCCGTGGTGGTGGCACAGGGGCGGGCACCCACGCGGTGCCTGATCCGGCGCGGGGCAGGGCACGGCCCCGCGCCGGGCTCCACCCCCTACGGCAGCGGGCGGTCCTCGGCCTCGTCCTCGTCGGGGCCGAAGTCCACCGAGGCGTACTCGCGCAGCTTCGTGAGCCGGTGGTAGCCGTCGATCAGCCGCACCGTGCCGGACTTCGAGCGCATCACGATGGACTGCGTGGTGCAGCCGCCCGCCCGGTAGTGCACGCCGCGCAGCAGGTCGCCGTCGGTCACCCCGGTCGCGCAGAAGAACACGTTCTCGCCGGTCACGAGCTCGTTCGTGGTGAGCACCCGGTCCAGGTCGTGGCCCGCGGCGACCGCCTTGCTGCGCTCCTCGTCGTCCTTCGGCCAGAGCCTGCCCTGGATCTCCCCGCCCATGCACTTGAGCGCCGCGGCGGCGATGATCCCCTCCGGGGTGCCGCCGATGCCCACCAGCATGTCCACGCCGGTGGTCGGCCGCGCCGCGGCGATCGCCCCCGCCACGTCGCCGTCGGAGATGAACCGGATGCGGGCGCCGGTGGCCCGGACGTCCGCGATCAGCTGCTCGTGCCGGGGCCGGTCGAGGATGGTGACCGTGACGTCCCGGACGTCGATCTCCTTGGCCCTGGCCACCGCGCGGATGTTGTCGCCCACCGGCTTGGTGATGTCGATCGAGCCCGCCGCGTCCGGCCCGACCGCGATCTTCTCCATGTAGAACACGGCGGACGGGTCGAACATCGCGTCCCGCTCGGCGACCGCGAGGACGGCCAGCGCGTTCGGCATGCCCTTGGCCATCAGGGTGGTGCCGTCGATCGGGTCGACCGCCACGTCGCACCAGGCGCCCTCGCCGTTGCCGACCTGCTCGCCGTTGAACAGCATGGGCGCCTCGTCCTTCTCGCCCTCGCCGATCACGACGACCCCGCGCATCGAGACGGTGCCGATGAGCTGGCGCATCGCGTCGACGGCCGCCCCGTCGCCGCCGTTCTTGTCCCCGCGGCCGACCCAGCGCCCCGCAGCCATCGCGGCGGCCTCGGTGACTCGCACCAGCTCCATGGCGAGGTTGCGGTCCGGAGCTTCTCGACGACGCTCGGGCATGTGGCCTCCTTGGCTCGGTTCACTGCTCGCGCCCGCACGTGCCGTGAGGCGGCGGGGGATGAACCGATCCTCGCAGATCACCCACTCCTTCGGGGTGAAGAGCGACGGAGGCCATGCGGTCCTTCTCCGTTCGGATGGTCGACTCCGCAGGCTCCTTCTCCGTGAGGGACCATGGACCCGTGAGCACCGAGCCGACCCCGCCGAGCAAACCCTCCCGCGCGCAGCTGCGCGTGCGGGACATGGTGGGGGCGATGGTGTTCCTGGTGGTGATCGCGCTGATCGGGGGCGGGGTGCGGTCCTGCAGCTTCGCGCCCGCGGGCCCCACGATCGACCCGGCGGCGGGCCCGACCGTCGACGCGCCCGCCCAGCTCGCCGAGTTCGCGAGGGCCTCCGCCTTCCCGCTGCGCGTCCCCACCCTGCCCGACGGCTGGCGGGCCAACTCCACCGACCGCGGCCCGGTCGCGGACGGCGGCACGGCGGTCCGGGTGGGCTACCTCGCCCCGAGCGGTCGCTACCTGCGCCTCGTGCAGAGCGACGCCGCCGAGGAGGGCCTGGTCCGCACCGAGGCGGGCGGCCCACTGCAGGGCACCGGCGTGGTGCAGGCGGGCGGCCTGCAGTGGGTCGTCTACCAGGTGGACGGCGGCGAGCCCTTCCGCGTCACCACCTCCCCGGACGGCGTCCGCTGGCTGGTCACCGGCAGCGCGGACGACGCCGACTTCCAGACCCTGGCGGACGCGGTCGCCCGCGGCCGGGTGCTCCCCGCCGCCGCGGGCTGACCGGCGGCTACACGCGCGTCCCGAGCAGCTCGGCGAGGTGGGCGTCGATCTGCGGCATGTAGGTGGGGGCCACGGCGAACAGGCCGAGGTGGCCCAGCACGTCCTCGACGACCCGCAGCTCCGAGGTCTTGATCTTCTCCTGCTCGGCGCGGCAGTCCCGCACCGGGAAGAACATGTCCTCGTCGATCGGCATCACGAAGGTGCGTGCGGTGATGCGGCCGAGCGCGGCGTCGAGGTCGCCGCCGGTGTGCCGGGCCACGTCCCCGCGCTGCCACTTCCACGCCATGCACAGCAGGTCGTTGGGGTCCATCGCGGTGAAGTACGGCTCCAGGAACCCGGCCAGGAACGCCTCCTTCGAGTCGAAGTCCAGCGCCCGCCACACCTCCTGCTTCCAGAACTCGGTCGAGAAGCCCATGACCGCCCAGATCCCCGCGTGCCGGGTCAGGCCGTCGACCACCTCGGTGTTCGACGCGTACTCCCCGCCGTTCCAGCCCGGATCGCACGTGATCGTGTCGACCAGCGCCTTCGTGTAGAGGAAGTCGTGCGGGGTGTTCTGCGCGGTGCCCGCGATCGGCGCGGCGCGCAGCACCTTCTCCGGGAACCGGACGGCCCACTCGTAGGTCTGCTGTGCGCCCATCGACCCGCCGACGACGAGCTGCAGCGTCTCGATCCCGAAGTGCTCCCGGAGCAGGCGCTCCTGCGCGACGACGTCGTCACCGATCCGGACGCGCGGGAACTTCGACATGGAGATCTCGTCCGGCGCGTTGTGCGGGGACGTCGACAGCCCGGAGCCGATCTGGTCGATCACCACGATGAAGTACTCGTCGGGGTTCAGCGCGTGGTCCGGGCCGATGTAGGCGTCCCGCCAGATCTGGTGGGTGCCCGAGTACCAGGTCGTCACCAGGATGGCGTTGTCCTTCGCCTCGTTCAGCGTGCCGAACGTGGCCACGGCCAGCCGGCAGTCCGGGATCACGCCGCCTTCCTCCAGCTCCAGCCTGCCGATCGACACCAGGTCGTAGTCGCCGTGGAACTCGTGGGAGTAGAAGGGGTTGTCGATCATCGTCGATCTCCTCACCTCGGTGTGGGGCCCGAGCCTCCCGTACGGCTCGGCCCGTGGGAACCGACGGGGCGACGGGGTTCTCCGCCCGTCACCCGCCAGGTGTCGGGAGATCCAGCACCGTGCTGTGCCGCAGCCGCCAGACGAGGTAGGCGATGCCGAGACGGGACCGGCCGATGCCGTCGAGCGGGTCGAAGCCGAGCGCGGCCGCGACCGCCTCGACGCGCGTGGTCATGGTGCTGTGGTGCACCCCGCCCAGCCGCGCCGCCTGCCGGACCGAGCCCGCTCTGACCAGCGCGTCGAGCGTGGCGGGCCCCCACGGTTGGGCGGTGATGGCGTCGAGCAGATCCACGTCCGGCAGCACCGCGTCGGCGGGCAGGTCGGTGAGCAGGCCGATCAGGGCGCCGTAGGAGTCCGCGTCCACCGACGGGGTGTCGGGCGGCGCGCACAGCCGGAGCGCGACGACGGCGGTGCGGAACGAGCGGTGCAGCTCGTCGACCCCCGCCGCGGGTCCGATCCCCGCCGGGCAGGCGTCCAACCGGGTGCCGCCGGGCACGACGAGTGCGTGCAGCGGCCCGAAGGGCGTCCCGACGACGTCCTCGGGGCCGGTCGGGTGCCCGCCCCACGTGGCGAAGAGCGGCGCGGCGACCACCCGGTACGTGCCGGTGGCGGCCAGCCCCAACCGGCCCGCCGCGGCCCGGCGGTCGTCGACCGGGGCGGCACCGTCGAGCAGGGTCGGCAGGTCACGGCGGTTGTCGAGGCCCTGGCGGGCGCGGCTGTGCCGGATCCGGACGGCGAGCGCGAGCCGCTCCAGGACGATCGCGTCGTTGGCGTGCGGCTCGCCGGTGCGCTCCAGCCACACCGTGAGCCCGTCCGCGCTCAGCGAGACACCCCGGCCGCCGCCCGCCACGGGCTCCCCGCCGGGATCGATCCGCAGCGTCCGGGGCGGGTGGTCCTGGCGGAAACCCGCCACGCACCCGGTCAGCGAGGCCGCGGCGCTGAGCAGGCCGCGGGTGTTCACGTTGCCCACGACCAGCTCGTCGAAGCACGCGATCACGCGCAGGCCCAGGCTCGCGCTCGGATCGAGCGCGGCGAGACGGCCCAACAGCTCCTGCACCGGCGCCTCCCCGTGACCCGGGTCATAGCCTAGGCCGTGGTTCCCCTCCGCCACCACCGCTCCCGCCGTCCAGGCCGCCGGACCGGGGGACGCTAGTCCGCCAGCACCTTCTCGATCCACGCGTTGCGGGCGCGGATCATCGCCCGGGCCAGGGCGGTGTGCGGGGCGAAGATGTCGAAGGCGTGGAACCCGCCTGCCCAGACGTGCAGCTCGGCGTCGCCGCCCGCGCGCCAGAGGGCGTCGGCGTAGGCGATCGTCTCGTCGCGGAAGATCTCGGCGGCGCCCACGTCGAGGAACGCGGGCGGCAGCCCGCGCAGGTCGGTGGCGCGGGCCGGGGCGGCGTACGGCGAGACGTCCGGTCCGCCGCGCGCCGCGCCGAGCAGCGCCGACCATCCCGTCTCGTTGCTGACCCGGTCCCACACGCCGACGCCGTCGAACTGGCCGGTGGAGGCGGTGATGCCGCGGTCGTCGAGCATCGGGTAGTCGAGCAACTGGCCGCAGAGGCGGGGTCCGTCCCGGTCCCGGGCGGCCAGTGCGGCACCCGCCGCCAGGCCGCCGCCGGAGCTGGCGCCCGCGATCAGCAGCCGGTCCCGGCGGATCTCCGGCAGCCGCGCGGCCCACTCCAGCGCGGCGTAGACGTCCTCGCGCGGCACGGGGTCCGGATGTTCGGGGGCGAGCCGGTACTCAACCGTCACGAGCACCACCCCGAACAGCTCCACCCAGGTCAGTGCCTGGTCGAGTCCGGAGAACCGGTCGCCGAACATCAGCCCGCCGGAGTGGGCGTAGCAGATCCCGGGGCGCGGCCCGGTCGCGTCGGGGGAGAGGACCGAGACCGTGATCGGGTCGCCGCCGTGCCCGGCCATCGTCTCGTCCCGCAGCGTGATCCGCCTGCCGCGCAGGGTCTCCGCGATCGGCGCCGAGGCGTACGAGCGCCGCATGAACCCGATCAGTTCGGGCGTGATCGTCGGCGGGAACACGCCGCCGACGACGGCCAGGCCCGCCCGCAGCTCGGGATCGAAGGCGGGCCGCACCGGCGGAGACTAACCGAACCGCAGGTCGCGGCTCAGCGCTGCGGCGACAGGCGCCTGCCGGTCCGGCGGAAGGCCCAGATCGTCAGCGGGGTGCCCCTCGCGATCCGGGCCTAGCCGAATCGCGCCATCAGCCACCCGCCCAACGGGACGGCGACGCGTGCGGGCAGCTGGTCGACCAGGTGACCGAGCACGGCGTTGACCCGGCCCTCGGTCACCTCCGGACCCGAACCGGAGAGCGCGCCCAGTGCCCGCCGGGCGACCTGCTCGGCGGTGCGGGTGCCGCGCGGGTTCATGGCCGTGAGCGTGGCTCCGGGGTTGACCGCGACCACCCGCACGCCGTGCCCGCGCGTCTCCGCCCACAGGATCCGGCTGAGCGTGAGCACGTACGCCTTCGACGCCGTGTACGCGGCCATGCCGGGCGCCGGGACGTAGGCGGCCACGCTGGCCAGGTTGATCACGCTGCCGCGGCCGCGGGCGACCATGTCGGGGAGTAGCAGTCCCGTGAGTTCGGTGAGCGCCGAGATGTTGAGGGCGACCATGGCCTGCAGCTCGGCCGGGTCGCTCTCGACGAAGGGCCCACCCGGCGCCACGCCCGCGTTGTTCACCAGGAGCTCCACCTCGCCGACCTGCTCGGCGAGCTTCGCCGGCGCGGCGGCGTCGGTCAGGTCGAGGGCGATCGTGCGGGCCGTCCCGCCGCGGGCCTGCACCTCGGCGGCCGCCTCGGTCAGGGCGTTCTCGTCCCGGCCGACGAGGACGACGTCCGCCCCGTACCCGCCGAGCTCCACGGCGATCGCCCGTCCGATCCCGCCCGACGCCCCCGTGACCAGGGCCGTCCGTCCGCGCATCTGTGGTGCTGTCGTCATGTCGGCGACGCTAGACCTTGACGCTGACGTGAATGTCAAGGTTTGCTGGTGTGATGCGGATCGGCGAGCTGAGCAGGGCGACCGGCGTGAGCACCCGCGCGCTGCGGTACTACGAGGAACAGGGGCTGCTCGTGGGGGAGCGCCTGGCCAACGGCTACCGCGACTACCCCGCCGAGGCGGTCGAGACGGTGCGCTTCATCCAGGACCTGTACAGCGCGGGGCTGCCGTCGGACGTCGTGCGGGACGTGTTGCCCTGCGCCCAGGGCGAGCGGCCGACGGGCGACTGCGCGGCGCTGCTGGCCCGCGCCGAACAGGTGCGGCAGGCACTGCGGGAGCAGGAGGAGCGGATCGCGCAGCGCCGCCGCACCCTCGAGCAGTTCCTCGAGGCGGGCTCGGTCACTCCTCCGCGTCGCTGAGCGCCTTCTCCACCCGGGCGCGGGCGCCCGCCAGGGCCTCCTCGCAGCGCTTGGCCAGGGCCTCGCCGCGCTCCCACAGCGCCACCGACTCGTCCAGACCGAGGCCGCCGGTCTCGAGGGCGCGCACGACCTCGACCAGCTCGTCGCGGGCCTGCTCGTAGCCGAGCTCGGCGATCGGCTGCTCAGTCATCGGGTCCATCCTGCACCGTCGCGCGCAGGACCCCCTCGGCCACCCGGATCCGCAGGGCGTCCCCCGGAGCTGCCTCGGCCGCGGCCCGGAGCACGTGCCCGCCGCGCTGGACGATCGCGTAGCCGCGGTCCAGGGTGGCCTGGGGACCCAGGGTCGTGAGGCGGGCGCGCAGGTGCGCGACCTCCCGGCCCTCCCGTTCGATCCGCCGCTCCACGCTCGCCCGGGTCGAGGCGCGCAACCGCTCCAGCTCCTCGTGGCGGCGGGCCATGTCCCGCAACGGGTCCGCGAGCACCGGGCGGGCCCGCAGCGAGTCCAGCAGGCGCTGTTCGCGGTCCACCCAGCCGTGCAGCGCGCGCCGGCCGCGGTCCCGCAGCCCCGCGATCCGGGCCGTCTCCTCGGCCAGGTCCGGGACCAGCCGTCGTCCGGCCTCGGTGGGGGTGGAGCAGCGCAGGTCGGCGACGTGGTCGACCAGGGGGGTGTCCGGCTCGTGCCCGATGGCCGACACCACGGGGGTGCGGCAGGCGGCCACGGCCCGGCACAGCGTCTCGTCGGAGAAGGGCAGCAGGTCCTCGACGCTGCCGCCGCCCCGGGCGAGCACGATGACGTCCACGCCGGGGTCGCGGTCCAGGACCTCCAGGGCCTCCACGATCTGCGCGACCGCGAGCCCGCCCTGGGTGGCGGTGTTCTCGATCCGGAACTCCACCGCGGGCCAGCGGGCCTGCGCGTTCGAGACGACGTCGTGCTCGGCGGCCGACGCCCGCCCGGTGATCAGCCCGATCCGCCGGGGCAGGAACGGCAGCCGCCGCTTGCGGGCCTGGTCGAACAGCCCCTCGGCGGCCAGCAGCCTGCGCAGCCGCTCGATCCGGGCCAGCAGCTCACCGAGCCCGACGGACCGGATCCGGTCCACCCGCAGCGACAGCGTGCCGCGCCCGGGGAAGAAGCTGGGCCTGCCGTGCACGATCACCCGGTTGCCCTCGGCGACCACCTCGCGCTGCTCGGCGACCAGCCCCATCGGGGCCGTGAGCTGCAACGACACGTTCGCGACGGGATCGCGCAGGGTGAGGAACGCCGTGCCGGTGCCCGCCCGCGCGGTCACCTGGGCGAGCTGGCCCTCGACCCAGACCGCGCCCAGCCGATCGATCCACTCGCTGATCTTGCGGCTGACCGTGCGGACCGGCCAGGGCTCCTCCTCGGTGGAGGGTGCCGTCACGAGTTCTCGTGGACCGTGGTGATGCGGTTGGACAGCATGGTCACGAACGGCGGGCGGTTCTCGTGCGAGGTCTCCCAGATCAGGAGCGCCTGCAGCGCGGGCAGGTCGAGCTTGCGCAGGTGCCCGCGCAGCTGGTGCAGGTTCATGCCCGGGTACTCGGGGAGCACGGCGGGCGGGGTGTCCGCCTCGGCGCCGAGGGTCTGCTCGGCGACCTTCTCGATCCCCTCCATCGGCGTGGTCGGGGTGATCGGGGTGACGGCGGCGTGGCCGTTCACGACGGGCTCGTCCGGCGCGCCGTCCGCCGCTGCACCGTCCGTTGCTGCACGGTCTGCAGCGCCGTCCCCGGCGTCGTCCAGCTCGTCGTCGAAGGTCGCCCACGCGGGTGACTCGGGTGCCTGGCTGAACGAGCCCAGCGCCCGGTCGCCCTTGATGGCGAGCTCGGTGACCTTCTGCTGCACGCGCATGGACGCCTGCAGCGCCTGGCTCACAGCGGTCACGGGGAACTCGACGACCAGGCGCGGCAGCTCGCGGGCCTGCTCGACGGCGGTCGCGGCCAGGCCGGCGGCGATCCGCACCGGCAGCGGAAGCGGGCTCATGGGCGCATCATCCCCCGTCGGCCCCGCCGCCCGCAGCTCGGGGACCGGGTCGGCCCGCTCACGTCGGGCGGCCCGCACGGCGACGGGTCCGTACGCTGGGCCCCATGAGTGGTACCGGCAAGCGGGTCCTGGTCGCGAAGCCCCGAGGTTACTGCGCCGGGGTGGACCGGGCGGTCGAGGCGGTCGAGCAGGCGCTCGAGCAGCACGGCGCGCCCGTGTACGTCCGCAAGCAGATCGTGCACAACAAGCACGTCGTGGAGACGCTGAGCGAACGCGGCGCGGTGTTCGTCGACGAGACCGACGAGGTGCCCGAGGGCGCGATCGTCGTGTTCTCCGCGCACGGGGTGTCCCCGGCGGTCCGGGACGAGGCCAAGGCCCGGTCCCTCACCACGATCGACGCGACCTGCCCCCTGGTCACCAAGGTCCACCAGGAGGCCAAGCGGTTCGCCCGCGAGGACTACGACATCCTGCTCGTCGGCCACGAGGGCCACGAGGAGGTCGAGGGGACCTCCGGCGAGGCCCCCGCCCACATCCAGCTCGTCGAGTCCGCGGCGGACGTCGACAAGGTGACCGTGCGGGACCCGGAGAAGGTGGTCTGGCTCTCGCAGACCACGCTGTCGGTGGACGAGACCATGGAGACGGTCGGCGCGCTGCGCGAGAAGTTCCCGACGCTGCAGAACCCGCCGAGCGACGACATCTGCTACGCCACCCAGAACCGCCAGGTCGCGGTGAAGGCCATGGCCCCGCACTGCGATCTCGTGCTGGTGGTGGGTTCGCCGAACTCGTCGAACTCGGTGCGGCTGGTCGAGGTCGCGCTGAACGCGGGCGCCGGCGCGTCGTACCTGATCGACTACGCCCGCGAGATCGACGAGGCGTGGCTCGACGGCGTCGAGACCGTGGGGCTGACCAGCGGCGCCTCGGTGCCGGAGGTGCTGGTCCGCGGCGTGCTGGACTACCTGGCCGAGCGCGGCTGGGAGTCCGTCGAGGAGGTCACGACCGCCGAGGAGACCCTGACGTTCGCCCTCCCCCGCGAGCTGCGCCCGAGTCGCGTCGCCCGCTGACGGGTTCACCCCGCACACCCAGCCCGCCCAGGCGGGACAGGGCGTCCTCCGGGCCGGTGCGCTGCACGATGAGGCGCACCAGCCCGATCAGCAGGCTCAGCCCGGTCGCGACCGCCATCGTGGGGAACGCGTTGACCAGCGGCGCGCCGATCATCAGCACGGTCTCGGTGAGGCCGCCGCCCGACCGCCCCACGAGCAGCACGACCACCGGGATCAGCACGGCCGCGAGCAGCGGCGGCTGGACCATCGGACCGAACAGGTTGCGGCGCCGCACCCAGGTGACGGCCAGGACACAGCCGAGCACGTAGGCGATCGAGAACACCGCGCCCACCGTGCCGATCCGCAGCACGTCGATGAACACCCCGAGCCCGGTGAGGACCAGCGCGAGGGCGACCGCCGCCAGGGGCGGGATGCCCAGCACGGTGGCCAGCGCCGAGCGCTCCGCCACCGGCCAGCCGGTGGGCGCGGGGTCCGCCCCCCGGGCCGCGCCGCCCCGTGTCCCGGCGTCTCGTCTCCCGGTGCCGCGTGTCGTCACCCGGTCACGGTAGCCCGTCCCGCGTCCGGCCCGGACCCGTCGCGCCCCGTGTCGGGGCTCGCGTCACCCGGGACCAGCTCGTGCAGGGCGATCAGCGACTCGCCCGCCGAGGCGACGAGCTCCGGCGCCGACACCGCCCGCGGCACCCGCTCGACGGGCGCGGGCGCCTCCAGCTCCTCGTCGCTCACCCGCAGCTCGGTGAGCCGCCGCGCGGTGACCAGGACCCTGGCCTCCAGGGACGACACCGTGCGGTTGTAGCTCTCCACCGCCCCGTCGAGGCTGCGGCCGAGCTTCGCGACGTGCGTGCCCATCGTCGCCAGCCGCCCGTGCAGCTCGCGGCCCAGCTGGTGGACCTGCTGGGCGTTGCGCGCCAGGGCCTCCTGCCGCCAGCCGTAGGCGACGGTGCGCAGCAACGCGATCAGCGTGGTCGGGGTGGCGATCACGACGTTCTTCGCGAACGCGTGCTCGAGCAGCGCCGGGTCCGCCCGCAGCGCCGCCTCGAGGAACGGGTCGCCGGGGACGAACAGCACCACGAACTCGGGCGTCGGCTCGAACGACTGCCAGTACGCCTTGCCGTTGAGCTGGTCCACGTGCGCGCGCAGCTGGCGGGCGTGCGCGGACAGCCGCTCGGTGTGCCGCGCCGGGTCCGCGGTCTCCACGGCCTCCAGGTACGCCGCGAACGGCACCTTCGCGTCGACGACGACCTGCTTGCCGCCTGCGAGGTGCACGATCATGTCCGGCCGCACGCCCTCCCCAACGGGGCCCGCGGAGACCTGGGTCTCGAAGTCGCAGTGCTCGACCATGCCGGCCAGCTGCACGATCCGTTCCAGCTGCAGCTCGCCCCAGCGGCCGCGGACCTGCGGCGCCCGCAGCGCGGTGACGAGCTGCTTCGTCTCGGTGCGCAGCCGCTCCGAGTCCTGCGCCATCGCCTTCACCTGTTCGACGAGCCCCGCGTAGGCCGACTCGCGCTCCTTCTCGACCGTGCGCAGCTGGCCCTCGACCCGCTGCAGGGCCGCGGCCATCGGGTCCAGGAGCTTGCCGATCGCGGTGCTGCGGGCCGCCTCGTCCTGCTCGGCCTTGGCGTGCAACGCCGCCGCGGCCTCCCGGATCCGCCCCTCCGCGAGGCTGACGAACTGCTCGTTGTTGCGGGACAACGCCTCCGCGGACAGCGCCCGGAAGCTCTCGCGGAGCTCCGCGTCCCGCGCCGCGAGCATGCGCTCCCGGTCCAGGGCGCCCTCGCGCTCGGTCTGCAGCGCGGCGCGGGTGGCCGCCACGTCCGACTCCGCGCGGCGCAGCCGCTCGGTGGCCGTCTGCAGCTCCTCGTGCAGGTCCTCGATGCGTTCCAGGAGCCCGGTCCGCTCGGCCTTGGCCGCCGCGGCCTCCGCCCGCGCCCCCGCGGACGCGGTGGTGGCCGCGCGCGCGGCCTCGGCCGCCGCCACCCGGTGCCGGGCGCCGAGCAGCAACCAGGCCAGCCCCGCCCCGATCGCCAGCCCGAGCAGGAGCCCGGCGAGCAGGAGCGGCACGGCGTTCGCGAGTTCCACGCGTGCAACTCTGCACCCGACCCCCGACAGTTCCGTGGACCCACCCGCCCCGTGAGTGGCGATAGTCGCTATAGCGACTATCGCCACTCACGGGGGTCAGGACTCTCGGGCCAGCAGGGAGCGTTTGACCTCCACGCCCCAGCGGAAGCCGCCCAGGGTGCCGTCGGTGCGCAGCACGCGGTGGCAGGGGACGAACAGGGCCGCGGAGTTGCGGGCGCAGGCGCTCGCCGCCGCGCGCACCGCCGCCGGGCGCCCCGCCTTCGCGGCGTACTCCGTGTAGGTCACCGGTGCACCCGCCGGGACGCCGCGCAGCACCTCCCAGGCGTGTTCCAGGAACGCGCCGGACCGCTGCCGCACGGGCACCGCGGCGACGGCGCCGAGCTCGCCCGCGTAGTACGCGGTGACCGCCTCGGCGGCGGCTCCCACGACACCGGGATCCACCATGGACGGACGAATGCTGCTGTGCACCAACGGGACCAGGTCGTCGAGCGACGCGGTCCAGCCACTGGCCAGCACGGCGCCGTCGGTGGCGACGATCGTGAACGGGCCGTCGGGCGTGTCGAGGGTCTGGTACTCACTCATGCGTGCCTCCAGAGATGCTGGGCGGCGTAGGACCGCCAGGGGCGCCAGGCCAGGGCGTGGTCGGCGAGGGCGGCGGGATCGGTGGTTCGCCCGCCCGTACCCAGTCCGAGGGCCGCGGCGCCGCGCCGGACCGCGAGATCGGACACGAGGGGTTCGTCGGGGTCGCCGAGCAGCCGCATCGCGACGTACCCGGCCGTCCACGGCCCGACGCCGGGCAGCGCCTCCAGATCGGTGCGCAGCCCGGCCGGGTCGCGCCCGGCGTCGAGGACGAGCGAGCCGTCCGCGACGGCCGCGGCCAGCCCCCGGACGGCCGCCGCCCGTCGGGCGGGCCCGGGGATCTCCGCCTCGGCGAGACTCGCGGCGGAGGGGAACAGCAGCGCGGGGGATGCGTCCGCCGCGCCGCCCACCTCGGTGTCGGTGAGGTCGAGCGGGACCGCCTCCCCGAGGCGGGCGACCAGGCGGGCCCCGGTCGTCCGTGCCGCACCGACCGAGACCTGTTGTCCCAGCAGGGCTTTGACGGCGATCTCCAGCCCGTCCGCCGCCCCGGGCAGGCGGATCCCGGGCACGACGGCGACCGCAGCGGCCAGCGCCGGGTCCTCGGCCAGCACCGTGTCGACGGCGATCGGGTCGGCGTCCAGGTCGAGCAGTCGCCGCAGCCGGGCGACGGCGGGGCCGAGGTCCCGCGGCTCGGCGAGCCGCAGATCGGCCCGCACGTGACCGGGGGTGTGGTCGCCCAGGTGCAGGGCCACGGTGCCCGGACCGTGGGGCAGGCGCAGGGTCCGCCGGTAGACGCCGTCCACGACGGACTCGAGGCCGTCGAGGGCTCGACCCGCGAAGTGCGCCAGCAGCCCGGCGGCGTCGAACGGCTGACGGTGGGGCAGCCGCAGTGACAGCGTGCCCGCAACCGGGGTCGTGCCCCGTCGGGCGCTCTCCCGGCGCAGCACGCTCGGGGTCACGGCGTAGACCTCGCGCACGGTGTCGTTGAACTGCCGGACGCTGGCGAACCCCGCGGCGAAGGCGATGTCCGCCATCGCCATCGGCGTCGTCTCGATCAGCAGCCGCGCGGTGTGCGCGCGGTGCGCCCTGGCCAGCGCCAGGGGCCCCGCGCCGAGCTCGGCCGTGACGATCCGGGTCAGGTGCCGCTCGGAGTAGCCGAGTCGGGCGGCGAGCCCGGCCACGCCGGTCCGCTCGACGACGCCGTCCGCGATCAGCCGCATCGCGCGCGCCGCGAGGTCGGAGCGGCTGTTCCAGTCCGGTGAGCCGGGGACGGCATCGGGCAGGCAGCGCCTGCAGGCGCGGTACCCGTTCTGTTGGGCGGCCGCCGCGGTGGTGAAGAACTCCACGTTGCGCAGCCGCGGGGTGGTGGCGGGGCACGAGGGCCGGCAGTAGATGCCGGTGGTCCGCACCGCCGTGATGAACACGCCGTCGAACCGGGCGTCGCGCGAGGCGACGGCGCGGTAGCAGCGCTCGGTATCCAGGGGTCTGACCTCCAGCACGGCACCGACTCTGCCACGCCCCCAAGGGGGATTCTCGCGGGAATCGGACACGGCCGTGGCCGGGCTACCGGGCCGGTCCGCCCCAGCCGCACAGCTCGTCGTCGAGCAGGTCCAGTCCGCAGGCGAGCCGGACCTGGTCGCGGACCGCACGGGGCAGCCGGACCTCCCGCACGCGAGGCACCTCCACGACGGGTGCCGCCACGACGGGGGCCACCACCGGGGTGGCCTGGTGCACCGCGCGGGGGAGGGCCACGGTGCGCACCGGGGCCGGCGCCGGGGCGGAGACCGGGGCGGTGACCGGGGCAGCGGCCGCGCGAGTGGCCTCCAGTGCCGGCGCGACGGCGGCCGCGACGATCGCGGCGCCGTCGACGGGCTCCGGGTTCACCGGGAGGTGCGGGCCGTCCATCGGCGGCCCGTCCTCGGGGTCCGGCGCGGGCGACCCGGCGTCGAACGTCGGGGTCGGGATCGGCACCGCCGGGACGGAGGTCAACGACACCGCGGCGTACGACGTCGTGGAGAGGGCTCCCAGCACCGTCCCGGCCACCGCGATGCGCACCACCTGCTCGAACCCCATGTCGTCCCCCTCGTCCCGTGCTGCCGTACACGAGACCCATCGCGAACGGAGTACTCGTTGTTAGCCCATTCGTCGTAGTAACACTCGACGGAGTGGCGAACGGGGGTAGGGGTAACCCCACTTCGGGGCATGGGGTGGCACGCGACGATCTCGGTGGTTCCCCGGATGTATCGCGGGCCCCCTGCGGAGCACTCTTCTCGGTGTCACGATCACACCGGAAGGACCGCCATGCTCTCCACGACCCGCACCGAGTCCGCGGCCGACCTGGGCCGGATCGACCGGCTGGGCCGCGCCGCCGCCACCGGTGACCGGGCCGCCTGCCAGGAGCTCATGGCGGCCCTGCACCCGCCGGTGCTGCGCTACTGCAGGTCCCGCCTCGCGACCGGCGCGGGGGACGCCACCTCCGCCGAGGACATGGCCCAGGACACGCTGATCGCGCTGCTCCGGGCGCTGCCGACCTTCGACCACGACGCCGGGCCGCTGCTCGCCTTCGCGTTCACCATCGCCCGGAACAAGATCATCGACACGGTGCGGCGCAGCCGCATCTCGCGGATCGACCTGACCGACACCGTCCCGGACGGGGTCGGCACGGACGACGCGCCGGACGAGCTGACGGTGCGCGCCGAGCAGGCCGCGATGGTCCAGCGGTTGCTGGGCAGGCTGCCCGAGCGGCACCGGGACGTCCTGCGGCTGCGGCTGATCGAGGGCCGCTCGGCCATCGAGACCGCCGCCCTGCTCGGCTCCACGCCCGGCTCGGTGCGGGTGACCCAGCATCGCGCGCTGGCCTCGCTGCGCCGCTATCTGGCCGATCGGCCGGTGCGGCAGCCGGCGATGGCCTGAGACCACGCCCGTCGCGCGGGCCGACCGGGGAGCCGGTCCGCGCACGGGCGATGCCCCGACCGCCGTGGGGACGGCGCGGGGCGGCACGACCCGGCCCGTCTCTGGGGAGCGGCGGACCGGGCAAGGGGGAGGACGCCACGCCGGCTCCGGGACGAGGGGTCCGGAGCCGGCGGGGCCGTCCTCCCGCCGCGTCGGTCGCCGGGCCGAGGGGGACCCCGGTACCAGGCGCTGCACCCCGTCTACCCTGGTTGTCCGTGTCCCTCACCCTCGGCATCGTCGGGCTGCCCAACGTCGGCAAGTCGACCCTGTTCAACGCCCTGACGCGCAACGACGTGCTCGCGGCGAACTACCCGTTCGCCACCATCGAGCCGAACGTCGGGGTGGTGCCGCTGCCGGACTCCCGCCTCGACACGCTGGCCGAGATGTTCGCCTCCGCCAAGGTCGTGCCCGCCACCGTGTCCTTCGTCGACATCGCCGGGATCGTGAAGGGGGCCAGCGAGGGCGCGGGCCTCGGCAACAAGTTCCTCGCCAACATCCGCGAGTCGGACGCGATCTGCCAGGTCGTCCGGGTCTTCACCGACGACGACGTGGTGCACGTCGACGGCCGCGTGGACCCGGCGTCGGACATCGAGACCATCGCGACCGAGCTGATCCTCGCCGACCTGCAGACCCTGGAGAAGGCGGTGCCGCGCCTGACCAAGGAGGCGCGGATGCAGAAGGACCGCAAGGTCGTCCTCGAGGCCGCGGAGGCCGCCGTCGAGGTGCTGAACGGTGGGAGGACCCTGTTCGCCGCGAAGGTGGATGCCGAGCCGCTGCGCGAGCTGACCCTGCTCACCACCAAGCCCTTCCTCTACGTGTTCAACGCGGACGAGGGCGTGCTCACCGACGACGCCAGGCGCAAGGAGCTGACCGACCTGGTCGCCCCGGCCGAGGCGGCCTTCCTGGACGCGAAGGTCGAGTCCGAGCTGCTGGAGCTGGACGAGGAGTCCGCGCGCGAGCTGCTGGAGTCCATCGGCCAGCCCGAGCCCGGCCTCTACTCGCTGGCCCGCGCGGGCTTCCGCACCCTCGGCCTGCAGACCTACCTGACCGCGGGCCCCAAGGAGGCCCGGGCCTGGACGATCCACCAGGGCGACACCGCCCCCCAGGCCGCCGGCGTGATCCACTCGGACTTCGAGAAGGGCTTCATCAAGGCCGAGATCGTCTCCTTCGACGACCTCGTCGAAGCCGGCTCCATGGCCGCCGCCAAGGCCGCGGGCAAGGTGCGCATGGAGGGCAAGGACTACGTGATGCAGGACGGAGACGTGGTCGAGTTCCGGTTCAACGTCTAGTGGTTGAGCCGGGCATCACGACCGGGGCGTTATCGCGAGACTCCGGGCGAGGTGGCTGCGTTGTCGAACCACCCCGACAGCGCACGGTTCCCGCTGAGGGGACTCGAACGTCTGTCAGCCGGACTCGGACGCCTTGTTGCCGTTGAGCTGCTGTAACAGCCAAGAGGGCGACATCGAGAAGGTTGCCGTGCGCCCTCCCCACCGCCGTCTCGCGACGTCCGCCGCCCTCCTCGCTCTCGCCACCTCGCTGGTCACCGGTTGCGGTGCCGCAGCCGAGGCCGTGAAGGACAGGCCCGAGACGGTAGCGGCGTCGACCGCCGTGACACCTGCCACGGCTCCCACATCGGCGGCCACTCCTGTCTCAACGGCCGCCGGCGCCGCGGAAACTCCCGCCCCGAGCGCAACCGGCAGCGCAGTGCCGATCCCGGCCGGGGTCACCGTGATCGAGGGGACGTCCTGGGCTGGCACCGACTCCGACGGCGACGCTTACGTTTACACGTTCAACCCCGGCGGCAGGTACGCGTACCAGAGCCCCAACGGCTCGTTCGGCGGCGACGATGACACCTGGGCTCAGACCGGCGACCAGCTTGTCATGAAGACCAGCGGCGGCTACGCGACCTACATCGGCACGGTAGGGGACGGCGTGATCTCGGGTACCGCCTCGAACATCCAGGGCCGCACCTGGACCTGGACCGCGAAGCAGCAATGACCGGTCCGCGAGGTCCGCAGAAGCATGGACAACCCCCGATGGTTGTCAGTGACCGCCGACAAGCAATGAGCAGGTCAGAGTGGGTGCACGCAGACACTGTGCAGGTCAGGAGCGCGAGGAGATGGTTCCGCTTCACCGTCTAGGGAGCACCCCTCACCGCGATCCCGCCGCCACCAGCGTCGCGGTGAGGGGTTCGAGGGTGCTGGTCAGCTCGGCGAGCTCGGTGGGGGACAGGGCGGCGTAGGGGGCGGCGGCGAGGGCGTCGGTGCGGTCCTCGATGCGCTGCTTGGTCGCCCGGCCCTCGTCGGTGAACCGGCCGTCGGCGTCGACGAGCCCACGCTCCCGCAGGCCGCTCATGATCTCGCGCAGCCGCCGCTGGGGGAGGTGGTGGATGCGTCCGAAGGACTCGGGCGGATGGATGCCGAACTCGAGGGCGGAGAGCACGTGGGCCTCCCCGCCGTCGACGCCCTCGGCGAGCAGGACGGCGTTGTGTCCGTCGCCCCGGTGTTCGCGCAGCATGGTGGCGGAGTGCCAGAGGCGGGCGACCGGGTCGCTCGGCACGGGCACGGTGCGCATGCCCGCATACATCACGCGGCCGTGCGTCGGCGCGCTCGTGGCGGCCTTCGTGGTCAGGTCGGCGGCGCGCACCAGGCCGGGTGAGCAGGCGAGCTCCGCGCCGAGGATCCGCCGCACCGAGGCGGCGCTGCCCCGCTCGCGCGCGGCGAGCGACGCCTCGGGGGTCGCCGTCTCCCAGGCGCTGGGGATGTGTCGCGCGGCCTCGCCGTCTCCGAAGTTGTAGAACGCGGCGTGCACGACCTCCGCCGGCACCCGGCCGAGCGGTGCGGCCCGACTGGCGAAGTACCCGTCCCAGTAGGTGCGGTGGCCGAGCGCGGCCAGCTCCACGTTGCACTCGTCGGCGAGGAAGGTGACCAGGCAGATCGGCTCGAGGAGCTCGAACATGCGGCGCGCGGTGGATGTCATGCCCCTCCGACCGCGCGCGCCGCCCGAACTCATCGCGGAACGGGAAGGGGCGAGGCGTGTGCCTCGCCCTCCCTCCGATCAACGCCAGCCCAGCTCCGGGGCGACGTGCGTCAGGACGCTCTCGAGCACGTGGGCGTTGTAGTCGACGCCCAGCTGGTTCGGGACCGTCAGGAGCAGCGTGTCGGCCGCGGCGATGGCCTCGTCCTCGGCGAGCTCGGCGACGAGCTTGTCCGGCTCGCCCGCGTAGGTCTTGCCGAAGCGGGCGTTGCCGCCCTCGAGGTGGCCGACCTGGTCGGTGCTGTGCCGCTCCCGCCAGAACAGCTGCTTGTCCAGGTCGCTGACGATCGGGAAGATGCTGCGGCTCACCGACACCCGCGGTTCGCGGCTGTGTCCGGCGGCCTTCCACGCGTCCCGGTAGCGCTGGATCTGCTCGGCCTGCAGCTGGTGGAAGGGCACCCCGGTGTCCTCGGTGAGGAGGGTGGAGCTCATCAGGTTCATGCCCTGCTGGGCCGTCCACTCCGCCGTCGCGCGGCTCCCGGCGCCCCACCAGATGCGGTCGCGCAGCCCGGGGGCGTACGGCTCGACGCGCAGCAGGCCGGGCGGGTTGGGGAACATCGGCCGCGGGTTGGGCCGGGCGAAACCCTCCCCGGAGAGCACCTCCAGGAACTTCGCCGTGTGCTCGCGCGCCAGCTCCGCACCCGCCGGGTCCGAGGCGTAGGGCTCGTACCCGAAGTACCGGAACCCGTCGATGACCTGCTCGGGGCTGCCCCGGCTGATGCCGAGCTGCAGCCTGCCGCTCGAGATCAGGTCGGCCGCGCCCGCGTCCTCGGCCATGTAGAGCGGGTTCTCGTAGCGCATGTCGATCACACCGGTGCCCAGCTCGATCCGGTTCGTGCGCGCGGCCGCGGCGCTGAGCAGCGGGAACGGCGACGCGAGCTGCTGCGCGAAGTGGTGCACCCGGTAGTAGGCGCCGTCCGCGCCCACCTCTTCGGCGGCCACGGCGAGCTCGATCGACTGGAGCAGGGAATCCTGGGCCGACCGCACCATGGAGTGCGGGGAGTCCGCCCAGTGCCCGAAGGACAGGAACCCGATGTTCTTCACAGTTGAACGAACAACCATCTGCGGTCTCTCATTCCCCGTCATCGCCGCACGTGGACGAGCCCCAGGCGCCGGGTGGCGCGGGTGAGCGAGACGTACAGGTCGGCGGGGTTGCGGCGGCGGATCTCCTCGGGGTCCACGATCACCACGGCGTCGAACTCCAGGCCCTTCGCCGAGACGGGGGTGTGGAGCTCGACGGGTGCCCCCTCCAGTCCGGTGGGGTCCGCGGCGATGACCGCGAGGGTCCCCTCGGTGAGCGCCGCGGCCTCCGCCTCGACCAGCGCCCGCACCTCGGCGGCGGGGACCGTGCGCTCCCACGGCTGCTCGCCCGTCGAGCGGACGGAGCGGGCGGGCTCCCGGTCCGGGGCGAACTCGGCCAGCACCTCGGCGGCGAGGTCCATGATCTCCGACGGCGTCCGGTAGTTCACGGTGAGCGTGCGATAGGTCCACCGGTCGGCCAGGTGGGGGCCGAGCACGTCCGCCCAGGCGGCGGCCCCGGCGGGCGCGCTGCGCTGCGCGAGGTCCCCCACGGCGGTGATGGAGCGCGACGGACAGCGCCGCAGGAGCACGTGCCAGTCCATGGCGGACAGCTCCTGGGCCTCGTCGACGACGAGGTGCCCGTACCGCCAGTCCCGGTCGCCCGCCGCGCGCTCGGCCACGCTCGCGAGGTGGTCCGGGACGTGCCGAGCGGCCAGGACGTCCGCCGTGACGAAGTCCGTGGGGCGCAGCTCGTCCGGGTCCTCGCCCGCGAGGTTCCGGTCGGCCGACTCGATGATCGCCAGCACCTCGGCGGCGTACGCACTCTCCGGGTCCTCCGCGCGCCGGACGGGCACCGGGGGCTCGCCGAGCAGCTCGGCGAGCTCGTCGAGCAGCGGGGCGTCGGACACCGTCCACGGTGCGTGCGCGGGCCGACCCAGCACCGGCGACGCCCCGGCCGCGGCGAGGCGCGCGGCGGAGGCGAACAGGTCCCGCAGGACCTGCCCGGCGCCCAGCACCGGCCACAGCTGCTCGACGGCGTCGTGGAAGTCCGCGTTCGTCCGCAGCTCGTGGCGCAGGTCGGCCCGCAGCTCGGCGTCCAGCTCCGCCGCGCCCTCGGGCTCGACGTCCGGGATGCCCAGGTCGCGGAGCATCTCGACGAGCTCGGGCGGGTCCTCGAGGGTCCGGTCGAGCCGCTGCAGCCCCTGGTCGACGAGCAGCCCGCCGAGCACGTCCCGGAAGGTGGCGCGGGCGGCGTTGTGCACCAGCCCGGTGCCGCGGGCCCGGCAGCGGGCCTCGGCGGCCAGCGCCCGGTCCACCGTGACGGTCACGTCCTCCAGCTCGATCTCCAGCGGGGACCCGGGCAGCTCCTGGCGGTCCTCGACGGCCCGTCGCAGCACGTCGATCATCGCGAGGTCGCCCTTGATCCGGGCGGTCTCGGGCTCGTCCAGCGCGGTCGCGACCACGCCGTGCGCGAGCCTGCCCGGCGTCGTGAACACGACGGCCGACTCGCCCAGCGCGGGCAGCACCCCGCCGACGTACCGCACGAAACCCGCGCTCGGGCCGACGACGAGCACGCCGCTGCGCGCCAGGCGTTCCCGGTGGCTGTAGAGCAGGTAGGCCGCCCGGTGCAGGGCGACGGCGGTCTTGCCCGTCCCCGGCCCGCCCTCGATCACGACGGTGCCGGACAGCGGGAGCCGGATGATCGCGTCCTGCTCCGCCTGGATGGTGGAGACGATGTCCCGCATGGTGGAGCTGCGCGGCGCCTTCAGTGCGGCGAGCAGGGCGGGATCCGACGCGTGGCCGGAATCCGCGCTCGCCGCGAACACGTCGTCGTGGAAGTCCAGAATCCGCTCCGCGGGGGCGGTCCCGGCGATCTGGAAATGGCGCCTGCGCACCACTCCGAGCGGTTCCGCCAGGGTCGCGCAGTAGAAGGGCCGGGCCGCGGGCGCCCGCCAGTCGAGCAGGGCGCTCTCCCCGTCCGCGGGGTCGGTGAGCCCGATCCGACCGACGTAGGTGGTGGCCCCGTCGGTGCCGTCGAGCCGGCCGAAGCAGAGCCCGGAACGGGCGGCGGTCAACGCCCGGACCCGGTCCGACCAGCGGTGGACCGAGACGTCCCGCTCGTAGCGGGCACTGAGCTCGCCACCGGTCTCGGCGCCCAGCGAGCCGCGGGCCCGGGCCGAGGCCGCGGCGAGCTCGTCGCGCAGCAGCTGGTGCAGGTGGTGGAGTCGGGTCGTCTCGAGCTCGATCTCCGCCTCGACATCGGCCTTGACTTCGGGTCTGGTTACGTGCCCCCCGGGCGTGCTATCCTGAAAACGGACGCTGGCTTGGTGCTGCGCTGATCGCACCCGTCAGGATAGCTTTTCCGCCCGTTCTCGGGCAATGATCCTTCATTTTTCCGTGCCGAGAGCACGCATCGCCCTGTCCAGGGTCGTGAACACCTCGGACCCCCACTCGGGGTCCGGCCGGCCCGGTGCCGGGGCGTAGAGCCACCACACCGTGTCCCACGGATCCAGCATCCGGCCCAGCGTCGTCTCGCCGTAGAAGGGCGTCGGCGGCGTCACCACCTCGGCCCCGCGGGCCTCGCCCCGGGCGAGCACCTCCGCCACGTCGCGCACCCAGACCTGCAGCAATGCCGGTCGGGCGGGCCACCCCTCGCGGCGGTCGGCCACCATCAGGTCCACGTCGCCCACGCGGGCCTCGGCGTGGATCAGCGATCCGTCGGGCATCGGGGTCCGGGCCTCCGCGGTCTCGGACACCTCGAAGACGGAGATCACGAACTCCAGGAAGCCCGCGGCGTCGTCCACGATCACGAACGGGTTGAGCACCGCGCCCGCGCGCGGCACCTCGTCGGTCGGTAGCAGCATGGACCCAGGATGGCCGCCATTGCGGCCGGGTTCCGTCCGCTAGCGGGCGACCTCGGCGAGCCGGCTGCGCAGATGGTCGACCAGCAGCAGCGAGGCGTAGTCCCGACCCTCGACGAGGTGGGTCCGCAGGGAGACGACCCCGCCGACGTCGTGCGCCACGACGTGTGGCCGGTCCAGCCCCTGGGCGCGCCCGCGGCCCGGGGCCCACCGCGCCGAGCGGGACCCCGGCCGGTGGACCCCGCGGTCAGCGGCGCCGGGTGCGGACGGCGGCGGCCAGGTCGTCGAGCAGGGTCTCGGTGGTCGCCCAGTCCATGCACTTGTCGGTGATGGACTTGCCGTAGGTCAGCTCGCCCGAGAGCGGCTGGTTGCCCGCCTCGAGGAAGCTCTCCATCATCAGGCCGGTCACGCCGGTGTCGCCGCCCTCGATCCGCGCCGCGATCTCGCGCACGACCTCGGCCTGGCGGACGTGGTCCTTGCCGGAGTTGCCGTGGCTGGCGTCGACGACCACCCGCTGGGGCAGGCCCGCCCGGGCGAGCAGGTCGCGGGTCGCGGCGAGGTCGGCCGCGGTGTGGTTCGGGCCGGCCGAGCCGCCGCGCAGGATCACGTGGGCGTCCGGGTTGCCGGTGGTGCGCACGAGCGCGGCCAGGCCGTCCGCGTTGATCCCCATGAACACGTGCGACGCGGCGGCGGCGCCGATGCCGTCGACGGCGACCTGGACGTCCCCGTCCGTGCCGTTCTTGATCCCGACCGGCATGGACAGTGCGCTGACCAGCTGGCGATGGACCTGCGAGGCGGCCGTCCGGGCACCGATGGACCCCCAGGTCACGATGTCGGAGAGGAACTGCGGAGTGATCGGGTCGAGGAACTCGCACCCCACGGGCAGGCCCAGGGCCGTGATGTCGAGCAGCAGCCTGCGCGCGGTGCGCAGGCCGCGGTTGACGTCGAAGGTCTCGTCGAGCCCGGGGTCGTTGATCAGGCCCTTCCAGCCGACGGTCGACCGCGGCTTCTCGAAGTACGTCCGCATGACCACGCACAGGTCCCCGGAGAGCCGCTCCGCCCGTGCCGCCAGCCGCTGCGCGTAGTCGAGCGCCGCCTCGGGATCGTGGATCGAGCAGGGGCCGACGACCACGAGCAGGCGGTCGTCTCGGCCGTCGAGGATGTCGACGACGTCCGCCCGGCCGCGGGTGACGACGCTCGCCGCCCGGTCGTCCACGGGCAGCTCGTCCCGCAGCAGGGCGGGGGACAGCAGCGGGCTCATCCGGACGGTGCGGTGGGCGTCCAGCGTGGCGCGCGTATCGAGGGGTGACATCTCAGGGGGTCCTTTCACGGACCGACCCTGGCGAGCCGGCCCGAACGGGTTTCCGGCTCTCGCGGGGATGGTGTGGTCAGCGCAGCATGGTGCGTGCCGACCCATCCCGGGCCGGCTCGCTAAACCAGTATCGGCGCGCCACGAGGATCACCCTACACGTCAGTTGAGCGTCCAGATGGCCAGATTGAGGGCGGACGCGAACGTCACCCAGGCCAGGTAGGGCGCGAGCAGCCAGGCGGCGGGCCTGCTGTGCCGCGCGAACAGCACCGTCGTCGCCACGATCGACAGCCAGAGCAGGACGATCTCGGCGAACGCGAGCCCGAACCGGCCCGCGCCGAAGAACAGCGGCGTCCAGGCCATGTTCAGCAGCAGTTGCACGCCGTACACGACGTGGGCGGGCGCGGTCAGCCCGCTGCGCCGCCACACCAGCCAGCCGGAGACGGCGATCAGCAGGTAGAGCACCGTCCACACCGGACCGAACAGCCACGACGGAGGCGCCCACGAGGGCTGGACGAACCCGGCGTACTGCTCGGCGGCAGAGGCGGACGCGAGCCCGCCGACGACGGCGACGATCGCGACGGCGACGAGGAAGCCCAACAGCGCGAGCGCCGCGGGCGGGCGGGTGCGGGAGGAGTGCACGGTCATGCCGAATAGTCTCGACGATCGAGACAATTCTCGCGCGCCGAACCCACCCCGGAGCCACACTGCGCCGCTTGCTAGCGGGCCTCCTCCACGCGGGAGTCGATCTTCTTCGCCAGGGCGGTGTCCTTGCCGGTGAGGCCGCCCTCGCTGTGGGTGCTCAGGCGGAAGGTGAGGGTGCGCCAGCGGATGTCGATGTCCGGGTGGTGGTCCCGGTCCTCGGCGTCCTCCGCCACCCGGTCCACGACGGCGATCGCGGCGCGGAAGCACGGGAGCTCGGCGGTGCGGACGATCGCGTCCCCGTCCCGCTCCCACCCGTCCAGATCGGCGAGGGCGGCGGTGATCTCGGCGTCGCTCAGCAGTGCGGCCATGGCGCCCGAGGCTAGGCGTCCCGGCGCTGCATCCGCCAGACGGTGATGCCCAGGCCGATCGCGGCATAGCACAGGGCGCGCACGGTGGACGAGCCCATCGCGTCCAGCGCGACCGGATCGCGCAGGGCGTCCGTGGCCGCCGTCCACCCACTGGTCAACAGCCACGGCTGCAGCCAGTCCAGCGCCGGGATCGCGGACAGCACCCCGAACGCGATCAGCCCGCCCAACACGCTCGCCAGCACGACGAGCGGGTGCTCCGTCAGCGACGACACCGCGAGCGCCACCGCCCCGACCGCGGCGAGCTGCCCGAGCACCCACACGGCCACCAGCCCGACCCGCGCGACGCCCTCGCCGAACCCGAGCGTGGTGCCGGACAACGTGACCATCTGCCCGTCGGCGCTGCCGACCACGACCATCCCCGCCAGCACCCCGACGACGGCGATCACCAGCACCGCTGCGGCCGCCACCACGAGCACCCCGAACGCCTTCACCCCGACCAGCCGCACCCTGCTCACCGGTGCGAGCAGCAACCCGCGCAGCGTGCCGTGCGCGGCCTCGCCCGCCAGCGCGTCCGCCGCGGCCATCGCGGTGGCCAGCGGCAGCAGCAGGGCCAGCGCGAGGGTCAACGCGGCGATCGGCAGCACCAGCCCGTTGCCCGCGACGGCGCCGATGAGCCCGGGCCCGTTGCGGTCCGCGACCACCACCCCCACCGCGACCAGCACCGGGATCAGCGCGAACAGCCCCAGCGTGATCAGCGTGCGGGGGCGCCGGAACACCCACCGCACCTCGGCGGCCAGCAGCCGACCCAGCGGAGCGGCCGTGCGCTCCGGGCCGACGGCGGTCTCGGCCACGGCGGTCACCGCCGCACCCCCTTCTCGGAACCGATGGTCGCGGAACCGATGGTCTCGCCGTCGCCCTCGGTGCCGATGCTCGGGACTCCGCTGTCGCCCTCGGTGCCGATGCTCGGGACTCCGCCGTCGCCCTCGGTCAGCTGCGCGAACAGCTCCTCCAGGCGCGGCCTGCGCCGATGCACCTCGTGCACCGCGACCCCCGCCCGCACCAGCAGCGCGACGATCTCGGGTGCCTCCGGTCCGTCCGTCACGACGATCCCCGGCCCGCCCGGCGCGGCGACCGCACCGACGCCGTCGAGCGTGGACAGCGCCAGCCCGACGTCCGGGGTGGTCACCTCGAGCCCGCCGATGCCGGAGTCCAGCAGCCCGGACAACGCACCCGCGGCGAGCAGCGACCCGGACCGCAGCACCGCGACGTGCGTGCAGGTGGCCTCGACCTCGGCCAGCAGGTGGGACGAGACGATCACCGTGGAGCCCGACTCGTGGAGCTCACCGATGATCGTCCGGACGTCCCGGGTGCCCGCCGGGTCCAGGCCGTTGGTCGGCTCGTCGAGCACGACGAGCCTGCGCGGCACCAGCAGCGCCCCGGCCAGCCCGAGCCGCTGCTTCATGCCGAGGGAGTAGCCGCGGAACCGGCGGTCGGCGGCGTGGCCGAGCCCGACCCGCTCCAACGCGGTGTCGACGGCGCCGGGGATCGCCCCGGACGTCAGCAGCGGTTCGGCGGCGGCGGCGCGGCGCAGGTTCTCCCGGCCGGAGAGGAACGGGTGGAAGCCCGGCCCCTCGACCAGCGCGCCGACGTGCGGGAGGGCGCGCGTCTGCTCGGTCTCGCCGAGCAGCTCGGCCGATCCCGCGGTGGGGCGGGTGAGCCCGAGCAGCATCCTGATCAGGGTCGTCTTGCCGGAACCGTTGGGGCCCAACATCCCCAGGACCGCGCCCGTCGGGACCTCGAGGTCGATCCCGTCCACGGCGACGGTCCGGCCGTAGACCTTGCGCAGGCCCACGGCCCGGGCGGCGGGGGCTGGACCGGATCCCGAGGTCACCCGCGCAGCCTCCCGCACGTCCACGGCGGTCATCTCGCCAGGGCCTCCGTCAGGACCTGCTCCGGCACGGCGCCCGCGGCGATCCGCCCGTCGTCGGTGACGATCGCGCTCGCCACCGCGGTGCTGATCAGCCGACCGCTGCCCCAGGGACCCGAGACCGGGGTCCCGAGCTGGGAGAGGTCGGGGGCGCCCTCGGGGCGTTGCTGCGAGCGGTCACCCTGCGGCGCCCGGGCCACGACCACCGTGTCCCAGCCGTCCCCGACGACCGTGGGCTGGACCCCCTCCGGACGCTGCGGCTTCTCGCCGGTGCCCTCGGGCGCGTCGGTCACCGTGGTGCCGGGCGGCGGGGTGAAGGTGAACAGGGCCGGGTCCTGCGGGCCGAAGGTCAGGTCGGTGAAGCCGACCTCGAACGCCGGGTCCGGGGAGCCGTTGGCCAGCACGGTGAGCCGCAACGGCACCCGCTTCTCCGCGTCGACGGCGATCCGGACCTCGCGCAGCAGGGTGCGCTCGGTGGGGTTCGGGGTGAGGACCAGCTCGTAGGCGGGTCGGCCCGCGACCTCCGCGGTGCCGTCGACGCTGACCGTGCTGGTCTGGCGCAGCTGCGCGATCGCGTCCGTGGCCGAGCGCGTCGGGTCGGCGGGCTGGACCTCGTGCGCCGTCACGGGCTTGCGGACGGCGGTGCGGTCCTCGGAGTCGTACGCCCAGGCCGTCGTGCCGTCGGAGACGAGGGTCCGCTCGCCCTGCGCCGAGGGCAGCGAGACCCGGCCCCGGCCCGTGCCGTCCGACCAGATCCGGACGTCCGAGGTGCCGTTCGCGAGCTGCGCCGGGGCGCCGGGGATCGCCGGGAGACCGAGCGCGTTGTCCACCTCGACGGTCCCGCCGAACGGCCCCGGCGAGGTCTGCCCGACGGAGGCGACCAGCTCCTCCGCGGACACCGGCGGGAGCTCGGGCTGCGCGCCCGCGCCCGCCGGGATCGCCACCAGACCCAGGCCGACGACGCCGGCGACGGCCACCCCCGACCCGATCCGGGCCCACAGCTTGGTTCGCATGGGACACAGCCTGACGTATCGGACCTGAGAGCGGCTCAGCCGATCGCCGCGGTCCGCGCGGTAGCTTCTGCGGTGATGGCCAGGGTGCTGGTGGTGGACGACGAGCCCGGGGTGCGCACGGCGCTGACCCGCGGGCTCACCGCCGAGGGCATGGAGATCGTCGCGGTCGGGGACGGGGACTCCGCCCTGCGCGCCGCCCTGACCGGCGGGTTCGACGCCGTGGTGCTGGACATCATCATCCCCGGGCTGTCCGGGTACCGGGTCCTGGAACACATGCGCGCCGCGGGCGTCGACACCCCCGTGCTGCTGGTGTCGGCCAAGGACGGCGAGGTCGACCAGGCGGACGGGCTGGACCTCGGCGCCGACGGGTACCTGGTGAAGCCGTTCTCGTTCGTCGTGCTCGTCGCGCAGCTGAAGGCGATGCTGCGCAGGCGGGACGCCACGCTCGGCCGGACCGCGCAGCGGGTGCGGTTGGGCGGGCTCGTCGTGGACCCGGCCTCGCGGTCGGTGACCTGGGAGGACGCGCCGGTCGAGCTGTCCCCGCGGGAGTTCGAGCTGCTGCACGCGCTCGCCTCGCGGCCGGACACCGCGGTGGCCAAGGACGAGCTGCTGCGGCTGGTGTGGGGGGACGAGCAGGCCGCGAGTCGGAACGTCGTCGAGGTGTACGTGGGGTACCTGCGCCGCAAGCTCGACGCGGTCGGTGCCGGGCACGTGCTGCGGACCGTCCGCGGGGCCGGGTACCTCGTCGGGTCGGGATGACGAGACGAGCCCGGGCCTGGTGGCGGCGGCGCACGCTGCGGACCCGGATCACGGTGGTGGTCGGCGGGGTGGCGGTGGTCGCGCTCGTCCTGTTCGCGCGGCTCGGGGTCACGCTGCTGTACTCCACGCTGCTCGGCGCGGCGGACAACGAGCTGAACCACCAGGCCGGGGCCGTCGTCTCCCGGCTGGAGGGCGGGGCGGCGGTCACCGACCCGACCGTGCTGCCGACGATCCGGATCACCGACACGGCGGGCACCCCGGTCGACGGGCGCGGGCCGCTGCCCATGTCGCCGAAGGAGGTCCGCACGCTGGCGGCGGGCGAGGCCGCGAACGTCGTGGCCGGCGGCGCCGCCGCGCGCTGGATCGCCGAACCCGCCGTGCTGCCGGACGGCACCACCCGGCTCGTGCTGGCCTCCGGGGACCTGGTCGGCGGGGCGACCCTGCTGGCGCGCGCCGCCGTCGGGTTCCTGGTGGCGGCGCTGGTCGTGGCGGTGGTGGTGGCGCTCGCGGCCTGGTCGGCGACCCGTGCGGCGTTGCGCCCGGTCGACCGGATGCGGGCCGCGGCCGCCGCCCTCCCGCCCGGGCGCAGGTTGCCGCTGCCGGTCGCCCACGACGAGCTGCGGGCGCTGGCCGAGGAGCTGAACTCGCTGCTCGCCCGCCGGGACGACGCCGTCGCCCGGCTGGAGCGCTTCACCGGGGACGCCGCCCACGAGCTGCGGTCCCCGGTCGCGGCGATCCGCGCCCAGGCCGAGGTGGCGGTCGCGCACCCGGATCCCGCCCTGGCGGACGAGACGCTGCGCGAGGTGGCCCTCGAGGCCCAGCGCCTGTCCGGGCTGCTGTCCGATCTCATGGCCTTGGCGCGCGCGGACGCGGGCCGACGCGCGGACCCGGGGCCGGTCGACGTCGTCATGCAGGCCCACGCGGCGCTCGACCGGGTGACGACCGGCCCGGCGCCCGAGCTGCTCGGGCCGGAGTCCGCGCTGGTCGTCGCCACCGCGGCCGAGGTCGGGCTGGTCCTGGACAACCTGCTCGGCAACGCCTCGCGCTACGCGCGGACCCGGGTCCGGATCGAGGTCCTCCCCGCGGGCCGCTGGACCCGCCTCGTGGTGTCCGACGACGGACCCGGCATCCCCGCGGCGGACCGCCTGCGGGTCTTCGACCGCTTCACCCGGCTCTCCCAGGAGGCGAGCGGCGGCCACGCGGGCCTGGGCCTGGCCCTGGTGCAGGCACTGGTGCGCGGCCGGGGCGGGGAGGTGACGGCGGGCGAGTCCGCCTGGGGCGGCGCCCGCCTCGAAGCCCGCTGGCCCGCACCCGGACCGTGAGTGAGTCGACGTGGCGCCGGGTTTGGCACGATCACCCGGTGCCGGTGCTCACCCGCTCGACGCTCGTCGCCGCTCCCCGCAGGCTCGTCGCCGGGGTGGTGCGTGACTGCGACGCCGCCGCCGAGTCGCTGACCCTCGCCGGGCACCGGTTCTCCTCGTCGGTCCGGTTGCTGATCGCGGGGGACGAGGTGGTGCTCGACGCCGCGCTCCTGCCCGGGGTCCGGCTCCGGTACGTCTCGCGGATCCGCTCGGTGGGCCCTGAGGGGATGACGTCCGAGGCGGTGCGCGGCCTGGCGACCTCCCTGGTCCACACGACGACCCTGCACGACACGGGGACCGGCACCACCCTGCGGGACGAGATCGCGTGGCGCTCGCCGTTCGGCCCGGCGGGCCGGGTCGCCGACGCGCTGCTGGTCCGCAGGCTGATCGACCGGATGGTCGACGCGCGCGCGGTCGTCTACCGCCGCCGGGCCGAGGAGCTCGCGGCCGGGCCGGTCGTCGTCGGGGCGGCGATCGTGCGGGACGGCACGGTCCTCGCCGCGCAGCGGGCCCACCCGCCGGAGCTGGCGGGCCGGTGGGAGCTGCCGGGCGGGTCCGTCGAGCCGGGGGAGACCGAGCCCGCCGCGCTGGCCCGGGAGTGTCGTGAGGAGCTCGGGGCGGACGTGCGGGTGGGGGAGCGGGTCGGGACGGACCTGCCGATCACCGTGCGGGGCCGGGACCGGACGCTGCGCATCCACGCGGCGACGCTCGCCGCCGGTGAGCCGCAGGCGCTCGAGCACCGGGCGGTCCGCTGGTTGGCCCCGGCGGAGCTGCCCACGGTCGCCTGGGTCGAGGCCGACCGGGCCCTGGTCCCCGACCTCCGCGCCCTCGTCGCCGGTGATCGCCCGGGGTGACCGGAACGAGCCCCGGGGACATGATCATGGCTCGGGCGGAACCGCGGCGGCCCGGGCTCCGTCTCAGTACGCATGACGACGGCGATGCGCGGGACCTACCTGGCGGCTGAAGCGGCTGCGGCGGCTGAGGAGCTGCTGCGGCGGCAGGCGGGGGTGATCACGCGAGGGCAGGCGCTCGCGTGCGGGATCACCCGGGGGAGGGTGGACCGGCGGCTGGCCACGCGGCGGTGGGTGCCGGTGCATCCCCAGGTGTACCGGGACGCGCGGCACCCGCCGAGCGAGGCGGCCCGCATGTGGGCCGCGGTGTCCTGGGCGGGTGAGGAGGCGGTGCTGAGTGGGCTCGCGGCCGCCTGGTGGCACGGGTTGGCGCCACCGCCCGCCACGGTGGCGGTCACGGTGCCCCGCGGGCGGCCGGTGCGCGGCCGGGAGGACGTCACCGTCCGCCGCCGGGACGTGCACCCGGCCGACCGCGTCCGCCTGCGCGGGCTGGCGGTGACGGCACCGGCGCTGTCGGTGCTGGAGGCGGCGGTCGAGCTCGGGCCCGCGGGCGGACCGTTCCTCGATCGGACGCTGCGCGCCGGTGCGGACTTCGGGGCGCTCGCGGCCGCGGCCGCGCGGAGTCCGGGAGGCCGCGACGCGGTCGGTGGCCAGGCGCTGCTGCTCGGGGCGGCGGACCGCGCCGTCGCCGCCGCCCGGGGGCGGCTGGTCGCCCACCTGCGCGCCGCGCGGATCGCGGGGTGGCGGCGGGACCATCCGGCGGCCGGGCTCGTGGTCGGGGTGGCGTTCCCGCAGCTCAGGGCGGCACTGGAGGCGGCGGACCCGGCCGTGGTGCTGGACGAGGAGCGGCGGGTGCGCGAGGCCTGGCGAGACGGCGTGCTCGCCCGCGAGGGGTGGCGCGTGGTGCGCTACGGCGTGGCCGATCCGGCCGAGGAGGTGGTCGCGGCGGTCGTCGGGAGCCGGACCGCGAGCTGATCAGCGGCGTGGATCACCCTGTGACCTTCGTCATCGATCCAGAAGGGCCCGGCGGGCAGGCTCCGGTCCTCAGTAGACGCGGGCGATCTTCAGCGCCTTCTGGAAGTCCTTGCCGCTCAGGTCATCCGCGCCCGCCTTCTTGAGGCGCAGGTGCACCACCGGGCAGCTCTTGCACCGCTTCGGCTTCGAGCGGCAGCACTTCTTCTTCACCTTGGGCATGGTGAGGCGAGCCTATGCTCGCCGCGGGCGAAGGTCCAGGGATCAGTGCCAGTACCGTAGAAACGTGACCTCTGCTGTTTCCGCTCCCGCCGGCTCGACCTCCACAGGATCGAGTGCAGGCGGCACCACCCGCGCCCTGCGCAACGTCGCGATCGTCGCGCACGTCGACCACGGCAAGACGACCCTGGTCGACGCGATGCTGCGCGCGTCCGGCGCCTTCGGTGAGCGCGCGGAGCCGGTGGACCGGGTCATGGACTCCGGTGACCTCGAGCGCGAGAAGGGCATCACCATCCTCGCCAAGAACACCACGGTGAACTGGCAGGGCGTGACGATCA
Organism: Pseudonocardia oroxyli; assembly: GCF_900102195.1. GTDB lineage: Bacteria > Actinomycetota > Actinomycetes > Mycobacteriales > Pseudonocardiaceae > Pseudonocardia > Pseudonocardia oroxyli. Next base: position 70,990 of record NZ_FNBE01000008.1, read on the forward strand.
ACGTGATCGACACCCCCGGCCACGCCGACTTCGGTGGCGAGGTGGAGCGCGGGCTGTCGATGGTCGACGGCGTGGTGCTGCTGGTCGACGCGTCCGAGGGGCCGCTGCCGCAGACCCGCTTCGTGCTGCGCAAGACGCTCTCCGCGGGCCTGCCCGTGATGCTGGTCGTCAACAAGACCGACCGTGCGGACGCCCGCATCGAGGAGGTCGTCGACGAGTCGCTGGAGCTGCTGCTCGAGCTGGCGGACGAGCTGGGCCTCGACGAGGACCAGACCGCGCACCTGCTGGACCTGCCGGTCGTCTACGCCTCCGGCCGCGCGGGCCGCGCCAGCCGCAACCGCCCCGGGGACGGCGAGCTGCCGGACTCCGAGGACCTCCAGCCGCTGTTCGACGTGCTCTTCGACGTCGTGCCGGCGCCGAAGGACGACCCGACGGCGCCGCTGCAGGCCCACGTCACCAACCTCGACGCGACCTCCTTCCTCGGCCGGATCGCGCTCTGCCGCGTCCGCGCGGGCGTGCTCAAGCGCGGCCAGCAGGTCGGCTGGTGCCAGGCGGACGGGACCGTCACCCGGGTCAAGATCACCGAGCTGCTGCGCACCGAGGGCCTCACCCGGGTGCAGGCCGACGAGGCCGTCGCGGGCGACATCGCCGCCGTGGCGGGCATCCCGGAGGTCATGATCGGGGACACGCTCGCGGACCCGGAGAACCCGGTCCCGCTCGAGCGCATCCACGTCGACGAACCCGCCATCTCGATGACCATCGGCATCAACACGTCCCCGCTGGTGGGCCGCGACCCGAAGCCGGGCCAGAAGCTGACGGCCCGCCAGGTCAAGAGCAGGCTCGAGTCCGAGCTGGTCGGCAACGTGTCCCTGCGCGTGCTGCCCACCGAGCGCCCGGACACCTGGGAGGTCCAGGGCCGCGGCGAGCTCGCCCTGGCGATCCTGGTCGAGACCATGCGCCGGGAGGGCTTCGAGCTGACCGTCGGCAAGCCCGAGGTCGTCACGAAGACGATCGACGGCAAGCTGCACGAGCCGTTCGAGAACCTGTCGATCGACGTCCCCACGGACTCGCTCGGCGCCGTCACCCAGCTGCTCGCAGGCCGCAAGGGCGAGATGATCCAGATGGTGCACGGCGAGAGCCGGGTCCGGCTGGACTTCCGGGTCCCCTCGCGCGGCCTGATCGGCTTCCGCACCGAGTTCCTCACGGTCACCCGCGGCGCGGGCATCGCCAGCCACGTGTTCGACGGCTACGGCCCCTGGGTCGGGGAGATCTCCTCGCGCTTGCGCGGCTCGCTCATCGCGGACCGCTCCGGCCCCGTCACCGGGTACGCGGTGGACGCGCTGAGCGACCGCGGCGTGCTGTTCGTCGGCCCGGGCACCCAGGTCTACGAGGGCATGGTCATCGGCGAGTACACCCGCAACGAGGACCTCGAGGTCAACATCGTGCGGGAGAAGAAGCTCACCAACATGCGCAAGTCGACCGGTGACGAGCTGATCAAGCTCACCCCGCCGACGATCCTCACGCTCGAGCAGAGCCTGGAGTTCTGCGCGAACGACGAGTGCGTCGAGGTCACCCCGGAGAACGTCCGGATCCGCAAGACCGAGCTGGACAGCCACCTGCGCAACCGGGCCCGCGCCCGGGCGAAGGCGGCCGCGGCGGGCGTCACCCGCTGATCCGGGGCCGGCGCCCGGGATCGGTGGGTCCCTACGGCGGGCTCCTCGTCGCGGTGCGACGATGAGGTCATGAGGAGCGTCGGGCTGGCGATCGTGGTCGGCCTGCTGGTGTTCCTCGCGGCGTGCACGAACGCCCCCGTCGTGGCGCCCGCGCCCGAGCCGCCGCCGGTCGAGCCGGAGCCGACCCCGACGCAGGTCGTGGTCGGGGTGGACGACCTCGGGGCGGGGTTCAACCCGCACCTGCTCGCGGACCGCTCCCCGGTCACCCAGGCACTGTCCACGCTGGTCCTGCCGAGCGTGTTCCGGCCGGACGCCGAGGGCGCCCTCCAGCTGGACACCACGGTCGCGACCAGCGCTGAGGTCGTGTCGACCAGCCCGTTCACCGTGTCCTACGAGCTGAACGTGCAGGCGAGCTGGTCGTCGAACTCGCCGATCGCCGCCGAGGACTTCGTCTATCTCTGGCAGCAGATGCGGTCCGCGCCCGGCACCGTCGACGGCGAGGGCTACCGCCACATCACCGACGTGCGGTCCCGGGCGGGCGGCAAGGCCGTCGACGTGGTGTTCGACCAGGCCTACCCGCAGTGGCAGTACCTGTTCTCCGGCCTGTTGCCCGCCCACATCCTCAAGGACGCCCCCGGGTCCTGGACCGGGGCGACGGCGGGCGGGCTGCCGGCGTCGGGCGGGCCCTTCCGGGTGATCGGGGTCGACCGCGGCCGCGGCGAGGTCACCCTCGCGCGCAACGACCTCTACTGGGCCACCCCGGCCACGCTCGACCAGATCGTCCTGCGCAGGCTCGACGCGGGCCCGATGGCCGAGGCGCTGCGGACCGGCGGCGTCGACGTGGCCATGCCCGCCACCGAGCCGGAGTTCACGTCCGCGCTGGCCGCCTACGAGGGCACGCCCGCCCCCCGTCCCACGGTCACCGACCTGGCGCTGCGCGCGGACAACGGCCCGCTGGCGGACGTGCGGGTGCGCCAGGCCATCGGGTCGCTGCTGGACCGCGAGCGGATCCGCACCGAGGTCGCACCCGGGGCCCTGGCCGCGAACGCCTTCGGGCTCGCCCCGTCCCAGCCCGGCTACGCCCCGACGGGACCGGCGGGCCCGGACCCCGCGGCCGCCGAACGGCTGCTCACCGAGGCCGGGTACACGCGGTCGGCGACGGGAGCGTGGGTGCTGGGGTCCACGCCGCTGGACATCGTGGTGGCCGCGGGGGCGGAGCGGAGCACCGACCTGGCGGTGGCCCAGGCCGTCGCGCGGCAGCTCGAGGCGGCGGGGATCGGGGTGGAGGTCGTGGCGCCGCCCGCCGCGGACCTGTACAGCCTGCGGACGGTGGCCGCGACCCCGCCACCGACCTCCACGACGCCGACGCCCGTCCCGACCGCCACCCCCGCGCCGACCACGGCTCCGGCCGGCGCTCCCACCGCGGCGGCCACCACCGCCACCACCACCGCCGCGGCCACGAGCGCCACGAGCTCGCCGAACGCCACGGTCCGGGCGGACGTCCTCGTGCTCCCGCGCGCGGTCGGCGGGCCGGTCGGGCCGCAGCTGGCGTCGGACTACGGGTGCCCGGAGCCGACGGCCGCGCTGCCGAACCCGCCCGCGCTGCCCGGCGGCTTCTGCTCGGCCGTGCTGCAGCCGGACCTCGAAGCCGTGGCGACGGCCGCGGTGCCGGACCCCGGCAGGCTCGCGACGATCGAGCGGGTGCTGTGGGCGCAGCTCCCGGCGCTGCCGCTGTTCCAGCAGACGTCGCTCATCGTGAGCACCCGGTCCGCTGCCACCGCGACGGGGTTCGGTCCCGGCCCGTTGGTGACCGGCCCGCTGACCGGAGCACAACGCTGGGTGCCACCCGCCGACTGACGTCCCCCGAACGGGACGCAAGTTACTCCAGGGTAATCACGATGTGTCGTCCTGTCCACTTCACGTCACCCTTTGGTCACGATCGGCGACTCGGCCGGCGGGATCACGTGTCGGCTTCCTAAGTTGCCGAGGGATCGGACGCCCTCGCCGCCACATGGGGAGGGGACACCCGGCCGATCCCGGTGCCCGACCCGGGCGCCGACCGGGCTGATGCTGATCAGTGAGATCGAGGAACTCCATCCATGAAGAGAACGCGCGCGGCAGCGGCCGCTGCGGTCGCCACGGCGGCGGCCCTTGTCCTTGCGGCCTGTGGCGGTGGCGGCGGCGCCGGAGGCAGCTCGGGCGGGGTCTACGGCGACTGTGCGACCGACCCCAACACCTGTAACTCGGCGGCGCCGGACCAGCTCCAGCAGGGTGGCACGGTCACCCTCGCCTCCGAGAAGAACATCGACAACTGGAACGTCATCTCGTCCGAGGGCAACACGGACTGGACCGGGATGGCGACCAAGCCCCTCCTGACGTACGCGTTCTACACCTCGCCGGACCTCAAGCCGACGCTGAACACGGACCTGCTGGACTCGGCCGACCTCACGAACCCGACCACGGTCACGTACAAGATCAAGCAGGACGCGGTCTGGAGTGACGGCACCCCGGTCACCGCGGACGACTTCGCGATGTCCTGGAAGTGGCAGAACACCCGGGACTGCCCCGAGTGCGAGACCGCGGGCAACGGCGGCTACGACCTGATCCAGAGCGTCACCGGCTCGGACAACGGCAAGACCGTCACGGTCGCCCTGTCCCAGCCCTACACCGACTGGCAGAGCCTGTTCAACTCGGCGGCCCCGCTGTTCCCGGCGCACATCGGCGCCCAGCAGGGCGACCTGAACTCCCCGGCCGGGCTCAAGGCGGCCTTCGACTACTTCGGGTCCACGGTGCCGAACTACTCGGCGGGTCCCTTCCTGGTCGAGAACTGGCAGGACAATGTCGCGCTGACGCTGGTCCCGAACCCGAAGTGGTACGGCGCGACCAAGCCGAAGCTGGACCGGATCGTCATCCGCGTCATCACCGACGCCACGCAGGAGCCGCTGGCCCTGCAGAACAACGAGGTCCAGGCGCTGTTCCCGCAGCCGCAGGTCGACATCGTCAACCAGCTGCAGAACATCCCGAACGTCTCGCAGTACCAGGCCGCGGGTCTGAGCTGGGAGCACTTCGACTTCAACCTGGTGAACCCGTTCCTCGCCGACAAGGCGCTGCGCCAGGCGCTCTACACCTCGGTGAACGTGCAGGACATCATCGGCAAGACGGTCGGGCAGTTCAACTCCGACATCAAGCCGCTGACCAACAAGATGTTCGTGCCCGGCCAGGACGGCTACCAGGACAACCTGACCGCCACCGGCCAGGGCGCCGGCAACGTCGACGCGGCGAAGAAGATCCTCACCGACGCCGGCTACACCGGCGTGGGCACCGCACTCGTGGCGCCGAACGGCCAGGCCGTGCCGACCCTGCGGATGCGCTACACGGTGGGCAACGCCGTGCGGCAGACCGAGTCGGAGCTGTTCGCGGCCTCGGCCAAGCAGCTCGGTGTGAACGTCGAGATCCAGACCACCGACAGCCTCGGCACCACGCTGTCCACCGGTGACTACGACGTCATCGTGTTCGGCTGGATCATGTCGCCCGCCCCGTTCGGCGGCGCGCAGCAGCTGTGGCTGTCGACGTCCGCGTCGAACTACGGCAAGTACGTCAACCCGACCGTCGACCAGCTGATCAACGAGGCCGCGTCGTCCACCGACATCAACGCGGCCCGGGCCCAGCTCAACGACGCCGACAAGATCATGGCCGAGGACGCCTACGTGCTCCCGCTGTACCAGAAGCCGACCCTGGCCGCGGTGCAGAACACCCTGGGCAACGTGCGCAACAACGCGTCCCTCGACGGGATCACCTACAACACGTCCGAGTGGGGCATCCGCTCCGGCTCGTGACCTGACGACCGGGTGCGGGTCCGCCTCTGGGGGCGGACCCGCACCCCGGTCTACCCTGCAACGGCGGCCTGACTCCCGCCACCAGCGGGCCGAGGGCCGTACTCCCACCACGAGTCGGAAGATGGCCGCATGCTCGCCTTCGCCGTGCGCAGGATCCTGTACTCGATACCGGTCCTGATCGTCGCGTCGTTCATCATCTTCGCGTTGGGTTCGGCGTCCGCCGACCCGCTCGCGCCGCTGCGGGAGAAGAACCCGCCCGCGCCGCAGAACGTGATCGACGCGGAAACAATCCGCCTCCACCTCGACCAGCCGCTGCTGCAGCGGTACTTCTCCTGGCTCGGGGGCATCTTCACCGGGGACTTCGGTCCCTCCGTCGTGTCCACCGCGAACATCGGCGCGGACCTGGGCGACCGCTTCCTGGTCACGATCCGGCTCATCGCGCTCGCCATGGTGATCGCGCTGATCCTGGCCGTCGTGATCGGCGTGCTGACGGCCGTCAAGCAGTACTCCAAGTTCGACTACACCGCCACGTTCCTTGGCTTCCTGTTCCTGGCGATGCCCGCGTTCTGGTTCGCGATCCTGCTCAAGCAGGCGGGCATCGAGTTCAACGGCCTCGTCGGCACGCAGGCGATCTACACGATCGGCCAGGCGTCCGTGCCCCCTCCGCAGGGTACCGGCGCCTACATCGCCGACATCATCGGGCACATGATCCTGCCGACGATCTCGTTGGCGCTCATCTCCTACGCCGCGTGGAGCCGCTTCACCCGCGCCTCGATGCTCGAGGTGATGAACTCCGACTACGTGCGGCTGGCCCGCGCCAAGGGCCTGACCCGGCGCACGGTGATGGTCAAGCACGGGCTGCGCACCGCGCTCATCCCGCTGACCACGGTCACCGCCCTGGACATCGCCTCGATCATCGGCGGCGCCGTCGTCACCGAGAACGTCTTCCAGTGGAAGGGCATGGGCGACTACCTGGTGAACTCGATCCGCATGAACGACGTCTACGCGACGGCGTCCTGGCTGCTGATCGCGGCCACCGTGGTGATCGCCTTCAACCTGATCGCCGACCTGCTCTACGGCGTCCTCGACCCCAGGATCCGCTATGCCTGAGACCCTCGTGAAGTCGCCCGACCGGGAGTTCACGGTCGAGGAGCGCAGCCAGGCACAGCTGGTGTTCCGGCGGTTCCTGCAGCACCGCGCGGCCGTGGTCAGCCTCTGCGTCTTCGTGGTGCTGATCCTGCTGGCCTACGTCGGCGGCTGGCTCTGGAAGTACGACGCCGGGCAGTACACCCCGGACAACTCCGTCCCGCCCTCGTGGGACCATCCGTTCGGCACGGACTCGGCCGGTCGCGACCAGTTCGCGCAGGTGCTGCGCGGGACCCGGATCTCGCTGCAGGTGTCGGTGTCCGTGGCCATCCTGGCGACGCTCGTCGGCACGCTGTGGGGCTCCGTCGCCGGGTACTTCGGCGGCTGGGTCGACACGCTGATGATGCGCATCTCCGACCTGGTGCTCACGCTGCCGCTGATCGCCGTGGCCGCCATGCTGGCGCACAACTTCGGCGGCAGCTGGTATCTGATCGCGCTGGTCATCGCCGCGCTGTACTGGGCGTACGTGTCCCGGGTGGCGCGCGGTGTGGTGCTGTCGCTGCGGGAGAAGGAGTTCGTCGAGGCCGCGAAGGCGCTCGGGGCGAGCGACACCCGGATCATCCTGCGCCACCTCGTGCCGAACGCGTTGGGCTCGATCCTGGTCAACCTGACCATCCTGGTGGCGCTGGCGATCCTGCTCGAGACCTCGCTGTCCTACCTGGGCTTCGGCGTCACACCCCCGGACACCTCGCTCGGCCTGCTGGTCAGCGAGGCGCAGACGGCGCTGACCACCCGCCCGTGGCTGTTCTACTTCCCGGGCCTGTTCATCATCATCATCGCGCTCACGATCAACTTCATCGGCGACGGCCTGCGTGACGCGTTCGACCCGCAGCAGACGAAGGTGCGCCAGTGACATCGGAGCAGATCGATCTGGCGCCGTCGCGCCGCAAGGGCGCCGCCGGGGAGGTCGTGCTCGAGGTCTCGAACCTCGACGTCACCTTCCCGTCCGGCGACGGTCCCGTCCGGGCGGTCCGCGGCGTGGACTACACGCTGCACCGCGGCGAGGTGCTGGGAATCGTGGGGGAGTCCGGCTCCGGCAAGTCCGTGACCAGCATGGCCGTGATGCGACTGCTGCCGACCACCGCGAAGGTCACGGGCGAGGTGCGGTTCGACGGCCGCAACCTGCTCGAGCTGTCCGAGTCGGAGATGACCCGGGTGCGCGGCTCGAAGATCGCGATGATCTTCCAGGACCCGATGACCTCGCTGAACCCCGTCTACACGGTCGGGGCGCAGATCGCCGAGGCCGTCCGCGCGCACCACGACGTGTCCAAGGCCGCGGCGCTGGACCGGGCCGTGCAGCTGCTGGACAAGGTGCGCATCCCCAACGCGCGGGACCGGGCGTCGTCCTTCCCGCACGAGCTCTCCGGCGGCATGCGCCAGCGCGTCGTGATCGCGATCGCCATGGCCAACGACCCGGACGTGATCATCGCGGACGAGCCGACCACCGCGCTCGACGTCACCGTGCAGGCCCAGATCCTCGATGCGCTCAAGGCGGCGCAGCAGGAGACGGGCGCGGCGATGGTGCTCATCACCCACGACCTGGGCGTGATCGCGGGCCAGGCCGACCGCGTGATGGTCATGTACGCGGGCAAGCCCGTGGAGATCGGCACCGCGGAGGACGTCTTCTACACCCCCCGCATGCCCTACAGCCTCGGCCTGCTCGGCAGCCTGCCGCGGATGGACCGGCCCAGCGAGCGGCTCACGCCGATCCCGGGCTCGCCGCCGTCGGTGGTCAACATGCCGCCCGGCTGCCCGTTCGGGCCGCGCTGCCCCAAGCACACCGAGGTGTGCGACGAGACCGAACCCGAGCTGCGCGCCACCACGAGCGCCACGCACCTGGCCGCCTGCCACCACGCCGAGGCACTGGTCGGGGCCGAGGCCGAGGACGTGTTCGACACCGAGGTCGCGGATCACGACGCCCTCGCCCAGCTGGCGGAGGAGACCCCGTGAGTGAGCCGCTGCTCAGCGTCCGCAACGTCGTCAAGCACTTCCCGATCCGCTCCAAGGGGCTGGTCCGCCGGCAGATCGGGGCCGTCCAGGCGGTCTCGGACGTGTCGTTCGAGCTGGCCGAGGGGGAGACCCTGGGGCTGGTCGGCGAGTCCGGCTGCGGCAAGTCCACGACCGCGCGGGTGGTGCTCAACCTGATCCCGGCGACGTCGGGGCAGGTGCTCTACAAGGGCCGCGAGCTCACCGGCATCAGCCGCGGCGGGATGCGGGAGCTGCGCCGCGAGCTGCAGATCGTGTTCCAGGACCCGTACGCGTCCCTGGACCCGCGGATGCCGGTGAACGAGATCATCGCCGAGCCGCTGCGGATCCACGGGCTCTACGCCGACGGCGGGCGCGAGCAGGTCCGCACGCTGATGCAGACCGTCGGGCTCAAGCCCGAACACGGCAACCGCTACGCGCACGAGTTCTCCGGCGGGCAGCGGCAGCGCATCGGGATCGCCAGGGCGCTGGCCCTGCGGCCCAAGCTGCTGGTGCTCGACGAGCCGGTGTCCGCCCTGGACGTCTCCATCCAGGCGGGCGTGCTCAACCTGCTCGACGAGCTGCAGTCCGAGCTCGGGCTGTCCTACCTGTTCGTCTCGCACGACCTGTCGGTGGTGCGGCACATCGCGGACCGGATCGCGGTGATGTACCTCGGGCAGATCGTGGAGACCGGCACGTCCGAGCAGCTGTTCACGGCCCCGGCGCACCCTTACACGCAGGCGCTGATCTCGGCGATCCCGCTGCCCGACCCGCGCAAGGAGCGCGCCCGGGAGCGGATCACGGTCGTCGGGGACCTGCCGAGCCCGGCGAACCCGCCGAGCGGGTGCCGGTTCCGCACGCGGTGCCCGAAGTTCGCGAACGAGCTGACGAGCGAGCAGCAGACGCGGTGCGTGGAGCAGCCCCCGGAGCTCGTGGACCGCGGCGACGGCCACCCGTCGAGCTGCCACTACGCGGAGTCCCGGGCCCTGCTCTAGCCGCATCGTGGAGCCACAACTGTCGTTCGGAGGGCTCGTGGACGGCGTTGTGGCTCCCTAGTGCGATGCTCTTCGCCGTGCCAGATCGTTGCGTGCTGTTCGTGCATGCCCATCCGGACGACGAGACGCTCTCGACCGGGGGTGCGATCGCCCGCTACGCGGCCGATCCCGCGGTGCGCTGTGTCGTGGTCACCTGCACGCTCGGCGAGGAGGGCGAGGTCATCCCGCCCGCCCTGCGCGAGCTCGCGCCGGACCGCGCCGACCAGCTCGGCGGGTACCGGATCGGGGAGCTGGCCGGTGCGCTGAGCGCACTGGGCTCACCCGAGCACCACTACCTGGGCGGGACCGGGCGGTGGCGGGACAGCGGGATGGGGCACGGAGAGGGCACGCGGGCCGTCGCGCTGCCGACCCTGCACCCGCGGGCGCTCTCCCGGCCGGACTCGTTCGCCGAGCAGGTCGCGCAGCTGCGCGCCGTCGTGGACGACGTGCGCCCGGACGTCCTGGTGTCCTACGCGGACGACGGCGGCTACGGCCATCCGGACCACGTGCGCGCGCACGAGCTGACGCACGCCGTCGCCGACGGGCGCAGGGTGTTCCACGCCGTCCGGTCCCGCTCGCTGCTCGACGCCGGCGTGGCCGCGCTCGGCGCGCACCCGTTCCGCACCCCGGGGCCGGACGAGCTGCCCACCGTGCCCGACGACGTGGTCACGACCCGGCTGGACGTCGCGCCGTACCGGGCGCAGCTCGTCGCCGCCATGCGCGCCCACGCCACCCAGGTCGCGGTGGCCGACGGGGCCTACGCGATGAGCAACGACGTCGCCCAGCCCTACCTCGACATCGAGGAGTACGAGCTGGCCACGCCCGGGCCCGCCCCGGCCGACGACCTCCTCGCATGAGGGCGGCGACGATCGTCCTGCTCACCGTCGCCGGCGCGGGACTGGCGGCCTGGGCCCTGCTGCTGCAGCCGCTCTACATCGGTGCCGTGCCGGTGCCCGTCGGCACGGTGATCACGCTGCTGTCGCTGCCGTGGCTGATCCGGTTCGCGGCCGACGTGTCCTCGGCGTCGCCGGTGATCGCGTCACCCCTGATCGTGTGGATCGTGGTCGTCGGGGTGCTGGGGTTCGCGGGCCCCGGCGGGGACGTGTTGCTGCCCGCGACCTGGCAGTCCCTGTTGTTGCTGGTGGCAGGCCTGCTCAGCGGGGTGATCGCCACTCGACGCGCGCTCGAGGCCACTTATTCGGGATGATTCGCGCGTGAGTGACGCGATCTCGGATTCCGCCGTCGTGGCCGTGCTGCGCCCGTTCGTGCGGGCGACCCGGCCGATCCTGCGCGCGCTGCGCGAGTCCGATCCGTTCGGGCTGCGCACGCGTCGTCACGAGGGCTCGGACTCCGTGCGCGACAAGCTGCTCGACGGGCTGGCCTCGGTCAAGGTGCCCGGCACCGCGGCGTGGGCGGACATGGACGTCGCGGCCCGGACCCACTGGTGGATCCGGCGGGTCGGGCGGTTCACCACCGCGATCGCCGCGATCCCCGGGCTGGGCGGTGCGCTGGCGCAGCGGCTGCCCGTCACGTCGGCCGTGGGGGCGGCGGCGCAGGGGATGCTGCTCGTGGCCGTCGCGGGGGAGCACGGGGTCACCGACGAGGACGAGCTGGTGGCGCTGCTGGCCTGGGTGCTCTTCCGGCGCAAGGTGGCCCAGCGCGACCTGTCCGCCACCGAGGACGCCGCGGCCGACCGGAAGGCGACCGAGATCAAGGGCGACCTGGCCGAGGGCGACACGCCGATGGCGGCCCGGATCGCCTCGGCCGTGTGGCGGCTGGGCCGCGCGTTGTTCGCGGTGGAGGACGAGCTCGACCAGCGCCACCACGGCCGCTTCTACCACCGGTTCCTCGCGATGCTGCCGGTCGTCGGGGTGCTCGGGAAGTACCTCGGCGAGTGGTCGGGGCTGAAGAAGGCGGCGCGGGAGGCGGAGAAGTGGATCGCCGAGCGATGAGGTCCCGGGCGGTTCAGCCTGCCCGCTGCTCGACCAGGTAGTGGTACCTGTGGTGCTCGCGCCAGCCCTCGCGTGCGTAGAACGCGAGGGCGGGTGCGTTGTCCAGCGCCACCTGCAGGACCCCCCACCGTGCGCCGTGTGCGTGGCCCCAGGCGCAGGCCGCGGCGGTGAGCCGGGTCGCGACCCCCGTGCGTCGGGCGGCGGGGACGGTCTCCAGGCGGGACAGGTACAGGTGGTCCTCCACCACGGCCGCCCGGATCGCACCGACGACGCGACCCGCCCGGCGCTCGACTCCGAACCCCAGCGTGCGGCCTCCGGTGAGGATCCGGCGTTCGGTCTCGTGGGCGGGCCCGCCGCCGACGCTCCACCAGTCCGCGTCCGGTTCGGCGGGTAGCCCTACCGCCTCGCCCGCCGTGAGGTCCGTCACCAGGACCGCGACCTCGGCACCCGCCGCGTGTCCGGCCTCCAGGACCCATCCCCCGTGCTGGGCGGCCTTCGACCACGGTGACCCGATGGGCGTCTGCAGCCGCGGGGTCACGCCGTGGGCGGCGGCGAAGGCCCGGACGCGGTCGAGGGCGACGTCGGGTGGGAGGCCGGGGTCGCCGACCGCGAGGGCCGAGTTCGCCCGGTTCGTGTAGCCGCCCGCGGCGCGCAGCCGCCAGGCGCCCAGCGGCTCGTCGACCAGCGCGGGCCAGGCGTCCGCGCAGAGGTTCTCCAGCCTGGCCACGGCGCTCCAGGAGGCCCTCCGCGGGGGAGCGGGCGGCACCACGCGCAGCGCCACGACCGCCTCCCTGTCGACCCGCACCGGGCCTCGCCGCGTGGCGACCACGACGGTCCCCGGTCCGTCGTCGGAGAGCACGCCGACGGCGTCGCTGAACAGCGGCCGCCCCTCGCGTTCGCCGATGCGGAACCGCAACGACACCCGCTCGCCCAACGCGGCGCTCCAGTCGTGCTCAGGGGCCATCTGGTGAGGCTCCCCTTCCCATGCTCACGTCGGTACCGGCGGGTTAATCTGCCATGCAGACACCACTGCCCGCTTGTGGAGGACCTTCCGTGACGTACGTGATCGCCGAGCCCTGTGTGGACCTCAAGGACAAGGCGTGCATCGAGGAATGTCCGGTCGACTGCATCTACGAGGGCGGCCGGATGCTCTACATCCACCCGGACGAGTGCGTGGACTGTGGTGCGTGCGAGCCGGTGTGCCCCGTCGAGGCGATCTACTACGAGGACGACGTGCCCGAGCAGTGGGGCGCGTACACCAAGGCCAACGCGGACTTCTTCGAGGAGCTGGGCTCCCCGGGCGGCGCGTCGAAGGTCGGGCTGACCGAGGCCGACCCGGAGCCGATCAAGAGCATGGCCCCCGTCGAGCACGACGAGTGAACAGGCTCCCCGACTTCCCCTGGGACTCGCTCGCGGACGCCAAGGCGACCGCGGCGGCCCACCCGCAGGGCCTCGTGGACCTGTCCGTCGGCACGCCCGTGGACCCGGTGCCCGCGGTCATCCGCGAGGCCCTGGCCGGGCCGGCGGCCGACGTTCCCGGTTACCCGACGACGTACGGGCCGGAGTCGCTGCGTGCGGCCGTCGCGGGGTCGCTGGACCGTCGCTTCGGCGCACCCGTCGACCCGGCGGCAGTGCTGCCCACGATCGGCTCCAAGGAGCTGGTCGCCTGGCTGCCTACGCTGCTCGGGCTGGGTTCCGGCGACGTGGTGGGGGTGCCGGAGACGGCCTACCCGACCTACGAGGTCGGCGCGCTGATCGCCGGGGCCACGCCCGTCCGGGTGGCCGACGGGGCTCCCCCGCCCCCCGGCGCCAAGCTGGTCTGGCTGAACTCGCCGTCGAACCCGACCGGGCGGGTGCTGACCGCCCCGCAGCTGCGGGAGTCCGTGGCGGCCTGTCGGGCCGCGGGCGCGGTGGTGGCCTCCGACGAGTGCTACCTGGCGTTGTCCTTCGGCGCGCCCGCGGTGTCGGTGCTGCACCCCTCGGTGTCCGAGGGGGACCACGCGGGGCTGCTCGCGGTGCACTCGTTCTCGAAGTCGTCGAACCTCGCCGGGTACCGGGCGGCGTTCGTGGCCGGGGACCCGGCGCTGGTGAAGGCGCTGCTGGAGATCCGCAAGCACGCCGGGATGATCGTCCCGTTCCCGGTGCAGGCGGCGATGGCCGCGGCCGCCGCGGACGACGCGCACGTGGCCGAGCAGGTCGCGCTCTACGAGAAGCGCCGGGTGCGGCTGCGCGCGGCGCTGGAGGGCGCCGGGTACCGCGTCGACCACTCCGAGGCGGGCCTGTACCTGTGGACGACCGAGGGCAAGCCTTGCCGGGAGACGATCGCGTCGCTGGCCGCGTCGGGCATCCTGGCCGCGCCCGGGGAGTTCTACGGGGCGGCCGGGGCGTCGCACGTGCGGATCGCCGTCACGGCCACCGACGAGCGGATCGACGAGGCCGTGCGGCGGCTCGGCTCCTAGGCCCTCGCTAGATCTCTGCTGGATCTCCGCTAGATCTCCGCGGCGCGGGCGGCGACGTGCTCCCACGCCGTCCACCACTGGGCGCGCTTCTCCGTGGCCCGGGCGCGCTCGCGTTCGACGAGCCGCCCGGCCACGAAGACCACATGGGCGTCCGGGTACTCGCCCAGGCCGTCCAGGAGGCCGCGGATGCGCTCCTCGGCCACGCAGGCGTCCTGGTGGTCACCCAGCACCTCCTGCAGGCCCGCGGTGGCCTTGAGCAGCCGTTTCACCGGCGCACCGAGCATCGGCTCGACCAGCTCGCCGACGTAGCGCACGCGCTTGCCGCGGATCCGGAGGTCGTGCAGCACCTGGTCCGGCGGATCGTCGCCCGCCCGCCGGACGGCCCGGGTCAGCCGCTTCACCTCGAGCCGGACCAGGTCGATGAGCTCCGGCTGGGCCCGGGTGGCCGACGGCGTGGGCAGCGGGAGCCGGATGGCGTCCGCCAGGCGCTCCAGCAGGCCCTGGTAGCGGCTCGAGCCGAGCACGGCGAGCATCTCCGCGCGGGCCGCGGTCCGCTCCTCGACCAGCGCCGCCACGAGCGTCTCGCCCGCCGCCCGCTCGAGCTCCGGCAGGGCCGCGAGCTCATCGCGCAGGCGCAGGAGCAGCACGTCGAGGTCGCGGACGGGCCCGAGCGCGCGCCCCAGCCACCCCAGCTCGGCGCGCAGGTCGTCCGCCCAGCCGGCGTCGAGCAGCGGGCGGGCGGCCTTGAGTGCCGCCCGCATCCGCCGCACCGCGACCCGCATCTGGTGCAGGTGCTCGGGCTCGGTGCCCACCCGCGTGCCCGCGTCGTGGGACAGCAGGGCCCGGAGCCGGAGGTCCAGTGCGGCCCGGACGTGGTGGGCCGGGGAGTCCTGCGGCGCCGCCGTCAGCGGGGCGGGCAGGTCGCGCTCCGTGAGGAGGGCCGGGGCGGGTGCGGGGGAGGTGCCGTTCACGAGCCGGGTCTCAGTTCGCGTGCAGCATCGCGTTCAGGGCGATGCCGGATCCCGTGCGGGGCAGCGCCTCGACCGCGCCGGACACGCTGTTGCGCCGCAGCAACAGCCCGTTCTGCCCGCTCAGGGAGCGGGCGGCGACGGTGGCGCCGTCCGGGAGGGTGACCTTCGTGCCCGCGGTGACGTAGAGGCCCGCCTCGACCACGCAGTCGTCGCCCAGGGAGATCCCGACGCCGGCGTTCGCGCCCAGCAGGCAGCGCTCGCCGATCGCGATCACCTCGGTGCCGCCGCCGGACAGGGTGCCCATGATCGACGCGCCGCCGCCGACGTCCGACCCGTCGCCGACCACGACGCCCGCCGAGATCCGGCCCTCCACCATGGACGAACCGAGGGTGCCCGCGTTGAAGTTCACGAAGCCCTCGTGCATGACGGTGGTGCCTTCGGCCAGGTGGGCGCCGAGCCGGACGCGGTCGGCGTCGGCGATCCGGACGCCCGCCGGGAGCACGTAGTCGACCATGCGCGGGAACTTGTCCACGCCGTAGACGGTGACCGGGCCGCGCTGCTGCAGCCGGGTCCGGGTCAGCTCGAACCCGGTCACCGCGCAGGGGCCGTGGTTGGTCCAGGCCACGTTCGCCAGCAGCCCGAACTGGCCCTCGAGGGAGACCTCGTGCGGCCGCACGTGCCGCCCGGAGAGCAGGTGCAGGCGCAGGTAGACGTCCGCCGCGTCGACGGGCTTGTCGGCGAGCGAGCCGATCTCGGTCCGGACGATCGTGCGGGTGACCCCGCGCGCCTCGTCGGGGCCCGCCAGCGCCTGCAGGTCGGCGGTGGTGTCCGGGGCGTCGGTGCCCAGCGCGGGGGCGGGGTACCAGACGTCGAGAACGGTCCCGTCGGTCGTGACGGTGGCCAGGCCGGTGCCGGAGGCGGGGTCGGTGCGGAAGGCGGTGCTCACGGCCGTCGAATCTAACTCAGCCGTGTTCGGGGGCTCAGCCCTCCTCCGGGTGGCGGCGCAACCACTCCTGCTCCGTCATCGGGCGAGGGGCGGCGCGGAAGAGGTGCACCCGGGTGTCCCATTGGGAATGCCGGCGCACGGCGTCCCGGTGGCCGCGGCTGCGGTGGAAGGTCTCGGGCGGGCGTGCGAGTCCGTACTTGTCGCCCCACCAGGTGCCGCCGGGGTCGGTGAGCAGGACGAGGTCCTCGTGGGCGGGGAAGCGGCGGTCCGCCCCGTCGAGCAGTCCGCCGCCGGGGACGTCCCGCATCGGTTCGACGACCCGGGCGCCCCGGTCCGCGGCCACGAGGACCAGCCCGTCGACGGCGAGGATCTGTTCGAGGACCGGCACCGTCGGGTGGAGGCGGCGGGCCTCGATGCGCCCGATGGTGGTCCGCGACACCCCCGCCCGCTCGGCGAGCTCGCGCTGGTTCAGGCGGGTGCGCCTGCGCACCGCTCGGACCAGCCCCGAGACGTCGAGGGCCCGGGGCGGCGGGTCGTCGGTCGTGGTGGGGTGGGTGCCGGGGCTGTGGGTGCCGGGGCTGTGGATGTCAGGGCTGTGGGTGTCAGGGCTGTGGGTGTCGCGCTCGTCGGGCATGGCGTGAGTGTGCGGCGCGGTGGGCGGCCTGGACCGACGCTTGCTCGAGCTGTGGACGGACGGGGCCGGGTGTGGATGGTTTCGGTCGAACCGCAGTCCGCCCGGCGCGCGGGTCGGCGTCGAGTGGTAGGCGCGGGGCGGGCTGCAGCGGCCGTGCGGCGGGTGAGGTTGGGGTCCTGGCGCCTTTGCAGTGTCAGCGGATCCGCACCCGTGGCGGGGCTCATGATTTCGCGGGTCGCGGGTCGCGGGTCGCGGGTCGCGGGTCGCGGGTCGCGGGTCAGGGGTCAGGGCTGCGGTTGCCCGGCGGTCGGATTGCGGGCCGGTCGGCCGCGCTGGGCGGTGTCGCCGGTTCCTCCCCGTGGGCGAGGCGAGGGTGCCGGGTACCGGGTGCCTTTGCAGTGACAGCGGATCCGCTGCCAGGTCGTCCCAGTGTTGCGGAGCGTCACAAGCTCGTCACCAGGCCGGCCATGGGGCGTTGCCGCGGCCGCGGCCGCGGCGATGGTCGCGTCCAGCCGTCGCGAGGGGGGCCGCGATCGCGACGGGCGGTGACGCGGGAACCGGGGCTCGGCCGCCTCAGTCACTCTGCGTAGGACAGCAGCTCCGCTCCGCGAGTGCGCGGATGCGCTGTCACTGCAAAGGGGCTGGCGGATGATGCGCGGTCCTCGCCCGGCGCGGATGCGCTGTCACTGCAAAGGGCCCGCTGGCGACGTGCCTTCATCGCCTGACGCGCATGCGCTGTCACTGCAAAGGGGCGGGCGGACGCTGCACGGTCCCGCACGTTGCGGATGCGCTGTCACTGCAAAGGGGGCGGCGGGGTGGACCTTGTCCGGAGACCCGGCGTGGGCGCGGCCCGGGTCGTGATCGGCGGACACGGAGGGCGCGAGAGCAGGGCGTGGAGCGGCCGATCGGCGCGTCCGGTCGGGGCGCGTGGAACAGTGGGCCCGTGGACCTCACCGCCGACCCGATCGACCTGACCGCCGCGCTCGTGGACGTCCCGAGCGTGTCGGGGGACGAGGAGAAGCTGGCCGACGCCGTCGAGGCGGGGCTGCGCGCGCACCCGCACCTCGAGGTCGTCCGGGACGGGCAGGCGGTGCTGGCCCGCACCCGCCTCGGGCGGCCGAGCCGGGTGCTGCTGGCCGGGCACCTCGACACGGTGCCGATCGCGGACAACGTGCCGAGCAGGCGGGAGGGGGACCTGCTCTACGGCTGCGGGACCAGCGACATGAAGGCCGGGGACGCGGTGTTCCTACACCTGGCCGCGACGCTGCCGGAGCCGCGGCACGACCTCACCCTGGTGTTCTACGACTGCGAGGAGGTCGAGGCCGTCCGCAACGGGCTGGGCCGGATCGAGCGGAAACTCCCCGACTGGCTGGCGGCGGACCTCGCGATCCTCGGCGAGCCCACCGACGGCGAGGTGGAGGCGGGCTGCCAGGGCACCCTGCGGGTCGAGGTGCGCACCACCGGTCGCCGCGCGCACTCCGCCCGGTCGTGGCTCGGGGACAACGCGATCCACCACGCGGGCGAGATCCTGCGCAGGCTGGAGACGTACACGCCGCGCAGCGTCGACATCGACGGATGCCGCTACCGCGAGGGCCTGCAGGCCGTGCGGATCGCGGGCGGCGTCGCGGGCAACGTCGTGCCGGACGAGGCCGTCGTGACGATCAACTTCCGGTTCGCCCCCGACCGCACCACCGAGCAGGCGGAACAGCACGTCCGCGAGGTCCTCGACGGCTACGACGTGACGCTCACCGACCTGTCCGCGGGGGCGCTGCCCGGGCTGTCCCAGCCCGCCGCGCAGCAGTTCCTGCAGACCACGGGGACCACGCCGCGGGCGAAGTACGGGTGGACCGACGTCAGCCGGTTCGCCGCGCTGGGCATCCCGGCGCTGAACTACGGACCCGGCGACCCGAACCTCGCCCACACCCGGGACGAGCACGTCGACACCCGGGCCATCACGCGTTGCACAGAGGTCCTCACCGCGTTCCTGGCGTGACACCGCTCCTCCGTACGCTGCGTGCATGAGCGACAACGGGGGCCGGCCGGACGAGAAGCTGCGCGGTCCGGTCGTGCTGCGGCGCGAGCGCATGATCGAGCCGACCACCACGGACCAGCGGCTGCTCGACGGCCGCGGGCCGCACGACTGGGTGCACACCGACCCGTGGCGGGTCATGCGGATCCAGGCCGAGTTCGTCGAGGGCTTCGGCATGCTGGCCGAGCTGCCGCGCGCCGTCACGGTGTTCGGGTCCGCGCGCACGGCGCGCGACCACCACGAGTACGCCGTCGGCCGGGCGCTGGGCACGGCGCTCGCCGAGGCCGGGTACGCCGTGATCACCGGCGGCGGCCCGGGCGCGATGGAGGCGGTCAACAAGGGCGCGCAGGAGGCGGGCGGGCTGTCCGTCGGCCTGGGCATCGAGCTGCCGTTCGAGCAGGGGCTCAACGACTGGGTCGACCTCGGCATCAACTTCCGCTACTTCTTCGTGCGCAAGACGATGTTCGTGAAGTACTCGCAGGCGTTCGTGTGCCTCCCGGGCGGGTTCGGCACCTTCGACGAGCTGTTCGAGGCCCTCTGCCTGGTCCAGACGAAGAAGGTCACGAAGTTCCCGGTCGTGCTGCTCGGGTCGGAGTACTGGCAGGGGCTCTACGACTGGATCGCCGGGCCGGTCCTCAAGAGCGGCAAGATCAGCGAGAAGGACCTCGACCTGCTGCACGTGACCGACGACGTCGACGACGCCGTCCGCGTGGTGCACAACGCCTACCGGGCCTGGGAGGAGGCGCACTAGTGAACGTCTGCGTGTACTGCGGGAGCTCCGACGGCGTCCCGCAGCGCTACCTCGACCTCGCCGCCGAGGTCGGCACGGCGATCGCCGCACGAGGCTGGGGCCTGGTCTCCGGCGGCGGGCGCAAGTCGATGATGGGTGCCGTCGCCGTGGCCGCGCGCAAGGGCGGGGCCCGCACCGTGGGCGTCATCCCGCGGTCGATGGTCGAGCGCGAGTGGGCCGACCACGACTCGGACGAGCTGCTGGTCACCGAGACGATGCGGGAGCGCAAGGCCCTAATGGAGGCGCACGCCGACGCGTTCCTCGCCCTGCCCGGCGGGATCGGCACGTGCGAGGAGCTGTTCGAGGTCTGGACGGCCGGTTCGCTCGGGCTGCACGACAAACCCGTCGTGGTGCTGGACCCCGACGGGCACTACGCGGGGCTGCTGGACTGGGTCGGCGGGCTCGTGAAGGGCGGGTTCGCCAGCCAGCACTCGCCGCTGGAGCGGCTCGTGGTCGCCCGGACGGTGGAGGAGGCCCTCGACGCCGTGCCACGATCGACGGTGTGAGACTGCGCTTCGGGACCCGGGAGCCCGCGGCCGACCGCGCGCTGGTCATGGCGATCGTCAACCGCACCCCGGACTCGTTCTACGACAAGGGCGCCACGTTCACCGACGCCGCCGCCCTGGCCCGGGTGGACGCGGCGGTCGCCGAGGGCGCGGACATCATCGACATCGGCGGCGTGAAGGCGGGCCCCGGCGCCGAGGTCGACGCGGCCGAGGAGACCCGCCGGGTCGTGCCCTTCGTCGCGGCGGTGCGGGCCCGACACCCGGACGTCGTGATCAGCGTGGACACCTGGCGCGGCGAGGTCGGGCGGGCGGCGGTCGCCGAGGGCGCCGACCTGCTCAACGACACCTGGCAGGGCGCCGACCCGACGCTCGCCGAGGTCGCGGCCGAGAGCGGCGTCGGGATCGTGTGCTCGCACACCGGCGGCGCCGTCCCCCGGCGGCGGCCGCACCGGGTGCGCTACGCCGACGTGGTCGCGGACGTGATCGCGGAGACCACCGCGCAGGCCGAGCGGCTCGTCGCGCTCGGCGTCCCGCGGGAGGGGGTGCTGATCGACCCGACCCACGACTTCGGCAAGAACACCTGGCACGGGCTCGAGCTCCTGCGCCGGTGCGACGAGCTCGTCGCGACCGGCTGGCCGGTCCTGATGGCGTTGTCCAACAAGGATTTCGTCGGGGAGACGCTCGACGCGGCCGTCGGGGATCGGTTGGAGGGTACCCTCGCGGCCACGGCACTCGCCGCCGCCGCCGGGGCGCGCGTGTTCCGGGTGCACGAGGTCGCGCAGACCCGCCGCGTGCTCGAGATGGTGGCTGCGATCACAGGGACGAGCGTGCCCGCCCGGACCGTGCGAGCCTTGAGCTGAATCACCCGGAAGAATGGTTTAAGTATCGACATTACGCTCGCCGGGCAACGAATTCGAGGCTCTTCACAGGCCCGTAACCGACTGATACCGCGGCGGTAATCGGAGCCAGAACTAATCGACTTGCGACACTCCGTCGAGTTGACCGACGTCCCCGCGTAGACCACGCCCGAGACCGACCCGAGGAGAACCATGCAGCCCATCACCGAGGACTGGTTCACCCGTCGTACCTGGCAGACGCCGGACTGGACCGTCGAGGACCTCGTCGCCGCGAAACGCGGCCGGAAGGTCTCGGTCGTGCTCCCGGCCCTGAACGAGGAGGCGACGATCGGCGCGATCGTCGCCGGTATCCGGCCTTTCACAGAAGGTGATCGGCCCCTCGTCGACGATCTGTTGGTCATGGACTCCGGATCCACCGACGACACCATTGCGCTCGCGAAGGCGAACGGCGCGCGGGTGGCGCTGCGCGAGGACGTGGTGTCCCACCTGGCGCCGGTGCCCGGCAAGGGCGAGGTGCTCTGGCGCTCGCTCGCGGCCACGGACGGCGACATCATCTGCTTCATCGACTCCGACCTCGTCGACTTCGACCCGACGTTCGTCCCGTCGCTGCTCGGCCCGCTGCTGCTCGAGAGCGGCGTGCACCTGGTCAAGGGCTTCTACCGGCGCCCGCTGCGGCTGGAGGTGAGCGAGGCGGAGTCCCTGGAGCACGGCGGCGGCAGGGTCACCGAGCTCGTCGCCCGGCCGCTGCTCTCGGCCCTGCGCCCCGAGCTCGCGGGCATCGTGCAGCCGCTCGGCGGCGAGTACGCGGGCACCCGCGAGCTCCTGGAGTCGGTGCCGTTCGCCACGAGCTACGGCGTCGAGATCGGCCTGCTGCTCGACACGGTGAAGGACTTCGGGCTGGACGCGATCGCCCAGGTCAACCTGGGTGTGCGCAAGCACCGCAACCGCAACCTGATGGACCTCGGGGTGATGTCGCGGCAGATCACCGCCACGGCGCTGCGCCGCGCGGGGCTGCCGGACACCGGCGCCGCGCTCACCCAGTTCGTGCAGGTCGGCGGCGAGTGGGTGCCGAACTCCCGGGAGCTGGACCCCACCGAGCGTCCGCCCATGCGGGAGATGCTGCCCGCGCGCAAAGAGGTGGCGTGAGTTAGCGCGGTCCCCGCGGCACGTGGTGTGATGCCGCCGTGGGGACCGCGCTGATCTACCTGCTCGTCGTCGCGGTGGTGGCGGCGCTCGTGTTCCTGCTCGCCAGCCTGGTGTTCGGGCGGGGGGAGGAGCTCGCGCCGCTCGCACCCGACGCCACCCCCACCCGGCTGCCCTCCGGCCGGGTGCGCGGCGAGGACGTCCGCGCCCTGCGGTTCCGCCAGGTCGTGCGCGGGTACCGGATGGGTGAGGTGGACTGGGTCCTGGACCGGCTCGCCGAGGAGCTGGACACCGTGACCACCGAGCGGGACGCGCTCGCGGCACGGCTGCAGGAGCGGGAGGCGGACCGGTGAGAGCGGTGCGCGAGCTCGTCGTGGCGGAGGACGTGGCCGCGCCCGCGTCCGCCGTCTGGGACCTCGTGACGGACTGGGAACGCCAGGGCGAGTGGATCCTGTTCACCCGGGTGCGGGTCGTCGCCGGGGACGGCCGCTCGGCGGGGTCCGTCGTCGTGGCGGTGACCGGGATCGGCGACCTCGGCGTGGTCGACACCTTCACCGTGACCGGCTACGACGAGGCGGCCCGCCGGGTCGACGTCCGGCACACCGGTCTCGTGGTCACCGGGGACAGCTCGTTCGTCGTCACCGAGACCGGCCCCGCGAGCTGCCGGTTCACCTGGACCGAGGGCCTGGAGCTGCCGTTCGGCCGGCTGGGTGCGCTCGGCTGGCCCGTGCTCCGGCCCGTGATGGCGGCCGGGTTCGGCGCGTCCGTCCGGCGGCTGGGCAGGCTCGCGGAGGCCGAGTACGCGGGGTCCCGCTGAGCGGGAACCGTCGGGGGTGCTCGGTAGCCTCCCGCTCGTGAACCGCTGCGCCTGGGCCGAGTCCACGCCGGACTACACGGCGTACCACGACGACGAGTGGGGTCGTCCGCTGCGCGGCGAGCGGAACCTGTTCGAGCGGATGTCCCTCGAGGCCTTCCAGTCCGGGTTGTCCTGGCTGACCATCCTGCGCAAGCGGGAGAACTTCCGGGCCGCCTTCGCGGACTTCGAGCCGGAGAAGGTGGCCGCCTTCGGCGCGGCCGACCGCGCGCGGCTGATGGCGGACGCGGGGATCGTGCGCAACAACCTGAAGGTGGACGCCACGATCGCGAACGCCCGCGCCGTCCTGGAGCTCGACGTTCCGCTGGACGACCTGCTGTGGTCCTTCGCCCCCGAGACGCACGTGCGCCCGGCCACGCTCGCGGACGTGCCCGCCACCACCGCAGAGTCCAAGGCCATGGCCAAGGAGCTCAAGCGGCGGGGGTTCCGGTTCGTCGGACCGACGACGTGCTACGCCCTGATGCAGGCCGTCGGCATCGTGGACGACCACGTCGCGACGTGTTTCCGGTCCATCCCGGACTGACCGGGAAGAGCGGGTGACAGGGCGGTTGCGCTGCGTGAACGTCACCCCGTTGATCGCTCCGGTTTCGTGTCGAGATCGGCGATGGGGAAGAATGGTGCCCACCATCCCGCCTGTGCGCGCTCCCCAGCGCATCGGCGCCCTGCACGACATGACAGACGGAGGGAGCAGGACATGGCGGCGATGAAGCCCCGGACCGGCGACGGGCCCCTGGAAGTGACCAAGGAGGGTCGGGGCATCGTGATGCGGGTGCCGCTCGAGGGCGGCGGCAGGCTCGTCGTCGAGATGACCCCGGACGAGGCCGAGGCGCTCGGCGAGGCGCTCAAGGGCGTCACGGGCTGACGGCCCCGCGCGCGGCCCGCCCGGCTCAGGCGCGGGCCGCGTGCACCCCGGTCGGCCGGGTGTCGAGCGTCAGCAGCTCGATGGACACGCCGCCGCACGCGCACCTCTTGTAGCGCACCCATCCCTCCGAGGTGTGGTGGGTCGAGATGGTCCGTGCCTCGGACATCGACTGGTCGCACTGCGCGCAGCGCATCGCTTCTCCTTCTCCGCTCGTCGTCATCGAGCCCTGTAATATGCGTTCTGTCGTGAAACCTTACGTATGACAGGGTAGCAGGAGTAATAGGTCAGTGGACTTCATCGGTTACCGAAGTGATGCACTCGGTGCTGCCGTCGCGCTCGTGAACACCGTGACCGCGGCCAAGGCGGGGGACGTGCCCGCGCCGGACCAGCTGCGACAGGTGCTGGTCGAGCACGGCTACCTGGCGGGCCGCGCCCCGGCCTCGGCCGAACCCGCGCTGCGCGGGTGGGCGGGCAGGCTCCGCACGGTCTTCGACGCCGAGGACCTCGACACCGCCGCCGCGGCCGTCAACGCGCTGCTCTCGGACGTCGAGATCGGCCCGCACCTGACCCGCCACGACGGGCAGGGCTGGCACCTGCACTACTCGCCCCCGGACGCCGCGGTGCTGGACCGGGTCCGGTCGACGACGGCGTTCGCGCTGGCCATGCTCGTGTCCGAGTACGGCCTGGACCGGCACGGCCGCTGCGCCGCGGACGGCTGCGAACGGGTCTTCGCGGACACCTCGCGCAACGCCGCCCGCCGGTACTGCTCACCCGCCTGCGCCAACCGCTCCGCAGTCGCCGCCCACCGGGCGCGTCAGAGGGCCCGGTAGATCTCCACGGTCTTCTCGGCCGCGGCCTGCCAGGCGAACTCCCGCACCGCGCGCTCGCGGCCCGCGGCGCCCATGGCCGCGGCCCGGGCCGGGTCGGCGAGCACGGCGTCGACCGCCTGCGCGAGGCCCGCCTGGAAGGCGGCGGTGTCCGCGGCGTCGTAGTGCACGAGGGTCCCGGTCACGCCGTCCTCGACCACCTCGGGGATCCCGCCGACGTCCGAGGCCACGACCGCCGTGCCGCACGCCATCGCCTCGAGGTTCACGATCCCCAGCGGTTCGTACACGCTCGGGCACACGAACACGGTCGCGGCGGACAGCAGCTGCCGGACCTCCGCGGTCCCGAGCATCTTCCGCACCCAGATCACGCCGGGCCGGGCCGCGGCGAGCTCGGTGACCGCCTTCTCGGTCTCCTCCGCGATCTCGGGGGTGTCCGGGGCGCCCGCGCAGAGCACGATCTGGGCCTCCGGCGAGATGGCGTGCGCGGCGGCGATCAGGTGCCCGACACCCTTCTGCCGGGTGATCCGCCCGACGAACACCACGCTCGGCCGGTCCGGGTCCACCCCGTTGGCGAGCAGCGCCTCGCGCCCGGGGTCGGGGCGGTAGAAGTCCGTGTCGATGCCGTTGTGCACCACGTGGACGCGCGCCGGGTCGAGCGCCGGATAGCAGTCCAGGACGTCGGTGCGCATGCCCTCGCTGACGGCGATCACCGCGTCCGCGGCCTCGTAGGCCGTCTTCTCCACCCACGAGGAGAGCCGGTACCCGCCGCCGAGCTGCTCGGCCTTCCACGGGCGGCGCGGCTCCAGCGAGTGCGCGGTGACCACGTGCGGGATGTCGTAGAGGGTCTTGGCCAGGTGGCCCGCCATGTTGGCGTACCAGGTGTGGGAGTGCGCGAGGGTCGCCTCCCCGAGCCCGGCGACCATGGTCAGGTCGGTGCCCAGGGTCTGCAGCGCCGGGTTCGCGGCGGCCAGCCCACCGGGCGTCGGATAGGTGTGGGCGCCCTCGCGGGGCGCGCCGAAGCAGTGCACGTCCACCTCGACCAGCGCCCGCAGCGCGGGGACGAGGTGGGCGACGTGGACGCCTGCCCCGCCGTAGACCTCCGGCGGGTACTCCCGAGTCAGCAGACCGATGCGCACGCGGGCACACGCTATCGGCGATCGGCTCGCTACACACCACGTGCCTCATATGGCCGCGACCACGCGAACCCCACTAGGGTTGGCGCCGTGACCTCCTCGCGGATGCTGGGCCCGGGCGGCATGCCCGCGAACGTCCTGGGCATCGTCCTGGCGGGCGGCGAGGGCAAGCGACTCTGGCCCCTCACCGCGGACCGGGCGAAGCCCGCGGTGCCGTTCGGCGGCAACTACCGACTCATCGACTTCGTGCTGTCCAACCTGGTGAACGCGGGCGTGCACCAGATCTGTGTGCTGACGCAGTACAAGTCGCACTCGCTGGACCGGCACATCTCCACCACCTGGCGGCTGTCCAGCGTGCTGGGGCAGTACATCACCACCGTCCCGGCGCAGCAGCGGCTCGGTCGCCGCTGGTACACCGGCTCGGCGGACGCGATCTTCCAGAGCCTCAACCTGGTCTACGACGAGAAGCCGGACTACATCGCGGTCTTCGGCGCGGACCACGTCTACCGCATGGACCCGAGCCAGATGATCGCGCAGCACGTCGCGACCGGCGCGGGCGTGACCGTCGCCGGCATCCGGGTGCCGCGGGTCGAGGCGAAGGCCTTCGGGTGCATCGACTCGGACGAGTCCGGCAAGATCGTCGGCTTCCTGGAGAAGCCGTCGGACCCGCCCGCGGTGCCGGACGACCCCGAGGTCACGTTCGCCTCGATGGGCAACTACGTGTTCACCGCGGACGCCCTGGTCGACGCCCTGCGCGCGGACGCGGAGGACGGCGACTCCGACCACGACATGGGCGGCGACATCATCCCGCGCATGGTCAAGGACGGGGACGCGCACGTCTACGACTTCGCCGACAACATCGTGCCCGGGGCGACCGACCGGGACTCCGGCTACTGGCGAGACGTCGGCACGATCGACGCCTACTACGACTCGCACACCGACCTGGTGAGCATCCACCCGATCTTCAACCTCTACAACATGCGCTGGCCCATCCGCACGGCCACGCCGCCGCTGCCGCCCGCGAAGTTCGTCGACGGGGGCATCGCGCAGGACTCGATCGTCGGCGCGGGCACGATCATCTCCGGTGCCATCGTGCGCCGGTCCACGATCAGTCCCGGGGTGACGGTGCAGAACGGGGCCGAGGTGTCGGACTCCGTGGTCCTGCCGGGGGCGCGGATCGGGCGCGGGGCTGTGGTGCGCCGCGCGATCCTGGACAAGAACGTCGTGGTGCCGGACGGTGCGCTGATCGGCGTGGACCTGGCGCTGGACCGGGCCCGCTACACGGTCAGCCCGGGCGGCGTGGTCGTCCTGGGCAAGGGCGTCACGGCCCTGTAGCCCCACGCCGTGCGCGGCGATCGTCGCCCTGGCGACGATCCCCGCTCACGACCTCAGCGGCGGGTGGCGAGCAGCATCCCGTCGGGGAGGACGGTGGCGACCCACCGTTCGTCGTCCTCCTCGACGGTGCCGCCCGCCAGCGCGACCACCCCGCCGGGCCGCAGGAGCCGGGCCGCCTCGGCGAGGTGGTCGACCTCCGCGGCGTGGGCGACGACCAGGTCGTACCCGCCGTCGGTCAGCCGCGGGAGCACCTCGGACGCCAGCCCGTTGATCAGCCGGAACCGGCCGGGGGCGTGCCCGGCGTCGAGGAAGACGCGGCGCGCGGCCCGCTGGACCTCGGGGTCGACGTCGATCGTGGTGAGCGTGCCGTCGGCCGCCATGCCGCTCAACAGGGCCAGCCCGGTGGCGCCGGAGCCGGTGCCGATCTCCACGACGGCGCGGGCGCAGGTCGTCGCGGCCAGGAACCGGAGCAGCATAGATCGAGAACATACTGGTTCACAGGTTCTTCTCAGACGACTATCACGCTCCTGTCACGGGGGTCCGTCATCGTGATGGTCGTGGGAGCGGGGTCGTCGCACCCACGCCGGGGCCGGGAACCAACCCCGCCGGCCCGACGTTGAACCGGACGGCACGACCCGCCGCAGGAGGTGCGCTCCCCCCATGACGAGCCGACCGGCCACAGTGGGCTTCGACGAGTCGAAGCCCGCGGAGGTGTCCGACTGGACGCCGCCGAGCTGGGACGAGGTCGTCCGGGAGCACGCGGACCGGGTCTACCGGCTCGCCTACCGGCTCACGGGCAACCCGCACGACGCCGAGGACCTCACCCAGGAGACCTTCATCCGGGTCTTCCGGTCCCTGGCCAACTACCGCCCCGGCACCTTCGAGGGGTGGCTCCACCGCATCACCACGAACCTCTTCCTGGACATGGTCCGCCGCCGCGCCCGGCTGCGCATGGAGGGCCTGCCCGAGGACACCGACCGGCTGCCCGGCGGTGGCCCGGAGCCGGAGGAGGTGTTCTCCGCGACCCACCTCGACCCGACCCTGCAGGCCGCGCTCGACGAGCTGGCCCCGGAGTTCCGGGCCGCGGTCGTGCTGTGTGACGTGGAGGGGCTCTCGTACGAGGAGATCGGCGCCACCCTCGGGGTGAAGCTGGGTACGGTGAGGAGCAGGATCCACCGGGGCCGCGCCGCGCTGCGTCAGGCGATCGAGCGGCAGCGCGCCCTGGAGGGTGACGGTACGCACAAGGAGGTAGCGGTCGCATGACCGACGGGCTGCGTGGCTCTCGGAGGTTCGGGCGGGACTGGGGCATCGACCATCTGTCGCTGGACGCGGTGGTCGCCTACGTCGACGACGAACTGTCCGCCGCCGCGCACGCCCGTGCCGAGCAGCACCTCGCGGACTGCGGGGAGTGCTCGGCCGAGGTCGTGGCGCAGCGGCAGGTGCGGTCCGCGTTGCGGGCCGCCGACGAGCCACGGGTGCCGGACTGGCTGCGCACCAAGCTCGGCTCCATCCCGCAGGACACGGACCTGCCCGGCCCGCCGCCCGGCCTGGCCGTCACGGCCGAGGGCGAGCTGGTGTCGGTGCTGCGCCCGGAGGTCCTGAGCCCGCAGGCCCTGGTGGCCCCCGCCGGGCTGGACGCCGCGCACACCGTTCCCGTCCAGTCCCGGCGCCGCACGCGGGTCGGGGTCACGGCGGTGTCCGGGCTCGCGCTCGGCGCGCTGGCGTTCGTCGGGCTGCCGTCGGCGACCTCCAGCACCCCGCCCGCCCAGCCGGACCGTGGAGTCCTCGGCGGCCCCGTCCTGGGTACGCCGAACGCGGGCACCGCCCGGCTCAACACCGGCCCCACGGTGCAGCCCGCCGCGGTCCGCAGCACCCCGACCCCCACGCCGTCGCCCACCCGGGTGCCGGAGAGGTAGACGGGGACTTCACCCCTCGTCCGGCAGGATCGTCCCGTGTCCGACGCCCAGGACCCGGCCGACCGGGACGCCCCGCCCCGGCTGGGGCCCCGCGGCCTCGACCGCCCGCCGGTGGATCCCGAGGCGGCCTCGGTGTTCGGGCGTCCGGAGGGTGTCGACGGGGCGTTCGGTGACCGCGCGACCTCACCGAACGGCTCCCGCACCCGCCTCGCCCCGGCGCCCACCGCGGCGCTGGCCGGCGCGTTCGGCCGGGCCGAGGGATCGACCGGGCCCGCACTGCAGCGCCCGCCCGAGACCGGCGGCCCGCGCCACCCGGACGAGGACGCCTTCTGGGACGGCGACACCCCCGCCCGGGAGGACCCCTGGCGCCGCCCGGAGACCGGTGTCGAGCTGGGCCCGCCGCCCGTCGCCGACCGGCCACCGGTGTCCGCGCCGGTGCCCGGCCCCCGGCTGTCCGTGCGCGAGGTGCTGTTCGGCGGGCGGGTGCAGCCGCGGGCGCTGGTCGTGCTCGGGCTGATCGCCCTGCTCGTCGGCGCGGTGGGCGGGATGGTCGGGCGCTACACCGTGGAGGGGGCGAACTCGCTGACCGATCCGGGGGCCACGCTCGCGGAGGTGAGCGAGGCCAAGGAGCGCCCGCCGGGATCCGTCGCGGACGTCGCGGCGCGAGTGCTGCCGGCCGTCGTGTCGATCGACGTCAAGGTGGGGGACCAGGGCGGCACCGGCTCCGGCGTCGTGATCGACCCCGCCGGGTACGTGCTGACCAACAACCACGTCATCGCGCCCGCCACGAACACGCCGAACGGCACCGTCCAGGCCGTGTTCAACGACGGCACCCGGGTGCCCGCGGCGGTCGTCGGGCGGGACCCCAAGACCGATCTCGCGGTGCTGAAGGTGCAGGTCACCAACCCGACCGTGGCCCAGTTCGGCAGTCGCGGCGGGCTCGCCGTCGGCGACTCGGTGATCGCGATCGGCTCGCCGCTGGGGCTCGCCGGCACGGTGACCACCGGGATCGTCAGCGCGCTGGACCGCCCCGTCCGGCTCGACGGTCAGGGCGACGACATCGCCGTCATCGACGCGGTGCAGACGGACGCGGCGATCAACCCCGGCAACTCCGGCGGCGCGCTGGTGGACGCGACCGGCGCCGTCGTCGGGATCAACACGGCCATCCGCAGCCTCTCCGGCGGGCAGGACGAGGGCGGGTCGATCGGCCTCGGCTTCGCCATCCCGATCGACGACGCCCGCGGGATCGCCGAGGAGCTGATCCGCACCGGGACGGTCACCCACGCCGACCTGGGCGTGAACGCCCGCTCGGTCACCGACGGCAGCGCGGACGGAGCCCAGGTCCAGAACGTCGTCGCGGGGGGTCCCGCCGCGCAGGCCGGGATCCTGGAGGGGGACGTGCTGGTGAAGGTGCGGGACCGGACGATCGCCGGGGCGGACGAGCTGATCGTGGCGGTGCGCGAGGGCGAGCCGGGCGAGGCGGTGCCCGTGGAGCTCATCCGGGACGGACGTCCGCTCACCGTGACCGTCACACTGGGCTCGGACTGAGACCCGGCTAGGCTGGCGCCGTGTTCGACAGTGTGGGCTGGGGGGAGATCCTGGTCATCGTGGTGGCCGGGCTGTTCATCCTCGGCCCCGAGCGGCTGCCCTCGGCCGCCGCGTGGCTGGGCAAGACCATCCGCCAGGTCCGCGAGTACGCGACCGGCGCGCAGACCAAGCTCCGGGACGAGATGGGGCCGGAGTTCGAGGAACTGCGCAAGCCGCTGCAGGACCTGCAGAGCCTGCGGAACTTCAACCCCCGCACCGCCGTCCGCCGCACCCTGTTCGACGGGGACGCCGACCCGCTGGGCCTCAACGCCCTGAAGAACAACGGCAACGGCACCAACGGCACCAACGGCACCAACGGCGCGTCGACCCCGCCCGCGGCCCCACCCGCGTCGAGACCGGTCGAACGCCTGGCCCCCGACGAGCGCCCCCCGATCGACCCCGACGCCACCTGACTGTGAGTGGGGATGGTCGCCAGAGCGACTATCCCCACTCACAGTCAGCGGAGCAGGGTCGGGACGGCCTTGTGGTGCTCCGTGGCCTGCTCGAAGGCGTGCGCCGCGGCCAGGACCCGGCCGTCCGCGTGGCGCGGGCCGACGATCTGCAGGCTCACCGGCAGCCCGTCGCCGGTGAGGCCGCAGGGGACGCTCGCCGCCGGCTGCTGGGTCATGTTGAAGGGGTAGGTGAAGGGCGTCCAGCTCGTCCACCGGCCCTGGCCGGACGGGGTCTCGAGGCCGCCGTCGAAGGCGGGGATCGGCAGCGTCGGGGTCAGCAGCAGGTCGAACTCGCGGTGGAAGGCGCCCATCTGCGAGCCCATGTCGTTGCGCACCGCCATGGCGCCGAGGAAGTCCGTGGCCGAGTAGGTCGCGCCGAGCTCGGCCACCTCGACCAGACCCGGGTCCATCCGCTCGCGCTGGGCGGCCGAGTACGGCTCGAGGCACTTCGCGGCGCCCGCGAACCACAGCACGTGGAAGGGGTCGACGCAGTCGGCGAAGCCGGGATCGGCCCGCTCGACGACCGCCCCGAGCCGGGCGAACACCTCCGCGGCGGCCTCGAAGGCCGCCTTCACGTCCGGGTGCACGTCGACGTGGCCGAGGGTGGGGCTGACCGCGATGCGCAGCCCGGCGACGCCCTCGACCGCCTGCTCGGCGAACGAGCGGGGCGGGGTGTCGAGGAGCCAGGGGTCCCGGGCGTCGAACCCGGCGATCACGTCGAGGAGCAGCGCCGAGTCCAGGGCGGTGCGGGTCATCGGGCCCACGTGCGCGAGGGTGCCGAACGGGCTGCCGGGGTGGTGCGCGACGCGACCGTAGGTCGACTTGTGCGCGACCGTGCCGGTGAACGCCGCGGGGATCCGGACCGAGCCGCCCGCGTCCGTGCCCAGCGACAGCGCGCCCATGCCCAGGCCCACCGCCGCGGCGGACCCGCCGGACGAGCCGCCCGCGGTCTTCGTGGGGTCCCAGGGGTTGGTGGTGACCCCCCAGCGCGGCGAGTCGGTGACGCCCTTCCACGCGTACTCCGGCGTGGTCACCTTGCCGAGCAGCACCGCGCCCGCCTCCCGGACCCGCGCGACCGGCGGGCCGTCGACGTCGAACGGCTCGGGCTGCTCGGCCACCCACGAGCCGCGGGTGGTCGGCCAGCCCCGGGTGAGCAGGATGTCCTTGATCGAGGTGGGCACGCCGTCGAGCGGGCCGACGGGGGTGCCCGCCTTCCAGCGCTCCGCGGACTCGCGGGCGCTCGCCAGTGCGGAGTCCGCGTCGACCAGGGTGAACGCGTGGACCGCCGCGTCGTACTCCTCGATGCGGTCGAGCGCGTCCTGCGTGGCCTGGACCGGCGAGATCTCCCCCTTCTCGTACCCGGCGAGCAGCTCGGTGGCGGAGAGGTCAGCGGTGCTCATCTCGCCTCCACGGGAGAGAGTGTGTCGGCGGTGGTCACGAGGAGGCACCCTTCACATAGCCGAGGGACTTGTCGACGACGTTGGCCAGCGGTTCGCCCGCCCGGAAGCGGGCCAGGTTGGCCAGGAACTGATCCTGCAGCGTGGCGCGCCAGCCCGCGACGTCACCGGACATGTGCGGCGTGACGAGCACGTTCTCCATCGTCCACAGCGGCGAGTCGGCGGGCAGCGGCTCGACCTCGAAGACGTCGAGCGCGGCGCCCGCGATCCGGCCCTCGGCCAGCGCGGCGACGAGGTCCGACTCCACGACCAGCCCGCCGCGGCCCACGTTGACGACGCGGGCGTGGTCCGGCAGCAGGTCCAGCGCGGCCTTGTCGAGCAGGCCGCGGGTGGCGTCGGTGAGCGGGGCGGCGAGGACCAGCCAGTCCGCGGTCGGGAGCAGCGAGGACAGCTCGTCGAAGGCGTGCACCCCCGCGGCGGCCCGGCGCCCGACGAGTTCGACGGTCAGCCCGATCGCTCGCAGCATGTCCGCCACGGCCCGCCCGATCGGCCCACTGCCGACGACGACGGCGGTGCGGCCCGCGACCGTCGTCGTCTCCCGGTGGCGCCACTCGCTGCGCGCCTGCAGCCGCAGCGAGCCGGGCAGGTCCTTGGCGAAGGCGAGCACCACGCCGGTGACGAACTCGGCGATCGGCCGGTCGAACACCCCACGCGCGTTGGTGAGCTGCGCGGGGTGGGCCTGCAGTTCGGGGAAGGTGACCTTGTCCACGCCCGCGCTGGCGGTGTGCACCCAGCGCACTCGGCCGGTGTCGGCCGCGCGCCAGGCCGCGGGCACGGCGTGGGAGAGGAAGTCCCAGACCAGCAGGACGTCCGCGCCGGACAGGGCGTCCGCGAGGTCGGCGTCGCCCGCGAGGCGCACCTCGACGTCGCCCAGATCGCCGGGTGGGTCTTC
This sequence comes from Pseudonocardia oroxyli, assembly GCF_900102195.1. Taxonomy (GTDB): domain Bacteria; phylum Actinomycetota; class Actinomycetes; order Mycobacteriales; family Pseudonocardiaceae; genus Pseudonocardia; species Pseudonocardia oroxyli. Next base: position 104,266 of record NZ_FNBE01000008.1, read on the forward strand.
CCCCGCCAATACGGCGACGACGGGCTGACCAGGCGAAACCGGCACGCGGAAGATCCTCTCGGCAGGGCTGGGCGGTGTTTGACACGCTAGGAACCGGCCGTAGGATTGTCAACAATCCTTCGATCGCTAGGGAGCGGCAGTGCCGAAGCTCATCCGGATCACCCTCGAACGCCGCGGCGTCTCGTGCGTCGCCGAGCTGCTCGAGAAGGAGGCGCCGCGCACCGCCGCCGCGGTCTGGGAGGCCCTCGGCGAGGGCCCGCTCGGCGGGCCCGCGCAGCACGCCAAGTACGCCCGCAACGAGGTGTACTCGATCGTCCGGCGGTTCGGCCCGACGATCGGCCAGGAGAACCCGACGGTCACCCCCATCCCGGGGGACGTCTGCTACTTCGACTTCCACGGCGGCATGCTGGACGCCTCCTTCAAGGAGGACCAGGACATCGACCAGGCCGAGGGCGGCATCGACCTGGCCGTCTTCTACGGCCGCAACAACCTGCTGCTCAACGGGGACGTCGGCTGGGTGCCGGGGAACGTCTACGCGACCATCGTGGAGAATCTGCCCGCCATGGCGGAGGCCTGCCACGACGTGTGGCGCTCCGGCAGCGTGGGGGAGCGGCTCGTCTACGAGCGCGTGGAGTAGGAGGGCCCGTCGTGCCCGCTGAACTGTCCGTGGGACGCGCCGACGAGTCCGATGCGCCGGGTGTCGGCGTCGTCGCCCCGTTCGACTTCGCGCTGGACCGCGAGCTCTGGCGCTGGGCGCCCGAGGACGTGTCGCTCTACCTCACCCGGCTGCCCTTCTTCACCACCCCGGTCACCGTCGAGATGGCGGTCGCCGTCGCCGACCGCCGGGCCGTGCGCCGGGCCACCCGGGACGTGCTGACGCCGCGGCCCGGGGTCGTGACGTTCGCGTGCACCTCGGGCAGCTTCGTGTCCGGGGTGGCCGGTGAGGCCGTGCTGACCCGGACGATGTGCGAGGCGGGCGCGCCCGTCGCCACCACGACGAGCGGGGCGCTGGTCGAGGCCCTGCACCTGCTCGGTGTCCGCCGGCTCGCGATCGCCACGCCCTACATCCAGCCCGTGACGGACCGGCTGGTGACCTTTCTCGCCGACAGCGGCGTGGAGACGGTGGCGAGCGAGGGGCTCGGGCTGCTCGGCAACATCTGGCGGGTCGGGTACGAGCAGGTCGTGGACATCGTCCGCGCGGTGGACCGCCCGGAGGCGGACGCGTTGTTCATCAGCTGCACCAACCTGCCGACCTACGACATCGTCGAGCCGCTCGAGCAGGCGCTCGGCAAGCCGGTGATCACCGCGAACCAGGTCACGATGTGGGCGTCGCTGCGGGCGCTCGGCCGCTACGCGGTGGGCGGGGGTGCCCTGCTCGGCGTGCCCCTCCCGCTTCCCGTCGCCTAGGGCTCCGTCGCGGGAGTTCGGTGCCGAACCTTCTGCGACGGAGCACTGGGTTGTACGGTTGTCGACAATCGCATTGGGAGGGGCTCGCTCGTGACGACCGTCGGAATCCTGTACCCCGGCTTCTCCGCCGAGGACGACTACCCGCGCGCCGAGCGCCTGCTCGGCGACGGCACCCGGCTCCCGCTCGTCCACACCCTCATGCGCGAGGACGCCCACCGCGTCGACGCGCTGCTGGACGTGGGCTCCGAGGACGTCCTCGCCGACGGCGCGCAGTCCCTCGCCGCGTCGGACGGGCCGCTGGACGCGATCGTGTGGGCCTGCACCTCGGGCTCGTTCGTCTTCGGGTGGGACGGGGCGCAGGCCCAGGTCGCGGCGCTGCGCGAGGTCGCCGGGGTGCCCGCCACGAGCACGTCCTTCGCGTTCGTGGAGGCGTGCCGGGCGTTGGGGATCCGGTCGGTCGTCGTCGGTGCGACCTACCCCGCGGACGTGGCCGAGCGGTTCGTGGAGTTCCTGGGCAAGGCGGGGATCACGGTGCTCGCCATGACCCCGCGCGGGATCGTCACCGCCGCCGAGGTGGGGACGCTGACCGAGGACGTCGTGCTGGACTTCGCGGCCGCCGTCGACCGGCCGGACGCCGACGCGATCCTGCTGCCCGACACCGCGCTGCACACCGTCGAGCTCCTCGACCGGCTCGACGAGCGGGTGGGCAAGCCGGTGCTGACCGCGAACCAGGTCAGCGTGTGGCAGGGCCTGCGGCTGGCCGGTGACACGACACCCCGGCCGGGGTTGGGGGCGCTGTTCCGGTGACCGATCCCCTCGAGCCCATCAGCAGGCGGTCGACGGCCGCGATCGTCGCGGACCGGATCCGCGCCGCGATCATGCGCGGCACCTTCCCGCCCGGCACCCAGCTGGGCGAGGTCGACCTGGCCCAGCGGCTCGGGGTGAGCCGGGGGCCGCTGCGCGAGGCGATGCAGCGGCTGGTGGCGGAGGGGCTGCTGCGCAGCGAGCGGCACCGCGGGCTGTTCGTGCGGGACCTCGACGCGGCGGACGTCCGGGACGTCTACACCGCACGCACCGCCGTCGAGCGGGCCGCGGCGCTGCTCCTGCTCGCCGCGCCCGACCGGGCGCCCGCGGTGGCCCGGCTGACGACCGCGATCGCGGCGATGGAGGCCGCCGTCGCGGCGGGCGACGCCGTGGCGCTGGCGGACGCCGACCACGAGTTCCACGCCGAGCTGGTCGCCGCCTCGGGCAGCCCGCGGCTGCACCGGATGTCCCGCACCCTGCTCGTCGAGACCCGGATGTGTCTGGCCGCGCTGCAGCAGAACCCGCCGCCGCCCGAGAGCCTGCTGGCCGAGCACCGGCTGCTGCGGGACGCCCTGGAGCAGGGCGATGCCACCCGGATGACCGCGGTGCTGGAGGCTCACATGGCGGACGCGGTGTCCCGGATCCTGGACGTCACGCTCGTCGACCCCGCCGCCGGGGAGAGTGGGGAGGCGCCCGCACTGCCTGCGTAGTGGGGATCGTCGCTTTGCCGACGACAACCGGTTGCCATCCGGTTTATCCTCCCCGCGTGACCGCTTCGTGACCGGCATCGGAGAAGGCTTCCTCGTCATCGCCGTCGTGATCGCGGTCGGCTACGGCATCGGCCGGGCCGGGGTGCTCGGGCCGTCGGCCACACAGGTGCTCTCCCGCACCGCGTTCTTCGTGGCCTCGCCCGCGCTGCTGTTCACGGTGATCGCGCAGCAGGACATCGGGGCGGTGTTCTCCGCGGGGCTGGTCGTCACCGCGGTGACCAGCACGCTGGCCTGTGCGTTGTTCGTGCCGTTCGGGCTCCTGCGGCGCAGGCCTGCGGGGGAGATCGCGATCGGCTCGATGGCCAGCGGCTACGTCAACGCGGGCAACCTCGGCATCCCGATCGCCACCTACGCGCTGGGCAGCGCGGGCGAGATCGCGCCGGTCCTGCTGTTCCAGCTCGCGGTCCTGGCCCCGCTGTTCTCCACCGTGCTGGACGTCGTGTCCCACCAGGGCGAGCGCACCTCGCGCAGGCGCACGCTGACCGCGCCGCTGCGCAACCCGCTGGCCATCGCGACGGCCGCGGGCCTGGTCGCCTCGGCCACCGGATGGCTGCCTCCCGAGCCGGTGATGGCGCCGCTGCAGCTGATCGCCGACCTCGCCGTGCCGTGCATGCTGCTGGCCTTCGGCATCTCGCTGCGCGGGGCGGCGCGGCCGGGGACCGGTGACGTCGGGCCGTCGCTGTGGGTGGTCGTGGCGATCAAGAACGTGCTCCAGCCGCTGATCGGGCTCGGCCTCGGGCTGCTGCTCGGGCTGTCCGGGATCGCGCTCATGGCCGTGGTGGTGTGCGCGGCGCTGCCCACCGCGCAGAACGTCTTCGGCTACGCGGTGCGCTTCGACCAGGGCGTGCGGCTCGGCCGGGACGCCGCGCTGACGACGACGATCGTGTCCGTCCCCGTGCTGTTCCTGATCGTGGGTCTGCTGGCGACCTAGGTGTGATGTCCTGCGCGCGTGCCGCGCAGCAGGGCCTCGGACGAGTCGTCGGCGGGGTAGAACAGCTCCACGGCGAGCTCGTCGAGCGTGACGTCCCGGGGGGTGCCGAACGTGGTCACGGTGGTGAAGAGCGCGAGTTCCGTGCCGTCGAGGTCCAGGCGCAGCGGCACCAGCAGCGGGACCGGCTCCAGGGGCGACGAGCGGGCCGTCACCGCCGTCTCGACGCCGGGATAGCCCCGGACCTCCCGCTCCAGCGCGGCGAGCGTCGGATCCCCGGTCAGTGCCACGGACCGACCGAGCTGGTGGAGCAGGTGCCCCGCCCACTCCGGGAGGTTGCGCGTGCGGGCGGCCAGCCCGTCGGGATGCAGGCACATCCGGTAGACGTTCGGCCGCAACGCCTCCGGGACGCCGTCGAGCAGCTCGGCCGCGGCGCGGTTGGCGAGCACGACGTCCCACACGCGGTCGACGACCACGCCGGGGTAGGGATCGTGGGCGTCGAGCACCCGGCGCAGGGCGGCGCGGGCCTGGTGCAGCGCCGGGTCGGCCAGCGGGCGGGCGGGGTAGCGCGGGGCGTACCCGGCGGCCAGCAGCAGGGTGTTGCACTCGCGCAGCGGCACGTCCAGGCCGTCCGCCAGGGCCAGGACGAGCTCGGCACTGGGCTGGGCCCGCCCCGTCTCGACGTAGCTCAGGTGCCGGGTCGACACGCCGACGTCGAGTGCGAGATCGAGCTGGCTGCGCCGCCGGCGGCGCCGCCAGTCCCGCAGCAGCGGGCCCACCGTCGGCTTGGTCACGGGCCGGACGCTAGCGCCGCGAGGTCAGGCCCGCCATGACCTGAGAGGTCATCGACCCGCGGCGGCGGCGCGGTCAGGGTGGGAGCCATCCCACCGACGAGGAGGACGAGATGACCGACCTGACCACCACCGTCGACACCTGGCTGCGGGCCTACGCCGAGCCGGACGCCGCCACCCGCGCCACCCTGATCGCGCAGGTCTGGGCGCCGGAGGGCGAGCTGGTCGATCCCCCCGTGACCGGCGCGGGCGCCGACGGGATCGACGCGGTGGCCCGAGCGCTGCAGGCGCAGTTCCCGGGCCACGCGTTCCGCCGGACCAGCGCGGTCGACGCGCACCACGACGTCGCCCGCTACACCTGGGCGATGCTCGCCCCGGACGGGGCGACCGCGCTGACCGGTACGGACGTCGTCACGCTCGCCGACGACGGCCGGCTGGCCCGGGTCGCGGGCTTCTTCGGCGATCCGGTCCCGGCCTGACGGGCGGGGGCGCCGGATGTGCGGCGCCCCTTGCCCGGGCGGCCGGGGCCGTGCGACGCTGATTGTCGACAACAGGACAACTCGCGATCAGGAGCATCGTCCATGGCACAGCTGTCCCCGGTCCTGACCCAGGCCACCCCGGTCCAGGTCGCACGCGGCGAAGGCGTGTACCTGTACGACACCGAGGGCCGCAGGCACCTGGACTTCACCGCCGGCATCGGCGTCGTGTCCACCGGGCACTGCCACCCGAAGGTCGTCGCGGCGGCACAGGAGCAGGTGGCCACCCTGATCCACGGCCAGTACACGACGGTGATGCACCAGCCGCTGCTCCGCCTGGCCGAGCGGCTCGGCGAGGTGCTGCCGCCGTCACTGGACTCGGTGTTCTTCCTGAACTCCGGCTCCGAGGCCGTCGAGGCGGCGGTGCGGCTCGCCCGGCACGCGACCCAGCGCCCCCTCGTCCTGGCGTTCGACGGTGGCTTCCACGGCCGCACCATGGGTGCCGCCGCGTTGACCACGTCCGGCGCCAAGATCCGCTCGGGCAACAACCCCATGATGGGCGGCACCGTCTTCGCGCCGTTCCCGTACGCCTACCGGTACGGCTGGACCGAGGAGCAGGCCGTCGAGTTCGCGCTCAAGGAGCTGGACCGGCAGCTGGTGTCGACCGCGCCCGCCGCGGACGTCGCCGCCTTCGTGATCGAGCCGGTCCTCGGCGAGGGCGGCTACGTGCCCACCCCGCCCGCCTTCCTGCGCGGCCTGCGGGAGCGCGCCGACCGGCACGGCGTCCTGCTCGTCGCGGACGAGGTGCAGACCGGCTACGGCCGCACCGGCACCTTCTGGGGGCACCAGCACGCCGAGGGCCTCACGCCGGACATCCTGATCACCGCCAAGGGCCTGGCCAGCGGTTTCCCGCTGTCCGGCATCGCGGCGTCGACCGAGCTGATGAGCAAGGCCCGCCCGGGGTCCCAGGGCGGCACCTACGGCGGGAACGCCGTGGCCTGCGCCGCCGCCCTGGCCACGCTCGACGTGGTGCAGGAGGAGGGCCTGGTCGACAACGCCCGGGTGAACGGGGCACGCCTGCTCGACGGGGTCGCGTCGGTGTCGAAGGGGGTCGGCACGGTCGGCGACGTCCGCGGGCTGGGCTTCATGGTCGCCGTCGAGTTCACGAACCCGGACGGCACCCCGGACCCGACCACCGCCGTCCAGGCGCACAAGGCCGCCGCCGACCACGGCCTGCTGCTGCTGACCTGCGGCCCCTACAACAACTGCGTGCGGTTCATCCCGCCGCTGATCACGACCGCCGAGCAGGTGGACGAGGGCGTGGCGCTGTGGAGCAAGGCGCTCTCGGACGCCACCGCCTGACCTCGTGAGTGGCGATGGTCGCCATGGCGACCATCGCCACTCACAGCTCACTTGCGGACGGGGCTCAGACCCAGGGACATGCCCGCCAGGCCGCGGGAGCGGACGGTGAGCTTGTCCGCGATGCCGCTGAGCACCCGCGCCGCCGGGGAGTCCGGGCTGCGCAGCACGATCGGGGTGCCGGAGTCGCCGCTCTCGCGCACGCCCGCCTCCAGCGGGACCTGCCCGAGCAGCGGGACCGAGGCGCCCAGGGTGCGGGTCAGGCGGTCGACGACGGTCTGACCGCCGCCCGCGCCGAAGACCTCCATGCGGCTGCCGTCGGGCATCTCGAGCCACGACATGTTCTCGATGACGCCCGCGATCCGCTGCCGCGTCTGCACGGCGATCGAGCCGGCCCGCTCGGCCACCTCGGCGGCGGCCTGCTGCGGCGTGGTGACGACGAGCAGCTCGGCGTTGGGGATCAGCTGCGACGTGGAGATCGCGATGTCACCGGTGCCCGGGGGCAGGTCCAGGAGCAGGACGTCCAGGTCACCCCAGAACACGTCCCCGAGGAACTGGGCGAGGGCCCGGTGCAGCATCGGCCCGCGCCAGACGACCGGGGTGTTGTCCTGCACGAACATCCCGATCGAGATGACCTTCACCCCGTGGCTCTGCGGGGGCATGATCATGTCGTCGACCTTGGTGGGCCGGTCCGCCGCGCCGAGCATCCGCGGGATCGAGTGCCCGTAGATGTCCGCGTCGACCACGCCGACGTGCAGGCCCTTGGCCGCCATCGCCGCGGCCAGGTTCACCGTGACGCTCGACTTGCCGACGCCGCCCTTGCCGGACGCCACGCAGTAGACGCGGGTCAGGTTGCCGGGCTGGGAGAAGGGGATCTCCGGCTCGGCGGAGTCGCCGCGCAGCTTCCTGCGCAGCTCGGTGCGCTGCTCGTCCGACATCACGTCGAGCTCCACGCGGACCTCGCGCACGCCCGCCACCGCGCCCACCGCGTTCGTGACGCGCGAGGTGATCGTCTCCTTCATCGGGCAGCCTGCGACGGTGAGGTAGACCCCGACCGACGCCACGCCGTCCGGGGACACCGCGACGCCCTTGACCATGCCGACCTCGGTGATCGGTTTGCGGATCTCGGGGTCCTCGACCTGGGCGAGCGCGGCTCGGACCGCCTGCTCGACGGCCTCGGTGCTGGTGTTTCCCATGACGGACATCAGGGTCTCCGTTGAGCCTTTCCGGGTCGGTGCAGGACCGCTCCATGCTACGTGCGCCCACGGACCGTCACGCAGGTCCGTACCATCTGTGACCGTGACGGACATCGCTGAAGGTTCCAGGCGGTCCGCGCACGGGGGGAACGACCGGGCGGGGGGATCTGCTCCACGGCAGGTGCCGCGCCCGGAGGAGCTGGCGTCGTGGCGGGCCTTCCTGCGCGCACACGCGACGGTCACCCGGGCGCTCGAGACCGAACTCGTGGCCGAACAGGGCCTCTCGCTCGCCGCCTACGACGTGTTGGTCCAGCTCGCCGAGGCGCCGAACCGGCGCCTGCGGATGACCGAGCTCGCCGACGCCGTGCTGCTGTCCCGTTCGGGCGTGACCCGCCTGGTGGACCGCCTCGAACGCGCCGGTTTCGTGCGCCGCACCCGGGTGGAGGGCGACGGCCGGGGGGTCGCCGCGGGCCTGACGTCCGCGGGGCTGGACCGGCTCCGCACCGCCAGCCGCACCCACCTGCGGGGCGTCACCGAGCACTTCGTCAAGCACTTGACCCCCGACCAGCTGGCCACCCTGGAACGGGTCACGCGCGAGCTGGCGCCGTAGGGGTCGTGCGTGGCGAGTGGTGCTCTGGCACCACTCGCCACGCACGGGCGCGTCAGCGCCGACGGGGTTTCTCGCGGCCCTCGACGATCGCGGCCAGTCGGTCGACCTCGCTGCGGAGGTAGTCGCGGGTCGCCACCTCGCCGAGCGCGATGCGCAGGGCCGCGAGCTCGCGGGCCAGGAACTCGGTGTCCGCCTTGGTGCGTTCGGCCCGCCTGCGGTCCTCGTCCAGGGCGATGCGGTCGCGGTCGTCCTGGCGGTTCTGGGCGAGCAGGATCAGCGGGGCGGCGTACGCAGCCTGGGTGGAGAAGGCCAGGTTGAGCAGGATGAACGGGTACGGGTCCCACTGCAGCCACCAGCTGGCGGCGTTCAGCGCGATCCAGGCGACCACGATCACGGTCTGGATCGCCAGGTAGCGCCCGGTGCCGAGGTAGCGGGCGACCCGCTCGGCGGCGCTGGCGAACGCGCTCGGGTCGAACTCGAGCCCGCGCCTGCCCAGCAGCGGCTGGTCGAGGCGGCGGCCGGGCTGCAGCTCAGGCACGGGTCACCTCCGGGTCGGTGAGGGGCTGGTCCCGCCAGCCGTCGGGCAGCAGGTGGTCGAGCAGGTCGTCGACGGTGACGGCGCCGAGCAGGTGGTCCTCGGCGTCGACGACGGGGCCCGCCACCAGGTTGTACGTGGCGAAGTAGCGGGTGATCTCGTCCATCCCGGCGTCCGGGTCCAGGCGGGCCAGCTCGCTGTCGACCAGGCCCGCGACCAGCTCGAACGGGGCCTCGCGCAGCAGCCGCTGGGCGTGCACGCAGCCCAGATAGCGGCCCGTCGGGGTGGCGCTGGGCGGGCGGCAGACGAACACCATGCTGGCGAGCGCGGGCGGCACGTCGGGGTTGCGGACGTGCGCGAGCGCCTCGGCGACCGTGGCGTCCGGCCGCAGCACGATCGGCTCCGGGGTCATCAGCCCGCCCGCGGTGCGCGCCGCGTAGGTCAGCAGCCTGCGGACCGGCTCGGACTCCTCGGGCTCCATCAGCGAGAGCAGCCTGCCCGCCTCCTCGTCGCCGAGCTCGCCGAGCAGGTCCGCGGCGTCGTCCGGGGACATGGCCTCCAGCACGTCCGCCGCGCGCTCGACGTCCAGGTGCCCGATCAGCTCGCGCTGGTCGCTCTCCGACAGCTCCTCGAACACGTCGGCCAGGCGTTCGTCGTCGAGCGCGTCGACCACCTCGTGCTGGCGCTTGCGGGGCAGTTCGGACAACGCGGCGGCGACGTCCGCGGGCCGCATCGCGTCGAACACCGAGAGCAGCCCCTCGGTGCCCTGCCGGTCGGACAGGGTGAGCCCGCTGACCGCGCTCCACGGCAGCACGCTCACCCCGGACCGGCTGCGGAACCGGCGGGGTCCGCGGCGGACGGCCAACCGCGCCACCACCCAGTCCCGCTTGCGGGTGGGCTCGATCGCCGCGTCGACGACCGTCGCGGGCTCCCCGGAGTCCCGCAGGGTGACCGGCGCGTCGAGCAGCTGGCCGAGCACCAGCGTCTCGTTGGGGCGCTGGGTGAAACCCGAGAGGCTCACCGAGCCGCTGGCCAGGGTGATGGCGGCGGCGTCGACGTCCGCCACCCGCAGCATGGGGACGAAGATCCGCCTCCGACTGGAGAGCTCGACGACCAGACCCAGCACCCGCGGCGGGGTCGCATCCACCCGCAGCGTGGTCACGACGTCCCGGACCTTCCCGATCCGCGCCCCGTCCGGGCCGAAGACGGCGAGCCCCGCCATCCGTGCCACGAAGATCCGGCTGGTGCCCATGAGCTGGAGCTTAGGCCGTGTGGCGGCGCGCGTGACGGCGCCTACGCTCGCGGCCATGGGGCTGCGCTTCGACGTCGTGGACGTGTTCACCGACCGGCCGTACGCCGGCAACCCGCTCGCCGTGGTGCGGTCGGAGGACCGGGAGCTGGACACCGAGGCGATGCAGCGGATCGCGGGGGAGTTCCACCTCTCGGAGACGGTGTTCACCCTGCCCAGCGAGGTCGCCGACTACCGGGTGCGGATCTTCACCCCGGCGGTCGAGCTGCCGTTCGCCGGGCACCCGAGTGTGGGGGCCGCCTGGGTGCTGGCGCGCGACGGCGCGATCGCGCACGGGGACGTCGTCCAGGAGTGCGGGGCGGGCCTGCTGCCCGTGCACGTCGACGCCGACGGCGCGCGGGTCGCGGGCGGTCGCCCGGAGGTGGGCGACGACGTGGACGCCCCGCTGCTCGCCGCGGCGGTGGGCCTGACCGCGGACGACGTCGACGGCGCCGCCGCCCCGGGCATCGCCGCGGCGGGCGTGCCGTACGCGTTCCTGCTGGTCCGCCCGGACGCGGTGGCCCGGTGCGCGCCCGACCCGCACGCGATCACCGCGCTCGGGCTGACCGGGGTGCTGGTGGCGAGCTGGGAGGACGGCCACGCGCACGCGCGGATGTTCGGCGCCGGGGTGGGGGTGGACGAAGACCCCGCGACCGGCTCCGCCGCCGTCGCGCTGGGGGTGTTCCTGGCCGACCGCGGCCTGCTCGACGACGGGGACACGGCCTTCACCGTCTCCCAGGGCGCGGAGATCGGGCGGCCGTCGACGCTGCACGTCACGGTGGCGTCCACCGACGGCCGCGCCACGGCGACGACCGTCCGTGGCGGCGTGGTCGCGGTGTCCCGGGGCGAGCTCACCGCCCTGCCCTGACCGCCGGGTAACCGCCCTCGACCTCCCGTGGGTGAGAAACCAATCACCTCGACGGCGCGTCGGGAGGGCGAACGTGCCACGATCCGACGAGTCCGAACCATCGACGAGGAGTTCGACAGTGACGTCCGACGCGACCCGCCCGCTCCGCCCCCGCAGGTCCTGCCTGGCGGTGCCGGGTTCGAGCCAGAAGTTCATCGACAAGGCCCGGACGCTGAACTCGGACCAGGTCTTCCTCGACCTCGAGGACGCGTGCGCGCCGCTGGCCAAGCCGGGTGCCCGCAAGACGATCGTCGCCGCGCTGAACGAGGGCGGCTGGGGTGAGAAGGCCCGCGTGGTCCGGGTCAACGACTGGACGACCGAGTGGACCTACCGGGACGTCGTCGAGGTCGTCGAGGGGGCGGGCGCCAACCTCGACGCCATCATGCTGCCGAAGGTGCAGACGCCGCAGCAGGTCGTCGCCCTGGACCTGCTGATGACGCAGATCGAGAAGACCCTCGGCTACGAGGTCGGCAAGATCGGCATCGAGGCGCAGATCGAGAACGCGCTGGGCCTGACGAACGTCAACGAGATCGCGCAGGCCAGCCCGCGCGTCGAGACGATCATCTTCGGCCCGGCGGACTTCATGGCGTCGATCAACATGAAGTCGCTGGTCGTGGGCGAGCAGCCGCCCGGCTACGACGTGGGGGACGCCTACCACCACATCCTCATGTCGATCCTGATGGCGGCCCGCGCGCACGACAAGCAGGCCATCGACGGCCCGTACCTGCAGATCAAGGACGTCGACGGGTTCCGGCGGGTGGCCGGTCGCGCCGCCGCGCTCGGCTTCGACGGCAAGTGGGTGCTGCACCCCGGCCAGATCGACGCGGCCAACGAGACCTTCAGCCCGTCGCAGAAGGACTACGACCACGCCGAGAACATCCTCGACGCCTACGACTGGTTCACCTCCGAGGCGGGCGGCAAGCGCGGCGCGGCGATGCTCGGCGACGAGATGATCGACGAGGCCTCGCGCAAGATGGCGCTGGTGATCTCGGGCAAGGGTCGGGCCGCGGGCATGTCGCGGACCGACAAGTGGACCCCGCCGCAGGACTGAGAGGTAGACCCATGGCCCGCCTGGCCCAGACCGCCGGTCTCACCGACGTGCAGGAGGAGATCATCTCCACCGTCCGTACGTTCGTGGACAAGGAGATCATCCCGCACGCCACCGCCCTGGAGCACGCGGACGCCTACCCGCAGGACATCGTCGACGGGATGAAGGAGATGGGGCTGTTCGGCCTCACCATCCCCGAGGAGTACGGCGGCCTGGGCGAGTCCCTGCTGACCTACGCCCTCGTCGTCGAGCAGATCGCGCGCGGGTGGATGAGCGTCTCCGGCGTGATCAACACGCACTTCATCGTGGCGTACATGCTGATGCACCACGGCACGCCGGAGCAGAAGCAGAAGTACCTGCCGAAGATGGCCGAGGGCGAGACCCGCGGCGCGTTCTCCATGTCCGAGCCGGACCTGGGCAGCGACGTCGCGGCGATCAAGACCCGCGCCAAGGCAGACGGCGACGACTACGTCATCGACGGCGCCAAGATGTGGCTGACCAACGGCGGCTCGTCGAACCTGATCGCGCTGCTGGTGAAGACCGACCTCGGGCAGCCCAAGCCCTACCAGAACCTCACCACGTTCCTGGTGGAGAAGCCGTCGGGCTTCGGAGAGGTCCTCCCGGGCCTCACCATCCCCGGCAAGATCGACAAGATGGGCTACAAGGGCGTCGACACCACCGAGGCGGTGTTCGACGGCTTCCGCATCCCCGGCGCCCAGATCCTGGGCGGGGAGGCGGGCAAGGGCTTCTCGCACATGATGGACGGCGTCGAGGTCGGCCGGGTCAACGTGGCCGCGCGGGCGTGCGGCATCTCGATCCGGGCGTTCGAGCTGGCGGCCGAGTACGCCCAGCAGCGCTCGACCTTCGGCAAGCCGATCGCCGAGCACCAGGCCATCGCGTTCAAGCTGGCCGAGATGGGCACCAAGGTCGAGGCCGCCCACCTGATGATGGTCAACGCCGCGAGGCTGAAGGACCGCGGCGAGCGCAACGACGTCGAGGCGGGCATGGCCAAGCTGCTCGCGTCGGAGTACTGCGCCGAGGTCACGCAGGAAGCCTTCCGGATCCACGGCGGCTACGGGTACTCCAAGGAGTACGAGATCGAGCGGCTGATGCGCGAGGCCCCGTTCCTGCTGATCGGCGAGGGCACCAGCGAGATCCAGAAGACGATCATCTCCCGCGGCCTGCTCAAGGAGTATAGGAGCCGCTGACCTCGTGAGTGGCGATGGTCGCCAGGGCGACCATCGCCACTCACGAGGTGGGTCAGCCGTCTCCCGCGCCGAAGCGTCGGACGCGGCCGCTGCCGCCGCAGCGCGTGCAGTTGCGGAACGACTTCGTATAGATGCTCCCGTAGCTCCGGGGTGATCCCTTGCAGCTGGGGCACACCTTGAACGGGTGCAGGAACACCGACACCACGTAGCCGAGCACCAGCACCACCACGAGCACCACCACCATGGTCGCGCCGCTCATTCCGCTCGCGGCCGATTCGATCGTCATGTGCACCCCCGTGCCGCGGGCATGACGGACCGGGGCGTATCCCGCCAGCCCGTGCCCGGGCATGCGGAAGCGCCCGTCTGATCCCCGCGATTTCCGCTCGGCCGACACGGCCGATTCCTGACCCCCGTCATCGACGGTACGGAGCGGATGACGCGGTTTCCTACCTCCGAACGGCCCAAACGGTTGCTTGGACCTGCGGAATCATCACGATCGGTGAGAGAGTTCCGAGTCGGGACGGCGGATCTCGGCAGGCTTCCGCTCGTGCCTCTATCGTGACCGTGGATGGGGCACTTCGGGGGCGCTCCTGTCGTTGACATGATGGACGCCGAGATGTTCCCGGTGTCCGATGTACTCGAGGAGTGAACCCGTGACCACCCCGTTCGGCGGCAGCGGGCGACCCGCGCCGGGGCTGCCCAACCTGCCCACCCCGCCCACCGGATGGCCGGTCGGCTCGTACGCCACCTACGAGGAGGCGCAGCGGGCCGTCGACCACCTCGCCGACAGCGACTTCCCGGTCCGGGACGTGACGATCGTCGGCGTCGACCTGATGCTGGTCGAACGGATCGTGGGGCGGTTGACCTGGGGGCGCGTGTTGGCGTCCGGCGCCGCCTCCGGCGCGTGGTTCGGGTTGTTCGTCGGGCTGCTGCTGTCGCTGTTCAGCACCGCCGGGGACTCGCTCGTGCGGATCCTGGTCGCCCTCGCGGGCGGCGTCGTGTTCGGGCTCGCGTTCGCCGCGGCGCAGTACTGGGGCACCCGCGGGCGGCGGGACTTCACCTCCGCCAGCCAGATGGTCGCCGGCCGCTACGACGTGCTGTGCCAGCCCCGCAACGCCGAGAAGGCCCGCGAGCTGCTCGCCAAGCTGGCCATGGGGACCACGGCCGGGTTCTGACACCCGCGCGTCCCCTTGGGCGCGCGCGGCTGATGCGCGAGGATCGGGGGCGTGAACGCCACCGAGACGGACACCCGCGCCCAGCCGCACGCGGCGGACGGCTCGGGGCAGCCGGCGCGGGCGTTCGACCGGCTGCTGCGCAACAACCCCACCTTCCGCGAGCAGCTTCAGCTCAGCGTGCACCGGATGGGGCTGGCCGGCACCGGGAAACGACTGCTGATCATCGGGGCGGGCAGCGGCGCCGCCGTGCAGGGCGTGCCCGAGGAGGCCCCCGGGTGGCGCGTCGTGGCCGTCGACGAGTCGCACGAGCTCACCCGGCACGCGCAGTCCGAGGACTGGCCGCCGGACTACTGGTTCGTCACCGCCACGCTCTACAACCTCGGGGACGCCCTCGCCCGCCGCAACCTGCCCGGCCCGTTCGACGCGATCCTCGTCGCCTACGAGATGCGTCACCAGCGCAACCTCGACGACACCCTCGCCTACCTGCGGGACCTCCTCGTCCCGGGGGCGCCGCTCGCCGTGCACGAGTACTCGGTGCGCGGGAACCGGGCGGCGCGCCGGACCTGGGCCGCGACCTGCCTGGCCTACCTCACGCGGATCCGCACGCACGGCCGCGTCCCGGGGATGGGCGAGTACCTCTGGCGCTCGGTCACGCGCTTCGACAGCGTCACCGAGTTCCGCGAGCGGCTGGGGCGGGCCCGGTTCACCGACATCCGGGTGCAGACCTTCGGCGGCCGGATGGAACACGTCCTGCACACCTTCCTCGCCCGCGCCCCGGTGCACGACGACCGCGGCGGCCCGGACGACCTCGGCCTTCCGTTCACCGACGCGCCCGCCCCGCGCGGCCCGCGGCCCGGTCCGGGCGTGCGCGGCCGCGTGGTGCTGCCCGCGCCGCGGGCGGTGCCGGAGCCCCCGCCGGAGGACGCGCCGCGCTCCGCCGGTCGTTCCGGCCCCGTCCGGGCCGACGTCGATCCCGAGGCCGATCCCGACGCCGAGACCCCGCCCCAGGGCCTGCGGGTCGTCCCCGATCCGCCCGCCGCGGGATTCTCGTCTGCACCTGGCGAGGCTGCGGGGCCCGAGGCGGGTCGGGCGCCTGAACCGGCGCCTGTCGAGCCCGAGACCGATGCGGGGCGCCCGGAGGCGGAGGCGGTGCAGTCTCGGCCGGCGCAGCCCGAGGTGGTGCAGTCCGAGTCGGCGCAGCCCGAGGTGGTGCAGCCCGAGGTGGTGCAGTCTCGGCCCACGCGGCCCGAGGTGGCCCAGCCCGTATCGGAGGCGGCACCGGTCGAGCCGGAGCCGGCCCCCTTCCGCCCCACGCCTGCGCCGCGGTCGCCGCGGTCGGAGGTGCGGGCCGTGGCGCCGAGCGATCCCGCGGACCCCTTCGAGCTGGACGACGACGAGGACGTCGCCCCGGTCAGCGAGCGGCCCGGCGTGCGCGAGAGCGATGCGAACGATCCGGGCGCGGACCCGGTGGACGAGGTGCCGCCGCTGACCGACGCACCGCAGCAGCGCCCCCGCCTGCGTGACCGGTTCACGCGTGCGCCCAAGCCGACCAGGTCGGACGGCGCGTGGCTCACCCGCGCCGAACGCGAGGACGACCCGCGTTCCTGATCGCCCGTTTCGTGCACTCAGTGCGGTGCGCACCACGCTGAGTGCACGGGACCGGTGATCATGCAGCAGTGAGTGCACGAAACGTGCGCTCTCGCTCCGCCGACCGCACTGAACGCACGACACGTGCGACCAGGCCTACCGCGAGCGGAGGGTGTAGCGCCGCTCGGCGTAGGCGATGTCGTCTCGCCACAGCCGCGCCGCGGCGGTGCGCATGAGCGGGCGCAGGACGGCGGCCACCTTCGCGGCGTGCCCGAACCCGGGGCGGTCCGAGTAGGCGACGACCGCCTCGATCACCGCCGTGCGGGGGGCGCCGTCGGGGCCCGGGCCCAGCGGGGTCGCGTGCGTCTCGACCACCGAGCCGGTGCCCTCGCCGTCGACGATCTCCATGGTCACCGTGCGCGGGTCGGGGCAGCTGAACTCGGCCTTCACCGGCACGCCGAGCCGCCCCGCGACCCGGAAGCCGACCTCGACGAGGAACCGGTCCTCCGGCTCCGCCGCGCCGGGCCGCGGCGCGGCGAGGACCCGCAGCTGCGCGAACGAGTAGGGGTGGAACCACGAGCCGTGCCAGGGGTCCAGCCGGTTGGCCAGGACGTCTCGCGGCTCGCAGCGCCCGATCACCGTCGCGACCGCGGGCACCCCGCCCGCGGGCGGGCGCGGGCCGAGCACCGGGGCGTCGAGCGGGGGCTCGCCCAGGGCGTCCAGGCGGACCCAGGCCAGCACGCCGTCGTCGTGCACGGGGTAGGTGCCCCAGTCCCGGCCCAGCGGCAGGCCGTGCCAGCGGCAGACGAGGTTCTCGCCGACCACGGGTGCGTCGCACAGGGCGGCGCCGAGGTGCGGACAGGCACCCGGCCCGGCCCGCAGCTCGCCGGACGCCGTCCGCCAGACGACGATCTCGCGGCCCGCCACCGTGCGGCCGAAGGTCGGCGCGATCTCGCGGCTGCCGCACACCACGACCCAGCCGCCGGCGGGCCGGGCCAGCGCCCGTTCCGTGGCCGCCTCGATGAGCGCGGGATCGGCCTGCGTCCAGGACGGCTCCTGGTCGGCCCAGCGGGGCAGGTCGAGCAGCCTGAGCGGGTTGACCGGTCGCTTCGGCACCCGGCCAGGCTACGGCGACCGCGACGGGGCGGCGCGCCGAGTCCTGCCGAGTCCTACAGCCAGCCGTTCTTGCGGAAGGACCGGTAGATCATGCCGCAGATCCCCAGGATCACGATGATCACCAGCGGGTAGCCGAACTGCCAGTGCAGCTCGGGCATGTAGTCGAAGTTCATCCCGTAGATGCCGGCGAACATCGTCGGCACGGTGATCAGCGCGGCGTACGCGGTGATCTTGCGCATGTCCGAGTTCTGCCGCATGGACACCTTGGCCAGCACGGCGTCCACCAGGGTCGTGAGGAGCTCGTTGAAGCCGACCACGCGCTCCGCGACGCTCGACAGGTGGTCCTCGACGTCCCGGAAGTACGAGCGGACCTCGTGCGGGACCAGCGAGCTGTACCCCTCGGTGATCTTGTGCAGCGGCTTGAGCAGCGGCATCACCGCGCGGCGGAGCTCGAGGATCTCGCGCTTCATCACGTAGATCTGCTCGGGGTCCATCGTGGAGCGCGGGGCGAAGACCTCCGCCTCCATCTCGTCGATGTCGTCCTCGATGGCCTCGACGACCTCGAGGTAGGTGTCGACGACGTGGTCGGCGATGGCGTGCAGCACGGCCGCCGGGCCGAGCGCGAGCTGCTCGGGGTCCTCCTCCAGTCTGCGCCGGACCTGCTGGAGCCCGGAGTGCTGCCCGTGCCGGACGGTCACCACGAAGTCCCGCCCGACGAAGGCCTGCACCTCACCGGTCTCGACGATCTCGTTCGCGCTGGTCGGCTCCGCGTGCCCGACGTAGCGGACGGTCTTGAGCACCATGAACAGCGAGTCGTCGTACCGCTCGAGCTTGGGCCGGTTGTGGGCGTGCACCGCGTCCTCGACGGCGAGCTCGTGCAGCCCGTAGGTCTCGGCGATGCCCTCGATCTGGTCGTCGTTCGGCTCGTGCAGGCCGATCCAGACGAAGCCCTCGCCACGCTCGCGGACCTCGTCGATCGCGCGGTCGTGCGACCATCGGCCGGGCAGTCGCCTGCCGTCGACGTACACCCCGCAGTCCACGACGTACGCGGAGACGGGGACCCGCAGCCGCGGCATCACGCTGGTGTGGGTGGAGCGCCCGTTGAGGGCGCGGCTGCCCGCGGCCTTGATGACAGGGCGGAGCCTGGACAGGGGCGGCACGGCGCACCTCCGGCGAGAGGACGGACGAGGACTGCGGAGAGCGCACGCCTCGCCGGACCGGAGCGGCTAGGAGGCCGCTGACACCGTGGACACGACGGGGACGCGCTTCGTACTACTGCCTGGCGCGGGATCCATGACGCGCGTCACCTCCTCCTGCTGAACGGGTCGCCACCCGTGGGCCACCGGATAGATTACCCGGCCGTAAGACCTATCGGCGATGGAGGCGAAGACGTTGCAGTTCGGGCGCTACTACGAGGAGTTCGAGGTCGGTGCGGTCTACAAGCACTGGCCCGGCAAAACGGTCACCGAGTACGACGACCACCTCTTCTGCCTCATCACGATGAACCACCATCCGCTGCACATGGACACTCACTACGCGGAGGAGACGACGGACTTCGGCAAGAACGTCGTCGTCGGCAACTACGTCTACTCGCTGCTGCTCGGCATGTCCGTCGCCGACGTCAGCGGTAAGGCGATCGCGAACCTCGAGGTCGAGTCGCTCAAGCACACCAGGCCGACCTTCCACGGCGACACGATCTACGGCGAGACCCGGGTGCTGGACAAGACCGAGTCGAAGTCCAAGGACGACCGGGGCGTGGTCTACGTCGAGACGATCGGCTACAAGCAGGACGGCACGGTCGTCTGCACGTTCCGGCGCAAGGTCATGGTGCCGAAGCGCTCCTACGGCGACTCGCGCGGTGGCGAGCAGCCGGGCCGCCCCACGCCCGCCGTCTAGGAGGGGAGCTGGCGGATCGACCCTCGGCGCGGGGGGAGCACACCCCAGCCGTCGAGGGTCTCCGCGAGGCCCTCGACGAGCGGGAGGGTGGCGAACTCCGCGGCGTCCACCCAGCGGGCGTCCGCGGCGTCGTCCCCGGCCCGCAGGGTGCCGCCGACGACGGTGCAGCGGTAGTCCGTGATGTGGAAGTCCCCGCGGACGACGGTGCCGACCAGCGCGCCGACCTCGACCGTCAGGCCGGTCTCCTCGGCCATCTCGCGGACCAGGGCCTGCGCGTCGGACTCCCCGGGCTCGACCCGCCCGCCCGGCACGGACCAGCGACCTCGGCCCGGCTCGTTCCGACGCCGGACCAGCAGGATCCGTCCGTCCCCCGTGTGGGCGATTCCTCCCACGCACGCAACGTGTCGGCTACCCTCGGTCATCGGTGATGACGGTACCCTGCCCCGCGTGGCCGATGTCCCGGTGACCGGGGGGATCGGTACGTTCGATCTTGCAAGCCCCCCTGCCGGAACGGTGGTCTGAGTGAACGTCAAGAAGCTGGTCGGGATCCTCGTCCTGGTCCTGGTGATCTTCTTCATCGTCACGAACCCGGGAGGTGCGTCCAACACGGTGTCCGGCATCGGCGGCTGGCTCGCCAGCGTGGGGAACAGCATCATCACCTTCTTCCAGGGCGTGGCCCCGAGCTGATGCTGGCCCCCCGGGAGATCGACGAGTACCTGCTGCCGACCGAGCGGCGGGTCATCCGGGTGCGTCAGCACTGGGCCGTCATGATCCCGCACATCTTCCAGACGGCCCTGTTCCTGATCGCCATGATCGCGATCGACCGGCTGCTGGACGGGCGCATCGGCGGCTGGGGCGAGGTGTTCGTCGACAACCTGACGTTCTACCTCGCGCTGGTCGCCGTGCTGCGGTTCGTCGTGAACTCCATCCTGTGGTGGATCGAGCGCATCGTGATCACCGACAAGCGCGTGATGCTCGCCCAGGGGATCATCACCCACAACGTGGGCATGATGCCGCTGGGCAAGGTCACCGACCTCACCTTCTCGCGCAGCGTCGGCGGCCGGATGCTCGGCTACGGCACGCTCATCGTGGAGTCGGCGGGCCAGATTCAGGCGCTGAACCGGATCGACTACATGCCGCGGCCCGAGGAGATCTACGAGGCCCTCTCCGAGCTGGTGTTCGGGGAGAAGGGGAAGACGCGGGCGACCGGGATGCTCGCCCGGAACCGCTGGCGTCGATAATCGCCCGGTGGCCCTGATCGACCTGCACACCCACTCGACGGTCTCCGACGGCACGGACACCCCCGAGGAGCTGGTGGCCGCGGCCGCCGCCGCGGGGATCGACGTGCTCGCGCTGACCGACCACGACACGACGGGTGGCTGGTCCCGCGCGGCCGCGGTGCTGCCCGCCGGGATGCGGCTGGTGCGTGGCGCGGAGTTCTCCTGCGTCAGCCCCACCGGGCGGCCGAAGACGCCGGGGGACCGGGCGACGGTGAGCGTGCACCTGCTGGGGTACCTGTTCGACCCGGAGCACCCGGCGATCGTCGCGGAGCAGGAGCGGCTGGTCGGCGAGCGGGTGGAGCGGTTGCGGAAGATGGCCCGCAACGTCGCCGCCGACTACCCGCAGCTCGACGCGGACCGCGTCTTCGACCTCGTCCCCGAGGGCACCACGCCCGGGCGGCCGCACCTCGGCCGGGCCCTCATGCGGGCCGGCGTCGTGGGCTCGGTGAACGAGGCCTTCGCCGAGATCCTCAAGACCGGCAGCAAGTACTACGAGCCCAAGACGGACACCCCTGTCGAGCGGGCGGTCCAGATGATCGTCGACGCGGGCGGCGTGCCGGTGTTCGCGCACCCGCTCGCGCGCAAGCGGGGCCGGGTCATCGAGACCTCCGTGCTGGCGGACCTCGCGAAGCTCGGCCTGGCGGGCGTCGAGGTGGACCACCCGGACCACGCGCCGGAGGACCGCGAGCTGCTGCGCGGCGTCGCGGCCGAGCTGGGCCTGGTGGCGACGGGCTCCTCGGACTACCACGGCACCAACAAGTCCACGCCGATCGCCGCGGAGGCCACGGCGCCCGACGCCCTGGAGGACCTGGTCGACCGCGCCTCCGGAGTGCCCGTCCTGTGACGCAGCTGGGGTTCGACGCGCTCGCGGGCGAGGAGGCCTGGGCGCGTCCGCTGGTGCGCGTCACCCCCGCGCGGCTCGGGACCTGGGAGGACTGCCCGCGCCGCTACCGGCTGACCTACCTGGACAAGGCGCCGGGTCGCGGCGCGCGGGCGGCGAGCACGCTCGGCTCGGTGGTGCACCTGGCCCTGCGGGCGCTGTTCGCCCGGCCGCGGGCCGAACGGACCCCGGCCGAGGCCGCCGCACTCGTCGACCGGAACTGGATCGGCGAGGGGTTCCGGGACACCGCGCAGCAGCAGGAGTACCGGCTCAAGGCGCGGACCTGGGTCGAGGACTACGTCGCCGAGCACGGCGCGCCGGACCCGCTCGCCGTCGAGCGGTGGGTGTCGGTGTCCACCGGCGGCATCGTCGCCGAGGGCCGGGTGGACCGGATCGACCCCGGGCCCGTGATCGTCGACTACAAGACCGGCAGGCACGTGCCCACCACGGCGGACGCCGGTGCCTCACCGGCGCTGGCGCTGTACGCGCTCGCCACCACCGCGACCCTGCGCCAGGAGACCCGCCGGGTCGAGCTGCACCACCTGCCCAGCGGCACCGTCGCCGCCTACGACCACTCCGCGGAGTCCCTGGCCGAGCACCGGGACCGGGCCGAGGCGGGCGCGCTCGCGGCCGCGGACGCGGCCGCCGAGCTGGTGGCGGGCGGCTCGGCGGACGCGCTGTTCCCGGCCCGTCCGGCCCCGCGCTGCGCCGTCTGCGACATGCGCCGCAACTGCCCCGAGGGCCAGGCCGTGGGTCCGGCCGCGCAGCCGTGGGAGCATCTGGTCACGTGACCGAACGCCTGCCCGGACGACTGCTGCGCGGCTTCTCCGGCGTGCTCTGCGCCGGGCTCGTCGCGTTGTTCGCGGTGCTGGTCGGCGGCTGGGTGTTCACCACCCGCACCGGTGCGCCCGGCCCCGGCCCCGGCATGCTGCTGGGCCACGGCCTGGCCGCCGCCGCGGCCGTCGCCGCCCAGCTCGTCGCGGACCGCCGCGCGGGCCGGGTCGGCGCGCTCGCGGCGTGGGTGGTCGTGGCCCTCGCGGCGCTGGTCCTCGGCGGGTACTGGCTGTTCTGAGCGTGATCGCCCGAGACGAGGACCTCGCCCGGTCCCTGACCGCCGCCCTCCACCGCGGCGATCTGACCGCGGCGGCCGAGGAGGCCGGCGGGAAGACGGCCCGGGAGCTCGCCGAGGTGCTGGCGCGGTGTGGGCGCGCCGACGCGGCCGTGCTGTTCCGGCTGCTCGACAAGGACGGCGCCGCCGAGGTGTTCGAACACCTCGACGCCGGCACGGTGCGCCACGTCGTCGAGGGCATGCGGGCGGAGCACGTCACGGAGCTGGTCGACGGCCTCGACCCGGACGACCGGGCCCGCCTGCTCGACGAGATGCCCGCCTCGATGGCGCACCGGGTGCTCGCGGGCCTGCCGCCCGAGCGGCGTCGCGCCACCGCGGCCCTGCTCGGCTACCCGGCGGGCTCCGTGGGCAGGTTGATGACACCCGAGGTGGCCAGCCTGCATGCGGGCGGCACGGTCGGCCACGCCCTCGCCCGCGTCCGGCGGATCGGGCGCACCGCCGAGACCGTGCAGGTCCTGCCGGTGGTCGGGCCGGGCAGGCTGCTCGTGGGCACCGTCGAGCTGGGTGAGCTGGTCCTCAACGCCCCCGAGACGCCGCTGGCCGACATCGTGGAGACCGACGTCGAGCGGGTCCGGGCGACCGAGTCCGCCGAGGCGGCGGCCCGGCTGCTGGGGGAGTCCGACCGGGTGGCACTCCCGGTGGTCGACGAGGAGGAGCGGCTGCTCGGGCTGCTCACGATCGACGACGCCGTCGAGGAGCTGGAACGGGCGGACTCCGAGGACGTCGCCCGCCAGTCCGGGGCCGCGCCGTGGCGTGGGCACTACCTGACCGTGGGTGTGGTGGCGCTCGCGCGGAGCCGGGTCGTCTGGCTGCTCCTGCTGCTCGTCGCGGCGACCCTGACGGTCAACGTCCTGCAGTACTTCGAGGACACGCTCGCCGAGGTCACCGCGCTCGCCCTGTTCGTGCCCCTGCTGATCGGCACGGGCGGGAACGCGGGTGCCCAGGCGGCCACGGCGACCGTCCGGGCGCTCGCGGTCGGCGAGGTGCGACCGTCGGACGTCCTGCGGGTGATGTGGCGGGAGGCGCGGGTGGGTGCCGTGCTCGGGGCGATGCTCGCCGTCGTCGGGACGACGATCGGGAGCCTGCTGGTGGGCGGGCAGGTCGCCCTGGTCCTGGGTGTCTCCCTGGTCGCGGTGTGTGCCTGGGCGGCGACCATCGGCGCCACCATGCCGCTGCTCGCGACCCGGCTGGGTATCGACCCCGCGGTCGTGTCCGCACCGGCGGTGACGACCCTCGTCGACGCCACCGGACTGCTCATCTACTTCACGGTGGCCCGGCTGGTCCTCGGCATCTAGTGCCCCGTCCAGAAACGTTCAGGACCGAACTCGGCGGCCCAGCCACCCGTGGGCGGCGTTGCCACCCCGGCCGAGTACGCCCGGTACGAGACCGGGGCGGCGCCTTGCCCACGAGCGGCTGGATCCCCCGATTCCGGCCCCAACGTTCCTGGACGGGGCACTAGTGACCCGAGTCCGGCCGCAGCGCCACCACCTCGGACCCGCGTTGCTCGAGGAGGACGTCGCCCTGGGCGGCGAGCATCACCGGGCCCGAGTAGCCGCCGCGGTCCACCGGGATCGTGCGCTGCACGACGCCGCGGACCGGGTCGACCACCGCGATCCCCGCCGCGACCGGGACGAGCAGGCTGCCCGCGTACGCGGTGCCGGGGCCGAGGGTGTCCCGCAGCGTCCAGAGCGGGGCGAGCGCGGTGCGGTCCAGGGCGACCGTGCGCGAGCCGCTCCACCAGTACACGCGGGCGCTGTCGGTGGCGGTCGCCGAGATCCCCCCGGCGGGCGGCGCGACCTCGCCCTCGGGGACGTCCAGCCCGATGAGGCCCACCTGCGTGCCGCTGCGGTCGAAGATCTGCAGCTCGGGCGGCCCGGGCAGGACGACCGCGGCCCGGTCCACGGACACCGCGACGAGCTGCGCGCCGCGGGTGGACAGCGGGACCGAGAACTCGACGGTCGGGGTGTCGGCGTCCCCCGTCCCGTCCGGGCGGAGCAGGGTCAGCCGGTCCGCGGCCTCCGCCGGGCACGACTCGACCACGCCCAGCCTGCCCGCGCCGAGGGCCACGGAGGTGTGCGTGCAGTCCGGGCGGGGCTGGCGGTCCGGCTGGGCGGGCGCGGTCACCGCGCCGTACTGCAGCGTGGTGACCAGGTCGGACCGCAGTGTCTCCAGGTAGGTGGGGGAGCTCGCCACCACGACGCTGCCCGACGCCGCGAGCCGGGCCCCCGCACCGACGTCCGGGTTCGCGGCGGGGCCCCGGGTCCCGAGGTCGGGGTTCAGTGCGGACAGCTCGCTGCACCAGGCGCCGTCCGCGGTGGCGTAGAGCGCCAGGACCTGCCCGAACCCCGCGCCGACCGTGCAGAGCGGCCGGTCGCGGGTGTAGCTCCACCGCGGGGCGCCGGTCGTCGCGTCCCGCCCGACGACCGCGTCCCCGTCCGCGGTCACCACGCCCGGGCCGCTCACGACGGGCTGCGGGGTCGCTCCGCTGGGCGCCCGCCACGCCTCCACGAACCCCGCCGGGACGACCTCCGCCACCGGCGGCTCGACGCCCGGTGCGTCCGCGGGCACCGACTCGGTGCGGGCGGCGGGGCTGATCAGCCCGTACCCCACGGCGACCGCGACGACCAGCAGAACGACGAACGCCGCCACCGCGAGATCTCTGCGGCGACGGCGTTCGGGGAGTTCGCGGGCGCGGAGCACGCCCCGAAGCTACTAGGTCGGGCTCAGCTGGCGGCGGCGTCCTGCTCGGCGCCGGCCTCGGTGGGGGTGGCGTCCCCGGAGCGGGAGCGGCCACGGCCCCCGCGCCGGCGACGGCGGCGCGGCTTGGTGCCGTCCCCCTCGCCGGTCGCGTCGGTGGCGGGCCCGCTCGCCGGAGCCTCGGCGGACACGGCGGGCGCGGCCGCCGACGCGTCGGCCGGTGCGGACTCGGCGGCGGGCTTGGCCCCCGCCGGACCGGCGACCGGGACCCCGGCGCGGCTGCGGGTGCGGGTCCGCTCCCGGCGCTTGCGCGCGGGCCGCTCGGCCGGGTCCTTGCGCTTGCTGCGGCCCTGGTGGTCGCCCTCGGTGTCCACGTACTCGGCCGACAGGCCGGCGCGGGTCCGCTTCGACAGCGGCAGGCGCCCGGTGGCGTCCGTGGGGACGTCCAGGTCCGTGTAGAGGTGCTCGCTGGTCGAGTAGGTCTCGACGGGCTCGGTGACGGCCAGACCGAGGTCCTCGGCCACCATCTTCCAGCGCGGCATCTCGTCCCAGTCGACGAGCGTGACCGCGACCCCGGTCTTGCCGGCGCGGCCGGTGCGGCCGATCCGGTGGACGTAGGTCTTGGAGTCCTCGGGGCACTGGTAGTTGATGACGTGCGTGACGTCGGTGACGTCGATGCCGCGGGCCGCGACGTCCGTGGCCACCAGCACGTCCACCTTGCCGGAGCGGAAGGCGCGCAGGGCCTGCTCGCGGGCGCCCTGGCCGAGGTCGCCGTGCACGGCGGCGGCGGCGAACCCGCGCTCGGCCAGGTCGTCCGCCACCCGCTGCACGGTGCGCTTGGTGCGGGCGAAGATCATGGTGAGGCCGCGCTCGCGGGCCTGCAGCACGCGCGTGACCAGCTCGACCTTGTCCATCGCGTGGGCGCGGTAGACGAACTGCTCGGTGCGCTCGTGGATCGAGCTCTGGTCCGGCTCCTCGGCCCTGATGTGGGTGGGCCGGTTCAGGAAGGCGCGGGACAGCGCGATGATCGGGCCCGGCATGGTGGCCGAGAACAGCATCGTGTGGCGCTCCTCGGGGAGCATCCGCATGATGCGCTCGACGTCCGGCAGGAAGCCGAGGTCGAGCATCTCGTCCGCCTCGTCGAGGACCAGGGCCTTGACCCGGCCCAGCACGAGGTGGCGCTGCTCGGCGAGGTCGAGGAGTCGGCCCGGGGTGCCGACGACCACGTCGACGCCCTTGCGCAGGGCCTCCAGCTGGGGCTCGTACGCCCGGCCGCCGTAGATGGCGGTGACCCGGACGCCGAGGTGCTTGCCCGCGTCCGCGAGGTCCTGGGCGACCTGCACGCAGAGCTCGCGGGTCGGGACCACGACGAGCGCCTGCGGGACGTCCTTCGTGCGGTCCGCGGTCTCGCCCTCGGCGGTCGCGGCGGCGCGCTCGGACGGCGGGGTGACCCGCTGCAGCAGCGGGACGCCGAAGCCGAGGGTCTTGCCGGTGCCGGTGCGCGCCTGGCCGATCACGTCCTCGCCCGCGAGGGCGAGCGGGAGGGTCAGCTCCTGGATGGCGAAGGTGCGCTCGATGCCGGCCTCGGCCAGCGCCCGCACGATCTCGGGGCGGACCCCGAGCTCGGCGAACGTGGGGGACTCAGATTTGACGGGGGCGCCCGCCGTGAGCGGGTGCGCGTCTGCGGTCGCTTCGGGGTCGACCGTGTCGGCGGGTTCGGTGTAGGTCTCGGACAAGGTGGGTGTCGCCTCTCTCCGCGTACAGGAGCCAGGCGCCCGGCTCGTCGACCACCGGCTGGGGAAGCCCGGGTGGGAGAGCCGTCCGAGGCGCTGTACGCACCAGTTCGTGTGCACACCGGTGAGTCGGGCGCCCGGTGGCGCCGACCCGTTACCCGGCGGTGTCGCAGTCGATCTGCGCGGCGCACCGGATGCCCGGGCGCTACGCGCAGGGCCATGATACCCCCGGCCCGGATCGCGGGGCACGGTGACGTGCGCCGCGCGCTCCGAGCATTAAGGTTTCGACCATGGCGGAAGTGGACGCGACCCGGCGCGCGGTCGTCGATCTCCTGGGCGCGCTGGCCTACGGCGAGCTCTCGGCGTTCGACCGGCTGGCCGAGGACGCGCGCACCGCGCCGACCCTCGCGGGCCGCTCCGCCCTGAGCGTCATGGCGGGCGCCGAGATGGGGCACTTCCGCATGCTGGAGGAGCACCTCGCGGGCCTCGGGGTGCGCGTGGACGAGGCGATGGCGCCGTTCGTCGCGGGAGTGGACGCCTACCACGCCACCACCCGCCCGCGGACCTGGCTGGAGTCGCTGGTCAAGGCGTACGTGGGCGACGGGCTGGCGGCGGACTTCTACCGCGAGGTCGCGGGCTGGGTGGACGGTTCGACCGCCGAGCTGGTCCGCACGGTCCTCGCCGACACCGGGCACTCGGCCTTCGCCGAGCGCGAGGTGCACGCGGCGTGCGCGACGAACCGACAGGTCCGGGACCGGCTCGCGCTGTGGGGCAGGCGGCTGCTGGGCGAGGCCGTCACCCAGGCTCAGCACATCGTCGCCGAGCGGGACGAGCTGGCGGACTTCATCGTGCGCGGGTCGGGGGACATCGCGGGCATCGCGGCGCTGATCAAGCGGCTGCAGAGCAACCACGGCAAGCGCATGGCCGCCCTCGGACTCAACTGAGGTTTCGCCCCTGGCGGACGGGCCGCGGTCGCGGTGTCCGACTCGACTAGCCTGGGTCGCGTAGTCCACCCGTACGTACTCACCAGGAGGTTCCCCGGTGGAGGTCAAGATCGGCATCGCGGAGAGCCCGCGGGAGCTCGTGGTGTCCAGCGACCAGACCGCTGACGAGGTCGAGAAGCTCGTCGCCGAGGCGCTGAAGTCCGGCGACGGCACGCTGTCGCTCGTGGACGAGAAGGGTCGCAAGTACCTGATCCCGGCCGTCCGGATCTCCTATGTCGAGATCGCGCCGTCGTCCGCGGCGAAGGTCGGCTTCGGCAGCTGAGGCTCCGGGAGCGGAGTCACTCCGTCGGGGGCTCGTCGAGCGGATAGGGCGGGCTCCCGACGCCGGACAGGCGGTACCGGCCCCACAGGTCGACGTCGCCGATCCGGCCGCGGGCGCTCCCGGTCGCCGTGGACACCACGACGTCGGCGTTGCGCCCGCCGAGCACCCCGGCCAGCGCGGCGCCGCTCGCGGGGTCCCGGGTCACCCGCCCGTACCAGTGGACCTTCCCGTCCTGGGGCTGGGTGTGGGCCTCCAGGCGCACGTGCACGTCGAGGGCGGTGCCGTCGATCGTCAGCGTGGCAGGGCCTGCGTAGTCGACCTCATCCGACACCGGGGTTCTCCTTCGGGACCATCCTGAGCACGGGGGATTCCACGTCCGGCGTGCCGAGCACGCCGTGCGCGCCGTTCCAGATCAGCGTGGTGAGGTAGCCGGTCAGGTCCGCGCGGCTCATCGTGCGGCGCTCCAGCCACCAGTCGCCCGCGCTCTCCACCATCCCGACCAGCCCGTACGCGTAGGCCTCGGCGCCGCCGGAGTCCTGCCCGGCCGCGCGCAGCCGCCCGCCGATGAGCTGGGCGAGCAGGGTCGCGATCTGGCCGCGGACGTCGTCGGCGACGTCGGTGGTCTCGGGCGCCGGGTTGTGCACCACGAACCGCCACAGCTCGGGCTCCTCCTCGACGCCCTGCAGGAACGCGTCGACCACCGCGGCGATCTGCGCGCGCGGTGCGAGGTCCTCCATGAGCGCGGGCGCCATCTTCTGCATGAGGTTCTCCGCGGCCCGCTTGCCGACGGCCCGCTGCAGGTCCGCGCGGTCGTCGAAATGGCGGTACAGCACGGGTTTCGTGATCCCGGCGCTCGCGGCCATGTCCGCCACCGACACCCCCGCGCCGTGCGCGCGCACCGCGGCCATCGCGGCCTCGACCATCTCCGCGCGGCGTTGGGCGCGGCGGGCGGCGCGTGGGTTCCCCTTGACAGTTCCGTCGTCGTCCGGCACGTTACCAGTGGTAACAGTTACCGCGGGTAACAGCAAGCGTTCGTCGACGGGGAGGAACGGCCATGCGAGTACTGGTCACCGGGGCGGCCGGGGGCTTCGGCGCGCCGACGGTCGCGCGGCTGCGGGAGCAGGGGGCCCGGGTCGTCGGGCTCGACCGGCACGGATCGGACGCCGAGTCGGTCCTCGCCTGCGACATCACCGATCCCGAGGCGGTGGAGCGTGCCGTGGCGGAGGCGGTGCGCACCCTCGGCGGGCTCGACGCGGTGGTCCACTACGCGGGCATCGGCATCCCGAACGACGCGGGCGGCCCCCTCGAGCCGGACGCGCTGAAGGTCATCGACACCAACCTGCTCGGGGCCTGGCGGGTCACCGCGGCGGCGCTGCCCGCCCTGACCGAGGGTCCGGAGAAGGGCCGCGTGGTCTTCGTCTCCAGCGAGCTCGCCTACCTCACGCTCCCGTTCGTCTCCGCCTACAGCGTGGCCAAGCGCGGCATGACCGCCTACGCGGACGCGCTGCGGCTCGAGTACGGCACCCGGCTGCACGTCACGACGGTGTACCCCGGCTACGTCCGGACGCCGATCCACGAGGCGGGCAAGGAGGTCGGGCTGAGCCTGGAGGGGCAGGTCCGGGCCGAGGAGGTCGACGACATCGTCGGCACCGTGTGCCGGCAGCTCGCCGCCCGACGTCCGCGCCGGGACACCGCGGGCACCCGCGCCGGGCAGGTCGAGCTGTGGGCCGGACGCCACGTGCCGGGCCTGGTCCAGCGCGGGGTCGTCGCCCGGGTGCGCAGACAGGTCGCCCAGGGCGTGTTCGACGGATCGGAGCCGGCCAAGGGGCTCGTGCTCCGGCTGGGAGGGAAGCGATGAGCGTCATCGACACGGTGAACGACCGCGAGGCCACGGCCACCCGGCTGCTGAAGTCCTCGGTGGAGAAGTCCTACGAGCCGCACCTGGACATCGACTGGGACGCCCCGCTCGTCGACGGGCTGTGGGGGCTCCCGGAGCACCGGGCGTCGCTCTACGGCACGCCCCTGTGGGAGGGCCTCACCGACGAGCAGCGGCGCACGCTGACGATCCACGAGGTCTGCAGCGTCGCGCGGATCGGGCTCTGGTTCGAGATCATCCTGATGCAGATGCTGCTGCGCTACGCCTACGACCGCGACCCGCGCCGCGCGCACATCCAGTACGCGCTCACCGAGATCGCCGACGAGTGCCGGCACTCGATCATGTTCGCGAAGATGACCGAGCGGTACGGCGTGCCCGACTACGCCCCGACCGGCCTCACCCATCAGCTGGGCAGGCTGTTCAAGACCGTCGGGTACGGCCCGGCGATGTTCGGCGGCACGTTGTTCGTCGAGGAGATCCTGGACCGCTTCCAGCGCGAGTCGATGCGGGACGAGACGGTGCAGCCGCTCACCCGCATGGTCAACAAGATCCACGTGACGGAGGAGGCCCGGCACGTCCGCTACGCCCGCGAGGAGCTCCAGCGGATCATGCCGAAGGTGACCCGGTCGCAGCGCGAGCTGGGGCGCTACCTGCTGGCCCGCATCGCGTTCGTCGTCGCCCGCAACCTCGTGCACCCGGCGGTCTACACGTCCGTGGGAATCGCGCCCGAGGAGGGTCGCCGGGCGGCGCTGGCCAATCCACACTGGCAGGAGTCGCTGCGCTGGTCGGCGGAGAAGTGCGTGGCGTTCCTGCGCGACCAGGGACTCGTCGGCGGCCCCACCGAGCTGCTGTGGAGGAAGGCGTACCTCGTATGAAGTCGGCGGACGGACGCGACCTGCACGGCGTCGTGTCGGGCGCCGGGCCGGTCACGGTCGTGCTGCTGCACGGGTGGACGCTGGACTCCACGTGCTGGGAACCCGTCGCCCGTGCGCTGACCGGGGTCCGGGTCCTGCGCTACGACCACCGCGGCCACGGCCGGTCGGCCGAGGTGGACGCGTCGACCATGACCCTCGAGCAGCTCGCGGACGACCTGGCCGCCGTGCTGGCGGCCGAGGTCCCGGAGGGGCCGATCGTGCTGGTCGGGCACTCCATGGGCGGCATGACGGCGATGGCGCTGGCCGAGCGGCATCCCGGGCTCGTGGCCCGGGTCGTCGGGCTGGGGCTGGTCGCGACCGCGGCGGGCGAGCTGGGCGCCACCTTCCCGGACTGGCTGCGGACGGTGAACGAGCGCCGCGTCTTCGCCTCGGCGGCGTGGACGGGCAGGCGGGCCCTCGCCCGCCACCCCGTGCTGCTGAAGCCCGCCATGCGGGCGATGCTGGTGGGGCGCCACCCGTCGCGGGCCGCGCTGCGCAAGACGAGCGAGACGATCGCCGCCTGCCGCCCCAGCACGCTCTCCGGGTTCTGGACGACCCTCGGCGCCCACCAGCGCCAGGCGGCCCTGGCGGCCTACGCCGAGATCCCGGTGCACATCATGGTCGGCACGCGCGACCGGCTCACCCCGCCGCGCTACTCGCGACGGATCCGCGAGGCGCTGCCGCACGCCGAGCTGACGCTGTTCCCCGACGCCGGTCACATGCTGCCGCTGGAGCGCACCGACGGCGTCACCGCCCGGATCCAGGCCCTGGTCGGCGCCGCGGTCTCGGCCTGAGCCCCGACCACCTCCGGGCTCTCGAGGTGGTCGGACCCGTGAGTGGCGATCGTCGCTCCGGCGACGATCGCCACTCACGGGATCAGTCGTGGATGAGCGGGAAGCCCGCCAGGCCCTTCCAGGCCAGCGCGGACATCAGGCCCACGGCCTCGTCCCGCGGGATGCCCTGGTCGGAGTCCAGCCAGTACTGGGCGGTGACCTGCGACAACCCCACCAGCCCGACGGCCAGCAGCCGGGCCCGGGCCACGTCCAGCCCCGCGTCCTGGGTGACGACCTCGGCCACGGCGTCGATGCACTTGGTGAGCGCCCCGTCGACGAGGGCGGCCGCCTCGGGCTCGCTGCGCAGGTCGGACTCGAACACCAGGCGGTAGGCGTGCCCCTCGCCCGCGACGAAGTCGAAGTAGGCCGCGACCGCCGCGTGCACGCGCTGGCGGTTGTCCGAGGTGTTGCCGATCGCGTCCCGCACCCGCGCCACCAGCTCGTCCGCGTAGGTGGTCAGCAGCGCGCGGTAGAGCTCGAGCTTGCCGGGGAAGTGCTGGTAGAGCACGGGCTTGCTGACGCCGGCCTTCTCGGCGATGTCGTCCATCGCGGCGGCGTGGTAGCCCTGCGCGGCGAACACGTCCCGGGCCGCCAGCAGCAGCTGTGCGCGTCGCGCGCTCCGGGACAACCGGGCGCCCCGGGCGGGGGCCTGTACCGATCCGGACGCCTTCGCTGCCGTCTCGCTCATCGGGCTCCCCTCGCCGTTCACGTGCCGAGTCACCTTACCCGTCGGTAGCCCCGAATGTGTGACGGCGCGAGCGAGTTCGGTGAGCGTCGTCGGTCGGCGGGGCGCTCGACCGGGGGACGGCGCTGCGGAAGCGGCGCAGGCGGAGGCTGTTCGCGACCACGAACACGGAGCTGAACGCCATCGCCGCACCGGCGATCATCGGGTTGAGCAGACCGAGCGCGGCGAGCGGCAGCGCGGCCACGTTGTAGGCGAAGGCCCAGAACAGGTTGCCTCGGATGGTGCCGAGCGTGCGGCGGGCCAGCCGGATCGCGTCCACCGCGGCCAGCAGGTCGCCGCGGACGAGCGTGAGGTCGGAGGCCTCGATCGCCGCGTCCGTGCCGGTGCCCATGGCGAGCCCGAGGTCCGCGGTGGCCAGGGCGGCGGCATCGTTCACCCCGTCGCCCACCATGGCGACGGTGCGACCCTCGGCCTGCAGCCGCGCCACGACGGCGACCTTCTCCTCCGGCAGGACCTCGGCCACCACCTCGTCGATCCCGATCTCGGCGGCCACGGCGCGGGCCGCGGCGGTGTTGTCGCCGGTCAGGAGTACCGGCGTCAGGCCCAGGTCGCGCAGCGCGGCGACCGCCGCGGCACTCGTCGGCTTGACGGTGTCCGCGACGACGAGGACGCCCCGCGCCCGGCCGTCCCAGCTGACGCTGACCGCGGTGCGACCCGCGGCCTCGGCCCGCTCCGCGGCCTCGGCGAGCTCGCGGGGCAGCGTGATCCCGTACTCGGCGAGCAGCGACGGCCGCCCGACGAGCACGGCGTGGGCGATCACCCGGCCGGCCCCGCTCGCCGGGGTGAGCGGCGCGGCCCCGGTCGCGGCCCGCACCGGGTCCGGCAGGCCGGGGAGCTGGGCGAGCTCGGCGACCACGCCCTGCACACCCAGCCCGGGCCGGTTCTCGAAGTCCGACACCGCGGGCAGGCTGCCGAAGCGCTCGCGGCCCGCCGCGACGACGGCCCGCCCCACCGGGTGCTCGGAGCCGTCCTCGACGGCCGCGGCGAGCCGCAGGACCTTCTCCGCGGACTCCCGCGCGGCGGGCACGACCTCGACCAGCTTCATCCGGCCCGCGGTGACGGTGCCCGTCTTGTCCAGCACGATCGTGTCGACCCGCCGGGTGGACTCCAGCACCTCCGGGCCCTTGATCAGCACGCCGAGCTGCGCGCCGCGGCCGGTGCCGACCAGCAGCGCCGTGGGTGTGGCCAGCCCGAGCGCGCAGGGGCAGGCGATGATCAGTACCGCGACCGCCGCGGTGACGGCCGCCGCGACGCCCGCGCCGCTGCCGAGCCAGAACCCGAGCGTGCCCACCGCCAGGGCGATGACGATCGGGACGAACACGCCGGAGACCCGGTCCGCGAGCCGTTGGACGGCCGCCTTGCCGCTCTGCGCCTGCTCGACCAGCTGCGCCATCCGCGCGAGCTGGGTGTCCGCACCCACTCGCGTGGCGCGCACGACGAGCCGCCCGCCCTCGTTCACACAGCCGCCGACGACCGCGGAGCCGGGGGAGACCTCGGCGGGCACCGACTCGCCGGTGATCATCGAGACGTCCACGGCGGAGGTGCCCTCGACGACGTCTCCGTCCGTCGCGACCTTCTCGCCCGGCCGCACGATGAAGCGGTCCCCGACCCGCAGGTCCTCGACGGGGATGCGGCGCTCGGTCGGGTGGGCGGGATCGCCACCGAGCACCGCGACCTCCTTGGCGCCCAGCTCCAGCAGTGCGCGCAGGGCGGCGCCCGCGGTGCGCTTGGAGCGCGCCTCGAAGTACCGGCCCGCGAGCAGGAACGTGGTGACACCCGCCGCCACCTCGAGGTAGATCGCGTCCGTGCCGCCGCCGCGGTCGATCGAGAGCTCGAACGGGTGCGTCATCCCGGGCACGCCCGCCCCGCCCCAGAGCAGCGCGTAGAGCGACCAGGCCAGCGCGGCCAGGGTGCCCATCGAGATGAGGGTGTCCATGGTGGCGGCGCCGTGGCGCAGGTTGACGAACGCCGCGCGGTGGAAGGGGAGCGCCCCCCACACCACGACGGGCGCGGCGAGGGTCAGCGAGATCCACTGCCAGTAGGTGAACTGCCAGGCGGGCACCATCGCGAGCAGGACGACCGGCACGGCGAGCACCGTGCTGACGACCAGCCGCTCCCGCAGGGCGCGGGCGTGCTCGGCCGCCGGATCGGCCTGCTCCTGCGCCGGGGCGGACGGCGGCTTCGGCAGCTGCGCGGTGTACCCGGCGGACTCGACCGTGGCGACCAGGTCCTCGGGCGCGACGCCCTCGGGGTAGCTGACGGTGGCCTTCTCGGTCGCGTAGTTGACCGACGCCGTGACGCCGTCCATCTTGTTGAGCTTGCGCTCGACCCGGTTGGCGCAGGAGGCGCACGTCATCCCGCCGATCGCGAGCTCGATGCGCAGCGCGGACGGGTCGGTCTGGGCGTCGGTGGGGGCGCTCACGAGTGTCCTCCCGGGTGTCCCGTGCCGGGCGCGGCTCCGGCGGGCGTGCCGAACGTGGGCACGGTGAAGTCCACGAGGTGCTCCGCGCCGCCGTGGTGGAACCGCAGGTAGAGGCGGTAGACACCGTCCGTCGGCACGGTGGTGGTGAAGGCGATGCCGGGCCCGGAGTGATCACCCGGGGCGGCCTTCGTCTGGGCCTCGACGGGCACGACGGCGAGGTCCCCCGCCCGCAGCGCCACCACGTCGCCGAACGCCCCCCGGTCGGCCTCCAGGTCGGTGACCCCGCGGCCGTCCTTGCTGATCGTGGCGAACACCGCGGACGGCGCGCCCGGGCGCAGGTCGCCGTCGAGGCGCACGACGTAGTCGTCCACCTGGGCGGAGCGCGCGGCCGGGAAGTCCAGCGGCGCGAACTGTCCGGGGACCGACACGTCCGTGCCGAGCGTGGTGGGGACGCCGTCGACCGGCGTGAACTCGGTGATCACCCGCCAGGTGCCCGCGGTGGGCAGGGTCAGCGGCGCCGTCCAGGTCCCGTCCGGGGTGCGCTGCGGGTAGAGCGCCTGGAAGCCCGCCCCGTCCCGCCGGACCACGAGCGCACGCAGCTCCGCGCCGTCCGGGCGGGGTTCGAGGGCTGCGGCGGGCCGCCCGTCCGGCCCGGTGACCGCCA
This sequence comes from Pseudonocardia oroxyli, assembly GCF_900102195.1. Classification (GTDB taxonomy): domain Bacteria; phylum Actinomycetota; class Actinomycetes; order Mycobacteriales; family Pseudonocardiaceae; genus Pseudonocardia; species Pseudonocardia oroxyli. The sequence goes on from NZ_FNBE01000008.1 coordinate 139,806, forward strand.
GGACCAGGTCGGTGACGCGGTCCGCGGCGAACGCGGGCGTGCTCACGCTGAGGGAGTACCCGGCGTCCGTGGCGGACAGTCCGGCGGCGGGCACCGGCGGGGCCGCCGCGGCCGCGGGCTCCCCGTGCTGCTCGACGGCGACGGGTGCGGTGAACTCCGGGCGCAGCACCGCGCCACCCGCCCAGGCCACCCCGAACACCACACCGAGGATGCCGACGTAGCCGCCCAGTCGAACCGCCGTGAGCATGCGCGCCTCCCTCTGCGAGTGTCCCCGTCCGATGTCGCCAACATACCATCGGGGGGTATCCGTGCCGTGCCGCGCGGGGGTGGTCGGGTGATCGCTCCGGGAGCGGTCCTGCGTGTCGTCCCGGGTGTCGTGGAGTGGCGGAGGCGACGCGAGGTGGCCGGCGGGCGCCGATTCTTGTCATGCTCGGGACATGGCCGCGCTCCCCCTCGTTCAGGCGAGGTCCACCTCCGGGACCCGCTGGGGCGAGCCCGGGGACCTCGCCGTCCTGCCCGCCCTGCCGGAGCACCAGCCGCCGTGGCCCGGTCGGCAGGTGACCTCGGGCGGGGTCACCCTGCACGTGCGCGAGACCTCCGGCGACGGTCCGGACGCCGTGTACGTCCACGGGCTCTCCGGTTCCGGCACGAACTGGACCGACCTCGCCGCCCTGCTGTCCACCCGGGTCACCGGCCACGCCGTCGACCTGCCCGGGTTCGGCTACACCGAGCCCGTGCCCTCCTGCGACTACACGCCCGCCGGACACGCGGACGCCCTGCTCTGCTGGCTGGCCGGGCGCGGCAGGCCGGTCCACCTGCTCGGCAACTCACTCGGCGGGATCATCGCCATGCTGGTGGCGGCCCGGCGGCCGGAGCTGGTGCGCACGCTCACCCTCGTCTCGCCCGCGATGCCCGACCGGCGCCCCGACCCGCGCCGCATGTCGGACCCCCGGATGGCGCTGGCCTGGATCCCGGGCCTCGGCAACAAGGCCCGCGCGCAGCTCGCCGCGATGACCCCGCGCGCCCGGGCCGAGGCCACGATGACGCTGTGCTTCGGCGATCCGACGCGCGCCACCGACGTCCGGCTCGACGAGACGGCCGAGGAGATCCGCGCCCGCGGACGGCAGCCCTGGGCCGGTCAGGCCATCGACCGGTCCGCGCTCGGCATGTTCCGCAGCTGGGTGGGCCCCGGGCTCTGGCGCGCGGCCGCGCGGGTGCCGGTCCCCACCCTCGTGCTGTGGGGCGACCGCGACCGGCTGGTCAGCCCGCGGTTGGCCGCCCGCACCGCCCGGACCTTCCCGGACGGGCGGTTGGTGCTGCTCGACGGGGTGGGGCACATCGCCCAGATCGAGACGCCGGATCGGGTCGCCGCGGCCGTCGCCGCCTTCTGGGAACATGTCGCGTGAGTAACGGGTTGCGCTAGAGCGACCGTCTATCAGCTTGGAGTGGGAAACATGGCGCTACCGCCGCTCGTGGAGCCGGCCGCCGAACTGACCAAGGACGAGGTGGAGCGCTACAGCCGCCACCTCATCATCCCGGACGTGGGGATGGCCGGTCAGAAGCGGCTGAAGAACGCGAAGGTGCTGGTCGTCGGCGCCGGCGGGCTGGGCTCGCCCGCGCTGCTGTACCTGGCGGCCGCGGGAGTGGGCACGCTCGGCATCGTCGAGTTCGACGAGGTCGACGCCTCGAACCTGCAGCGCCAGATCATCCACGGGCAGTCGGACGTGGGGCGGCCCAAGGCCGAGTCGGCGCGGGACTCCATCAAGGAGGTCAACCCGTACGTCGAGGTGCGCCTGCACCAGCTGCGGCTCGACTCCTCCAACGTGATGGACGTCTTCGCCGACTACGACCTGATCCTGGACGGCACGGACAACTTCGCCACCCGGTACCTGGTGAACGACGCCGCGGTGCTGTCCGGCAAGCCGTACGTCTGGGGTTCGATCTTCCGCTTCGAGGGTCAGGCCTCGGTGTTCTGGGAGGACGCCCCGGACGGGCTGGGCCTGAACTACCGGGACCTCTACCCCGAGCCGCCGCCCCCCGGCATGGTCCCGTCCTGCGCCGAGGGCGGCGTGCTGGGCGTGCTGTGCGCGTCGATCGGCTCGATCATGGTGAACGAGGCCATCAAGCTGATCACCGGCATCGGCGAGCCCCTGCTGGGCAGGCTGATGATCTACGACGCGCTGGAGATGACCTACCGCCAGGTCAAGATCCGCAAGGACCCGGACACCCCGAAGATCACCGAGCTGATCGACTACGAGGCGTTCTGCGGCACCGTGTCCGACGACGCGCAGCAGGCCGCGATCGGGAACACGATCACCGCCCTGGAGCTCAAGGAGATGATCGACGCGGGCAAGGACTTCGCCCTGATCGACGTCCGCGAGCAGAACGAGTGGGACATCGTCAACATCCCCGGCGCGCAGCTGATCCCGAAGGACCGCATCCTCTCCGGTGAGGTGCTCTCGGAGCTGCCGCAGGACAAGCCGATCGTGCTGCACTGCAAGTCCGGTGCCCGCTCGGCGGAGGCCCTGGCCGTGCTGCACAAGGCGGGCTTCTCCGACGCCGTGCACGTCGGCGGCGGGGTCCTGGCCTGGATCAAGCAGGTCGAGCCGGACAAGCCCACGTACTAGGCACGTCCGCCGAACCGCCCGTGTCCCGAGGGGGAGACGGGCGGTTCGTCGTTTCCGCGAGTCCCGCACTTCGGACCCGCGGGTCGTCCGCGGTGATGACACGTGACACCTTCTCGGCATTGGATGTGCTTTACCTCACATTGCTGCAACCTTTTCCGTTGCTGTTGGTGAGCGAGGCAAGTGATAGGCCAACAGTGCGTAGTCAATTGCGCCGTTTGCGTTATCGATCTACTCCATGTCTCCCTGTCGGCGCCTCGTCGCCCCTGATTCGGCTGGGTAGCGTCCCGCTCCCGCGCGGCGATTGATCGTCCGAGCAGGAGGGAGTGGGCTGTGGCGGAGTGGTCGACGGACGGTGCGGGTCGGAACCGAGCGGTGTGCGCGTTGCCGGGGTGCGACCTGGAGGTCGAGTCGGCGCCCGGCCGCCCCGAGCGGCTCTACTGCAGCGCCTCGCACCGCCTCGCCATGCGCAGGCTCCGCCGGGCCGCGGCGCACGCGGCGGAGGACCCCACGGTCGTCGACACCCTTCCCTGGCTGCGGGAGCCGATCCGGTCGAGCCCGCGGCGGCCGGACCCGACGGGTGGTCGCGAGACCGGGCCCGCACCGGTCGCCGCCGAATCGGAGGGGCGGGCGTCGGCGGACGCCGCACCGCCGGTCGACCGGCCCGCCCGCTCGGCGTGGCGGAACGCGATCGCGCGGAACCGTCGCGCGGTCGCGGTGCTGGGGGCGACCGCGGTCGTCCTGGGCGGGTACGCCGCGACGCTCGGCCCGCCGGACGCGACGCCGCCGCCCGCGGTGTCCGCCCCGACGTCCGAGGAGACGTGGGCCGGGCAGGCGGAGCTGGCGCTGGCCTCGGTCACCGGGCAGCTGGAGAGCCTCGCCGCGGCGCAGCAGGAGTGGGCGGCCTCGCCCGCGGCGCGGGAGAACGGCCCCCGACCGCCCGCGGTGCGCCGCATGGAGCAGCGCCGACAGGTCCTCGAACAGCAGAAGGCCACGCTGCAGTCGCAGCTCGAGGGCTACCGCGAGCTCGAACGCAGCGCGGACGAGCTGCGACGGGCCGACGAACAGCTCGCCGCCATCGACGGGTTGCTCGCCGCCGACACCGGCCGCGACCAGGCGTGGTCCACGGCCCTGGCCGAACAACGCGAGCTGCGCGGCCGACACCGCGACGGCGTGCAGCAGCAGGTCGCGACCCTCCGGGAGGGCGTCGACGTCGCGGTCCGCACCCCGCTTCCCGACGAGCGGTCGGAGACCGGGCGGACCGCGCAGGTCGCCGAGGAGGTGCGGGCCCTCGGTGAGGGGCGCCCCACCCCGGCGCCGTCCCCGACGACGGCCTCCCGTCCGCCGCTGGCGCAGGGCCGCGAGGAGGAGCAGAACCCGGGCGTCCCGGTCGGGACCAGCGGCCCGCCCGACCCCCGCGGCCCCCAGGACGAGTCCACCGAACGCGATCGCCCCGCCCCCGAGCGCCGCCCCGCCGCCGAGGGCGCGGGCCGCGGCGGCGCTGTGGGCGGTGCCGGGCGTGGTGCCGGGGAGGCGGTCTCGGGTGCCGGACGTGGTGTGGGTGAGGCGGCCGAGGGTGTGGGTCGCGGAGCGGGTGAGGCGGTCGGCGGTGCTGGGCGTGGTGCCGGCGAGGCGGTGTCGGGTGCCGGGCGTGGTGTGGGTGAGGCGGCCGGGGGTGTGGGTCGCGGTGCCGGTGAGGTGGCTGGCGGCGCCGGGCGCGGCGTCGGTGAGGCTGCGGAGGGTGTGGGTCGTGGGGCCGGAGAGGCGGTCGGCGGCGCCGGACGCGGTGTCGGCGGCGCGGTGTCCGGTGCCGGGCGCGGCACGGGCGAGGCCGCGGAGGGTGTGGGTCGCGGTGCCGGTGAGGTGGCCGGCGGTGCCGGGCGGGGTGCCGGTGAGGCGGTGTCCGGTGCCGGGCGCGGGGTGGGCGAGGCTGCGGAGGGTGTGGGTCGCGGTGCCGGTGAGGTGGTCGGCGGTGCCGGGCGCGGTGTCGGGCAGACCGTCGACGGGGCCGGTCGCGGGTTGGGCGACGCGGTCGAGGGAGCGGGTCGCGGGCTCGGCGAGGCCGTGAGCGGCGGGCGTGATCGCGCCGACTCCGGGCAGGCAGCCGGCGGGGCGGACGCTCGCCCGACACGCGCGGGCGCGGACGGTCGCCCGGCAGGCGCTGCCGGCTCCGACGCGGCGCCGTCCGCAGCGCCCCGAACCGACGGTGCCCGGATCAACGGTGCCCAGTCCAACGGTGCCCAGTCCAACGGTGCCCAGTCCAACGGTGCCCAGTCCAACGGTGCCCAGTCCAACGGTGCCCAGTCCAACGGTGCCCAGTCCAACGGTGCCCGGGCCGACAGGTCCGCGGCGACAGCGGCGCAGTCGGGCGGGGGCACGGCGCAGGGACAGGGAGGTGCCGCCGGCCCCTCCGCTGCCGTGGCCGAGGATCGTCCTGCTGCTCCGGACGCGAGCACGGGGCGGACGCAGCCGTCCGCCCCGGATCGCGCGGACCAGCCTCGGTCCGGCGCGCCGGCGTCGGTCCCGGTCGCGCCGGCCGGGACGGCGGCGCCGGGGGTGGCGTCGGCCGTCGCCGGTCCCATGGTCCGGTCGATGACCTCCTCGTTCGCGGCGCCAATGGTCGAGGCTGCCCTGCGTGACGCCGACCGGCGGATCGCCGAGGAGGGGGCGGCCCGCACCGTCGACCAGCGCTCCACCGGCAGCACCTCGCCCGGCGACGAGCGCGCGACGTCCGGTTCCGGGAGCGCGAACGGCGCCACCGGAAGCCGGAACGGAGAGTCGGGCGACGGCTCGACCGCGACCACCTCTCGGAGCGGGCCGGGCACGAACCAGGACGAGCGCACCCGCGCCACGACGACGCGGGCCACGGCCTCGCACGACGGCGCGAGCACCACCTCCGAGCGCAGGAGCTCGGACGGCAGCGGCAACTCGAACCGCAGCGGCTCCGAGGGCAGCGAGTCTCACGGAAGCCGCTCCGGCAGCAACAGCTCGGGCGGCGGCTCCGGCAGCAGCGGCACCGAGCGCAGCGGCTCGGAGGGCGGCGACTCTCGCAGCAGTGGTTCGGACAGCAGTCGCTCCGGCGGCAGCAGCTCGGACCGCAACAGCTCGGACCGCAACAGCTCGGACCGCAACAGCTCGGACCGCAACAGCTCGGAGGGCAGCGACTCTCACACCAGCACCTCGGGCGGCAGCCATTCCGGCAGCAGTGGCTCGGACCGCAGCGGCTCGGACCGCAGCGGCTCGGACCGCAGCGGCTCGGACCGCAGCGGCTCGGACCGCAGCGGCTCGGACCGCAGCGGCACGGACCGCAGCGGCTCTCGCGGCAGCGGGTCCAACGGCAGCGGGTCCAACGGCAGCGGCTCCGGCAGCGGTGGCTCGGACCGCAGCGGCTCGGAGGGCAGCGACTCTCGCAGCAGTGGTTCGGACAGCAGCGACTCCCCTGGCAGCGACTCGCGTAGCAGCGGCTCCGACGGCGGCGGCTTCGACGGTGCCACCGGCGGGAACGGCGGCGCCTCGGACTGGAGCCGGATCGTCGCCGACAGCACCGCCGGCGGCTGAAGTCACTCCCGCGTGGCACCTCGGATCCGCAGGACGGCGCAGGTAGCGTGGCCGCCGTGACCGCAGCACCCACGGCCCCGCAGGCGGCAGCCCTCCCCGAGCACGTCCGCGTCGCGTTCGGGGTCAAGGATGCCGTCCCGCGCCCGGTCGTCTGGGCGGGTCAGCGCGCCTGGCACTGCGACGAGGTGCTGCTGCGTCCGGTCGCCGACAACGCCATGGCCGCGTGGTCGGCGGGCGTCCTGGAGAACCTCGACGTCGAGGCCGTGCGGCTCGCCCGCCCGGTCCGCTCGTCGGACGGCCGGTGGGTCGTGGCGGGCTGGGCCGCCTCCCGCTTCCTGGCCGGTGCCTCCGAGCCCCGCCACGACGACGTCGTCTCCGCCAGCCTCCGCCTGCACGCCGCGACCGCCACGGTCCAGCGGCCCCGGCTGCTCGACAGCCGAGACGACCTGCTGGCCCGCAGCGCGGCGGCCGCCTTCGGGGAACGCCGCTTCGCCCTCGACGACGCGGCGGGCGGCCGCCTGTTCGGCGAGCTCGCGGCGCACCGCCGCCCCATGAAGTCCCCACCGCAGGTCGTGCACGGTGAGCTGTTCGGCGCCGTGCTCTTCGACGGCGACGGCGTGCCCGTGGTCCTCGACCTGGTCCCGTTCTGGCGCCCGGCCGAGTGGGCCGCCGCGGTCGTCGTGGTCGACGCGATCGCCTGGGGCGGCGCCGACGAGGGGCTGATCGACCGCTGGGCCCACCTCGACGAGTGGCCGCAGGCGCTGCTCCGCGCGGCCCTCTACCGGCTGGCGCTGCACGCCCAGCACCCCGACGCGTCGGCGCGCAGCGTGGCCGGCCTCGAACGCGTGGCCGGGCTGGTGTCCGCCCGTCTGTAGGTCCCGCCGCGGGGTGGATGTTGAGTTCTGGTTACCGTGATCGCGCTCGCGAGCTGCGGCCTCGATGATGTCGCAGGATGTGCCGATGAGCGCCCCCACCACCGATGACGAGGCACCCGTGCCCGCGCTCGCCGGGTTCACGGTCGGCGTGACCGCCGCTCGCCGTGCCGAGGAGTTGGGCACGATGCTGGAGCGCCGTGGCGCCACGGTGCGCCACGGGCCCTGCATCCGGATTGTGCCGCTGGCGGACGACACGGACCTCCAGGCGCGGACCCGCGACCTCATCGGCAGGCCGCCGGACGTCACCGTCGCGACGACCGGGGTCGGTTTCCGCGGGTGGGTCGAGGCCGCGGCGGGCTGGGGTGTGGGGGAGCAGCTGCTCACGGCCCTCGGCACCAGCCGCATCCTCGCCCGCGGACCCAAGGCGCGGGGGCAGATCCGCGCGGCGGGGCTGAGCGAGGTGTGGTCGCCTGCGTCCGAGTCCTCCGCCGAGATGCTGGACCACCTGTTGGCGGAGGGGGTCGCCGGGCAGCGCATCGCGGTCCAGCTGCACGGGGAGCCGCTCCGACACGTCGTCGAGGCCCTCGAGCGCGCGGGCGCCGAGGTCGTCACGGTCCCGGTGTACCGGTGGATGCTGCCGGTCGACCCGGTACCGATGGACCGGCTCACCGACGCCGTCCTGGCCGGCGCGATCGACGTCCTGACCTTCACCAGCGCGCCCGCCGCGAGCGCGCTGCTCGCCCGGGCGGGGGAGCGCGGCCTTCGGGACGACCTGCTCGCCGCCCTCCGGACGACGGTCCGCGTGCTGTGCGTGGGGCCGGTCACCGCGGCCCCGCTGGAGGCTCTCGACGTGCCGACCTGGCAACCGGCGCGGTCGCGGCTCGGGGCGATGGTCCGCACGCTCGAGTCCGCCGCGCCCTCCCTGGTTCGGCGGCTGCCGGTGGCAGGGCACGTCCTGGAGCTGCGCGGCGACGCCGTGCTGGTCGACGGCGAGCTGAAGACCGTCCCTCCGGCCGGGATGGCGGTGCTGCGGGCGCTGGCCTGCCTGCCCGGGCGGGTGGTCCCCCGGGAGGAACTGGTGCGGGCCCTGCCCGGGGGCGATCACGACGTCGAGTCGGCCGTGGCCCGGCTGGGGGCCTGGCTCGGCCCTGCGACGCTGATCCGGACGGCGGACGAGCGCGGGTATCGCCTCGCAGTGGACCCTGCCGTGGACCCCGCCGTGGACCCCTCCCGATACGACGACCAGCACGGCGAGGAGCGGTGAAGCGGGTGGTGCGCCGCCGCCCGGCCGACCTCCGTCCGCTCCCGGAACCCCAGGCCCGCGACCGGGTCGCCGCCCCGGGCCCGCCGTGGGAGTCCACCGTCCTGCCGACCAGCGGGGGACCGCGCTGAGGGCGCGCGCCCTCACGGTTCTCGGCGGGAACGGAATGCCTTCGGCAGCCGCCCGCCCTCCACCAGGATCCCCTCGGCCCGGAGCCGCGCGGCCTGCTCCTGCGCGACGTGCGGCGCGCAGGTCCCGTCCGCCCGCAGCACACGGTGCCAGGGCAGGTCGTGCCCGTCCTCGCGGAGCACCCGCCCGACCAACCGCGCCCGCCCCGGCAGGCCCGCCTCGGCGGCCACGGCGCCGTACGTGCTCGTGGTGCCCGCCGGGATGGCCGCCACCGCCGCCCGGATCCGCTCGTGCGCAGCCTCGTCCATCACGCCTCCCCGCTCACTCCCCGACGAAGTCGCCGATCAGGGCCGCCGACTCCGCGGGCCGCTCCAGGTAGACCATGTGCCCGGTGTCGACCCGTTGCACGGTGAGCGAGTCGCCGAGCTCGGCGGCGCAGGCCGCGAGCCACTCGTCGGACACGAAGTCCGCCTTGGTGGCGGGCAGGACCAGCGTGCGGGTGCCCGCGGGCGGGATTGCGGCGGGCCGGGCCATCTCGCTCCAGGCGCCGATCACCGAGGCGCGCGAGTAGCGCCAGGACCATACGCCGCCCTGCTCCTCGAGGTGGGCTTCGACCTCCGCGTCCACCCAGCGGTCCGCCACGCCCTCCCAGCTCTCGGCCTTGGCCGCCCGCGCGGCGGCGCGATCGGGGTACGACTCGTCCGGACGCGTCTCCTCCGCCGTCTCCAACATGTCCTGGGGGTCCAGCCCCAGCGCGGGATCGACCAGCACGAGGCACTCCACCCGCGCGGGCGCGGCCCGGGCCAGGTGCACGGCGATCGCCCCGCCGAAGGAGTGCCCCACGACCGCGGCCCGCTCGATCCCCTGCGCGTCCAGCACCGCGAGCGCGTCCGCCACGTGCTGCTCGAGCCGCCACGGCGGCGCCCACGGCGACCGGCCGTGTCCGCGCAGGTCCGGGGCGACCCAGCGCAGGTGCGGGAGTTGCTCGGTGAGCGGGCGGAAGCGCAGCCCGTGCCCGGTGACGCCGTGCAGGGCGAGCACCGGCGGCCCGGCGGGATCACCGGTCAGGTGGACGTGCAGGGGTTCGACCATGCGGTGATCGTGCCATCCGGCTCGACCGTGAACCTCCGCGTGCGGCGTGCCGGACCCGAGTTGTCCACAGAAACCGGCACCTGTGGACACCGCCGTCACGATGTCGGTGGCACGTGGTTGCATCGACGCCGTGACGACACCCGACTCCCGTCCGCCTGTCGGCGGCGGCCGCGCCCCCGCGGCGGAGGGCCCACTGCTCGTGCGGCCCGCGCGGTCGCCGCGGCCTGCGCCCGAGTGGAGCGGGGCCGCGCGGCGGGTGGTCGACCACCACACCGGGCCGCTGCGGGTGCTGGGCGGACCCGGCACCGGGAAGACCACGCTGCTCGCCGCGAACGTCAGCGGGCGGATCCGCGCCGGGGTCGACCCGGGGCGGATCCTGGTCCTGGTCGGCAGTAGGCGCGCCGCAGCCGACCTGCGCGAACAGCTGGTCCGGGCCGTGGTGCCGGCGGAGGGGGGCCTGCACGGCACCACCCGCGAGATGCTGGTGCGCACGGTGCACTCCTACGCGTTCGGGATCATGCGCCTGCACGCCGCGCGGGCGGGCGATCCACCGCCGCGCCTGCTGGCGGGCGCGGAACAGGACGCGGTGGTCCGTGACCTCCTGGCCGGTGAGCTGGCGAACTGGAACGGGTCGGTGCCCGGCTCCGACTGGCCGGACCGGGTGCGGGCCGCGCTCGCGGTACCCGCCTTCGCGGGAGAGTTGCGGGAGCTGCTGTTGCGGGCCGAGGAACGCGGGCTGGGCCCCGAGGAGCTGCTGGCGCTCGGGACCCGCCACGGCGTGCCGGAGTGGGAGGCCGCGGGCCGGTTCTTCCGCACCTACGAACAGGTGATCCTGTTGCGCGGCGCCGCGGGTCGGGCCGCCCCGCAGGCCACCGCCCCCGCCCTCGACTCCGCGGAGCTGGTCGCCGCGGCGCTCGACGCGCTGGCCTTCGACCCCGACCTGCTCGCCGCCGAGCGGGAGCGGGTCCGCCACCTCTACGTCGACGACGCTCAGGACCTCGATCCGCAGCAGCTCGAGCTGGTGCGGGTGCTGGCGCGCACGGCCACGAGTGCGTGGATCGCGGGGGACCCGGACCAGGCGGTCCTCGGGTTCCGCGGCGCCGAGCCGGAGGGTCTGCGGGCGCTCGAGGCGCCCACGGAGATCCTCACGGTCGACCATCGCCAGCGAGACGCGGTGCGTGCCGCCGGGTCCCGGCTGGCCTCCCGGCTGTCCGGTTCCGGGGAGGCGCGGCTGCGGATCGCGCCGCCGGACACCGAGCTCGCCGACCCGGGCGCGGTCCTGGTCCGCACGTTCACCTCCGCGGCCACCGAGGCGGCCTGGATCGCCGACCGGCTCCGCCGCGCCCACCTGCTCGAGGGGGTGGCGTGGTCGGACATGGCGGTGCTGTCGCGCTCCGCGCGGCGGACCCTGCCCGCGCTGCGACGGGCCCTGGTCGCGGCGGGCGTGCCGATCGCGGCGCCGCCCGAGGAGCTGCCGTTGGCCCGCCAACCCGCGGTGGTGCCGTTCCTGCTGATCCTGCGCGCCGCCACCCGCCCCGACACCCTCGACGCGGACGCCGCCACCGCCCTGCTCACCTCCGCGGTCGGCTCGGGCGATCCCATGCGCATGCGCCGGCTCCGCCGTGGGCTGCTGCGTCTCCACGCCGCCGCCCGCCGCCACGGCGCGGACGATCCCTGGAGCCCCCCCGCCCCGCCTCCGGGCGATGCCCAAGCCGCGACGGACAGCGCGGACAGCATGGACGGCGCGGACAGCGCGGACAGCGCGGACAGCGCGGACAGCACGGACAGCGCGGATAGCACGGACAACACGAACAACACGAACAACACGGACAGCACGGACAGCACCCCAGGCGATCCCGACGAGCCCGACTCGGCGCGCACCCGAGCGGCGGCGGAGTGGGCCCCGACTGCGGAGGACGCGGAGCGGGCCGGGTCCGACCCGCTGCTGGTGGCGGCGCTGCGGGCGGCGGCGCGGGGGAGGCCGGACCCGCTCACCGCCCTCCCACCCGGCGACTCCGCGCCCTTGCGCGCAGTGTCCGCCCTCCTCGCCACCGCGGCGGCGGCCGCCAAGGAGGGCGGGAGCGTGGAGGAGGTGCTCTGGCAGGTCTGGCAGCGGTCGGGCCTGGCTCGGCGCTGGGCAGGCGCCAGCGCGCGCGGTGGCCCGGTCGGTGCCGCGGCGGACCGTGACCTCGACGCGGTCCTCGCCCTGTTCGACGCGGCGGCCCGCTACACCGACCGGCTCCCGGGTGCGGACGTCGCCGGCTTCGCGGAGTACCTCGGTGACCAGCACCTCCCCGGGGACACCGGAGCAGTCGCGGCGCCGCGCGAGGAAGCGGTCGCCCTGCTGACCGCGCACGCCGCGCGCGGGCGGGAGTGGGAGGTCGTCGCGGTGCCGAGCGTGCAGGAGGGTGCGTGGCCCGACCTGCGCCTGCGCGGCAGCCTGCTGGGCAACGAACGGCTGGTGGACGTCGTGGCGGGCGTGGCGGAGCCCGGCGAGGGCGTGTCCCGCACGGCGCCCCTGCTGGCCGAGGAGCGCAGGCTGTTCTACGTCGCCTGCACCCGGGCCAGGCGGACCCTGCTGGTCAGCGCGGTGCACGCGGAGGACGAACAGCCCTCTCGCTTCCTCGACGAGCTGGACCCGCTGCCTGCGGACGCGACGGAGGGGCGCCTGCCCACCCGGCCCGGGCGCGCCCTCGTGCTCGCCGAGCTGGTCGGGGAGCTGCGCCGGGCGGTCGCCGAACCGGACCACGGGGACCCGGAGCGGGTGGCCCGGCGCAGGCGGGCCGCATTGCAGCTCGCCCGGCTCGCCGCCGACAAGGTTCCCGGCGCGCACCCGGAGGACTGGTACGGCGTGGCCGAGCCGTCCAGCGGGGACCCGCTGCGCCCGCCCGGTGAGGTCGTGCCGGTCTCGCCGTCGGACGTCGAGCGGATCCTCGCGTGCCCGCTGCGGTGGGTCCTCGAACGGCACGGCGGGGCCGAGGTCGGGGCGCTGTCCGCCGTGACCGGCTCGCTGGTCCACGCGCTGGTCCAGGCGGGCGCCGCGGGGGCGCCATCGGAGGAGATCGACGCCGCGCTGCGCACCGCCTGGGCCCGGCTCGACGCGGGCGCGCCCTGGTACGGCAGGCGCGAGCTGGAGCGGGTGCGCGGGATGCTGGCCGGGTTCGACCAGTGGCTTCGCGAGAGCCGCGAGGCGGGGCTGCGGCTGCTCGCCGTCGAGCATCCCGTGCAGCTCGACATCGAGGGGGACGCCCCCGGCGCGGTCGAGGTGGGCGAGCCCCGGCCCACCATCCGGCTGCGCGGGCGGGTCGACCGCCTGGAGGTGGACGACCGGGGCAGACCCGTCGTGGTGGACGTCAAGACCGGCAAGACCGCGGTCAGCGCGGCGTCGGCGGCCGAGCACCCGCAGCTGGCGGTCTACCAGCTGGCGGCCACGCTCGGTGCGTTCTCCGAGCTCGTCGGGGAGGGGGCGGAGCCGGGCGGGGCGCGCCTGGTCTTCGTGGCCGACCGCAGGTCGGGATCGCCGAAGGAGCGCGACCAGGAGCCGCTCGAGGGGGAGGCGGTCGGGCACTGGCTCGGGGAGGTCCGCCAGGCGGCGGGCCGCACGGCCGGGCCGTCCTATGTGGCGCGGGTCGGGCCGGACTGCGACCGTTGCCCCGTTCGGACTAGTTGCCCGGCGGTCGAGTCCGGTCGGCCGGTGGTCGACCCGTGAGCCGACCGGCGGCAGTCCTCGACCGTTGTGGGCGGCCCGGCACACCGAGCGCACCGGGCACGCCGTTCGAGGGCCGATGCGGGTCGGAGCCCTGCGGACCCGGTACCGTTCGGCCCGCATCCCCCGCGTTCCCCCTGTCCTGTCGCGTACCGGCGCTCCCCGCCTCCGGTGCGCCCCGAGGAGGCTCCCCCGGTGTCCCGCCCGCGTTCCCGAGTTCTCGCCGTCGCCGCTGCCGGTGTCCTCACCGTGCTGCTGGCCGCCTGCGGGTCCGCGGCGGAGCCGGAGCTGACTCCGTCGCCGGACTCCCAGGGGGCCGCGCTGGCGGCGCCCACGACCACGGTCCCGCCGCCGCCCACCACCACGGTGGCGCCGACGACCACACCGAAGCCGACGACCACGCCCCCGCGGACCACCACCCCGAAGCCCAAGCCCGCCGCGGCCGTGCACCAGGCGGATCCGGTGCCGGGCGTCGCCTGGGCGCCCGCGGGTGGCGACGAGTTCTCCGGGGGCGCGATCAGCGGGCAGTGGAACGTCTACGACTCCGTCGGCGCCTTCAACAACGGCCGCCGCACCCCGGACGCGGTGACCGTCGGCGATGGGCTGTTGACCATCACCGGCCGGTCGGCGGACGGTGGGACGTCGGGTGGCATCGGGATGAAGTCGGGCCAGCTCTACGGCCGCTGGGAGTTCCGGGCGCGCACGGACAAGGGCGTCGGGTTCGGATCGGCGATCCTGCTCTGGCCGGACTCGGAGAAGTGGCCGGACGACGGCGAGCTGGACATGATGGAGGTCCCGAGCCCCGAGCGGAACCTCGCCCACACGATCATCCACTGGGGTGCGGACAACCAGACCTTCGGCGGCTCCACGCCGGGGGACTTCTCGCAGTGGCACACGTTCGCGTTCGAGTGGCTGCCCGACCGGCTCACGATGTACGTCGACGGGGTCAAGACCTGGGAGTCGCTGGACAAGGCGATGATCCCGACCAAGCCGATGCACGCCACGATCCAGCTGGACCAGGGCCCGGCCCCGGGCTGGCTCGGCGCCCCGGTCGAGGGCGCCCCGGACATCCGGCTCCAGGTCGACTACCTGCGGATCTCGAGCCTGCCCGGGCAGCCCGTCTGAACCGTCGGGCCCCTGCGGTAGACAGGTCACCGTGACAGTCGCCGCCGGTCCGCTCCCGCCCGCGGTCCTCGCGCGGGCGCTGGGCCTGCACCCGCCGACGGAGGAACAGGCCGCGGTGATCGCGGCACCCGCCGAGTCGGCGCTGGTCGTGGCCGGTGCGGGTGCGGGCAAGACGGAGACGATGGCGGCCCGCGTCGTCTGGCTCGTCGCGACCGGCCAGGTCCTGCCGGAGCAGGTGCTCGGCCTGACCTTCACCCGCAAGGCGGCGCAGCAGCTCGGCACGCGCGTCCGGTCCCGGCTGCGCCGCCTGGCGGGGTCCCCGCTGCTCGACGAGTTGGATCCCAGCGGGGCCCGCCGCGCGGCCCTGCTCGCGGGCGAGCCGACCGTCGCGACGTACCACGCCTATGCCGGGCGGCTGGTGTCCGAGCACGCCCTGCGGCTGCCCGCGGAACCGGCGTCCCGGCTGCTGGGGCAGACGGCCTCCTGGCAGCTGGCGCACCGGGTGGTCAGCTCGTGGGCGGCGGACCTGGAGGTCGACCGCGTCCCGGCGACGGTGACCGGTTACCTGTTGGCGCTGGCGGGGGAGTTGGGGGAGCACCTCGTCGAGCCGGAGCGGCTGCGGCGCTTCACCCTGGAGCTGCTCGAGCTGATGGAGACGGCGCCGCCCGCGAAGCGCCAGCGCGCCGAGCCCGCGCAGAAGTACAAGGACAAGATGTCCGCCCAGCGGCTGCGCATCGAGCTGTTGCCGCTGGTCGAGGAGTACGCGCGGCGCAAGGCGGCCGAGCGGGCGATGGACTTCTCCGACCAGCTCGCGATCGCCGCGCGGGTCGCCGAGGCCCGGCCCGAGGTCGGGGAGATCGAGCGCGGCCAGTACCGCGCCGTCCTGCTCGACGAGTACCAGGACACCGGACACGCCCAGCGGGTGCTGCTGCGGGCGCTGTTCGGTCGCATCCCCGGCGAGCCGGTGCGCGCGGACACCCTCGCCGTCACCGCCGTCGGCGACCCCTGTCAGTCGATCTACGGCTGGCGCGGGGCCAGCGCGGGCAACCTCGCCCGCTTCCGCACCGACTTCCCGGCCCCGGGCGGCGAGCCCGCCGCCCAGTACGGCCTGCTCACCAGCTTCCGCAACCCCGCCGAGGTGCTCGACCTGGCGAACGTCGTGTCCGAGCCCCTGCGGGAGGACGTGGGGGCGCTGGTCCCGGGCCCGACGGCGGCGCCAGGAGATGTGCGCGTCGCCCTGCATTCGACCGTCCTGGAGGAGGTCGCGTGGGTCGCGGACGGGATCGCCGAGCAGTGGCGGGCCCGGGCGGAGGCCGGCACGTCGCCCCCGACCAGCGCGGTGCTGGTCCGCCGCCGCGGAGACATGGACGCGCTCGCCGCCGCGCTGCGCGACCGCGGGCTCCCGGTCGAGGTCGTCGGGCTCGGCGGGCTCCTCGACACACCCGAGGTGCGCGACCTGGTCAGTGCGTTGAAGATCGTCGCGGACCCGCTGTCCGGCCCCTCCGCCGTCCGGCTGCTGACGGGTGCGCGCTGGCGGCTCGGCGTCGCCGACCTGGCCGCCCTGTGGGAGCGGGCCCGCGAGCTGGTCCCCCCGCTGCCCGCCCGGCATGGTCCGCTGCCGCCCGCCGAGCTGGCCCTCGGCGCGCTGCCGGGCGAACAGGCGGAGCTGGCGGGCCTGGTCGACGCGCTGGACGACCCGGGCCCGCCCGAGCAGTACTCCGCGGCCGGGTTCGCCCGGATCCAGCGGCTCGCGCGCGAGCTGTCGTGGCTGCGGTCGCGGGCGTCGGCGCCCTTGCCGGACCTGGTGGCGGACGTCGAGCGGGTGCTGCTGCTGGACGTCGAGACCGCCGCCCGGCCCGGCCCGGCGGGCCGCGCGCACCTGGACGCGTTCGCGGACGTCGTGGCGGACTTCGCGGCGGGTGCGGAGGTGTCGAGCCTGCCGGCGCTGCTGGACTACCTGGACACCGCCGAGCAGGCCGAGGACGGGCTCTCACCCGGCGAGGTCGAGGTCGCGGAGGACCGGGTGCAGATCCTGACGGTGCACGCGGCGAAGGGCCTTGAGTGGGAGGTCGTGGCGGTCCCGCACCTGGTCACCCAGGTGTTCCCGGGTCGGAAGATGTCCGGCAGCTGGATCACGAACGTCGCCGAGCTGCCCGTCCCGCTGCGGGGGGACGCGGACGACCTCCCCGGCCTGTACGTGCCGCCGGCGCCGGACCGCAAGCAGGTCGAGCTCGCCCTGGACGAGCACGAGTCCGGGCTGGAGGCGCGCCGCAAGACCGAGGAGCGCAGGCTCTTCTACGTCGCGCTCACCCGGTCCGAGCGCGTGCTGCTGTGTTCCGGGCACCAGTGGGGCGCCACCGGGTCCACACCGCGTGGGCCCTCGGAGTTCCTCGCCGCGATCGCCGCCGTCACCGCCCCGGAGATCTGGGCGGACCCGCCGGAGGAGGGCGCGGAGAACCCCGTGCTCGCCCGCGAGGTCACCGCCGAGTGGCCCGCGGACCCGCTCGGGGCCCGGTCGGCGGCGGTGCACGAGGGCGCGGACCTCGTCCGGGAGGCGATCAGGGCCCGCGAACGGGCCCGGCGCAAGGCCAGGCGGCAGGACGAGAACCAGCTGAGCCTGGAGATCGAGGAACCCGAGGACCCGGACCCCGAGGGTTGGGCCGCGGACGTGGACGTCCTGCTGGCCGAGCGTGCGGCCGGGGTCGCCCGCCCCACCGTCGCGCTGCCCGGGCAGGTCAGCGTCAGCCAGCTCGTCGAGCTGGCGGCGGACGAGGCCGCGTTCGCGGCGGGGCTGCGCCGCCCGTTGCCGCTGCAGCCGAACCCGCACGCGCGGCGGGGCACGGCGTTCCACGCCTGGCTGGAGCAGCGCTTCGGCGCGGAGAAGCTGCTGGACGTCGACGAGCTCCCCGGCGCCGCGGACGACGAGGCGGCGGGCGATGCGGCACTGGAGGAGCTGCAGGAGGCGTTCCTCGGCAGCGCCTGGGCGGACCGAGTGCCGGTCGAGGTGGAGGTCTCGTTCGAGACGGTGCTCGCCGGCGTGGCGGTGCGGGGCCGGATGGACGCGGTGTTCGCGGACCCCGACGGCGGCTTCACGGTCGTCGACTGGAAGACCGGCGCGGTGCCGGAGGCGGACCGCTGGCACGCCGTCGGCGTCCAGCTGGCGATGTACCGCCTGGCCTGGGCCGATCTGGCCGGGGTGGAGCCCGCCCGCGTCCGAGCGGCGTTCCACTACGTGAAGGAGAACGCCACCCTCAACCCGGCCGACCTGATGACGGAGCGCGAACTTGAGTCCCTGCTCAGACCCCGTGAGTGGCGATAGTCGCTCTGGCGACTATCGCCACTCACGGGTCTCAGTGGGCGACCGCCTTCTCCGCGCCTGCGCCGGTGAGCGAGCGGACCTCCATCTCGGCGGCGCGCTTCGTGTCGGACTTCTCCTTCGACAGCACCGTGCCCAGGTAGCCGAGCAGGAAGGACAGCGGGATCGAGACGAGGCCCGGGTTGTCCAGCGGGAACCAGTGGAAGTCCACGCCCTGCAGCATCGACGCGCTCCGGCCCGTGGTCGGGTTGACCGGCTTCCCGGACACGACCGGCGAGAAGATGATCAGGACCAGGGTGATCGCCAGACCGCCGTAGATGCTCCACAGCGCGCCCTGGGTGTTGAACCGCTTCCAGAACAGCGAGTAGAGGATCGTCGGCAGGTTCGCGCTGGCGGCGACGGCGAAGGCCAGCGCCACGAGGAATGCGATGTTCTGCCCGTTGGCCAGGATCCCGCCGAGGATGGCGACGATGCCGATCACCACGGCCGTTCGGCGGGCGACCTTGACCTCGGTGGTCGACTCGTCCTGCACCTGGCCGTGCTTGATCACGTTCACGTAGATGTCGTGGGCGAACGAGGCCGACGCCGTGATCGTCAGCCCGGCGACGACGGCGAGGATGGTCGCGAACGCCACCGCCGCGATGATGCCGAGCAGGACGGTGCCACCGAGCTCGTAGGCGAGCAGTGGGGCGGCGGAGTTGGCCGCACCCGGCGCGGCGCGGATCGCCTCCGGCCCGACGAGTGCGCCCGCGCCGAAGCCCAGGACCAGGGTGAACAGGTAGAACAGCCCGATCAGCCAGATCGCCCAGACGACCGAGCGGCGGGCCTCCTTGGCGGTCGGCACGGTGTAGAAGCGCATCAGGATGTGCGGCAGACCGGCGGTACCGAGCACGAGCGCGAGGCCGAGGGACACGAAGTCCAGGCGGGTCGTGCCGCTGGCGCCGTACTGGGCGCCCGGGGCGAGCAGCTTGGTGCCTGCCTGACCGGCGCGGGCCACGGCGTCGTTCATCAGCGACGACAGGTTGAACCCGTACAGCGAGAGCACCCAGAGGGTCATGATCCCGGCGCCCGCGATGAGCAGGACGGCTTTGATGATCTGCACCCACGTCGTGCCGCGCATGCCGCCGATCAGCACGTACGCGATCATGACCGCCCCGACGACGGCGATGACGATGCTCTGCCCGGTCGTGCTGCGGATGTCCAGCAGCAGGGCCACGAGCCCACCCGCACCGGCCATCTGGGCGAGCAGGTAGAAGAAGGACACCGCGAGCGTCGAGGTGGCGGCGGCGGCCCGGACCGGGCGCTGCCTCATCCGGAAGGCGAGGACGTCGCCCATCGTGAACTTGCCGGTGTTGCGCATCAGCTCCGCGACCAGCAGCAACGCCACCAGCCAGGCGACGAGGAAGCCGATCGAGTAGAGGAAGCCGTCGTAGCCGTAGAGCGCGATGGCGCCCGCGATGCCGAGGAACGACGCCGCCGACAGGTAGTCGCCGGAGATCGCGATGCCGTTCTGGGCGCCGGAGAAGCCGCCGCCCGCGGTGTAGAAGTCCGAGGCGCTGGCCGCGGCCTTGCGCCTGCTCACGTAGATCACCACGCCGAGCGTGATGACCACGAAGACGCTGAAGATCGCGATGTTCAGGATGGGGTTCGAGCCCTCGATGGAGGACCCCTGCGCCAGAGTCACAGCGTGCCTCCCTCGATCTCCTCACGGATGGCCGTGGCGTGCGGGTCGAACCGCTTGTCGGCCCACCGCACGTACCAGGTGGTGATCGCGAAGGTGGACACGAACTGCAGCAGGCCGAGGATCAGGCCGATGTTGATGGCGCCGACCACGGGGATCGCCATGAACGCGGGCGCGTAGCTGGCCAGCAGGACGTAGGCCAGGTACCAGGTGAGGAACGCCGCGGCGACCGGGAACACGAAGCGCCGCAGCCGACTGCGCAGCGCCTGGAACTCCGGGCTCGCCTGGACCGTTTCCCAATCGGGCTGAGCCCTCTCGGGTTCCGTCTTGCCGGACGGAGTCTCTGTGCTCACGGTGCCTCCTCGCACGGTGGGATGCGCCCAGGAAAGGGGCTTCCCGCGCGGCGCGGAAGTAACCCACGACACACCGCAACCCTCACCGACGAACGGCCGACGAACGGTCGGGATCCGAGACGAACGGTGACGTCTCGTCGAGGTGCAGACGGAGCATCGCGGCATCGGAACCGGGTGCCGGACGGCCGCGCAGCGAGACCGCGATCATGGTCAGGAAGGCCAGCGGGACGGAGAACAACGCGGGCTGGCCGAGCAGCAGCGCGGCGAGGCCGGGCTCGGGCCGCAACACCAACCCGAGCGCCATCACCCCCGCGCTCGAGAGCAGCCCGATCGCCATCCCCGCGAACGCGCCGCGCGCGGTGAGCCGCCGCCACCAGATCCCGAGCACCAGCATCGGGCAGAAGGTCGACGCCGCCACCGCGAACGCCGAGGTCACCACCGCCCCGACGTCGATCCGCACGGCGGGCAGCGCACACAGCACGATGACGCCCGCGGCGAGCAGCGCGGTCAGCCGCAGCCTGCGCAGCGAACCGGGCAGCAGGTCGTGGGCCACCGCGCCCGCCAGCGCGAGCAACAGCCCCAGCGAGGTGGCGAGGAACGCGGCGAAGGCGCCCGCGGTGAGCAGCGCCGTGAACAGGTCACCCGCCACTCCGCCGTCCACCCGGGACGGCAGCGCGACGACCGCGGTGTCCGTCGCCCCGGACAGGTACAGCTCCGGCAGCAGCACGGACCCCAGCAGCCCGTACACCACCGTGAACACGTAGAAGGAACCCAACAGCCCCACCGTGATCGCGGCGGTGCGGCGCGCGGCGCGCCCGTCCGGGCTGGTGTGGAACCGGACGATCACGTGCGGCAGCCCCATCGTGCCCAGGGCCGTGGCGACCAGGATCGACCAGGTGGCCAGCAGGGGGTGGCCGTTGCCGCCGTCGAGCAGGGGGCGCTGCCAGGTGTCGCTGCCGGGCAGGGCCACCCCCGCGATCTCCGGCACCGCCGCCCCCGCCGGGAACACCCAGGTGGCCTCCCCGGGCGCGACGTGCTCGCCGGGCGGCAACGTCGTCGGGACCCCCTGGGCGACGACGGTCACGGGCGCGGTGACCTGCAGCCGGGTGTCGAGCCGGAACGTCACCGACGTGGGCTCGGGGAAGATCGAGTACTCCGCCGGGCGCAGGGCCTCGGCACGGGTCTCGGCGCCGACCGCGACCAGCAGCCACACCGCCGGGACGATGAACAGCACCAGCTTGAGGACGAACTGGAACGCCTGCACGTAGGTCGCCGCGCGCATCCCGCCGAGGGCGAGCGTGATGCTCACCGCGGCGCCCGCGACCACGATGCCCACCCAGTACGGGGCGCCGCTGACCAGCGTCAGGACCTGGCCCGCCGCGGTGAACTGGGGGACCAGGTAGAGGCCTGCGATCACCAGCACGACGACCGCCGAGAACCGCCGCAACCGCACCGACCCGAGCCGGGCCTCGGCGAAGTCCGGCACCGTCAGCGCGCCCGTGCGGCGCATGGGTGCGGCGACCAGCACGAGCATCAACAGGTAGCCCGCGGTGAACCCGACCGGGTACCAGAGCGCCCCGACGCCGTTCTTCACCACGAGCCCCGCGATGCCCAGGAAGGACGCGGCGGACAGGTACTCGCCGCTCACCGCCGCCGCGTTCAGGGTGGGCGACACCCGGCGGGAGGCGACCAGGAAGTCCGACGTCGAGCGCATCGCGGCCACCCCGCGCGCGCCGATCAGCAGGGTGGCCAGGACGACGGGGACGACGGCGAGCGCGATCACTCGACCCGCTCCGCGCGGCGCAGCTGCACCCAGGCCAGCGTCGCGAGCACGGGGTAGGGCAGGACGGCGACGGCCAGCCACACCACGGGCATGTCCCCGAGCCGCCAGTCCCGGGGCAGCAGGTCGAGCAGGGCGGGCAGCCCGACCAGGAGCAATGCGGCCCCGACCAGCGTGCCCGCCGCGACCCGCAGCTGCGCCCGGCGCACCCGGCGGGCACGGGCGAGCGCCTCGGCGTCGAGCGAGGTCACGGGCCCGGCCCGCCGCGTGGCCAACGCCATCCGGGTCTGGGGCGAGGTGACGGCCACGCGTTTTCCGCGACTCACGCCCGCCCCCGGCCCCACTGACGCTTGGGACGCCCAAGCGCCATGCAGCGACGCTTGGGCCGCCCAAGCACCGGGCCCCACTGACGCTTGGGCCGCCCAAGCACCACAGAGCGACGCTTGGGCGTCCCAAGCGTCAGCCCCAGCGAGCGGAGGCCCCTCACCGCGCACCACCCGCGAAATCCCCGCGTTGCGCGGCTTCCAGGAGGCGGTCGCGCAGGTCGCGGGCGTGCCGGCGGCTCACCGGGACGTCGCCCGCGTCGGTGTGCGCCAGCAGCCCGCCGCTCGCGTCGCTGCGCAGCTCCTGCACCGCGGGCACGGCGAGCAGGAAGCTGCGGTGCACGCGCACGTACCCGAACGCGGCCCAGTGCTCCTCGAGCCGCGAGATCGGCATCCTGACCAGGTGCGATCCGCCCCGGGTGTGCAGCCGCACGTAGTCGCCCTGTGCCTCGGCGAACCGCACGTCCGCGCGCCGCACGTACCGGGTGCGCCCGCCCAGCTCCACCGACACGGCCGCGAGCTCGTCGACCGCGGGCGGCGGGGGCTGGGTCGCTGCGGGCCGCGCGACGCGCACGATCCGGGCCAACGCGGCGTCGAGGCGTTCGCGCGCAACGGGTTTGAGGAGATAGTCCACCGCCCCGACGCCGTAGGCGGACACCGCGTGCTCCTCGAACGCGGTGACGAACACCAGCTCCGGGGGATCGGTCATGCGGGCGAGCACACCGGCCAGCTCCAGCCCGTCCATGCCGGGCATGGAGATGTCGAGGAACACGGCGTCGAACCGCGCATCCTTGATCAGCTTCAAGGCGGACAACGCATCCCCCGCGGGCACGACCTCACTCACGTGCGACGAGGCGGCCAGCAGGCGGGACAGCTCGGCGAGCGCGGGGGCGACGTCGTCCACGGCGAGCACCCGGAGCGTCACGAGGCCACCACCCCGGCCTGGAAGCGCGGCACCCGCACCACCACGCGGGTCCCCTCGCCGAGGGCGGTCTCGATCACCAGGCCGTACTGCGGCCCGTAGACAGCGCGCAGTCGACGGTCGACGTTGGTCAGCGCCAGCCCGTCACCGGCGGTGGCGCCCGCGAGTACGGCGCGCGCGTGGTCGGGGTCCATGCCCGGGCCGTCGTCCTCGATCGCGATGACGCACTCCGAGCCCTGCGCCTCACCGCTGACCTGCACCGACCCGCCCTCCTCGCGCCGCTCGACGCCGTGTTGCACCGCGTTCTCCACCAACGGTTGCAGGGCGAGGAAGGGCAGCGCCACCGGGAGCACCTCGGGTGCGATGCGGACCTGGACGCGCAGCCGGTCGCCCAGCACCGCCCTGGCCAGCGTCAGGTAGGCCTCGATGGCACGGAACTCGCCCGCGAGGGTCGTGTAGTCGCCGCGGCGGGCGACCGAGTGTCGGATGTACTCGGCGAAGTCCAGGATGAGGTCGCGCGCCCGCTCGGGGTCGGAGTCCACGAAGGACCCGATGGTGGTGAGCGCGTTGTAGACGAAGTGCGGGGAGATCTCCGCGCGCAGGGCCCGCAGCTCGGCCCGCGCGGCCGCCTCCGCGGAGGCCTCGAGCCGCCCGCGTTCGAGGGACTCGGCGACCCAGTCCGCGGTGCGCCGCACCGCCCCGCGCGGGACGTCCCCCGCCACGACCAAGACCCCCGCGACCTCGCCCCGGACCAGCAGCGGGACGGCGGTCACGCCACCTGCCGAGGCCCGGTGCCCGTCCCGACGCACCTGTTCGACGAGGTCCTCGGCCGCCGCCGGGGCCCGCCCGGCCCACGCGGGAGCGCCGTGCAGGCCCGCCAGCCCGACGGCGTCCGCCCCGAGCAGCGACCGCAGCCGCCGGACGGCCCGGGCCACGGGATCGGCGCCGAGGTCGAGCGCGCGGGGGCTGAGGCCGCCGCGCAGGTCCTCGGCGATGGCCGAGCCGACGGCGAGCACAGCGGTGGCGTCCGGCGCGGCGCGGCGGAAGAACCGTCGCCGGGGCGCGTCCTCGGTCACCACCGCAGCAGCGTAGCCACCCACGGACGGCAGCGGTGTTCTGAGCGGCCGGGCCCAGTACGGTCGGGCCCGTGACGGGACGGATCGTGCTGTTCGGCGCCACGGGGTTCACCGGCGGGCGCACCGCCGAGGCGATGCTCGCGCGGGGCCTGCGACCGGTGCTCGCCGGGCGGAACCCCGAGGCACTGGGCGCGCGGCTGGGCTGCGAGACCGCCAGGGCGGACGTCACCGACATGGCGTCCGTCGCCGCCCTCGTCGGGCCGAGCGACGTCCTGGTCAGCACCGTCGGGCCGTTCGCCGAACTCGGCGGCGCCGCCCTGGCCGCCGTGGTCGCGGCGGGTGCGACCTACCTGGACTCGACCGGGGAGGGCCCGTTCCTGCGCGAGGTCTTCGAGCTGCAGGGGCCGGCCGCGCAGCGCTCCGGGGCCCGGCTGATCCCCGCCTTCGGCTACGACTTCGTGCCCGGCGTGCTCGCCGGTGCCCTGGCCCTGCGCGAGGCGGGGGAGCGGGCGGCGCGGGTCGACGTCGGCTACTTCCTGACCGGCGGCGGGCGGTGGTTCTCCCGCGGCACGGCCGAGTCGGCGGTCACCGTCGCGAGCAGCCCCGCCTTCGCCGTGGCCGACGGCGCACTGGTCACCGAGCCGGGCGGACGCAGGCTGCGCACCTACCTCGTCGACGGCGTGCCGCGCCCGGCCTTCTCGATCGGTGCCCTGGAGCACTTCGCGCTGCCCCGCCTGGCGCCGGGGCTGCGCACCGTCGACGTCCACCTGGGCTGGTTCGGGCGGGCGAGCACGGCGGTCCACCGGCTCCCGCCGCCGCCCGGGATCGCCCTGCGCGGTCTGCGCCGCCTCACGACCCGGATCCCGCGCGAACCCGATCCGGCCGCCGCGGCGGCCGCCCGGTCCGAGACGGTCGCCGAGGTGTTCGACGCGGGCGGCACCCTGCTCGCCCGGACCCGGCTGCGGTTCGGCGACCCCTACTCGCTGACCGCCGCGCTGCTGGCCTGGGGCGCCGCGCACGCGTCGGAGATCGAGGGCGTGGGCGCGCTGGACCCGGTGTCCGCCTTCGGTGTCGACGCCCTCGTCGACTCGGCCTGCGCGGACGCGGGCATCACGATCGAGTGACCCGGAGCGCCCGCGGTCCGGCGTCCGCGACCGCGCGCTCCCGGGCGGGGACGATCACCGCTATTCTGCGCCGCGATGCGTGATCGGACCCGCCGCCCGCCCGTCGATCCGCAGGTGATCGGCGCCCTCCGCATGCCCGACAACCCGGAGCGCCCGCTGGTCGCGCTCCTCAAGCGGGTGGCCGTCGCGTTCGGCGCGCTGCTCGCCGCGGCGCTGATCGTCTGGATCGGGCGGGACGGCTACGTCGACAACAACGGCGAGGGCCCGATCTCGTTCAACGACGCCCTCTACTACGCCACGGTGTCGCTCTCCACGACCGGCTACGGCGACATCGTGCCCTACACCCCGCTCGCGCGGCTGCTCACCACCGTGGTGATCACGCCGCTGCGGCTGCTATTCCTGATCGTCCTCGTCGGCACGACCGTCGAGCTGCTCACCGAACGTTCCCGGCAGTCGTTCCGCATCCAGCGCTGGAGGTCACGCGTGCGCGACCACACGGTCGTCATCGGCTACGGCACGAAGGGTCGTGCCGCCGTCGAGACCCTGCTCGGGGACGGGACCGAGCCCGAGCGGATCGTGGTGGTGGACACCGACCGCGCCCAGCTCGACGCGGCCTCCGCCCTCGGCCTCGTGACCGTGACCGGCAACGCCACCCGGTCCTCCGTGCTGCGGATCGCCGGGGTGCACCAGGCCTCGGCGGTCATCGTGGCCACGAACCGGGACGACACCGCCGTTCTCGTCACTTTGACGGCGAAGGAGCTGTCGCCCAAGACGCGCATCGTGGTGGCGGTGCGGGAGTCGGAGAACGTCCACCTCCTCCGCCAGTCCGGCGCCGACTCCGTGATCGTCTCCGCGGAGACGGCGGGGCGGTTGCTCGGCGTCGCGACCCGCACCCCGAGCGTCGTCGAGGTGGTCGAGGACCTGCTCACCCCGGACGCGGGCTTCGCGATCAGCGAGCGCGAGGTGGAGGCGAGCGAGGTGGGCGGGTCGCCCCGGCACCTCGCGGACATCGTGCTGGGCGTGGTGCGGGGCGAGCAGCTGTACCGGGTGGACGCCTCGAAGGTCGACGCCCTCGAGCGCGGCGACCGGCTCCTCTACGTCCGCAAGGCCACGCCTCCGGACGAGGATTAGTCTTCGCGGTCGTGCGTGTCGCGACCTGGAACGTCAACTCCGCCAAGTCCCGCCTCCCCCGGCTCCTGCCGTGGCTGGACGAGCGGGCGCCGGACGTCGTGTGCCTGCAGGAGACCAAGCTGTCCGACGACGACTGGGCGAAGGAGCTCGACGGCCCGATCCGCGAGCGCGGCTACGAGGTCGCCCACCACGGGCAGGGTCGCTGGAACGGGGTCGCGCTGCTGTCCCGCGTCGGGCTGGTGGACGTCGTGCGCGGGCTGCCCGAGGAGCCCGAGTTCGACGGCTCCCTCGACGCCCGCGCGATCACCGCGACCTGCGGCGGGCTGCGCGTCACCTCGGTCTACGTGCCGAACGGCCGCACCCCCGACGACCCGCACTACGGCTACAAGCTCCGCTGGCTGGAGTCGCTGCGACACCTGGTGTCCGCGGGCGACCCGGCCACCACGGTCGTGGCGGGCGACATGAACATCGCGCCGACCGACGCGGACGTCTGGGACCCGGCGGTGTTCGTCGGTTCCACGCACGTCACGCCGCCGGAGCGAGAGGCCCTGGCGGCGCTGGAGGCGACCGGGCTCGCGGACGTCGTGCGGGACCGGTGGCCGACCGAGCGGGTCTTCTCCTACTGGGACTACCGCGCGGGCCGCTTCCACAAGGACCTCGGGATGCGGATCGACCTGGTGCTCTGCGGCAGCGACCCCGCCGGGCGGGTGCAGGCGGCGTGGATCGACCGCAAGGCGCGCAAGGGATCCGGGCCGAGCGACCACGCCCCGGTCGTGGTCGACCTCGACGCGGCGCCGGACGGCGACATCGGCCCGGTCGTCCCGCCGCCCTCGACGCCCGCGCGGATCCCCGGGCGGTGACGGGCGGACGCCCTGTGTTCCCCCGCCGAACGGGTGTCAATCACCTCGGCTGAACGGAGTACACGATAGGACTCCGTCCGGTTGCGGGGATCCGTTGCGCCGCGATACTCGGACGCTGTGACGTTCCGTGCTCGCCTGACTACAGGCACTCTGCTGTCCGTACTGGCCCTGACCGGCGCCGTCGCCTGCTCGTCGCCGAGCGACCAGGCTCCCGCCATCCCCACCGACACCGCCGCCCCCGCGCCCGACGCGGGTGGGCAGGCCACCGACGCCACCCGCGAGGCCTTCGGTCAGGCGAACCAGGGGGCTCTCGCCCTGGTCGCGCTGGGCGGGCTCGGGACCGAGAAGGGCGTCGGCGAGCAGGTGACCGGCCTCGCGCCGGAGCTGACCACCCAGGGGCAGGCGCTGCTCGACCAGGTCAAGCAGGCTGCGACGGCGGCCGGGGTGACCCTCGGCGACCAGCTCGACGCCCAGCAGCAGGCCCTCGTCGCAGACCTGCAGGCCCGCTCCGGGCAGCCGTTCGACACCGCCTGGCTGCAGGCCGCGCAGGCGCTGATGCAGCAGGCGCGCGATGCCGCCCAGGCCGTCCTGGCCGACCCGAACGCCACCCCGGAGGCCAAGGCCGCCGCCCAGGAGGCCCTGCGCAAGCTCGACGCCCTCGCGGGCCGGGTGAACGCGGCGACGTCCGCGGCAGGTGCCACCACGCCCGGTGCGGTCGACGCAGGCACCGGCGGCCAGGCCGCCGGGTCCGACGACGTCCTCCCGGTGATCCTCGCCGGCTCCGGTCTGGTCCTGCTCGGCGCCGGTGGTGTCGCCGCCGCCCGGACCCGCACCCGCGCCGACCGCTCCTGACCGTGCCCGACCTGCCCGCGGCGGCGCGGCCGGAGTCCGGAGCGTCCTCGAGTGACGCCCTGCCGGGTGCTGCGCTGCAGGCGTGTGCGCTGCCGGGTGCTGCACTGCCGGCGTATGCGCCCCCCGCGTCCGCGCTGGCCGCGTATGCGCTGCCCGCCGTCGCCCTGCCCGCCGCCCTGCGGGCGTTCGAGGGCACGCGGCCCGACGCCCCCGCGACGACGCCGTCGGGCGGGGGCCCCGCCCCGCGTCGTCGGCGGCCGCGGGCGTCGACGGCGTTGCTGCTCGCCGGGGCGGTCCTGCTCGGGACCGCCGCGGCGCTGTGGTTCGGGCGGGAGCCCGCCGTCGACGCGGCGCCGGTCGGCGACGTGCCCACCGCAGCCGCACCCGCCCGCGTCGAGACGGGGGACCTGCGGCCGGGTGCGCCGCTCGATCTCCGGCTGCCCGGGACGGTCCCGGCCCGACTGGAGCTGCGGGGGGTCGCCGCGCCGGTCGTGCCGGTTGGTACCGGGCCGGACGGGGCGTTGCTCGTGCCGGACCCGCCGCAGACGGTCGGCTGGTGGGCGCCGGGCGCGCTCGCGGGGTCGGGGACCGGCACCGTGGTCGTCGTGGGACACGTGGACTCGCGGCTCGCAGGCATCGGGGTGCTGGCGGTGTTGCCGCAGCTCACGGTGGGGGAACCGGTGGTCCTGCAGGCTGCCGACGGCCGCCCGGTCGAGTACCGCGTGGTCGCCCGGCGGGAGTTCGGGAAGGCCGCCCTGCCCGCGGACACCTTCGCCCGCACCGGCCCCCCGCGGCTCGTGCTGATCACCTGCGGCGGCCGCTTCGACCCGCGGACACGCAGCTACGAGGACAACATCGTCGTCTACGCGGAGCCGGTCCATGATCGTCGATAGCGTGCGCTCACTGCTCCGCGCGCAGCTCTGAGCGCACGCTATCGACGATCACGCAGCAGTGGGTGCACGAAACGTGCCCTCCCGTCGACCGAGCACGGCCACGGGTGATCGACGCTGGTGACGTACCCTGGCGCGGTGAGTCAGGCCCCTGAAAGCTCCGCCGAGTTCGTCGCCGTCCGTGCCGCTGCCCAGCGCGCCGCCGCGGCCGCGCCGGGAGTGCGCGCGGCCGGCGGCCCGGCCGTCGACACGGCCCTGCGCACCGCCGGGGGCCTGCTGCGCGAGAAGGCGCCGGAGCTGTTGGCGGCCAACACCGCGGACGTCGAGTCCGCCACCGCGAACGGCATGGCGGGCGGGCTGCTCGACCGGCTCCGGATCACCCCGGAGCGCCTGGCGGACATGGCGACCCAGCTCGAGGTGCTCGCCGACACCCCCGAGCCCCCCACCGAGCGGTTCGTCCGCGACCTGCCGTCGGGGGAGCGCGTGTTCGAGCGCAGCATCCCGGTCGGCGTGATCGGCGCGGTGTTCGAGGCCCGGCCGAACGTCACGATCGACGTGGCCTCCCAGGTCCTCAAGGCCCGCAGCGCGGCCGTGCTGCGGACCGGTTCCGCGGCGCTCGGCAGCGCGACCGCCCTGGTCGAGCTCGTGATCGCGCCCGCTCTCGCGGCCCACGCCATCCCCACCGACGCCGTGCAGCTCGTCCCGCTGCCCGGGCACGCGGGCGCCGAGGCGCTCGTCGGCCTGCCCGATCTCGTGCCGCTGGTCGTGGTGCGCGGCAGCGGCGAGGTGACCCGCAAGCTGTCGATGCTCGGCGCCGCGGCGGGCACCCGCGTGCTCGCCCACGCCGACGGCGGCGGGGTCCTCTACCTCGACTCCAGCGCCGACGACGCCCTGGTCGAGCGCCTCGTGCACGACTCCACCGACCGGCTCGGGGTGTGCAACCGGCTGAACCTGCTGCTGATCGACCGCCCGGTGTACGACCGGCTGCTGCCGGTCGCGGAGAAGGTGTTGCGGGACAGGGGGATCACCCTGTCGCTGCCGCCGCACGAGCACGCACTGGGCCACGAGTGGGCCCTCGACTCGGGCAACGAGGCGCACGTGACGGTCGCGCCCGTGAACGGTGCGGTCGAAGCCGCGTTGACCGCCGCCCGCGAGACCTCCGGCCTCGCCGCCTGCGTCGCCGCCACCGATGAGACGGTCGCCCGCACCTTCATCGACGCCTACACCGGCACGGGTGTGTTCTGGAACGCCCCCACTCGGCTGCTCGACGGCTACAAGCTCCTCGGTCTCCCCGAGACGGGCATCAACGTCGACCACACCCCGGGCCCCCGCGGCCCGGTCACCTACCCCGACCTCGCCCTGCGCCAGTTCGTCATCCTTCCGCCCGCCTGAGCCGTTCGGGCGAATCGTCCGTTGCTTCCGGGCAGCCGGCAGAGTTCGCTCATGATCACGACGCCCGGTGGTGCCCCCTCCGTTCCGCCCCCGGGCCCCGAAGCGCGGGGGCGACGGCGGTACGCGACCGCGGTCGCCGCCTACGTCCAACTCGTGGTGGGAGCACCGGGCGCGTGCATGGCCTCCATCGGGACCTTCCTACCGTTGCTGACCCGACTCTGGAGCGACGGCGACATCCCTCGTAGGTTCGAGCTGACCGGCTGGACGGCGAGGGTCAACTGGCCTGTGACCGAGCCGTTGTCGGATCCGTACCTCGGGATGCTGGTCCTCGTCAGCGCAGCCACCGCGGTGGGCGGAGCGCAATGGCGTGCGGTGCGACGTGAGGGTTCCTGGGCGGCGGACACGCTCTTCCGGCTCGGGACGACGGGCGTCTGCGTCGCTGCGCTCGGTGTCTGGTCGGCGCTGATCGCGGTGCAGTTCTCCGAGTTCGCCGGGTTGGTGGAGACGATGGTGATCGGCAGTGGGGCGTGGCTCCTCTTGGTCGGGGCGGCACTGATGTTCGGGTCGGCGACCGCGGCAGCGCACCTCCGACGGCGCACGGTCTTCGTGGTGACGCTGTGGCCCGCCAGCGGGCGGCGGCGCGTCGAGAAGTTCCTGGGACCTGTGGACAACTGACCCCTCCGGCGCCGATCACCCGGCGGACGGTCGGGACCCGGGGATAGGGTCGGGTCGTGTCGGAACTCCAGATCCACCGGACAGTGCTCGGCAACGGGCTGCGGGTCCTCGTCGTCCCCGACCCGGCCACGCCGGTGGTCGGGGTCTCGGTGCACGTCGACGTCGGGTTCCGCTCGGAACCGGAGGGGCGTACGGGCTTCGCCCACCTGTTCGAGCACCTGATGTTCCAGGGCAGCGAGAGCCTGGAGAAGCTGGCCCACTTCCGGCAGGTCCAGGGTGCGGGCGGGGTGTTCAACGGCTCCACCCACCAGGACTACACGGACTACTTCGAGGTGCTGCCCGGCGCCGCGCTGGAGCGGGCGCTGTTCCTCGAGGCGGACCGGCTGCGCGCGCCGATGCTCACCGAGGAGAACCTGCGCAACCAGGTGGACGTGGTGAAGGAGGAGATCCGGCTCAACGTGCTGAACCGCCCCTACGGCGGCTTCCCCTGGATCCTGCTGCCCCCGGTCCTCTACGACACCTTCCCGAACGCGCACAACGGGTACGGAGACTTCAGCGAGCTCGAACAGGCCACGCTAGACGATGCGGCGTCGTTCTTCGACACCTTCTACGCCCCGGGGAACGCGCTGGTCACGGTGCACGGAGACCTGGGCGAGCACGGGGTGGACGGCACGCTGGCGCTGATCGAGAAGCACTTCGGCGACATCCCCGCGCGGCCCACCCCGGCGCGGCCGTCGTTCGCCGAGCCGGTCGCGGGTGCCGAGCGCCGCCAGGCCGTCGCGGACGCGCACGCCCCGCTGCCCGCCCTGGCCGTCGGCTACCGGGTGCCGGACCCGACGACCGAGCTGGACGCCTACCTGGCGCACGCCCTGCTCGCCTCCGTGCTGTCGGACGGGGAGGCGGCCCGGTTGCAGCGCAGGCTCGTCCACACCGACGGGCTGGTCACGGACGTCAGCGCGAGCAACGGGCTGATGGGCGGCCCGCTCGACGCGCGGGACCCGGACACCTTCACGATCACCGCGGTCCATCCGGCGGACGTCGACCCGGACCGGGTGCTCGGCGCGGTCGACGAGGAGCTGGACAAGCTGGCGGCCGCAGGCCCGTCGGTCGAGGAGCTGGCCCGCCAGTCCGCCCGCTGGGCCGCGGCCCTGCACCACGAGGACGACCGGGTGATGTACCGGATGCTCGGGCTCGGCGCCCGCGAGCTGCTCTACGGCCGCGCGGAGATCGCCACCGAGCTGCCCGCCCGGATCGCGGCGATCACCCCGGACGGGGTGCGGGCCGCGGCGGCCGCGCTGCGGTCCCAGGGGCGCGCCGTCCTGCTCGTGGAACCGACCGCCGATCCGACCGCCGATCCGACCGCCGATCCGACTGCCGAGGAGACCGCGGAATGAGCGCGCCCACCACCCACCGCAGCGCCGAGCAGATCGGCCGCACCCCGCAGGGCCCCCGGCCGCTGCCGGACCTGGGCGCGATGCGCGAGGTGCCGCTCCCGGAGGTCCACACCACCACCCTGTCGAACGGGCTGCGGGTCCTGGCCGTCCACCGGCCCGGCGTCCCGATGGTCGAGGTGCGGCTGCGGATCCCGTTCGCGGCCGCGGGTCCCACGGCGGACCAGGCGTTCTCGGCCCGGGCCGAGCTGTTGTCCTCCACCCTGCTGACCGGCACCGCGGAGCGGGACCGGGTCGGCATCGACGACGAGCTGGCCACGGTGGGGGCGGACCTCGGCGTGTTCGTCGACCCCGAGCGGCTCGTGGTTCAGGGCTCCGGCCTCGCCGCCGGGCTGCCGACCGTGCTCGGGGTCCTCGGTGAGGTCCTCACCTCGGCGACCTATCCCGAGCAGGAACTGGTGCGCGAGCGCGCCCGGCTCGTCGAGCGGATCTCGCTGGCGCGCGCCCAGCCGCGCACGGTGGCGCGGGAGGCCCTGCAGCGCAAACGGTTCGGCGACCACCCGATCGCGCTGGAGACGCCGACGGGCGAGGCGGTCGCGGCCGTCACGCCCGAGCAGGTGCGCGCGGTGCACACCGCGGGCGTGGTGCCGCGCGGCTCCACGCTCGTGCTGGTGGGCGACATCGAGCCGCAGAGTGCGCTCGCCGAGGTGGAGAAGGCGTTGGGCCACTGGCGGTCCGAGGAGACGGCGCGCGAGCTGAGCCTGCCGCCGCTGCCCGTCGCCGGCCCGCTCGAGCTGGTGCACCGGCCCGGTTCGGTGCAGTCCCAGCTGCGGCTCACCGGACCGGCGCGGCGCCGGGACGACCCGGGGTACGCCGCCTTCCAGCTGGCCAACCTGGTCTTCGGCGGCTACTTCTCGTCGCGCTGGATGGAGAACGTCCGCGAGGACAAGGGCTACACCTACGGCGCCCACTCGGGGGCGGAGTTCGTGCCCGGCGGTGCGGTGCTCGGCGTGGAGACGGACGTGGCGAGTGACGTCACGGCGGCCGCGCTCCTGGAGACGCGGTACGAGCTGGGCCGGATGGTGGCCGTGCCGCCGACGGCCGAGGAGATCGACGCCGCCCGGCGCTACGCCGTCGGGTCGCTGCTGATCTCGCTGGACAGCCAGGGCGGGCTCGCGGCGACCCTGTCGGCCCTGGACGCGGCGGGCCTGGGGATCGACTGGCTGCGGGAGCGGCCGGTCCGGCTGGAGGCGGTCACCCCCGAGCAGGTCGCGGACGCGGCTCTGCAGTACTTCGCCCCCGAGCGGTTCACCGGTGTCATCGTGGGTGACGCCGAGACGATCGGCCCGCGGCTGCGGGCGCTCGGAGGTGTGGAGTGAGCTTCCGGCTGATCCAGCCGCCGGTCCTGTCCCGGGGCACGGTCGCGCGTGACGAACCGCTCCGGCTGGACGCGGACCGGCAGAAGGCGGGCTGGGCCACGGCCCGCGTCGTCGTGGTGGACGAGAAGGGGCGCACCCCGGTCTCCTGGGACACGGCGCCGGGCGCGCACTTCGCGGAGGGGGACGCCGCGGGGTGGGACGCCGCGTCGGGATCCGGGGTCACCCTGCGCACCAAGCCGGCCACGGACATCGCGCCCGCGCCCCCGGAGGACGCCGTGCTGCTCGGCGAGGCCGAGGGCGTCGCCTACTGGGCCGTGCGCGGGCGCCCGGACCTGGTGGCGGGAGACGATCCGTCGGAGTGGTCGGACCTGCGTGCGGTCGGCGGCGAGCTCGACGCGCTGGGAGCGGGCCTGCTCACCGGCGCGGTCGCGGCGCTCAACTGGCACGACACCGCGCGGTTCTGCGCGCGGGACGGCTCCCCGACCCATCCGCACAACGCGGGCTGGGCCCGCAGGTGCGAGGCCGAGGGCCACGAGGAGTACCCGCGCACCGACCCGGCCGTGATCTGCCTGGTGCACGACGGGGCGGACCGCGTCCTGCTCGCCCGGCAGCCGGTCTGGCCGCCGGGGCGCTACTCCGTGCTCGCCGGCTTCGTCGAGGCGGGCGAGTCCCTGGAGGCGTGCGTGGCCCGCGAGATCGGCGAGGAGGTGGGTGTCGAGGTCACCGACATCACCTACCTGGGCAGCCAGGCCTGGCCGTTCCCGCGCTCGCTGATGGTCGGCTTCCACGCGCGCGCCGACCCGGAGGCACCGCTGGTCCCCGCGGACGGCGAGATCGAGGAGGCCCGCTGGATCACCCGCGCCGAACTGCGCCGGGCGATGACCCAGGGCGACTGGGCCGCCACGCCCGAGCCGGGGAGCGTGCTGCTCCCGGGCCGGG
Organism: Pseudonocardia oroxyli; assembly: GCF_900102195.1. GTDB lineage: Bacteria > Actinomycetota > Actinomycetes > Mycobacteriales > Pseudonocardiaceae > Pseudonocardia > Pseudonocardia oroxyli. Next base: position 174,260 of record NZ_FNBE01000008.1, read on the forward strand.
TGTCCATCGCCCGCTCGATGCTCGACTCCTGGGCCGCGCTGGACTGAGCGGGCTTTAGGGGGTGTCTGATGGATCTCCAGCCGGCCCGTGGGGCCCCAGGCGGCGCCCCGCGGCGTTCTCGTCGGGTCCGATCCAACCCCGGGATCGGACCCTCCTTGGCCTTGCGGGCCACTGGAACCCCGCGGACTCGGCGGAGATCCATCAGACACCCCCTAGATGAGTGATTCCAAGGTCAGTGGTCGTAGGCCAGGAGGGACCGTTTGATGGGGTGGCCGGTCCGGTCGTTGTGCCATATGACGGCGGTCAGGGCGAGGAGCCGCTGGTAGACCCGGACGGCTACCCCGGTGATGGTATGTCCGCCATGTGTTTCGAGGTCGAGCTGTCCTTTGAGAGTGTCGAAGATCGACTCGATGGTCTGGCGGAGCGGCCGGAGGAACCGGGCGCCTGGTCGGGGTTGCTCGCCTCGGCGGGCTGGGCGGAGCAGGTGTAGCCCGGCTGTGTCCACGGTGGCCTCGAACTCGCGGCCGTAGTAGTTCTTGTCCGCGATGATGATCTGGTCGCGGCGACCGACGAGCAGGGACGGGTCGGCGGCGAGCACGGAGAGCAGGACCTGGCGTTCGTCGGCCTTCGCCCCGGTGAGGGCGAACCCGATCGGGAGTCCGTGCAGGGTCGTGATCAGGTGTAGGCGCAACCCCCAGAAGAACCGTGAGTGCGAGGCGCAGTAGACGTACTCGGCGTAGCCGGCGAGGTCGGAGCGCTTGACCGTCTCGCGGGAGCGGGCGCACTCGACCGGGGTGGAGTCGACCACCCACACGTCGTCGGACCAGAGGCTGGTGTCGGCGGCCAGGGCGGTGATCAGCCACTCGAGGGTCGGGGCGAGCGCGCGGAGGCGCTTGTTGTAGCCGGGCTGCTGGGGCAGGTAGCGGAACAGATGACCGAGATGGGCGCGGGCGTGGCGCAGCCAGCGGGCCTCGCTGGTGAATCGCAGCAGCGCCGCCATCACCGCCAAGGTGACCAGCTCGGCATCTGTGATCTTCGGTGCGATGCCGATCGTGGGCCGCCATGGAGCCCGATCGGGCGAGGCTTTCAGTAGGTCGTCGGTGCGCACGTACAGTGCCGTGGCGAGGGTGTCCAAGTCAGCGTCCACGAGAGCCTCCTGCTCTTCTGGGTCAGCGCGCTGATCTTGGGCACCCTCCACTCATCACCGACGCACGCCGCGCCGCACGAAACCCTTGGAATTGCTCATCTAGGCGGCGAGCTTGCGCTTGACGTCGGCGAAGCTCGGGTTGGTCGCCGTGGTCTCGTCGGGGTAGACGACGGTCGGCACGGTCTGGTTGCCGCCGTTCACGCCCTCGACGAACCGCGCCGCGTCCGGGTCCCGCTCGATGTCGATCTCGCGGTAGGCGATGCCCGCCTCGTCGAGCTGGAGCTTGAGGCGGCGGCAGAAGCCGCACCACGTGGTGGTGTACATCGTCAGATCGGCCATGACCGGTGCAACAGCGCCGCGACGGCCGCCGTTCCCGCTGTGTGCTGGGTCACCCCCCGGCCCGCGCCCGAAACCGTCGGTGGTGTTTGTCAGGATGGCCCGCGTGACCCTTCCCGCCGACCCCCTCGCTGGGCCGATGGTCCGCTCCGCAAGCGCGGCCTCGGCCGAGGACCACCTCGACGACGAGCAGCGCGCCGCCGTCACCGCGCCGCGCGGGCCGGTCTGCGTGCTGGCCGGGGCGGGCACCGGGAAGACCCGCACGATCACCCACCGGATCGCGCACCTCGTCCGGCACGGACACGTCGCGCCGGGCCAGGTCCTCGCCGTCACCTTCACGGCGCGGGCGGCGGGCGAGCTGCGCACCCGGCTGCGGGCGCTCGACGCGCCGGGCGTCCAGGCCCGCACGTTCCACGCCGCGGCGCTGCGCCAGCTGAAGTACTTCTGGCCGCAGGTCGTGGGGGAGCGGCCGTGGCCGCTGCTGGAGGGCAAGCTGCGGCTCATCGGGCAGGCGGCGGCCCGCGCCAAGGCGGGCACCGACTCGGACGCGCTGCGGGACCTGGCGACCGAGATCGAGTGGGCCAAGTCCAGCCTCGTCACGCCGCAGGGGTACGCGGCGGAGGTCGCGCGCCTGCGGCGAGACGTTCCCGGCCCGGCCGAGCAGGTCGCCCAGGTCTACGCGGGGTACGAGGCGCTGAAGAACCAGGCCGAGCTGCTGGACTTCGACGATCTGCTCTTGCACGTCGCGGCCGCGTTGGAGGAGCACGCGAGCGTCGCGGAGGAGTTCCGGGACCGCTACCGCTGCTTCGTGGTCGACGAGTACCAGGACGTCACACCGCTGCAGCAGCGGGTGCTCGACGCGTGGGTCGGCGGGCGGGACGACCTGACCGTGGTCGGCGACGCGAACCAGACCATCTACACCTTCGCCGGCGCCTCCCCGCGCTACCTGCTGGACTTCGCACGCCGGTTCCCCGAGGCCACCGTGGTCCGGCTGACCAGGGACTACCGCTCCACGCCGCAGATCGTCGCCGCGGCGAACACGGTGATCGGCGCGGCGCGCGGCCGGGTGGCGGGGAGCAGGCCGCGGCTCGTCGGGCAGCTGCCGCCGGGTCCGGACCCGGACTTCACCGAGCACCCCGACGAGCCTGACGAGGCGGCCGCCGTCGCCGCCAAGATCCGGCGCATGATCGCGGACGGCACCCCCGCCGCCGAGGTCGCGGTGCTGTTCCGGATCAACGCGCAGTCCGAGGTCTACGAGCAGGCGCTCACCGAGGCGGGCGTGCCGTACCAGGTCCGCGGGGGCGAGCGGTTCTTCGTCCGTGCCGAGGTGCGCCGCGCGATGATCGCGATCCGCACCGCGCCGCCCGCGCCGGAGGGCACGGACCTGGTCACCGCCGTCCGGCGGGTGCTGGCGCCGGTCGGGCTGAGCGACGAACCGCCCGCGGGCGCGGCGATGCGCGCGCAGTGGGAGTCGCTGCTCGCCCTGGTCGGGCTGGCGGAGGAGCTGGCCGCGGTCGAGCCCGAGGCGGACCTGCGGCGCTTCGCCGCCGAGCTCGAGGCGCGGGCCGACTCGGCGCACCCGCCGACCGTCCAGGGCGTCACGCTCGCGTCGCTGCACGCCGCGAAGGGCCTGGAGTGGGATGTCGTGTTCCTCGTCGGCCTGGCGGACGGCACCCTGCCGATCCAGCACGCCGAGGGTGACGAGGCGGCGATCGAGGAGGAGCGCAGGCTGCTCTACGTCGGTGTGACCCGGGCGCGCCGGGTCCTGCGGATCTCGTGGGCGCTGACCCGCGCCGCCGGGCGCGGTCGGCAGCGCAGGCGCAGCCGGTTCCTCCACGGACTGATCCCGGAGGACCACGCCGCCTCGCGCGTGGCGCAGGGGGATCGGCGGCGCACGGGCGGCCCGAAGCCCCGGTGCCGGATCTGTGGCGAGCCGCTGATCGGGACCGAGGCGCTGAAGCTGCAGCGGTGCGGCGCGTGTCCGTCCGATCTGGATACCGAGCTGTTGGATCGGCTGCGCGAATGGCGGGCCGACGTGGCGAAACGGCAGGGGGTGCCGTCCTATGTGGTCTTCACCGACGCCACCCTCGCCGCCATCGCGGAGCAGCGCCCCGCGGACCCCGCCGCACTCGTCGCCATCCCCGGGATCGGGTCGCGCAAGCTGGACCGCTACGGGCCCGAGGTCCTGGCGTTGATCACCGAGCCCGGCTGACCCACGAAGTGCTTCTCCAATCAACGGATTAATTCGGTTGTGCGGCTCCGAGGCCGCGCATTAGTGTGCTGACCACGGACGGAGCAACGGCCCGTCCTTCTGCACGGCCGCCACGAGAGGAGGTACGCCGCGATGAAGCTCTTCACCACGACCCGGACCACGGGAGACGTGTGCGGTGTGCCGACCCCGAGCGCGGCCCGCGTCATGAAGCCCGAGTCCGCGCGTCTCCGCGGCGGTTGGGCGCAGCGTGCGTACGTGCAGGGCAACCGCATTCCGCTGACCGATCACAACTGGACAGGTGTGTCCGTTCCAGGCGGGCTCAGTCGATCATGAGCTGAGCAGCCACCGGCCGAATCTTCAGGGGCCGCGGAACCCACACCAGGGGTTCCGCGGCCCCTTTTTCGCGTTCTCCGACCGGAGGACGGACCGAGAAGGAAACACCACCCACCACACCAGGAGGTAGTGCGGTGCTAGTGAGATCCACCCCGTGCGACGGCGGGGCGATCACGATGCAGGACGGCGGCGGAGACACCGCGGTCGCGATGCCGGACGGTGCCCCCACCGGGGGGCTGTTGACCGACGTCCCGGAGAAGGACCTGAACCTGCCCTGTCGGGAGGGTGACGCGGACCTGTGGTTCGCCGAGACCCCCGCCGAGCTGGAGCGGGCGAAGGCACTCTGTGCGGACTGTCCGATCAGGATCGAGTGTCTGGCGGGTGCGCTGTCCCGCGAGGAGCCCTGGGGCGTGTGGGGCGGCGAGATCTTCGAACGAGGAGTCGTCGTCCCGCGGAAGCGGCCGAGGGGCAGGCCCAGCAAGGCCGACCTCGCCCGCGACCGGGCCTGGGCCGAGGCGCACCAGCGGGCCCAAGAGCTGGCCCGGGCGCTGCGTGCCCGACCCTGCGCCTGACGATCACCCGTTTCCCACCACCGACTCCACAGGAGAGGCCAGACCGATGACCACGAACTTCCTGCCGCAGACCGATCGCGCGCCGCACTCGACCACCCTCGACGCCCAGGGATCCGCCGTGTTGTTGCTCCACGAAGCCCTCGCTCGATCTCGACACCGAGAGGCGGAACAGCGGGCGCGCGAGCACCGCCTCGCGCGCCACCTGTCCGCCGGACGCGGCTGGGCCCGGTTGGCACGCTTCTGTGCCCGCCGGGCCGAGCACGCCCGCGCAGTCACCGTGCGGTGAGTCGAGCCCTGACCGCGCCGTGAGTGCGCACTGACCGCGGCGACGGCCGCGGACCGACCCGCGACCTGTCGCGACCCGTCGCGGTCCCCCACGCCCGCCCCGGACCCTCACCGGGGCGGGCGTGGGGCGTTCCGGCGCCCTCCGGGTCGGGTCAGTCGGCCGGGGTGAACAGCTCCGGCTGCCAACGACCGACGATGCCGCGCAGCGGGACGTCCGCCTCCAGCTGGCAGAGCACGCCGAGGGTGCCGAGGGTGACCCGGTGGACCAGCAGGTACTGCGGCGGCAGGTTCAAGGCGCGCCCGGTGTCGAACTCCGGGCTGCGCAGGTCGCCGACCCGCTCGGCCTGGCCCTGTAGCCAGCGGCGGGTGAAGCGGAAGCGCTCGGTGTGCAGAGGCTCGGTGAAGGGGGCGAGGTAGGCGAGGACGTCATCCGCGGAGACGTCGGTGCCCGCGCGCAGGAACCCTTCGTCCCGCAGCAGCGCGATGAGGTCCGCGGGCCGGTTCTCCAGGGCGAACTTCGTCATGATCGTGAGCGGCCGAGGCAGCCCCTCCGGCAGCCGTGCCACCGCCCCGAAGTCGACGACCAGCATCCGGCCGTCGTCGAGGATCTGGAAGTTCCCGGGGTGCGGGTCGGAGTGGAGCAGGTGCACGCGGTACGGCGCGGAGTAGTGGAACCCGGCGAGCAGCTCGCCCGCACGGTCGCGCTCCTCCTGGGTGCCCTGGCGGATCACGTCCCCGAGCCGCCTGCCGGTGACCCACTCGCTGACCATCGCCTTGGGTGCCGACGCGACGACCCGCGGCACCCGGATCTCCGGGTCGTCCGCGTAGACCGAAGCGAAGGCCCGCTGGTTGTCCGCCTCGTCCCGGTAGTCGAGCTCCTCGACCATCCGCTCCCGCAGCTCGGCGATCAACGGTTTGATGTCCATGCCGGGAGCGAGCGGCTGCAGCAGCCTGCTCATCCGGGACAGCTGCCGCAGGTCGGAGAGCACGGCCTCCTCGGCCCCGGGGTACTGGACCTTGACCGCCACGTCCCGACCGTCTCGCCAGACGGCCCGGTGGACCTGGCCGATGCTTGCGGCCGCGGCCGGCACCTCGTCGAACTCCCGGAAACGGGACCGCCAACCGCGCCCGAACTGCTCGGCGAGCATGCGGTGCACGTCCGCGGTCGGCATCGGGGGCGCCGCGGTCTGCAGCTTGGTCAGCGCCTCGCGGTACGGCTCGGCCAGCTCGTCCGGCACCGCGGCCTCGAAGACGCTCAGCGCCTGGCCGAACTTCATGGCGCCGCCCTTGAGCTCGCCGAGCACGGCGAAGAGCTGTTCGGCGCTCTTCGCCATCATCTGCGCCGAGATCTGCTCGCGGTCACCCCCGGCGATCCGCCGCCCCCAGCCTGCGGCGGCCCGGCCCGCGACCCCGAGGGGGAGGCTGGCCAGCTTCGCGGTGCGGGACGCGGTGCGGCGCGGGATGTCGCTCACTCCATGATTGTCTCCCCCTCCGGCGCCACGGCGCACCTCGTCCGCCTCATCTCACCCGTCGCACGGGCGCGGTTCGCGGCTCGCGGCACCCGCGGACGGGGCACCGCGGTGCGGCGCGCCCACCCGCACGGGCAGCCCGGATGCGCCGTCCACGGGCGCCGGACCAGCCGTGCGGTGTGTGGATCGAGCTCGAGGGAGGCGCCGAGCGAGGGCGGCCGCACCCGCCCGTCCACCAGCACCAGGACCTGCGCCGCCCCGAGGGCCGCACTCGCCACGACCGCCTCCGGCTCCGCCGACCCGCTCCGGCCCGCCAGCTGCGCCGCGATCCGCGGCCAGGCCGGATCGCGCTGCGCCCGCCAGCGCTCGACGCACCCGAGGCACGGCGAGCGCTCCACGAGCACCAGCGGCCCGACGACGCCCGCCCCGTCCCGCACGAAGACGGGCAGATGGTCGACCCCCTCGGCCCGCAGCGCCGCGACGACCGCGGGGTCCGGGACCACCGCATCCGTCAGCACCACGAGGTCCGGGCGGCGACCGGACGGGGCGGGGCCCGTGTTCGTGCCCAGCCCGAGCCGCTCGACGGCCTCGGTGGCCGCGACCGACCGAGGCCTGCCGATGTCCGCCGAGCGCAGGCCCCCGCACCCGACGTCCGCACTCTCGACGTGACCCCGCGCAGCCACCTCCACCGCGCCGATCCCCGCGCGGGCGAGCCCCAGCGCCACCCCGGCCGCGAGGGGGCCCTCGCCACACACCCGCACGCGGGCCGCGGCCCGTCGCGCGGCCGTGCGCGGCCCGATCTCCGCGTCGACCAGGACACCCCGCTCGACGAGCCCGCCGAGCAGCGCGGCCGCGTACTCCGGCGGCACTCCGCGCTCCGTCGCCTCGGCGACCCACTCCACCGCGACGGCGGGCGCCCGCAGCCGGTCCACCAGCGGCAGCACCTGCGCGGGCAGGCCCTCGACCGCCACGCTCCGGCCCGGCGACAGCCCGAACTGGCGCCCGTCCGGCCCGCGGGTGAGCAGCGCCCGGTGCGGTGCGGTGACCAGACGCGCGGGGACGGGCGACGCGGCGACCTGGTCGGGGGCGGGAGGGGAGGACACGCGTCGAGCATCGCGCTGCCGCGCCGGGAACGCGAACGGTTGTCCACAGGTGGCCAGATCTGTGGATGAACGGACCGGACTCGCCGGAGAAACGGCTGGACCACCGGTTCCGACACCACCGTGCTCATCCGGGGCACTAAGCTGGACCCCATGGCGAGCCCCGCGGTCGTCGAGGTCAGGCGAAGTGACCGGCGGCGTCGGATGGTCAGCGCGCGGCGCGAGGGTGACACGGTGATCGTGTTCATCCCGGGCTGGATGAGCGAGGCCGAGGAACGGCGCTGGGTGGACGAGATGGTCAGCAGGTTGGAGCGCAGCGAGGCCAAGCGGCGCTCTCCGGGCAGGCACGGGGACGAGGCGCTGCAGAAGCGCTGCCTCGAGCTGTCGCGGAAGTACCTGAAGGGCAAGGCGACCCCGGCGTCGGTCCGGTGGGTCCCTCCGATGCGCACGCGCTGGGCGTCCTGCACACCGGAGGACCGCACGATCCGGATCAGCGAGCGACTGCGCGAGGTGCCCGGCTGGGTCGTCGACTACGTCCTGGTCCACGAGCTGGCGCACCTGCTGGTGCCGGGCCACGACGACGCGTTCTGGTCGCTGGTCCGCGCCTACCCGCGCACGGAGCGGGCGATCGGGTACCTGGAGGGGCTCTCCGCCGCAGCGGGTCTGGACCTCGTGGGCACCGACGGCCCGGAGGGCGCCGAGGAACCCGCCCCGGCCGAAGCGGGCTGAGCGTCACCGGAGCGCAGACCCGACCGCGCTCCCGTCCCACTCGTCCTTCAGAGGTCGACGCGCGTCACCTGAGCGTGGTCGCGACCGCGCTCGCGTGACGTTCACGGTGCTCGGGACCCGGATCCGCGAGTGTCACCGGAGCGCGCACATGGCGACGCTCAGGTGACGCTCGCCTTGACCGTGGCGGGCGTGACCTGAGCGCTGGTGCGAGCGCACCCGCGTAACGTTCACGGCGCTCGGGATCCGCGGGCGTCATCGTCGGTCGACGAGCGTCACCCGAGCGCTGACCCCACTGCGTTCCCGCCACACTCGCGTGACCCCTTCGCGAGTGTCACTGGAGCGCGGACCCGACCGCGCTCTCGTCACACTCACCGAGACCCGGATCCGCGAGTGTCACCGGAGCGCGCACACAGTGACGCTCACCTTGACCGCCGCGGGCGTGTCCTGAGCGTGGTTGCGACCGCGCTCGCATGACGTTCACCGTGCACGGGACCCGTGAGCGATCGGTCGACGGGCGTCACCGGAGCGCGGACCCGACCGCGCTCTCGTCACACTCACCGAGATCCGGATGCGCGAGTGTCACCGGAGCGCGCACACAGCGACGCTGAGGTGACGCTCGGCGCTACTTCTTCTCGTCCGGACCGTCGGAACCCTCGGAACCATCGGGGTCGTCCGACCCTTCGGTGCCCTCGGCGTCGGACTCGGCGGACTTCTTCTCCTCCGCCGCCGCGTCCGCCTCCGCCTGGAACTGCTTCTCCAGCTCGGCGATGGGGTCGTCGGTGTCGCGGCGGTTCACGAAGCCCGCGGGGTCGTCCAGGTCCTCGGAGACCGGCAGCAGGTCGGGGTGGGCCCACAGCCCGTCCCGGCCCTCGATGCCGCGCTCGGACTCCAGCAGCTTCCACAGCTCGGCCGCCGCCCGCAGCTTCCGCGGCCGCAGCTCCAGCCCGACGATCGAGGCGAACGCCTGCTCGGCGGGCCCACCCGAGGCCCGACGGCGGCGCAGCGTCTCCCTCAGCGCCCCCGCCCCGGGCAGGCGGTCACCCACCGCGTCCGCCACCACGGCGTCCACCCAGCCCTCGATGAGGGCGAGCAGCGTCTCGAGCCGGGCCAGCGCGGCCTTCTGCTCGGGCGTGGTCTGCGGCTCGAACATCCCCGACGACATGGCCTCCTGGATCGACGCCGGGTTCGACGGGTCGATCTGCCGGGCCATGTCCTCGATGCGCGAGGTGTCCACGGTGATCCCGCGGGCGTAGTCCTCGACGGTCGAGAGCAGCCGCTCCCGCAGCCACGGGACGTGCGCGAACAGGCGGTGGTGGGCGGCCTCACGGGCGGCGAGGTAGATCATCACCTCGCTGGCCGGGCGGTCGAGGCCAGCGGTGAACTTCTCGACGGCCTCGGGCAGCAGTGCCGCCGTCCGCTCCGGACCGACCGGGAAGCCGACCTCGGTGCCGGTCAGCACCTCGGCGGCGAGCTGGCCCAGCCCGTTGCCCAGCTGCGAGCCGAACGCCATGCCGCCCATCTGGCCGATCATCGCGAGCATGGGCCCCGCGGCGGACCGGATCTCCTCGGGAAGCCCCTCAACCCAGGCCCCGGACACCCGTCGGGCCACCGGGTCGCACAGCCGCTTCCAGGTCGGCATCGACGCCTTCACCCAGTCCGACGGCGTCCACGCGACGGTCTCGGTGGCACCCGCCGGGAACTCGGTGGCCGGGTCCAGCCAGAGCTCCGCGAGCTTCACCGCGTCCGCGACGGCGGTCCGCTGTGCGTCGGTCAGCGACGACGTCTTCTGCGCGAGCTGCTGCGTGGCCAGCTGCGCGGCCAGGTCGTAGTTGACCGGACCGTCCGACGGGCCGGCCTGCTGCGCGCTCGAGAGCATCTGCCCGAGCTGCGAGAGCATCTGGCCGAGCTGGCCCATGTCGAAGTTCCCGCCGCCGGGCAGGCCGCCGGGCATTCCCGGCATTCCGGGCAGGCCGCCGGGGAAGCCCCCGGGCAGGTTGCCGAAGCCGAAGGGGTCCTTGGGCCCGTCGGAGTCCCGGTCACGGTCGCGGTCCGGGTCGCGGTCGGAGGGGCCGAAGCCGAACGGGACGTCGCTCATGCCACCACGGTACGCGGACCGAACGCGGCGCGGCGTAGGTTCGCTGTCCGTGAGCCGCCGAACGTCGACGCTGGTCGCCGCCGTGCTCCTCGTCGTCGTGGTGGTGGGCGTGGGAACCCTCGTCCGCGTGCCGTTCGTGGCGATGGGGCCGGGGCCGACCTACGACACCCTCGGAACCCTGGACGGGACGCCGGTCGTCGCCGTCACCGGGACGCAGACCTACCCGACCGCCGGGCACCTCAACATGACGACCGTCGCCGTGAACGACGGTGTGACCGCGCTCACCGCCCTCGGCTACTGGCTCCAGTCCGACCGCAGGCTCGTCCCGCGGGACAGCGTGTACCCGCCCGGCCAGACGACCGAGGAGGTCGACCGGCAGAACACCGAGCAGTTCGCGGCGTCGGAGACCAGCGCCGAGGCGGCCGCGCTCGCCGAGCTGGGGCTGCCCACCCGGGTGACCGTGGCGGAGGTCGTCCCGGGCTCGGCGGCGGACGGCGTGCTGCGCGCGGGCGACACGATCGTGTCCGTCGGCGACACCCCGGTGAGCACGCCCGAGCAGCTCGCCGGGTCGCTGACCGGCACCTCGGCGGGGCAGACCGTCCCGGTGACCTACGAGCGGGACGGCGTGCGCACCACCGTCCCCGTCGTCCTCGGGCAGGGGGACGGCCGGGGGATGCTCGGGGTGCGGGGCGGCGTCGAACCCGTGACCGGCGACATCACGATCAGCCTCGGCGACGTCGGCGGTCCCAGCGCCGGGCTCATGTTCGCCCTGGCCGTGGTGGACAAGCTGACCCCCGGCGAGCTCAACGGCGGCCGTTTCGTCGCGGGCACGGGCACCATCGACGCGGCCGGGACCGTCGGTCCGATCGGCGGGATCCCGTTCAAGATGATCGCGGCGAAGGACGCCGGAGCCACCGTCTTCCTGGTCCCGGACGCCAACTGCGCGGAGGCCGCCGCGAACGCGCCCGCCGGCCTCCAGCTCGTCCGGGTGAGCACCCTGGCGGGCGCGGTCGACGCGCTGGAGGGTCTCGACCGCGGCGCCACCGTGCCGTCGTGTACCCCGTGACCTGTACGGTCGCTCGGGAGAACGGACGAATCCGGCACGTTCACGCTGCACACGGGAACTCCACACACCGTCCGTAGAGTTGTCCCACCAGAACCGACCCTGGAGGAGTGCCCAGTGGCCATGCGGCCCCCGGCGGGAGCGCCCTCGCTGTCCCGCCGTACACGGATCCTGCTGATCGCGGCGGCGGTCCTGGTGGTCGTCCTGCTGGGTGGTTCCCGGCTCGTCGACTTCTACGTCGACTGGCTGTGGTTCGGCGAGACCGGCTTCCGCAGCGTGTTCGGCACGGTGCTCGTCACGCGGATCATCCAGTTCGTCGTCGGCGGGCTGCTGCTCGGCGGCACGGTCTGGCTGGTCATGTGGCTGGCCTACCGCTTCCGGCCGGTGTTCGTGCCGGTCAACGGCCCGGAGGACCCGATCGCGCGGTACCGCACGGTCGTCATCTCGCGGCTGAAGGTGTTCGGGATCGGCATCCCGGTGCTCGTGGGCATCGTGGCCGGGCTGGCGGCGCAGGGCGACTGGCAGACCGTCCAGATGTTCCTCAACGGCACGCCGTTCAACCAGGTGGACCCCGAGTTCGGGAACGACATCTCGTTCTACGCGTTCACCCTGCCGTTCCTGCGGCTGCTGCTGGACTGGCTGTTCGTCGCCGTGGCCGTCGGGTTCGTGGTCTCGCTCGTGGCGAACTACGTGTTCGGCGGCATTCGGCTGGCGGGTCGGTCGGGGCAGGTCTCGGCGGCGGCGCGGGCCCAGCTCGCGATCCTCGCGGGGCTGTTCGTGCTGCTCAAGGCGGTCGCGTACTACCTGGACCGGTACGAGCTGCTGTACTCGGACCGCAACCAGAACTTCTACGGCGCCACCTACACCGATCTCAACGCGGTGATGCCGGCGAAGCTGATCCTGCTGGTCATCTCCGTGATCTGCGCGGGGGCCTTCTTCGCGGCGGTGTTCCGGCGCAACCTGCAGCTGCCGGGCATCGCGGTGGTGCTGCTGGTGCTCTCGAGCGTGCTGGTGGGCGCGGCGTGGCCCGCGGTGCTGCAGCAGTTCGTCGTCGCGCCGAACGCCAACGAGCGCGAGGCGCCCTCCATCGAGCGGAACATCGCCGCCACCCGCGCGGCCTTCGGGCTCACCGAGGACAAGGTCACGATCGAGCCGTACTCCGGCACGTCGTCGGCCAGCCCCTCGGAGATCCGCAACGACACGGCCACGATCCCGAACATCCGGCTGCTCGACCCGGGCAAGCTCACCAAGACCTTCACCCAGCTCCAGCAGCGGCGGAACTTCTACGGCTTCCCGGACAAGCTGGACATCGACCGCTACACCGTGAACGGCCAGACCCAGGACTACGTCGTCGCGGCGCGCGAGCTGGACTCGACCGCGCTCGTCGGCAACCAGCAGGACTGGATCAACCGGCACCTCGTCTACACGCACGGCAACGGCTTCGTCGCGGCCCCCGCGAACCAGGTCAACGCCGCGCTGGAGGACACCGGCGGCCAGGGCGGCCTGCCGAACTTCACGGTCAGCGACACCTCGGTGCAGGGCGCCATCCCCGTCCAGCAGCCGCGCATCTACTACGGCGAGCTGATCTCGGACTACTCCATCGTCGGGGCCGAGGAGGGCGCGGCGCCGCGCGAGTACGACAGCGACAGCCAGCAGTGGACCTACGACGGCGCCGGGGGCGTCTCGCTGGGCAACCTGTTCAACCGGGCCGTCTTCTCGCTCTACTACGGCGAGCGGAACATCCTGTTCAACAGCTCGATCAACGACAACTCCAAGATCATCTACAACCGGGACCCGCGGGACCGCGTCGAGAAGGTCGCCCCCTGGCTAACCCCGGACAACGACCCGTACCCGGCCGTCGTCGACGGGCGGATCCAGTGGATCGTCGACGGCTACACCACGCTGCAGCACTACCCGTACGCCGAGCAGGTGCCGCTGGGTGACACCACCCAGGACAGCCAGATCGGGCTGCAGGGCCAGCGGCTGCCGAACGAGAACATCAGCTACCTGCGGAACTCGGTGAAGGCGACCGTCGACGCCTACGACGGCACCGTCACGCTCTACGCGTTCGACGAGAACGACCCCGTGCTGCAGACCTGGATGAAGACGTTCCCGGGCACGGTGAAACCCGCCTCGGACATCAGCCCTGACCTGCGGGCGCACTTCCGGTACCCCGAGGACCAGTTCAAGGTCCAGCGTGAGCTGCTGACCCGCTACCACGTGGACAACCCCGGCGAGTTCTTCTCGACGGTCTCGTTCTGGGACGTGCCGTCCGACCCGACGGTCCAGGGCAACACCGGCGCCTCGCAGGACGCGCAGCCGCCGTACTACCTGCTGACCGGCCTGCCGAACCAGGAGGAGGCGAGCTTCCAGCTCACGAGCGCGCTGGTCAGTCTCCGACGGCAGTTCATGGCGTCCTACATGACGGCGAGCTCCGATCCGGACACCTACGGCAAGATCACCGTGCTGCAGTTGCCCGCGGACACCCAGACGCTCGGCCCGCAACAAGTGCAGGCGCAGTTCCTCGGTTCGCCCGAGGTGTCGTCGGAGCTGAACCTGTTGCGGCAGAACCAGACCACGATCGACTACGGCAACCTGCTCACGCTGCCCGTGGCGGGCGGGCTGCTCTACGTCGAGCCGGTCTACATCGAGCGCGCCGGGCAGGACTCCTCCTACCCGCAGCTGGCGCGCGTGCTGGTGAGCTTCGGCGGTCGGGTCGGGTACGACCCGCAGCTCTCCGCTGCACTCGATCAGGTGTTCGGAGCCGGAGCCGGTACGACAGCTACCACTCCGACGCAGACGGGCGGCGGCACCCCGCCGCCCGCGGCCGGGAACCCGAGCGCGGCGGCCAACCCGGCGGCGGTGCAGGCGGCGAACGACATCAACCAGGCGTTCGCCCAGCTCAAGGCGGCCCAGCAGAGCGGCGACTTCGCCGCGCAGGGCACTGCACTGGCCGCCCTGGACCAGGCCGTCCAGCGCTTCCAGCAGGCGCAGAGTGCGGCACCCGCCGCCCCCGCCGCCCCGGCGGGCGGCGGCTGACAGCCCGACGCGCGCGCCCCGACGGGCGGTCCCGGGTTTCCGGGGCCGCCCGTCGGTCGTCTGTGAGGAGGGACACCGAAGTCCCTGTCTGCGCCCGTGACCTGCGATTATCGAAGGTCGCGCGCATCGTCGCAGGTCAGGGCCTCGGACCCGCGGGGGACCCCCCGTGCACGCGGTGTTCGCGGGCGTGTAATGTTCCTGGCACAAGAGAAAAACACGCGGCACACAGAACGACAGCCGCTGGCGCGGGGTGGAGCAGCTCGGTAGCTCGCTGGGCTCATAACCCAGAGGTCGTAGGTTCGAATCCTACCCCCGCTACAAAGGTCAGAAGGCCCCCGGAGAGATCCGGGGGCCTTCTGCGTTGGCGTTTGTGACCAGATTTGTGACCAGCAGGCCCGCTCAGGGCTGCTCTTCGCTGAGGCGCTGGCGGATCAGCTTGGCCACCAGCTCGGCGGCTTCGCGGTCGTGGCCGGTGGAGCGGTGGCCGTAGATCTGCACGGTGATCCCCTCGCGTGCGTGGCCGATGCGGTCGCTGACGATCTTGGAGTGCACGCCGCTGTCCAGCGAGAGCGTGGCGTAGGTGTGCCGGACGTCGTGCAGCCTGATCCGTCGCACTCCGGCCAGGTCGACCAGCCGGTTGAAGCGCCGGGTGATCGTGTCGGCGTGGAGCATCCGACCGTCCTCGTAGCGCAGGAGCTTCCGGTGGGAGGTGTCGTAGCCCGTCCCGAACGCTTCGGCCTCCGCGTCGAGCATCGCCAGGTAGCCGCGGAGCAGCTCGACCGTGAAGGCGTCCAGCGAGATCATCCGCACGCCGCTGGCTGACTTCCCGTCCGAGTCGACGGTCTGGCCTGCCACGACCACGCGCGTGTCCTCGATCGTCAGCGTCGCGTCGTCGAGGTCGAGCAGGTCGCGATCCACACCGGCCAGCTCGGAGCGGCGCATCCCGGTCGTCGCGGCCAGGAGCCACACGGCGGCGAAGCGGTCCGACAGCGCGAGCCGCAGCCATGCCGTCAGCTCGTCGACGGTCCAGGGCGTCGGACGGGTCCGCGTGGTTCGCTTCTGGCGCGGGAGCCGAGCGTGCACCGCGGGGTTGGAGACCAAGTAGTCCCAGGCCACCGCGTCCGAGAACGCCCGGTGCAGCATCCGGTGGACGTTCTTGACGGTCTTCGGCGCGAGACCGGCCGACGTCTCGACAGGGACCCGACCACGCCGGAAGCGCAGCACCGCGGCCCTGGCAGCGTGGATCGTGACCCCGCACGCCTCGACGAGATCCGCGGGCGCCGGCCCCAGGCCCTCGCGCTGGTCGCGGCGTTCCGACCAGTAGAGGTACATGGCCGTGTTCTTGTCGACCTTGACCCGGCCCTCGGCCAGAAGCCGCTGGTAGAGCAGGTTGAGGACCGGCACCGTGACGTCCTGCAGCCGCCGATCGCCGATGATCGGGTCGACGTACGCCCTGATGTAGTCCGCGTAGTTCTGCCGGGTCGTCGGCTTGATCGACTCCTCGACAGAAGCCAGCCAGTCGGCCATGAAGCTGCGCACGGTCCGACGAGCCGGGGCGACCGCGCGGCCGGTCCCGTGGCGCTGCTTGGAGGCGACCGCGGACTCCCACGCGTCGTCCTCGGTCTCGAAGCCGCCCTTGTTCTCCCGCTGCCGCTTGCCGGTCAGCGGGTCCGGTTCGAGTTCGAGGCGGTAGTGCCAGCGGGAGCCCCGCCGGCTGACGGTGATGCCCGCGATGGGCGCAGCGCGCTTCGTCATGCCGCCACGCCCTCGACCATCGCGAGCAGTCGCGAGGTGACGACGTAGACCCGCCCGCCGAGACGTCGGGTGGGCAGCTCACCCGCGGCGGCGTAGCGGTAGGCGGAGGCGCGGCTGATCCCCAGCAGCTCGGCCGCACGGGGCACGGAGAGCAACGCGGGCAGCGGTGCGCGGTCGGTCGTGCTCGGCGTGGCGCTCATGGCGCGGTCCTCTCACTGGTGGGCGGGCGGCTACTGCGTCGGTCGTCGCGGACTCGTTCGGCGTGGGCGAGGGCGAGTTCTCGGTCGGTGTCGGTGTGGTGGCCGATGCCGACGAGGTGCCAGTCGTTGATGACGATCACGGGTTCGTCGGTGGGGTGGCCCAGCTCGGCGAGCTGCTCGGTGAGTCGCCAGGCCCGACGCTCACCGCGGATGGTGCGGAAGGTGGTGGAGTAGGCGCGGCTCTTGGTGAGGAAGTGGCCGCGGAAGCCGAGCATGTGGGCCCATTTGCGCAGGTTCAGCTCCGCGTACTGGGTGAGCCCGCCGAGGTGCCAGGCGGTCTCGATGAGCCGGCGGTGGTGCTCGGCGAGGGTCATGCGCTCGAGGTGGGCGAGCGAGCGGATCGGGCGGTCCGGGTGGCCGTCGCTCTTGCCCGTGCCCTTGGTGGCGTACTTGGCGATGTAGCCGGCGAGGCGTGAGTCGGTGATCTCGCCGGCCTCATCGGTGACGGCATCGTGAGCGGTGGGGGTGATCTCGCGCAGGTCGAGCTGCGTACCCCAGCGGAGCGCGAGCGTGGTCCCGTCGGGTCGGGCGATGTCGAGGACCGTCGCGGCGGCGGCCTCTCGGACGGCGTCGTTGAGCGACTCTGCGCTGATCCCAGCGGGTGGGTGGTCGGTGGGACCTTCCGGTCCGTCGAGGCGGATGGCGGCGTGGAAGTGCACCAGGCCGCGCCGTTGGTACTCGGCGACCTTGGCGTAGGACAGGCGGGCGACTTGCCCGAAGCGTCGGCCGGAGACGCCGAGGCGGGCGGCGAGGGCGCGTCGCAGAGCGATGGCGAAGCGGGCCCAGAGCTTCCCGGCGTGGGCCTGCCAGAGGATCGCGGCGGTGTAGTCGTAGGTGTCGTGGTCGACGGCCCCGCCGATGTTCGGGTCGTTGGCCTGGTGGTGGCGCCCGCACGAGCAGGGGATGACACGGCCGCGGGCGGTGAGCCGTCGAGTGTGGACCGGACCGAACGACGGCGCCGTGAGCGTGAGGAATGCGCGCGGTCGATCGGTGACCGACGCGGGGACCCCGCGTTCCTGTCCGGCGAGTCCGGCGCGGATGAGGTGGAAGGCGTCGGCGGCGTAGCGGTCGGAGCAGGCGGGGCAGACGGTGTCGCGGCGGTTCCCGCACGGCGCCCAGACCTCGCCGGAGCGCTGGGCCAGGACCTCTCCGCCGGTCGTGGTGATGGTGGAGGAGCCGCGCAGCCGGACCGGGTGTGCGCAGCCGCCGGTGGCTTCCATCCGGGCCCGCCAGGCGGGGTAGTCGAAGGCGCGCAGCCGCGACGTGAGGTCGAGGTCGTGGCTCATCGGGTCCACCACCACGTGTAGCGGGCCTCGTAGCCCCACTCAGCGGCGAGGGCGCGGGTCGTCTGGCACTCGACCAGGACGGCGCCGACGACAGCGGCCCAGAACCAGCCGGAGCCAGTGCCGAGCACGAGCCAGAGGACTCCGAGGGCGGTGGCGAGGGCGAGGGTGACGCGTAGCCAGGTCGCGGCGGCCCATCCGGTGACGGCCCACATCACGCGGCCTCCCCGTCGATCGCGCGCAGCTCCGGAGGGGCAGCCGGTGCGCACCGGGCGACGAGCTCGTCGATCTCGGCGTCGGTGACCAGGCAGGCGCGGAAGCGGATCGGGAGCCGTGAGCGCTGGTCGATGACGTAGCCGATCCCGGCGTGGTCGTCGCCGCCGGGGATCTCGTCGGCGAGTGCTCCGCGTTCGCGGGCTCCGTCGCCGAGGATCATGTCGACGTGGCTGGCGGCGGTGACGCCGAGGCAGATCCGCGTGGTGAACAGGTCCCGGACATCGACGACGTCCTTGGTCGGCTCCTGCACATAGCCCAGTACCGAGGTGAGGCAGGCGCGGCCCTGAGTCAGGATCTCCGCGAGCAGGCGGAGGGCTTCGCGGACGTCGGCGCGTTCGCCGTAGGCGGTGAGCATCGCCATCTCGTCGATGATCACCACGTCCAGCGGGGTCGCCGGGCTGACGTCGAGACGGCGCAAGCCCTTCTCAGCCATGAGTCGCTGACGCGCTTTCATCTCGTCGCGAACGTCCGTAAGGAGAGCGATCGCTTCGGCTGCGGTGGTGGCGTGGCGGTGGAACAGCGGGAGGCCGCGGCGGGTCTCGGCGCCGCCCTTGAGGTCGATGACGTGCACCCGCACCAGCCCTTCGCGGATGGTGGGGCCCATGGCGCGCAGCGGGGACCAGATCAGCGAGCCCTTCCCCGAGCCCGATGCACCCGCCACCGCGATGTGACGGCCGGGCACTCCGAGATTCAAGGGGTGGCCGTACTCGTCCTCCCCGATCGGGAGCGCGCCCAGGTCGACCGACTCCGCTGACAAGGGGATCGCGGGGGCGGGGATCGGGAACCGGAACGGCATCTCCCGCTCGACGACGACGGTGAGCACCCCGGGCCGGTGCCGAGCGACGGCGACCCGATGTGCGCGCAGGGCGTCGGCGAGGGGCTCGGTGCGGCCGGTCCAGAGCGTGAGGTCCTGCCCGCGGGTCAGGCGCACGCGCAGCGTGTCGAGGGTGGGCGTGGCGGAGCGGACGCGGAGCACGCGCGGGGCGGTGATGTGTCCTGTGTGGTGGTTGGTCTGGGCCAGGCCGCAGTCGGCCAACAGGGACGACCAGCGGCGGCCGCGGTAGGTCGTCCAGCGACGCCATGTGGCGCGCAAGGCGGGTGCGGCCCAGCGGTCGAAGGAGGGCGGGTGCAGCCGTCCCCAGACCACGACCACGAGGACGACCGCACCGACGCCGATCGCGGTCGGGAGCGCACCGAGGAGCACAGCGACGGCGACCAGGGCGCCGGGGACGAGCGCGAACAGCGGGTGGCGGACGAGCCAGGCGACACCGCGGAACTCGCCGCCCACGCGGCGGGAGGAGTGCCGGACGGTGTCGTGGCGGGCGCGGTGGTGGCTCAGCGATGGGCGGTTAGTCGGTCGAGCCATGGTCAGACTCCCTTGCGGATGGCGAGCTGGGCGAGGCGGAGTCCTTCGGCGACTCCGGCGCGCCAGGCCTGCTCGGTGGGGATCTCCGGGGTGGTGGTGTGCAGGAATCGGCGGCGCTCGCGGTCGAGCCGGCGCACGAGGCGACCGACGCCGTTAGCTGGCTGGCGGACCCGGCCGTGACTGGCGCGGGCGGTGGTCAGAGACATGACGGCTCCTTGGGAGTGGTTGCGGCACAGGGGGTTCCGGTGCCGTGGCAGGTCGGGCACTCGCCCGCGGTGCAGGCGGGACAGTCGCGTCCGTCCCCGGCGCCGGGATGGGTGTCGGGGGTGGTGCCGTAGCCCTGGCAGGTGTCGCAGGAGCCGGAGCCGGTGCAGTCGGGACAGGTGCTCATCGGGGGCCTTCCTGGTGGGTGGGCCTGTTTTCGGGCAGGGGGCAGCCACTGCGGAATTGCTGGCGATTTCGCCGATCAGAAAGGGGGTCGGCTGCCCCGTGCCTGACGGGGGCGGCGGTCAGGCCGCGGTCGTACTGGTGGTGCTGCGTGCGGTTTCGAGCTGGGTGACGACCTCGGCGAGGACATCGCGCAGGCGGACGAGGTCGCCGTGGTGGCCGAACACGGTCACGTGCGCGTCGGAGCCGTCGATGCGGACCGTGGCGCGGTCCTGCTCGGGGTAGAGGCGGGTGGCGAAGCGCGTGGTCTCGTAGACATGCACACCGACCTCCACATGCGTGGTGGGCAGCCACTCGGGGCGGCTCATCACTTGTCTCCGCTCGGGCGGGGCGCGGGGGCGTGCTTGATGCCCATCGCCCGCCAGGCGAGTCCGGCGTTGACCCGTCCGGCGGTCTCGATCTGGTACGGGGAGACGCGGGCGTCGAGCAGCTCGACCCGGACGTCCTCGCCGAAGTCGGGGCCGGGGTCGGTCCCCAGCGTCACCTTGATCTCCTCACCCTTCGGGGCGCGCTCACCGGGCTTGACCCGCAGCTTCGCGAACAACGACACCGTGAACTGGGTTGCGCCGTCCCGGTCGGTGACGGGCGTCTGGGCGCCGTTGGCGTCCTCGCGCATCTTCGGTGCGGGCGGCTCGACGACGGTGAGCTTGTAGCCGCCGAGGTTGACGGGGATGTCTCGCACTGGTGCTCCTTGGTCGAAGTGTGCCCCAGGCTCGGGGCGTGTCTCGACCGTAGCATGTGCCGCCTGTGCGACTTAGTCATGTTGGGCAACTATCGACATAGTCCACCCAGGTGGCCTAGTCAGCCTATGCGGGGGCACGTAGGGTGAGCGGTATGCAGGACTTGGATCCCGACGACCCGCGCCCGCCGTATCGGCAGGTGGCGAGCGCTCTACGTGCAGCGATCCTGACACGTTCGCTCAAGCCTGGTGAGAAGCTGCCGTCCGGCCCTGAGCTGGCCAAGCGCTACGGCGTCGCCCGCATGACCGCACAGCAGGCCATCCGCGTGTTGCGCGAGGAGGGGCTCGTCGTCTCCCGGCAGGGGAGCGGGGTGTTCGTGCGCGAGCGCACCGAGCGTCCCGTCGGGCTCCGTCCGCACATCGAGCGCGCGTTCGAGGCCGAGAAGGTCACCATCGACTTCGCCGGGTTCTCCGGCGAGACCCTGCACGGCGCGATGTCCGAGCCGCTCGACAAGATCCGCGCCGGCCAGGTGCGCCCCGAGTCGATCCGGGTCCGGATCCTGGTCCCGGACCCAGCGCAGCCGTGGACGCTCCCGGCGACGGTCGACGGGCTCGCGGACAGCCCGGCGTTCCGGGCGCGGGCGACCGGGATCATGCAGCGCCACACCGAGGCCGTCGTCGAGGCGGTCAACGAGCTCGGCGAGCTCGGGCTCGTCGCCGACGCCGCCGCAGAGGTGCGGGTCGCGCCCGCGGTGCCGCTGTTCAAGCTCTACGTGATCAACGATGCCGAGGTGTTCTTCGGCTACTACCCGGTCCAGGAACACACGGTGAAGCTCGACGGCGACCAGGTCCCCATGTGGGACCTCATGGGCAAGGACGCGACGCTGTTCCACCACAGCGCCGACAGCGACCCCGACACCCTCGCCTCCCAGTACGTCGCCCAGTCGAAGATGTGGTTCGACAGCGTGTGGGGCAGCGTCGCGCGCCCGTTCACCCGGTGACGCTCGCTCAGCTCCTCGAGGAGCGCCGACACGTCCTGCTCGACTTCGACGGCCCGGTCTGCGCAGTGTTCGGCATACGAGGGAGTGCGCATGCCGCTGACGCGGTGCGCCGGGCACTCGGGGCCACAGCCTGGCGCGAGATGGGCGACGACACCGCCAGCTACAGCGACGACCCGTTTGACGTCCTCCGCTACGCCTGGGTGCGACTCGACCGCCAGAAGGCCGATGCCGCCGAGCGGGCTCTCACCGCCTACGAAATCCGCGCTGTGGCCGGTCTGTCCCTGACCGAAGGTGTCGCGGAGGCCATCGACTCGCTGCGAGCGAGCGAGCACACGGTCACCATCGTCAGCAACAATTCGGAGCAGGCCATCCGCGCGTTCATCGACGCGCACGCTCTGGCCGAGCAGATCGACGGCGTAGTCGGAAGAACCCGCGCCCGAGCCCAGGACCTCAAGCCCGAGCCCTTCCTGCTCGACCGGGCACTCGAACAGCTCGCCGCGAAGCCGGCCGACGCCGTCCTCGTGGGCGACTCGATCACCGACGTCCAAGCAGCCCGAGCCGCCGGAACCGCAGCCATCGCCTACGCCAACAAGCCCGGCAAAGACCGAGCCCTCCGCTCCTTCGAACCCGACGCCCTGATCAAGTCCATGGCCGAGATCGCCCACGCTGCGTAACTGCCGACCGCAAGATCAACGCGAGCACACCTAGGCATCGTGATCCGAAGGGTCGCTCTCCGTGCAACTCTGACGTGAGCCAGGCGCTTGTGCGAGATCTATAGTCGGCTCGTGTCGGCTGTCGCAGAGGCCATGGAGTCGATCATCGCGTGGTGCATTCGGTACGCGCCGGAGACTGCGACGAGGCTGCGGCCGCCTGCGACGAGAGCGGAGATCGACCGCGCCCAGGCCGCTGTCGGGGTGCCATGGCCGGACGATCTTGTCGAGCTGTACGAGAGCATGGACGGAACCGAAGGCGCATGGCTCTGGCCGGGCGCGGCACCGCTGTCAACGGCGGCTCTCGTCGAGACGTGGAACTCCAGGCAGAGATCGTCCGCGATCGTCCGTCGTGACCACGCGCGGCAACTGGCCGCCAGGCCCGACTGGGAGATCGCCGCTGAGCAGAACCTGCGAGCCATGGCAGGGCTCAACGGCCCGCCCGAGGACCCCTACGACGTCGACCGGCACGAAGCCCAGCCAGCCGGTACCCCTGCCGGGATCTTCATCCGATCCTTCCTGCCCATCGCCAACGACGGCTCAGGCGGACATCTCATCGTCGATCTCCGCGACGGCGACGAGCGGGGCTCGATCAAGTACTTCGACAAGGTCGACGCCGACACCGGATCGCGCTGGTGGCAGTCGGTGGAGCACCTCGTCACTGATGTCGCCGACGGTCTTCAGCATGGACGGATGGTGCAGCCCTACTGGACGGCCGAGGTGGAGGACGGGCACCTGAACTGGGAGATCTGAGTCCCGCTGCCACGACCGCCGGGCTCGCCGAGCCAGAGGAACCCTTTTGGTCGAGGAGCAGCAGACTGGCGCCAGTTCGCGTCATCTAGCTCCACGGACTCGACGTCAGGCCGCGGGGTTCAGACTTTCTCTACCTGATCAAGACGGCGGCTGCGCCGCCGCTGCTTGCGGCGCTGCGGCCTCCGGCCGTTCGCCGCGCAGCGCTGCCCGACGGGCGGCGAGCCCTGGTGTCAGCGCTCCACGCCAGCGGCCAGATCGTCCCTGGCATGTCGATCTTTCTTCGGGGGGACGTGGGGTGAGCGGGCAGGATCCGCTGCGGAGCCTGCTCGATGCGGGTCTTCTTGAGCCGTACGTGAGACACATTCGTTTCCCCCTCATGCGAAATCTAGCAGAGAAGACTCGGATAGACTTCTCATATCCGATCACTGCGCTAGTTGGACCTAACGGTACAAATAAGACCGCAATACTACGTGCGCTTCAAGGGTGTCCCGACTATGAGAATCTCGGCAACTATTGGTTCTCAACAAACCTGGACATAATTCAGCCCAATAGTCGCCACCGTTTCATTCATGGCTACCTAGCCCTCTCTCAGGGCCGGGTTGTCGAGGCTATTAAGTCTAGGATTGAGAAGGGAACGCGTACGCGGTCTAAGGACGATGTTAGTCAGGAAGCGCGTGCGGTGCGCGTAAATCCAGACTATTTCGAGCCTTCTAGGCCAATTCTTGGCGACGATATGGAGAGGATGCCCAAGTCGGTCGAGGGCATACCTGAGCGGACTCGGACCAGGTGGAAGGCAATCCAGAAGGGGGTCGTCTATCTAGACTTCCGCTCCGAATTGTCTGCCTTCGATAAGTATTGGTTCCACTCGCCGTACAGTAGCCGAGTGCCCACGCTATCGGCTAAGAAGGACTTCATTCGAAGGCGCTCTGTCAAGCTCGCCGATGCCGTCAATGGCAAGATGAATGAGTATGTCTTCGCTCGGAAGAATCGGGTCATCGAGGCGGCGTCAGACCTTGACTCCGTGCATATCCGCGCTATATCAACAATACTCGGGCGCGAGTATGCTGGTGTAAGGACAATCCGGCACTCATTCTTTGGGGTCGACGGGTTCACCGTTGTATTGCGGACCGGGGATCTCTACTATAGCGAAGCTTTCGCCGGTAGTGGCGAGTTCGCTGTCGTAATGCTCGTGAAGGCAATCCTGGGTGCGGACGACGGATCGCTCGTTCTACTGGATGAACCTGAGACCTCTCTTCACCCCGGGGCTCAGAGGAATCTAATGGCCTTTCTTCGGGAGCAAGTCAAGCTGAAGAAACTCCAAGTAGTCCTGTCGACACATGCGCCAGAGATCGTCTCCGATCTGCCTCCTGACGCGATTAAGGTCTTGCAGGTTCGGGCATCAGACGGACGGGTTCAGTTAGTTGGTCAAGAATCTGACGCCAATGAAGCGTTCTTTCGTCTGGGCTCTCGGGCTGGTTCGGACTACGCGGTATTCGTTGAAGACGAACTAGCAGCTGCCATTGTCCGTAAGGCAATCCGTCCGCTCGGCTCGGCCGTATTCTCGATGGTTTCTGTTGCGGTCCTTCCAGGCGGCGCTGGCGGAATTCAAACCAAGTTCGTGCCGTCGTTCGCTCAATCTGATCGAGATCGGTGTCTTGTGCTGCTTGACGGGGACCAGCGTCCCGATCGCTTGGCGATCGAGGTGCTTGACGCACTCGACGGTGACGTGGTCGATGTCGTCGAGCAGGTCCTTGGGGGAAAGCCTCAACTTGCGGTAAGCGGTTCACGAGGTGCTGCGGCCCAAGAGGAGAAGGTCAAGGAGAGTCGGCGCCTTCTAAATTGGATTGCAAACCACGTCGACTACTTGCCGGGATCCTCGCCGGAGGGTCTGCTGGCCAATTTAGTTGGGGCGCAGATTCCGTTATCCGCCGCTGAGGCGAAGACATACTGGGTCCAGGCCGCAGAGGTATCGCTCGGTAGGTGCGAGTGGGAGACGGTCAGCGCTCGGGAGATCCTGAACCATCAGGATCGCGAGCTGGCCGCGGTCTCCGACAATCACGTCGACCTCGTCCAGATTCGGGAACGCATCCGTACACTCATTGCAGCGGGCGGTGTGTCCAATTGAGCATCTCGGTAGTTGACTTCTTCTCTGGTTGCGGTGGCACGAGCCTTGGCTTGCGCGCATCTGGTATGTCGATAGTTGCCGGTATTGACAACGATTGCGACGCCGCAAACACGTACCGACTCAACTTTTCGGAAGCGCACTTCTTTGAGAAGGACATCTGTGAGATGTCTACGGCCGAACTGGGGGCAATCCTGCCTCCGGGTGAAACGCTTTTTGCAGGTTGTGCGCCCTGCCAACCGTTTTCTCGTCAGAATCGAGAGAAGAAGACTGAAGACTCAAGACGACGCCTGCTCGGGGAGTTTCAGCGCTTCGTTGTTGACCTAAAGCCTACGCACGTCGTTGTTGAGAATGTTCCAGGCCTCCAGCGACTGGGCCGAGATGGCCCTTTGGCTGCATTCGTTCAGACGCTTGAGGAAATGGGCTACCGAGTCGTCTCCGGCATCCTCCATGCGTCTCATTTTGGAGTGCCTCAAAGGCGAACAAGGTTTGTTCTGGTCGCATCGCTGATTCACGAGCGTGCGAAGCTGCCAAAGTCTACCCATGGCCCAGGCAAGAAGCCTGTGTCGACAGTGCGAGACTGGATGGCAAACCTGAGTCCCCTAGAGGCCGGGGGAGTGGATCCAATGGATCCGGATCACTGCTCTATGTCGGTCAGCGCTACCAATATGCGTAGACTCAAGGCTACGCCTGAAGGTGGCGGGCGGGAGTCTTGGAGTGCTGATCTTCTGCTTGCGTGCCATTCCGACCACAAGGGGCACACGGATGTGTATGGCCGACTAGCATGGGATCGTCCAGCAGCCGCGATGACAACTAGATGTTTGAGCTATTCTAATGGACGATTCGGTCATCCAGTCGAGGATCGGGCAATTAGTGTTAGAGAGGCTGCATGCTTGCAGACCTTTCCGAGAGACTTTCGGTTCACTGGGAACATTACTTCTAGGGGGCGTCAGGTCGGCAATGCTGTCCCTCCTCTTTTGTCTGAGGCTATCGGTAAGGTGTTCGGGTTGAGTTCTAATGCGTCGGCGGAAACGCTGTTCTAGTTGTTTGAGTTGCCCTCGCCGGGCGGGCAGATCAACAGGATGGCGGCCCGTGCCATCCCGACGACCTCCCGGAGGGCTACCACCCGGCCACCCGTGGGCGGAGCGTGCGTAGGTCGGCCGGCGGTGGCGTCGAGGGTCGCCCACGGGCGTCCGGGCGGTCGGGCACAGCCAGGTCGACGGGATGGCACTCAGCAGGCAGGAGAGTGCAGCCAGCGCCGGGCTGTGACCAGATCTGTGACCACGACGCGGCGAGACGGCTGATCCGCGGTGCGGTGAGCTGAGACGGCGCGGGACCGTCGGCGCTGGTCAGGGCGAAATTCAGGCCACTCGTGAGACGCCCAGAGACCTACTGCTCCCGACTCATAACCCAGAGGTCGTAGGTTCGAATCCTACCCCCGCTACTGCTCGAGAGGCCCCCAGGACATCGTCCTGGGGGCCTCTCGCCTGTCCGGGGGTTTCGTTCCCCGCTCCACCGATGAGCCCGCTGCGCTCGGACGGTCTGCCGTTCGAGATCACGACCCGGGGAGTGGCATGGGCATCGTCCGCTACGGCATGAACACCTCCCTCGACGGTTTCGTCGAGGACGCATCCGGCGGCTTCGGCTGGTCCGTGCCGGACGACGAGGTGCACCTCGCCGCGAACGCGCAGGCCGAGGAGACCGCGGCGTTCCTGTTCGGGCGCCGGATGTTCGAGATCATGGACGAGTTCTGGTCGGCCCCCGAGCGTGCCGACGGGCCCGAGGTCGAGGCGAGGTTCGCCCGGGCTTACGTGGCGACGCCCCGGATCGTCTTCTCCGACACCCTCACCGCGGTTCCGGACGGCTGTCGGCTGGTCCGCAGCGGCGACGCGGTGGCGGAGGTGCGGCGGCTCAGGGCGAAGACCGACGGGATCCTCGGCCTGGCCGGGGCCACGCTGGCCGCGTCCCTGGCCGACCAGATCGACGAGCTCGTGCCCTTCGTGGTGCCGACGGTCGTCGGCGGCGGGAAGCCGTTCCTGCCGCCGGGTCGCGCGTTCGCGCTGAGCCTGGTCGAGCACCGGGTGTTCGCGGCGTCGGGCTGGGCGATGCTGCGCTACCGGGTGACGCGGTAGCGCAGCGACCCACGGGGGCCCTGACGCCTGGGCGGCCCAAGCACCACGGAGCGACGGTGGGGCCGTCCGAGCGTCACTCCGCCGACCCCGACCCGCCTCGCGGAGGAGGACGGTCAGATCTGCGCCTGCCGGTGCTCGCGGGGCGAACAGCCGAACCGGCTGCGGAAGGCCCGGCTGAACGTGGCCGGGTCCGGCATGCCCCATCGGGCGCCGATCGCGCCGATCGAGAGGTGCGGCGTGCGCAGGTCGGCCCACGCCCCCTGCAGCCGCTGCTCGCGGATCGAGCCCGCGACGGACTCGTCGGCGTCGGCGAAGATCTTGTGCAGGTAGCTCACCGAGATCGCGCAGGCGGCGGCGACCCGAGCGGGGTCGAGGTCGGGGTCGCCGAGATGCGCTGTGATGTAGGCGCGGGCGCGCACGAGGTGCAGGTTCGGTGCGCCGTCGGGCACCCGGCTGCGGACGAGCGCCACGAACAGGTCCCCGATGGTGCGTGCCAGAGCGGCCTCGCCCGCCTCGGGCAGCTCGTCCGCGACCGCGCGGTCCAACGACGACAGCAGCGGCGGCAGGAGCGCGCCGACCCCGCGCCTGCCGTCGAAGGTGATCGCGGTCGAGGCGGCCATCTCGGCGGCCGAGAGGGGCAGGTCCCGCTTGGGGTGCAGGCAGACCGAGTACTCGAAGCTGTCGCTGGTGGCGAAGGTGAACGGGCGGCTGGAGTCGTACAGCACGAACTCGCCCGGGCCGATGACGGCCTCGCGCCCGTCCTGCACGACGAGGGTGCGCCCCCGCCGGGCGAGTGCGATCTGCAGGTAGTCCTCGTCCGCGCGGCGGACCTGCCCCTCGGTCCGCACGAACGTGTGCGGCACCGAGGAGATCCGGCGCAGGTGGGTGTCCGCGACGTTCGCCGCGGTGACCCGCCCGGTGACGAGCCCCCCGGGCGTGGGCGTGACGTCCAGGGCGACGAAGTTGTCGCAGACGGTCGACCGCCAGAAGTCCAGGCGATCGTTCTCCGCCACGGCGGAGGTGTCGATCGTGACCAGGGCCATCACGACACCGTGCCACGCTCAGGTCACCGGCGCGTTGCCTACAGGTGAGTTTCCCCTGTTCGGACCTGCCGGGCGCGGACCCCGGCGTCGGAGCAGAACCCCGCGCCGGAGCGCTTGAAGCAGAGCAGCCCGAGCAGCCTCCCGTGCCCGTCGACGACGGCGAGCCTGCGCCGCCCGCTCGCGCGCAGCGCGTCCCGGGCGGCGAACAGGTCGGCGTCCGGGCCCACGGTCCGACCCGCCAGCCCGCCGACGTGGCGGACCGGCGCGCCTGCGGGCCGCCCGGGCAGGTCCGCCCGTTCGACGACGGCGAGGAGCGTCCCGTCCTCGACGACCAGCAGGGCGTGCACGTGGTCGTCGGCGAACGCCGCCCGCGCCTGCCCGACGGTGGTGGCGGGCCCGCACGTCTTGGGTGCGTGGAGCATCGCCGCCGCCACCGGGACCGGCTCGCCCCACGCGGGCAGCCTGCCGTAGGCGTGGTCGGTGACGAGCGCGCGAGACACGTCCCTAGGCCGCATCGCTCGAGTGTCCCGGAACGACGGGCAGATCGGGGCGGACGAGCGGCACGAGATTGTTGACCGCCAGCGCGGCCTCCCCGAACCCGACCGAGATCAGCTTGACCTTGCCCTCGAAGTCCGTGACGTCGCCTGCCGCGAACACCCGCGGCAGGTTGGTCCGCATGGACCGGTCGACGGCCACGGCCCGCCTGCCGAGCTCGATCCCCCAGGAGGACAGGGCCGCGAGGTCGGCCTTGAACCCCAGCGCGGCGACGATCTCGTCCACCGCGAGCGTCTCGACGCCTGCGGGTCCCTCGACGTCGACCTCCGCGACCCGGTCGGGGCCGCGGACGTCGAGCACCTCGTACGGGGTGAGGATCCGCACCGACGAGGCCTCCAGCTCCTTCACGCTGCGCTCGTGCGCCCGGAAGGCGGTGCGCCGGTGGACGAGGGTGACCGAGGCGGCGATCGGCGCCAGGCACAGCGCCCAGTCGACCGCGGAGTCGCCGCCGCCGACGATCAGCACGTGCCGGTCGGCGAGCTCCGCGGGCCGGGGCACCGCGTAGCGCAGGCCCCGGCCCGCGAAGTCGCCCCCCGCGGGGAGCGGACGCGGAGTGAACCGGCCCATGCCGCCGGTCACCAGCAGCGCGCCGGCCTCGATCCGGGCGCCGCGGTCGGTCTCGAGCACCACCCCGTCGGGCCCGTGCTCGAGCCCGACGGCGTGATGGCCCAGCAGGTAGGTCGGGTCGGCGGTGGCGGCCTGGTCGACCAGCGAGTCGACCAGGTCCTGGGCGCGGACCCGGGGGAAGCCCGCGACGTCGAACACGGGCTTCTCCGGGTAGAGCACCGACATCTGCCCGCCGAGCTGGTCCAGCGCGTCCACCACGGCCACCGAGAGCCCGCGGAACCCGGCGTAGTAGGTGGCGTAGAGGCCCGCCGGACCCGCCCCGACGACGGCCAGGTCGACCTTCATCGCGGCCTCCGCTGCGCCACCAGGAGATGGTCGGGCACCGGGTCGGCGTCCTCGCCCCCGCCGGACAGCCCGTTCGACCGGACGGTGACGGCGTTGGCCTCGACGAACGCCGCCTGCTCGGCGGGCACCTTGTACTCCCAGTGGATCGCGTCGCTGGGGCAGGCGGGCATGCACTTGCCGCAGTCGACGCACTCGTCGGGGTGGATGTACATCATCCGGTCGCCCGGGTAGATGCAGTCCACCGGGCACTCCTCCATGCAGGAGCGGTCCTGGACGTCGATGCAGGCCTCGGTGACGACGTAGGCCATGTCAGGCGATCTCCACGTCGACGAGGGTGTCCGAGAACGTGGGCGCGTTGCCCAGGTCCCCGAACACGGTCGGGTTGACGGTCGCGAGCGTCGCGGAGGCCTTGGAGTTCTTCCGCCAGCCGCCCATCGGGCTCACGACGACCCCGCGCGGCACCGTGTCCTGCACGGTGGCGACCACGGTGAACGTGCCGCGGTCGTTGAACACCCTGACCGGGGCTCCCTCTTCGATGCCGCGGGAGGCGGCGTCGTCGGGGTGGATGACGAGGCTGTGCTCGCTCGCCACCTGGCGGTGGAAGTCGTGGTTGCCGAAGCTGGAGTTCAGGAACGCGTGCGACTTCGGGGTCAGCAGGTTGAGCGGGTAGCGCGCGGCGAGCTCGGGGTTCGTGGCGGCGGACTCGCGGGGCGCGATGTAGTGCGGCAGCGGGTCCACGGGCTGGCCGGGCTGGTGGTCGTTGGAGCCCTGGCGGAACAGCGGGACCACGAAGTTGCCGCCCGCCGCGGCGGCGGACACGAACTCCGCCTTGCCCGACGGCGTCGGGAAGTTCCCCTCCGCGTGCGGGGCGTACTCGTCGGGGCCGGGGACGGTGAGCCGCTGCCAGCCCTTCTCCTTCAGCGACTCGACGGTGATCCCCTCCATGTTCGGGTGGGACCAGTCGAACGCCTCGGCGATCATCTCCTCGTCGGTGCGCTGGAAGACGGGGTCGTCGAAGCCCATCGCGGCGGCCAGCCTGCGGAACAGCTCGGTGTTGGGCACGGCCTCGCCGAGCGCCTCGATCGCCTGGTGGTTGTAGGTGATGTAGAGGTGCCCCCAGCTGAACATGATGTCCGACTGCTCGAGCTGGGTGGTGGCGGGCAGGACGATGTCGGCGTAGTCCGCGGTGTCGGTCATGAACTGCTCGGACACCACCGTGAACAGGTCCTCGCGCTTGAGTCCCTCGATGAGCCGGTCCTGGTCGGGGGTGGTGACGACCGGGTTGGAGTTGTAGACCATCAGCGCCTTGAGCGGCGGGCCCTCCGGGAGGTCACCGGCCAGCGCGGCGCCGAGGGTGTACTGGTTGATC
Organism: Pseudonocardia oroxyli; assembly: GCF_900102195.1. GTDB lineage: Bacteria > Actinomycetota > Actinomycetes > Mycobacteriales > Pseudonocardiaceae > Pseudonocardia > Pseudonocardia oroxyli. Next base: position 205,303 of record NZ_FNBE01000008.1, read on the forward strand.
ACCCGCGTGCCGGGGGTCAGCATCTCCGGGTGCATGAACGCACCCCAGTTCACCGGGAAGGCCCAGAGCGGGAGCTGCAGGATCCCGCCGCCCGGCTTGCGCCAGGCGCCGACCAGGCCCGGCAGGCAGGACAGGGCGCGGACGGTCTGTCCGCCGCCGGCGTGCCGCTCGACGGCGACCCCGATCCGGATGACCGACGGCTGCGCGGTCGCGTACTCGCGGGCCAGCGTGCGGATCGTCTCGGCGGGCACGCCGGTCTCGGTCTCCGCCCACTCCGGGGTGTAGCGCTCGACCCGCTCCGCGAACTCGGGGAAACCGACGGTGTACCGGTCGATGTAGTCCTGGTCGGTGAGCCCCTCGGCGATGATCACGTGCGCCATGGACAGCGCCAGCGCGCCGTCGGTGCCGGGGCGGATCGCGATGTGCTGGTCCGCGGCGGCCGCGGTGCGCGAGCGGATCGGGTCGACGACGACGACCTTCGCGCCGTTCTTCCGCGCCTTGGCGATGTAGGGCCACAGGTGCAGGTTGGTGCTCATGATGTTGCAGGCCCACACCAGGATGAACTTCGAGTGGACCAGGCTCTCCGGGTCCACTCCCGCGGTGTCGCCGATGGTCATGGCGTAGGCGGTGCAGGAGCCGGAGTCGCAGTAGGTGCGTTCGGCGACCGTGGCGCCGAGCTTGGCGAAGAAGGGGTCGCCGACGTTGAGGCCGTTGAGGATGCCCTGGGTGCCGAGGTAGCTGACCGGCATGATCGCCTCGGGCCCGTGCTCGGCCGCGATGGCGGTGAACTTCTCGGCGATCTCGGCGACCGCCGCCTCCCAGGTGATGCGCTCGAAGCGACCGCTGCCCTTGGGCCCGGTGCGGCGCAGCGGGAACAGCACGCGCCCGGGGTCGTAGACGCGGTCCAGGTAGTTGTTGACCTTCACGCAGAGCCCGCCGTTGGTGTACGGGTGGTCCGGGTCGCCCGCGACGTTCACCGCCCGCCCGTTCTCGTCGACGTTCACGAGCATGGCGCAGGTGTCCGGGCAGTCCTGGGGACAGGCGGCCCGGACCGTGGTGGTGGCGGCGGTCATGGGGAACTCCTCCGTGGTGGGGCGGCGTCAGGGGTCGATCCTGGCGGAGGAGGTGCGCCGCGGGCTTGGCGCAGCGGTCAGAGTTCTTGGCGTTGCGTGCACGGGTCCGTCCCCGGGGCGGCCGCCGCCTGACACGACGCGGCCCCCGGGAGCACCGCTCCCGGGGGCCGCGTCGGTCGGACGATCAGACGTCGTAGCGGTCCGCGTCCATCACCTTGGCGAAGGCCGCGACGAAGTCCGCGACGAACTTGTCCTTGGCGTCGTCCGAGGCGTAGACCTCGGCGAGCGCCCGCAGCTCGGAGTTCGAGCCGAAGACCAGGTCGGCGCGGGTGCCGGTGTACTTCACCGCACCGTCGACGTAGCCCTCGAACAGGTCCTCGTCACCGGTGGAGTGCCACTCCACGTCCATGTCCAGCAGGGTGACGAAGAAGTCGTTCGTCAGCGTGCCGACCCGGTCGGTGAACACCCCGGCCGTCGAGCCGCCGGAGTTGGCGCCCAGCACGCGCAGGCCGCCGACCAGCACCGTCATCTCCGGGGCGGTGAGGCCGAGCAGGTTCGCCTTGTCGACGAGCAGGTACTCGCCGGGCAGGCGGTGGCCCTTGCCGCGGTAGTTGCGGAAGCCGTCGACCGTGGGCTCGAGGTGGCTGAAGGAGTCGACGTCCGTCTTCTCCTGCGTGGCGTCGGTGCGGCCCGGGGTGAACGGGACCGACACCCCGGAGGCCTTCTCGACCGCCGCGACGCCACCGAGGACGACGAGGTCGGCGAAGGAGACCTTGCCGTCCGCGGCCTGGATGCCCTCCAGCACGCGGACGACCTGGGCGAGGTCGTCCGGGTCGTTCGCCTCCCAGCCGCGCTGCGGCTCGAGGCGGATGCGGCCGCCGTTGGCGCCGCCGCGCTTGTCGCTGATCCGGAAGGACGAGGCCGCGGCCCAGGCGGTCTTGACCAGCTGCGACACGGTGAGGCCGGAGTCGAGGATCTTCGCCTTGAGGGCGGCGACCTCGGCGTCGGTCAGCGTGTAGTCACCGCGCGCGGGGACCGGGTCCTGCCAGATCAGCTCCTCCTGCGGGACCCAGGCGCCGAGGTAGCGCTGCTTCGGGCCCATGTCGCGGTGGGTGAGCTTGTACCAGGCCCGGGCGAACGCGTCCGCGAACTCGGCCGGGTTCTCGTGGAAACGGCGCGAGATGGGCTCGTAGATCGGGTCGAACCGCAGCGCCAGGTCCGTGGTGAGCATGGTGGGCTTGCGCTTCGGGTCGCCCTCCTGCGGACCGGGGATGGTCGCCTCGGCGTCCTTCGCGACCCACTGGTTGGCGCCGGCGGGGCTCTTCTCGAGCTCCCACTCGTAGCCGAACAGGTTGTCGAAGAAGCCGTTGCTCCACTTCGTCGGGGTGGAGGTCCAGGTGACCTCGAGGCCGGAGGTGATCGCGTCCCGGCCGACGCCCGAGTTGTACGAGCCCTTCCAGCCGAAGCCCTGCTGCTCGATCGGGGCGCCCTCGGGCTCCGGGCCGACGAACTCGTCCGCGTCCGCCGCGCCGTGGGTCTTGCCGAGGGTGTGGCCGCCCGCGATGAGGGCGACGGTCTCCTCGTCGTTCATCGCCATGCGGCCGAAGGTCTCGCGGATGTCGCGGGCCGCGGCGACCGGGTCCGGCACGCCGTTGGGGCCCTCCGGGTTGACGTAGATCAGACCCATCTGGACGGCGCCGAGCGGCTTCTCCAGCTCGCGGTCACCGGTGTAGCGCTCGTCCCCCAGCCAGGTGCGCTCCGGGCCCCAGTAGACGTCCTCGTCCGGCTCCCACACGTCCGCCCGGCCGCCGGCGAAGCCGAAGGTCTTCAGCCCCGCGGTGTCCAGCGCGCGGTTGCCCGCGAAGATCATGAGGTCGGCCCAGGAGATCTTCTGGCCCCACTTCTTCTTGACCGGCCACAGCAGTCGACGGGCCTTGTCCAGGTTCCCGTTGTCCGGCCAGCTGTTCAGCGGCGCGAAGCGCTGCATGCCCGCGCCCGCACCCCCGCGGCCGTCGTCCACGCGGTAGGTGCCCGCGCTGTGCCACGCCATGCGGATGAACAGACCGGCGTAGCTGCCGAAGTCCGCGGGCCACCAGTCCTTGGAGTCGGTGAGGACGTGGTCGACGTCCTTCGCGAGCTCGTCGAGGTCGACCGAGAGGAAGGCCTCGCTGTAGTCGAACCCGGGGAGCGGGTTGGCCTCGGCCGGGTGCTTGCGGAGGATCTTCAGGTTGAGCTGGTTCGGCCACCAGTCGGTGTTGCTCGCGCTCTCGGTGGGGTGACCGAGACGGCCGGCGTGGACGGGGCAGCCTGCGGCGCCCGTCTCGTTCATCTCGCCGACTTCGGCGTTCGGGTGCTCAGACACGGGAAGTTCCTTCCGGGTTCACTGAGGTGGTGGTGGCCGCGCACGCTGGGCAGAGTCCCCAGTAGACGACCTCGGCCTCGTCGATGGCGAAGCCGTGGTCGTCGTCCGCGGTGAGGCAGGGAGCGGATCCGACGGCGCAGTCGACGTCGGCGATGGCTCCACACGACCGGCACACCACGTGGTGGTGGTTGTCCCCGACGCGCGCCTCGTAGCGCGCGAGCGACCCGCTCGGTTGGATGCAGCGCACCAGGCCCGCCGCGGTCAACGCGCGGAGCACGTCGTAGACGGCCTGGTGGGACACCTCGCCGAGGGAGTCGCGGACGGCCGTGATGAGCGTGGCCGTGTCGGCGTGGGGGCGGTCGTGCACAGCGGACAGCACCGCCACCCGGGGCCGCGTCACACGTAGTGCGGCTCCGCGCAGCAGGCTCTCGAGATCCGCTGTCGTCGGCACCCGCCCACCCTGGCGGAAGAACTGGAACCAGTCAAGAAAGCGTCTCAGTACGAGACGCCCCGTTCGATCAGTCGAACAGGTCCGGGTCCGTGCGGACGATCTCGTCCCACAGCGGCTGGAAGGCGAACCAGCCCGAGTAGTGCCCGCCCGTCTGCTCGCGGGTGAAGCGGGCGTTCTCCGGGTCGATCAGGTGCGGCGTGCCCGCGGCCTCGGCCAAGAGCTGGGCCTGGCAGTTGCGCTCGGTGGAGATGAACCACCACGCCGCCTCGGCGACGGTGTGCCCGACGGCGAAGATCCCGTGGTTGCGGTGGAAGCACATCGCGTTCCGGCCGAGGCCCGCGGCGAGCAGGCGCCCCGCCTCCGCGTCGACCACGACCGCGCCGCCGCCCTCGGTCACCACGGTGTGGTTCTCGTAGAGGGCGCACGCGTCCTGGGTGATCGGGTCCAGCACCCGGCCCAGGGAGGACCACGCCTTGCCGTAGACCGAGTGCGCGTGGGCCGCGGCCACGACGTCCGGACGCGCCTCGTGGACCGCGGAGTGGATCACGAAGCCCGCCCGGTTGACGGGCCTGGTCCCGTGCACCACTCGTCCGGAGTGGTCGACGCAGAGCAGGTCGGACACCCGGATGTGGCGGAAGGACATGCCGAACGGGTTGACCCAGAACAGGTCCGGGTCCTCCGGGTCGCGCACCGTGATGTGGCCCGCGACCCCCTCGCCGAACCCGAACCGGCCGAAGATGCGGAAGGCGCCCGCGAGCTGCTGCTTGCGGTGCTCGCGCTCCTGCTCGGCGGTCGCGAACACCGGAGGCTGGGGCAGGGCGATGCCCTCCTGGTCCGGCTCGAAGGCGGTCATGTCGGTCTGGGGCGTCGTCGGCGCAGCCATGGTTCGACGGTGCGCCGTCGCGGCGGCGCCGTCAACCGGGACCGACCGGCGCAGCCCCACCGCCTCTCGTCGCTCGGACGGGCGAACGTCACAACTCGGACACAACGGGCTGTGACGATCGGGGCCCCACGAGGCAGGGAGGGCGAGGAGAACCATGGCGGTGGTGGCGACGAGCGGACCCCGGGCACTGCTCCGGCGATGGCACCGGCGGCGGCCGGAACCGTCGATGCTGGACCTGATCCAGGGGCACCGCATCGCGGCGGCGATTCACGTCGCGGCCCGTCTCGGCATCGCGGACGTGCTGGCCGCGGGCCCGCGCACGCCGGGGGAGATCGCGCTGCGGGTGGACGCGGACCCGGACGGCGTGCGCAGGCTGCTGCGCGCGCTCGCCGCGGCCGAGATCTTCGCGGTCCGACCGGACGGGCGCTACGAGCTGACCCCGCCGGCGGACACGCTGCGTGCCGATCACCCGGAGTCGCTGCGCCCGGCGGCCCTGTTCTGGGGCGGCCCGCCGCAGTGGGAGAACTGGGGCACGCTGCTGGACGTCGTGCGCGAGGGCGCCCCCGTGCTCCCGGCGCCGCAGGGCGGGGACGAGCCCGTCGGGCCGCCGGAGCCGGTCGTGGCCGCCTACGACTTCACCGGGACCGGCACGGTGGTGGAGGTCGGCGGCCGCGGCGAGCTGCTCGCCGCCGTGCTCCGGGCCGCGCCGCACGCCCGCGGCACGCTGCACGACCCGGCCGAGGGACCGCTGCCCGCGGACGCGGACTGCTACCTGCTGAAGAACGTCCTGCACGACCACCCCGAGGCGCCCGCGCTGCGGATCCTGCGCGGCGTCCGGGAGGCGATCGCGCCCCACGGGCGGCTGCTGGTCGTCGAGGCGGTGCTCCCGGAGGGCAACACCCCGCACCCGGCGAAGATGACCGACCTGGAGAAGCTGCTGACCGTGGGCGGGCGCGAGCGCACCGAACGGGACCATCGCGCCCTGCTCGCCCAGGCGGGCTTCGAGCTGGCCCGGATCATCCCCACCGCCTCCCCGCTGTCGATCCTCGTGGCCCTGCCGGCCTAACGCAGCGCAGCCCGCAGGGAGGCCAGGGCGAGGCCCTCCAGCTCGCCGTCCGAGGCCCCGTACACGTCTCTGACCAGCGCGTACTCGTCGACGAGGGAGTGCCCGGTGACGTCCGGGACGTCGGTGTTGAGGGTGACGACGAGCCCGGCCTCGATCATCCGGGGCAGCGGGTGCGCGCCGGAGGGGACCAGGCCCAGGGCGGTGTTGGACGACGGGCACACCTCCAGCGGGACCCGCCGGTCGCGCAGCTCCGCGACGAGCTCGCGGTCCTCGAGCACCCGCAGGCCGTGCCCGATCCGCACCGCACGGCCGGGCCCGAGCGCCTCCCGCACGCTCTCGGGCCCCGCCGTCTCGCCCGCGTGGTGGACCATCGTGATGCCGCTGCCGGCGATCACGCCCGCGAACGGCGCCAGCGGATGGGCCTCGTCCCCCGCCAGCCCAACGGCGCGGACCTCGGGCCGGGACCCGGCCAGGGCCACGGTGCGGGCGAAGCGGGCGACCGACCGCCGTCGGGAGTGGTCGAGGATCACCGCGAACGTCGTCCCGGTGCGGGCGGCGGCCTCGCGGAGGCCGGTGAGCAGCGCGTCGAGCGGCATCTCGGGCTCGCCCAGGCGCTCGCCGTGCGAGGCCGCCGTGAAGGTGACGTCGACGTGCACGGTGCCCTGCGCCGCCTCGTCCTCGATCAGCTCGCGTCCGATCCGGGTGAAGTCCGCGGGTTCGCGCAGGCAGGCGCGGGTCCGTGCGTTGTGGTCGGCGAAGTCCCGGAACCCGGTGAACGCGCGTCGGCGTGGCCCGAGCTCCAGCCCGTGCCGGGCGGCGAACTCGGCCAGCGTCGCGGGCCGGACCGTGCTCTCCGCGTGCACGTGCAGGTGGGCCTTGGGGAGGAGCCGCAGATCGAGCACGGGGCCATCGTGCAACGATCGACCGATGTCGCGCCCGCCCATTCTGGACGTCCCGATCGCCGAGGAACCCATCCGTCTCGGCCAGTTCCTGAAGCTCTCGGGGCTGGCCGAGGACGGCGTGCACGCCCGCGAGCTGGTCGAGGCCGGTGAGGTCGAGGTCGACGGCAGGCCCGAGACCCGCCGCGGCGCGCAGCTGCGGCGCGGCCAGGTGGTCGCGGTGCAGGGCCGTCGGGCCCGCCCGACGGCCTGATCAGACCCCGAGGACGCGGTCGAAGTCCTCGCCGACGACCGGGGCCAGGGACGTCATGTACGTGGCGGTGATGTGGTTGAAGTCCAGGTACATCAGCACGTTGCCGGCCTCCACCGGACAGGTCTGCGGGCCGCAGAAGTAGTCCGTGTAGTCCAGGAAGGACACGTTCGGCGGGAGGTCCGGGATCGCCTCCCACGGCGGCACGGGCGCGTAGAGCTGCGCGCGCTCCAGGCTGCACAGGTCCGACCCGCGGCCCGCCTGCTGCAGACAGTCCGCAGGCCGGAACTCGGGGGCGAAGCGCGGGTTGTCCCGCAGCGCGACGACCCGGATGCCCTGGGCGTCGAGCTCGCGCCAGCGGTCCACGAACCCGGGCGGGGTGACCTCGGTCAGTCCGACCTGGACGTCCCGGCTCGCGAGCGTGACCACGACGTTCGGGTGCAGGTCGGCGATCTCGCCCGCGGCGGCGTCGTTGAAGTTCAGGCACACCGGGTCGTCCGGGTAGACCTCCGACGCGGTGGAGAAGGGGCAGGCGCCGTGGATGATCGCGGTGAGCTCGACGTTGCGGGCGTGCGCCCACGGGACCATCGCGGCGGTGAACTGCTGGGCGTGCGAGTCCCCGACCACGACGACCCGTTCGACGGGCGGCACGGCCGGGTCCAGCGGCGGCAGGGTGCAGGCGGCGTTCTCCGGCAGCCGGGACATCGGCACGCAGTTCCAGTACTCGATGCGCGACCAGTCGTCCTGGGCGGTGACCAGCGGCGGGATCAGCGGGGCCTGCGCCACGGCCGGGCCGCCCCGCATCGCCAGGGCACCGGGGTGCGACTCGTCCCCGACCACCGCGACCGAGCTCGAACGCGCGGTGGTCTCCCACTGCCAGGCGCCCGCCGCGAGCAGCACCACGACGAGCCCGGCGGCGGCGCCGCGGTACCGGGCCCGGTCCGAGACGGACGCCCGGCGGATCGGCTCCTCGACGAGGTGGTGGGTGAGCACGGCCAGCACGAACGCCAGCGCGATGATCGCCAGCCCGCCGCGCAGGCCGACCGCCTCCTGGTCCCGGGTGACCAGGAACAGGATCAGCAGCGGCCAGTGCCACAGGTAGAGGGCGTAGCTGACGTCCCCCACGTACTTCAGCGGGCGGGAGGACAGGATGCGGTCGGCGCCCGCCCGGCTGCCGGTCGCGCCCGCGATCAGGACGAGGCAGGCGGCCCCGGTCGGCCAGAGCGCGGCGAAGCCGGGGAACACGGCGTCGACCTGCAGGACGGCGCCGCAGGCGATCAGCCCGACGACACCGACCCAGCCGAGCAGCAGGCGGGTGCGCGCCGACAGGACGATCGAGTCGATGGTGAGCGCCAGCAGCCCGCCGAGCGCGAACTCCCAGACCCGGGTCAGCGAGTGGAAGTAGGCCAGCGGCTGGTCGGTGAGGGTGAGCATCACCGAGTAGCTCAAGGACGCGAGGAACAGCCCGCCGAGGGCGAGGAGCAGGTAGGCGCGCAGGCGCTCGCGCGCGGAGGCGGAGTTCGCGGAGCCGACCATGAGGCGGTTCGCGGCCATCAGCGCCACGAGCGCCACCAGCAGCGGCCACACGATGTAGAACTGCACCTGGATGGACAGCGACCAGAAGTGCTGCACCAGGCTCTGCGTGTTGTGCTGCGCGGCATAGTCGACGGAGTCCGCGGCGAGCCGCCAGTTCTCCAGGAAGAGCGCGGAGGAGAACACCTCGTTGAGGGTCTGCTGCCAGCGCGCCTCGGGCAGCAGCAGCCACCCGGCGGCGACGGCGCCCAGCAGCACCGTGAACGCGGCGGGCAGCAGCCGCGCCGCCTGCCTGGCCCACATCGGGCGGAAGCGCAGCGTGCCCCGGGCGGCGGCGCGGTGGAGCTGGCCGGTGATCAGGAACCCGGAGATCACGAAGAAGACGTCCACGCCGCCGGACACCCGGCCGAACCAGACGTGGTAGACGACGACCAGGACCACCGCGAGGGCCCGCAGGCCCTGGAGCTCGGGACGGAAGCGGCGGGTCCGCTGCTGCAGGGCGCCTGTCGTCTCGTCCGACGGACCCGGGTGGGCCTGGCTCATCCGGGTCCTCTCGGTCGTGCCTGAGAGTCGATCGTAAAGGCGCCCACCTGTGCGCGCCCGACGGGCGGGGTCTCGCCGCTCCTCGACTCAGTAGCCGATGTAGTCGCCTGCGTGGTTGCTCCGGCCGCCGGCCTCCAGGGTGGACAGCCCGTAGGTGGCGACCATGTAGCGCACGCCCGCGGTGATGTTGGCGACCGGATCGGTGATCGGGCGGCCCGCGAGGCTGGGGTGCACGAACTTCTTGAACGTCGAGGGGATCGTCTGCATGAGGCCCTGCGACGGGGTGCCGCGCAGGGCGTTCGCGTCCCAGTTGTTGACGGCCTTCGGGTTGCCCCCCGACTCCGCCATGATGACCTTCTTGACGCTGGGGGCCAGGTCCTGCGGGAGATCGCAGATCCGCAGGGCCTCGGCGATCCAGCCGTCCAGCCCGCCCTTGGCGATGATCGCGTCGAGGCGGTCCGCCTCGGCCTGCGCCGCGGCCTCCTCCGCCTGCTTCTGGGCGATCGCGTCGGCGATCTTCCCCGCCTTGTCCAGCGCGGAGAGGTCGAAGTCCTCGCCCGCGTCGAGGTCGTCGACCCCGAAGGCGGCGGGGGTGACGTGCGCGGCGCTCGAGACGGTGTCCGCGGCGGGCAGCACGGCCTCGTTGGCGGCCAGCGTGGTCGCCATCGTCGCCGGTCCGGTCTCCGCGGCGTCCGCCACGGCTCCGGTGGCGCCGCCCGAGGTCACGGCGGCGAACGTGCCCGTCGCCAGCACGCCGAACGCGGCGCCGACGGCGGCGGTGTGGGACGCGACGGTGCGTCGAGACACGGTTGCGTGTCTGGCGGCGCGGCGAGGCGGGGTCCCAAGGGGGAGCGGGAGCCCGTCACCACGCCGGCCGCCTGGGGAGCGGTGGCCAGCCAAGGTTCGAGTGCCTTTCGGTCCAGCGGCTGATCCCGCTCAGGCCCGGATGGGGGGTCCGGGGAGCCGGTCGGGGAGTCCGGCTCCGGGTGCCTGTTCGTGATCTCGCCGTGATGACTACGGGGAGATTACGGAGCGCGACCCGAACGGCACAACCCTCGGGGCGGCCTGTCGCCGCTGCTCCGGGTCCGTTCGTCGCGCCGATCCACGGTCGGGTGAGTCGGTCGTCGTGCGGTGAGCGGTAACCTCATCCTGAAGCCGACTTCAGGGGTGAGCGTGCACGCCAAGGACCTGCTGACCATCGGGGAGGTCGTGGAGCGCAGCGGCTTCGCCCACTCCGCGCTGCGCTTCTACGAGCGGGAGGGGCTGGTCCACGCGACCCGCACGGCGGGCGGTCAGCGGCGCTACGAACGGAGCGTGCTGCGCAGGCTCGCGTTCCTCCGGGCCGCCCGCGCGATCGGGATCGGGCTCGACGAGGTGCGGGCGGCGCTCGCCACCCTGCCCGCCGACCACACCCCGACCAAGGCGGACTGGACGCGGCTGTCCCAGGCCTGGCGCGGCAGGCTCGACGAGCAGATCGACGCCCTCGTCGCCCTGCGTGACGGGCTGGACGGGTGCATCGGCTGCGGGTGCCTGTCGCTGGCCCGGTGCAGGCTGATGAACCCGGGCGACCGCGCGGGCGCGGACGGCGAGGGTGCCCGCATGCTCCCGCCGGTGCTGCGGAGGACCCCGGCTTAGGAGTGGGTGCCCGAGGGCAGGCGCTCGGCGCGCAGGGCGGAGCGGCGCACCTTGCCGGTGTCCTCGCGCAGCGGGTGGTCCACCCGTTCGACCGTGGCGGGCACCTTCTGCCTCGCCAGCCGCTCCGCGACGTGCGCGCGGAGCTCCTCGTCGGGGACGGGCGCCGCGAGCTGGACGAGGGCGTGGACGCGGTTGCCGAGGTCGTCGTCCGGCAGCCCGATGACGCAGGACGACAGCACCGCGGGGTGGGTCTCCAGCGCCGCCTCGACCTCGGCGGGGTACACGTTGGACCCGCCGACGAGGATCATGTCGCTGCGGCGGTCGGCGAGGTAGAGGTAGCCCTCGGCGTCCATCCGGCCCAGGTCGCCCAGGGACTCCCAGCCGTCCCGGTGGCGGGCGGTCGCGCCGAGGTAGGCGTAGGGCTGCTCGGGCACCCGCATCCACACCTCCCCGACCTCGCCGACCGGCAGCGGCCTGCCCTCCTCGTCGCCGATGCGCATCTCGCCGGAGACCACCCGGCCGACCGAGCCGGGGTGGGCCAGCCACTCCACGCCGGTCGATGACCGTGCTGGCCTGCGACTCCGTTCCCGCGTACAGCTCCCAGACGTGCTCGGGGCCGAACCACTCCAGGCACGCGCGCTTCACGTGCTCCGGGCACGGCGCGCCCAGGTGGAGCAGGGTCTCGACGCTGGACACGTCCGGGCGCTCGGCGGCCGGGACGCGCAGCATCCGCCCCATCAGCGTCGGCACGGCGTAGAGGAAGGTCACCCGGTGCTCGGCCACGGCCTGCAGCACGGTCGCCCCGTCGAAGTGGTCCAACACCAGCACGGCGCCGCCGCGCAGCAGGCTGATCAGCGAGAACATGAACGGCGCGTTGTGGTAGAGCGGTGCGGTCACCGCGAACACCTCGCCGTCGCCGCGGATGCGCAGCCGGTCGGCCGCCGCGGTCACGGTGCCGACGCGCCCGGCGTTGCCCGCGAGGATGATCTTCGGTCGGCCTGTGCTCCCGCCCGAGGTCGGGGCCTTCCAGCGCGGCGGGACCGCGGGCGGCAGCGGGCCCGCGTCCCGGGCGGGGTCGGGGCGCCAGTCGGCGGGCAGGTGTGGGCGGCCGTCGGGCGGGGTGAGGCCCACGACGACGGCCGGATCGGCGATCTCGATCAGCGCCGCGAGCTCGGCGGCGGGCAGCTTCGCCGACACCGGCTGCGGGATCGCCCCGAGCTTCCAGGCGCCGACGACCGCCTCGTAGAAGGCGGGCCCGTTCGGCAGGCCGATCGTGACCAGCGAGCCCTCGCGCACCCCGAGCTCGGCGAGCTCGCGCGCCGCCCGGTGGGACGCCGCCGCCAGCTCGGCGCGGGTGAGCACGGTGTCGCGGTGCAGGAGGGCGGGACGGTCGGGGGCGGCCGCGGCGAGCGCGTCGAGCGCCACGCCCAGCGGCGGGTCGGCGGGGGAGCCGGGCTCGGGGAGGGTGGTGTCGGCGCTGCTCACCCTTCGCATCCTGCGTCGGGGTGCGCCGAACCGGAAGTCCCGTCCACATGCCGGCACCCCACGAGAGTGGTGGTGACCCTCCCGACCGGGAGCGCTCCGCCGCGAAGACTCTCCGACATGAACCGCAGCCTGCTGACCCTGATCCCGACCCTCGCCGTCGCCACCCTGCTGTCCGCGGGCTGCGGTGCCGTCGCCGACGCCCAGCCGCGTGTCGCGGCCACGCCCGTCGCCCAGTCGGCGCCCGTCGCCGCGCCCGTCGCCCAGTCCGCACCCGCCGCCGAGCAGGCGTCCGCGGCGCCGCTGCCGAAGTCGGCGCCGCAGCCCGCGGCGGCCGTGCAGAAGCCCGCGGGCGCCGCGAGCACCGGGGGTACGGACCTCGACGCCGCCGCCGACGGCCTGCGCCCCTTCCTGCTCACGCCCGCCGAGATCGGGCCCGGGTTCGCCGTCGGTGACGAGCCGAGGCCCGACCCGGCGCAGCCCGCGATCTGCGGCGGCCCCGGCGTCGTCGCGCAGTTCCCGTACGCCGTTCGGGTCGGGGCGGCGGCCGAGAGCCCGTCCGGCCTGGTCCAGGAGGCGGTCAGCGTCTACGGCGACCCCGGGTCCGCCGCGGCGGCCTACCGGGCCTCGCTCGCCGGGATGGACTGCGGGCAGGGCAGCGTCGGCGACAAGCCGGTCGTGCTCGCCCCGGCGGAGGACCTGTCCGCGGACCTGCCCTACGACGAGGCGACCGGATGGCGGCTCGGCGGGGAGGGTTTCGACGTCGTGATGATCTCGGTGCGGGAGGGTGAGGTCGTCATGAACTTCACCGTGCTGGCCCCCGAGGACGGCCTGCCCGCGCTGCCCGACCCGCTGGTCGTGGCCCAGGCGGGCGCCCAGAAGCTGCTCGGCTGAGACCCCGGTCACGCCCCGCGCCGGTTACGGTCGGGGCGTGACCTCCACGGATCGGTGGCTGCAGTTCGAGGGCCTCAGCAACATCCGAGACGTCGGCGGGCTGCCGCTGGGCGACGGGTCCCGCACCCGGCCCGGGGTGCTGCTGCGCAGCGAGGCACTGACCCACGTCACCCCGGCGGACGTCCGCAGGCTGGTCGACGAGTTGGACCTGCGGCTGATCCTCGACCTGCGGACCGACCGGGAGATCGCCCAGTTCGGGGAGAGCCCGCTGATCGCCGCCGGCGTCGAGACGGTGCAGTTCACGTTCATCCCCGAGGCGGGCCGGGAGCTGCCCGAGGTCGGCGAGGACGTCCATCCGATGGTCGGGAACTACCTCGGGTACCTGCGGGACAAGGCGCCGAACGTGGTCGGCGCCGTCCGGCGGCTGGCGCTCGGCGAGGGCGCCGCGCTGGTGCACTGCGCCGCGGGGAAGGACCGCACGGGCACGCTGGTCGCGCTGGTGCTCGAGGCCGTCGGGGTGGAGCGGGAGGCCGTGGTCGAGGACTACGCGCTGTCCGCCACGAAGATCGACGACATGTTCCGCCGCTGGACCGCGTCCACCGGCGAGGAGATGCCCGCCCCCGACGAGCTGGACCGCCACCGCCCCCGCGCGGAGGCGATGGCCCAGGTCCTGGCCATCCTCGACGAGCGGGACGGCGGCGCGGCCGCCTGGCTGCAGGCCAACGGCCTCACGCACCCGGAACTGACCGCCCTGCGATCCCGCCTCACCTAGTCGCAGTGTGGCTCCACACTGCGCTCAGGTCAGGGGAGCTCCTCGATCGCCACGGCCGCGTCCAGCTTGCGGAGCGTGCCGGGATCCCCCGTCACCGCGGGCCAGCCCCGCCGCCTGCTGGTCGCCACCACCTGGCCGCTCACGATGTCGTCCTGACCGGACGCGGCGAGCAGCAGGCCGGACTCCTGGGCCATGGCGGGCGAGAGATCGTGGATCACGGTGTTGGGCAGGCCGAGCAGCACCTGCAGGGCCGCGTGGTGCTCCGGGTCGAGCTGCGCCCAGGCCCGACCGAGCGCGGCGCTGGGTATCGCGAGGACGAGGTTCTCCTCGACCGCCGCCCACACCAGGGCCCGCATGTACACCGGCCTGCCGGTGGCGAATGCCGTGAGCGCGGTGGAGTCGAGCACTCTTCCGCCGATCATCTGCGCGCCCTTCAGCCGACGGCGACCGGGGGAACCAGGCGCAGCGACCTGCGTGCCGCGTCGAGCTCGTCCGCCGGCGGGGGACCTCCGTACAGGTCGGCAAGAGTAGCGAGTGCGCGGTCGCGGGCCTGCCGCGCCTGGACCGCCTCGGCGACGTAGGCCGACAGGCTCGCGGCCGACCCGTTCTGGACCGCCTCACGTGCCTCGGCGACCAGCTCGGCCGGGAGGGTGACGGTCACCCGCTCGCTGCGCATACCGTCAGGCTACTCGGCGCATACTCCGCCGTCGACCGCTATGCAGGTTACCGACGGGTATGCCAGGGTGGGAGCTGCAGGCGACGGTGACGTCGCACCCGGTTCGAGCAGGAGCGACACCTGATGGACCTCACTTTCACCGCGGCCGAGGAGGAGTTCCGCAGCGAGCTCCGTGCCTGGCTGTCCGCACACATCCCCGCCGAGTGGCGGCGTCCCGGATTCTGGGAGTCCCTCAGCGACGAAGAGAGTTTCGGCCTGCGTCGGGACTGGGAGCGGGACAAGGCCCTGGCCGGGTTCGCCGGCATCCAGTGGCCGACCGAGTACGGCGGCCGCGGCGGCACCCCCGGCATGAAGGCGATCTACGACGTCGAGATGGTGCTGGCCGACGCGCCGCGCACGGTCAACCCGCTCGGCCTCACCTTCCTCGCGCCCACCGTGATGGCGATCGGCACGGACGCGCAGCGCAAGGAGATCATCGGCCCGATGCTGCGCAACGAGGTCATCTGGTGCCAGGGCTTCTCCGAGCCCGGCGCGGGGTCCGACCTCGCCGCGCTCACCACGCGCGGCGTCCGCGACGGGGACGACTTCGTGGTCAACGGCCAGAAGGTGTGGACCACCAACGCCGTGCACGGCGACAAGATCTTCACCCTCGTCCGCACCACCCCGGGCAGCCAGAAGCACCGCGGCATCTCGATGCTGCTGATCGACATGCACCAGCCCGGCGTCGACGCGCGCCCGCTCAAGCAGATGTCCGGCGCCAGCGAGTTCGGCGAGGTCTTCTTCGACGACGCCCGGGTCCCCGCCACCGATGTCCTCGGCGCGGTCGACGAGGGCTGGCGCACCGCGATGCTGCTGCTCTCCTTCGAGCGCGGCGCCTCCGGCATGTCCCAGTACACCGAGTTCCGCAGGCAGTACGACGAGATCGCGGCCGTCGCGAAGAAGCTGGGTCGGGACCGGGACCCGGTGATCCGCGGCAAGCTCGCCCGGGTGCTCACCGAGCTGGAGTGCCTGCGGCTGCACGCGATGCACATCCTCACCCAGACCGAGCAGGGCCGTGACCTGGGCTTCGAGGCCTCGATGACGAAGCTGCAGTGGTCGGAGGCCTCGCAGGACCTCTGGGAGGTCTTCGACGACGTCCTCGGCGAGGACGTGACCCTCGAGGAGCTGGACGACCTCGACCTGACGCCCTTCAACGCCCAGGCCATGTGGTCGCGGTCGGTCACCATCTGGGGCGGGTCCTCGCAGGTCCAGCGCAACGTCACCGCCGAGCGCGTGCTCGGCCTGCCGCGGTAGGAGCCGAGATGTTCTTCGCACTCACCGAGGACCAGCAGGAGTTCGGCTCCGCCGTGCGCACCTACCTGGCCGAGCGGTTCGACCTCGACGCCGTGCGCGCCTACTTCGAGGCGCCGGCCACGAACGACGCCGGGAACCTCGACGGCCTGTGGAAGGCCGCGGGCGAGCAGGGCTGGCTCGCCGTCACCGTGCCCGAGGAGCACGACGGCCTGGGCCTCGGCCTGGTCGAGGCCCAGGTCATCGCCCGGGCACTGGGCGCCGGGGTGGCACCGGGCCCGTGGCGCGGGACCGTCCTGGCGGCGGAGGCCATCCGCCTCGCGGGCAGCGCCGAGCAGCAGGCCCGGTGGCTGCCCCGGCTCGCGACCGGCGAGGCGGTCGGGGCGCTGGGGTACTCCCGGTCCGTCGAGTACGGGCAGACCGCGGACGTCGTCGTCACGCCCGAGGGGCTGCTCACCGGCTTCACCGCGACGCCGGTCGGGTCCTACGACCGCACCACCCGGCTGGCCCGGGTCGAGGGCGGCTCCACGGAGGCGCTGCCGGGGGACGCCTCGTCGCTCGAGGCCCGCGCGACCGTCCTGGTCGCCGCGGACCTGGTCGGGATCGCCCGCGAGGCGCTGACCCGCACCGTGGACTACGACAAGGAGCGCGAGCAGTTCGGCGTGCCCGTCGGCTCCTTCCAGGCGATCAAGCACGCGCTGGCGGACCTGCACGTCGGGATCACGATGGCCGAGCACGCGGCTCTCTACGCCGCGCACGCGGTGGACGCCGGGCTCGACGACGCGGACCTCGCCGTCTCCGTGGCGAAGGCGAAGGCGAGCGACGTCGCCCTGGCCTCGACCGCCGCGATGATCCAGTACCACGGCGGCATCGGCTACACCTGGGAACACGAGGCGCACTTCTTCTACAAGCGGGCCAAGCGCCTCGCGGGCCAGTACGGCACCGCGGACGCCCACCGCGAACGGATCGCCGCCCTGACCCTGTGAGCGGCGATGGTCGCTGTGGCGACCATCGCCGCGCACGACCACGATGGGGCGATGGATCACTACCGGGCCGTCGCCTCCCGCTCCGCCGCGCTCGCCCAGGCGCAGTCCTCGCCGTTCAGCATCGACGTCCGCTTCACCGGCGGGCTCTCGGACCGGCAGCAGGCGGCGTTCGCGACCGCGGCGGACCGGTGGGCCCGGATGATCGTCGGTGACCTGCCCGCCGTGGACGTCGACGGGGAGACCGTGGACGACGTCCTCGTCCTCGCGAGCGGCGCGGCGATCGACGGCGCCGGGCAGATCCTCGGCCAGGCGGGCCCCACGCGGGTGCGGCCCGCCTCGGCGGGCGGGCTCCCCGCGGTGGGGGAGATGCAGTTCGACACCGCCGACCTGGCGCGCATGGAGGCCGACGGCACGCTCGACGACGTCATCGCCCACGAGATGGGCCACGTCCTGGGCATCGGCACCCTGTGGACGCCGCTGCTGCGCGGGCGCGGGACGGACGACCCGCGCTTCACCGGGGCCGGTGCCGTGGCGCAGTGGGGGGCACTCGGGGGGACGGGTGCCGTGCCGGTCGAGAACACCGGTGGGGCGGGCACCCGCGAGGGGCACTGGCGGGAGACGACGTTCGGCACCGAGCTGATGAGCGGCTTCATCGCCGAGGCACAGAACCCGCTCTCCCGGGTCACGGTGGCGAGCCTGGCGGACCTCGGCTACGTGGTGGACCTCGACGCCGCCGAGCCCTACACCCTGCCCACCCCGTCCTCGGCGGCCGCGATCGTGGCCGGACCGGGGCGGCGCTGCCGGGTCGAGCGGCCCCGGGTGGCGGTGCTGCCGGAGTCCGCGGTGGACGGCTGACCGCGCCGACCGCTGCGACCGCGGCCCGGTCCTAGTTGGAATCGCGCAACCCCCGAGACCGTGGGAACGTGGGGGGATGCCCGCGCCTCCCGCAGTCAACGCCACCGCCGCCGCCCTGCTCGGCCTGCTCCACGACGGCCCGATGACCGGCGGTCAGCTCGTCGCCGCCGCCGGCGAGCGCTTCGGCTCCTTCTTCACCGTGACCCGCAGCCAGGTCTACCGCGAGCTGCCCGTCATGGCCGAGGCGGGGCTGCTGCGGCTGGGCAAGCAGGGGCCGCGGGCGTCCCAGCAGTACGTGATCACCGCGGCGGGCAAGCGGTCGTTCAAGGCCTGGCTGCAGCACGGGTCCGGCGGTGACGCGCTGCGCAGCCCGCTGGTGCTGCGGCTGCTGCACGCCGGGTCGCTCACGGTGAAGCAGCGCGCCGAGCTCGTCGACACCTCGAAGGAGGTCTACGCCGAGCGGCTGGTCGAGGCCAGGGCCGCGGCCCGCGGCGAGACGGACCCGTACCGCAAGGCCGTCGCGGACTTCACGGTCGCGCACACCCGGGCGATGGTCAAACTGCTGGACAGCATCCCCGCCGAGTAGCCTGTGTGGTTGTGAACCCCGACGTCTCCGCCGACCTGAAGGACCTCGCGACCACCCTCGAGGGCATCGAGGCCGTCACCGACGTGCCCGCCCTCAAGAACGAGATCGCGGACCTGGAGGAGCAGGCGGGCGCGCCGGACCTCTGGAACGACACCGAGGCGGCCCAGAAGGTCACCAGCAGGCTGTCCCACGCCCAGGCCGACCTGCGCCGCGTCGAGGACCTGCGCCGCAGGCTGGACGATCTCCCCGTGCTCTACGAGCTGGCCGAGGACGAGGGCGACGAGTCCGCCATCGCGGATGCGGACGCCGAGCGCGCCAAGCTGCGCGAGGACATCGCGTCCCTCGAGGTCCGCACCCTGCTCTCCGGCGAGTACGACGAGCGCGAGGCCCTGGTCACCATCCGCTCCGAGGCGGGCGGGGTGGACGCGGCGGACTTCGCCGAGATGCTCATGCGCATGTACCTGCGCTGGGCCGAGCGCCACGGCTACAAGACGGACGTCTACGACACCTCCTACGCGGAGGAGGCGGGCATCAAGTCGGCGACCTTCCAGGTCCACGCGCCCTACGCCTACGGCACGCTCTCGATCGAGCAGGGCACCCACCGGCTCGTCCGCATCTCGCCCTTCGACAACCAGGGCCGCCGCCAGACGTCGTTCGCCGGCGTCGAGGTGACCCCCGTCGTCGAGTCGACCGACCACATCGACATCGACGAGAAGGAGCTGCGCGTCGACGTCTACCGCTCGTCGGGGCCCGGCGGTCAGGGCGTCAACACCACGGACTCGGCCGTCCGGCTGACCCACCTGCCCACCGGCATCGTGGTGTCGTGTCAGAACGAGCGGTCGCAGATCCAGAACAAGGCCACCGCCATGGTCGTGCTGCAGGCGAAGCTCCTGGAGCGCAAGCGCCAGGAGGAGCGGGCGCTGATGGACTCGCTCAAGGACACCGGTTCGTCCTGGGGCAACCAGATGCGCTCCTACGTGCTGCACCCGTACCAGATGGTCAAGGACCTGCGCACCGAGTACGAGTCCGGCAACCCGGGCGCGGTGCTCGACGGGGACGTCGACGCCTTCATCGAGGCGGGGATCCGCTGGCGCCGGAACCAGGAGCTCGAGGCCGAGAAGGCCTGATCGGACGAGCGGTACCGCCGGTGCGCCGAGGGGGCCTGTCGGGTAGCGGTTCGCTCACGCCCTGTCGGTAGCGTCACGGACGTGATCCGGCTGGAGCGCGTCACCAAGATGTACAAGACCTCGACGCGTCCTGCCCTGGACCGCGTCTCGGTCGAGGTCGAGAAGGGCGAGTTCGTCTTCCTGATCGGCCCGTCGGGCTCCGGGAAGTCGACGTTCCTGCGGCTGCTGCTGCGGGAGGACGTCCCGACCCGCGGCTCGATCTTCGTCACCGACCTGAACGTGGCGAAGCTCCCGCGCCGCAAGGTGCCGCGGCTGCGCCAGAAGATCGGTTGCGTGTTCCAGGACTTCCGGCTGCTGAACAACAAGACCGTCGGCGGCAACGTCGCCTTCGCGCTCGAGGTGATCGGCAAGTCCCCGTCGACGGTGCGCAAGGTCGTGCCCGAGGTGCTGGAGCTCGTCGGGCTCTCCGGCAAGGCGGACCGGATGCCGCACGAGCTCTCCGGCGGCGAGCAGCAGCGCGTCGCGATCGCGCGGGCCTTCGTGAACCGGCCGCTGGTGCTGCTGGCGGACGAGCCGACGGGCAACCTCGACCCGGACACCAGCCAGGACATCATGCTGCTGCTGGAGCGCATCAACCGCACCGGCACCACCGTCGTCATGGCGACGCACGACCACTCCATCGTGGACTCGATGCGGCGCCGGGTGGTGGAGCTGGACATGGGCCGGGTGGTGCGGGACGAGGCGCGCGCGGTGTACGGGGTGGGCCGGTAGCGATGCGCACCGACTTCGTCCTCCGGGAGGTCTCCACCGGCCTGCGCCGCAACGTCACCATGACGGTGGCGATGGTCCTGACCACCGCGATCTCGCTGCTCATGGTCGGCACCGGGCTGCTCGCGGTGAAGACGATCGACGCCACGGAGGCGCTGTACTCGGACCGGCTCGAGGTGCGGGTGGCGCTCACCCAGGACGTCTCGACCGCCGATGCGGACTGCACCCAGCCGATCTGCGCGGGCCTGCTGTCCACCCTCGAGAACTCCCCGCTGGTCGACTCGGTGACCTACGAGAACCAGGACCAGGCCTACGCCCGCTTCCAGGAGCTGTTCGCGGGCCAGTCGGTCGCGGAGCTCGCCCGGCCGCAGTCGCTGCCCGCGACGCTGCGGGTGAAGCTCGTGGAGCAGAACGGGTCCACCGAGGCGGGCGCCGCCGCCGTCAAGCAGGCGATGACCGACCAGGTCGGGGTCCGGACGGTCATCGACCAGCGGGACGTCGTCGCCAAGCTGTTCGACTTCCTCGGCGGCGTCCGGAACATGACGTTCGCGCTGGCGCTGGTCCAGGCCGTCGCGGCGCTGATGCTGATCTCGAACACCGTGCAGGTGTCCGCCTACACCCGGCGCACGGAGGTCGGGGTCATGCGGCTGGTCGGCGCCACCCGCTGGTACACCCAGCTCCCGTTCCTGGTCGAGGCGGTGATCACCGGCGTGGTCGGCGCCGTGCTCGCCGGGGTGGGCCTGATCGTCGGGAAGTTCGCGTTCATCGACTCGCTGCTGGCCGGCATCGCGCAGAACGGCGTGATCCCGCCGGTCACGCTGACGGACGTGATCACCACGAGCGTCTACCTGGTGCCGATCGGGGCGCTCGTCGCGGGCGTCACGGGCTACATAACCCTCCGCCTGTACGTCAAGGTCTAGATCGCATTATGGAGCCATAACGCCAGATCAGCGGCCTCCAGACGGCGTTGTGGCTCCATAATGCGGGCGGGGCGCGGGTACGCTGGACGTGTGAAGGAGAAAGGCCGCAAGGTGATCGCGCAGAACAGGCGTGCGCGACACGACTACGCCGTCCTCGAGGAGTTCGAGGCGGGCGTGGCGCTCATGGGCACCGAGGTCAAGAGCCTGCGGCTGGGTCGTGCCTCGATCGTGGAGGCGTACGCGACGGTGGACGACGGCGAGGTCTGGCTCCACGGCCTCACCATCCCGGAGTACACCCACGGCAGCTGGACGAACCACGAGCCGCGCCGCACCCGCAAGCTGCTGCTGCACAAGTACGAGATCGAGCGGCTGATCGGCAAGATCCGCGAGGGCGGGCTCACGCTGGTCCCGATGTCGCTCTACTTCTCCGACGGCAAGGTCAAGTGCGAGCTCGCGCTGGCCCGCGGCAAGAAGACCCACGACAAGCGGCAGGACCTCGCGAAGAAGGACGCCGAGCGCGACATGGCCCGCGCGATCGGCCGGGCCGCGAAGGGGCGAGCCCGATCGCTGCGCTGACCGACGCGGACGTCCCGGGGTGGGTCGCCGAGCTCGGCCTCCCCGGGCTCGTCGACATCCACGTCCACTTCCTCCCCGAGCGGGTGCTCCGCAAGGTCTGGGCCTACTTCGACGAGGCACGCACGCACTACGGCCGGGACTGGCCGATCCACTACCGGCTGCCCGAGGCGGAGCGGGTCGCGATCCTGGAGAAGCTCGGCGTGCTCGCGTACGCGCCGCTGGTCTACCCGCACAAGCCCGGCATGGCCGCCTGGCTGACCGAGTGGGTGGGGGAGTTCGCCGAGGCCACGCCCGGCGCCGTCCGGACCGCGACGCTGTACGCCGAGCCCGGCGTCGAGGACTATCTCGGCGCGGCCGTCGAGGCGGGTGCCCGGGCCGTCAAGGTGCACGTCCAGGTCGGTGGCTTCGACCCGCGGGACCCGCAGCTGGACCCGGCCTGGGCCCTGCTGTCGGAGGCCGCCGTCCCGGTGGTCGTCCACTGCGGGCACGGCCCGATCCCCGGCGCCCACACGGGACTGGACGTCTTCGGCGAGGTCCTGGCCCGCCACCCCCGGCTGACGGCGGTGCTCGCCCACGCCGGCATGCCGGACTTCACCGCCGCCGTGGACCTGGTGCGCCGCCACCCGAACGTGCACCTCGACACCACGATGGTCGGCACCCCGTACGCCGAGGAGTTCGCCCCGCTCCCGGCGGACTGGCCCGAACTCCTCGCGAGCATCCCCGGCCGCGTCGTGCTGGGCACGGACTTCCCCAACATCCCCTACCCCTACGCGAGGCAGCTGCAGGCGATCGCGGGCTGGGCCGAGCACCCGTCGCTCGGGGACGCGTTCCTCCGCGACGTGCTCCACGACGCCGGGGCGAGACTGCTGCGTCTGTGAGCGGCGATCGTCGCCATGGCGGCGATCGCCGCTCACGAACCCTGGTCGGGGGACGACGCGGAACCGGAATGAACCGCGGCCCGATGGGCGTTATGCTGTCCCGACGGTCCGAACGCCGGGCTGCGAGGGGGTGAACGGTTTCGACTCCTGAAGCCGACCGAGGAGAAGCGTGCCGAGGAAGGCGACGATGATCTCGTTAACCACACGTCGCAAAAAAATAAGTGCCGACGAGAGTCAGCACGCCCCGGTTCAGGGCGCCCGCGCGGACTTCGCGCTCGCGGCCTGATCCACTAGTGGGCTGTCGGCCCGCGGGCGTTCCCGCCGCGGTGTCCGGCATCAGCTAGGGAACTCACCGTCCAGCCCGGCCGTCGGGGGTGGACGGGACATCTCACAGCGGCTGGGATCGTCACACCGGCTTGTTCGCGAGACCGGTGGATCCGAGTAGAGACACAGCGGACTGCGCACGGAGAATGCCTCGCAACGCAAGGGAGGACCCGGGTTCGATTCCCGGCACCTCCACCCCTCAGGACGGGGCCCCGACCAGCCGGTCGGGGCCCTTCGTCGTGTCGGAGGGATCGGTGCACACCAGGCCCCAGGGGCGGTCGCGCACCCGGGTCATCACGAGCGTCACCCGGCGGGAGCCGCGCAGCTTCAGCCGCTTGTGCAGGGCGTCGACGTCTCCGGCGAGCCCGCGCCGCCGGATGTCCACCGCCCCCACGTCGAGCTCGGCGAGCCTGCGCGGCAGTCGTTTCTGGTCCCACGGCGCGGAGTCGACGACCTGCAGCGTCCGGGCGAAGGGCGTGTCCACTCGCGACGACGTGCACAGGAACGCGATGCGCTCGTCGATCTGCCACGCCCCGACCCGCCGGGCCAGCTCCGCCACCGCCCCCGCGCGTGTGACGGCGGGGTTGGGATCGAGCAGCCACGGGCCGGGATCGCGCACCTCCACCGGCTCCCCGTCGGCCGCGACCAGGGTGTCCCCGCTCGGCAGCACCGTGGCCCGCGCCCCCGCCGTCGCCAACGCGGGGGACCACAGCACGGCCTCCTTGAGGTCCCGGTCGACCGCCACGAACTCGTGCTCCCAGCCCGCCGGGACCAGGGCCCGGTCGACGCCGGGCGCCGCCTTCACCGCGACCGGCCGGTCCAGCGCGAAGCACCACTCCAGCGGCGGCTCGCTGTCCCCGAGCCGCATCCGCCCGCCTGCGGACCGGCGCGCCGGGTCGACGAACACGGCGTCGAACCCGCCGAGATCGACGTCGCGGACATCGGACTCGCACGTCGAGACGACGCCGCCGTAGACGGCCGCGTTGTGGCGGGCCATCCACAGGTGCACGGGGTCCAGGTCGACGGCCAGTGCCTCGCGCCCGGGGGCCAGCGCCAGCAGGTCCCCGCCGATCCCGCAGCAGAGGTCCGCGACCCGGCCGCCGGGGAACCGCGCGGCCCGGTGCCGCGCGACGATCTCCGGCGAGGCCTGCTCCAGACCGGCCCGGGTCAGGAACATCTCCGCGGCCCGGCTGAACTTCGCCGCCCCCCGCTCCCGCAGCCGGGCCTGGGTCAGCGCGTCCGCGACCAGGTCCGCGGGGTGGGTCCGGCGCAACGCCGTACCGAGGGCGAGGGCGACCTCGTCCGTGATCGGCCGCCCGTCCGCCGCGATCGCGGCGAAGAGCTCCGAGGCGCCTGCCAGCCGTTCCACGTCCACCGGCCGGAAGGCTACGGCAGGTCCCGTAGCGTGAGGGGGTGACGGTCAGGCTGCCCCGCGAGATCTGGGTCCTCGTCGTCGCCGCGTTCGTGGTCGCGATCGGCTTCGGGATCGTCGCCCCGGCGCTGCCCGCCTTCGCCCGCTCGTTCGACGTCGGGTACGCGGCGGCCGCGGCCGTCATCAGCCTCTTCGCCGGGTTCCGGCTGGCGTTCGCGCCGATCGGGGGCCGGCTGGTCGGCCGGTTCGGTGAGCTGCGGGTCTACACCGTCGGGCTGCTGCTCGCGGCCGCCTCGGTCGGCGCCACGGCGTTCGCCCAGAACTACTGGCAGCTGCTGGTGTTCCGCGGGGTCGGCGGCATCGGCTCCACGATGTTCACGGTCTCGGCGATCTCGCTGCTCATCCGGCTCGCCCCGCCGGAGGCGCGGGGCCGCGCGTCGGGCATGTGGGCCACCGGGTTCCTGCTCGGCAACATCACGGGCCCGCTCGTCGGCGGCGGCCTGATCGCGGTCAGTCTGCGGGCGCCGTTCCTCGTGTACGCCGCCGCGCTCCTGCTCGCGACGGCCCTCTCGTTGCCGCTGCTGCGCGGCCGGGTCGGCGGCCCCGCCCCCGCGGACGAGGAGGTCTCGCTGACCTTCGGCCGCGCCGCCCGGCACGCCACCTACCGCGCCTCGCTCGTGGCGAGCTTCGCCAACGGCTGGACGGTCTTCGGGGTGCGCGTCGCGCTGGTGCCCCTGTTCGTGGTGGAGGCGCTGCGGCAGAGCGAGACCTGGGCCGGGATGGCCCTCGCGGTGTTCGCCGCGGGCAACGCCGCCACCCTGCTGTGGTCCGGCCGGGTCGCGGACCGCCGCGGGCGCAAGCCGCCGGTCATCGCGGGGCTCGTGGTGTCCGCCCTGGCCACGGCCGGGTTGGGGCTCGCCGAGGTGCCGTGGATCTTCCTGGGCCTCTCCGTCCTCGCCGGGGTGGGCAGCGGCCTGATCAACCCGGCGATGACCGCCGCGGTCGCGGACGTGATCGGCAGCCGCGCCCGCGGGGGGACCGTGCTGGCGGGCTTCCAGATGGCGGCGGACGTCGGTGCGATCGTCGGGCCGCTGGCCGCCGGTGCGGTGGCCGAGGCGGCGGGCTTCCGCTGGGCCTTCGGGGTGACGGGCCTGGTCTCCGTGCTGGCCCTGCTCTTCTGGGTCCGCGCCCCGGAGACCCTGCCCCCGGTGGATCGCTGCGATCCCACGGCCGAGGCGGTCGCGGGGGAGCGCGCGGTCGGCACGGAGTAGCGGCCTACTCGTCCAGCTTCGCCGGGTCGAGGGTCGCCTTGCGCACGCCGAGCCGCCGGTTCAGCAGCACCGTGATCCCGTACAGGACCAGGCCGAGCACCAGCAGCAGGCCCGCCAGCTCGTACTGGATCGCGTCCCGGCCCGAGAACGGCAGCACCAGATAGGCGCTGGCGACGGCGCCGACGACCGGCAGCCAGGTCGGGGTGCGGAAGTGGCGGCCGTCGTCGACCCGGTCCTTCCGCAGCACGAGGACGGCCACGTTGACCAGCGAGAACACGGCGAGCAGCAGGAGCGAAGTGGTGCCCCCGAGCGCCGACACGACATCCGACGACGAGTCCAGGGACACGTAGGTGATCAGGCCGAAGGCCACCAGCGTGGTGAAGATGATGGCCACCCACGGGGTTCGGCGGAAGGGGTGGACGCGCGCGAGCGGCTTGGGCAGCACGGCCTGGTTCGCCATCCCGTAGAGCAGCCGCGAGGCCATCAGCATGTTGATCAGCGCCGAGTTGGCGACCGCGAACATCGAGATGAACGGCAGCACCGCGTCCGCGGGGATGCCCGGCGCGCCCGCCCGCGCGACCTCGACCAGCGGGGTCTCGCTCGCCGCGAGCGGCCCGACCGGCACGAGCGCCACCGCGCAGATCGCGACGAGCACGTAGATGATCCCGGTGAGCGTCAGCCCGGTGATCATGATCTTCGGGAAGATCCGCCGCGGCTCCTTGCACTCCTCGGCCATGTTCACCGAGTCCTCGAAGCCGACCATCGCGAAGAAGGCCAACGACGTCGCCGACGTCACCGCGAGGAACGTGCCCTTGTCCTCCGGGGTGTCGAAGGCGACGACCCGGGACCAGTCCGCGTCCCCGCCCGCGATCGCGTAGACGCCGATGAGGATCACCAGCAGCAGCCCGGAGAGCTCCACGAGGGTGAGCACCACGTTCAGCTTCACGCTCTCGCCGACGCCACGCAGGTTCACGATCGCGACGAGCACCATGAAGGCCAGCGCGACCAGCACGATCCCGCCGTTCCCGAGGTCCCACCCGAAGCCTTCGGCGAGGTTCGACGCGAACGCCCGCGAGGCCGTCGAGGCCGACGTGATGCCCGAGGACATCACCACGAACGTCACCATGAACGTGAGGAAGTGGATGCCGAAGGCCTTGTGCGCGTAGAGCGCCGCGCCCGCCGCCTGCGGATACTTCGTCACCAGCTCGAGGTAGGAGAAGGCGGTGACCATCGCGACCGCGAAGGCCACCAGGAAGGGCAGCCAGGCCGCCCCGCCGACCTCCTCGGCCACTTGGCCGACCAGGGCGTAGATCCCCGTGCCGAGGATGTCGCCGACGATGAACAGCAGGAGCAGCTTCGGCCCCATCACGCGCTTCAGAGCGGGCTGCGCGGTCGCCTCGGTCGCCTCGGTCATCGGACAAGCGTGGCCATACCGGACGGATCTGTCGACTCCTGGGCTCAGCGCGCGGCGAGGTAGGCGGGCCAGCTCCCGTGCGCGGTGACGTCGTCGCCCGTGGCCCACGACTCGCAGATCAGGCCGACGACGGAGTCGCCGTCCGCCAGCGCCAGTCGTCCGACGGCCAGGGGGGACGGCAGGGAGACGGCCAGCTCGCCGACCGCTCCCACGGCCATGGTGAACAGCTCCACCTCCACCGACTCGCCGCCCTCGGCGACCCGCACCAGCCCACCGCGGGCGACGCCCGCCCCGTCCAGCGCGAGCAGCCGGTAGACGGGGGCGGTGCGGGCGACGCGGAGGAACCGGGCGCCGAGGGTGAGGAGCTCCCCGTGCAGCGGGTGGCCGCGCCGGTGGGCGGCGACCACCGCCACCGGCACGGTCCTCACGCCGGCACCTCGGACACGTGCGCCGCCACGATCCGCCAGCCCTCCGGCAGCTTCGCCCAGGTCTGGGTCTGGCGGCCCTCGGCGGGGGAACCCGGGTAGCCGAACAGGGTGCTGACGACCGCCGTGGTGGGCGAGGTGGCGAGGACGACCGTCTCGGACAGCGTGCGACCGGGTGGCACCCCGGGGTTCGCCGCCCGCCACGCCGCGATCTCCGCCGCGCCGTACTGGCGGTCCGCCACGCCGTAGCGCACGCAGCGGGGGTCGTCCCAGAACAGCTCGGTGAGCACGGCGACGTCCGCCTCGCGCAGGGCCCGCTCGTACCGCCCGAACACGGCGGCGACCTCGGCCGCCGTGTCGGGGAGGGCCCCGGCGTCGGGGAAGGACGAGGGACCCGCCGCGGGGGCGTGTGCCCCCGCCCCCGCGGCGGTCAGACGGACCACGTTCACGCCGTGGCCGGCTTCTCGGCGGTCTCCCCGCTCGGCACACCCTCCCGGGGGGCGGGGACGCCCTCGCCGGGCTCCGCGCCGACGAGGTCCGCGGCCACGGGCTGGTCCTCGCGCACGCCCGTGTCGGTCCGGCCCCGCATGACCAGCCCGAACGCCGCCAGCACGATCGCGGCGAACAGGTAGCCGAGGGCGATCTGGCCGCCCACGTTCCAGCCCACCTGCTCGGCGTGGATCAGCCCGATGAACCCGAGCACCGCCCCGATCGCCGAGTAGGTCGCGGCGGCGAAGAAGTTCTTGTCGATGATGAACGCGGTGATGGCGCCGAGCACGAGCCCGGCCAGGATCGCGCCGCCGCCGAGCAGCGCGGTCCCGTGGTAGACGAGCCCGGCGTTCGCCAGCGCGTCCTCGCCCACGTCCGCGGCGGTGGTCCCGGCCGCCGACAAGGCGTTGTTCATCAGGCCGGTCGCCCAGGAGGCGATGTTCGGGATGATCGCGATGACCACCGCGACGGCGTGCCGCTTCGGGGTCTCCTGGAAGGCCTGGGCGCCGATCAGCAGGCCGATGTAGAGCAGGATCGGGACGATCGCCGGCAGCGGGAGCAGGGCGCCCAGCAGCGAGAACAGCCCGAGGAAGCACATCAGCGCGATCACGACGCCGGACGCCAGCGAGTACGTCGTGCGGCCGCCTGCGGCCTTCCAGCCGGGGTGGCCGATGTACACGGCGGGCGGGAAGGGGCAGCCGAGCGCCGAGCCGACGATCGCCCCGGCGCCGTCCGCGAGCAGGATCGAGCGGAGGTTGTACTCGTCGCCCGCGACGGCGGCGGACTCCACGTTCGTCATGCCCTCGGTGAAGTTGTAGATGCCGAGCGGGATCGCAGTGGCGAGCAACGGCGCGACGTCCGCGAGGCCGTGGCCGAGCCGGGCGAAGTCGAACCAGGGCAGGTTGACGGACACGTCCGAGGCGGCCGCGGCGACGGCGTCGCCGGACATGTACCCGCCCGCCCAGCCGATCGCGGTGCCGACGAGCAGGGCGGCGAGTCCGACCGGGATGTTGCCCGGCAGCTTCAGGTCGGTGAAGAACCCGATCAGGATGATCACCATCACCGGCAGCGCGATCCAGAGCGCGGTGAACATCTGCGCTGCGGGCCGCATCGAGATGAACGCGATCGAGATGCCGGCGAGCGTGCCGAGCATGGCCGCCTGCGGCGTGTACTTGCGGATGTACGGACCGACGAACGCGCCGAGCAGCACGATCACGCCGATGATCAGCGACCACGCGAGGCCCGCCGCCCAGGCGACGAGCGGGTCCTTCGTCGTCAGATAGATCGGCAGCATGATCACGAAGACCACGATGAACATGTGCGGTACGGACGGGCCGTAGGGCATGGCGCAGACGTCGGTGCGGCCCTCCTTGCGGGCCAGCCTGCGCGCGAGGTACGTGTAGTAGACGTTGCCGATCAGCAGCTGCACACCCAGCGCCGGGAGGATCACCCCGAACACCTCGGCGCCCGGGATGTTGATCACGCCGATGCAGAGCCCGGTCAGCACCAACACGTTGACCAGGGTGTTGAAGCCGAGGCCGAAGAAGGCGTTGGTGTCACCCGACACCCACCAGGACAGCTTCATCGGGGTGGGCTTCTCGTCGATGACACTCATGCGACGACCTCCTGGGACTCGAGGGCTGCGAGCAGGGCGGACGAGGGGGCGACCCAGCCGAAGATCCCGCCCTGGGCGGCGATCATCTCCAGGGCGACGCGGTGGAACTCGGGGAAGTACGAGCCGGTGCAGTCCGAGAGCACGAGGCACTCGTAGCCCCGGTCGTTGGCCTCCCGGACGGTGGTGTGCACACAGACCTCGGTCGTCACCCCGGCGACGACCAGGGAGCTGATGCCCTTCTCGCGCAGCAGGTCCCCGAACCCGGTGCCGTGGAAGCTGCCCTTGCCCGGCTTGTCGACGACCGGCTCCCCCGGCAGCGGGGCCAGCTCGTCGATGATGTCGTGGCCGTACTCGCCGCGGATCAGGATGCGCCCCTTGGGCCCGGGGTCCCCGATGCGCAGCGACGGGTTGCCGCGGTTGAGCTTGGCGGGTGGGCAGTCCGACAGGTCGGGCGCATGGCCCTCGCGGGTGTGGATCACCGTCATGCCCAGCGCCCGGGCGGTGGCGAGGACCTGCTGCAGGGGCGGGATCACGCTGCGCAGCAACGACACGTCGTTGCCGAGGGTCTCGCCGAAGCCCTCGGGCTCGCAGAAGTCCCGCTGCATGTCGATGATCACCAGCGCGGTGGTCGCGGGGTCGAACGAGTACGGTCCGGGGTTCGCGTCCACGATCATGAGTCACTCCAGGTGGTCGCCTCGACGACGGCGTCGGCGGTCCCGACGGCGCCGAAGACCCCGCCCTGCATGGTCACCATGTGCAGGGCGGCGTCGTGGTTGGCGGGGTCGGTGGCGCCGGTGCAGTCCGAGAGGATCAGGCACTCGTAGCCGCGGTCGTTCGCCTCCCGCATGGTGGTGTGCACGCAGACGTCGGTGGTGATGCCGGTCAGCAGGATGTGGGTGATCCCGTTGCTGCGCAGCACCAGGTCGAGCTGGGTGGCGTAGAAGGCGCCCTTGCCCGGCTTGTCGATCAGCACCTCGCCGGGCACCGGCGCGACCTCCGGGACGATCTCCCAGCCGGGCTCGCCGCGCACGAGGATCCGCCCGGTCGGTCCGGGGGAGCCGATCTCCGCGCCGATCTGCTTCGAGCGCCAGCGCTTGTTGGCGGGCAGGTCGGACAGGTCGGGGGCGTGGCCCTCCCGGGTGTGGACCACCAGCATCCCGGTCTCGCGGGCGTGCGCGAGGAGCCGGGCGGTCGGCCCGAGCCCCTTTCTCGTCAGCCCGATGTCATAGCCCATGCGGTCGACGTAGCCGCCCGGCCCGCAGAAGTCGACCTGCCAGTCGATGCAGATCAGGGCCGTCTTGGACGCGGGGACCGCGCCGTCGTACGGCCAGGCGTAGGGGCGGGCCGCGACGGGGCCGATCGTCGCGGTGCGCGTGCTCGTGCTGAGATCTGTGGAGCCTGTCATGCCACCTCCATCGGTGTCGGGACGAGCGCGGCTGCTGCGGTCAGCAGTCGGGTCTCGGAGAACGCGGGGCCGAACAGGGTCACCCCGCAGGGCCGCCCGTCGGCCGTGAACCCCGCGGGGACGGCGACGGCGGCGAGGTCGAGCAGGTTCGTGAACTGCGTGTACCGGCCGAGCACGAGGTTGCGGCCGACCGGGTCCTCGGTCAGCTGCGCGCGGGTGAACGTGGTCGGGACCGTGGGGAGCAGCAGCACGTCGGCGGTCTCGAACAGCCGGGCCGCCCAGGCCTTGAGCTCCTGGAGCCGGTAGATCGCCCGGAACGTGTCGACGGCGCTGAAGTCCGCGCCGCGCGCGATCACCGCGCGGGTCACGGGCAGCACCGCGCCGTCGCCCGCCAGGAAGTCCTCCAGGTGGGCCAGCCGCTCGGCCACCCACGGCCCGCCGTAGAGCAGGTCGCCCGCCTCCCGCAACGGAGCGGCGTCACAGCGCACGAACCCGTCCGCCCTGGTCACCGCGGCCTCGACCACCTCGGCGAACCGCGCCTCGACGGCGGGGTCGAGCTCCAGGCCGTCCGGGACGGCGAGCCGCAGGCCGGGCGCCGCGGGGGCGTCGGCTCGCGACCACGGGTCGTCCGGGTCGGGGCCGGCGAGGACGTCGAGCACCGTGGCGGCGTCGGCCAGGTCGCGGGTGAACACGCTGACGCAGTCCAGCGAGCGGCACGCGGGCACCACGCCCGAGGCGCCGACGAGCCCGCGGGTCGGCTTGAGCCCGACGATCCCGTTGAGCGCGGCGGGGACCCGGCCGGAGCCCGCGGTGTCCGTGCCCAGGGCCACCGGCACGATCCCGGCGGCCACGGCGACCGCCGACCCGGAGCTGGATCCGCCGGAGATCAGGTCCCCGCCGTACACCGACTCCGGTGCGCCGTACGGGGAGCGGGTGCCGTTGAGGCCGGTGGCGAACTGGTCCAGGTTCGTCTTCCCGACGACGATCGCGCCCGCCTCGCGCAGCCGCCGCACGGCCCCGGCGTCGGCCGTGGGGGTGTAGGCGAAGTCCGGGCAGGCGGCGGTGGTGGGCAGCCCGGCCACGTCGATGTTGTCCTTGACCGCCACCGGGATCCCCCACAGGGGCAGGGCCCGGTCCAGGCCCTCGAGCTCCGCGGCCCGCTCGCGCAGCACCTCCGCGGGCGTGACGCTGATCCACACCGCGTCGTCCCCACGACTGGCGATGTGCGCGAGCACGTCTTCGACCACCGTGAGGGGCCGGAGCGTCCCGGCCCGGTAGGCCGCCCGGAGTGCACGCACCCCGAGCGCTGTCACTGTCTGCACTCCGTCGATTGTCGACAGTTGGGTGTCAGGGCAAGCCTCCCGACGTAACGGCTGTGTGAACCCCGTCTCTGTCCCGGGCACCCGGGACACCCCGACACGGGTGGTCGGGACAGGCGCCGGGCGACCCTGGCCCGCATGACCACACACGCCCTCCCCGCCGTGCCGCCGCGCGTCCGCCCCCGTGCCTGGGTCTGGTGCGGGATCGCCGCCGGCGTCCTCGGCCTCGGCGGTCTGCTCGCCACCGGCAACCTCTACGACCCCGCCGCGGGGCTGCTGTCGGACAACGCGCGACTGCTCGAGGCGGTCCGCGGGTCCGCGACGCTGATCCTCGCCCACCAGGTGCTGTGCGCCGCGCTCGTCGGGCTGCTGGTGGTGTTCGGGACCGGGCTCGAAGGCCGGCTGCGTCAGACCCTGCCCGCGGGCTCGCTGCTCCCGGGGATCGCGGCGGCCGGCGTCGGGCTCACCGCCGTCGCGCTGCTCGTCGGCGCGGGGTACGACACCGACCTCTGGTGGGCGCTGCCGCCGGAGGTCGCGCTCGACCCGGACGCGGTGAGCGGCTACGTCGTCTTCTACAACACGATCCCGTGGCTGTGGGGCGGGCTGGCGCTCAGCGCGGGCGCGACCGCGGTCGCGGGCCTGCGGCACGGGGCGGTCGGGCGGCCCACGGCGTGGTGGGGCGCGGCCTGCGCGACGCTGCTGGTCGCCACCCAGCTCGCCCCCGCGCAGTACGCCGCGGTCCTGCCCGGGGCGCTCTGGCTGATGGGGGCGTTCACGTTCCTGCGTGCTCGCCCGTGATCGTCGTGTGTCCGTGATCCACGCCCTGGCGGTCCCCGCGGCCGCGGCGACGGTAGTCGCGGCCGGGCTGGGCGGGCTCCTGGCGCTCCACTCGGGCGCCGCGGTCACCGACGTCGCGTCCCTGCTGTTCGTCGTCGCGTGCGGGGTGGCGGGCGGGCTGGTCGCCCGGCAACGACCGACGGACCGGGTCGGGCCCCTGCTGCTGGGCGCCGGGCTGTCCTTCGCCGTCGCCGAGGCGTGCGGCCGGACCGCCCTCGCGCTGCCCGACGGACCGCTCGCGGCGGCCCTCGGCTGGCCGCAGACCTGGCTCTGGGTGCCCGGCAACACCTGCCTCGCCCTCGTGCCGCTCGCCCTCGCCGAGCCCGCGTCGCGGCTGCGGCGGGCGGTGGGGGGAGCGGTACTGGTCGCCGGCGTGGTCACCGCCCCGCTCGCCGCCCTGCGGCCCGGTGTCGACCGGCAGCCCGGGGTCCCGAGCAGACCGAACGCCCTGGGCGTGCCCGCGCTGCAGGGGTGGGTCGACCCGATCGCGGCGGCGTTCACCCTGGTCGTGGGGGCGGCGTTCCTGGTCGGCGGCGCGCTGGTGGCCCGTCGCTGGTGGCGCACCCCGCGCCAGGACCCGTTGCGCCACCGGCTCCAGTGGCCGATGTGGGCGCTCGTCGTGGCCTGCGCCACGGTGCTCCTGCGCCTGGTCTCGGGTCTGCTCGACGACGATCCCGCACTCTGGCCCGTCGGCGCCCCGGTCTGGGAGGTGGCCGGGTCGGCGGCCGCGGCGCTGCCCCCGGTCGCGGTGGCGGTCGGGCTGGTGCGCCACCGGATCGTCGACATCGACCGGCTCGCGGGCCGCACCCTGCTCTACGGCGGGCTCACCGCCACCGTGCTCGCCGCCTACCTCGCGGTGGTGACGGCCGCTGTGCACGTCCTCGGCCCGGCCGCGGGCCTGCCGGCGTCCGCGCTGGTGGCGGCCGGTGCGGCGGTGGGCGCCGAGCCGCTGCGGCGAAGGTGGCAGCGCCGGGTCGACCGCCTGCTCTACGGCGAGCGCGGCGACCCGTACGCCGTCCTCGCCGGGCTCGGCGCCCGGCTGGAGTCCGTGGCCGACCGGGCCGCGCTGGCGGACGTCGCCGAGGCGGTCCGGACCTCGCTGCGGCTGTCCGCGGTGGTGGTCGTCGGGCCCGACGGGGTGCTCGCCACCGCCGGGTCCCCGCCCGGCGAGCCGGAGGTCGTCCCGCTGCGGGCGGGCGGGGACCGGGTCGGGGAGCTGCGCCTGGCCGGGCGCGAGACCCGCGCGCGGCGGGACCGGGCGCTGCTGGCGGAGATCGCCCGCCCGATCGCCGCGGTGGTCCGGGCGGTGGCGGAGGCCGAACGGGCGGACCGGCTCACCGCCGACCTGCGGCGCTCGCGGCAGCGGCTGGTCCTGGCCGCGGAGGAGGAGCGCAGGCGCCTGCGCCGCGACCTGCACGACGGGCTCGGCCCCACCCTCGCCGGGCTCGCCCTGCGCGCCGAGGCCGCCCGGGAGCTGGGTGACGACGCCGCAGGCCGGGTCCTGCTCGACGAGATCGTCGCCGACACCGCGACCGCCCTGGCGGACGTCCGGCGGCTGGTCGACGGCCTGCGCCCGCCCGCGCTCGACACCCTCGGCCTGGTCGGGGCGCTGCGGGCGCACCTGTCCGCGCGGCCGCCGGGGACGGCGCCCGTCGACCTCGAGGACGCGCTCGGCGACGCGCCGCTGCCCGCGGCGGCCGAGGTCGCCGCCTTCCGGATCGCCGTCGAGGCGGTGGCCAACGCCGACCGGCACGCCCGCGCCCGCCGGATCCGGGTGGCGGTGCGTGGGCCGGTGCCCCTGTGGCTCCGGGTCGCCGACGACGGGGTGGGCCTGCCCGCCCACCCGCGCGCCGGCGTCGGGTTGGGATCGATGCGGGAGCGCGCGGCCGAGCTCGGTGGCCGCTGCACGGTGCGCGGCGTGACCGAGGGCGGGACGGAGGTGATCGTGTGTCTGCCGTGACGGACCCGGTCCGGGTGCTGGTGGTCGACGACCACCGGGCGTTCCGGTCCGGCGTGTGCGCCCTGCTGCGCACCGATCCCGGCGTGCTGGTGTGCGGCGAGGCCGCGAGCGGGGAGGAGGCGGTGGCGGCGGTCCGCGCGCACCACCCGGACGTCGTGCTGCTGGACCTGACCATGCCCGGCATGGGCGGGGTCGCGGCGGCCGAGCGGATCGTCGAGGCCAGCCCGCACGCCCGCGTCCTGGTCCTCAGCATGGCCGACGACGACCACTCCGTCCTCGCGGCGTTGCGCGCGGGGGCCCGCGGCTACCTGCTCAAGGGGTCCGGGCGGGCGCAGATCCTGCGCGCGGTGCGGGCCGTCGCCGCGGGCGAGGCCGCGTTGGGCCCGTCGGTCGCGGCACGGCTGGGGGCCTTCCTCGCCCCGACCCCGCCGCCGGTCGACCCGTTCCCGGAGCTGACCGCCCGCGAGTCCGACGTGCTCGCGCTGCTGGCGCAGAACCTGACGAACCCGCAGATCGCGGCCAGGATGGGGATCGGTGACAAGACCGTCCGCAACCACGTCTCCGCGATCTTCGGCAAGCTGGGGGTGGCCGACCGGGCGGGCGCGGCGGAGCTGGTGCGGCTGCGCGGCGGTCAGGCCCCGTCGAGCCCGGGGGAGAGCTCCGGCGCGAGGTAGGTCTGGGCGCCGTGGCCCGCCAGCGCGGCGAGGACGGTCGCGGCGTCGCCCGAGGCGACCGCCTCGAACAGGTGCCGGTGCCGGTGCGCACCCTCGGCGGGGGAGCGCTGCTCGGCCTCCCGGCGCATGTTGGCGGCCATGTAGAGCTGCAGCTGCATGATCACCGGCTCGTACACGCGCAGGAGGTGCCGGTGCCCCGCCAGCGCGACGAGCGCGACGTGGAACTCGCGGTGCGCGTCCGCCCGGTCGAGCGAGGCGTCCTGCGTCGCGGCACGCTCGATCCGCTCCGTCGCCCGCTCGAGGACCGCGAGCCGCTCGGGGTCCGGCGGCGCCGCCAGCGCGGTCTCCACGGCGTAGCGCTCCAGCGCGTCCCGCAGCCCGAACAGCTCCGCCATGTCCGTGGCCGACAGCTCCGCGACCCGCACGCCGCGCCGCGGCAGGTGCTCGACGAGGCCCTGTTGCCCCAGCAGCCGCAGCGCCTCCCGGACCGGCGCCCGGCTGATCCCGAACCGCCTGGTCAGCTGCTCCTCGACCAGCCGCTCACCCGGGGCGATCGCGCCGCGCAGGATGTCCCCGCGGATCCGCTCCAGCGCGAGCTCGACGAGGCTCTGCGCCCCCAGGCCGAGCTCAGCGGTCACGGCTCCTCCTCGCGATGGTGTGGCTCCAGCCTGTCACACACTCGCGGCAGGTCAGCTCACACCGACACCGATCAGCGTTCCCACGAGGTAGGTCGCACCCGCGGCGATGGCGCCGAACAGGAGCTGGCGCAGCCCGCCGCTCCACCAGGTGCGGATGGTGAACCTGCTGCTCAGGGCCCCCGCCACGAACAGGCCGACCGCGCCGATCCCGAGCCCGAGCAGCAGCGACGAGGAGCCGAACAGGAACGACAGCAGCGGGATGATCCCCCCGATCGCGAAGCACGCGAACGAGGAGCCCGCCGCCACCCAGGGCGACGGCTTGTCGTCCAGGCTCACGCCCAGCTCCTGCGTCACGTGGACCCGCAGCGCGACCTCGGGGTCGGCGTCGATCTCGTCCGCGACCCGGTTCGCGGTCTCCTCGGTCAGCCCCATCTCGCGGTAGCGCGCGACGAGCTCGGCGCGTTCGGCGCGGGGGT
Organism: Pseudonocardia oroxyli; assembly: GCF_900102195.1. GTDB lineage: Bacteria > Actinomycetota > Actinomycetes > Mycobacteriales > Pseudonocardiaceae > Pseudonocardia > Pseudonocardia oroxyli. The sequence goes on from NZ_FNBE01000008.1 coordinate 242,027, forward strand.
GTCGGGCGAGCTCCCGCCGCTCGAGGGCGGCCTCGGCGTCCACCGCCTCGTTCTGGGTGCCGACGGAGGCGAACTCGCCCAACGCCATCGAGAACGCGCCCGCCACGAGCCCGGCCATCCCGGTGAGGATGATGACCTCGCGGTCGGCGCCCCCGCCGCCCACGCCCGCCAGCAGGGCGATGCTGGTGACCAGCCCGTCCATCGCACCGAAGGTCGCGGCCCGCAGCCAACCCCCGGAGACGTCCCGGTGGCGGTGGTCGTCCTGGTGCTCGGCGAGCTCGGCGGCGTCGTCCACGTGCGGAAGCGTAGCGCCGACCCCACACTGACCCGATGGAACCGCTCTGGTTGTTCGCGGACCAACTGGGCCCCCACGTGCACGCGACCGACGAGATGCGCGACCGCGAGGTCGTGCTCGTCGAGTCGACGAAGGCGCTGCGCCGCAAGCGGTTCCACCGGCAGAAGCTGCACCTGGTGCTGTCCGGCATGCGCCACCTCGCCGACGAGCTCGGCGACCGGGTGCGCTACCTCGAGGCCGACACCTACCGGGAGGCCCTCGAACGGGTGGGGGAGCCGGTCGTCGTGCACACGCCGACGTCCTTCGCCGCGGCCGACCTCGTCGAGCGCCTGCGGAAGGACGGCCTGGTCTCCGGCGTGCTGCCCACCCCCACCTTCGCCCTGTCCAAGGCGGAGTTCGACGACTGGGCGGGCGACCGAGACCGGTTCCGCATGGAGGACTTCTACCGCGCCCAGCGCGAACGCTTCTCCGTCCTCATGGACGGCGACCAGCCGGTCGGCGGGACGTGGAACCTCGACCACGACAACCGCGAACCACCGCCCAAGGGCGAGGCGCACCTCCCGGTGCCGGGTCCGTGGCAGCCGACCGAGGACGACATCGACGAGCAGGTTCGCCGGGACCTGCAGGACGTGCCCGCGGTCGGCGTCGACGGCCCGCGCCGCTTCGCCGTCACCCACGACGAGGCCCAGCAGGCGTTGCGGCACTTCGTCGGTCACCGGCTGGAGCTGTTCGGCCCGTACGAGGACGCGGTCATGGAACAGGACTGGGCGATGGCCCACTCCCTGCTCTCGGTGCCGCTGAACCACGGCGTCCTGCACCCGCTCGAGGCCGTGCACGCCGCCGAGCAGGCCTACCGCGCCCAGGAGGTGCCGCTGGCCTCCGCGGAGGGGTTCGTCCGGCAGGTCCTCGGCTGGCGCGAGTACGTGTGGCAGCTCTACTGGCGTTTCGGTCGCGGCTACACCCGCCGGAACGCCCTGCGCGCCCACACCCCGCTCCCGGACTGGTTCACCGAGCTCGACGCCGACGCGGTCACCGCCGCCTGCCTGCGCTCGGCGCTGGAGGGGGTGCGGGACCGGGGCTGGGTGCACCACATCCCGCGGCTGATGGTGCTGGGCAACCACGCCCTGCAGCGCGGCTACCGCCCCGCCGAGCTCAGCGAGTGGTTCCGCACCGCCTTCGTCGACGGCTTCGAATGGGTCATGCCGCCCAACGTGATCGGCATGAGCCAACATGCGGACGGCGGCCTGCTGGCGACCAAGCCGTACTCCTCGGGAGGCGCCTACCTCCACCGCATGACCGACCACTGCGGCGGCTGTGCCTTCGACCCGAGGAAGCGCCTCGGCGAGGACGCCTGCCCCTTCACCGCCGGCTACTGGCAGTGGGTCCACCGCCACCGCGAGCTGCTGTCCGAGAACAACCGCACCGCCCGGGCGGTCGCAGGCCTGAACCGCCTGTCGGACCTGGACCAGGTCCTGGAACAGGAGTCCGCCCGCGAACACTTCTGAGGTCCCGGTCCGAGGGTCCTCACCCCGGTCTCAGGTGGCGGGTCTACCGTTCCTCGCGTGACGGGGAGCCGGGCGCTCGACGGGATCGGTACCCTCGCGCGCCTCGGCCTCGCGGCCGTCTGGATCACCTCCGGCCTGCTCAAGGCGGTGGACCCGGCGCAGACCTACGTGGCGGTCCGGGCGTACGACGTCCTGTCCCGCACGGCCGTCGGCGTCGTCGCGGGTGTCCTCCCGTGGTTCGAGCTCGCCCTGGGACTGCTGCTCCTCGCGGGCGTCGGCGTCCGCGCGGTGGCCGTGCTGTCCGCCGGGCTGCTCCTGGTGTTCCTCGCGGGCGTGACGCAGGCGTGGGTGCGCGGGCTGTCCATCGACTGCGGCTGCTTCGGCGGCGGCGGTGCGGTGGCGCCGGGACAGACGCAGTACGTCCAGGAGATCCTGCGAGACGTCGGGTTCCTGGCCCTGGCGGCCTGGCTGGTCGTGCGCCCGCGCACGCTGTTCGCCGCCGAGCGGCGGCTCGTCACGTCGGGACTCGGGTAAGGAAGGGAACGGAAGTGGGCGGAGCGGACCGCAACGAGCGGCGACGTCGTCAGGAGGCCGCACAGGCCAGGCTGAAGGCGGCGGGGATCAAGCCCGAACGCAAGGGGCTCTCCGGGAACACGCTGGTGCTCGCGATCGTGGCCGTCGTCGTGATCGCGGCGATCGTGGTCGGCGTCGTCGTGACCCTGAACAACCGGAGCACCGAGGCCGCCGGTCCCGCCCCGAACTACCCGGTGGCGCGCTCGGGTGCCGTCATCACCGCGGGCCAGCCGAGCGCCCCGGTGACGGTGGACATCTACGAGGACTACCTCTGCCCGTACTGCGAGCGGCTGGAGTCGGCGTACAAGGACCAGATCACCACGGCGTTGAACGCGGGCCAGATCAAGGTCGACTATCACGCGATCTCGATCCTCGACCGTGCGAGCAGCCCCGCGGGCTACTCCACCCGCGCGGCCAACGCAGCCATCTGCGCCGCGGACGCCGGCATCTTCCCCGCCTACCACGCGGAGCTGTACGCCGACCAGCCCTCGGAGGGCAGCGCGGGCTTCTCGGTCCAGGAGCTCACGGACAAGGGCACGGCACTCGGCGCGGGCGGCACCTTCGGCCAATGCGTCGCGGCCCAGGCCAACAGCGGCCTGATCCAGGACGCGACCAACACGGCCGCCGCGAACCCGGCCTTGCAGACGAACGGCAACTTCGGCACCCCCACCGTCGCCATCGGCGGCCGGAAGATCGACGTCAACGACTCGGACTGGCTGCAGAAGGCCATCGCGGGCTGACCCGCCCGCCTTCGCGGGGACCCCCTCCCACGGGGTCCCCGCGAGGGTGTTGTAGGGTTCTGTTCATCGCAAGGGGCTGTGGCGCAGCTGGTAGCGCACTTGACTGGCAGTCAAGGGGTCAGGGGTTCGAGTCCCCTCAGCTCCACCCTTCTGACCAGGCCCGATGAGTCTCCTGAATCGTCGGGCCTGTCGTTTTGTGGCGCCACTTGTGGTGCCAACCGGCCTTACGCCCGTGCCATGGCCACCGCTCCCCGCCGCAAGCGCCCCCGCGGCCAGATCGTGCAGCTGACCAGCGGCTCGCTGCAGGTCCGCGTGTTCGTCGGGCGGGATCCGGTCACCAAGCAGCGCCACTACCTCCAGGTGACCCTGCGGCGCGGCCCGGACGCTGACGCGGAGGCTGAGAGGGTCCTGCGTCGGCTGCTGGTCCAAGTCGACGAGCAGCTGAACCCACGGACCTCGGCTATCGTCCGTCAGCTGCTGGAGAAGCACTTCCTGCTGCTCGACGTGGAGCGAACCACCAAGGCGACCTACCAGAACCTCGCCCGGACCCACATCGTGCCGCTAATCGGCCCGGTGAAGTTGGCGGCGCTCACCTCCGAGGTCTTCGACTCCTTCTACGCCGAACTCCGTCGCTGCCGGCTCCACTGCAAGCGCCGTCGGATGATCGAGCACCGGTGAAGACTGTGCACGACTGCGACCACCGCTGCCGCCATAGATGCAAGCCGCTTGCACAGTCGACGATCCGACAGATCCACGTCATCCTTAGGCGCGCTCAGGCGTGCCGTCCGATGGAAATGGCTGTCGCGCAGCCCGATCGAGAACGCCGAGCCGCCGAAGCAGGCGCCCGGCCAACCCCTTGCCGCCGACGTCCGCCGAGGCCGAACGCATTCTGAACGCGTCCTGCGAGGACCCCGGACTGGGGTGTGCCGATGTGGCTGACCATGGTCACCGGCGCCCGCCGTGGCGAGCTTTGCGCGCTGCGGTGGGACGACGTCGAGCTCGTAACTGGCACGCTCCGCGTCCTGCGGTCGATCGCCGAGCTCAAGACGGAGACGTGGGAGAAGGACACCAGGACCCACCAGCACCGCCGAATCGCACTCGACCCGGAATCGGTCACGCAGCTCACTGCTCATCGGGCGCGCACCCGGCCCGACGGTCGCGCGCGGGAGGTCGTGGGCATGGATCGCGAGCTTCTCGATCTCTTCTCCTCCCACCGCCACGCCATCACCACCCGCATCCGGGAGCTGGAGCGGGCGTTCGTCGCCCGCGTCGGGCGCGAGCCGGCGCCGTTGGAGCGCACCCGCCTCACGCAACAGGCGACCTTGGCGACCCGAGCGGCCAAGGACCGCCACGGCGAGACGCTCGAGCAGCGGATCGACCGCTGGGAGGCGGAGACGCGGTGGGCGGTAGCAGGTGGATTCGGCAAGGTCGTCCGGGACGCCCTGGCCCAGGACGCCGGGCCCGCAGCCGAGTGGTCCGAGCGGGACGTGATCGAGCGAGCCCTCGCCAACATCGGTGAGCACCGCGCGTCGTGGTTGCGGCAGGACCTCCTGCGGGCGGTGTCCGACGAGCTACCGGCGCACCTCGGACTGGCTCCCGACCAGGTGCGTCCTCTGTTGGAGCAGCTGGCGGATCGGGCTCTGGCGGATGCCGTTCCGATCACGCCGCCCCCGGTGCTCGCCGACCTTCCCGACGAGCTGCGGCGCGCGGACGGAGCGTCGATGTTCGAGCGTTCGGGCAGTGCGCGGTTCAGTGTCGCGCCGCATCTCGTCGCCGAGGGTGTGCTGCGGCGCTGACCGCGGAGGAGGCCGACACCGTTGTCGCTCGCTTCGCCGAGTCCGGGCACGAGCTTGACGCGGACCAGGCGGCGGCGATCCGCGGCGTTCTGACGTCGGGTGCTCGGGTCGAGGTGCTGTCGGCGGCAGCCGGGACCGGGAAGACCTTCACCGTCGGCGCACTGACCGAGGCATGGACCGGAGCCGGGCGTCGAGTCATCGGGCTCGCTCCCTCCCAGGTCGCAGCGGACCTCCTCCAGGACGAGGGACTTCGTGCCGCGAACCCCGGGGCTTGACCTACCCGACGCCGGGGCAGAGGAGGCCGATCTCAGCGACGGCCAGCTCCGCATGCGGGTCCGTGCCTACGAGCGCGAGACCGCGTGGGCGCCGCGCTGGGTGGGGGACGAGCTCGACCGAACCCACCAGGAGGCCTCGAAGGCCGCGGCAGACGCCGATGTCTGGTCCGCACGGGCCACCGCCGAACCCGAGCGCGCACAGCTCGCCGAGGCGGCCGAGCGAGCCCGCCGCGAGTCGGACTCGCTCGCAGATCGCGCCGAGCAGCTCGAGGCGGCGGACGAGGCGAGGGCGACCTGGAACGCGCACACCGCCCAGACCAGGGATAAGGCGGAGCGAGCCCGCGTCGAGCTCGGCGCGCGCGGTGTCGACCTGACCCACCCGGGCGCCCGGGTCACCGCCGAGGATTGGCTCGCCGTCCACCTCGACGCGCAGCGAGCCGACGACGCCCACCGAGAGATCACCGAGGACGACCTCGCCCAGGACCAGGACCATGCCCGCCACATCGACGGGCCTGAGACCGCGATGCCGGACCTTCGCGACCGCAGCGTCGTCGACCCGACCGAGCGAGCGGACAACCCCGCGCGGATTCCGACGGTCGACGAGACCACCGCCGTAGTCGCCCGAGCACAGCTGGCACTGGCCGAGATCGAGGCGCGGGACGCCGCGGACGCCCAGCGAGAGGACGACACGTCCTGGACCACGACCCGAGAGGAGACGGCCGAATGGAACGACGACCTCGTCGCGGAGCGCCAACTTGCGTGCTTCTGAGCGGCCGAGATCCGCGCCAGCAACCGCTGCGTGCGTTCGACGGCGACGCGTGCGTCGTTGCGGGCGGCGTGCCGCTCCTCTGGTCCCAGGTTCGACCTGGTTGGGCAGCGATGGCGGCCTCGACCATCGCCTGGACGTCGGCAGGGCGCCCGTCAGCGAGGCGCCGCGGCAGTGGCAGGGGAGACGTCATCTGCCCCAGCAGCCAGGCCGTCGCCTACCCCTCGGCCTGCTCCGCGTCGATGTCGCGCGGCGCGAGGTAGGCGACGTCGAGATCGCGGCAGATCGTTGCGATCGGGGTGGCGAGTCGGGGGAGAGGAGCGCGCGAGCCGACCGGCGCTCCGCTTCGGCGGCCCGACGGTCCGACGGCTGTTCCTCGCGGCCCGTTTGCCGGTGCGGCCGCTCCGCCGCGCACGCAGGCGAGGGCCGCGGTCACACCGAAGGCACGTCGGTCGCCGTCCGCCGCGTCGGCATAGGCAAGCCAGTGCAGGTCCGCGATCTGCGCACGCGACGGCACGACCCAGCCGGGTTCGCTCGCCGTCCACGCCATGGCGCCGAGTATGCGCGCTGCCGCCCCGCTCGGGCAGCCCGAATCGGAGGCCGCCGCGATGCCCGGTACTGACCTGCTGCGAGCTGCGCTCGCCCACACCCGTCGCGGCTGGCACGTGTTTCCGCTGCGCCCCAGCGACAAGCGTCCTGCGATCCGGGACTGGGAGACCCGGGCGACGACCGACGTCGTCCGGATCCGCAAGGCCTGGTCGCGGGAGCCGTTCGGGATCGGTATCGCCTGCGGCCCGTCAGGTCTGGTGGTGCTCGACCTGGACCGCCCGAAGCCCGACAGCGTCCGGCCACCGGAGTGGGACCGGCCCGGGATCACCGACGGCGTGGATGTCTTGGCCGCGCTGGCCGGGGACCACGGCGCCGAGGTGCCGTTGGCGACCTTCTCGGTTCTCACCGGGAGCGGAGGCGCGCACCTCTACCTCACCGCGCCCGCCGGCGTAGGGATCAAGAACTCGGCAGAGTCATTGATGTTCGCGCGGCCCCACTGTGGACACATCGCGACCACAGACGAGGTTGACGCTGGTCAGAGGAGTGCGACTTGACGCGTGCTCGAAGGATTCCGGAGTTCAGCTCGTCGCCCCGCCTAAGTCTATCGGGACCCTTCGCTAATGTGCGCGTCATGGTTGATCAGAACGGATTCGGCCGTTCCACGGCCCGGAGCACGTTGCCGATCTCCACAGCCCGCTCGGCGAGCTGATCCTCGGCTGGAAGGACGGTCCGGTCCAGACCACATCTCGACGGGCGAGGGTGGACGTGGCCCGCGCGACGCTGATCGGCGGACTGGCGTCGAGCGCCCCGCCTGGCGCGACGTAGGTGGCCGTCGCCGAAACGGACGGAGCGGAGCGGAGCGGGAGGCTGCCTCCCGTCCCAGCGGCTCCCCGTCGGATCAGGGGAGAAGCACAGAGCCCTGTTTTGACTGCTGAGTCAGACCTCGAGGACGTTGTCATCAACGGGATCCTTGCCAAGATCCGCGGAGTCGAAGACGGTGGCGCCAAGATCTGGATTGAACTGAGCAACGGGGAGTTGCCGCCGTCGAGACTGAGCAGCCGCTCGAAGCTCTCAGCAAGAATCAGCTTGCAATATATGGCTTGCCCCGGGTCAGGTCACGGGCTGGGAAGTAGCGTTCGCCACCTTGCTCACCACTCGGGTACTGACGCCCGGGAACCTGACCGCGTGCTCACCCAGGCCGCGATCTGGGCCCGCGAGGAGAAACCCAGCTTCGTCAGCAGTGTCTGCACGTGGCCCTCGATCGTGCGGGTGGACAAGGTCAGTCGTTGCGCGATGGTCCGGTTGGACATGCCCTGCGCGACGAACGCGGCGATCTGGGCCTCCCGCCTGGTCAGGGTCGGCTCTGAGCCGCCAAGACCCCGGGGCTGGTCCGGCGAGGCGACCGCGGTCGTGGGCGCGGTCGGCGTGCTTCGGACGGCCGGGGTTCGGTCGGCGGTGTCGCCGTCCAGCACGAGCGCCAGCGCCTCGGGCCTGCCGACGGATGTGCCGCGGGCCTGCCACTCGGCGAGCGCGGCGTGCCCGATCAGGGCGGTGACCTGTTCCACGCACCGGCGTCTGTACTCCAACCAGGTACGCGAGTCGTACAGCTCCATGCCGAACTCCCGCCACAACCGTCCGGCGGCGCCGAGTGCGACGGCAGCGCGCTGGCCGTCGCCTTGGTCCGCCCGGATCCACGCGGCCAGCTCGAAGATCAACGCGCTACCGATCACGTCGTCGAACGGACCCTTCATCCGCGCGGACCGAGCCAACCGGTCGAGGGCCGCCGTTCCCCGCCCGGCCCAATGATCGATCAGCGACAGCCCATAAAGGACATAGGAGTACAACCACTGCTCGCCGTGCCGCTCGCAAGTCTCTGCGGCATCAGTGAACAGCTGCGCGGCGAGCACTGTCCGCCCCTGGGTGGTCCGCAGGAGGCCGGTGTGCATGGCCAGGCATACCCGCCAGCCTTCAGACGCGCCGTGCTCCCGGTAGATGGCCTCGGCCTGATCCAGTAGATCGCCCGCGCCGTCCGGGTCGCCGTCGAAGGCCTCCGCCAGCCCGAGTATGTGCCGGGCGTACCCGGCACCGAGGAGATCCCCTAGCTGTTCCGCGGCGATCAGCCCGACGCGGAGCAGCTCTCGCCCCTCGACACGCTCACCCTGGATGACCAGCAAGTACGCCAGTAAGATGAGCGCGCGCATTCGCTCCACGCTCGGCGGATCCTCAGCGGAGGCAGCGAGCAGCCGCTCGAGCCACTGGCGGCCCTCGGATGGGGCGCGCGGGAGCCAGTAGAACCACAGCGACACGGCAATGTGCAGTCCGACGGCGTGGTGCTCGGCGTCAGCCGTGCTCGCCCACAGCGCCGCCCGCAGATTGTTGTGTTCGGTGCCGAGCTCGGCGAACGTCTCCCGCTCCTGGTAGAACCAGTCACGATTCTGCTCGTCGACCAGCCGTCGGCACCACTGCAGGTAGCAGTCCCGGGCCCGGTCGCGCTTCGCCCGAGTCTCCGAAACGGCATCAAGCAGGTTCAGCCCGTATTCGCGAATCGTCTCCAGCATCCGGAACCGGACTCGGCCGTTCGACTCGGCCCGTACCAGCACCGACTTGTCGACCAGCCCCGACAGGCCCACCAGGACCTCATCCGGCTGCGCCGTGCCGGCCTCGACGCAGACGTACTCCAGGGCGTCGAGGGTGAACCCGCCAGCGAACAGCGACGCGCAGGCCCACAGCCGCTGCTCCAGCGGGGTGCAGAGCTCGCAAGTCCAGTCCAGTGTGGTTCGCAGGGTCTGATGTCGCGCCGGTCGGCCCGGGCGGACGTCCGCGAGCAACCGGAATCGATCTTGCAGTCGCTCCCCGAGTTCGCGCAGCGACAACACCTTGAGTCGGACCGCGGCCAGTTCGATAGCCAGCGGGATCCCCTCGAGGCGCCGGCACAGGGCTGCGACGTCGGCCACGTTGTCTTCGGTGATGCTGAAGCCGGGTACCGCAGCGGAGGCCCGGTCAGCGAACAGCGTCATGGCCGAGTACGCGAGCGCGCCCTCTAGGGATACCTCGTCGTCGGGGAGGTGCAGCGGCGCCACGGTGAATAGCTGCTCGGACTGGACCGCGAGCGGCTGTCGGCTGGTTGCCAGCACGTGCAGCGTCGGGGCGGCACAGAGCAGCCTCTCGACCAGCGTGCCGACCTCCGCGGCCAGGTGCTCGCAGTTGTCCAACACGAGCAGGGTCGGCTTGAGCCGGAGTTCTTCGACGACCAGATCCAGGGGTGGGCGACTGGACCGGCCTAGGCCGAGGGCATCGACCAGCACGGTGGCCAGCAGGTCCGTTTGTCGGGCCGGGGCCAGCTCGACGACGCGGGCGCCGCCGGGAAAAGCGCCATGATTACGCGCCGCCGCTCGCAGCGCCAGCCGGGTCTTGCCCACTCCGCCCGGCCCGAGCAACGTGATCAGCCGTTTCGACCGCAGCAGCTGGCGCAGCTCGGAGAGCTCACCAACCCGTCCGACGAAGCTGGTCAGTTCTCCGGACACGTGTAACCGGGCACCAGAGCGGACCGGTTCGGGAGCGCCATTGCCCACTTGTTCACCATACATGCCGGCTGGCGCCCCGTTGCGCTTCACGCGACCCATCGACCGGCGCTGCGTCCTGCTCACCGAGCTCCAGTCGGACCGCGGCCTCCTTCGCCGCTTCCCCTCGCGGACCTTGCGATCGCAGTCGACGGGACCGCGTCCACGAGGGACGTGTCGGTTCGAGATCGTCGTCGATCGAGTCGCTCAGTAGCGGGACGTCGGTGGGACCACACGACGTGCCTTGGGCGCCCCCAGGGCAAGGGTGGTGCTCGTCCCTGCAAGCACATCCGTCGTCCGCCGCATCACCGGCTCGTGTTGCCCTCAGGGGGTCGAGTCGTCAGGCGCCCCGACGCCCGTGATCGGCATGTCGATGGGGTCGATGCCGCACTATCTGGAGCGCCTCCAGGTTTGTAGGACGATGTCGTCGACGTCGCGGGGCTCGGCGCCCTGCTGAAACGCGCTTCCCACCGCGCGATGGCGGGCACACTCACCTCCCCGAGATCTTCCCGACGAGTGTCTCCCAGGACACCCCGCCGTAGGTGCTCACGTATTGCACCGCGGCTGCTGCGGGTCGGTGGCTCGGGTACGAGGCACAGCTCCGCCCGGACGCGCCTGGGCGGCGGCCGCGAGGCCGAGGAGCGCAGGAGGATGCGGTGGAAGCCGCGGATCCGCGTCCGGTCGGACACGCCCCAGGCGCGCCAGTCGGGTCCGCATGGGTGGCGCAGCGCAGGGCCGTGTCGCCGGGGCCGAGCTGCACTCACTGACGGTGCACACCCCACGCCACACTGGCTCTGCCTGCCCGTCCAGGAGGCGGCAAGGGCTCATCGCTGACCGAGCGGGTCGCGCCGGAGTCAGGCTTGGGCGAGCTCCCCGGCCTGCGAACCAGGTAGCGAACTACGTAATGTCTACGTGGTCCGACACCGCCCCCGCAGGTCACCGTAGACCGCATGACCGACTACGACTGCATCATCATCGGCGCCGGGTTCGGCGGCCTCCGTGCCATGATCGAGATGCGCCGCCGCGGGCTGACCGCTCGGGTGATCGAGTCCGGCTCTGACGTCGGTGGCACCTGGTACTGGAACCGCTACCCGGGCGCTCGCACCGACTCGGAGAGCTGGGTGTACTGCTTCAGCTTCGACGACGACCTGCTCCAGGACTGGGACTGGAAGGCGCGCTACCCCGACCAACCGGAGGTGCAGCGCTATCTCGCGCACGTGGCCGACCGCTTCGATCTGCGCCGCGAGATCGACTTCGACACCCGGGTCGAGTGCGCCGTCCGCGACGACGCCACCAACTCGTGGACCGTCTCAACAAGCTCAGGCAACCAGCTGACCTGCACTTATCTGATCCCAGCGACCGGCCCGTTGTCGGTCCCCTACCTGCCACCGTTCCCGGGCATCGAGTCTTTCCGCGGCGAATGGCACCTGACCGCCCGATGGCCGAAGGAGTCGGTCGACCTCACTGGCAAGCGCGTTGCGGTCGTCGGCACCGGAGCTACTGCCGTTCAGCTGATCCCGGAGGCCGCGCAACTGGCCGACCACGTCACGGTCTTCCAGCGCACCCCGAACTACGTCATACCCGCGCGCAACGGCATGCTCGGTGACAATCAGCGGCGGTCGATCAAGGCCCACTACGGTGACATCTGGAAGCAGGTAGGCGAGCACGTCTTCGGTATGGCGATCAACGCTGCCGGGCGGGTGCTCGCCGATGTCGACGGGGCCGAGGCCCGCCGCATCCTGGAGCGTGGCTGGGAGGTCGGCGGCTTCCGCTTCCTGTTCGAGTCGTTCGACGACGTCTTCACCAATCAGGAGACGAACGACGTGGTGTCCGAGTTCGTCCGGGACAAGATCCGGTCGATCGTGGTGGACCCGACCACCGCCGAGCTGCTGTGCCCGAAGGGCTACCCCGTGGGCGGGAAGCGTCCCCCTCTCGGACATCATTACTACGAGACCTTCAACCGGCCGAACGTGTCGCTTGTCGACGTGAGCGGCAACCCGATCGAGTCGGTCACCGAGGCCGGCATCCGGCTGGCCGACGGCAGCGAGCGCGAGTTCGACATGATCGTCTTCGCTACCGGGTTCGACGCCGTCACCGGAGGTCTGACCACGATCGATATTCGCTCGTCCGCCGGCGTCTCGCTCGCCGAAGCCTGGGCGGACGGCTCCGAGACCCAGCTCGGAATCGGGGTGACCGGATTCCCGAACATGTTCATGATCGGCGGCCCGGGGTCCCCCATCGGCAACTTCCCGCCGGCGCAGGACGTCGCGGTGCCCTGGATCGCCGACGCGATCGAGCACCTGCGAGCCACGGGCGCTGACGCCATGGAGGCCGACCAGTCGGCCATGCAGGCCTTCGGCCGGCACCTTCGTGACATGATCGACGCTACTGTCTTCGGTCAGGGTGACGAACTGCGGTCCTTTCTCATCGGCGCCAACGTGCCGGGCAAACCGCACGTGCCGCTGTTTCACTTCGGTGGCTTTCCCGCGTACTGCAAGGAGCTGCAGGACTGCGCGGACGCCGGGTACGTGGGCTTCACGATCAAGGCCGCTCCGGTGCGGGCTCACGTATGACAGGCGGGTCCCGGATCCCGCCGCGATGGGTGACTCGATGCCCTCGCGGCGCTCCCGGGCGATCCCGCGATGACCTTCCCCCGACGACGACGTCGTCGTCGTCGTGGACCACGGATACACGATCCTCTCAGGAACGGGAGACCACGATGGGAAAGCTGGACGGCAAGGTCGCGCTGGTCACCGGCGCGGCGCGAGGCCAGGGCCGGTCACACGCACTGAAGCTGGCAGAGGAGGGTGCCGACGTCATCGCGGTGGACGTGTGCGCCCAGATCGACGGCGTGCCCTACCCGATGAGCACTCCCGAGGACCTGGCCGAGACGGTCAAGAGCGTCGAGGCGCTGGACCGGCGGATCGTCGCCCGCGAGGCCGACGTCCGGGACTACACGCACCTGGAGTCGGCGGTCGCCGAGGGCATCGCCGAACTCGGGCGGATCGACATCGTGGTCGCCAATGCGGCGATCGGCACCATGGGTCCGGTCTGGGAGATCACCCCGGAGCAGTGGCGGCAGACGGTCGAGGTGGACCTGAACGGAGTTTTCCACACGGTCCGCGTGGCGCTGCCCGCGATGATGGAGCAGGATCAGGGCGGCTCGCTGATCCTCATCAGCTCGAACGCCGGGCTCGCGGCCTTCCCCAATCTCGCGCACTACACCGCCGCCAAGCACGGCGTCACCGGCCTGGCCCGCTCGCTGGCGATCGAGCTCGCCCCGCACCACATCCGGGCGAACTCGATCCACCCGACCACGGTGGACACGGCGATGGTGCACAACACGGCGTTCTACGAGCTGGCCGGGGTCGAGACCCGGGAACAGGCTGCCGGGGTCTTCATCAACCTCAACGCGCTGCCCATCCCGTGGATCGAGCCCCGGGACATCAGCAACGCGGTGGCGTGGCTGGCCTCTGACGACTCGCGCTACGTGACGGGCGTGGCGCTGCCGATCGACGCCGGTGGCCTGATGCCGTACCGGATCCCGCACCAGGTACCCGTGGCCGGGGGATGAACGCCGACCCTTTGGACCATTCATCCGGCCGGCCGCGCGGCTTCTGTGCCGTCAGCCGATGCGTGGACGACAGGCACCGCCATTGAATGAACCCCAGAAGGTCCCCGACGGACCGCTCCCGCCGAGTCGCCGCCCTACCGAGAAGAGTCGATGATGACCTCCGCCACCTCCGCGATCGAACACTCGTCGCCGACGGGCGACGTCCCCGCGATGGAACGTGTCGATGTCCTCATCATCGGGGCCGGCCTGTCCGGCATCGGAGCGGCGGTGTCGCTGAAGAAGGAGCACCCCGAGCGTAGCTTCCTGATCGTCGAGGCGCACGAGAGCTTCGGCGGGACCTGGTGGACGCATCGCTACCCGGGAGCGCGCTCCGACAGCGACCTGCACACCTTCGGATACTCCTTCAAGCCGTGGGAGGGCGCGACGATCGCTTCGGCGGGTCAGATCCTGGACTACCTCGCCACGGTGGTCCAGGAGTACGACCTGGAGCGCGACATGCGGCTGCGGCACCGCGTGAGCGAGGCGACGTGGTCGAGCGCGGACGCCTCGTGGACGGTCGTCGCGACCCGTACCGACACCGGTGAGACCGTGCACATCGCGGCCCGCTTCCTGTGGATGAACCAGGGCTACTACGACCACGCGAACGGCTATCGGCCAGACTGGGCGGGCCTCGAACTGTTCGACGGCGACGTCGTCCATCCCCAGCACTGGCCCGACGATCTCGACGTCAGCGGCAAGCACGTGATCGTGATCGGCTCGGGAGCGACCGCCGCCAGCCTGATACCGGCGCTGACCGACACCGCGGGCCACGTGACGATGCTGCAACGTTCGCCTACCTACTTCACGAGCCGACCGAGGACCCACGAACTGGCCGTGACGCTCGCCAAGCTCGACGTGCCCGCCGCGTGGCAGCACGAGATCATGCGCAGACAGTTCATCGCGGACCGCGCCGAGCTGATCGCGATGTCCGTGGACCGCAACGAGGACCTCCGTACCCTCCTCATCGAGGAGGCGCGTCGTCAGCTCCCGGCAGGCTACGACGTGGAACGTCATTTCGCACCGCGTTACCGCCCGCTCCAGCAACGCACCGCTGCCGTTCCCGACGGGGACCTGTTCGCCACCATCCGCGAGGGCAGGGCGAGCGTCGTCACCGACACGATCGACCACTTCGACAAGTCCGGGATCGTGCTCACGTCGGGGGAGCACCTGGACGCCGATGTCGTCGTCACCGCCACCGGTCTCGTGGTGAGCCTGTTCGGTGGCATCGACTTCGCCGTGGACGGTACCCGGATCGATCCCTCCGAACAGGTGACCTACCGCGGCCTGATGATCACCGAGCTGCCGAACTTCGCCTACACGTTCGGCTACTTCCGGTGGAGCTGGACACTGCGCGCCGAGCTCGTCGCAGGGTTCGTCAACCGGCTCCTCACCCACCTCGACCGGACCGGCGCGGAGTCGGTGGTGCCGAGGCTGCGGGCCGAGGACGCGGACATGCCGCTCCTGCCCTGGATCGACCCCGACAACGCCAACCCCGGCTACATGATGCGTTCCCAGTCGACCATGTACCGCCGCGGGGACCGCGAACCGTGGACCCATTTCAAGGAATACACGGAGGAACGCGAGAGCATCCCGGCGATCGACTTGAACGAGGGCGCTCTGTCCTACGGCTTCCGGCAGGTCCGGCCCGGGGCCCCCGAGTTCGCCTCCGTCTCTGCGTCCGCCTCCGCCTCGTCGGGCAACAACTGAGACCGCGTCCGCAGAGAAGGAGTCAGTCATGCCGGTGGACCCCGAGCTTGCTGCCGAGCGTGTGGCCGCGGCTGTGGTTGCCTCGCGGGCCTCATGGACGGTTTCCCTCGTGGAAGGCTCTGCGCCCGGTCTCGGCATGGATGCCAGTACGTGGTGTACTTCCACGGCGGTGGGTGGGTCGTCGGCGATCTCGACACCCACGACAACATCGCCCGCAACATTGCCCGCGGCAGCGACAGCGTCGTTGTGGCCGTCGACTACCGGCTTGCGCCCGAGGCGCCGTTCCCCGCCGCGGTCGACGATGCGATCGCCGCCGCGCGTGCCGTCGCCGCGTCGGTCGAGGAATGGGGCGGCACTGACGCAATGGCGGTCGCCGGCGACAGCGCCGGCGGAACCCTCGCGGCCGTGTGCGCACAGACACTCCACGGCGACGGAGTGCCGGTGGCCGGACAGTTGTTGATCCACCCCGCGACCGACCCCGCCGGGGACTACCCCTCGCGGACACACAACGCGCAGGGGTTCGGCTTCGAGGCGGCGACCAGCGACTGGTGCCTCGCCCAGTACGTAGCGGCAGACATTGATCCGACCGATCCCAGGTTCGCGCCCATTCATGCGCCGGACCTGCACGGACTTGCGCCGGCCGTGATCGCCACCGCAGGATTCGACGTGCTGCGCGACGACGGAGAGGCCTACACCCGGAAGCTGCGCGACGCCGGCGTGAGAGCGCACCACACCCGCTACGCCGGCCTCATCCACGGGTTCTTCGACCTCGACCGATGGTCCACCGCCGCCCGTACCGCCATCGACGAGATCACCGCGGACTTCGGAACGATCCTGCGGTCATCGCACGACCGGACTCTGTGACGGTCGCGGCGCAGCTGGAGACCCCGTCCAGCACGGCCCGACGGACCCGTCCCGCCGCTGACCGGGCTTCGTGATTATCACGAGTCAACAGGGTTTTGGGGCCGGCAGGTTCCAGGATAGTACCTATGGAGGAACGATCCGCGATGTCTCAGAGTGAGGACAGCCCCGACCACCGTGCACACGAGGACCGATGACGACTCCCACCACGATCTCCCCAAGCAGCGGCATGTCGCTGGACGACCGCTTCGACCTGCTCAATGGCGAGGCCCACCTCTCGGGCATCCAGGCCCTGGTCCGCCTGCCACTCGATCAACGTCGACTTGACCAGCGACGCGGTCTCGACATCGGCATCTTCGTCTCCGGTTACGAGGGCTCCCCGCTGGCCGGGCTGGACCTGCAGCTCTCCCGCCAGGCGACCCGACTCGTCGAGCACCGTGTCGTCTTTCAGCCCGGGGTGAACGAAGAGCTGGCCGCGAACGCGGTCCAGGGCTCTCAGCTCGCGTCCGCCTCGGCGGATCGGATCGGCGACGGCGTGGTCGGGATCTGGTACGGCAAGGCCCCCGGTTTAGATCGGGCCACCGACGCCATCCGGCACAGCAACCTGGGCGGCACCCACCGCAACGGCGGAGTCCTTGCCCTGGTCGGTGACGACTCCACAGCGAAATCCTCCACAGTCCCGAGCAGCTCCGAGCCCGCCATCGCCGAGATCGGCATGCCGTGCCTGTCCCCAGCCGACCCCCAGGAGATCCTTGATCTGGGCCTACACGGCATCGCGATGTCGCGGACGTGTGGTCTGTGGGTGGCGATGAAGTTGGCGACGAATGTCGTCGACGGGTCCGGTTCGGTGCAGCTCAGCTCCGCCCGCGTCATGCCGGTCAGCCCGGATAC
The DNA here is from genome assembly GCF_900102195.1 of Pseudonocardia oroxyli. Lineage (GTDB taxonomy): Bacteria > Actinomycetota > Actinomycetes > Mycobacteriales > Pseudonocardiaceae > Pseudonocardia > Pseudonocardia oroxyli. The sequence goes on from NZ_FNBE01000008.1 coordinate 259,158, forward strand.
CACCTTCGACGGCGTCCCGTTCGCCCACGAACCCACCGGCGAACTCATCCAACCGACTCTCGGCAGGCTCGAGGCGACCCAGGTTCGCGAACGACTGGAGCTCGCCCGCCGGTACGCTGCTGGCAACGACCTGAACCGGATCATCGGCGACGATGCGGCCCGGATCGGGATCGTCTGCGCGGGCGCTACGTACCTCGACGTGCGACAGGCGTTGTCGGACATGGGGATCTCGGCGGACGGACTCAGCACGAGCGGGGTCCGCCTGCTCAAGCTCGGCATGGTCCATCCGCTCGAGCCGGGGGTGGTCGAGCGGTTCGCCGAGGGTCTGAACGAGATCGTCGTCGTCGAGGAGAAGAAGGCGTTCGTCGAGCCCGCGCTCAAGGACCTGCTCTACGGTCGGGCCGGCGCCCCGCGCATCGTCGGCAAGCGGGATGACAACGGCCGGGAGCTGTTCCGGGCGGACGGTGACCTGCCCGCCGACTACATCGCCGAGCGGCTTGCCCCTCGCATCCGCGACCTCGACGGCTCGCCCTCAGTCGGTGCGTGGTGGGACCAGCGACAGTCCGTCCGGCGCATGCCGACCCTGCTCCCCATCCTCCCCCGCAGGCCCTCTTTCTGCTCGGGGTGCCCGCACAACAGCTCCACCCAGGTGCCCGAAGGTGCGCTGGTAGGCGCCGGGATCGGCTGTCATGCCCTCGTGGCTCTCATGCCGGAGGACCGACGCGGCGACTCGATCGGACACAGCCAGATGGGCGGTGAGGGAGCCACCTGGATCGGCATGAGCCCGTTCGTCACCCGGAAGCACCTGTTTCAAAACCTGGGCGACGGCACCTACCACCACTCCGGCTCGTTGGCCGTCCGAGCGGCGATCGCGAGCGGCGCGAACATCACCTACAAACTCCTCTACAACGACGCCGTCGCCATGACCGGCGGGCAGCAGGCCGTCGGCAAGATGGCGGTTCCCGAGATCGTCGCCGAACTCCTGGCCGAGGGCATTACCCGGATCGTGATCACCAGCGACCAACCCAAACAGAGCCGTCGGGCATTCGGACGCCGACTGCCCGAGGGGCTGTCGATCCGGCACCGCGACGACCTGATCCCGGTGCAGGAGGAGCTCTCGCAGACCGCCGGGGTGTCCGTGTTGATTCACGAGCAGGAATGCGCCACCGAGCTCCGCCGCAAGCGCAAGCGCGGACTGGTCGAGGCTCCACCCCAGCGCATCTTCATCAACGAGCGGGTCTGTGAAGGCTGCGGGGACTGCGGCGACAAGTCGGGTTGTCTGTCTGTGCGCCCGACCGACACCGAGTTCGGCCGCAAGACCGAGATCCACCAGGCGTCCTGCAACCTGGACTTCTCCTGTGTGAAGGGCGACTGTCCGTCATTCGTCGAGGTGGTTCCATCGAAGTCGGCCAAGCGGCAGGTACCGCGGGTGCCGGTCACCGACCTGCCCGACCCGCAGCGGCGTGTCTCGGCTGACGAGTTCACGATGCGCATCACTGGGGTCGGCGGCACCGGAGTGGTGACCGTGGCACAGGTGCTCGCCGCGGCCGCCTCACACGCCGGGATGCAGGTGAAGGGTCTCGACCAGCTGGGTCTGGCCCAGAAGGGCGGCGCCGTCGTGTCCGACGTGCGCATGTCCACTACCGAGATCGTCGGTTCCAACAAGATCGGCTCCGGCGGCTGCGATCTCTATCTCGGCTGCGACGTCCTGGTCGCCGCTACCGACACCAACCTCGCCGTCATGGCCGCAGAGCGGACCTATGCCGTCGTCTCGACCTCGGTCACCCCGACCGGACGGATGGTGACCGACACGTCGGTGAGCTTCCCAGACCGGGGCGAGCTCATCGACCGCATCGAGTGGGCGGGCCCACGCCCGGAGAACGTCTTCGTCGACGCCCACGCCGCGACCGGCACGGTGGGGCTCGACGAGGACCAATACGACAACATCTTCTTGCTCGGCGTCGCGGTACAGGCGGGTGTCATCCCCCTTTCACCCGCGGACGTCGAGTGGGCGCTGGATCTCAACGGGGTCCAGGTCCAGCGCAACCTGACGGCGTTCCGACTCGGGCGACGCCACGTCGTCACCGGCGGGATCGTCGCCGATCAACTTGAGCGGACCACGAGCGACCGAGCGGCGCAGGTCGCCGCCGAGGTGCAGGCCCCTGCCGGGTCCGACCTTGAGTCCCTGGTTCGCCACCGGGTGGACGAGCTCATCGCCTACCAGAACGTGGCTTGGGCCCAGCGGTACGCGCGAGAGATCGAAACCGTCCGCGCCACCGAGGCCGCCGCGCTCGGCGACGACACCGCGGTGACCGAGGCCTACGCCCGCCATCTGTACAAGATCATGGCCTACAAGGACGAGTACGAGGTGGCGCGCCTGCACATCGACCCGGCCGCGGAGCGCAGGCTCACTGACGAGTTCGGCGCGGGAGCCCGCTACTCGATCCTGCTCCACCCGCCGATCCTGCGGGCCATGGGGCTCAAGCGAAAGATCCGGCTTCGCTCCTGGTGGGCTAAGCCGGTGCTGCGCACGCTGTATTCCCTGCGCCCGCTCCGCGGCACCCCGCTGGATCTCTTCGGTTACGACGAGGTGCGACGCGAGGAGCGCCGCCTGATCGACGACTACATCCACGCCATGACCATCGCGGTCTCGGCGCTGTCCCCCACCACCCGGGGCACCGTGCTCGAGCTGGCCGCCCTGCCGGACCTCGTCCGCGGGTACGAAGACATCAAGCTCGCCTCCCTCGCGAGGTACCGAACCCGCGAGGCCGAACTCCTCACTGAACTGGCTGGGTAGGGGGCCGACCACCAAGCCGCCCGAGCACCAACGCCTGCCAAACCGCGGTCCTCGTTGCGAGCAGGCACAACGACCGAGTGAGGAGAGTTGCTCCGATGACCACGAGTCCGCAGGTTATGAGATCGGCCGTCGAACGGGCGGTGGTCGGGCGGGAGCGCGAGCTGACGCTGGTGCTGGCGGCCGTGGCCGCGGGTCGGGACGTGTTGCTGGAGGGCCCGCCCGGCACGTCGAAGTCCACGATGCTGCGGGCGATCACCGAACACTGGGGCGTCCCCTTCATGCTGGTGGAGGGCAACGCCGAGCTCACCCCGGCCCGCCTGGTCGGGCACCACAACCCGGCCCGGGTGCTGGCCGAGGACTACTCCGCGGAGAACTTCGTGCCCGGCCCGCTCGTCGACGCGATGCAGTCCGGCGGGTTCCTCTACATCGAGGAGCTCAACCGGGCCCCCGAGGACACGCTCAACGTGCTGCTGGGCGCGTTGGCCGAGCGCGCGGTGACCGTGCCGCGGGTCGGGACCCTGCGGGCGGAGTCGACGTTCCGGGTGCTGGCCTCGATGAACCCGTTCGACAACGTC
>NZ_FNBE01000040.1 GCF_900102195.1 Pseudonocardia oroxyli
GGCGTTGATGCTCCTATAGTTGTCAAGCGACGAGAGACAATTGTTTCGTCTCCTTATGTGGTGCGACGAGGCTCGGTATATCTCTCGGACGAGGTGGCGCTTGAGGCAGCGCAGGATCTCCTTCTTCGTGCGGCCTTCGTGGCTGCGGCGCTCGACGTAGGCGATCGTGGGTTCGTGGAAGCGCATGCGGACGACGAGGATCCGGTGCAGGGCGGCGTTGGCCTGGCGGTGCCCGCCGCGGTTGAGCCGGTGACGGCTGGTCTTGCCCGAGCTCGCGGGGATGGGGCAGGCGCCGCAGAGCTTTGCCAGGGCGGCTTCGCTGTGGACGCGTTCGGGGTTGTCACCGACCACGATCAGCAGTTCCGCCGCGGAGTCCGCGGCGATGCCGAAGTGGCTGGTCAGCGTGGGTGCGGCGCGGTCGGTGAGGGTGTCGAGGACGCGTTCGTGGCGGCGGGCTTCGTAGTCGAGGCTGCGGTGGCGGTCGGCGAGCGCACGCAGGGTGTAGCGGGCGGCGTCTTCGGGTCCGTCCATCGACTGGTAGCGCAGCGCGCGGCAGGCGTCGAGGAGCTCGCGGTCGCCCAGGGGCTCGAGGGCCTCGCGCAGCTCGGCGGGCGCGTTCACCAGGACCGTCTTGAGAGTCACGATCGCCTGGGTGCGGGCCTTCGTCGCGGTGTCCTTGGCGATCTTGACCTGACGGATCATCTCGACCACACCCTCGCGGGTCTTCGGGACGGCGGTGGCCGTGCCGGACAGCACGGACCGGGCGGCGGTCTCGGCGTCGATGGTGTCGTCCTTGCCGCGCAGGTGTCGCACGGTGCGGTCACCGCGGTTGACCTCGATGACCTGGTCGCCGGCGCGACGCAGGAACGAGACGAGCCCGGCGCCGTAGGAGCCGGTGCCCTCGATCCCGAACACCACCGGCACGTCGTCGTTGTCGCCGGCGAGCTCGCCGACCCAGTCGCGCAGTCCCGAGTAGCCCGCACGGTTGACGGTGACCGTGGTCGAGCCCAGCAGTGCCCCGAGCTGGTCGACCGCGACGGCGACGTGGAGGTGTTTGTGGGTGTCGACGCCGACGACGATGCGCGGGCGGTTGTCGTGCGGGATCCTCATCGGTGACTGCGTGTCCTCTTCCCGGGGGCGTGGTCGACAGCGCGCCGGGCGGGCGGGACAGGACTGTGATGGGACCTGCTGAGATCAGGCTCCTATGAGGTCACTGCCCGCTCGGTGCGCCACCAGTGGCGGTGTCGCCCGGGCGGCCGACAAATCAACGCCAGGGCACCGAGAGGGCCAGTCGTAAGCATGGGTCAGACCGACCGGGCGACGAACACCAGTCTCACAGTCGAAGCAGTCCCCGACGCTGCCCATCGAGCCGAGCAGCCCGGCCTGGCGCAGGCGCTGCCCGAACGCCCACGACGTGTATTGGCTGCCGTGATCGGAGTGGAAGATCGTCCCGGTCGTCGTGTCGGTCTGGCCAGCTCGGCCGCGGCGCAGGCAGGCCATCTCGAGGGCGTCGACGATCAGCTCGGTGCGCAGATGGTCGGCGATGGACCAGCCGATGACGCGGCGGGAGAAGGTGTCGAGCACGACCGCGCAGTAGACCCAGCGCTGGTCGGTGCGGTGCTGGGTGATGTCAGAGACCCACAACGCGTTCGGCCGGGCGGCGACGAAGCGGCGGTCGACCAGATCCGGCGCCGCAGCCGCGGCCGGATCACGCCAGGTGCAGCCCCGCCGACTGCGGCGATGCACCGAGACGATCCCGTGCTCGCGCATGAGCCGCTCCACGCGTTTGCGCCCGACCCGGATGCCTCTGCCCAGACGCAGCTCGGCGTGCACGCGCGGTGAGCGGTAGGTCTGCCGCGATCGGCTGTGGATGTCGCGGATGACCTCCACCAGCTGTAGATCCGCCTGGCGGCGAGGGCTGGTGGGGCGGTCGCGCCAGTCGTAGAAGCCGCTGGTCGACACCCCCAGCACCCGGCAGGCGACCGCGACCGGGGTTCCGTCGTCGGCCAGTTCCCGCACCACCGGGTAGATCATTTTGGGAGGACGTTCTCCCGGGCGAAGTAGGCGGCGGCGCGTTTGAGGATCTCGTTCTCCAGCTCCAGGCGGCGCTTCTCCCGGCGCAGCTCGGCCAGCTCAGTGCGCTCGTCGCGGGTCAGGCCCGGCTTGTCGCCGGCGTCGATCTCGGCCTGGTGCATCCAGTTGCGCAGGTACGATTCGCTGATCCCGAGGCTCTGCGCGACCTCGCGGACCGGGCGATCGCCGAGGCGGGCGAGCTCGACCGCGCGCTGCCGGAACTCCGGCGGGTGAGGAGCGGGCACAACGACATCCTTCCCAGGCGGCCAAGCCGCCTCAAGGTCGGAGTCCGTCCAAGCGGGGGAAGGTCAGGGGCGGGTCTGGCGGTGCGGGCAACGGCGAGCGCGGTGGTCCCTGAGGCCGGGCAGGCGCCGCGCGCGGGCCGAGGGCCTTTCTCGTCGAGGCTCTGGTCAGCTGATGCCCCTCCAGCCGAATCCTTGCTGTCGCGTGCGAGTCGATCGTGGCTGCGTGAGATCGGTGCTTAGTCGTACCCTTCAGCCAGGAAGGACGGGGGTGATGGTCGTGACGGTGACCGACAACTCAGTCGGCGAGCGGCTGATGCCGCTGTTTGACCCGGCCATTGAAGAATTGCGGAAGGGATCGTCAGTATCGCCCGATGTAGCAGGTCGACTGGTTGCAGTCGGCCTGCTGGCTGTAGCCGATTGAGGCGGGTTGGATCCTTCCGCGGCGCAGAAGTTTGCCGCAGAGCCGGACGCGTTCAGGCGGCGAGTGGCTGTGACCGCGCGCTCCGCGGGCAGACGGCTGGCGAGGTGCGGATTCTGTTCGCGTTCGACCCGTGGCGTAGTTCAGTCTTGCTGGTCGCGGGGGACAAGTCCGGACGCTGGGCGGAGTGGTATCGGCAGGCCATCCCGCGCGCGGAGCAGCTCTACGCGACGTATCTGAGGGAACGGGAAACTTGAGGACGGCGAGTCATGAGCGCTGCGCGGTGGTCGGAGATCCCAGGCGAGCACGTCGCGGCAGCGGGTGAGGAGCGCGTCGAGCGCCAGAAGGATCGGCTGCTCGGACAGGAACGGGCTCGCAGACTGGCGGAGACCCGCAAGCGGCGCGGGTTGACGCAGCGGCAGGTGGCTGAGGTGATGGGAGTGACCGTCGGGCGGGTGAGTCAGATCGAGAACGGCGAGCTGGCCGGTATCGAGGTCCCCGAAAGGTATGTGCGTGCCCTCGGTGGTGACCTGCAGATCGTGGCGAACTTCGGAGACGACCAAATCAAGGTCGGCTGAGCGCACCGCGGCGAGCCGCATGCTCGCGCTCGTACGACTTTCCAGTGAGTGTCTAAGTACCTACGGGGCGGTCGTAGAGCAGAGTCATCGCGAGTAGGCCGAGGGCGACACTCGGTTGCCAGGCAGGACACCAATGACGACCAGCCGGTCTGTGGTGCCTCCGGTAGGGGTGTGGGGCGCCACCCACACCAGTTCGTCCAGTCTCCTCGTCCCCCGGCTGGACGTCTTGTCGGTGAGGTCGAGGACGAGTAGCAGGCCGAAGGGGGCGTTCGTGTTGCCGTATTCGGTGGCCTGCACGAGGTAGGTCGACTCGATGTGATCCCGACTGGCATCCCCGTCCTCCTTCTTGATCTCGGCTAGGTAACGGGTCGATCCGAACCGGAGGATCAGGTCTCCGCGACCCAGCGCCAGATCCGTGGGTTCCGCATTGACGCAGTTGTAGAGCGGCCCAGCGAGGAGCCAGGCATGGAAGTCGCGTTGTAGGTCGGACTCGATTGCCACGCGCTGATCTTGTCGTGGCCGACGCCGGTAGTCGAAGGTGGGGCCACCGTCGTCCGCCTTGGGTCCGAGCAAGCTGCTGCTGGTGAGATCGAGCCGCGCTCTCAAGAACAGAACGGCCTGACGGACGGTGGCGATGAACGTCGTGCGGACGTGCCCGGCGAACTCCGGATGACCGGACAGTTGCTGGATCAGGGTATCGATGAGGGGCTCGACGACCGGATCGTCGGACTCGTGACGGCTGTCGTCGGCTCGCTGTGCGAGCCCGCCGATGGAGGAGAGCTGCTCGTCGTCGAGCGCCGCAGTCAGCGTGGTTGCCTTCTCCAGGCCCATGGCATCGACCAGGCTCGGTGCGAGACGCAGCACTCGCTCGGGGTCGGGCGGTTTCGCGTCGTTGGGCACGGCTCCGTCGGGCGTCTGCGAGGCGGTCGTTCGGCGGCTGCGGATCTGGGCCAGAAGCGCGATCGCTGTCGGTTGGTCGAACACGGACGCTCCGAAATGTTCCTCGGGGCGTTCGACGGCCCGCTCGAGGATGCGGAGTATCCGCTCTTCACGGAGGAAGGCGTTCTCGATGCTGGGCGCGACGAGAACAGCAAGCCCTCCGCCGCCGGCGACGCCGACGGGTTCTGTCGTACGCACCGCACGATAGGCGGACAGAACCGAGTCCAAGGCCTCCCACGGGCTCATCCAGACCGAATCGCCGAGCGCGCGTGACGAGGCATCGAGCACGAGTAGAAGCTCCTGCCACGCGAATTCCGCGGATCGGCGTGGCGCTGACCAGGACGGTTGATGGACACGCAACTCCCAGGCCGCGCGTTGCTCCAGGACACGGCCGAGGCGTCGGGTCGCATCGGTGACGCCGGCAGCGTCGTGTCGCGCGAAGCCTAGGACCGCGTCGCAGGCCGCCATCAGGCATTCGGCGTCGGCGCGGGCTTCGTCGACCGTACTGGTGGCAAGCTGCCGCCGGGCGTCGAGAAGGTATCGGGTGACCTCGTCGAGGTCGCTGGCGGAGAGTGCCGCTCGTAGGCAATCACACCCGATCTCGTAGGCCGCGTCGTGACGGGGTCCGTCGAGCTGAGCCAACTCGTCCAGGATGCGACGAAGGCTGCTCGCCGCCATCGGTTCGCCGGACCAGATGTCCAGAGCGGCGCCGATCGTGCGGGGCAGCAACTCCGCGAAGTCCTCCGGGGCATCGAGCACGACTAGCTGATCGAGGAGTTCCCAGACCCGGTAGGGGCTGACGAATCGCCCGATGGCGAGCCGGACGGCGAACTCCACACGGGTCGCGGCCAAGATCGGGGCCGGGGTGATGGTGGCCGAGAGGTCATGGAGCAGCGAGTCGAGCAGCGCTGAGCCGTGACTGCTCATGAGTGCGCCGCCCGAGAGGAGCTTCTCCACGGTCTCCGAGAGGTGGAGGACGCTGGTCTGCTTGGACAGGCCGGTCACCAGCGCACCGACGACTCTGTCCCGTCCCGGGCCCGGCTCGGTTTCGCAGACGGCCTCCGCGAGGAGGGGAGCCATCGGTCCCGCGGCGACGCCGGGCGCTTCGCGGACCACGTCGTCGAGGTGCGTGGCTATGGCGTCGAGGCTGAGTGGGACACCCCCCGCGGCGAGCGCCGCGAGCTCATCTGCGACGGCGCAGGTCATGTCACCGCAACCACTGCTCGTGCATCACCATAGGGGCTCACCCTCGACCGCCTCGATGCTGTGTGCCTCGTCGAGCACGGCATGAACGAGATCGTAGTCGCGGGTGGTGATCACGACTTGGAGGGCCTGTTCCTCGGCGACTTTCGCGAGCTCGCGGAAGAGAGTCGTGGCGTCCAGATCCTGCACCTCCTCCGCCTTCGGGCTGTCGATCATGATCAGGCCGGGATGGGTGGCCACCCCGTGCGCAGCGCCCACGCGGAGAAGCGCGATGACCAGCGCGATCCGAAGACGCAGCCGGGCTCCTGGGTTGCAGTCGCTGAACCAGTCCTTTCCTCCGCCGTCCTGGGTCACCCGCAGTCGTGCAGAGCGGTCGATCTTGACTTCTTCGAGCGAGTTCATGCCGAAACGGCGTGAGAGCTCGGCTATCTCGTCGTTGAGGTCGGCGAAGAGCTCCTCGGCGGCGTTCTTGTTGGCATCGTCGAGAACCTTCGCTGCCGATGCCAGGACGCGCAGCGTCCTTGCCTCGCTCGACTCCTCGCCATCGTCCAGGACAACCTCGGGAAGAACAGCGAGACCACCCTCGAGCTGCCAGATCCGCCTTTGAGACTCGACCACGTCCGGCAATGATGCGACCGACTGCGCCCGTCGGAGTCCGCCGTCGACGACGCTCAACTCACCCGTCAGCCGCGCGAGCTCGTCTCGGGTGCGCGCGGCCTCCGCCTGCGCCTCATTGTCCGTCTGCTCTGCGGCGGCGAGTCTCGCCTCGGCCTCGGCGACGACCTCGGCGTCGTCGACGCCGTCGATCTCGACCTCGCGGCTGCAGACAGCGCACGCGTGGGACTCCTGCTCGAGTCGGGTGCGCTCGGTCGTGATGGCCTGGTCACACCGAGGACATGCGTCCGGGTCCAATCCCTGGAAAAGGGCTCGCGCCACCCCGCTCTCACGGACGTCGGTGAGTCGCTTCGCGGCTCGCCGGCGCTCCGCCAGCGTGTGGTGTGCGGCGAGCCGCGCGTCGTCGTCGGTGGTGCGAGCGTCGGCGACTTCGAGCGCAAGGCGTGCCGCTCTGCGGGCGAGCTCGGAGAGCGACTCGCCACCCTCGGTTTGGCTGGTGAGCTCAGCCAGGCGGCTCCGCTCTGCGGTGAGCGCGGACTGGAGCTGCTCCCGCTCGTGCGCGCTCGCTTCGGCGGCGCGTCGTTCTTCGGCCTGCCGGTCGCGGATCTGGTTGGCGCGCACGTCGTGCGCAGTCCTAACTCGAGTGAGAGCCGCGGCGGCTGGCAAATCGAGGAAGACCTGTAGCAGCCTCCCGGCGAGTCCGCCGATCTTCTGATCCCCCAGGAGGATCTTCGTGCTCGCAGACCCGAGGTAGAGGGCCGCGAAGTACGTGGGCCAACCGTGGGTCTGGGTGCCCGTCTCCTTGAACGCGTTCACCACCGGGACGAGGTCGAGACGGTCCAGCATCAAGTTCTCGACCTGGTCCGCGTAGCTCTGGTCGCCGGTGGCGTGCAACACCGCGTGTACGTGCTGCGCCGCAGAAGGTGCCCGCCTGTCCGCCAGGGCCGTTGAGCTCGCCGCGGCGAGTACGACCGCGTTGGTGATCGAACCCTCTTCGAGGTCGAGTCGGAAGCCGAGATGCTGCTCGCCGACCGTAATGTCGAGATCAAGCTGATGCAGCCACCCCTTGACGCCACTCTGCAACTCGCGAGGGCTACCGCGCAGGCACCATGTGATCAGCTCGAGGACGCTCGTCTTGCCGCGGAAGTTGGAAGCAACGAGCGCGGTGAGACCCGAGCCGAACGGGATGGTCGTGTCGAACGCACCCGCCGCGACGTTGCCGGCGCGCACCCCGCTCATCCGCAGGCGCACCAGGCGGAGTGCCCGAGGGCGCGCCGGGGTCAGCACGAGCGGCACTCCGTAGGTGGCGAAGACGTCCCGCACCTCGTCGAGAGTCACGTCGGCTCGCTCGGCAACGCGAGAACCGAGCTGTTCCCAGCGGCCTGCGAGTGGGCTCTCGGACACCGTCGATCCCTTGCCTGCCTGGCTCTTGTCGGTCAGAGGATCAGACACCCTCGTCGGCTCCTTCCTGCCGGTCCGATCCCGAACCCGACGCTTTGTCGTGTGTAGCCGCCCTGAGCGTGGCGAGGCGAGCTCGGGCTCGCGGCGCCACGCTCGAGATGTGCTCTCGGAGCGGGGTTTCGGCGTACTCGCGCTGGAGGTACTGCCGTCGCTTCAGTTGCGTTCCTCCCAGGCCGTCCGCGAGCTGGACGACGAGCCTTACTCGACTAACGTAGTAGCCGAACACCGGCTCCGCGGCCACGATCTCCCGGGCGACCTCACGACCCTTCTCCAGGAGGTAGTAGTCACTTTGGCGGACCCGCTCGACCGTTCCTCGCCGCTTGCGCGCGGCTAGGCCCGCGCCGCGGAGAACGGCGAGTGCGTTGTCGATGTTCTCCCATGCGCCGAACTTGTGCCTCAGCATCGGGTAGCGGCGAACCTCTGGCTCTTCGGAGTCCAGGATGGACGCCGCTATGTCCAGTAGGGGCTGCTCAAGGCTGACCTCATAGTCGTTCAACAGCTCATCAGCGAGGTAGTCCGGGTTGCGCAGCCAGAAGTCGAGCTTCTGAAGCCGTACGGTCGACCGGACGACGCAGACAGCTGTGTCCAGCCCAGGCAGTGTCCGCTCGGCTACGTCCACGGGCTCGCCCGCGTTGTCGAGGAGGAGCAGGATCCGGACGGCGTCCTGCTCCCGGCTGGTGACAGGAACGACACCTACGGGTGACGGAGGCCCTTCGACCATTCGATCAACGTAGCAGCACGTCGAAAGCTCGCGAGACTGTACTCACATCGGGTGGGGCGTCGTCCCACGAGCGGGGCTCAATGACGGAGCGGGCCTGCTTGAGCCGACGCGGGCGGTGATCGCGTTAATGACGGATAGGCGACGCGACAAGGGATCAGCAGTGGGACGACACCGAGCTCCGCGTCAGTCAGGTCGACGAACGGGGCAGGCGTCATGGGTGACGTCACGGAGGCGGACGGTTCTCGTGTAGTCGCCATCATGAGGCTTTCCTTTAGCTCCCGCGACGGAGACCCCGCTGAGACGGGCCCGCCACCTCATGAACTCATGGGGCTTGGTTTCGGGAGATCCAGCCGAAGCGATGACGCGCGTGGAGCCACCCGTGGTGCGAAACCCTGCGCATGGTGCGAGTCCTGGAGGTTGAAGAGGGGGATTCTGTCAGCGTTATCGCTGGTAGGAGGCTTGTGAGGGGGTTCGTGGAATCCTGGCAGTCAAGTCGTCACAGTCTTGAATCCCTCGGCAGTAAGCCTCGTCGTGGGCGCTCGTTGCCGGTGGCGTTGTAGCGCCCAGGGGCTGCGAACCCGATCGGTCCCTCGACGTGGCGGGTGAGTCCCGTCCGGTTGTCCGGTCTCCTTGGCCGAGCTTGCCCGTGTCGTCCCCCGCCGCAAAGCCGTTCTGCAGAGATCCTTTCGGCCCTTCGGGTTCGCTGCGCCCGAAAGCATCTTGCTGCTGCGGCTTGGCGTCGGGCCCCTACGACACGTCCAGGGCGCTCTCACGGCGATGCGGCGTTCCGCCGATCGCCCGCCTATCGGCCAAGGAGAGGTCCAATGGATGACGAGTTGAACGCGAGCTGCCCGGAATGTGGCGCCCAGGTCGTACCGGTGCCGCCACGGAACTGGATCACACCCGGTGAGACGCCCGGCTGGACGCACGCGTGGGATGGCACGGCGTTGTGCCCGGTCTTCGGCAAGGACGGCTACCGGCCCGCGGAGCCGGTGCTGCACCTGAACGGCCCGGACATGGTGTTGATCATCCGCGGGCGGGAGGCCACGCGATGACACTGCTGAGCCTGGACCCGAGGGCGTTGACGTTCGCGGCGAACGTGCGGACGGAGGTGTCGCTGTCGCGGGAGTTCATCGCGAGCGTGCGCGAACGAGGTGTGTTGCAGCCGGTGGTGGCATATCCGGGTGTCGAGGGGCCGGTGGTGGAGTTCGGGCACCGCCGCACCCTGGCGGCGTTGAAGTGCGGGCTGCCGAACATCCCGGTGATGTTGGTGGAGGTGCCGGAGGGTGCGGACCGGGTGACCGATCAGCTGGTGGAGAACGACCAGCGTGCCGGTTTGTCGACCGCGGAGCGGGTGGCGGGCTGGGAGCAGCTGGCCGCGTTCGGTCTCTCGGCGTCGGCGATCGCCAAACGCACCGGAGCCAAGAAGACCGACGTCACGACGGGCTTGAAGGTGGCCGGGTCGGAGTTGGCCTCGCGGGCGGGGCAGCGCTG
>NZ_FNBE01000042.1 GCF_900102195.1 Pseudonocardia oroxyli
TGTCAAGTCCCGGGTTTGGTAGAGGCTCGGTTCTCACGCTCCGGCGGTCTGCCGGGCGAGGTCGGTGTCGGCGTGTAGAGCCTCGTGCTCGACGGGCGGGATCAGGCCGAGCTCGCCGTGTAGGCGGCGGTGGTTGTACCAGTCGATGTACTCCGCGACGGCCAGTTCGAGGTCGTCGATCCCGCGCCACGGCCCTCTGTTCCGCACGAGTTCGGCCTTGAACAACGAGTTGAACGCCTCCGCCATCGCATTATCGTAGGAATCGCCGACTGATCCGACCGAGGCGACCGCCTCGACTTCCGCGAGCCGTTCTCCGTAGCGCACAGCGACATATTGCACGCCACGGTCCGAATGATGTATCAATTCGGAGAGATTCGCGCCGGCTCGCTGCCGGGTCCAGATCCCCATGTTCAACGCGTCCAGGGCGAGATCGGTGTAGAGGTTCTTAGACAACTGCCAGCCCACGATCCGGCGGGAGAACACGTCCATGACGAACGCGGCGTACACCCAGCCGGAGAACGTGCGGATATACGTTATGTCGGCCACCCACAGCCGGTTCGGCGCGTCCGCGGTGAAGTCGCGGTCGACGAGGTCAGGCCGCTGGTCCTGGCCCTTGGATCGGACCGTGGTGAGCGGCACCCGCAGCCGCGACACCCCGCGCAGCCCGTTGCGGCGCATCAGCCGTTCCACGGTGCAGCGGGCGATCTGGCGGCCGTTCACCCCTCCTTCGCGGCGCAGCGCCGCCCAGATCTTCCGGCTGCCGTAGACGCCGAAGTTGGCGCGGTGCACTCGTTCGATCTCTCTCATGGTTTCGGCATCGGTGAGCGCCCGCTTCGAGAGCGGCCGCTTCTTTGACGCATGAAAAGTACTCGGAGCGATCTTCACGCCTGCGTCCTCCAACACCGCGCAGATCGGCTCGACCCCGAAATCGTTCTTGTTCGCCTCGATGTAGTCGAGGACTACCTGCTGGGGCGGTCGAGCTCCGCCGCGAAGAAAGCCGACGCAGACTTGAGAATGGCGTTCGCCCGCCGAAGCTCCCGAACCTCACGCTCCAACTCGGCCAGCCGCGTCGCGTCGTCAGTCGTGGTGCCCGGCCTCGTGCCGTTGTCGATCTCGACCTGCTTCACCCAGCCACGCAACGTCTCCGGGTTGATCCCCATCTGCTCGCCGATGCGCTTGAAGACGTTCCCGCCCCCGCCGTCCGGAGCCGCCTTCGCGTCCAACACGAGCCGGATCGCTCGCTCCCGCAGCTCATCGGGGTACTTCCTCGGGGCGGCCATCGGTCGATCATCCTCCAGGCTTGATGGTCTCCATCAAACCCGGGACGGGACATCGAGAAGCAATGGCTGAACCGCGGCCGCGTTGTGGCCCGCGCTTGGGCGATGGGGGACACTGGACACGTCATCGAGACGTCAGGCCGACGGCTGTTCCGCGGGGAACCAGACCTTGTTCGGACGGTCCGGGGGTCTAGTACTGCAACGGCAGTCGTGGCGTGTCGTGAGAGGCTGGTCGGCGTCAGGCGGTGATGATCACCGCGTGGTCGATCTTGCTGGGTGGGTGTCGAGGTTGGACACGGTCACGGAGTTGATCGGGCGGCGGTTCACCAGGTCGGAGCCGAGGGCTCGGGCCGGTGTCTACGTGCGTGGGCTGCTCGCCGGGCTCGAGCGCAAGAACGGCTGGACGCTGGCCGAACACGCGGGGGCGCTGTCGCCGGACGGGATGCAGCGGCTCCTTCGGACCGCGGACTGGGACGTCGAGGGCGTGCGCGACGACGTGCGGGGTTATGTCGTCGAGGAGCTCGGCGATCAGGCGTCGGGGGTGTTCGTGGTCGACGAGACCGGGTTCATCAAGAAAGGTGTCCGCTCGGCCGGGGTTCAGCGCCAGTACACCGGCACCACCGGGAAGATCGACAACTGTCAGCTGGGGGTGTTCCTGGCCTACGCCTCGGCCAAGGGCCGGGCGTTGATCGACCGCGAGCTCTACCTGCCGACATCGTGGACCGAGGACCCCGACCGCTGCGCTCGGGCAGGCATCCCGGAGGGGACCGGGTTCGCGACGAAACCGCAGCTCGGGATCGCCATGCTCGCCCGCGCCTGGCGTGCCGGACAGCTCACGAGCGGGTCCTGGACGACCGCGGACGAGGCCTACGGGCAGAACCCGACCTTTCGGAACTGGCTGGCCGACCACGAGATCCCGTTCGTGCTGGCCACCCGCAACGACGACATGCTGACCAGCCCGGACGGGCACCGCCGCCAAGCCAAGGTCCTCGCCACGATCGCCGGGGCCCGTGACCGCGACACCGGCCGCGACGGGTGGGAGCGGCGCTCGATCGGCGCGGGCGCGCACGGGGAACGGATCTATGACTGGACCGCGCTCGCCCTCGACACCGCCGGGCTCCCGGACGGGTGGGGACACTGGCTACTCGTCCGCCGCCAGACCGACCCGAGCCCGGGCAAGACGGTGCGTGAGCTGGCGTTCTACCGCTGCGCCGCACCGACGACGACCCCGCTACGCGAGTTGGTCCGAGTGGCCGGGGCCCGGTGGGCGATCGAGGAATGCTTCCAGACCGCGAAGAACGAAGCCGGTCTCGATCACTACCAGGTCCGCTCCTTCCGAGCCTGGTACGCCCACATCACCCTCGCCATGCTGGCCGCGGCCTACCTCGCGACCACCCGCGCCGCCGAACACGCCGGCGGTGAAAAAGGGGATCTCGAACCGGTGCCCGCCGGCTGATCCCGCTCTCGGCCAACGAGATCCGCCGACTCCTCGCCGCCCTCGTCTTCACCCCGCCGACCTGCATCGATCACGTCATGCACAGGTCACACTGGCGCCGCGAACGCCAACACCAAGCCCGCACCTGCCACTACCGCCGACGCGGCCACCGAGCACCACTCTGACCGAGTGCCGTTGCAGTACTAGGACTCGATAGCGGGAGCGCCGAGCCCCCTTTGGCAGCTGAGTCGAACTTCGGTCTGTCGTGCGGCCTGCTCGGCCTGGTTGGGGAGGTTTCGGGCGAAGTCGTGCCAGTAGGCGGCTGTCCGGCTGTGTCGACGTAGGACGGTGTCCGGTGTGGGAGGGGCGGGCCAGAGCTGGAGAAGGTAGCGATCGAGTACGGGGTCGCCCTCCGAGCGGGAGCCGTCTCGTGCGGCGTCCATCCCGATGGCGCAGTAGCGGGCCCGGAGACTCGCCCCGGCGGGCAGCGGGAGCGCGTAGGACTCGTTGGCCATCAGACCTATCAGCTGCAGCGGTGACGCGGTCGGGGTGAACGACGCCTCCACGACGTCTTCCCACTGCTCAGCGACGGCCGGCGGGACGTCGTGGAGCTCGACTGTCAGCCGCACCCAGCCGGTGTGGAGGCCGGTCAGCAGACATATCCGTTGCGGAGCGGCGACGCCGCACAGTCCGTTCGTCTGACCGGCGAAGTGCATCTCCAACTCCGGACCCGCATCCCAGGCCGCCAGCTCCTCCAGGAAGATCTGGCCATAGCTCACGAAGAGGTCGCCCTCGAACAACGTCTCCACCTGCAGAACGTAGCCGAGTTCTCCGCCGCGGTTGGCGAGTTGACGGCTGGCGTCCACTTGAAGCAGCGTCGCCGCAACCTCCTTCGGACGGCCTGCGCGGAATCCGGCCCGCACCGTTCTCGGGTCTCTCTCAGACCTTGGTGTGGAGGTGGTCTGTATTCGCGAGAGCTACCACGGAGCGGTTCCGCCAGTAGCCGTCGTGCTGGAGATGGGTGATGGCGCCGGGGCTCGTGGCGAACGAGGCGAAGCCGACTGCATCGATTGGGAGTTGGAGCCAGGCTGTGATGACGAAAGTGTGGGCGTAACCATGCGTCATGACGATGTGGTCATGATCGACGTCAGCGATCAACTCCTGCACACACGAGCTGACACGGGTTGCCACCTCACGTCTTGTCTCGGCTCCCGGGATGGGGCCTCGGTGATCGAGTCGATCGTGGTCCGGTGCGGGCACTTGACGGGTCGCGAGCCAGGAGTTGGGCCGACCCTCGGCGTCACCGAAGCTGATCTCGCGCAGTCGCGAGTCCAACCTGACTGGCGTTTCGGTGCTGCCGGCGACGATCTCCGCAGCCTGTGCGCACCGAGACAGATCAGAGCTGACCAGCCGAGTCGGACGAGATGAGGCACATACACGGCGGGCCAGCGTCTTACCAACGAGGTTCGCCTGGGCACGTCCGTGTGCTGTGAGCCGAGAGTCGTGCCAGCCGCCCACCCGATCGTCAACTGTGTGTTGCGCCTCGGGATGCGTAACCACGTAAAGATCCTTCACCTGGAAACTCCTACTCCGCGATATTGACCAGCCGGAACCCACTAGAAGTGCATCCTGATCGCGAACCCAGGCGTGCCTGCTCGCCTTCCTGTCGACCGTCCTGGAAGCCTTCGGGCGGAGTGGAGCAGGCCAGCGTGAGCAGCCGGGCCCGCGGCTCCGCTACCGAGGAACCGAACAAACCGCTGGTTCGGCGAGATCTCTCACAGCGCAACGGTAGACGAATTGGCCTATGTCGCCTAACGCGATCGACCTGCATTCTCGGAGGGTCGTCGACTACGCCGTTGCCGACCACAGCGCGCCAGCCTTCTGGTCGGAGACCTCACCGCAGCGCTGGTAAGCCTGCACCGGCCAGGGTGCTTCCTCGCAGCGACCACGAACCCCAGTATGAGTCGCTCGTGTTCACGGAGCAGCTCGCCGACGTGAGGATCGCCGGGCGATCGGCCGCCGTCGGGGACGCACTCGATAACGCACTCATGGAGCCCAGGACCGGACGTCGTGACCCACCAGCTCCGCTACAGCCGCTTCGCCGACCTCGCCCACGGATGACGACCCGACAGCGCCGTACGACGTAGGGGCTGGGCTGACAGACCGACGGCCGTCGAGACGGGTGTCCTCTGCTCTTCGACCTGCTGCCGGCCTGTGCACCGTCAGTAACGGCAGAATGTGTACACGTTTGCGGTATTATTATGGTGTGGCGACACCGGAGATCCTGAGTGTGCGTGAGCTGCGTGCCGGGCTCACCGGTGTACTCAAGCAGGTCCAGCAGCCGGGTGCCGAGCCCGTGTTCGTCGGTCCTCATCGCAGGGCGGAGGCGGTCGTGATGTCGGTATCGCAGTACGAACAGCTCCAGCAGCAGGCGGCGGTGCGCCGCGAGGCGGTCGCGGAGGCGCTCGCCTCGGTCCGCGCGGAGGGCCTCGAGCCCAGCCCCGAGGGCTTGGAGCGACTGCAGGCGGTCGCCGACGGGCGCATGACCCCCGAAGAGGCCCTGGAGAAGGCACTGGCGCCCTACCGCAGGTGAGCTCGCAAGACCCCTACACCGACCCGGCCACCGGGCTGCTGCGCAACAAGCTCTCGATCACCTCTGCCGCCGAACTCGACCGTGTCGAAGCCGAGGTCACCAGCCTTCGCCTGGTTCAGCTGCGCGAGCGCGACCTGCCCGGCGACTACGACCTCGCGCACCTGCAGGCTTTCCACCGGTTCATCTTCTCCGACGTCTATCCCTGGGCCGGGCAGCTGCGCACCGTGGCGATCGCCAAGGACGACCTGTTCTGCCTGCCCCAGCACCTCGAGGGCTTCGCCGCAGACGTCTTCGGCCGACTCGCCCGCCGCGACGGCTACCTGCGCGGGCTCGACCGGCCCGAGTTCCTCGACAAGCTCACCGAGCTCCTGGCCGACATCAACGCGCTGCATCCCTTCCGCGAAGGCAACGGTCGCGCCCAGCGCGCCTTCCTGGCCCAGCTCGCCCGAGACGCCGGGCATCCGCTGCGGTGGGAGCCGATGAACCCCGAGCAGAATGTCGCCGCCTCCCAAGCCGCTCACCGCGGCGACAACCAGCCGCTGCGGCTCATGCTCGACGAACTCGTGGAGGTCACCCCCGCGGAGACCGCGACACCGGCCGAGCCCGCGCAGGATCACCCCGCACGGACCGCCGGCTCCTCCTTCACCCCACCGGAGGGGAACCGCGCCGTACCCGGGGAGAACGACGTCGCCCCGGAGACTCCGTCGCGTTCCCGCCACCTCGGCGCTCCCCGGAACAAGACCCAGGACCCGGCCACGCCCGCTAGGGGCCGATCCGAACCGAATCCGACCACCCGAGGAGACCGGGCGGGGACCACCAGCTCACTTGCCCCGCCCTCGGACAGGGAAGTCTCATACCGACTCGAGCAGCCGGACCCAGATGCCGTTCTTGGTCTGCACGAGGTCGAGATCGCGTCCGGCTAGACAGGTCCCTGCAGGGCGATGCGTGTCGAACAGCGCCGCGTCGTCGAAGGTGTGGCAGCAGGCCCGGCAGTGGGCCCGGTCCATGCCTGCCCAGCGGGCGCCGCAGTGCACGCAGTGCTGCTGCAGCAGCTCAGGCCGGTCCCGCATGAGTGGGACTGTAGGGCGATCGGCAACGCGGGAGTCGAAAACACGCGCCACGCATGCCGGCTCCTGAGCTCGATAGGTCGCGGCCTGTGCTGTCCGAGTCGTGTCGGTGAGCTGGTGCCGAACCAGTGCCCGTCGATCTGGACAGTTCTATTCGGCTCAGCCGAGTAAATTACTCTGAGTGACCCTATGAGGGGACTTAGGTTACATCCTGTAGTCCGGGCCAGGGGGCGACGAACTGGTGGCTACCGCGACTCCCTTAACCTGCGTTCCGTGGCGTCGGCCAAGCGCATCAATTCAACGTTGTCGGCGGGCCCCAAGTTTGGATGCAGTAACCTTACGTACTTCGCTTGCGTATCAAGTGTCTTACGCAAGCTTTTCATGGTGTGCACAGTGTGAGGGACATGATTACGAGCGCCAAGACCAGCTGCCTGCACTAGGTCTGCCAACTCAGCGGTGAGTCGGACATGAGGAAGTTCGACATGAACTCGAGTGGCCGCGGTCATGTCGCTAGGGTCGAGCGACACCTCATACTGCAAGTTCTGACGCATGTACGAGACGACTGGAATGACTTCCCTTTGAATCTCGGGGCCATTCATGTCGAACTCAGAGCTCAGAAACTGGAACGCGTCTATCGCCTCTCCGGTAAAAGCGTCTATGACTGCGGCGAACGCTCGGCCACTCACATCGGGTCTCCCTGCAGTTGTTCACGCGGCCCTGACCCGCCC
>NZ_FNBE01000053.1 GCF_900102195.1 Pseudonocardia oroxyli
TTTGTCAAGGATTCGCCGTTCTACTCCGACGCGCCTGTCGCTCCGTCCTACGATCAGCAACGCGCGCAGCAGCTCTTCGACGAGCTCGCGGCCGAAGGCAAACCCGTATCGTTCACCATCACTGCCTATCAAGTCACGCAGAACATTAGAGTCGCTCAGGCAATTCAGACTGAGCTCAACAAGTTCAAGAACGTCAACGTACAGGTGAAGGTGCTCGACACGCCGACCGCTACCGCCGCGGTGTCCCGGTTCGATTTCCAAGCGGTGAACAGGGGAATCTCGTTCACCGACCCCGAACCGGCGCTGTTTGACGCCCTGCACAGCGGCAGCCCTAACAATACTGTCGGAATCAGCGATCCGGAGATCGACAAGGCACTCGACGCTGGTCGAGCTGCGAGCTCGACGGAGCAGCGCAAGCAGGCTTACGCCGTCGTGGCGGAGCGGTTCGCCGCGCTCTACCCGACCTTGTACTACCTCCGTATCGAGTACTCCGTCGTGTACGGCGAGCACCTCCACGGGGCTGAGCTGTACGGCTCCGGGTCGCTGCGGGTTGACGGCCTGTGGGCAACCAAGTGACACACCGGACGGTGTATGGGGGTGGACCTCCGGCTGCCCGCGGCAGGCTCGTGTCGTGGGCAGTCGGAGGGCCACCCTGCGGTTCGGATGATGCCCAGTGAGCCATTGCCAACCTGCTGGACGGGCAGGCCGGGGCCGGTGCGGCATGACCTCGAGTGGCTGAAGCTCCTGCTAGGCGGCCGATCGGCTAGATCAACTCGCCTGACCAGGAGCTTCGAAGTGTGGTCCTACCCGGCAGCGGCGTGCTTCAGGTCCTGTCTTGCCCTCGACGCCTGCGAGCGGGATAGGCCCGGGCGTCGATGTCGACGAGGCTGAACCATGGCGACGGTAAACAGGGCTTGGTTTGAGCTGCGGCTGCCACAGGCGGGTCCGGACGGGCTCGGGCGCGAGAGCGGTGCAGATCGCGGAGTGTGTGTCCGGGCGCCGTCAGCGGATTGTCGTGCGCCTGGGCTGCG
>NZ_FNBE01000002.1 GCF_900102195.1 Pseudonocardia oroxyli
CGCTCAGATCTGGTACGTGCTGTTGATGATCGCGCCCTTGCGGGCGTAGTGGATCAGCGCGTCCTGGACGTCGAGCGGGTGGGTCGGGATGACGCCCTCGATGAGGTCCTCCTCGCGGGCGCCGTGCAGCGACAGACCGAAGCGGCAGCAGTAGACCTTGCCGCCCTCCTGGATGAAGGTCTTGAGGCTGTTGTTGATGTTGTGCTCGCCGGGGAACGCGGAGTTGCCGGTGGTGGGGAACCCGCGGGTGGCCAGGGCGTTGAGCGAGCCGGGGCCGTAGAAGTAGACGGCGGACTCGAAGCCCTTCCGCAGGGCGCGGGTGGCCTGCAGGATGGCCACGAAGCTCACCGAGGACTCGTGGGCGATGCCGTGGACCAGGGTGAAGTACACCTCGCCGTTCTCGGCCTGGTAGTCCGGGAACACCTTCGTGCCGCCGTAGATCGACGAGCCCTCGGGCAGGGACGGGTGGGCGATCTCCTCGAGCGACTGCTTCTCGAGATCGGTCAGGTCTGCCATGGTCAGTTCTCCTTCTGGGTGGGTGATGCGGGGGAGACGAGGGCGCCGTAGAGGTCCGGTCGGCGGTCGCGCAGGTTGCCCATCCCGGCGCGGTGGGCGTCGATGTCCGCCTGCAGGTCGAAGTCCGCCGTGACCAGCCCCTCGGCATAACCCGTGGCGGCGACGACCTCGCCGCCCGGGTCGACGATCTTCGCGTTGGCCACGAAGTCCAGCGCGCCGAAGGAGCCGGACTGGTTCGCGGCCACCCACACGACCTGGTTCTCCAGGGCGCGGGCGCGGTCGAACAGGTCGAACCGGCGGGCCCACCGGTCCTGGGTCGGGTCGGGGTGCCGGTTGGTCGCCGACAGCGGCCAGGCGGACATCGACACGATGAGACGGGCGCCGTCGAGGGCGAGGGCGCGGGCCGCCTCGGGGAAGCCCTTGTCCCAGCAGATCTGCATGCCGATCCGGCCGACGGGGCTGTCGAAGGCCTCGAACCGGTCGCCCGCGGTGTAGGTGGCGCCCTCCTGCAGCGGCTGGTGCACCTTGCGGTAGCTGCCGAGGATCCCGTCCCCGGTCACGCAGACGGCGGCGTTGTACAGCGTGTCCCCGTCCCGCTCGCAGAACCCGGCGGTGACGACGAGGTCCCCGGCGAGGCTGGCGAGCCTGCCGATCTCCGGGCCGTCGAGGGTGAAGGCGGGCGGCGGTTCGGCGGTGCCGCCCAGGTCGGAGACGTAGCCGCCGAGGGCGGCCTCCGGGAGCGCGAGCAGCTCGGCGCCCCGTTGCTTGGCTTCGTCGATCAGGACGGCGATGCGGTCGAAGTCCCCTTCGAGGTCACGGTCGAAGGGGGCCGCCGCGGTGGCGATGCGGGTCATGGTGGCGCTCCTTCAGCTGGCGGACCGGGGGGCGACCCAGTCGTCGTCGGAGGGGAAGGTGCTGGACGGGGTGCCTGCCAGCCAGTGCAGGCCGTCCGCGACGGTGCCGCGGCGGGTCTCGGCGATGCGGTCGACGAGGTACTCCGCGTCCGCCGCGACGCCGGAGAAGCGCCCCGAGCCCCAGGTGTACTGCCAGGGCAGTCCGATGAAGTACAGGCCGGGCTGGCTGGTCACACCGCGCTCGTGCGTGGGGTAGCCGCGGCCGTCGAAGATCGGGAGCTCGATCCAGCGGTCGTCCCGGCCGTAGCCGGTGGCCCAGACGACGGCCGCGATCTCGGAGACGGCCAGCTCGGACGGCGCGTCCTCGGCGGGCGCCCAGACCGGGGCCGTGCGCTCCTCGACGGGGGCGTCGATGCCGTTCGCCTCGATGTACGCGTCGATGGAGTCCTTGATCCCCTCGGCGACGGCGTCCGCCCCGTCGAGGTTCGCCCGCAGCTCGGGTCCGAAGTGGACGGCTTCCGGGTCGATCCGGTGCAGCCTGCCGTGCAGCCGCATGCCCTCGAGGGCGAACTTGCGCAGGTCGATGTCCCGCCCGCCGTCTCGCCCCGTGACGTAGTGGTTGGTCTTGTGCCGCACGGCCTCCACGTCGGGGAACGCGTCGATCCCCTTGGTGTAGGTGCCCATGTCCGACAGCCAGGCCACGCAGTCGCGGCCGCGGTAGAAGCGGGCGACGCGCGGGGCGGTGCCGGTGGCGAGGTGGACCTCGCGGCCCGCCAGGTGCAGGTCCTCGGCGATCTGGCAGCCGGACTGGCCGGTGCCGACCACGAGCACGGGGCCCGCGGGCAGCTGGTCGGGGTTGCGGTACTCCGACGAGTGCACCTGGACCACCGAGTCGGGCAGGCGCTCGGCCATCCGCGGGGTGCGCGGGACCTGGTAGGGGCCGGTGGCGATGACGACCTGGTCGGCGGTGGCCGTGCCCCGGTCCGTCGCGATCTCGAAGCGGCCGTCCCGAGCCCGCAGCGACGTGGCGCGGACGCCCTCGACCAGCGGCGGGGCGAAGGAGGCGACGAACTTCTCCAGGTACTGGGTGATCTCGTCCCGCACCATGAAGCCGTCCGGCTCCGGGCCGTCGTACGCGAAGCCGGGCAGCGCGCACTGCCAGTTGGGCGTGACGAGGCAGAAGGTGTCCCAGCGGCGGTCCGCCCACTCGTGTCCCGCGGTCTCGGCCTCGAGCACGAGGTGGTCGATGCCGCGGTCGGTCAGCACGCGGCTCGTCGAGAGGCCCGCCTGGCCCCCGCCGACGACGATGACCGGATGGTGGGCGCCGTCGATCCGCGCACGGACGGGATCGGGGACGGAACGCAGATGCGCCTCGGGGGACATGGTGGATCAGCTCCTGATGACTCCGTGGGTGGGCCGTGCCGGTGACGGGTTCCAGTTGACGGCTCGACGATTGCCGAGGTGTTGCATCCGGAAATCTTCTGTGTTTCGTGATGAGCCCCGTGTTGCGCTGATGTGACCGCACGGGACGAGACCGGACCGACTCGGCCCGGCGGCGTGGTGAGGGTCATGATCTGTGACGGCCAGTCGCCGTCGGTGACGATCCGTGCCGGGCCGGCACGTCGTGCCGCCGACGCGCCGGAACGCCGTTCCCGTGGTACACCTGGGCAAACAGAAGGAATTCAGCCCGCGGTGCCCACTCCGTGCGAGCGTCAAACGGAATCGTGATGTGGATCACGAAAGAACGCCCGGGAATGTGGTCGACAATGATCGACGCCGGCATCCGGGCAATATGGCTGTTACGTTCGATGGCCATGACGGCAGCCACCACCGAACCACTCGTAGACGAACCCGTCCTCTCCGTCGGACGGCCCCGCGTGGACGACGGAGTGGCGCTGCGGCGGCTCGCGGCGGAAACCGGTGTGCTCGACGTCAACTCGACCTACTCGTACCTCCTGTGGTGCCGCGACTTCGCCGCGACGTCCGTCGTCGCGCGCCTGGACGACCAGGTCGTCGGCTTCGTCACCGGCTACCGCCGCCCCGACGCCCCGGACGTACTGATGGTCTGGCAGGTCGCCGTCGGCGCCGCGGCCCGTGGTCGCGGAGTGGCGGGCCGGATGCTCGACACGCTGTGGGCGCAGGTCCCCGACGTCTCGTTCATGGAGACCACGGTGACCCCGGACAACGAGGCGTCCATCGCGATGTTCACCGCTTTCGCCTGCCGGATCGGCACCGAGATCCGACGGAGCGACCTGTTCCCCGCGGAACTGCTGGGCGACGATCACCACCCCGAGAACCTTTATCGCATCGGCCCGATCACGAACGAAGGAAACTGAGTAGACGATGACCATCTTCGAGGACGTCGAATCCGAGGTCCGCTCCTATTGCCGCAACTGGCCCGTCGTGTTCGACACGGCCAAGGGTGCGGAGCTCTGGGACGTCGACGGCAAGCGCTACCTGGACTTCTTCGCCGGCGCGGGCGCGCTGAACTACGGCCACAATCCCGAGCCGCTCAAGCAGAAGCTCCTGGAGTACCTGAGCCGGGACGGCATCACCCACGGCCTGGACATGTACACCACGGCCAAGGGCGAGTTCCTGAACACGTTCCGGGACAAGATCCTCGGCCCGCGGAAGCTGAACTACAAGGTGCAGTTCCCCGGCCCGACCGGGGCGAACGCCGTCGAGTCGGCGCTCAAGCTCGCCCGCAAGATCACCGGCAAGGAGGCGATGGTCAACTTCACCAACGCCTTCCACGGCATGACCCTCGGCGCGCTCTCGGTCACCGGGAACTCGATGAAGCGCGGCGGTGCCGGCGTCCCGCTGGTGCACTCCACGCCGATGCCGTTCGACAACTACTTCGACGGCAAGGTCCCGGACTTCCTGTGGTTCGAGCGGGTCCTCACCGACTCCGGGTCGTCGCTGAACGACCCCGCCGCGGTCATCGTGGAGACGGTCCAGGGCGAGGGCGGGATCAACCCCGCCCGGATCGAGTGGCTGCAGGGACTGGCCGACCTGTGCAAGCGCCACGACATCCTGCTGATCGTCGACGACGTCCAGATGGGGGTCGGCCGGACCGGGCCGTTCTTCTCCTTCGAGGCCGCGGGCATCGAGCCGGACATCGTCACGATCTCCAAGTCCATCTCCGGCTACGGGCTGCCCATGGCGCTCGTGCTGATCAAGCCGGAGCACGACGTCTGGGGCCCGGGTGAGCACAACGGCACCTTCCGTGGGCACAACCCGGCGTTCGTCACCGGCACCGAGGCGATCCATCGGTACTGGAGCGACGACACCCTCGAGCGGGAGGTCATCCGCAAGGGGGAGAAGGTCGAGGAGGCCTTCAACAAGATCGTCGCGGACACCACCGTCACCGAGCTGACCGCCAAGGGTCGCGGGCTGGCCCGCGGCCTGCAGTTCACCGAACACGACCAGGCCGGGAAGGTCTGCGCCGCGGCGTTCGAGCGCGGGCTGCTCATGGAGACCTCGGGTCCGGACAGCGAGGTCATGAAGATCCTCGCCCCCCTGACCATCACCGACGACGAGCTCGACGAGGGTCTGGAGATCGTCGCCGAGTCCGTCAAGACCGTCACGTCTGGAGCATGAGTTGAAGGTCCGCAGGATCGACGACGTCACGAACACCAAGAACCACGTCGACACCCCCGGCTGGTACTCGCGCCGCATCGTGACCGCGCACGACCGCGTCGGCTTCTCGGTCGGCGAGACCGTGTTGCGCGCGGGCTCGACGAACGACTTCTGGTACGCCAACCACGTCGAGGCCGTCTACATCGTCTCCGGTGAGGGCGAGCTGTACGACAAGGACAACGACGAGACGTACAAGCTCGGCCCGGGCACGATGTACCTGCTCGACGGCAACGAGAAGCACCAGGTCCGGGTGACCAGCGACATCACCTGCGTCTGCGTGTTCAACCCGCCCATCGTCGGCACCGAGGTGCACGACGAGAACGGTGTCTACCCCCTGCTGGAGCTCCCGGCCGAGGCCTGAGCCGCAGCACCCGGCCGCCGGACCCGACTCGGGTCCGGCGGCCGTGCCCTGTACCACCGCGATGTCGCCTATCGACGAGAGGAGCACTGCAATGACTGCCCCGAGCAGCGACCAGACCAGCATCACGAACGACCGGTACTACACCCGGGTGTCGACGCAGCCGGCCCTCATCGACCGGGCGGAACCGACGGTGTGGGGCAGTGAGTCCAGCGCCGGCATGTACGGCGCGCAGGAGCTGCGTGGGCACGAGGTCAACGGGTTCTCGCAGGTCCCCGACCTGCTCAACCCCGACGAGGTGGCCGGCTACGCCGCCGAGCTGGACCGGCTGGCGCACGACCCGCTCATCCGCGCGGACGACCGCTGCATCATCGAGAAGAACTCCGACGAGGTGCGCTCGATCTTCGAGGTGCACACGATCTCGGACGCCATCGCCCGCCTCGTCCGCGACGAGCGCGTGGTCGGCCGGGCCCGGCAGATCCTGGGCGGTGACGTCTACGTCCACCAGAGTCGGATCAACTACAAGCCGGGCTTCGGCGGCGGCGGGTTCTACTGGCACTCGGACTTCGAGACGTGGCACGCCGAGGACGGCATGCCCACCCCGCGCGCGGTGAGCTGCTCGATCTCGCTCACTGAGAACTACGCCTACAACGGCTGCCTGATGATCATGCCGGGCTCGCACCGGACGTTCGTGTCCTGCGTCGGCGAGACGCCCGAGGACAACTACCGCTCCTCGCTCAAAGAGCAGGAGATCGGCACGCCCGACCCGGACAGCATCACCGCGCTGGCCAACCGGCACGGGATCGCGATGCTGACCGGCAAGGCGGGGTCCGCCACGTTCTTCGACTCCAACTGCATGCACGGCTCGGGGGACAACATCACCCCGTACCCGCGCTCGAACATCTTCATCGTGTTCAACAGCGTGGAGAACACCTGCGTGGAGCCGTACTACGCCCCGACCCGCCGCCCCGAGTACATCGGCGCCCGAGACTTCACCCCCGTCCGCTGACCGCATTATGGAACCATAACGTCGTCTGAGCAGGGTTTTTTCGACGTTATGGTTCCATAATGCGTCAGACGGGGGGAAGCGGCGTGAGGTTGGGGCGCTTGGGCAGGTTGCCGTCGCCGGTGTGGGCCCCGCGCAGGCGCTTGCGCGCGTAGGGCAGGACGTGCTCGCGCACCCACCTCAGGTCCTCGACCTGGCGGTGCCGCCAGTCCAACGCCTCGGCCGCGGGCCAGGGGGTGCGCCAGTCGATGCCCGCGACGGGCTCGCCCAGGACCTCCAGCGCGCGCAGGGCGACCCGCTCGTGCGCCTCCGGCGTGAGGTGCAGCCGGTCGCTCGCCCAGGCGCGGGGATCGGCGAGGACGTCCATGCCCCAGAGGTCCACGACGTGACAGCCGTGGCGGTCCGCCACGGCCCGCAGGTTCTCGTTGAAGGTGGCCACCCGCCCGCGGAGCCTGCGCAGCAGCATGTGCATGCGGCGCAGGTCGAAGCCGGTGAACATGATGATGTCCGCGCCCGTCGCCGCCAGCCGCTCGACGGCCGCGTCGACGCGCCGGGCGAGGTCGTCCGGGTCCGAGGTGATGCCGATGATGTCGTTGCCGCCCGCGCAGAACGAGATCAGGTCCGGGCGCAGCTGCTCGGCCACCGGCACCTGGTCGGTGACGATCTGGTCGAGGATCTTGCCCCGCACGGCGAGGTTGGCGTAGGTGAAGCCGGGCCTGCCCGCCGCCAGCCGCTCGGCGAGCCGGTCGGCCCACCCGCGCGGCGCGCCGTCGTCCCACAGGTCGTCCAGGCCCTCGGTGAACGAGTCCCCGATCGCCACGAAGCTGTTCCACCGGTGCACCGCACGGCTCCCTTCCCGCTCGTTCCCCCGGCGTCCACACCGCCGTCACCTTCTGATCCACACAGGATCACTCATGGGCGCGCGGTTGCGCCAGATGTGGGGTGATCTCGTGACCTCGATAGGGCACCCTAAGGAGGTGTCAGTCGAACCTCTCCCGCCGCGTCGCCCGTGACGACCCCGGAGCCGGACACCCGCGAGTCGCTGCGGGAGATCCTCGGCGGGCGGCGCGGCGCCGTCGACGCCTCGGTCCCGGTCGTCGCCTTCGTGCTGGTCTGGCTGCTGGCCGGGGCGCTGAGCTGGTGGTCCCCGGTCGGGATCGCGGCCGGCGCGGCGATCGTCGCCGGGATCGGGGTGGCCTGCTGGCGGCTGGCCCGCGGCAGGCGGCCGCGCGCGGTGCTCTTCGGCCTGCTGGGCGTGACGGTCGCGGCGCTGGTCGCGCTGTACACCGGCCGGGCCGAGGACTTCTTCCTGGTCCAGATCCTCTCGAACGTGGCGAGCGCGCTGGCCTGGGCGATCTCGATCGTCGTGCGGTGGCCGCTGCTGGGCGTCATCGTCGGGCTGGCGCTGGGGCAGAAGACGCGGTGGCGCCGCGATCCCGATCTGCTGCGCGGCTACCAGCGGGCGAGCTGGGTGTGGGTGGCGCAGTACGTCGTGCGGGTGGCCGTGTTCGTGCCCCTCTACCAGGCGGAATGGGTCTTCGCGCTGGGCGCGGCGCGGGTCGCGTTCAGCCCGGCGCTGGTGGCGCTCTCAGTCGTGCTTTCCTGGCCCGCGCTGCGTTCGGCGCTGCCCGCCGACCATCCGGGGATCCGGCACCCCCGGGTCGCGGACGCCCCACCCGAGGCACCTACCGTGGACGGCTCCTCCACGAACGGGTGAGAACCCTCACGTCGAGTGATCGACTGGTGCGTTCGCAAGATCGTCCACGTTGATCCTCGTGGAGGACGCCCGAGCCTCGCGTGATGTGAACGGAGTCATGGTCCAGAATCCCCGCCGCCCCCAGCCCCACACCCCCGACGCCCAGGGGTCGCCGCCGCTGCCCCGCTCCGGGGCCGCGCAGCGACCCGGTGGCTCCGGCCCGTCGGGTCGGCGGCCGGAGGGGCCGCGCTCCGGTGGGCAGGGTCCCGCGGGACAGGTCCCGGGCGGGCGGCGGCCGGGCCGATCGACGTCGGGTGCCGGTCCGACCCACGTGCCCGACGCGCACCGCACCCTCGCGGCGACGACGGTCACGGAGCCCGAGAAGAAGAAGGTCGACCTCACCCTCACGAAGGTCGCCGCGGGTGCGGCCGCGGCCGCCACGTCCGCGGTGGCGGGCTCCTACCTGGGCGCGGCGGGGACGGTGGCGGGCGCGGCCATCGGGTCGGTGGTCACGACCATCGCCACCACGATGTACCAGCGTTCGCTGGACAAGACCCGCGAGACCGTCCTGCAGCGGGTCAAGCTGCCGGGCCGGGGTGCGGCGGACACGACCGTCCTCGCCGAGCCCGTCGACCCGCTCGCGACGATCCCGATGCAGCGAGACGGTGGGCTGGTCGCCCCGGTGCTGCCCGCCCCGGAGCAGCGGCCCTGGTACACCCGCAAGCGGGTCTGGGTGACCGCGGCGACCACCGTCGTCGCGTTCGCGGTCGGGCTGCTCGTGATCACCGGCGTCGAGTGGGCGAAGGGCTCGCCGATCTCCGGCGGGGAGTCCGGGACGTCCGTGGGGCGGGTCGTGACCGGCGGCTCGGCGCCGAGCGAGGAGCCGCGGTCCGAGACCACGGAGTCCCCCACCCCGACGACCACGGAGCAGGCCCCGGAGTCCGGCTCCGGCTCGACCGAGCAGACCGGCGGCCCCTCGGCGACCCGGACCACGACCCCGAGCCCGTCGACCTCGCCGACGACGAGCCGCGCGCCCGGCACGGGGAACACCGGACCGGGCTTCGGGCTGCTGCCGCGGCCCGGCTCCTGACCTGTGAGCGGCGATAGTCGCTATGACGACCATCGCCGCTCACAGCTCAGGGGAGGCGGGCGCGGAGTGACTCCGCCGCGGCCTTCGGGTCCTCGGCCTCGGTGATCGCCCGCACCACCACGACCCGGGTCGCGCCCGCGGCCAGGACGTCGTCGAGCCTGCCGTGGTCGATGCCGCCGATGGCGAACCACGGGCGGTCCGGGGCGCGGCCCGCCACGGTCCGGACCAGGTCCAGGCCGGGGGCGGGGCGGCCGGGCTTGGTGGGGGTCGGCCAGCAGGGGCCCACGCAGAAGTAGTCGACGCCCGGCTCCTCGGCCGCGCGGAGGGTCTCGTCCGCGCTGTGCGAGGACCGGCCGATCACGACCTCGTCCCCGACGATCCGGCGCGCCCACTCCACCGGCAGGTCGTCCTGGCCGAGGTGCAGCACGTCGGCGCCCGCGGCGAGCGCCACGTCCGCCCGGTCGTTGACCGCGAGCAGCCGGTCGTGGCGGGCGGTGGCGTCGGCGAGGATCTCCAGCGCGGCCAGCTCGGCGCGCGCCTCGATGCCCTTCTCGCGGAGCTGGATCACGTCCACACCCCCGGCCAGCGCGGCGTCCGCGAACTCCGCGAGATCCGGTCGGTCGCCCGTGCAGAGGTAGAGGCGGGCGTTCGCGAGGCGGGACAGCAACGTTGCACGGTCGAGTCGGGGCACGTCGGGGAAGCGTAGGGTGGGCCGCGCAGTCACGGGAGCCCGGTGGGGCTGAGAGGGAGCCGCAGGCTCCGACCGTCGAACCTGATCCGGGTCATGCCGGCGCAGGGAGGAGCGAAGCAGTGGAACTCGTCGTCGCCGGTGGCGGCGTCATCGGGCTGACGTGCGCCTGGCGCGCCGCGCAGGCCGGGTGGGCCGTCGGCCTGTTCGACCCGGACCCCGAGTCCGGCTCGTCCTGGGTCGCGGGCGGCATGCTCGCGCCGGTCACCGAGGCGTGGCCGGGCGAGGAGGAGCTGCTCGAGCTGGGGCTGCGGTCCGTCGCGCTCTGGCCGGAGTTCGCCGCCGAGCTGGGGGATCCCGGCCTGCACACCGGGGGGACCGTCGTCGCGGCGACGGGGACCGGGGACCGGGCGGAGCTGGACTCGCTCGCCGACCACCTCGCCCGCCTCGGCAGGCCCGTCGAACGGCTGACCGGACGGGAGCTGCGCAGGCTCGAACCCGCCCTGGGCCCGGACGTCCGCGGGGGGCTCTCGGTGCCGGCGGACCTGTCCGTGGACAACCGGGCCCTGCTGGCGTCCCTGCGGACCGCGGCGGAGAAGGCCGGCGTGCGGATCGAGGAGCGCGCGTACCGCGGCGAACCCGCCGACACCCTGCTGATCTGCGCCGGGGCGCACTCGGCGGCGCTGCACCCGGCCCTGCGCGGGCTGGTCCGCCCGGTCAAGGGCGAGATCCTGCGGCTCGCGCACCGCCGCGGCGCCTTCCCGATGCCCGGCCGCACCGTCCGGGCGCTGGTCGACGGGCGCCCGGTCTACCTCGTGCCCCGGCCGAACGGGTTGGTCGTGGGGGCCACGCAGAGCGAACAGGGGTTCGACACCGAGCCCACCGTCGGCGGTGTCCGGGACCTGCTGCGGGACGCGGAGCGGATCGTCCCCGGGATCGCCGAGTACGGGCTGGTCGAGGTCGCAGCGGGCCTGCGGCCGGGCAGCCCGGACAACCTGCCGCTGATCGGCAGGCTGGACGACCGCACGCTCGTGGCCACCGGGCACAGCCGCAACGGCATCCTGCTGGCCCCGCTGACCGCGCAGCTGATCGTGGCGGTGCTGGACGGCGGGTCGGTGCCCGCCGCCGTCGACCCGGGGAGGTTCGGATGAGGGTCGAGATCAACGGGACCCCGCACGACCTGAGCGCGGACGCCACCGTGGCGGACGCGCTGGGGGCCATCGACGCGCCCGAGCGGGGCGTGGCGGTGGCCGTGGACGGCACCGTGGTGCGCCGGGCGCACTGGGGTACCCCGCTGCACGAGGGCGCGGCGGTCGAGGTGCTGACCGCCGTGCAGGGAGGATGACGATGAGGGAGCACGACGTGGACCAGCTCGTCGTCGGGGGCCGGAAGTTCGGGTCGCGGCTGATCACCGGGACCGGCGGCGCCGCGAACCTGGAGATCCTGGAGCGCGCCCTGGTCGCCTCCGGCACCACGCTGACCACCGTGGCCATGCGCCGGATCGACGCGACCACCGGCACCGGGGTGCTGGACCTGCTGCGCAGGCTCGGCATCGAGGTCCTGCCGAACACCGCGGGCTGCCGCACGGCCGCCGAGGCGGTGCTCACCGCCGAGCTGGCCCGCGAGGCGCTCGAGACGGACCTGGTGAAGCTCGAGGTCGTCGCGGACGAGCGGACGCTGCTCCCGGACCCGATCGAGCTGCTCGACGCCGCCGAGCAGCTCGTCGACGCGGGGTTCACCGTGCTGCCCTACACCAACGACGACCCGGTGCTCGCCCGCCGCCTGGAGGCCGTCGGGTGCGCCGCCGTCATGCCGCTGGGGTCGCCGATCGGCACCGGGCTCGGCATCCGCAACCCGCACAACATCGAGATGATCGTCGCCGAGGCGGGGGTCCCGGTGGTGCTCGACGCCGGCATCGGCACCGCGTCGGAGGCCGCGCAGGCCATGGAGCTGGGGTGCGACGCCGTCCTATTGGCCACGGCGGTCACCCGCGCCGCGGACCCGGAGCGGATGGCGCACGCGATGCGGCTGGCCGTGGAGGCCGGGCACGCGGCGCGGCACGCGGGCCGCATCCCGAAGCGGTACTGGGCGCAGGCGAGCAGCCCCGAGATCGACTGAACGCGCGTTAAGATCCGGGTCGTGCCGCTGTTCGAGTTCGAGGGCCGCCGCCCCTCCGTGCATCCCACCGCGTTCGTCGCCCCCACCGCCGCGCTGATCGGCGACGTCCGGGTCGAGGCCGGGGCCTCCGTCTGGTACAACGCCGTGCTCCGCGGCGACACCGGCCCGATCATCGTGCGGGAGGGGGCGAACGTGCAGGACGGCAGCGTCCTGCACGGCGGCGAGGACCCGGCCACGGAGATCGGGGCGGGCGCCACCATCGGGCACCTCTGCGTGGTGCACGGCTGCGTGATCGGCCCGGAGTGCGTGATCGGCAACGGCGCCACCGTCCAGGACCGGGCGGTGATCGGTGCCCGCAGCCTGGTCGGGGCGGGCGCGCTGGTCGCGCCGGGCAAGGTGATCCCGGAGGGCACCCTCGTCCTGGGGGCCACGGCCTCGCCGCGGGGCCCGCTGACCTCCGAGGCCGAGTGGTGGGTGCAGAACAACCCGGGCTTCTACCGTGAGCTGGCGCAACGACACGCACGGACCGTCGCCGAGATCTGACGATCCGTAGCCGGGCTCTCCCCCGTTCGAGGGGTCCGGCGGCGCGGCGTGCCCGGCGTGTCCGGTTCGGTCGCCCATCCTGGAGCCATGCGCGGTCGGATCGGGTGGGCACTGCTGGCCCTGCTCGTGCTCGCCGGCTGTGCGGGCACCGGGGACGCCGAGGACCGCGTGGTCCCGACCGTGCCCGCCGTGCCCACGGTGGTGCCCGCCGACCCGACCTCCGCCGTGGTCCCGGTCTGGTTCGTGGGCGGCACCCCCGCGGGCGACCGGCTGTTCCGCGAGATCCGCGCCCTGCGCGACGGTGGGCCGGACGACGCCCCGCCCGACCCCGTCGGCACGGCCGTCACGGCGGTCCTCGACGGGCGGACCGACGATCCCGACCACCGCACCGACTGGCCCGCGGGGGTGCGGCTGCGCAGCCCCGTCACCCACGGGGACGGCCTGCTGACCGTGGACCTCGCCGTCGCGGGGCCGCTGCCCGGCCCCGCGGGCCTCGCCCTGCAGCAGCTCGTCTACACCGTGCAGTCCGCCGCGGACAGCGACGATCCGGTGCGGGTGCTCGTCGGCGGCGAACCCGCCGAGACGCTCCTCGGCGAGCCGGTCGCCGCGCCGCTCACCGCCGCGGACCCGTACCGCGTGCGGTCCCTGGTGGAGATCGACGACCCGGTGGACGGCGCGCGGACACCCGGGCCGGTCGTCGTGCGTGGGGAGGCGGCGGTCTTCGAGGCCACCCTGCTCTGGGAGGCCCGCAACGCCGACGGCCGGGTGGTGCGGGCCGGCGTCACCGCGACGGCGGAGGGCCAGCGGTTCGCGCCGTTCCGCGTCGAGATCCCGCTCGATCCCGGCGACTACACGATCGTCGTGTCCGAGGACGACCCGTCCGGGGGCGAGGGACGCCCGCCGATGACCGACCGCGTGCGCCTCACCGTCGTCTGACGGTGGGGCAGGCACCACCGACGGTCCACGGGGTGCCGCCCTGGGGTGGAATGTCCGGTTCCGTGAGCCTGGTCGCACACCGTCGACCAGGGAGAACACCATGACCACCGCACTCACCACCCCCACCCGCGACCGCGCGACCGGCGCCGCCGGGATCGTCGCCGCCCTCGCCGCGGGCGGCTCCGGTGCCGTCCTCGCCCAGGGCGAGGGCACCTTCGCCGACCAGCGGATCAAGAGCAGCGCCGAGCTCGTCGAAGCCATGAACCCCGAACTGATGATCCGGATCGGGGGCGGGCTCGGCCTGGTCGCGGTGATCGCGACGACCGCCTTCACGCTCGGCCTGGTGCGCCGGGCGGGGGAGCGCGGCGGCTGGGCCGAGGCGCTGCGGTGGTCCTCGATCGCCCTGCTCGCGACGACGTCGATCGGCGTCCTCATGCGCTACGTCGCCGCGGGCGGGGCCCCGGGCGCCATGGACCAGAGCCTCTACTCCACCGAGGCCAGCGCCACCGCCGCGGTGCTCGCCGACCAGATGTCCACCGGCGCCTACCTCCCCGCGCTCGGGGTGATGTCGTGTGCCGGGATGCTCGCCCTGCGCGGCTCGCTGCTGCCCGCGCCGGTGGGAATCGTGGCGCTCGTGCTCGGCACGCTCTCGCTCGCCGCCACCCTCGGGCTCGGCCTGCCCTACAGCAGCTCCCTGGTGTTCCCGGTGTTCGCGCTGGTCGCGGGTATCACGCTGCTCGTGCGCCCGACCGGGCGCCGACCTTCTGCTACTGGGCGCTGAAGCGCAGCGGGACCCGCGGGCCGCGCATGCCCGCGGCCCGCAGCTCGATCGATGCCAGCTCGGCGACGGCGTCCGGGTCGCCCTCGCGCCACGCCGTGGCCGGGTCCACCCCGTCTCCCGGGATCCGCCGCAGGACGAGCGCCCGCAACGCCAGCTGGTCGAGACCCCGCGCGCGGGCCGCCGCGGTGGCGGTCGCTATGCGTGCGTAGCGGATCCGCAGCGGCAGCCAGATCGACAGCACCGGCAACACCCCGATCAGCCCGACGAGGATCGCCGCCCCCGTCGCGACGTTCGCGACCGTGTCGATCAGCTGCTGCCCGGCCGCGGTCAGGGAGCGGCCCGCGTCGGTGCCCGGGGCGAAGGCGCCCGCGAGCTGCTCCCCGACGAGCGGCACGTTCCCGACCCCCCGCGCCGCCCCGTCGAAGGCCCCGGACACCGAGTCCCCGGCCTGCACCAACGTCCGTCCCGGCGACTGCAGCGTGAGCAGCAGGTCGTGCGCCGTCGCGGCCAACCAGATCCACGCCGCCGTCCAGCCCACGGCCAGCAGGTCCGCGACCACCTGCACCCCGAACCGCCCCGGCCGCTCCGCATACACCCGCATGCGCGGTTCCTACCAGCTCCCGCCCCGCACCGATGTCCGACTCGCGTGGCGAGTCCGACGTCTCCCTACAGGAGGCCGAGCTTGGTGGCGGCGTAGACGGCTTCGGCGCGGCGGCTGACCATGAGCTTGCGCATCAGGTTGCCCACGTGGAACTTCACCGTGGTCTCCGAGATGAACAGCTCGGCGCCGATCGCGCGGTTGGACAGGCCGCGGGCCAGCAGGCGGAGCACGTCGAGCTCGCGCTCGGTGAGCCGCTCGCGGTCGGGGACCCCGCCGGACAGCGACCGGACCATGGCGCTGGCGCTGCGGGCGTCGAACGCGGACTCGCCGCGGGAGACCGCGCGGATGGCGCGGACCAGCTCGGTCGTGTCGACGTCCTTGACGACGTAGCCGCGCGCCCCCGCCTGCACGGCCTCCACGACGAGCCGGTCCTCGGCGAACGTGGTCAGCACGAGCACCCCGATGCCGGGGTGGGCGGCGCAGAGCGAGCGGCAGACGTCGAGCCCGTCGGTCTGCGGGCCGGAGGTGAGCTTGAGGTCCAGCAGCACGACGTGCGGGCGGGTCGCGGCCACGGCGGCGACGGCGTCCTTGGGGGTGCCCGCCTCGCCGACGACGCGCAGG
Source organism: Pseudonocardia oroxyli (assembly GCF_900102195.1). GTDB lineage: Bacteria > Actinomycetota > Actinomycetes > Mycobacteriales > Pseudonocardiaceae > Pseudonocardia > Pseudonocardia oroxyli. Next base: position 15,448 of record NZ_FNBE01000002.1, read on the forward strand.
TCCTCCTCGCGCTCCAGCACCGCGCGCAGGCCTTGACGCATGATCGAGTGGTCGTCCACCAGCACGATCCGCACCGGCACCGGGCGGGCCCGTTGCGGCCCGGGCCCCTGGGGCACCGCCGTGCGCGCCCCGTTCGGGGGCGCCGGTCGCACTCCGCCCGTGGGCGCCGACCGCAGTCCGCCTCCGGGCGCTGATCGCACCGTGTTCATCGTGCGTGCTCCTTTCCGGCCACAGGCACGTCGACCTGCACCTGCAACCCGCCCATCCGGGCTCTGCGGAACGTGACCGCCCCGCCCATCTCCGCCGCCCTGGTCTGCATGTTGACCAGGCCGCGGTGTTCGCCCGAGGGCCGCAGCGCGGACTCCTTGAGGCTGCGCCGCACCTCCTCGGGCCTGCCCCGGCCGTCGTCGGAGACGGTCAGCCGGACCGCGCCCGCCCGGTAGGCCAGGCGGATCGAGGCCCGGGAGGCCTCCGCGTGCATCGCCGTGTTGAACAGCGCCTCGCCCGCGATCCGGAACAGCGACTGCTCCTGGTCGGCGGGCAGCGGCACCGGCTCGCCGCCGATCCGGACGTCGATGCGCAGCTCGTCCGGCATGTGGACGGTGGTGAGCTGGCGCAGCATCGCCGGCAGGTCCTGGTCGGCGCTCTCGTGGTGGTTCAGCGCGTAGATCGCCGAGCGCAGCTGCTCGACGGCCCGCTTCGTCAGGTCCTTGGCGGTGTCGAGGTGCTCGAGCAGCCGCGGCTCCGTGATCTCGCCGCGCACCATCTCGATGTGCATCCCCGCGGACAACGCGTACTGGGTCACCGAGTCGTGCAGCTCGCGGGCGATGCGGTGCCGTTCGCTGTCCAGCACCTCGCGCTGGCGCGCGGCGCCCAGCTGTTCCTGTGTGGACTGGAGCTCGGCGTTGCGGGACTTGAGGTCCGCGGCCTGCCGGGCGGTGCGGGCGTAGAGCTTCTCGGACCGGTCGAGCAGGGCGCAGTTCTGCAGGGCGGACGCCGTCTGCGAGGCGAGGATGCGCATCACGGACAGGTCGGTGTCGTCGATCTCCCGCTCGCGCGGGGTCCACGCGACGAAACCGCCGACGATCCGGCTGTCCAGCCGCACCGGGACGTGCAGGTGGCGGCGGGCGGTGTCCCGGTCGTGCTCGGGATGGTCGTGTCCGCCCCGGACGGCGGCGACGTGCGTGGCGACGTTCTCCGGGATGAGGCCCAGGTCGGTCCACTCCTCGCCGTCCGGGCCGAGCACGAGGTAGCGGGGCTGCGCGTCCGCCAACCGGCCGTCGACCAGGGCGAACGCCACCCAGTCCGCGGAGAGGTGATCGGCGGCGGCCTCGACGACGGCGCGCACGAGCGCCTCCGAGCCCTCCATCGTGCGGATGAGTGCCCCGGAGATCCCCTCGAGCGCGAGGATGACCCGACGCAGCCGGACGGCCGACACCCGGTACTCCGGGTAGAACGACGGTTTGCCCGAGCGCAGGCCGGTCAGCGCGTCGAGGTCCGGCCCCGGCCAGGAGCGGCCGGACGGCGGCTCGGTCCGTTTCGGGGGCCAGGCGGCGGACGTCACGGCGTCCGCCTCACAGGGCCGCTCGGAACAGCGTCGCCACCTGGTCGACGTCCGCGGGCCGCGGGTTCGTCGTGAGGCAGGCGTCGCCGAGGGTCAGCACGGCCAGCCGCGGGATGTCCGCCTCGGTCACGCCGAGCGCGCCGAGCCCGGCGGGCACCCCGACCTCGTCGCCGAGCTTGCGGATCGCGGCGGCGACCATGTCCACCGCCTCGTCCCCCGGCACGCCGGGCCCGGCGAGCCCCATCGCCTGCGCGATCGGCACGAATCGCTCGGGGGTGGTGACGCCGTTGAACCGCACGACGTGCGGCAGCAGGACCCCGTTGACCACCCCGTGCGGCAGGTCGAGCATGCCGCCGACCTGGTGGGACATGGCGTGCGTCGCGCCGAGGATCGCGTTCGTGAAGGCGAGCCCGGCCTCCAGCGCGGCCTGGGCCATGGCCTGGCGGGCCCGCCGGTCGTCCGGCCGGAGCATGGTGTGCGCGAGGTGTTCGTTGACCAGCGAGACGGCCTGCAGGGCGTGGTGGTCGGTCAGCGGGCCGTGGGCGAGGGAGACGAAGGCCTCGATGCCGTGGGTCAGCGCGTCGAGCCCGGTCGCGGCGTTGAGCCACTCGGGCATGGTGACCAGTAGGCGTGGGTCGATGACCGAGACGTCCGGGACCAGCGCCCGGCCCATGATCGTGATCTTGGTGTGTCGCTCGGTGTCGGTGACGATGCAGAACTGCGAGACGTCCGCGCCGGTCCCGGACGTGGACGGCATCATGATCAACGGCGGGATGGGGTGAGCGATCCGGTCGATGCCCTCGTAGTCGAGGATCCGGCCGCCGTTGCTGGCGAGCAGGGCCACGCCCTTGGCCGCGTCGATGACCGACCCGCCGCCCAGCCCCATCACCACGTCGCAGCCCGAGGCCACGTACTCGTGGTAGCCGGCCTCGATCTCGTGGTCCTTCGGGTTCGGGGTGACGTCCGTCCACAACCTCGGGGCCAGCCCCGCCTCGCGCAGGTGGCCGAGCAGCTCGACCGGCCAACCGGCCTCGAAGACCCCCGGGTCGGTCACGACGAACGGCCGCCGCGCGCCGAGTCGCAACGCCGCGTGCGCGGCCTCCTTGAGCGAGTCCGGGCCGAACACGATCTCGGGCGCGTGGAACTTCGAGACGCGCGGGTTGGTCGAGGGCGGTGGGGCGCCGCACCCGCCGCCGGTGTGCACGGTGAGATCGGGCTCGCGCTCGATCTCGTCGACGAGAACCGTGTCCCCGGCCCGTCGACACGCCTCGCTGGGGGCCACGCCGCCCTCCCGCACCTCAGCCGACCTCGTGTGAGCCACGTTACGCCGGATAGCGGGAGCGAGCGCGCCTCGGTGGGCCATCACCGGCACCCTCGGGCGGCGTGGGGCATGGGAGACCTCCTCGTCGATCCGTCGACGGTAGTCGCGCGGACGGCGCGGCGGACCGCCGAGACGGACGGGCCGCCCTAGTCGAACGGTGAGGTCGTGCGTGGTAAGTGGTGCTCTGGCACCACTTACCACGCACGGGCGGCGCAGCCGCTAAACGTGGATCGGCCCGTCCCGCTCGGCGAGGCGGGTGCCCGCGCCGCCCCAGTGCTGGGCGATCATCTCGGCGGCGATGGACACCGCCGTCTCCTCCGGGGTGCGGGCCCCCAGGTCCAGGCCGATGGGGCTGGACATGCGCGCGATCTCCGCGTCCGTGATGCCGATCTCGCGCAGCCGCTCCAGCCGGTCCTCGTGGGTGCGCCTGCTCCCCATGGCGCCGATGTAGGCCACCTCGGGCAGGCGCAGCGCGACCTCGAGCAGCGGGACGTCGAACTTCGGGTCGTGGGTGAGCACGGTCAGTACCGTGCGCCCGTCGATCCGGCCCTCCTCGGCCTCCTTGGCCAGGTAGCGGTGCGGCCACTCGACCACGACCTCGTTCGCACCCGGGAAGCGGCTGGCCGTGGCGAACACCGGGCGGGCGTCGCAGACGGTGACCCGGTAGCCCAGGAAGTTCCCCATCTTCGCGACGGCGGCGGCGAAGTCGATCGCGCCGAACACGATCATGCGGGGCGGCGGGGCGAAGGACTCGACGAACACCATCAGGCCCTCGCCGCGGCGCTGGCCGTCGACGCCGTAGGTGATGGTCGCGTTGCGGCCCGAGGCCAGCAGGCCCCGCGCGTCGTCGGTGGCGGCGCCGTCGAGCCGATCGGACCCGGTCGTGCCCTCGACGCGGTCCTCCCACACGATCAGCCGCTTGCCCAGCTTCTCGGTGGGCCCCGACACCACGGTGACGACCGCGACCGGCGTCTCGTCGCGGATGGCCTCGGCGACCCGGCCGAACTCGGGGTAGGCCTCGGGGGAGACCTCCTCGACGTAGACGTCCAGGATCCCGCCGCAGGTCAGGCCCACGGCGAACGCGTCGTCGTCCGACACGCCGTAGCGCTGCAGCACCGGCCGCCGGTCGCCGAGCACCTCCTGGCCCAGCTCGTAGACCGCACCCTCGACGCAGCCGCCGGACACGCTGCCGACCGCCTCCCCGCCGGGGCCGACGAGCATCGAGGCCCCCGGCTGCCGCGGTGCCGAGCGGAAGGTCGCCACCACTGTGGCGAGCGCGGCCCGCTCCCCGTTCTTCCACCAGCCCTCGAGCTGGTCGACGACGTCACGCATGTGTCTCCCTCACGATGCCCGCACCACGTCGAGCAGGCGTTCCAGCGTCTCCAGGCTGTGCCCGGCGAGCAGTTCGTCCAAGTAAGGCAGGACGGCGACTATTCCGCCCTGGACGGGCGCGTAGCCCTCCTTGCCCACGTGCGGGTTGACCCACACGACCCGGTGGGCGAGTCGGGCGAGCCGCCCGACCTGGGTGCCGAGCAGGTCCGTCTCCCCACGTTCCCACCCGTCGGAGAAGATCACCACGATCGCCCGCCGCGCGGCGCCGCGCCGACCCCAGCGGTCGACGAACGCCCCGATCACCTCGCCGAGCCGGGTGCCGCCCGACCAGTCGGGGATCGCCTCGGCCGCGGCCTGCAGGGCCCGCTCGGGGTCGCGCTGGCGCAGCTCCCGGGTCACCCGGGTCAGCCGGGTGCCGAGGGTGAAGGCCTCCGTGCTGCTCGGCGACCGCCGCACGACGACGTGGGCGAAGCGCAGCAGCGCGTCCGCGTAGGGCTCCATGGAGCCGGAGACGTCCAGGAGCAGCACGACCTTGCGCGGGCGCCGGGTCGGCGCGCGGCGGCGGAGCTCGCCGAGCTCGCCGTGGTTGCGCAGCGCCGCGCGCAGCGTCCGCCCCGGGTCCGGGCGACCGTGCCGGGCGGACGCGAGACGCCGCGACGGCCGGGTCGGGGGATCGGGCCGCAGCAGCTGCAGCAGCCGGCGCAGGTGCTCGCGCTCGAGCGGGCTGAGCTCACCGAGGTCCCGTGTGCGCAGCACCTCGGAGCCGGTGGCGGTGGCCTTGAGGATCTCCTGCTCGCGCTCCTCCTCGTCGTCCCCCTCACGGCTGTCCCGGGTGGGGAGCAGCGAGGTGAGCGTCGGCGGCGGGGCGGCCGGGGCGTCCGGGCGGGGCGGGGACGGGCCCTGGCGCGGGTCGAACCAGGCGGCGAACGCGGCGTCGTACCGACTGATGTCGTCCGGATCGCTGCACAGGGTGAGCCGACCGGCCCAGTACGTCTGCATCCGGTCGGTGACGTCCAGTGCGTCCAGCGCCTCGGTGAAGGCGGCGACCCGGTCCGTGGTCATCGGGACCCCGGCGGCCCGCAGCGCGGCGGTGAACCCGACGAGCCCCGGGAACGGATCGGGGTCTCGGACCAGGGTCTCCGCGGGCGGCGGCAGACCCGGTGGCAGGGGAGACGGCATCGTCAGGACGCCAGCAGGGACTCGAGGCGGTCCTTCACCCGGTCGGCGTCCTCGCGGTACTTCAGGACCGCGCCGAGCGTGCGGGCCGCGCTGTCCACGTCCAGGCTGCGCGCGCCGACCAGCTGCAGCGCCCGCGCCCAGTCCAGGGACTCCGCGACGCCGGGGGGCTTGATCAGGTCGGTCTGCCGCAGCCGGTGCGCGGCCTGGGCGACCTGCTGGGCCAACCGCTCGGGCACTCCGGGCAGCCTGCTGCGCAGGATCTCGATCTCGCGCGCGACGTCCGGGTGGTCCAGCCAGAGGTAGAGGCAGCGGCGCTTCAGCGCGTCGTGCACCTCGCGGGTGCGGTTGCTGGTCAGCACGACGACCGGCGGCACCGCGGCCCGGACCTCGCCGAGCTCGGGGATGGTCACCGCGTGCTCGGAGAGCACCTCGAGGAGGAAGGCCTCGAACTCGTCGTCCGCCCGGTCGATCTCGTCGACGAGCAGGACGGAGGGGGACGTGCGCAGGGCCCGCAGGATGGGACGGGCCAGAAGGAAGCGGTCGTCGTAGAGCGAGGCCTCCACCGCGGTGGCGTCGAAGGAGCCCGCGGCCTCCATCGTGCGCAGGTGCAGCAGCTGGCGGGGGAAGTCCCAGTCGTAGAGGGCCTGGGAGGAGTCGATGCCGTCGTGGCACTGCAGCCGGATGAGCTCGGCCCCGAGCACCTGGGCGAGGGCCTGGGCGAGGGCGGTCTTGCCGGTGCCGGGCTCGCCCTCGCAGAAGAGCGGACGGTGCATCGCCAAGGCGAGGTAGGCGGCGGTCGCCAGACCGTCGTCCGCGAGGTACCCCGTCTCGCGCAGGGCGGCGGCGAGAGCGTCGGGGGACTCGGGGTAGGCGGGAGTGCTCACCTCCCCAGAATGGACTACGCCTGCCGGCCTAGCCACCTCCGGTGACGAGGCCCATCACGCAGCGTCCATTCGATCGTCACGCAGCGTTGCGGATCGGTTGTGAGCGGACCGACAATATTTCCGGTTCGGTGCTATTCATCGGACCGTGATAGTTCCGTGATCGTGGTTCGCTGACCAGGGGATATCCAGTTATCGACGAGCCGTCGATATCGTTACCGTGACAGACGTCACGGCAACCAGGTTTGACCCGGGCGACTGTTCGAAACGTAGCGTCCTCGATCGGCCGTTCCACCGGGGCGGCCGAAATGCATCCGGAACCGTCGCGAAGGCGCCCCCGTCACGCGGTTTCCGGTCCGTCGAGAGAAAAGGAAGGTGGCGGGGCGAGGAAGTATTTCCGGATTGAAAAGGTCCCCATCTGTGAATGACACGGATGTGGTCCCCCGCGGGTTCTCCCCAGGCCCCCGATCCGGATTCCTCGAGCAGCGGAGTCCCCACTCCGCGGTCGCGATACGGAGTTCCACCATGTCCAAGACCGGTCGAAGTCTCGCTCGCCTCGCCGTCGCCGGTGCCGTCGTGGCCGGCGTCCCCCTGGCCCTCTCGGGCACCGCGAACGCCGCCCCCGTCTCCGCGTGGGACGCGCTCGCACAGTGCGAGAGCGGTGGCAACTGGGCGATCAACACCGGCAACGGCTACTACGGTGGCCTGCAGTTCAACGCCACGACCTGGCGGGCCTTCGGCGGCAGCGGCATGCCGCACCAGGCGAGCAAGTCCCAGCAGATCGCCGTCGCCGAGCGGGTGCTGGCCAAGCAGGGCTGGAACGCCTGGCCCTCCTGCTCCCGCAAGGCCGGCGTCCGTGGCCAGGCCGCGGACACCAGCGGCGCCACGAGCACCGTCCGCGCCTCGGCGCCCGCTCCGGTCGCCGCGGCCCCCGCGGCAGGCGGCAACTACGTCGTCAAGGCGGGCGACACGCTGGGCAGGATCGCGGCCGCCCACGGCACCACGGTCGCCAAGATCGCCGCCGACAACGGGATCGGGAACGTCAACGTGATCGCGGTCGGTCAGGCGCTGAAGGTCTGACCCCGTTCGGGCACGAGCGCCACCGGATGGCGCTCGTGCCGCTCGAACGGTCTCAGGTCGAGTTGACCCACTCGTCGGTGCCGTCGCTGAAGGCCTGGTGCTTCCACACCGGCAGCAGTCGTTTGACCTCTTCGACCAGCTCGGAGCAGGTGGCGAACGCCTCCTGTCGGTGATCGGCCGCCACCGCGCAGGCCAGGGCGACATCCCCGATCGCGAGCGGGCCGACCCGGTGGCTCACGGCGATCGCGCGCACGCCCTGTGCCCGGCGTGCGACCTCCGCCGCCACCTCGGCCACCACGGCGCCCGCGGTCGGGTGGGCGCTGTACTCCAGTCCCTGCACCGACCGCCCGCCGTCGTGGTCGCGGACCACGCCGGCGAACGTGACGACCGCGCCGGCCGCCGGGTCGTCGACCAGCCGGGCGTGCTCGTCGACGTCGAGCGGCTCGTCGGTCACGACGGCCCGCAGCACCTTCATGTGTGGTCACCTCCATGGAGCTGGTCCACGGCGTGGTCCAGGATCGGGTCGAGCACGGCCAGGCCGTCCTTCACTCCGCCCGTCGAGCCGGGCAGGTTGACCACGAGGGTGCGGCCGCACACGCCGCTCACCCCGCGGGAGAGCACCGCGGTCGGCACCGTCGGGGCCCCGTGGGCGCGGATCGCGTCCGCCAGGCCCGGGATCTCGTAGTCCAGCAGGGCGCGGGTGACCTCGGGTGTGGCGTCGGTCGGGGAGATCCCGGTGCCGCCGGTCGTGATCACGACCGCCGCCCCGGCCTCCACGGCCGCCCGGATCGCGGCACCGACGGGCTCGCCGTCCGGCACCACTGTGGAGTCCGGGGTCTCATAGCCCTTGGCGCGCAACCACTCCACGATGATCGGCCCGCCGCGGTCGGGATAGACGCCCTGGGCGGCGCGGTTCGACGCGGTCACGACGTGGGCGCTAGTCACCCTGTCCGTCCTCGTGCCTGAGCCACAGCCCCGTCTTGCCGCCCTCCTTGCGCTCGACGCGCACCGCGTCGAGCGTCGAGGCCGGGTCCACGGCCTTGACCATGTCGTGCAGGGTCAGTCCGGCCACCGCGACGGCGGTGAGCGCCTCCATCTCCACGCCCGTGCGGTCGGTGGTGCGCGCCGTGGCCGTGATCCGCACCTCCGCCTCGCCCGGCTCGAGGTCCAGGGTGACGCCGGAGAGCGCGATGGGGTGGCAGAGCGGCACGAGATCGGGGGTGCGCTTGGCGCCCATGATCCCGGCGATGCGGGCGGTGGCGAGCGCGTCGCCCTTCGGCAGGCCGTCCCGCCGCAGCAGGTCCAGCACCTCCGCGGTGGTCCGGAAGACCCCCGTGGCCACCGCGGTGCGCGCGGTCGCGACCTTCTCCGAGACGTCGACCATGCGCGCCGCCCCGGACGCGTCGACATGGGTCAGTTCCACGTCCGAGACCCTACGTGGACCGCTCGCGGGAGCGTGGCGCGGGCCACTCTCGTGTGTGATCTGAATCACGTCGATACAACCGTTTCCTTTCCGATTCGGACCGTATCCGTTCCGTGATACGAGGCCATGACCAGCGACAACGGCCGCTACCACAGATCACGGTTCGATTGAAGTCGATCATGGGACACGGCGGAGCCCCTGCTTTGCCTGCACGCCGGCGGGTCGTACCGTCCCCGTCGGCTCGTCGGACTCCCCCATTGCCGACGGACCCCGGAACCGCGGCGCACTCCCTGTCCGGCGGAACCGGTCCCCGAAGCACGAGCGGGACAGGGAACGGACGAGGCGGCCACCCACCGCCGACGTGATGAGAGTCCGGCTGCGCCGCGGGAGAGAACGCGCCATGGCTCGTTATCGCGGAAGGCACCGCAGGCCGTCCACGGCCGGTCGCACGATCGCGCGCACCGCTGTCGCCGGTGCCGTCGCCGGTATCCCGCTGGTGGCCGTCGCGCCCGCGGCGAACGCCGCGCCCGACTCCGCCTGGGACCGGCTCGCCCAGTGCGAGAGCAGCGGGAACTGGGCGATCAACACCGGGAACGGCTTCTCCGGTGGTCTACAGTTCACGCCGTCGACCTGGCGGGCCTTCGGCGGCGCGGCGTTCGCGCCCGTCGCCCACCAGGCCACCCGCGAGGAGCAGATCGTCGTCGCGGAGAAGGTCCTGGCGGGCCAGGGCTGGGGCGCCTGGCCCTCCTGCTCCAAGAAGATGGGCCTGACCGGTCAGCCGGTGACCCTGCGCGACGCGCCCGCTCCCGCGCCCGCCGCCGAGCCGGTGCGCTCCCCGGCGCGCCAGTACCTCAGCGCACCCGCGGCCGGCACCTACACGGTCCAGCCGGGCGACACCCTGGGCAGGATCGCCAAGGCGCACGGACTGGCGACCTGGAAGGACCTGCTGGCGAAGAACCCGTCGCTCGCGGGCAACCCGAACATCATCAAGCCCGGGCAGCTGCTCGCTGTCTGAGCGTGATCGCGAGGGCGGCGTGTCGGGAGATCCGGCGCGCCGTCCGCCCCCCGTCCGGACCTCACCTCGTGTCGAGGTTCACCTCGGCCAGGGCCTCGGGGGTGTCGACGTCCTCCGGTGACGCCACGTCGCCGCACTCCACCAGCGTGACGGGGTGCGCCTTCAGATAGGCGCGGGCGCCCTGGTCGCCGTGGGCCTGCGCGGCGACCGCAGCCCAATGCGTGCGGCCCAGCAGGACGGGGTGCGCGGGCACACCCGCGTACGCGGCCCGCGCGAGCGCGCTCGGAGAGCCCAGCGCAGCCAGCCGGGCGACGGCCTCGGGGGTGACGCCCGGCAGGTCCACGAGATGGACCACGACCGCGTCCTGCGCCCCGTCGGCGACCGCGGCGAGGCCCGCGCGCAGGGACGCGCCCATGCCCTCGGCCCAGTCCTCGGCGACGACGACCCGCGCCCGGTCACCCACGAGCGCGGCGGCGCGCTGCGCCTCCGCCCCGACGACGACCGTCAGGGGCCCGCAGCCCCCCGCCTCGAGCACGCGCAGCGCCCGACGGACCAGGGGTTCGCCGCCGAGCTCGACGAGGGCCTTCGGCCCGCCCATCCGGCGCCCGGCGCCGGCCGCGAGCAGGAGACCCCCCGCCGTCACTACTTGTTGATCTCGGTGACCGGGTGCTCGTAGGGCACCTTGTCCAGCGGGAACTCGATGTCCCCGAACGGTGACATGTTGCCCTGCACGGCGCCCAGGAGCTCGGTGAGCGGGTGCTCGCCCTCGGGCAGGTCCGGCCAGTTCGGGTCGATCCGGCCGGCCTTGAGCGGCTTCGCCACGGGGTCCTCCACAGTGTGCTGTCGTACTGCCGCCCCCAGTATCCCTGATGGAGCAGACGCGTGGGACGGGGTCGGCGGCGTGATCCTTCCCAGCGTGACGCGGGCGCACTCGCCGCTGTGCTCCGGTGACACTCAGATCGATCACGCGCGGTGGGTGTGACGGGAGCGCACTCGCCACTGCGCTCCCGTGACGCTCGCAGGGATCACGCGCGGTGGGTGTCACAGGAGCGCTCTCTGCGCTGCGCTCCCGTGACGCTCGCGGTGGGTGTGGCGGGAGCGCTGCCGGTGGTGCGCTCCTGTGACGCTCGCAGTCGGGGCGGCGGTGGTGGGATCGCGCTCCTGTGACGCTCGTGTGGGTGTCACCGGGTGCCGCTGTGTGATCCATCTGAGCGTGACGGGAGCGCACTCGCCGCTGCGTTTCAGTGACGCTCGGATGGATCACGCGCGGTGGGTGTGGCGGGAACGCTGCCGGTGGTGCGCTCCTGTGACGCTCGTGTGGGTGTCACCGGGTGCCGCTGTGTGATCCATCTGAGCGTGACGGGAGCGCACTCGCCGCTGCGCTCCGGTGACGCTGAGAAGGATCACGAGCGGTGGGCGTGACAGGAGCGCTCCCGTCGCTGCGCTCGTGTGACGCTCGCGCAGGACGCCGCGGGAGCGCGCTCGCGTGACCGACCGTCGGGGTGGGTGTGAGCGGATCGCTGAGGCCGACATCACCGGAGCGGGAAACACGGCCTACCGTGGAGGGGATGTCCCTCCCGTTGGTCGACTGGCTGCGTGCCCAGGACGACGAGATGCTCGCCGGGCTGCTGCGGCTGCGGCCGGACCTCGCCGTGCCGCCGCCCGCCGACCTCTCGGTGCTCGCCACCCGCGCGGGCGTCCGGGCGTCGGTGCACCGGGTCTGCGACGAGCTGGACACGGTCACCCTGGCCGTCCTCGAGGCGCTCGTGGTCGCCGACGCCGACCACACCCCCGTCGGGCGTGACGAGGTCGCCGCCCTGCTGGGCCCCGACGTGCCCGCAGCCGCCCTGGACGCCTCGCTGGCGCTCCTGCGCGAGCGCGCGCTGGTCTGGGACGCGGAGGACGAACTGCGGCTCGTACCCGCCGCCCGGGACGTCGTGCCCGCCTTCCCCGGCAACCTCGGCCGCCGTGCGGGCGGGCCCGCGGCGTCGAGCGAGCTGCCCGCACTGCTCGCGGCCCTGCCGGAGGAGGAGACCCGGGTGCTCGCCGCGCTGGTCGCGGGACCGCCGATCGGGCGCAGCCGCTCGGCCACCGATCCGGAGAGCCCGGTCGGGCGGCTGCTCGCCAAGGGGCTGCTGATCCGGGTGGACTCGGAGACCGTCGAGCTGCCGCAGCAGGTCGGGATCGCGATGCGCGGCGACCGCCCGCTGGGCGAGATCGCCGCGACGGCGCCCACCCCGGACACGAAGACCTGGCCCGCCGCGCAGGTCGACGGCACCGCGGGTGGCGCGGCCCTGGAGTTCCTCCGCCGCATGGAGCGGCTCATCGAGCTGTGGGGCAGCGCCCCGCCGCCCGTGCTGCGTTCCGGCGGGCTGGGTGTCCGCGATCTCAAACGGGCCGCGCGCGAGCTCGAGACCGACGAGGCGGGTGCCGCCCTGATCGTCGAGCTGGCCCTCGCGGCGGACCTGGTGGGGGAGGGCGACGGTCCCCACCCCGACTGGATGCCGACGACCACCGCGGACGTCTGGGCCGCGGGCGGGCCCGAGCAGCGCTGGACGACCCTCGCGCGGGCCTGGCTGGAGCTGCCGCGGCTGCCCGGGCTCGTGGGGCGCCGGGACGACCAGGACCGCCCGATCAACGCGCTGTCGGAGGTGCTGCGCCGTCCGCTCGCCCCCCGGGACCGCCGCCGGGTCCTGGAAGCCCTCGCCGGCTTCCCGCCCGGCACCGCGGTGCGCCGCCCCGAGGACCTGGCCGAGCTGCTGGCCTGGCTCGCGCCGCGGCGCGGCGGGCGGTTGCGGGACGAGATCGTGCAGTGGACCCTCGCCGAGGGCACCGTGCTCGGGGTCGTGGCGCTCGACGCCGTGTCCGCGCCCGGCCGGGCCCTGCTGGAGACCCCGGACACCACCCCGGTCGTCGCGGCGCTGCGGGCGGTGCTCCCCGAGCCGGTCGAGACGGTGCTGGTGCAGGCCGACCTCACCGCCGTGGCGCCCGGCCCGTTGGTGCCGTGGCTGGCTCGCGAGCTGCGGCTGATGGCGGACGTCGAGTCCGCGGGCGGGGCGACGGTCTACCGGTTCACCGAGGCCAGCGTGCGCCGGGCGCTGGACGCGGGCCGCTCCGCCACCGACCTCGCCGACCTGCTGGCCGAACGTTCGTCCACGCCCATCCCGCAGGCGCTGACCTACCTGATCGACGACGTCGGGCGCAGGCACGGCAGGCTGCGCGGCGGCGTCGCGTCCTCGTTCCTGCGGTCGGACGACGAGGTCCTGCTCTCCGAGGTCCTGGCGAACCCGGAGGTGGCGGGCCTGGAGCTGCGCCGGATCGCACCGACCGTGGCGGTGAGCGTCGCACCGCTCGCCGAGGTGCTCGACGGGCTGCGTTCCGCAGGCTTCTCACCCGCCGCGGAGGACGCCACGGGCGGGGTGCTCGATCTCGGGCCGCGCGGGGCCCGCACCGACCCGCGGGGTCCGCGGGCCCGGCTGTCGGTGCCGGACCCGTCCGGTGAACGGCTCGACGCCGTCGTCGCCAAGATGCGGGCCGGGGACGCGCTGGTCGCCGCCCGGCGCGGGGCGGGGGAGCGGCTGGGGTCCACGCACACCCTCGCGACGCTCCAGCAGGCCGTCCGGGCGCGACAGCGGGTCTGGATCGGCTACGTCGACGGGCACGGCGTGCAGGGCGAGCGGGTGTTGACCCCGGTCAGCGTCGGCGGCGGCGTGGTCGAGGGCCGGGACGCGGTCGACGGCGAGCTGCACCGCCTCCCGCTGCACCGCATCACGAAGATCGCGATGGTCACCGACTAGGCAGTGTGGGGCCACCACTGTCGTTTCGGGCCCCCGAACGACAGTGGTGGCTCCACACTGCGACGGTCAGCGGGCTCCGGCCGCCATGCGGGCCTGCATCGCGTGCTGGACCAGGGCGATGAGCGCGTTCTTCGTGCTCTCGCGCTGGCGGGCGTCGCACGTGATGATCGGGACGCTGGGGTCGATCGACATGGCCTCGCGGACGTCCTCGACGCGGTGCTGCTGCAGGCCGTCGAAGGCGTTCAGCCCCACGACGTAGGGCAGGTTGCGGTCCTCGAAGAAGTCGATGGCCGAGAAGCAGTCCGCCAGCCTGCGGGTGTCGACCAGCACGACCGCGCCGATGGCGCCGCGCACGAGGTCGTCCCACATGAACCAGAAGCGGTGCTGGCCGGGCGTCCCGAACAGGTACAGGATCAGGTCCGAGTCCAGCGAGACACGGCCGAAGTCCATGGCCACCGTGGTGGTCTGCTTGTTCGGCGTGGCGCTCAGGTCGTCGTGACCGGCGCTCGCCTCGGTCATCACGGCCTCGGTCGTCAGCGGGTCGATCTCCGACACCGAGCCGACGAACGTGGTCTTGCCGACGCCGAAACCGCCCGCCACCACGATCTTCGCCGAGATGGTGGTGGGGCCCGGCCGGTGGACGGGCGCGGGCTGGGGCGGGCGGGCCATCGCGGGCCCGCCGGGGAAGCTAGAGCCGACGGAGTCCACTCAACACCCTTTCCATCAGTGCGAGATCCGGCTCGGTGCCGGTGCTGCTCGCGGTCTGGTGCACGGTCACCACGCCGAGCCCGGCCATGTCGCCGAGCAGCACCCGGGCGACGCCGAGCGGGATGGCCAGCAGCGCGGCGATCTCGGCGACCGACCGGGGCTGGTCGCAGAGATCGGCGACGGAGCGGTGCTCCATCTGCAGGAGCCCGAGCTGCTCACGGCCCTGCGGGCTCGTCGAGACCAGGGTCTCGATGGCGAGGTCGAAGTTCGCCTTCGTGCGGCCCCGGGTCCACGCGTAGGGCCGGACGGCGGCCGCCCCGGCGGCGGGGGCGACGAGCATCTCGTCCCGGATGGGCTCGATGGGGCCGGTCTCGTACGTGCCGTAGCCCGAGCCCGCGAACGACGCGTCCGCACCCGACGGGGGCGCGCCGGGCGCCGCCGGGAACGGCGGCGGGGTCGGGGGAGCCTGGTCGAATCGACCCTGCTCGTCCTCGTCGCGACGCCTGCCCCACCGCTTGCGTCTGCGGGGCCGCTTCGCGTCGAGGCTGAAGCCGTTCATCACGTCCGCGAACGTCGGCTCCTGGGGACGCTGGGACGCGTCGTCGGGACCGCTGGTCATCGGATCTCACCTGCCTCGCCGGTCGTTCGTCGGACGGATGGACATGCTCTCGCGAGCGGGGTCGGCGCGCGCTCAGGGCCCGAAGGAGCCCTGCAGCTCGGCCCGCAGCTCCGGGGTGAGCAGCTGGCCGACCCGGTCGACCAGCAGCGTCATCTCGTAGCCGATCAGGCCGATGTCGCAGCTCGGGGACGCGAGCACGGCCAGGCACGAGCCGTCGCTGATGGACATGAGCAGGACGATCCCGCGGTCCATCTCCACCACGGTCTGCACGACGCCGCCCGCGTCGAAGCAGCGGGCCGCGCCCTGGGTCAGGCTGACCAGCCCGGACGCCACCGCGGCGAGCTGGTCGGCACGGTCGCGGGGGAGCCGGTCGGACGCCGTGAGCAGCAGCCCGTCGGCGGAGACGACGATCGCGTGGGCGACCCCGGGGACCTTCTCCGCGAAGTTGGTGACCAGCCATCCGAACCGGCTGGGCTGAGTCTGTGGTGCGGTCACGCCGCGGCCTCCTTGCGCTGCTGCCGGATCATCGGTTCTCCTCGTTCTGCTGCTCGTTCGGGCCCGGGGCGGACCTGCTGCGCAGCCTGCTCTCCCGGCCCTGCCGGACCCCCTGCTGGTAGCTCGCGAGCCGACCACGGATGGCCTCGGCGTTGCGGGCCGGTCCCGACGGCGGGGCCAGTACCGCGGATCCTGCCGCGTTGCCCGGGACGAGCCGCGCGCGGGGCCTGCGCTTGGGCAGGCCCGCGTCCGTGGTCTCGGCCTGCTTGTCCGACTCCGCAGCCGTGGCCTGCGCCGTCGCGTCCGCGACCCGCCAGCCCTCGTCCGCGGCGGTGGCGAACACCGGGGGCTGTGCGGGCTCCTCCGGAGCCGCCGAGCCGTCCTCCGCCCAGCGGACCGGGACGTCTCCGTTGGATCGGAACCAGGCCGACGCGATCTCCTCGAAGATCGGCGTGGTCTGGCCCAGGTCGAACCCGGACGGCCTGCTCGGGGCGGGGCCTGCGCCCGTGCTGCCCGGCAGCCCCGCGTCGTCCGCGGGGGGTTGGGGCCGAGCCGGTCGCTGCGGCGGTCCGGCCGGGCCGGGCCGGGCTGCCGCCCCGTTCCCGGCATGTCCGTTCCCGATGTGGCCGTTTCCGTTCGGGGTCGGGCCGTACGGAGTGGGTCCGTTCGGACGGGGGGCCTGCGGCGGGCGACCCGCGGGGCCGCCGAAGGCACCGCCCGCGAACGGGGCGGGGGCGCTGAACGGCGTGGGCCGCCTGCGGCCGTCGTCCGTCGGGCGGGGTCCCTCGCCCAGTCGGACCGGACCGCCCTGGCCGTTCTGGCCGGTGCCGTTCTGGTCAGTGCCGTTCGGACCGGTGCCGTTGGGGACGGTGCCGTTCGGACCGGTGCCGTTGGGGACGGTGCCGTTCGGAGCCGATGCGGGCAGGCCGTTCCGTTCCGTGCCGGTGGGGCCCGTGTCGCCCTGCCCGGGGGCGGTCGACGACCGTCCGGTCGGGGCCGACTCGCCGGTAGGGCTCGTGCCGTACGGGCGGGCTCCCCGGTTCGCGCCGGGGGTGCGCAGCGGCAGGCCCGCGGCGCCGGTCTCGGGTCGGCTCGGGTCGGGCCGAGACGTGTCGGGTCGGCTGGTCTCGGGTCGACCGCTCTCGCCCTGCGCGGGCTCGGGACGGTCGGTGCCGGGGCGCCGGTCGACGGCGTGCTCCGCGCCGGTGCTCTCGGCCCGCGTGTCGTCTGCCGAGTCGCTGCCGGCGGACCCCGTCGTGGTGTCGGTGCCGTCGTCCCCACCACGCGACTCGTCACCGCGCGACCCGGCACCGTTCCGCGCCGGGCCGGGAGCCGTGGAGCTCGGGGTGGACGTGGTCGCGCCGGTGTCGGTCGGGCCGGCGCCGAACGCCTCGGCCGCGGTGTCGGGCGCCGGGTCGGCGGCCCGGCTGGGCCGCCGGGACTCGAAGCCGCCCGGGCGCCGGAGCTGACCGGTCGTCTGGGTGTCCCCGGGGGTGGAGGCGGCGAACAGGCCGTCCGTCCCTCCGGTCGGCGCCTGACGGGGGCGGCGGGGCGTGCGCTGAGGCAGTCCCGCCGGTCCGATCGGCGGGTTCTCCCGCGGTGCGGGAGGACCGCTCAGGCGGCCGGTGGAGGGCTCCTCCGCGCCGCGCCCGGGTAGCAGCCCGCCGGGCGAGCCGAGCGCGGGCCGCCGGTCGGCGGGCCTGCCCGGCGACAGCGGCCTGCGCTGCGGGAAACCGGTACCGGGCTGCTCGGCAGCCGACCGCTCGGTGTCCGACCGCTCGGTGTCCGACCGCTCGGTGTCCGGCCGCTCGGTGTCCGGCCGCTCGGCCGCCGGCTGCTCGGCAGCGGGCCGCTCGGAGCCGAGACGCTCGGAGCCGGGCCGCTCGGAGCCGGGCCGCTCGGAGTCGGTCGAGTCCGTGCGCTCGCCCCGACCGAGCGCGGCACCGCCGAGGGCGGCCGCACCCAGTGCGGCCGCGCCCAGCGCACCCGCGCCGGCGGCCCGGGTCGAGTCGCCCGCCCGGGTCGAGTCGGTGTCCGGCCCGGGCCGGGCGGAGTCGAGGGCCGAGTCCGCGCTCTCGGAGGAGTCGCCGCCGGACGAGTCCCGACCGCCTCCGAGCAGGTCGTGCGCACGGCCCGAGTCGGTGTCGGCCGAGTCGACGGTGGACGGGTCGCCGCCCGCCTCCGCGCCGTCCGTGTCCTTCTCGGACGGCTCCGCGGAACGCGGCCGGCCCAGGCTCGCCTGCGCACCGGTCGACTCCGCCGCCGCGGCAGGGGCGCCCGCCGGAGGCGTGCCGTCCTCGGCCGCGTCCGCGGTCTTCGACACGCCCGTGCCCGCGGCGCCCGTGCCGAACGCCGTGGCCCCGGTCGTGGGGCCGGTGGCCGACCCTGCTCCGGCCGAGGAGCCGGGGCGCCGGGTCGGCAGCCCGCCGGTCTCCCGCGGGGAGGTGCCCTCGTCGAGGGCGGACGCGCCCTCGCCGCTGCGCGCACCGCTCGGGCCGGCCTCGCGCCTCGGCAGCTCCGAGGGGAACCGTGTGGTGTGCTCGCTCTCGCCGGAGTCGAACTCCGCGGCGGCCGCGGTCTCCGGATCGGCGGTGGCGTCCGCGGTGTCGGGCGTCTCCGGGGTGTGGGCGCCCTCGTCCCTACCGCGCCGCAGGGCCGAGGCGCCGGCGAGGCCGGCCGCGCCCGCGGCGAGACCCGCGGCCCGACCGGTCGGGGCCGGACCCTCGGACTCCGCAGGCTCCGCGGTCTCCGCGCCGCGCGGCGTGCCGTTGACCCCGCGCGGGGTGCGCTTGGGCAGCTCGGCGGGGCCGGTGAAGGCCGACGGCACCGCGGTCGGGGTGCCGTTCGTGGGCGGCGCCGGGTCACCGGTCGGGGGCCTGCGCAGGCTCTCCACCGGCCACGGGCCGCGCTCGGGGCCGGCGGGCCGCGAAGCCTGCGCGGCCTCGTCGCCCTCCTCCGGGGGGACGGGAGCGGGCCGCCGCCCGGGGGCCCCGTTGCCGTTGACCGGAGGTGTGGGCGGGCGACCCGCGCCGAAGGCGGGGGCCGGGCTCATCGGGCCGTCGTCCCCCGCCACCAGCGAGGACAGCGAGCGACCGTTGCCGGTCGACGGGCGCTGCTCGGGCAGGCTCGGCGAACCGGACGGCGCGGACGGCGCGGATGGCGCGGACGCGGGCAGTGCCGGGGCGCCGCCGAAGGCCGCGGCCGGGGCCACACGCGCGGTCGCGCCGGCCCGCGCGGGCCGCCGGTCCACCGGCTCGGCCGTGGGGACGAGGTTCGCCGGGACGGCCACCGATGCCGTCAGACCGCCGCCGGTGCCACCGGAGACTCCGCCGCCCAGCCGGACGCCGAGCCCGTGGCGGTTCGCCAGGCGACCGACCACGAACAGACCCATCCGGCGGGAGGCCGACACGTCGACCGCGGCGGGCTGGCTCAGCCGCTGGTTCGCCTCGGACAGCTCGTGGTCGGCCATGCCAACGCCGCGGTCCGCGATCTCGACGAACAGCGAGCCGTCGTTCGCCCGGGTCGTGCTCATGACGACCTGGGAGTCCGGCGGGGAGAAGTTCGTGGCGTTGTCGAGCAGCTCGGCCAGCAGGTGGACGAGGTCGGACGCCGCGCGGCCCGCGACCGTCGCCACGGGCGGCGGCTGCACGACGACGCGCTGGTACTGCTCGATCTCCGACACCGCGGCCCGCAGCACGTCCACCACCGGGACCGGGGCGACGTTCCGCTTCGTGAGGTCGGTACCCGCGAGGACCAGCAGGTTCTCGGAGTTGCGCCGCATACGGGTGGCGAGGTGGTCCAGCTGGAAGAGGTTCGACAGCTGGTCCGGGTCCTGCTCGTTGCTCTCCAGCTGCTCGATCAGCTGCAGCTGGCGCTCGACGAGCGCCTGCGACCGGCGGGAGAGGTTGACGAACATGTTGGACACGTTCGACTGCAGGGCGGCCTGGTCGGCGGCGAGGCGGATGGCCTGGCCGTGCACGGCGTCGAACGCGCGGGCCACCTGGCCGACCTCGTCCCGGCCCGTGAGCGGCACCGGCTCGACCATCGCGTTCAGCGGCTGGCCCGAGCGCATGCTCTCGACGGCGGCGGGGAGCTTGCGCTCCGCCACGTCGAGCGCGGAGCGGCGCAGGATCCGCAGGGAGCGGATCAGGCTGCGGGCGAGCAGGACGATGATCGCGATGCCGAGCAGCACGCCCAGCATCAGGATCACGGAGTTGACGCCCGCCTGGTTGCCCGCGTTCTCCTGCGCGGCGATGCTCGTGGCGTCCAGCTCGCCACCGACCCCCTGGGCGGCGCGGTCCACCACGGCGACCGAGTTCGCGTAGGCCGTGTCCCAGGCCGCGAGGTCGGCGGTGACGGGCCTGCCCGCCGGCGTGGCCATGATCGCGGTCTTCAGCCGCTCGCGCTCGACGTTCGCCGCGTCGGTGGCGAAGTTGCCGTAGTCGCCGAGCTGGTCCGGGGTGAGCGCGACCTGGTAGTCGGCGAAGGCCGAGGTGAACGCCGCGTCGGTGCCCGTGACCACGATCCGGTCCGGTTCTCGCAGCTCACCCGCGACGATGGCCCCCGCGAGCGTGGTGTGCTGCAGGGCCAGGGCCTCCCGCGCCTCGGACGTGGCGGTGAGCGCATCGCCCAGCCCCGCGCCGTCCGCGGTGGCGGCCTGCCGGATCAGGGCGCGTTCGAGCACGCCCGCACGCTCGATGATCGAGGTGTAGCGGCTCCGCACGTCGTCCGTGCTGACGAGCGAGTTGCCCGCCTCCGAGCGCAGCACCGGGAGCTGGGTGAACCCGCCCTCGGCGTTCTGCAGGGCCGTGGTGCTCGACGCGTCCAGCAGGTCGGGGGCCGCGATCGCGCTGCGCACCCGGTCCAGTGACGCGTCGCTCGCCGCGACGGCCTGGTCGAGCGCTCCGCGGTCGCCCTGGCGCCCGCCGGCGACGAAAAGGACCGCGGCGTTCCGCTCGGCCTGCAGCAGCTGCGAGGTCTCGCTCACCCCCGCCCGGATGTCGAGCAGTCGGTTGTCCTCGCCGAGCTGGGCGGCGACCCCGGCCTGGTCGGAGATCCGGAGCACACCCAGCACGAGCGCGAGCACCGTGGGCACGAGGCCGACGGCCACGAGCTTGGCGGCGAGGCTCCAGTTGCGGGGGTTCAGCCGCTCCGACCACGCGGGGTCGCGTTCGGTGCTGGTCACGTCAACGTCTCCCTGATGTGGCTGGCGGCTCCGACCCTGACACGCCCGACCGACGATTCGCGCCCCATGTGCAGCTGTGCGAGCCCAGTCGCCCGCCACCAGCGACCAGTGGCCGAGCGGCTCGCACGCGTGTTCGGCGAGATCGGGGGCGGTGCGGGGGAGCGGACGGGGTGCGCGGGGGTGGGTACTGCGGTGATCGTTCGGGCCTTCCTGGGCGGAGCCGACGGGAGCCTGCCGGGGGTGGTCGGGCTCTCGTCCAGCGGATTCCGCGACACGCGGTGGCCGAGACGAGGCCCCTGCGGGGAGCGGGGAATAGGATCGAGTCGGCACACGTACGTACTGCGGTGGGTGCGCGGTCAGCATAACCGGCGGTGGCGCTGCGACCACCCCGTCCGGGCGAGTCGTCCACACCCCCGACCGGGTGGCGCAGTCACCGACCGCTCACCGTGCGTAGGTAGCCGCCCGGCTCAGCGTGACCGGATTCAGGAGGGACCCCCGCGTGACCGATGGACCGCTCATCGTCCAATCCGACAAGACGCTGCTGCTCGAGGTGGACCACCCCGCTGCGGCGGATGCACGGACGGCGATCGCTCCGTTCGCCGAGCTCGAGCGCGCGCCGGAGCACGTCCACACCTACCGGGTGACCCCGCTCGCCCTGTGGAACGCCCGCGCCGCGGGCCACGACGCCGAGCAGGTCGTCGACGCCCTGGTCCGCTACTCCCGCTACGCCGTGCCGCAGCCCCTGCTGGTCGACGTCGTCGACACGATGGGCCGCTACGGCAGGCTCCAGCTGGCCAACCACCCCGCCCACGGCCTGGTCATGAGTTCGAGCGACCGCGCGGTGCTGGAGGAGGTGCTCCGGCAGAAGAAGATCGCCCCGCTGCTGGGCGCCCGGATCGACGACGACACGGTGATCGTGCACCCCTCGGAGCGCGGCAACCTCAAGCAGCTGCTGCTCAAGGTCGGCTGGCCCGCCGAGGACCTCGCGGGCTACGTCGACGGCGAGGCCCACGCCATCGACCTCGCCGAGGACGGCTGGACGCTGCGGGACTACCAGGCCCAGGCGGTCGAGGGGTTCTGGGCGGGCGGCTCGGGTGTCGTCGTGCTGCCGTGCGGGGCGGGCAAGACGCTCGTCGGCGCGGCCGCCATGGCGCGGGCGAAGGCCACCACGCTCATCCTCGTGACGAACACCGTCTCCGGGCGGCAGTGGAAGCGGGAGCTGATCGCGCGCACCACCCTGACCGAGGACGAGATCGGCGAGTACTCGGGCG
This sequence comes from Pseudonocardia oroxyli, assembly GCF_900102195.1. Lineage (GTDB taxonomy): Bacteria > Actinomycetota > Actinomycetes > Mycobacteriales > Pseudonocardiaceae > Pseudonocardia > Pseudonocardia oroxyli. The sequence goes on from NZ_FNBE01000002.1 coordinate 37,318, forward strand.
AGAAGAAGGAGATCCGCCCGGTCACCATCGCCACCTACCAGGTGATCACGCGGCGCACCAAGGGCGAGTACAAGCACCTCGAGCTGTTCGACTCCCGGGACTGGGGCCTGGTGGTCTACGACGAGGTGCACCTGCTGCCCGCCCCCGTCTTCCGGATGACGGCGGACCTGCAGTCCCGCCGCAGGCTCGGTCTCACCGCCACCCTGGTCCGCGAGGACGGCCGCGAGGGGGACGTGTTCTCCCTGATCGGCCCGAAGCGGTACGACGCGCCGTGGCGGGACATCGAGGAGCAGGGCTGGATCGCGCCCGCGGAGTGCACCGAGGTCCGGGTCACCCTGACCGAGAACGAGCGGATCATGTACGCCACCGCGGACGCCGAGGAGCGCTACCGGATGGCCTCCACCGCGCGCACGAAGCTGCCCGTCGTCAAGGCGATCCTGGACCGCCACCCGGACGAGCCCACGCTCGTCATCGGGGCGTACCTCGACCAGCTCGACGATCTCGGCGAGGCCCTCGGCTGCCCCGTCATCCAGGGCTCGACGAAGAACAAGGAGCGCGAGGCGCTGTTCGACGCGTTCCGGGCGGGCGAGATCAAGCGGCTCGTCGTCAGCAAGGTCGCGAACTTCTCCATCGACCTCCCCGAGGCGACGGTCGCGGTGCAGGTCAGCGGCACGTTCGGGTCCCGGCAGGAGGAGGCGCAGCGACTCGGGCGGCTGCTGCGGCCCAAGGGGGACGGGCGGCAGGCGCACTTCTACTCGGTCGTGTCCCGGGACACCCTGGACACCGACTACGCCGCGCACCGTCAGCGCTTCCTCGCCGAACAGGGCTATGCGTACCGCATCGTGGACGCGGACGACCTGCTCGGACCCGCCCTGCCGGACGTGGGCTGATCGGAGCGTCACCGCGCGTCCCCGAGACGGGCGAACGGTCTCACCCCCTTCCCTGAATGCGCGGGCCGCGGTGTTCGTGGACACTCGACCGCACGGCGTTACAGAGGAGTCGGAGATGTCCGTCGCGGGCTGGATCGCGATCGGGGTGGTGGCGTGGGTCGTCATCGCCCTGGTGGTCGCGGTGCTCGTCGGGCGGATGGTTCGGCTGCGGGACCGGCAGGTGCCCGCGGACCCGATGCCCTCACCGCGGCGCCCGGTGGACGCGCCCGGGGTTCCCCGGACCCCGGAGCCCCGGCGACCCCGAGGCTGATTTCCGGGTTCCACCCGGAGGTGCGGGGCGCCGCCGACCGGCAGGCTCGACGGCATGGAACAGCAGACCGAGCAGACCGCCGGCCCCGAGTCCCCCGTCGTCATCGAGCAGGCGCCCGAGCGCGGGCCCGGTTTCCGCCTGCACCGCAGCCGCTCCGAGAAGGTGCTCGGTGGTGTCTGCGGCGGGCTCGCCGAGAGCCTCGACGTCGACCCGAACCTCGTCCGCATCGGCCTGGTCGCCCTGACGGTCCTCGGGGCGGGGATCGGCGTGGTCCTCTACGTCGCGGCCTGGGCCCTGGCCCCCGAGGAGTGACGGGGTGACCGGGTGACCGTGCGGATCTCCACCTGGGTGTGTCGCCGGTCACCACTTTCATGACACAGTCCCGCGGGTGCGAACGACCGACCGTGCGGCCGAACGGGCCCACCTCCTCGACCTCCTCCTGGCCGAACGGGAGGGTCTGCTCTCGGTGCTGGACCGGGTGTTGGCGCTGCGCGGCACCGCCCGGCTGATCCGGGAGGCCGCGGGCGCCGACACCGGCTTCCTCGGCGAGCGGACCGAGGACGGCACGGTGATCCGCTGGACGGCGGGCACCCGCACCGACGCGCTGCAGGACCTGCGGGTCGAGACGGGCCGCGGCATCGGCGGTCGGGCCCTGGCCACCGGGAAGCCGGTGCGGGTCAGCGACTACGTCTCCGCCGAGACCATCACCCACGACTACGACGAACGCGTGCGCCGGGAGCGGCTCGGCGCCATGATCGCGGTCCCGATCCTGGACCGCGGCTGCACCCTCGCCGTGGCCTACGCGGGCCTGCACGGCCCCGGGACCTTCGGCGACGCCGCGGTCGACGCCCTGCGCGGGGCCGCCGAGCAGGCCGTCCCGGCGCTGCGCCTGGCCGACGCCGCGGCCGCGCAGGCCGACGGCGCCGTCGCGGCCGAACGCCGCCGGATGCAGGCCTCGCTGCACGACTCCGTCGGCGCGATGCTCTTCTCCATCGGCGCCCAGGTCCGTGACCTGCGCAGCGAGAACCCGCTGCTCGCGTCCCGGCTGACCCGCATCGAGGCGGACGTCTCCGAGGCCTCCCGCGCCCTGCGGGAGGCCCTGTTGGCCCTCTCGGACAGCTCGCCGGAGCGCGCCCTGCCGGTGGAGCTGGCCGAGCACTGCCGCAGCTTCGCCGCCCGGACCGGGGTCAGCTGCCGGTTCGTGCAGCTCGGGCCGGTCGCCCCGCTGGACGCCGAGCGCACGGCGATCCTCGTCGCCGTCGCGCGGGAGGGCCTGCTCAACGCGGAGAAGCACGCCGGGGCGGGCACCGTGATCGTCAGCCTGGCGCCGGACGAGTCCGGCGGCGTGGTGCTCGCCGTGGCGGACGACGGCGACGGCAGCGGCCCGGGGGCGGGCACCGGGCTCGGCGTGCGGATGCTCGCCCAGCGCGCGGCGCGGCTCGGCGGCACCGTGGGCCTGATCCAGGACGAGGAGGGCGGCACCACCCTGCGCCTGTCGCTGCCGGGCGCGCCGTGAGCCCGAGGGCGCCGGTCGGCTCCCCTCCCGCCCGCGTGATGGTGGTCGACGACCACCCGGTGGTGCGGGACGGCGTCGCCCTCCTGCTGCGCGGGGAGCCGTCCCTGCAGGTGGTGGGCTCGGCCGAGTCGGGACGGACCGCCCTGGAACGGGCCGGTGAGCTGCGGCCGGACCTGGTGCTGCTCGACCTGCGGCTGCCGGACATGCTCGCGCCCGAGGTCGTCGTCGGGTTGCGGGGCGTGTGGCCCGCCGCCCGGGTCGTGGTGTTCACGGCGCACGGCGACCACCACGGCATCCGCGCCGCGCTCGACGCGGGCGCCCACGGCTGCCTGGTCAAGGACGCCGCGGCCACCGACCTGGTCGCCGCCCTGCGCGCGGTGCTGCGCGGCGAACGCGTCGTCGACGCCCGCATGCTGCCCGACGGCGAGGCCACGAAGTCCGCCCTGGAGCGCAGCGGGCTGACCCGGCGCGAGTACGAGGTGCTGCGCCTGGCCGCCCAGGGCCGGACCAACCCCGAGATCGCCGAGGTCACCGGCCTGACCCGCAACACCGTCAAGACCTATCTGCAGTCCGCCCTGCACAAGCTCGGGGCCCGCAACCGGGTCGAGGCCATCGGCAAGGCGAGCGAGGCCGGCCTCCTGTAGGCGGACGGCGCGGGCGGAGTGTCCGCTATGTCTCCACGTGGGGGTGTGGCGGCGCTCACAGCGCCATCAGGATGTGCCCGTGTTGAGCGTGCGAGGGCTCGAGGTCCGGTACGGGCGGTCGGTGACGGCCCTGGAGGAGATAGACCTGGACGTGGGACCCGACGGGGTGCTCGCGGTCCTGGGCGGCAACGGTGCCGGGAAGTCGACGCTGCTGCGCGCGGTGTCGGGCACGCTGCGGCTGCACGGCGGCGCGGTCGCGGCGGGGGAGATCCGGTTCCGGGACGAGCGGATCGACCGCCTGGACCCCGCGGAGATCGTCCGGCGCGGGGTGGTCGCGGTGCCCGAGGGACGTCAGGTCTTCGCCCGGATGACGGTCGAGGAGAACCTGCGCGCGGGCGGGCTCGGTGCGCGGTCGGCGGCGGTGCGCACCGCGGCCAGGGCCCGGGTCGCGGAGCTCTTCCCGGTGCTGGCGGAGCGCGCGACCCAACGCGCGGGCCTGCTCTCCGGGGGCGAGCAGCAGATGCTGGCCATCGGTCGCGCCCTGATGTCCGGCCCCGATCTGCTGCTGCTCGACGAGCCGTCCCTGGGCCTGGCCCCGCAGATGGTCGGCCGGATCGCCCGGATCGTCGGTGAGATCCACGCGCAGGGCACGGCGGTGGTCCTGGTCGAGCAGAACGCGACGATGGCCCTGGAGGTCGCCGACACCGCCGTCGTCCTCGAGGTCGGCCGGGTCGCGCTGGCGGGTCCGGCGGCCGAGCTCGCCGCGAGCGACGACGTCCAGCGCCTCTACCTGGGCGGGCACGCCGAGTCCGAGGAGCAGGCGGAGGCCGAGGCCGCGTTCGCGCGCCAGCACCGCCGCACCCTGTCGAGGTGGGCCGGATGAGCGCGCCCGGGACCGTCCGGTCCGACGTCGCACCGCTCGCGGTCGAGTCGGTGACGCTGCGGTTCGGCGGGGTCACCGCTCTCTCCGACGTGTCCTTCACCGTCGAACCCGGCGCCGTGCACGCCCTGATCGGTCCGAACGGCGCGGGCAAGTCCAGCTGCTTCAACGTGATCAGCGGGCTGTACCGGCCGACGTCCGGGCGGGTGCGGCTCGGCGAGCAGGACCTGACGGGCACCCCGCCGCACCGGCTGGCCGGACTCGGCGTCGGGCGGTCGTTCCAGAACATCGCGCTCTCCCCGCACAGCACGGTGCGGGACAACGTGCTGCTGGGCCGCCACCCGCTGACCCGGGGCGGGTTCCTGGCGGGCGGCCTGCGGATCGGCAGGCGGACCGAGGCGCGACACCGCGCCCGGGTCGAGGAGATCTGCGCGTTCCTCGGGGTCGCCGACCGGCTGGACTCCCTGGTCGCCGCCCTGCCCTATGGGGTCGCGAAGCGGGTCGACATCGCCCGCGCCCTCGCCGTCGAGCCCACGGTCCTCCTCCTCGACGAGCCCGCCGCGGGCCTGAACGCCACCGAGACCGCCGAGATGGGCGTGACGATCCGGGACCTGGCCGACGCGCTGGGGATCTCGGTCCTGCTGGTCGAACACGACATGGGGTTGGTGATGGGGATCGCGGACCGGGTGAGCGTCCTGGACTTCGGCCGGTTGATCGCGGACGGCCCGCCGGAGCAGGTCCAGGCCGATCCCGAGGTCGTCCGGGCCTACCTGGGGGTGTCGGAGTGAACACGTTCCTGCAGCTGGTGCTGAACGGGCTGGGCAAGGGCGCGGTGTACGCGCTGCTCGCGCTGGGCTTCGTGATCATCTTCAAGGCCACCGAGGTGGTCAACTTCGCGCACGGCTCGCTCGTGCTGATCGGGGGCTACCTCGTCTACGCCACGAAGGACGCCCTCGGCTGGCCGGGCGCGGCGGTGCTCGGCATCGTGTCCGCGGCGGTGGCGGCGCTGCTGATCGAGCGCCTGCTGGTGCGCAACGCCCGCGGGGCGGACGTCAACAGCCTGGCGCTGCTCACCATCGGGGTGGACGTGATCGTCACCGAGGAGGTCGTCCGCCGCCTCGGCAACGACATCCCCTTCATCGGCGACCCCTACGACGCGGCCCCGATCCAGTTCGCGGGCCTGACGGTGTTCCGCACCCAGCTGGTCGCCCTGATCGTCGGGGCCGTGCTGATCACCGCGTTCTTCCTGGTCTTCCGGTTCTCGAACTGGGGGGTCGCCATGCGGGCGCAGGCCGAGAACAAGGAGGCCGCGGCGCTGATGGGGATCCGCAGCTCGCGGGTCACGGCGACGGCCTGGCTGCTCGCGGGCGCGCTGGCCGGGGTCGCCGTGCTGTTCATGGCCACCCAGGACTTCTCCGGTGCCGGGCTCGGCCGCGGGACGCACGCGATCGCGCTGATCGCGTTCCCCGCGGCGATCCTCGGCGGGCTCGACTCCACCGCGGGCGCCGTCGTCGGCGGGCTGGTCGTGGGGCTCACCGAGGCGCTGTCCGCGCAGTACGTCTCCTTCGAGTTCTCCAAGAGCGCGGTCTTCCTGGTGATGCTGGTGATCCTGGTGTTCCGGCCCAGCGGGCTGTTCGGGACGAGGGAGCTCAGTCGTGTCTGAGCGGGTCGTGACTGAGCGGTCGTCGGTGCTGGTGCGCCTGCGGACCTCGTGGCCCTCGGTCGCAGGTGTCGCGGTGCTGCTCCTGGTCCTGCTGGTGTTCCCGGTGTTCGCGGGCGTCGCCTACCTCAAGGCGGGCCAGTACGTGCTGATCGGCGTCGTCGGGGCGGTCGGGCTGACCCTGCTCGTCGGGCAGGCCGGTCAGCTGTCCCTCGCGCACCCGTTCTTCCTGCTGGTCGGGGCGGTGAGCTACGCCGTGCTGGCGGGGGACTCGGGGGACTCCGGGGACCTCGTCGGGCTGGGGCTGCCGCCGCTGCTCGCGGTGATCGGCGCGGTCGCGATCTGCGCGCTCGTCGGGCTCGCGTTCTCGCCGGTCTCCGGGCGACTGCGCGGGATCTACCTCGGCGTGGCGTCCCTGTCGCTGGTGTTCCTGGGGCTCTACCTGGGTCAGTCGCTGGACATGCTCTCCGGCGGGACGTCGACCGGGCGCCCGCCGCCGACGTTCGACCTGTTCGGCTTCCGTTTCGCCAACTCCGACCCGGCGCCGACGATCCTGGGCGTCGCCATCCAGAAGCAGCAGCGGCTCTGGTACCTGTTCCTCGTCCTGGCCATCGTGGCCTACCTGCTGGCCCGCGGCGCCGTCCGCAGCCGGGTCGGCCGGGCCTGGCGCGCGGTGCGGGACAACGAGGCCGCCGCCACCGCGATGGGCGTGAACGTGGCCCGGGCGAAGGCGCAGGCCTTCACCGTGTCGTCCGCCTTCGCCGGGCTGGCGGGCGTCATGACGGCCCTGTGGCTGGACCTCGTCAAACCGGACGAGAACGAGTTCATCGGCACCTACTCCATCACCGTCGCGATCTCGTACCTGGCGATGGTGCTGATCGGCGGCCTCGGCTCGATCCCCGGCGCCGTCGCCGGGGCGGTGCTGGTCAACGGCCTGCCGCAGGTGCTGACCCTGGGGGCCACCGAGTTCGGTTGGTCCATCGGGACGTTGTCCCCCGTGCTCATCAGCGCGTTCGTGTACGGAGCCGCGATCGTGCTGGTGGTGCTGTTCGAACCCGGTGGGCTGGCGGCCATCGGTCGCAGGCTCACCACCCGACAAGGAGATCGATGATGATCAAGAACTGGGGCCGGGCGGCGGTGGTGGGCGTCTCGGCGCTCCTGCTCGTGGCCTGTGGCAGCACGGCGGACTCCGGGTCCTCCGGGTCGAGCGGCGGGACGGGCGGGGTGAAGACCGACTTCGGCGTCACCGACTCCACGATCACCCTCGGCGTCATGGGCGACCGGACCGGCGTGTTCAAGAACCTGGGCGAGGCGCTGATCGGCGGCAACGAGCTCTGGGTGGCCGACGTCAACGCCGCGGGCGGGATCTGCGGGCGCCAGCTGGCCCTGGAGATCGTCGACCACGGGTACAAGGCGGACACCGCCAAAACGCTCTATCCGCAGCTCGAGCCGAAGATCCTCGGGATCGTGCAGCTCCTGGGCTCGCCCGTGCTCGCGGCGCTGAAGCAGAACCTGATCGACGACAACGTCTCCGCCGCGCCCGCGTCCTGGTCGTCGGAGATCCTGAACAACCCGAACATCATGATGATCGGGACCACCTACGACGTCGAGATCATCGACGGGCTCTCCTACCTGCAGCAGCAGGGCCTGATCAAGCAGGGCGACAAGATCGGACACATCTACATCGACGGCGAGTACGGCGGCAACGGCCTGCGCGGCTCGAAGTTCTACGCCGAGAAGCACGGCATGACGGTCGTCGAGTCCAAGATCACCTCGACGGACAACGACCTGGCGAACATCGTGACCGGGCTCAAGGGCGAGGGCGTCACCGCGATCGTGCTGACCACGACGCCCGGCCAGACGGCCTCGGCCATGGCCAACAACGCCGCGCTCGGGCTGAACGTGCCGGTCCTGGGCAACAACCCGACGTTCGACCCGGCCCTGCTCTCGAGCCCGGCGGCGGGTGCGCTGGACAAGCTGTACGTGGCGGCGTCGAGTGCGCCGTTCTCGTCGAAGACGCCGAAGGCCGTCGAGGTCGCCACGGAGTACAAGGCGAAGTACCCGAACAGCCCGAAGAACGCGGGTGCGCAGGCCGGGTACGTCGAGGGGCTCGTCTGGCAGGCGGTGCTGGAGAAGGCCTGCCAGAACGGCGACCTGTCCCGGGCGGGCGTCCAGACGGCGCTGAAGTCCCTGACCTCGGTCGGCACCGACGACCTGGTCGCGCCGCTGGACTACAGCTCGCCCGGTGCCCCGCCGACCCGCGGCGTCTACATCGCCAAGGTCGACCAGAACGCCGAGGGCGGCCTCACCGAGGTCGCGCCGCTGTTCACCGCGCCGGACGCGAGCGAGTACAAGGCCCCGCACCAGCAGCCCTGACCGTGAGCGGCGATGGTCGCCCGGGCGACCATCGCCACTCACGACCCTCAGCGGGCGTGGCCGGACCAGTTGGCGAGGCGCTCGGTCGGGCCCGCGTCCGCGGCCGGCTCGACGGGTGGGGCGAAGGGGAAGCCCTCGCGCTCGGCCGGGATGAGCATCCGCGCGACCGCCAGCGCGGGCTCGACGGCCGCGGCGGGCGCCTCGCACGGCTGCCCGGTGGCGACGGCGACGTCCCAGGTGTGCACGAGCAGCTCGTTCACGTACCCCCACAGCGCCGTCCGCCCGGGCGCCCGTCCCCAGGGCACGGTGACCTCGCGGTCGAGGGCCTCGGCGGTCCAGACCCGCTCGTACTCGGCGCGGGCGTCCTCCAAGGTGCCGTCGACCTGGAACGGGAGCGGCCGCGGGTCGCGGCCCTCGCCGATCGCGGCGATCTTGTAGACGGTGGCGACGAGGTGTCGGACCAGGCCGTCGACGTCGAGCTCGGGGCACGGGGTGGGCCCGGCGAGCTGCTCCTCGCGGACTCCGGCGAGGACGGCGGCGGCCCAGTCGAGGGCGCCGGCGTAGGGGGTGCGGGGGTCGATCTCCGTGGTGGTCATGGAAGGACCCTCTCGCCTCAACCGGACACCTTGTGTCATGTTTTGCGGATGCGTGCCGATCGGCTGCTCTCGCTCACCCTCCTGCTGCGCCACCGTGGCCGGTCGACGGCCGCGGAGCTGGCGGCGGAGCTGGAGGTCTCCGAACGGACGGTGCTGCGAGACGTCGAGGCGCTCTCGAGCGCAGGCATCCCCGTCTACACCGAGCGCGGCCGCCACGGCGGGATCGCCCTGCTGCCGGGCTTCTCCACGGACCTCACCGGGCTCACGACCGACGAGGCGGTCGCCCTGCTGACCACGCCCCGAGACCTCCTGGGCCGGGGACAGGCCTTCTCGTCGGCGATCCGGAAACTGGTCGCGGCCCTGCCGGAGGCCTCCCGCGCCGCGGCGACGGGTGCGGCGGACCGCGTTCTCGTCGGGCGCGCGGGGTGGTTGCGCGAGGGGGCCGAGCCCACACCCGCCCCGGTCCAGGTGCAGCGGGCGGTGTTCGCGGGGAACCGGCTGCGGATGCGCTACGCGTCGCGGGACGGGTCCGCGCGGCTGCGGACGGTCGACCCGCTCGGCCTCGTCGAGTCGGCGGGCCGGTGGTACCTCCTCGCGCTCCACGACGGCGCCGACCGCACCTACCGCGTCGACCGGATCGAGGAGGCGCAGGAGCTGGCCGAGCCCGCGCGGCGGCCGTCGGGGATCGACCTCGACCAGCTGTGGGAGCGCAGGCGCGCGGACTTCCGCCGCCGGATCCCGCACGTGGAGGTGCGGGTGCGCGGCGACCGGGAGGTCCTGGCGGCCGAGGTGATGATCGTGCGGGAGGAGCCCGACGCCGTCGTGGTCGCGTTCGGGAGCATGCACCACGCCGAGCAGGTCCTGTGGTCCCTGGCCCCGCGGGTGGTCGCGCTGGATCCACCGGAGCTGGCGGAGTCCCTCCGCGCCCGCGCCGCCGCCGTCGCGGGGGAGTACACGAGTGTCACGTGAGCGCTGCGCCGACGACGCTCCGGTGACGCTCGCGCCGCATGATCTTTCCGAGGGTGACGGGAGCGTTGATGATAGTGCGCTCCGGTAACGCTCGCGGTGGGTCCGACGGAGTGCTCGCGGTCGTGCGCCGCGGTGACGCACGTGCCGAAAGATCATTTTGAGCGTGACGGGAGTGTTCGCGGTAATGCGCTCGGGTGACGCTCGGGGTGGGTCCGGTGGGCAGCGGGGGCAGCGGGTAGCGCTCGTGCCGCGTGATCTTTCCGAGGGTGACGGGAACGTTGATGATGGTGCGCTCCGGTGACGCTCGTGCCGCATGATCGTTCCGAGCGGGACAGGAACGCTCGTGGGGGTGCGCTCCGGTGACGCTCGGGGTGGGGTGACAGGAGCGTTGGTGATGGTGCGCTCCGGTGACGCTCGTGCAGCACCGGGCCGGGTGAGTGGCACCGGCCGGCTTTCCGCGCGACGCTCCTGTCACTCTCGAACCTCGAGTGGAACCGCGGACGGTCGGGCGCCGTCACAGTCCGCATGACGATCGAACCTTTTCGTGGATCCGTCGCTGTGGCCGAGGGCCGGGTGACGGCGGGCGAGCTGCGTGGACCGCGCTATCGGCGGATGTTCCCCGACATCTACGTCCTGATGACTGCCGGACCGCCCGATCTCGCGCTCCGCGGGCGCGCTGCTCACGTCCTGGTCGAGGGGCGCGGTGTGGTCGGCGGATGGGCGGCCGCGGAGCTGCTCGGGGCCTCGTGCGGTCCCGCGGACGCCGCGGTTGAGGTGATCGTTCCCGGGGGGACGCAGCGCGCACACCCGGGACTGCTGGTCCGACGCGGGATCGTGCTCCCCGAGGAGATCACCGTGGCCGAGGGCGCCCGGGTGACGACGGCGCTCCGCACCGCGTTCGACCTCGCCTGTCGCGCGTCCATGCGCGAGGCCATCGTGGCTGTCGACGCCCTCGCTCGGGTCGGCGGGTTCGAGCCGGGAGACGTCCTCGCCGTGCGGGACCTGCACCGCGGGGTCCGAGGCAGCGCCCGGGTACCCGAGGTGCTCAGGCGGGCGAACCGGAGGTCCGGCTCCCCGATGGAGACGCGCATTCGCCTGGCCATCGAGGACGCAGGCCTGCCGACGCCGGTCCTCCAACACCCCATCGGCCCCTACGAGCTGGATCTCGCGTTCCCGGCGCAGCAACTCGGCGTCGAGCACAACGGCCCCGATCATCTGAGGGCGGAACGGGCCCAGCGCGACCTCGTCCGCGAGGCGTTCCTCGCTCGCGAGGGGTGGCGGGTGCTCCGCTTCGATCCCGGCATGGTGATGCGGCAACCGGAACTCGTGGCGGAGCAGGTCCGACGCGCGCTACTCCGCGCCGAGCGTGACGGGAGCGCTGACCGTCGTGCCGCCGGGTGACGCTCGCGGGAATCACCGCCGACGAGTGTGACGGGAGCGCTGTGTCGATCACCCTGGTGTGACGCTCGACGGCGGCGAGCGCATCGCACGCGCCCCCCGCAGCGGTGGGTGCGTGATCGTCACAGGAGCGCCCCGCTGACGACGCTCGCGTGACGCTCGGCAAACGGCATGCGCGAACGCGCCCGCACCGCAGCTCCGCGATGGTGCGCGAGTGTCACGGGAGCGTCGCGTCGACCGCGCTCGCGTGACTCACGGCGATGGTCGGGGTGCTTGCAGCGGTCGTATCGCGCGAGTGTCACGGGAGCGTCGCATCAACCGCGCTCGTGTGACGCTCGATGTGGCCGGGTGCCGCAACGGTCGGACCGCGCGAGTGTCACAGGAGCGCACTCGATGCGACGCTCCCGTCACGCTCGGAACGATCATGCAGGGATCCGCGGAGCGCGCACCACCCGAGTGTCACGAGAGCGCTCGGCTGACGACCACCGCGTCACGCTCACCGCGAACCGGCGGGGTGGCCACCGGGCGGGGTGGTGCTGGCACCCCTGTGCGCTGAGCTGCGGGTTTCTAGGTTCGTGGCATGACCACGACACCGCACCACGAGCCCGCCGCGCTGCGGTTCGAGCCGCCCGCAGGCCTGCTGCCGAGCAACCCCGGGGTGATCCCCGCCCCCCGCGAGCCCTGGGCACCCGCGGGCGTGCCGCAGTTCCCCGCGGTGCGCTCGTGGGAGGTGGAGCAGCCCTTCCTCCAGTTCCCGACGGTGCCCCGGCGCCGGGCGCCGCAGCCGGGCGGAGTGCTGGCGGTCCGGGTCGTCGGGCTGACGGTGACCGCGCTGTGCGCGTTGTGGCCCGCGTTCTTCGCGCTGATGTTCATCGCCTTCGGGCTCGGGCTCGGCGACCTCGGCGCGGTGCTCATGGGCGGGATGGTCGCGGTGTTCGCGCTCGGCTGGCCGCTCGCCGTCTGGTTCGCGACCACGCGGGCCCAGCACGTCTGGCCGGTGCTCCTGACCCTCGTCCCGACGTTCCTGACGGTCCTGTTCAGCGCCTACGTGTTCCTGTTCTGACTGTGCGACCGGCACGGCGTCGGACACGCGAAAGGGGCGGCGGGCCGAAGCCCGCCGCCCCTTCACGCAGGACGGATCAGAGAGGATGCCTCGTGACGCAGGCTTCTCTCAGAAGTCCATGCCGCCCATGCCACCGGTCGGGTCGCCGACCGGAGCGGCGTTCTTCTCCGGCTTGTCGGCGATGACCGCCTCGGTGGTCAGGAACAGCGCCGCGATGGACGCCGCGTTCTGCAGCGCCGAGCGGGTGACCTTGGCCGGGTCGATGATGCCGGCCTTGACCAGGTCCTTGTACTCGCCCGTGGCGGCGTCCAGGCCCTCGCCCGAGGGGAGGTTCCGAACCTTCTCCGCCACGACGCCGCCCTCGAGGCCGGCGTTGACCGCGATCTGCTTGAGCGGCGCCTCGAGCGCGACCCGGACGATGTTCGCCCCGGTCGCCTCGTCGCCGTCCAGGCCGAGGCCCTCGAACAGGCCGGCACCGGCCTGGATGAGCGCGACGCCGCCACCGGCGACGATGCCCTCCTCGACGGCCGCCTTCGCGTTGCGGACGGCGTCCTCGATGCGGTGCTTGCGCTCCTTGAGCTCGACCTCGGTCGCGGCACCGGCCTTGATCACCGCAACACCGCCGGCCAGCTTGGCCAGGCGCTCCTGCAGCTTCTCGCGGTCGTAGTCCGAGTCCGTGCGGTCGATCTCGGCGCGGATCTGGTTGACGCGACCGGCGATCTGGTCCGCGTCGCCCGCGCCGTCGACGATGGTCGTCTCGTCCTTGGTGACGACGACCTTGCGGGCGGTGCCCAGCAGCGACAGGTCGGCGGTGTCCAGCTTGAGGCCGACCTTCTCCGAGATGACCTCGCCACCGGTGAGGATGCCCATGTCGGTGAGCATGGCCTCGCGGCGGTCACCGAAGCCCGGCGCCTTGATCGCGACGGACTTGAAGGTGCCACGGATCTTGTTGACGACGAGCGTGGCCAGGGCCTCGCCCTCGACGTCCTCCGCGATGATCGCGAGCGGCTTGCCCGACTGCATGACCTTCTCCAGCAGCGGGAGCAGGTCCTTGACCGTCGAGATCTTGGACGAGACGAGGAGGATGTACGGGTCCTCGAGCTCGACCTCCATGCGCTCCGCGTCGGTCACGAAGTACGGGGAGATGTAGCCCTTGTCGAAGCGCATGCCCTCGGTGAGCTCGAGCTCCAGACCGAAGGTCTGGCTCTCCTCGACCGTGATCACGCCCTCCTTGCCGACCTTGTCCATCGCCTCGGCGATGAGCTCGCCGATCTGCGGGTCGGCGGCGGAGATGGAGGCCGTGGCAGCGATCTGCTCCTTGGTCTCGATCTCCTTGGCGGACTTGAGCAGCGCCTGCGAGACGGCCTCGACGGCCTTCTCGATGCCGCGCTTGAGGCCCATCGGGTTGGCGCCGGCGGCCACGTTGCGCAGGCCCTCGCGGACCAGCGCCTGGGCCAGGACGGTCGCGGTGGTGGTGCCGTCACCCGCGATGTCGTCCGTCTTCTTGGCGACTTCCTTGACGAGCTCGGCCCCGATCTTCTCCCACGGGTCCTCGAGCTCGATCTCCTTGGCGATCGACACACCATCGTTCGTGATGGTGGGTGCGCCCCACTTCTTCTCCAGGACGACGTTGCGGCCGCGCGGGCCGAGCGTCACCTTGACAGCGTCGGCGAGGGTGTTCATGCCGCGCTCGAGCCCGCGGCGCGCCTCCTCGTCGAAAGCGATCTGCTTCGCCATGGGGGTGTGGTCCTCCGATTGGGAAAACTCGTCTGTCCGAGCACGGCGCCCGCGACGGACGACCGGCAACCCTGCGCCGGTCTCACCGGGGCTCGAACTGGCACTCGGGCAAGCCGAGTGCCAAGCCCCGTTTTAGCACTCGGGGTAGGCGAGTGCAACCGAACGCGCGCTCGGGCAGGATGGGCCCGTGCGCACCGTGGAGGAGCATCGGGCCGTCGTGGCCGCGCTGCTCGGGCCGACCGACGTCGTCGAGCTGCCGCTGGCCGAGGCCAGGGGGAAGGTGCTGGCCGAGGCCGTCACGGCCGCGATCGCGCTGCCGCCGTTCGACAACTCGGCGATGGACGGGTACGCGGTGCGCGCCGCCGAGCTGGCGGGGGCGTCGGAGGACTCCCCGGTGACGCTGCCGGTGGCCACCGACATCCCCGCGGGCCGCACGGACGTGCCGGACCTGGCGCCGGGCACGGTTGCGCGCATCATGACCGGCGCGCCGATGCCCGTGGGGGCGGACGCCGTGGTGCCCGTCGAGCTGACGGACGGCGGCACCGAGACCGTCGCCGTGCGGCTGGCCCCCGAGGTGGGTCGGCACGTCCGCAGCATCGGGGAGGACGTCCACGCCGGGGCCGAGGTGCTCCCGGCGGGCACCGTCCTCGGGGCCGCGCAGATCGGGGTGGCCGCCGCCGTGGGTCGGGCGACCCTGCCGGTGCGCCGCCCGCCGCACGTCCTCGTGCTGTCCACCGGCTCCGAGCTGGTGGCGCCGGGCGAGCCGCTGCAGCCCGGCCAGATCTACGAGTCGAACGGCGCGATGCTCGCCGCCGCCGTGCGGGACGCCGGGGCCACGGCCGAGCAGCTCCGTTTCGTCCCGGACGACGTCGCCGAGTTCCGCAAGGTCCTCGGTGAGCGGATCGTCGAGGGGGTGGACCTCGTGGTCACCTCCGGCGGGGTCTCCGCGGGGGCCTACGAGGTGGTCAAGGACGCGCTCACCGGGCACGGCGTGGAGTTCGTCAAGGTCGGCATGCAGCCGGGCGGGCCGCAGGGCGCCGGGATCGTCGAGTTCTGCGAGGTCGCCTGCCCCGTCGTGACGCTGCCGGGCAACCCGGTGAGCTCTCAGGTGTCCTTCGAGGTGTTCGTCCGTCCGGTCCTGCGGCGCGCCATGGGGCACCCCTACCCCGATCGGCCCATCGTGACCGCCCGTTCGCGGGACGTGCTGACCTCTCCCGTCGGCAGGCGGCAGTTCCGACGCGGGTCGCTCGACGCCGTCGACGGCACGGTCGGCGAGATCGGCTCCCCCGCTTCGCACATGCTCGCCTCGCTGGCCAGGGCGGACTGCCTGTTCGTCGTGCCCGAGGCGGCGGAGCGGGTCGAGGTGGGCGACGAGGTCGACGTGTGGTTGCTGGATCCGCCCCTTTAGGGGTTGCTGAGGGGCTCTGTCACTCGAAAAGTGGTACGGGTCACATGCAGAGGGTGCAACACTTTGCCCCTTCTCGACGTCTTATCCAGTGAGCGTTCGGCCGATCGGTGCAGATCATCGGGTTGGGCCCGGATTGATATGGACGAGTGGTCGATCGCTGGGGATACTTTCGGTACGGGGTGGGTATCCACCCTTCGACGCACAGGACCTACCGCCCGTCGCTGGGGAGCGGACGAGCGGTTCCAAGGCCGGGGTCGCCGTCTCGGGGGATGGCGGCCCCGGCCCTTTGCGTGGGCCGGGCGGACGACCGCCTGCGAGGGCCCCGGTAGCGTGTCGCCATCGCGTCCGACCCGTCCGGCAGCCGCCGGGAGCGGGGTCGCCGTCCGGGCGCCGACGAGGAGTGGATCCGCGACCATGGCCGCGACCCCTGCCGGCGAGAACGCCCTGGTGCACGCCGCGACACTCGTCCGCGAGGCCGTGCCGCCGATCCACCCCGGGGGCCGTCCGGTGATCGGCGCCGTCGCCGCCGCGGCGGGGGCCGCCCGGCTGCTGACCGGCCGGGGTACCGGCGTCGGCCTGCTGGCCACCGGACTCACCGCGCTGTTCTTCCGGGCGCCGAAGCGGGTGCCGCCGCCGATCACCGGCGCCGTGCTGGCGCCCGCGGACGGCACGGTCGCGCTGATCGAGGACGTCGTCCCCCCGCCGGAGCTGGACCTGCCCCGCGAGCCCGTCGCCCGCGTCAGCGTCTTCCTCTCCGTGCTGGACGTGCACGTCCAGCGCATCCCGGTGCACGGGCGCGTCCGGTCGCTGCAGTACGTGCCCGGCGTCTTCCTCTCCGCGGACCTGGACAAAGCCAGCACGGACAACGAGCGCAACGCGATGGTCCTGGAGACCCGGACCGGCCACGCCCTCGGGATCGTGCAGATCGCCGGGCTGCTGGCGCGCCGGATCGTCTGCTCCGTGGCGGCGGGGGACGAGGTCGCCGCGGGCGAGACCTACGGCCTGATCCGCTTCGGGTCGCGGGTGGACACCTACCTGCCCCCGGGGGTCCGACCGCAGGTGGCGGTGGGCCAACGCACGATCGGCGGGGAGACCCCCCTGGCGGTCCTCGCGTGAACCCGTACCAGGCGGGCATCCGGCTGCTGCCCAACGCGGTCACGGTCCTCGCCCTGTGCCTCGGCCTCTCCGCGGTCAACTTCGCCCTCGCGGGCCGGTTCGAGCTCTGCATCGCCGCCGCCTTCGGCGCCGCGCTGTGCGACGCGCTCGACGGCGGGCTGGCGCGCCTGCTCGACGCCTCGTCGAAGATCGGCCAGGAGCTGGACTCGCTGTCCGACCTGGTCTCCTTCGGGGTGGCGCCCGCGCTCGTCCTCTACATCTGGGCGCTGCAGGGGACCCGGCTCGGCTGGGTCGTCGCGCTGATCTTCGCGGTCTGCATGGCGCTGCGCCTGGCCCGTTTCAACACGCTGATCGACGACGGTGACCAGCCGCCGTTCGCCAAGGAGTTCTTCGTCGGCGTGCCCGCGCCCGCCGCTGCGCTCACCGCGGGCCTGCCGCTGTATCTCTACCTGCACTTCGGCGCGGGGTGGTGGTCCGCCCCGCTCGCGGTCGGGATCTGGGCCCTGGTCACCGCGGCGCTCATGGTCAGCCGCATCCCCACCCTCTCGCTGAAGACGGCGCGGGTGCGGCCGCAGTGGATCGCGCCGCTCCTGGTGCTGGTCGGCGCCGCGGCCGCGATCCTGCTGACCGCGCCCTTCCTCGGCATGGCGATCATCGCCGTCGGGTATCTGCTGCTCATCCCGTACACCGTCTACCGGTGGGTCTGGCTGTCCCGGCACCCCGAGGCGTGGGGCGTGCCGGTTCGCGAGCGGCGGGCCGTCGCCCGCGCCGCCCGATCCGCGCGCAGGCTCGGGCTGCGGCCGCCGCTGCGCCGCCGGGTCGCGGGCCGGGCGAGTGCCGTGGCCCGGGGCATGGCCGGAATGGGCCGCAGGCGCACCGACGACGGGGCGGGCCTCGGCCACGGCCCCGCCCGCCCCGCCCGGTCACTCGGGGCCCTGGGGCAGAGCCGCAGGCTGCCCAGCAACAACCGCCGCCGCATCACCGCCCCCCTCAGCCGCCTGGGCCTGCGCCGCCGCTGACCCGCAGACACGCGAGTCGGACGCTCCGGCCCGCGGGTCGGACATCTCGGTCCGTGTGGCGGGGCGCCGCGCCGATACGGTGGGCGGGTGCCAGTGATCACCTTGGTCGCCCGCCTCGCCACCTCCGCCACCGATGCGCGCCGGGGGGTGGTCCGCCTGCATCCCGAGGTGCTCGACGCCCTGCACCTGCGCAGCTGGGACGCCGTCACCGTGACCGGGAGCCGGGCGACCAGTGCGCTGGCGGTCGCCGGTGATCCCGCGGGGGCGCCCGGCCAGGCTCTGCTGGACGACGTCACGCTGTCCAACTGCGGTCTCAAGGACGGGGCGGAGGTCGTGGTCTCCCCGGTGTCGGTGCAGCCCGCGCGGCGGATCGTCGTGGCCGGGTCGGCGCTGGCCCGCGGCACCGTCAGCCCCGCGACGGCCCGGCTCGCGCTGCTCGGCAAGGTGCTGACCGCGGGGGACGCGGTGTCGTTGCTGCCCCAGGACATCGCACCGCCGCCCGGCGCGGACGTCCCCGCGGCCCGCCGCGCCCTGTCGACGGCGATCGGCGGCGCCTGGACGAGCGAGCTGGTCACCGTGGCGCGGGTCGAGCCCGCGGGGCCGGTGGTGGTGCACCCCACCACGGTCGTCGGGTGGCTGAACGGGCCGACGACGGCGGACACGCCGATCCGCGCGACGGCGACCGCGGGCGTCGCCGACACCCGGGCACCGGCCCGGACGGCCGACCGGACGCTGGCAGACGCCGTGGGCACGGTCGGCACGGTCGGCCTCACCACCCCCGCGGCCGCGGACGAGCCGCCGCTCCCCATCGACGCCCTGATCGGCCACGCCGCCCCGGCGAAGCGCCTGGTGGAGTGGCTGGAGCTGACCTTCTCGCGCCCCGAGCTGCTGGTCCGCCTCGGCGGGTCCCCGCGGCTCGGTGTGCTGGTGACCGGGCCCGAGGGCGTCGGGAAGGCGACGCTGGTGCGCAGCGTCGCCGCCGCCGTCGAGGCGCGGTGCGTGGAGCTGCCGGGGCCGGCGGCCGCGGCGCTGGAGCCCGCGTCCGCCGCCGCGCGGGTGCAGGAGGCGTTGACCGCGGCCCGCGACCAGGCCGCCGCGGGCCGTCCGACGGTCCTGCTGGTCACGGACGTCGACGCGTTGCTGCCCGCCGCCTCGCCGCCCCCGCTCGCCACGCTCGTCCTGGACTCGCTGAAGGAGGCCGTGGGGACCCCGAACCTGGCGCTGGTGGCGACGACGGCCGAGCCCGAGGCCGTCGACCCGCGGCTGCGGGCGCCGGATCTGGCGGACCGCGAGCTGAGCCTCGGCCTGCCCGACCAGGCCGTCCGGGCCGACCTGCTGCGCAGGCTGTTCACCGAGGTCCCGGTGGCCGAGGACGTCGAGCTGGGAGAGATCGCCACCCGCACCCCGGGGTTCGTCGTGGCCGACCTGGCCGCGGTGCGCCGCGAGGCCGCGGTGCACGCCGCGCTCCGCGGCAACGAGGACCCGAAGATCGAGATGGCGGACCTGCTGAACGCCGTGGGGTCGGTGCGGCCGATCTCCATGTCGTCGTCGGACACGCTGCAGACCGGTGGCCTGACCCTCGACCAGGTCGGCGACATGACGGAGGTCAAGCAGGCGCTGACCGAGGCGGTGCTGTGGCCGCTGCGCTACCCGGACTCGTTCGCCCGTCTCGGCGTGGACGCCCCGCGCGGGGTGCTGCTCTACGGGCCGCCCGGTGGCGGCAAGACCTTCCTGCTCCGCGCGCTGGCGGGGTCCGGGCAGCTGAACGTGTTCGCGGTGAAGGGCGCCGAACTGCTCGACAAGTACGTCGGGGAGTCCGAGCGGGCGGTGCGCGAGCTGTTCCGCAAGGCCGCGGACGCCGCGCCGGCGCTGGTCTTCCTCGACGAGGTGGACGCGCTGGCTCCGCGGCGGGGCGGGTCCACGGACTCCGGGGTGGCGGACCGGGTGGTGGCCGCGCTGCTGACCGAGCTGGACGGCGCGACCCCGCTGCGGGACGTCGTCGTGGTGGGGGCGACGAACCGGCCCGAGCTGATCGATCCCGCGCTGCTGCGGCCGGGGCGGCTGGAGCGGCTGGTGTTCGTGCCGCCGCCGGACGCGCAGGCGCGGGCGGACATCCTGCGGGCGTCGGGCCGGAACACCCCGCTGGCGGACGACGTCGACCTCGACGCACTCGCCGCCGACCTGGAGGGCTACTCGGCCGCCGACTGTGCCGCGATCCTCCGCGAGGCCGCGCTGACCGCGATGCGGGAGTCCCTCGACGCCACCGAGGTCACCGCCGTCCACCTGGCGAAGGCCCGCCGCAACGTCCCACCGAGCCTGGACCCCGTCCAGGTCGCCGAGCTGGAGGCGTACGCGGCCCGCCGCAGCACCGACTGAGCATTGTGGAGCCACAACTGTCGTGTCCGAGTCTCGAGACGACAGTCGTGGCTCCACACTGCGGGCGCCGTCGCTGGGGAGCGGAAGTCGTCAGGCGCCCTTGAAGTCTCGCGTCACGATCACGATCAGGCCGGGGCTGGCGTCCTGGATGCCCTCGAACCGCGGCTCGACGCGCAGGCCGTACTCGTCCGCCAGGCGCTGGGCCGAGGCCTGCTCGCCGGTGCCGGGGCGGTAGTAGACCGTGCTGGTCGGGATGATGCCGTCCGGGTAGTTCGTGGACTCCGCGACGGTCCAGCCGCCGCGCTGGAAGTCCGCCGCGGCCGTGGCGGCCAGCCCGGAGATGGTGCTGTTGTTGTAGACGCGCAGCGGCATCGTCGGGGCGACGGAGGCGCCGGCACCCGCACCGGAGGCCTCCGCGACGGGCGGCGCCACGGGGGCGGGGGTCGGCGTGGGGGCGACGGTGGTGGGCTCGGCCGAGAACGAGGGCAGGGGCACCGCGTTGGTGTCCGGTGTCGCCGGCGCCACGGACGCCGTCGGGGTCGCCGCCTCGTCGCCGCCGGAGGAGGAGCCGCCGGTGCCCAGCGAGACCAGCCCGATCACCGCGGCGATCACCCCGACGCCGATCAGCGCGATCCCGCCGACCTTGGCGGTCGACATCCCGTTCGGTGCGGTCACGGCCTACCTCCCAGACGGGTCACCAGGGCTCCATGCCGAGCCTGCGCGCGGCACGCGTGCGCTGCCTGCTCGCCCGCAGCCTGCGCAGGCGCTTGACCAGCAGCGGGTCGGCGGCGAGGGCCTCGGGGGTGTCGACCAGGGCGTTGAGCACCTGGTAGTAGCGCGTGGCGGACATGTCGAACAGCTCGCGGATCGCCTGTTCCTTGGCGCCCTGGTACTTCCACCACTGGCCCTCGAAGGCCAGGATCTCCCGCTCGCGGCGATCCAGCTCCCGGGCGGGCCTGCCCGTGGGACCGTCCGTCCCGCGGGGTTCGGTGGCGGACTCCATCACGCTCCTGCCGACGCTCCATGCCGAATGACACGGCTGTCATTCGCGGGCGCCATTCAACCACGGGGGTCCGACGCGAACGGCGCGGACGCGCCACCCGTGGGCGTGAATCCGGGATCGAGACATTATCGTCACCCGGGTGGCCGTCCGTCCCATCGTCATCATCGGCGATCCCGTCCTGCACACCCCCACCCGCCCCGTCGAGTCCTATGACGACGAACTGGCCGCGCTGGTCGCCGACATGTTCGACACGATGGCCGCGGCGCACGGCGTCGGCCTCGCCGCGAACCAGATCGGCGTGGACCGCCGCGTGTTCGTCTTCGACTGCCCGGACGAGCTGACCCGCACGAACCGGCGCGGGGTCGTGTGCAACCCGGTCCTGTCGACCTCGGAGCGGCCGGACGGGATGATGCCGGACCTGGAGGACGACGAGGAGGGCTGCCTGTCCGTCCCCGGCGAGCAGTTCCCGACGGGCCGGGCGGACTGGGCGAAGGTCACCGGCACCGACGAGAAGGGCGTCCCGGTCGAGATCGAGGGCCGCGGCTTCTTCGCGCGGTGCCTGCAGCACGAGACCGACCACCTGGACGGCACGATCTACATCGACCGCCTCGTGGGGCGCTACGGCCGCCAGGCGAAGAAGGCCCTGCGCAAGCGCGGCTTCGGTGCCCCCGGGCAGTCCTGGGACCCGGCCCGCGTCGAGGCCGAAGACGTCTGAACCGGACGTCTGACCCCGGCGGGAACAGGGCGCCCGCACCGTGCGTTCGATGACTGCAACGGTGTAATCACGGAGGCGTCATGGATTCCTACTCGCAGACGGTCTCCGCGGTCGCCGCGGAGCTGACCGCCAAGGTCGCCGCCGTCCGGTTCGGCCGGGGCTCGGGGTCCGCGGTGGTCGTCTCCCGCACCGAGCTCGTCACCAACGCACACGTCGTGGGCCGCTCGCGCACCGGCCGGGCGGACTTCGCGGACGGCTCGCAGGTGAGCGTGCGGGTCGCGGGCGCCGACCCGCTGTCCGACCTCGCCCTGCTCCGCACCGACGAGCCGCTGCCCGAGCCGGTCCGGCTCGGGAACGCCGACGATCTCGTCGTCGGGCAGCTGGTGGTCGCGGTGGGCAACCCGCTGGGCCTGGCCGGATCGGTGACCGCCGGGGTGGTCAGCGCGCTCGGGCGCGCCCTGCCCACCCGGGACGGCTCGGCGGGCCGGGTGGTCGAGGACGTCATCCAGACCGACGCGGCGCTGAACCCAGGCAACTCCGGCGGCGCGCTCGCGGACTCCGAGGGTCGGGTCGTCGGGATCAACACGGCGGTGGCGGGGACCGGCCTGGGCCTCGCCGTC
This sequence comes from Pseudonocardia oroxyli, assembly GCF_900102195.1. Classification (GTDB taxonomy): domain Bacteria; phylum Actinomycetota; class Actinomycetes; order Mycobacteriales; family Pseudonocardiaceae; genus Pseudonocardia; species Pseudonocardia oroxyli. The sequence continues at coordinate 59,614 of NZ_FNBE01000002.1, forward strand.
CCGGTCAACGCCACGACCCGGCGGATCGTGGACGCCCTGCGTGCGGACGGCCGCGTCCGCCGCGCCTACCTGGGCGTGGTCGGCGTGCCCGCGCCGGTGCCCGAGGGCCGCCACGGCAGGCGCCACGGGATGCGGCTGGCCGAGGTGATCGCCGGGAGCCCGGCGGACCGGGCGGGGCTGCGCCGCGGTGACCTGGTGCTCGACGTCGGGCGACGCCCGGTGGAGGACGCCCAGGGCATCCAGCGGCAGCTCTTCGGCGAGGCGATCGGCGTCCCGCTCCCGGTCACGGTGCTGCGCAACGGGGCGATGGTCGACGTCGTCGCGGTGCCGTCGGAGCTCTCCTAGGTCACGAGCTGGTGTTCCCAGGCCCAGGCCGCGATCTCGACGCGGTTGCGGGCGTCCAGCTTGGCCTGCACGTTCGCGAGGTGGGTCTTGACGGTGGAGAGTGAGACGAACAGCTCCGCGGCGATCTCGTTGTTGGTCCGACCGCGCGCCACGGCCCGCACCACGTCGAGCTCCCGCGGGGAGAGCGGTTCCGGGAGCCGGGGCGCGGCGACCGGTTCGGTGAGCCGCTCCAGCAGCCGGACGGTGATCGACGGGGAGACCAGCGCGTCACCCGCCGCGGCGGCCCGCACGGCCTCCACCAGCAGTCGGGGGCCGGCGTCCTTGAGCAGGAAGCCGCAGGCCCCGGCGCGCAGGGCGCCGTAGACGTACTCGTCGAGATCGAACGTGGTCACCACGACGACCCGCGGTGGCGTCGGATCCGCCGTCAGTGCCCGGGTGGCCTCCAGCCCGTCGAGCTCCGGCATGCGGATGTCCATCAGCACGACGTCCGGGCGCAGCTCCCGCGCCCGCGTGACGGCCTCGACCCCGGTCCCAGCCTCGCCGACGACCTCGATGCCGGGTTCGGCGGACAGGATGAGCCGGAAGCCGGTGCGCACCATCTCCTGGTCGTCCGCCAGCAGGACGGTGGTCATCGCAGCGGCACCCGGGCGTCGACCGCCCAGGTCCCCGGTCCCGCCGGGCCCGCGGTCAGGGTCCCGTTCAGGGCCGCCACCCGCTCGGCCATGCCGGTGATCCCGAACCCGCCGCCGCCCTCGCGACGCGCCCTGGCGCCGTCGTTGCGCACCGCCACGCGCAGCTCCTCCGCACCGATCCCGATCTCCACCTCGACGGCGGTCGCCTCGGGGGCGTGCCGCCGCACGTTGGTCAGAGCCTCCTGCACCACCCGGAAACCGGTCGCGGCGACCCCCGCCGGGAGCACGGCGTGGGCGAACCCGGGGTTCGCCCGCAGCCGGACCAACCCGCCGGACGGGTCGAACCGCGCGATCAGGTCCGGGATCTCGCCCAGCTCCGCGCCGAGCGTGCGGGTGGCCTCCTCCCCGCCGCGGAGCACGCCCACCATCTGCCGCATCGCGGTCAGCGCGTCGGTGCCCGCCCGCTCGATCGCGGCCAGCGCCCGGTCCACGTCGTCCGGACTGGTCCGCGCGACCACGGACGCGGCCTGCGCGGCCACGACGATCCCCGTGACCTGGTGTGCGACGACGTCGTGCAGCTCCCGGGCGAGCTCCATCCGCTCGGCGGAGCGGGCGTCGGTCAGCGCGGCCCGCCGCCGCGCCGCCGTCTCGCGCCAGACCAGCCCGATCGCGACCGCGCCGCCCCAGCCGAGGGCCGACAGCACGCTGAAGGCGTCCGACGTGCCCGCGACGGGTGTGCGCAGCACGGGCGACAGGACGATCGCGGCCAGCGCGGAGGCGGCCACCCACAGCACCCGACGGTCGCTCGCGTTCCGCAGCGCCACCACCGTCACCACCGCCAGCGCGAGCTGCTCGGTGAAGGACATCGACGGGGCGCCGAGGGCCACCGACACCACCGAGAACAGCAGCGACGCCGCGAACGCCGGCACGACCACCCGATCGAGGGGCACCCGGCGGCGGCTGAGCACGATCCCCGCCACGACACAGCCGGCCAGCGTGGTCGCGGCGCCCCGCGGCAGTCCGATCGAGACGGCCTGGACCATGTCGACGGCCAGCCAGAACAGGTAGGCGAGCACCTCGAGCGCCACGCCCGCGTGTCGGGTCAAGCGGAGCGGAGCGGTCACCGGGCCACCTTAGGACGACCGGACGGGGGTCTCGCCTCAGCCGAAAGGACGAGGAGCTCTGGCCGATCTCCCGAGGTGGCGGACCCGCTCGCGGGCGCAGAGTCGGTGCCATGAACACAGCGGGGGAGATCGTGGTGACGGGGGCGTGGGTCCTGGGGGTGCTCACGCTCGTGGTGATGGCCTTCCTGCCGGTGCTGCAGGCTCTGGCGGAGACGGCGGGTCTGCGCGGGGGGAGCGACGACGAGCCCGTCGGACCGGCGTTGGACGCGCGGCCCTACGCCGAGCTCGGGCAGCGGTGGGTGCAGCCCGCCGACGTCGTCACGGTCCCGGCCCAGCGCACCGCCGTCGAGGAGCGCGTCTCGTGCTGAGCGGGCGTGGGATCACGAAGCGGTTCGGCGCCGTCACGGTCCTGTCCGGTGTGGACGTCTCGGTCGCACCGGGGGAGACCCTGGCGGTGACCGGGCCGTCGGGCTCCGGCAAGTCGACGCTGCTGCATTGCCTGGCCGGCATCCTGCGACCCGACGAGGGCGAGGTCCGGCTCGGCGCCGAGCGGGTCGACTCGCTCTCGGAGGCCCGGCGGACGACGCTGCGCCGGGCCCGCTTCGGGTTCGTGTTCCAGTTCGGGCAGCTGCTGCCCGAGCTGCCCGCGGTCGAGAACGTCGCGCTGCCGCTGATGCTCGCGGGCGTCGGGCGGCGCGAGGCGGTCGCCAAGGCCGCGGCGTGGTTCCCGACCCTGGGGCTCGACGGCCTGCAGGACCGCCGCCCCGGGCAGCTGTCCGGCGGCCAGGAACAGCGGGTCGCGATCGCCCGCGCGCTGGTCGCGGGCCCGGCGGTGGTGTTCGCCGACGAGCCCACCGGCGCCCTCGACTCGACCACGGGCGCCCAGGTCATGGACCTGCTGTGCGGCCTCGCGGTCCGCACGGGCACCGCGCTGGTCGTGGTCACCCACGATCCGGAGGTGGCGGCGCGGTGCCACCGCACCCTCGCCCTGCACGACGGCAGGCCCGTACCCGCCGAGTCCCTCGTGAGCGGCGATGCACGCCAGAGCGACGATCGCCGCGCACAGGGGGCCTGGTGATCGGGCTGTCGCTGCGCCTGCTGCGGCTCGGGGGCCGGCGGGCGTGGGCGGCCGCGGGGCTGGTGGGCGCGGGCGTGGCGGTGGCGACCGCGCTGCTCATGACGGCCCTGGGCGCCCTGCACGGGCTGGACCAGCGGGAGCTGCGCACGGGCTGGCGCACGCCGGTCGCCGCGCAGGGCGACCCCGTGGCGCAGCTGCGGGTGCGCACCGACCACGCGGCCGGGCTGCCGATCGTGCAGGTCGACCTCGCCGCGCTCGACGCGGCGGCCGCGCCCCCGCCCGGGCTGCCGCGGCTGCCCGCGCCGGGCGAGGTGTGGGTGTCCCCCGCGCTGGCCGACCTGCTGCACGCGCTGCCCGCAGATGCGCTGGCGGAGCGCTATCCGGGGCCCGTGACCGGCGAGGTGGGCGACGCCGGGCTGCAGCGCCCGGACGAGCTGGTCGCCGTGCTGGGCCGGGCCCCGGACGACCCGGCCTTCACCGCGCCCGGCGACTCCGACGTCCTGCCGGTCGCGGCGTTCGACCGGGTCGAGGCCTCGTCCGACGCCCTGCTGTACCGCAGCCTCACGATCGTCGCCGTGGCGCTCGTCGTGTTCCCGGTGGCGGGCCTGCTCGGCGCCTCCGCCCGGCTCACCGCGACCCGCCGCGCCGACCGCCTGGCCACGCTGCGCCTGCTCGGGGCCTCGACCCGGCAGGTCACGACCGTGGCGGTCGCGGAGACGACGGCCGTCGCGACCGCGGCCGCGGCCGTGGGGGTGGTGCTCGAGTGGGCGTGTGCGCCGCTCCTGGCCCGGATCCCGCTCGCGGGCGGCGGATGGTTCACCGCGGACCTCCGTCCGTCCTGGATGGTGGCGGTGCCGGTGGTGCTCGGGGTCGGTGCCCTGGCCACGCTGTCGGCGATCGGTGGGCTGCGCCGGGTCGTGGTGTCCCCGCTCGGGGTGGTGCGCAGGCAGGTCCCCCAGCGGGTGCGCTGGATCCGGCTGCTGGGGGTCGCGGCGGCGCTCGTGGTGTTCGGGATCGTCAACGCGGCGCTGCGGACGGTGGACGTCTCCGCGGTCGGTCTGGTGCTCGCGGCGGGGGTGCTGGCGCTGTTCGGGGCGTGCGTGCTGATCGGGCCGCTGGTGGTCCGCGTCGCCGGCGCCTGGCTGGTCCGACGGGACGGCGCGGCGTCGGTGATCGCGGGCCGCAGGCTGCTCGACGATCCCCGGGCGGCCTTCCGGCCCGTCGCCGGACTGACCCTGGCGGTGTTCGTCGCGGGCTTCCTGGCGCCGTTGACCGCGGCCGTCTCCGGTCTGTCCACCGAGGACACGACGACGTTGCACCTGCGCCCGGCGGTGGTGGCGCCGGACCTGCGGGACCGCGCGGAGCAGGAGCTGGGCGCGGCCGGGATCGCGGCGTTCCTGCCTCCCGGCACCGCCGACGAGGTGCTCGTCCGGCCCGGGGACCCGGCCGTGCTGGACCGGGCCCGCACGCTGCTGGGCGCGCTCGTCCCGGGCACGCTGGTGCAGACCGAGGCGGACCGGGCGGCGGACCAGGCCGTCCTGGTCGGGGACATGCGCCGCGGCGCGTTCGTGGTGCTGATCGGGACGTTCCTGGTCGCGGCCACCGCGACGGGCACGGCCGCGGCCGCGCGGGTCCTCGACCACCGCCACACGCTGCGGCTGCTGCGGCTCGCGGGCACCCCGGTCCAGGTGCTGGAGTCCGCCCGTGCCCGCGAGACGGCCGCTCCGCTGCTGGTCAACGGGGCCATCGCGCTCGGGCTCGGGTTGTTCTGCGCGTCTCCGTTCGTCGCGGTGAGCGCCGTCGCGGCACCGAGCGGCCTGGTCCTGCTCGGGGTCGTGCTCCTCGCCGGGACCGCCACGGTCGCCGCGGCCACCGCGGCCAGTCGCCCGCTGCTCCGCGCCGTCACGGCCGCGGACGGCTCGCGAGGGTGACGGGAGCGCTCTGGGGAGAGCGCTCCCGTCACGCTGGTCGACTCGGCTCGACTCGGTTCGGCTCAGCCGACCGGTTCGAGGACGAACACGGGGATCTGCCGGTCGGTCTTGGTCTGGTACTCGGCGTAGGGCGGGTAGGCCTCGACGGCGCGCTCCCACCAGGCGGCGCGCTCGTCACCGGAGACCTCGCGGGCCCGGTAGGTCTTGGTGACCGTGCCGTCCTGCAGCGAGAACTCGGGGTGCGCCAGGATGTTGTGGTACCAGACGGGGTGCTCGGGGGCCCCACCCTTGGACGCCACGGCGGCGTACGCGCCGTCGTGCTCCACCCGCATCAGCGGGGTGTAGCGCAGCTTGCCGGACTTCGCGCCGCGCAGCGTCAGCAACACGATCGGCTTGCCCGCCACCTCGATCCCCTCGGTCGTCCCGGTCTCCAGGATCTTCTGGGTCTGTCCTGCGACCCAGCCCTCAGGGCTGAGCTCCACGTTCTCTTCGGCCATGATCCGAGTGAACCCCATCCGTGCGGTCCTCATTCCTCCGGGCACCGGACGCGGGACTACGGTCGTGGACGCACCACGCGGGAGCTCGCCGGGCGCGGGCTGAGAGGGCGGACCTCGCCGACCGCAGGAACCAGCCGGGTAATGCCGGTTGAGGAGGACAGATGCCCGAGCCCACCGTCGGCACCACCCCACCCCGCGTCATGACGATCGCGGGCACCGACTCGGGGGGCGGCGCGGGGATCGCCGCCGACCTGAGGGCCCTCGCCGCGTGCGGGGTGCACGGCTGTCTGGCCGTCTGCGCGGTGACCGTTCAGAACTCCCTCGGCGTGACGGGCGTGCACACGATCCCGGCCGAGACGGTGGCGGCCCAGATCGCGTCCGTGGCGTCGGACATCGGGCTGCAGGCGGCGAAGACGGGCATGCTCGCCACCGCGGAGATCATCCGGGCGGTCGCCGCGGCGTGTGACGAGAACGGGATCGGCGTCGGCCGGGCCACCCCGTTCGTCATCGACCCCGTGGCCGCCTCCATGAACGGCGACCAGCTCCTCGCGGACTCCGCGCTGGACTCCTTCCGGGACGAGCTGTTCCCGCGCGCCACCCTGGTCACCCCCAACCTCGACGAGGTGCGCCTGCTCGTCGACATCGACGTCCACGACCGGGCGGGCCAGTACGCGGCGGCCAAGGCCCTGCACGCCCTGGGGCCGCAGAACGTGCTGGTCAAGGGCGGTCACCTCGCCGAGGACGCGGACGTCTGCGTCGACCTGCTGTTCGACGGCGAGTCGTTCACCGAGCTGCCCGGCCCGCGGTTCGCCACGGGGCACACCCACGGCGGCGGGGACTCCCTGGCGTCGGCGATCTCCGCCGGGCTGGCCCGCGGCCTCGCGGTGCCCGAGGCGGTGGCCTTCGGCAAGCGCTACATCGTCGAGGCGGTGCGGTGGTCCTACCCGCTGGGGGCGGGGCACGGCCCGGTCTCGCCGCTGTGGGCGGTCACTCCGTGGTGGGAGACTGGGCCGATCGAGTGAACGTTCGTTCAAGTCTCGGTACGGCTTCTCCGCACGTGCGCGGCAAGCGGGCGAGAACTGCCGCTCCTGCGGTTCCGTGTTTGCCGCGACGAGGGGCTTAGGGTCGGCTAACCCGCAGGTCATCGCGTTGCGCGCCCCGTGCGCGGGGATAGGGTCGGCCCCGATGAGCATCTTGGGCACGCGCGTTGTCCGTACCGAGGACCCGGTGTTCCTCACACGGGGCGCGACATACACCGACGACCTGACCGACGAGCGGCTCACCGGGGCGCTGCATCTGACCCTGGTCCGCTCCCCGATCGCACACGCGACGATCACCTCGATCGACGTGGACGCGGCGAAGGACGCACCGGGCGTCGTCGCCGTGTTCACCGGCGCCGACTGCGACCTGGCGCCCATGCTGGGCTTCCCGGCCGCGCACAAGGCGATGCTGCGCCCGTTCCTGGCCGTCGACCGGGTGCGCTACGTCGGCGAGGCGGTCGCGGCCGTCCTCACCGAGGAGGCGTACCAGGGCGAGGACGCCGCGGAGCTGGTGGACGTCGACTACGAGCCGCTGGACGTCGTGGTCGACATGAAGGAGGCCCTCAAGGACGAGGTGCTGCTGTTCCCGGAGGCGGGCACGAACCTCGTCTCGGGGATGCACCTGAACAAGGAGGGCAGGCCGGAGGACTTCTTCGCCGACTGCGAGGTCGTGGTCTCGAAGGAGATCGTGAACCAGCGCGTCGCGGCGGCCCCGCTGGAGACCCGCGCCGCCACCGCGTTCTGGGGCGAGGACGGGCGCTGCACGCTGTTCCTCTCCACGCAGAACGCCCAGGCCGCGCGGGACGAGGTCGCGGGCTGGATGGGCATCGAGCCCTCCCAGCTGCACGTGATCCTGCCGGACGTCGGCGGCGGTTTCGGCGCCAAGATCGGCGCGGACCCCGAGTTCGCCCTGGTCGGCTGGCTGTCGAAGAAGGTCGGCAGGCCCGTGCGCTGGAACGAGTCGCGCTCGGAGAACATGACCGGGATGGTCCAGGGCCGCGGCCAGGTGCAGACGATCACCATCGGCGGCGACCGGGACGGCACCGTCAAGGCCTACTCCCTCGAGGTCGTCGCGGACGCGGGCGCCTACCCGCGCCTCGGCGTCGCACTGCCGATGTTCACCCGGATGATGGCGCCGGGCACCTACGACATCCCCAAGGTCTGGTCCACGGCCTCGGTCGTCGCCACGAACACCACCTCCACCGCCGCCTACCGCGGCGCCGGCCGCCCGGAGGCCACCCAGGCCATCGAGCGCGCCATGGACCTGTTCGCGGACGCGATCGACATGGACCCGGCCGAGCTGCGCAAGCGCAACGTCGTCAGGCCCGAGAAGTTCCCCTTCACCACGAAGGGCGGCGCGGAGTACGACACCGGCGAGTACGCCAAGGCCATCGACCTGGCGCTGAAGGCCGCGGACTACGACGGCCTGCGCGCCGAGCAGAAGCGGCGCCGGGAGGCGGGTGACCCGCTGCAGCTGGGCATCGGCGTCTCGTCGTACGTCGAGATCACCGGCGGCGGCGCGTTCGTCGAGAACGCCACCGTGCAGGTGCACGAGGACGGGACCGTCACGGTCCTGACCGGCACCTCGCCGCACGGGCAGGGGCACGCCACGGCCTGGGCGATGCTGGCGAGCGAGCAGCTCGGCATCGACGTCGACAAGATCACCGTGAAGCACGGCGACACGGACCTGATCCCCAAGGGTGCGGGCACCATGGGCTCGCGGAGCCTGCAGACCGGCGGCATCGCGGTGCACCACGCCGCGATCGACCTCGTCGAGCTCGCCAAGCAGCGGGCCGCGGACGTGCTCGAGGCGAACGTCGAGGACCTCGTCGTGGCCGACGGGTCGGTGCAGGTCAAGGGCACCGGAGCGGCGGTCTCGCTGGCCGAGCTCGCGGGCCGGGAGGAGCTCAAGGCCTTCCACGAGTGGGACGCGAAGAAGCCGACCTTCCCGTTCGGGGCGCACGTCGCCCTGGTCGAGGTGGACGTCGAGTCCGGCAAGGCCACCGTCGAGCGGATCTGGGCCGTGGACGACGCGGGCCCGATCCTCAACCCGCTGATCTTCGACGGCCAGCGGCACGGCGGCATCGCCCAGGGCATCGCGCAGGCGATGCTCGAGGAGGTGATGTGGGACGAGGAGGGTCAGCCCCTCACCGGCACCTTCGCCGACTACGGCATCCCGTCGGCGGCGGAGCTCCCCAGCTTCGACCTGGTCACCATGGAGACGCCGACGACCATCAACACGCTCGGCTACAAGGGCATCGGCGAGGCCGGGACCATCGGCTCCTGCCCCGCGGTGCACAACGCGGTGATCGACGCGGTGTCGCACCTCGGCGTCGAGCACATCGACATGCCGCTGACCCCCATGCGGGTCTGGGCGGCGATTTCGGAGGCGGCCAAGTGAAGGTCGACATCACGGTCAACGGCGAGCCCACCAGCGCGGACGTCGAGCCCCGGACCCTGCTGGCGCACTACCTGCGCGACACCGTGGGCCTCAAGGCGACCAACATCGGGTGTGACACCACGTCCTGCGGGGCGTGCACGGTCCTCGTCGACGGCGAGTCCGTGAAGTCCTGCACCGTCCTCGCGGTCCAGGTGGACGAGCAGTCCGTCCAGACCATGGAGGACCTCGGGATCGAGCACAAGGTCACCGCGGCGTTCCGGCAGGAGCACGGCCTGCAGTGCGGGTTCTGCACCCCGGGCATGGTGATGGCGGCGGTCTCGCTCATCGAGGAGAACCCCGACCTCACCGAGAAGGACGTCCGGGAGGGGCTCGAGGGCAACATCTGTCGGTGCACGGGCTACCACAACATCGTGCGGGCCGTGCTCGTCGCGGCGGGCAAGGACCCCGACGCCGCGCAGGCCGCGGGTGCGGACGACAAGACGGTCGCCCCCGGCTTCTCCGCCGGGGAGGGCGCGAAGTGATCCCCGTCGGCTTCGACTACGAGCGTCCGCAGACCGTGGACGCCGCGATCGCCCTGCTCGCCGAGCACGGCGACGGTGCCACCGTCCTCGCGGGCGGGCACTCGCTGCTCCCGGTGATGAAGCTGCGGCTGGCCGCGCCCGAGATCGTGATCGACATCGGGCGGCTCGCCGAGCTGAACTACATCCGGGTGGACGGCGACGAGGTCGCCATCGGTGCCGCCACGCGGTACCGGGACCTCGTGATCTCGGACGTCCTGGCCGCCGAGTGCGCCCTGCTGCCCGCGGTGGCGCGCACGGTGGGCGACCCCCAGGTCCGCCACCGCGGGACCCTCGGCGGCGCCATCGCGCACGCGGACCCGGCGGGCGACCTGCCCGCCGCCGTCCTCGCGCTCGACGGCACCGTCGTCCTCCGCAGCCCCCGCGGTGAGCGGAAGGTCCCGATCACCGAGTTCTACACCGGGGTGTTCAGCTCGGTGAAGGAGCCGGACGAGCTCGTCGTCGAGATCCGGGTGCCGCGCACCGGCGCCACGGGCTGGGCGTACGAGAAGTTCACCCGCCGCAGCAACGACTGGGCGATCGTGGCCGTCGCCGTGGCGACCATGCCGGACGGGGCCACGCACCTCGGCCTGGTCAACATGGGCGGCACCCCGCTGCGCGCGTCCGCGACCGAGGCCGCGCTGGCCGAGGGCAAGTCGATCGAGGAGGCCGCCGCGTTGGCCGCCGAGGGCACCGAGCCTCCGACGGACAGCCACGGCACCCCCGAGTACCGCAACCACCTGGTGACGGTGCTGGCCAAGCGGGCGCTGAAGACCGCCTCCGCCTGACCCGACGAACGGCGCGTTCGCTCATACCTCGTGAGCGAGCGCGCCGTTCGCTCCTCAGCGGTCGACGACCAGCCACCCGCCGTGGTGCTCGGACACGGTGAAGGGGAGCCCGGTCTCCTCGCCGAGGGCACGCAGACCGTCCGCGTCGAACGTCGTGAGGTGCCCCCAGGTCTCGTTCGGCGTGTCCTCGAACGGCACCGCGACGACCACCCGCCGCCGGGCCAGTCGGATGGCCTCGGCGAGCACGACCTTGCCGTCCTGGGCGGGCAGGTGCTCGATCAGGTGCACGGCGAGCACGGTGTCGACGGCGCCGTCGGGGAGCGGGACCGCGCGGGCGTCGGAGAGCAGGGTCTCGACGTCCAGACCCAGCCGCGGGGCGAGGCGCCCCAACAGGTCCACGGTGCCGGGGGTGAGGTCGCCCGCGATCACCCGGTGGCCCGCGGCCGCGAGCCGCAGGGCGAGGAACCCGAAGCAGCAGCCCAGCTCCAGGACCTCGCCGACCGCCAGCTGCGCCGCCCGCTCGTGCACGGGTTTGATCTCGGCGTTCGTCCCGCCGGGCGCGGGTTCGCCGTGCAGCGCGGCCAGGGTGTTGCGATAGAAGGCGAGCCACGCCTCGTCGGGATCGGCCGCCGCCGCGGTGACGATCGCGACGAACGCCTCCTCGAAGCGCTCCGGCCCCAGGATCCCGGGCACCAGCAGGGTGCGGTCCAGCCATCCGGCCAGGTCGTTGTCCAGCTGTCCGAGCCCGATCATCGCAGCCCCCTCCGTCGCCCCCGACGCTAGGCACGCGCGGCCCGGCATGGGTGCGATCCCGTCCGCCGGGCTCCGCGGAACCGTCCGACCGGAGGGGGCGGCGCGCCGCCGATCAGCCGGGGTGCGCGCGGCGGGCGCGTCGGGTGGCGATCGCGCTGCGCACCAGGAACATCGGTGACGGCGGGATCCAGCCGAGCTGCAGGCCCAGGCCCTGGTCGTCGCGGACCGCCCAGTGCTCGGTGACCCTGCCCTCGCGCACCCGCTGGAAGTGGGCCTGCCGCACCTCGAACCCGCTTCCCGGTCGGGGCGAACGCCCGTTCCACGGCGCCGTCCGCGGTGTAGACGACGAAGGGCCCGGTCTGCCTGCCGGACATGCGGCACCCGACGACCGTGAGGTCGCCGTCCGCGACGGTGTCGCCGAGGCGGCCGGGGTGTCACAGGAGACCGTCTACAAGACGTTCGGGACCAAGGCGGCGCTGCTCAAGGCGGTGCACGACGTCGCCATGGCCGGAGACGACGAGCCGGTCTCCGTGGCCGATCGCCCGGCGGCGCAGCGGGTCCGCGCCGCGGCGAACCCCGAGGAGGGGGCCGCGGCCTACGCCGCGATGGCCCGGGAGATCTCCGAACGGGCGGGGCCCCTGATGCGCGTCATGCTCGCCTCCCGCGGCGGCGACGCCGATCTGGAGGCGTACGCGGCGACGCTGGACGAACAGCGGCTGATCGGTACGACGATCCACATCGGACGCTGGGCCGAGCGCGGCTGGCTGCGGACGGACCCGACCCACGCCCGGGACGTCGTCTGGATGCTGATCTCCCCGGCCGTGCACGAGATGACCGTCGCCCGGGGCTGGAGCGGGGACGACTACGAGTCCTGGCTCACCGAGACGCTCCGTGCCCTGATCCTGCGCCCCTGACGTCCCGAGCCCCTGACGCAGTGTGGAGCCACAATGGCCGTTTCCGGGGCCCGGAACGACGGTTGTAGTTCCACATTGCCGCGACGTGGGATCAGGGGAACCGCTCGATGTTCGCCTCGACCCACGTGCGCAGCGCCTCGAGCGGGCCGTTCGCGTCCCGTCCGAGCTCGGTGAGCGCGTACTCGACCCGCAGCGGGATCTCGGGGAACACGGTGCGCTCGACCAGGCCGTGCTCGGCGAGCCTGCGCAGCACCGCCGTCAGCACCTTCGGGCTGATCCCCTCCAGGCGGGTGCGCACCTCGCCGAACCGCAGCGGGCCCGCGGTCAGGGCGCCGAGGGCGAGGGCGCTCCACTTGTCGGCCAACAGGTCGAGTATCGAGCGGCACGGGCAGTTCGCCAGATAGGCGTCCGCGGGGGCGTTCAAGGCGGGCATGAGTAGGATGGTAACCGAAGGGAAGTCGACTCCCTTGCGGGTAACCAGTACCCGCTGCATACCGTGGCGCCATGACCACCCGCACCACCGCCGTCGACGCGCACACCTTCACCGAGATCGACCTCGACGTCCCCGACCCCGGCCCGCACGATCTCCTCGTCGAGGTCGGAGCCGTGTCCGTGAACCCGGTCGACCACAAGGTCCGCGCCGGCCTGACCGGCCCGCGGGTGCTCGGCTTCGACGCGGCGGGCGTGGTGCGCGCCGTCGGGGCGGAGGTCACCGCGTACGCCCCCGGAGACGAGGTCTTCTACGCGGGCACCATCGACCGGCCCGGCAGCAACGCGGGTCTGCAGCTGGTGGACGAGCACGTCGTCGGGCGCAAGCCGCGCTCCCTCGACTGGGCGGAGGCCGCGGCGCTGCCGCTCACCACGATCACCGCGTGGGAGACCCTGTTCGACGCGCTGCGGCTGGGCCCCGAGAGCACCGGCAGGCTGCTGGTCGTCTCCGCCGCCGGTGGCGTGGGCTCCATGGTGACCCAGCTCGCGAAGACCCTCACCGGCGTCGAGGTGATCGGCACCGCGTCCCGCCCGGAGTCCGCCGCCTTCGCCCGGAGCATGGGCGCGGACCACATCGCCGACCACCACGACCTCGTGGCGAGCGTGCGGACCGTCGCCCCGGACGTCCAGTTCGTCTTCTCCCCGGTCTCCGGGCGGAACGTCGAGGCCTACGCCGAGCTCCTCACCCCGCGCGGCGAGATCGTCGCCATCGACGAGCCGCCGGGCATGGACCTGGTGCCGCTCAAGACCAAGAGCCTCACCTGGCACTGGGAGCTGATGTTCACCCGGCCCCTGTTCCAGCCGACGGACGCGACCCAGCGGGAGCTGCTGAACCGCGTCGCCGAGCTGGTCGACGAGGGCCACGTGCGCACCACCCTGACCCAGACGTACGCGGGCCTGACCGGTGACAACCTGCGCAAGGCGCACGAGCAGCTGGAGTCCGGCCGCACGATCGGCAAGATCGCCCTGACCCTCTGACGCACTATGGAACCATAACGCGCGAAATCAGCCCTTTCGAGCGCGTTATGGTTCCATAGTGCGAGGGGTCAGCGGCCGATCAGCTCGCCCGCCATCTCGTTCGTCGTCTGCTCCAGGCCGGTGAGGTCGCGGACCACGCGGACGCGGTCGCAGTACTCGGCGTAGGCGGGCAGGTCGCAGCGCCCCAGGCCCCACGAGTAGCGGGGCTCGGGGGTGAGCCAGATGGTCTCCCGCGCACGCCGGGTGATCTCGACGAACGCCTCCATGTTCGGGTCGTTGCCGTTGCCCCGCCCGTCGCCCAGGACGAGCACGGTGGACCGGCGCGTCACGGCGGACCCGTGGTCCTCCAGGAACCGGCCGAAGGCGAGCCCGTAGTTGGAGTTGGCGTCCACGTCGATCACGTCGCCGCCGAACACCAGCCCGAGCGCGTGCTCCACGGGATGGTCGGCGAACAGGTCCGTGATCTCGGCGATCTCGTCGACGAACGCGAACGAGCGCACCTGCCCGAACAGGTCCTGCAGGCCGTGGACCAGGTGCAGGGTGAACCGCGCGGTGGCGCGCACGGACAGCGAGACGTCCGCCAGGACGACCAGCCGCGGCTTGTCCTCCTGCCGCTTCACCGTGACCGGGGTGAACGGCACGCCGTCGAACCGCATGTTCTTCCGCATGGTGCGCGCGGAGTCGATGCGCCCCTGCGGGGACACCCGCCTGCGGTGGGTCAGCGCGCCGTGCAGTGTCTTGGCCAGGCGCCGCAGCGAGTCCTCGAGCTGCATCCGCTCGGTCTCCGACGCCCGGTCGACCTGTGCCGTGCGCCCCTCGCCCTCACCGCCGTCGATGATCCGCTGCTCGATCTCCAGCAGCTTCTCCAGGTGCGCCTTGATCGCCTCCGGGAGGTTGGCGAGCACGCCCGCCAGCCGCCTGCGCAACGCCGTGGCGTCGTCCTCGGTGGCGGCGTCCAGATCCTCCTCGGCGGCGGTCAGCCACCCGAGCAGCGCCTCCTGCTGGGCCACCGACAGGTCGGCGTCGACCTTCGTCCCGGTGGCCGTCGAGATGTCGCCCGGCAGCCCGGCCCCGGAGAGCCGGTCGGTCTCGATCTGCACCCGGTTGCCCTCGGAGAGCGGCTGGCCCTGGTTGTCCTTGGAGAACACGATCTCCTCGGTCATCGCGGCCAGGTCGATCTTGTTGGCCTCCTGGTGCAGGTTGTACTGCTGGGCCAGGTCCTCGGGGTCGAAGTAGTCCCGGATGTCCACGGGCTTGCCGTGCTCGTGGCCCTGCTGCGGGGTCTCCGACGGGTCCTCGGACAGGGTGAAGTCGTCGAGCGTGCCCTCGTCGGAGAGGTCGCCGTGTCCGTGCCCGTGGCCGTGCCCCGTCTCCGCCTCACCCACCTTGACCAGGGCGAAGAACAGGTCGAACACCTCGTCGTAGGTCGCCTCGTCGCGGCGGTCCTTGATCAGGGCGACGCGCAGCGCCTCCTTGAGCACCGACTTGTCGCCCAGCACGCCCGGCTGCGAGGCGCACCGCATGGCGTCGACGGCCTCGGAGACCGAGATCCGCACGCCGCGGATGCGCAGCAGCCGGACGAACCGGTGGATGCTCGCCTCCACTACAGGGCCCGCTTGCGTCCGAGCCCGAAGGACCGCGAGCCCTGCCCGGCGGTCACGTTGCGCACCTTGGCCGCGGTGTCCTTCTCGGTGCCCTTGGCGTACGCCGGGGTGCCGTAGACGCCGTCGCCGTGGCGGCCCGCGGTGTCCTTGGCCGAACGGATCGCGCTGCCGTCCGGCTCGTCCTCGTGGCCGTGCCCGTGGCCATGTCCGTGCCCGTGCCCGTGGCCGTGCTCCTCGATCTCCCCGTTGGGGTCCACCAGCCGCGGCAGCGCCTCGAGCGCCTTGGTCACGTCCTTGTCGTACTTGACGACGACGGAGACGGTGTCCGACAGGATCTGCGCGTTCAGCTCCTCGACCCCGAGGACCGCGAGGGTGCGGGCCCAGTCGATCGTCTCCGAGATGCTCGGCGCCTTGCGCAGCTCCAGCTCGCGCAGCCCGCGGACCACGTTGACCAGCTCCTCGGCCAGCGCGTCCGACAGCCCGGTCTTCTTGGACCGGACGATCTCCAGCTCGCGCTCCGCGGCCGGGTAGTCCAGGAACAGGTGCAGGCAGCGGCGCTTGAGGGCCGCCGCGAGGTCACGAGTGTTGTTGGAGGTCAGCAGCACGTAGGGGCGCTGTGTCGCGACGAACGTCCCGACCTCGGGGATCGAGATCTGGAACTCGCCGAGGGTCTCCAGGAGCACGGCCTCGAGCGCCTCGTCGGCCCGGTCGACCTCGTCGATCAGCAGCACGACCGGCTCCTCGGAGCGGATCGCCTCCAGCAGCGGGCGCGGGGCCAGGAAGCGCTCGGAGAAGAAGACGCTCTCGTTCTGCCCGATCCGGTCCACGGCCGCGCCCAGGTCGGGGGCGTCCTCCACGACCTGCCCGATCTTCTCGCGGAGGATCTGGGTGTACATGAGCTGCTTGCCGTAGTCCCACTCGTACAGGGCCTTCGTCTCGTCCTGGCCCTCGTAGCACTGCAGCCGCAGCAGCCGTCGGCCCGTGGCCAGCGCGAGCATCTTGGCCAGCTCGGTCTTGCCGACGCCCGCGGGTCCCTCCAGCAGCAGCGGCTTGTCGAGGCGGGTGAGCAGGAAGACCGTCGTCGCGAGCCGGGTGTCGGCGATGTAGCCCTGCTCGCGCAGGGCCTCGACCACCTCGTCGACGGACTCGAAGGGGGCGGTGCTTTCGGACGACGATGTCACGGGTCTCCTTCCGACGGCTCCTCGAGCGAGCCGGGGCGTACAGGCCGGCGGGCCCGCCACGCCTCCAGTGTGCGCCGGATGCGTGGGGCGGGCCCGTCGAAGCAGGTCACAGCCGTGAGCGGCGATAGTCGCCAGAGCGACTATCGCCGCTCACGGGTGGGTCAGGACAGCAGGTCGTCCAGGTCGCCGTTGATGCAGTGGTCGACGACCGGGCGCACCGTCTCGAACGTGCACTCCTTGGGGTTGCCGGGGGTGCAGGCGTCGCCGAGGACGTGGTTGGTGATGCGGTCGACGTCCGCCGCGTCGCCGACGATCGTGGGCGCGTTCTCGTAGTACTTGGTCGGGCCCTGGCCCAGCCGGTTCTTCGAGTACGAGTCCTGCGTGACGTCGATGAAGCGCTCCGGGATGCCCACGTCGCGCAGCAGTCGGATGGACGCGGCCAGCGCGGCCTCCGCGGCCTGCACCTTGGTCATGCCGTGGGTGTCGATGCCCATGGCCTCCGCGATGTCCGCGAAGCGCTCGTAGGCGACCGGCATGTTGAAGGCCCACACGCGGGGCAGCGCGATCGCGTTGTTGAGGCCGTGGTGGGTGTCGTAGAAGGCCGACACCGCGTGGGAGATCGAGTGGATGATCCCGAGACCACCGGAGTTGAACGCCTGGGCGGCGATGTACTGCGCGTACATCATGCCCTCGCGACCGGCGAGGTCCTGGCCGTTCCAGACCGCGGCGCGCAGGCTCTGCGCGGTCAGCTTGATCGCGTGCAGCGCGTTGCCCAGCGACGGCTGGAAGTTGAGCCGGGACACGTAGGGCTCGGAGGCGTGCGCCAGCACGTCGAACCCGCACTGGGCGGTGTAGTCGATCGGGCAGTCGTAGTAGAGCACCGGGTCGTCGATCGCCAGGGAGGTCACCGAGGCGTCGTCGAACGCGACGTACTTGTGGGGGTTGTCCGGGTCCGTCGTGGTGTCGGTGATGACGTAGGCCCACGAGGTCTCCGAGCCGGTGCCGGCCGTGGTGGAGACCGCGATGTGCGGCGGGTTCTGCGGGTTCTCGGACTTGTTGAAGCCCTCGAACTCGTTGACGTTGCGGCCGTCGTGGGCCACGGAGATGCGCGCGCCCTTGCAGGCGTCGTGGCTGGAACCGCCGCCGATCGAGACGAACGAGTCGCAGTTGTTCTGCTGGTAGAGGCCCACAGCGTCCATGACGTTGTAGTCCTTGGGGTTCGACTCGACCTGGTCGTAGAGCACGACCTCGAGACCGTGGTACTTCATCGACTCGACGATCTTGTGCACGATGTCCGTACCGCGCAGACCCGAGGTCATCACCAGGGTCTTCTTGAAGCCGAGCTTCAGGGCCTCCGGCCCGATCATCTCGTGCGCACCCGGCCCGAGCAGTGCCTTGGGGAACGGGTGGAACTCCTTGAGCGGGAACGGCTTGAGCAGTTCGTCGACCTGCATGGCAGCCCTTTCTGGTGCAGGTGGAGTCGGCGGAGGCGAAGCCCGCGCAGCCGACCATCGGTCCGACGGGGACGCTAGGGCGGGCGTGACGCCGGGCACAGGGTGACGACGGGCAAACCGTCAAGAGGTGGGGGTGGAAACCGTCCGGGCGGAGGGGTTCTTGTTGCAGGTCACTGGCGACAAGCCCTCAGTGCGGCAGGTCGGGGGCGTCGAACCCGCCGTCCGGCCGTGCGGGGTACGGCACGACGGCCCGGACGGCGGCGACCGGCACCGCGCCGTAGGCGTGGGGGAACAGCATCGACTCGGGATCACCCGGCACGCCCGGCTCCCACCGGACGTCCGTCAGCTGCGCGGGGTCGAGCACGAGCAGGAGCACGTCCGGGCGACCGTGGAAGAGCCGGTTCGCGGGCAGGGCCACCTGGTCCGGTGTGGACAGGTGCACGAACTCCTCGAGCGGGAGGAGCGCGCCGCGCTCCTGCGCCGCGCGCCAGTCGTCCGGAGTCGTCAGGTGCAGGAGGGTCGCCACGCGTCCAGGATGCCCGCCGCCCGTCCGATCGGATGGGCCACCCTTGTAATCGGCACCCGGTGCCAATACTGTCCGGAGGACCCGACGCCGACGTCACACCAGGAGGTACGCCATGGCTCCGATCGAGAAGACCGAGCAGGTCGAGGACACCCCCGTCGTCGAGGAGACCCTCGTCGAGGAGGTCTCCATCGACGGCATGTGCGGTGTCTACTAAGACCGCCGAGGGTGTGGCCGGGGTCGAGGACGGTTCGGTGTTCGACCCCGGCGCTCCCTACCGCTGCAGCCCCCAGGTGTCGCTGCGTCCGGAGCCCTTCGGTGCGCTCGTCTACCACTTCGGGACGCGGAAGCTCTCGTTCCTGAAGACCCTCCCGCTGGTGGCGGTCGTGAAGGGCCTGGAGTCGCACCCGGACGTCCACTCGGCCATCGAGGCCGCGGGCGTCGAGGAGGCCCAGCGCCCCGCCTACCTCAAGGCCCTCGCCGGGCTGGCCGCCTCCGGGACGATCGAACCGCGCTAAGGAGCTCCACCGATGAAGCTGGTCGACCACTTCCAGTACGGCCTCAACTCCCCGATCTGCCTCACCTGGGAGCTGACCTACGCCTGCAACCTGTCCTGTGCCCACTGCCTCTCGTCCTCCGGCCGCCGGGACCCGCGCGAGCTGACCACGGCCGAGGCCAAGGCCGTGATCGACGAGCTGCAGCGGATGCAGGTCTTCTACATCAACATCGGCGGCGGCGAGCCGACCGTGCGCCCGGACTTCTGGGAGCTGCTCGACTACTCCATCGCGCACAACGTCGGGGTCAAGTTCTCCACGAACGGCCTGAAGATCGACAAGCAGCGCGCCGCGCAGCTGGCCGCCACCGACTACGTCGACATCCAGATCTCGCTCGACGGGGCCACCCCCGAGGTCAACGACTACGTCCGCGGCCCCGGCTCGTACGACATGGCGATCAGGGCGCTGGAGAACCTGGCCGAGGCCGGCTTCCAGCAGCCCAAGATCTCGGTCGTGATGACCCGCCAGAACGTCGACCAGCTCGACGAGTTCAAGGCCATCGCGGACAAGTACGGCGCCCAGCTGCGGATCACCCGGCTGCGCCCCTCGGGTCGCGGCGCGGACGTGTGGGACGAGCTGCACCCGCTGCCCAGCCAGCAGAAGCAGATGTACGACTGGCTCGTCGACCGCGGCGACCAGGTCCTGACGGGGGACTCCTTCTTCCACCTCTCGGCGTTCGGCGAGGCCCTGCCCGGGCTGAACCTGTGCGGCGCCGGGCGCGTGGTCTGCCTGATCGACCCGGTCGGGGACGTCTACGCCTGCCCGTTCGCGATCCACGAGAACTTCCTCGCGGGGAACGTCCGCTCGCCCGGCGGGTTCCAGGAGGTGTGGGAGAACTCCGAGCTGTTCACCGAGCTGCGGCAGCCGCAGACCGGCGGGGCGTGCTCGGGCTGCCAGCACTACGACTCCTGCCAGGGCGGGTGCATGGCGGCCAAGTTCTTCACCGGCCTCCCGCTCGACGGGCCGGACCCGGAGTGCGTGCGCGGCTTCGGCGAGCAGGCCCTCGCCGCGCGGGGCGACGACCACGTGGTGCCGAAGTCCGAGGTGGACCACTCCCGCACGAAGATCGGCAAGAACACCCCGGTCCTGCTGCAGCTGTCCATGGGCAGGCCGGACCGGGCGTGCGAGACCAGCCCGCTCGCGGGCATGGGTGCCTCGCAGTCCGACTCGGGCCTGCGGGTCCCCGTCGCCGGTTCGTAACCGGCCCACAGTCCGCCGGCGCCGGGTCCGACCAGCACGGGCCCGGCGCCGCGCGACCTACCGACCCGTGAGTGGCGATAGTCGCCCTGGCGACTATCGCCGCTCACGGGGTTGTGGGGGGTGCAGTCGTGCTGGGTGAGGCGGTGCGGGTCGGGTCGCGGATCGCGCCCTCGCGCGTGCTGTTCGGGCCGCACGTCACCAACCTCGGTCGCGGCCGGTCCTTCTCGGAGCGGCATCGCGCGTACTACGCCGCGCGCGCCGAGGGCGGCTGCGGGGTGATCGTCTGCGAGACGGCGTCCGTGCACCCCTCCGACCGGCCCTACGAGCGGGCACCCGAGCCGGGCTGGGCGGCCGTGGCGGGCTCGTGCGGGCCCGCGCTGCTGCTGGCGTCCTTGGGGCACAGCGGTTCCCAGGGCACCTCGGCCTTCACCGGCCGGGCGCTCTGGGGTGCCTCGCGGATCCCGGACGTCGTGTCCCGCGAGGTCCCGCAGGTCGTGGAGCAACCGGAGATCGACGCCCTGGTGGCCGGGTTCGCGGCCGCCGCCGCCCGCGCGGTGGCCGACGGCCTGGACGGCGTCGAGCTCAACGCGGGCCAGCACTCGCTGCTCCGCCAGTTCCTCTCCGGCCTGACCAACACCCGCACCGACGCCTACGGCGAGGACCGCACCCTGCTCCTGCGCCAGGTGCTCGCCGCCGTCCGCGCGGCGGTGGGGGACGCCGTGGTGGGTCTGCGCCTCTGCGTCGACGAGCTGGCCCCGTGGGCGGGCCTCACCCCCGAGCAGCTCCTGCCCCTCACCCCGAAGCTGCGGGACCTCGTCGACTACCTCGTGCCGGTGCGGGGATCGGGGCTCTCGGTCTCCGCGACCCGGCCGGACCTGCACACCCCGCCCGGGTTCAACCGCGCGCTCGCCGGCACGTTCCTCGGCCGCGGGCTCGACGTCGTGCTGCAGGGCAGCGTCGTCGACCCGGGGATGGCCGAGGCGGCGGTGGCCGAGGGTTTCGCCCTCGTCGAGATGACGCGCGCGCAGATCGCCGATCCCCGCCTCGTCGCGCACGTCCGCGCCGGGACCCCCGAGCGGATCCGCCCGTGCACCCTGGCCAACCAGCACCGCGCCCGCGACCCGCGCAACCCGCTGATCACCGACGAGGCCGAGCCCCGCTCCGGCCACGAGACGCTCGACCCGCCGCTCCCGCACGCTCCGCGGCCGCGCACCGGGCCGCCGCTGCTGGTCGTCGGCGGGGGGCCCGCGGGCCTGGAGGCGGCGCGGACGGCGGCGTTGCTGGGTCGCCCGGTCCGGCTGCTCGAGCGGGCGGACCGGCTCGGCGGGATGCTGCGGGTCGCCGCGGCGCTGCCCGCGCGCGGGCGCTTCGGCCTGCTCGTCCACTGGTGGGCGCGCGAGCTGGAGCGGCTCGGGGTGGAGGTGCAGCTCGGCGTCGAGGCCGGGCCCGCGGACCTGGTCGGGGACGTCCTGCTGGCGACGGGATCGGTGCCGTCGGCCCCCGCGTTCGAGGTCGGTGCGGGCGTGCGCGTGTCGTCCGCGGCGGAGGCCGCGGGAGCGTACGGGCCGGGGGACCGCGTGGTCGTGCACGATCCGATCGGGGACTGGACCGGCGTCGCCGTGGCCGAGCAGGTCGCCGCCGCGGGGGTGCCGTGTGCGCTCGTCACCCCCGACGCCGTCGCCGGGACGCAGCTCTCCCGCACCGGCGACCTCGCGGACGCCAACGCCCGGCTGGAACGGGCCGGCGTCGAACGGGTCCTGTTCGCCCGGGTGCGCGCCGTCGGCGGGGGCCGCGCGGTCGTCGAGGACGTCCACCACGGTGCCATCCGGGAGCTGCCCGCCACCCTGGTGATCGACTGCGCGCACCGCCTGCCGGACCTGCGCCTCGCCGGACACCCCCGGATCGGCGACTGCCTCGCGCCCCGCACCGTCCACGAGGCCGTCCGGGACGCGCGTCGGGCGGTCGGATGCTGAACACCCCCGCCACGATCGGCCGCTCCACGGTCCGCAACCGCATCGTCTTCACCGCCCATCTCACGGGCTTCGCCGAGGACGGTCTGCCGAGCGCGCGGCACGTCGCGTACTACGCCGAACGCGCCCGGACCGCCGGGCTGGTGATCACCGAGGAGCACGCCGTCCACCCGGACGACCACCCCTACGAACACATGATCCGCGGCCACGACCCCGCGGTGCTGCCCGGCTACCGCGCACTCACCGAGGCCGTCCACGCCCACGGGTCGCTGGTACTCGCCCAGCTGAACCACAACGGGCCGCAGGCCTCGTCGCTGTACTCGCGCGCGCCGGTCCGCGGGCCCGTCGCGCTGCCGGACCCCCTGTTCCGCGAGGTGCCCGTCGCACTGACCGAGGCGGACCTCGACGAGCTCGTGGCGGCGTACGCGGACGTCGCGCGGCGCTGTGTCGACGGCGGGTTCGACGGCGTCGAGCTGCAGTGCTCGCAGGCCTCGCTGCTGCGGTGCCTCCTCGCCCTCCCCGGCGTCGCCGACCGCACCGGCCTGCTCCTGCGCGTCCTCGAGGCGGTGCGGGCCGAGCTCGGCGACCGCATCCTCGGGGTGCGGCTGGGGCACGAGGACGGGGTCGACGTCCTGGCGGTCGCGCGACTGCTCGAGTCCCGTGTGGACTACCTCAGCACGACGGTCGGGGTGGCGACCTCGTCGTTGTACCTCGTGGAGCCCTCGATGCACACCCCGCCCGGGTACGCCGCCGACGTGGCGGCCGCGATCCGGGCCGCGGTGGGGGTGCCGGTCGTCGCGGTCGGCCGGTTCACCGCCCCGGAGCAGGGCGAGACGGTACTGCGGGAGGGACGCGCGGACCTCGTCGGGTTCGCGCGCGGGCTGATCGCCGGGCCGCGGTTCGAGCGCGCCTGCGTGGGGTGCAACCAGGAGTGCGTCGGGCGGGTGGGGCTGAACCTTCCTCTCGGGTGTGCGGTGAACCCGCGCGCGGGCCACGAGCTGCAGCCGCCGCAGGCGCGGACGGCGCGGCGCCGGGTCACCGTCGTCGGGGGTGGGCCCGCCGGGCTGCGGGCGGCCGCGACCGCCGCGGCGCGCGGCCACGCGGTGACCCTGGTCGAGCGGGAGCGGCTCGGTGGGCAGCTGGCGCTGGCCGCGGAGGCGCCCGGCCGCGCCGAGCTGGGGCACGTGGTGCGCGACCTGATCGCGGAGTGTCGCGCCGCCGGAGTGTCCTTCCTCGACGGCGAGCCGGACCTCGACGCGGAGGTCGTGGTGCTCGCGACCGGCGCCCGCCCGACGCGGCGGTGGGCCGCGGCGTCCGACGTGCGGGACGTGCTCGACGGGAGCGTCTCGCCGTCGGGCTCGGTCCTGGTGGTGGACGAGCTGGGCTTCCACCACGCGACCTCCGTCGCCGAGCTGCTGGCACGGCGCGGCTGCGCGGTGGAGATCGTGACGCCGGGGATGGTCGTCGGGCAGGACCTCGGGCTCACCCTCGACCGCGAGGGCTTCCGGAGGCGGGCCCACGCCCTCGGGATCCGGTGCACCACCGACACCCTGGTCACGGACGTCGGCGACGCGGTCACGCTGGTCCACCACCCGACGGGACGGACGGAGGTCCGGCGGTACGACGCCGTCGTCGGGGCCCTCCCGCCCGAGCCCGCCGACGAGCTGTGGGAGACCCTGCGGGGGCGCCCGGGCGTGTACCGGATCGGGGACTGCCTGGCGCCGCGGCGGATGGACGCCGCGATCCGGGACGGGGAACGAGTGGCGGTGAACCTGTGACACCCGAGGGTGATATCCACGTGTGGACAGTTCCTGTGGACAACCGTGTCTGCGCAGGTCGGACGTGCTGATCTCGGCGATCACGTGGCGTGATGTCCACACCGGACCACCGCGCACCCTGGTCGTGCCGGTGGGCTCGGTGGAGCAGCACGGGCCGCATCTGCCGCTGGACACGGACCTCCGGGTGGCGGAACGGGTGGCCGCCGCGCTGGAGGCCGCGGACCCGTCGCTGGTCCTGGCGCCCGCGGTGGCGTTCGGCGCGGCGGGGGAGCACGAGGGGTTCCCCGGGACCGTCTCCATCGGACACGAGGGTCTGCGGCTGCTGCTCGTGGAGCTGGGCCGCTCGGCCTGCCGGTGGGCGGCGCGCGTCGTGTTCGTGAACGGGCACGGCGGGAACGTCGCGACGCTGGCGCAGGCCTGCGCGCTGCTGCGGTACGAGGGCCGCGACGTGGCGTGGATCCCCTGTGCCGCAGGGGGTGACGCCCATGCCGGGCGCACGGAGACCTCGCTGATGCTGGCGCTGGACCCCTCGGCCGTCGGCCCGGAGCGGGAGCCGGGGGCGACCGCGCCGCTGCGCGAGCTGTTGCCGGTGCTGCGGGAGCAAGGGGTGCGCGGGGTGTCGGAGAACGGCATCCTCGGCGATCCCCGCGGCGCCTCCGCCGACGAGGGCGACCGGCTGCTCGAGGCGATGATCGGTGCCGCCCGCGAGGCGCTGACCAGGTGGGACGTCGACCCGGAGACGGGGCGAGCGCGTTTCTCAGCGCACCGTGGTGGCCAGCAGTAGGGGGACGAGCTGCTCCTCGGCGGTGAGCGAGCCGTGCTGGCCGGGGAGCCCGGACATCACCGGCTCGGCGATCGAGCGGATCACCCCCGCCGCGCCCCGCATCGCCACCACCAGGTCCCCGATGCGGTCCGGCACGTGCGCGGCCACCGGCCCGAACCAGTTCTCGGCCACGGCCTCGTCGCGGGTGACGATCCAGGCGTCCTCACCGAGGGTCTCCTGCCAGGCGGCCCGAACGTCCTCGACGGCGCCCGGCCGCACGTAGACGTGGCGGGCGCGGGGGTCCCCGCCGAGCAGGTCGACGCCGAGGCGCAGCTCGGTGCGCTGGTCGGCGTCGTAGCGGCGGGTCACCTGCACCATCCCGTGGTCGCCGGTGACCAGGAGCAGCGAGTCCGGCGGCAGCTGCTCGACGATCGTCGCGACGAGCCGGTCGACCTGGCGCAGCTGGAACCGCCACGGCGTGGAGCCGGGGCCGTGCAGGTGGCCGAGGGCGTCCAGGTCGGCGTGGTAGCCGTAGACCAGGCGCCTGCCGGGTCCGGACAGCGCGGTCAGGATCTCCGACGCGAGGTCGCCCAGCGCGTGCACGCCCTGGTAGTGCCCGCCGCGCAGGGCCGCGCGGGTCAGGCCGGACCCGCGGAAGGTCCGCGGGCCGACGTTCGTCACCCGGATCCGGTCGGCCGCGGCGCGCTCCAACGCCGTCGCGTGCGGCTGGATCTGCTCGGGCGGCAGCGCGTCGCGCAGGTCGGTGGCCTCGGCCTCGGCGTGGGAGGTCCACTTCAGCGAGTCCAGCAGGCGGTCCTCGCAGGCCCGGAACGTGATGCCGACCAGGCCGTGCGTGCCCGGCGGCAGCCCGGTGCCCAGGGAGGTCACGCTGATCGACGTGCTCGACGGGAACCCGACGGTCAGCGGCTCGGTGGCGAGCCGGGCGAGCGTGGGGGCGTCCGGGGCGTGGGCGGTGAGCAGCTCCGCGCCCAGACCGTCGATGAGCAGGACCGCCGCCGCGCGGACCGGCGGGAGGCCGAGGGCGGGGGCGGGGCCCGGCACGCCGAGCGCGCCGAGGACGGCGGGGAACACCTCGGCGAGCGAGCGCTCACCGTAGCGAGGAAGCAACGGAGCGGGGTCGTACACGGCGGGAAGGGTCCCACGGACGGGGCGGGACGGCGACGGGGGCAGGACGGGTGGCGCCGGTGGGGCTCGTGGGCGGGACGTCGGTGTGTTGGGATTCGGCGGTGGGTGAGTTGCCGCTGGGGATGCGGGTGGTGGTGGACCGGCGGGCGCGGCGGCTCGACGGCGGGGCGGCGCTGCTGGGTGGGGCGCCGCCGCGGCTCGTGCACCTGGTGCCCAAGGCCCGGGCGCTGCTCGGCGCCGGGAACGAGCTGACCGTCGCCGATCCCCTCTCGCGTGCGCTGGCGCGCACGCTGCTCGACGCGGGACTCGCCCACCCCGCGCCGGGCATTCCCGGCGGGCCGACGAGAAGCGAGGTCACGGTCGTCGTGCCGGTGAAGGACCGGCCGCTCGACCGGCTGCTGGCGACCCTGCCGCCGGAGGTGGACCTCGTCGTCGTCGACGACGGCAGCGCGGAGCCGGTCACCCTGGCGCGCGGCCGGGTGATCCGGCACGAGACCGCGCGCGGCCCCAGCGCCTCCCGCAACGCGGGGCTGGCCGCCGCGACCACCCCGCTGGTGATGTTCCTGGACTCGGACGTCGTGCCGCAGGGGGACTGGCTCGACCCGCTGCTGGAGCACCTCGCGGACCGGAGCGTGGCGCTCGTCGCGCCCCGGATCGTGGCGCTGCACCCGGTCACCACGGCGCTCGGCCGCTACGAGGCCGTCCGCTCCAGCCTGGACCTGGGCCCCGACCCCGCCCTCATCGTCCCGCGCAGCCGGGTCGCCTACGTGCCGAGCGCGGCCATGCTGGTGCGGACCTCCGCGGTCGGCACGGGGTTCGACGAGGCCATGCACGTGGCCGAGGACGTCGACCTGGTGCTGCGCCTGCACGCCGCGGGCCACCGGCTGCGGTACGAGCCCCGCGCCCGCGTCGCGCACGACCACCGCACGGCGCCGAAGGCGTGGGCGGCCCGCAAGGCCTTCTACGGCACCGGCGCGGCGCCGTTGGCACGCAGACACGTCGGCTCGGTGCCGCCCCTGGTCCTCAGCCCCTGGACGGCGGCGGCCTGCGCCGCCCTGCTCGCCCAGCGCCGGTGGTCGGTCCCGGTGGCCGCCGCGGTCACGGCCGCCGCGGCGCTGCGCCTGTCGCGCAAGCTGACCCGCCTCGCGCATCCCCGGCGCTCCGCGATGGAGCTGGCCGGGCTGGGGCTCTCCGGCGCCGTCGTGCAGGTCGGCAACGCGCTGCTGCGCCACCACTGGCCGATCGCGGTCGGCGCGGCCCTCGGGTCGCGGCGGGCGCGCCGCGCGCTCGTGGCCGCCGCGCTGGTCGAGGGCCTCGCCGACTGGTGGCTCCACCGCGACCGCGACCCGCAGGTCCACCTCGACCCGCTGACCCATCTGGTCGCGCACCGCATCGACGATCTGGCCTATGGCGCCGGCCTCTGGTGGGGGGCACTGCGGGCCTGCGACCCGGCGGCCCTCCTGCCCGTCGGGCCGGGCACACCCTCCAAGGGGGTTGCTCCGGACAGGTGAACGACCCCACCCCGGTCGCCCGCGTGTGCGGAGACGATCCGGGCTTCGATCCGCTCCTGAGGAGTCTGCGCGTGAAGTCCCGGAGCCGTAGCCGATCAACGCGAACGGCTGTCTTGCGGCTGCCGATCATCGGGAGTGTGATGTGCTCGCCGCCACACGGCCGTGGTGGCCCGAGAGCGCCGGGCGACCGGCGGCTCTCCCCGGAGGACGCGCGACCACCACCGCGGTTGGGAGAGAAGACTCATGGCAGAGGTCCGGGTGACCGTCGACGGCGTGAACTACGCCGACGAGGTAGAACCCCGCACGTTGCTGGTCCAGTACCTCAGGGAGCGCCTGGGCAAGACCGGCACGGTGGTCGGGTGCGACACCAGCAACTGCGGTGCCTGCACCGTGCACCTGAACGGGCAGAGCGTGAAGTCCTGTTCCGTGCTCGCCGTGCAGGCGGACGGCGGCGAGGTCCTCACGATCGAGGGCCTGGCGCGAGACGGCGAGCTGCACCCCGTGCAGAAGGCCTTCAACGAGTGCCACGGTCTGCAGTGCGGCTACTGCACGCCGGGAATGATCATGGCTGCCGTGGACCTGTTGGGGGACAACCCCGATCCCGACGAGCACGAGGTGCGCGAGGGCATCGAGGGCAACCTCTGCCGGTGCACCGGCTACCAGAACATCGTCCGCTCGGTGCAGCGTGCCGCGCAGCTGATGAAGCCCGGCGCGAGCGCGCCGACCGAGCAGCCGGCACCGGTGGCGGGAGACTGACATGACCACCACCGAGAACCGTCCCGAGATCGGGCAGTCCCGCGTCCGCAAGGAGGACGCGCGGCTGATCACCGGCCGGACCCGCTACACCGACTCGATCACTCCCACCGGGTGCCTGCACATCGCCGTCGTCCGCTCCCCGCTGTCGCACGCGACGATCCTGAGCATCGACACCGAGGCGGCCAAGCAGGCCCCGGGTGTGCACGGCGTCTACACCCTCGCCGACCTGGGCGGCGAGGAGATCGGCATGCCGTGCGCGTGGCCGATCACCCCCGACCAGAAGGCCCCGCAGCGGCCGATGCTCGCCAAGGACACCGTGCACTTCGCCGGTGAGGGCGTGGCCGTGGTCGTCGCCCGGACGCTCGCCGAGGCGCGGGACGCGGCCGAGCTCGTCGAGATCGACTACGACCCGCTGGACCCGGTGCTGGACATGGAGGCCGCGCTGGCCGAGGGTGCCACCCTCGTCCACCCGGACCTGGGCACCAACGAGTCCGCCACCTGGGTGTTCGACTCCGGCGAGGCGGGCACCGGCGGCTCGGTGACCGAGGCCATCGCCGCGGCCGAGGCGGACCCGGACCAGGTCGTCGTCAAGCGGCGGTTCCGGCAGCAGCGCCTGATCCCCGCGTTCATGGAGCCCCGCTCGTGCGTGGTGGACCCGACCGGCGAGCAGATCGTCGTCTGGTCCGCGACCCAGGTGCCGCACATCCTCCGCACGATGACCACCGTGACCCTCGGGGTGCCGGAGTCGAAGCTGCGGGTCATCGCGCCGGACGTCGGCGGCGGCTTCGGCGGCAAGATCGGCGTGCTGCCCGAGGAGATGCTGACGGTCGTGCTCGCGCAGAAGCTGCGCAAGCCGGTCAAGTGGACCGAGACCCGCTCGGAGTGCATGCTCACCGCGCACCACGGCCGCGACCAGATCCAGGACATCACGATCACCGCCCGCAAGGACGGCACGATCACCGGACTGGACGTGAAGCTGCTCGCCGACATGGGCGCCTACCTGGGCCTCGTCGGGCCGGGCGTGCCGGTGCTGGGCGCGTTCATGTTCAACGCGATCTACAAGGTCCCGGCCTACCGCTTCGCCACCACCAACGTCTTCACCACCAAGACGCTGACCGACGCCTACCGCGGCGCGGGCCGGCCGGAGGCGACGTTCGGCATCGAGCGGATCATCGACGAGCTGGCCGTCGAGCTGGGTCGCGAGCCCCTCGAGCTGCGCGAGCAGAACTGGATCAAGCACGAGGAGTTCCCGTACACCACGGTGTGCGGGCTGACCTACGACTCGGGCGACTACGAGCAGGCCACCGCGCGGGCGAAGGAGCTCTTCGACTACGACGCGCTGCGCCGCGAGCAGGCCGAGCGTCGCGAGCGCGGCGACAAGGTCCAGCTGGGCATCGGCATCTCGACGTTCACCGAGATGTGCGGCCTCGCCCCGTCCCGCGTGCTCGGGTCGCTGGCCTACGGCGCGGGCGGCTGGGAGGCCGCCAGCATCCGGATGCTCGCCACCGGCAAGGTCGAGGTGATCACCGGGGCGTCGGCGCACGGGCAGGGCCACGAGACGGCGTTCAGCCAGATCGTCGCGGACAAGCTCGGCGTCCCGTTCGAGGACGTCGAGGTGCTGCACGGCGACACGGCGTCCTCGCCGAAGGGACTGGACACCTACGGGTCCCGTTCGCTCGTCGTCGGCGGCATCGCGATCACGATGGCCGCGGACAAGGTGATCGACAAGGCGAAGAAGATCGCCGCGCACCTGCTCGAGGCGGACGAGGGCGACATCGAGTTCTCCGGGGGCCAGTTCACCGTCCGCGGCACCGGCCAGGGCAAGGCCATCCAGGAGATCGCGTTCGCCGCGTTCATGGCGCACGACTACCCGGAGGGCATGGAGCCGAACCTGGACTCCGACGCCGTGTACGACCCGGAGAACTTCTCCTTCCCGCACGGCACGCACCTCGCCGCGATGGAGGTCGACACCGAGACCGGCCGGGTCAACCTGCGCCACTACGTCTGCGTCGACGACATCGGCAACGTGGTCAACCCGCTCATCGCGGAGGGCCAGGTGCACGGCGGGCTCGCCCAGGGCATCGCGCAGGCCCTGTTCGAGGAGGCCAACTACGACGACCAGGGCACCCTGGTCAACGGCACCTTCGTCGACTACACGCTGCCGTCCGCGGCGGACTTGCCGAGCTTCACGACCGAGATCGTGAGCACCCCGGCGACGTCGAACCCGTTGGGCGTCAAGGGCGTCGGCGAGGCGGGCACCATCGCGTCGACGCCGGCGATCGTCAACGGCGTGCTCGACGCGGTCCGCCACCTCGGCGTGGCCGACATCGAGATGCCGACGACCTCGCAGCGCGTCTGGCGGGCGCTGCAGGAGGCCAAGGGGCGCTCCACCCAGGAGACGCCGATCGACACCCACTCACCCGGCGCGGGCCTCGGCTCGATCGACCCGAACAACCCCCAGGGGGAAGTGTGATCCCGGCGAAGTTCGACTACGTCAAGCCGTCGTCCGTCGAGGACGCGGTCCGGGCCCTCGCCGACGGCGGGGACGACGCCAAGATCCTCGCGGGCGGGCAGAGCCTGCTGCCGGTGCTCCGGCTGCGGCTCGCGGCGCCGTCCGTGGTGATCGACCTCGGCGGGATCCCCGAGCTGCGGCGGATCCGCGAGGACGGGGACCGGATCGCCATCGGCGCCATGGCCCCGCACCACGACGTCCTGCGGGACGAGCTGGTCACCCAGCACGTCGAGCTGCTGAGCAAGGCCACCGCCACGGTCGCGGACCCGCAGGTCCGCCACCGCGGCACGCTGGGCGGTGCGCTCGCGCACGCCGACCCGGCCGGTGACCTGGGCGCGGTCGCCCTGGCGCTGGACGCCGAGTTCGTGATCGCGGGCGCCTCGGGCACCCGCACGGTCTCGGCGGCGGAGTTCTTCCAGGACTACTTCACCACCGCCATCGGCGAGGGCGAGATCCTCACCGAGGTGCGGTTCCCGAAGTACACGGGTTGGCGGACGCACTACGAGAAGTTCAACCGCACCGCGCAGGCCTGGTCGATGGTGGCCGTCGCGGTGGCGCTCAAGGTCGACGGCGGCTCGATCGCCGAGGCGCGGGTCGGGCTGACGAACATGGGCACCACCCCGATCCGGGCGTCCGGTGTGGAGGCGGCGCTCGTCGGACAGCAGGCCACGGCGGACGCGGCGCAGGCCGCCGCCGAGCACGCGACGGAGGGCACGGCGGCACCGAGTGACGCCGATGCCGCCGCCGACTACCGTGAACACCTGGCCAGGGTGCTCACCGGTCGCGCCGTGCTCGCCGCGGCGGGCTGACGAAGACCCCGCGAGACCCGCGAGCAGACGCCCGTCCGGCCAGCCGGGCGGGCGTCTTCTCGTCCGGAGAAGGAGACTGGAGCTCATGCAGCTGGAGAACAAGTTCACGATCGCCGCGCCCATCGAGGACGCGTGGGCGGCCATGAACAACCCGGAGACCGTCGCGCCCTGCTTCCCCGGCGCCGCGCTCACCGAGTACACGGGGGACTCCTTCACCGGCACGGTGAAGGTCAAGCTGGGCCCGATCTCGCTGACCTACAAGGGCAAGGGCACCTACATCGAGCGGGACGAGGCGAACCACAAGGTCGTCATCGACGCGTCCGGCCGGGACTCGCGGGGCAACGGCACCGCGAAGGCCATGGTCACCGGCACCATGAAGGCGGACGGCCCGGACAAGACCGAGGTCACGATGGTCACCGACATGACCATCACCGGCCGTCCGGCCCAGTTCGGCCGCGGGGTGATCTCGGACGTCGCTGACAAGATCATCGGCCAGTTCGCCTCCTGCCTGGCGGACAAGCTGACCGAGAAGGACGAGCCGGCGCCCGCCGCTCCCGCAGCGAGCGAGGGCACCGCCCCGGCGGGGGCGGCCACCACCCCGGTGAAGCCCGCCGCCCCGGTCAAGAGCAACGTCGAGGCCATCGACCTGCTCGACACCGCCGGCGCCCCGGTCGCCAAGGCGCTGGTCCCGGTCGCGGGCGTGCTCGCGGTCCTGCTGGCGATCTTCGTGATCGTCAAGCGGCTCCGCGCGAACTGATCCCCGACGAACGGCGCGCTCGCTCACACCCGGTGAGTGAGCGCGCCGTTCGTGTGCTCCTGCGTGGCGCGGGTGCCTCACCCGGTCGCGCTAGGGCGCACCGTGTAGGCCGGTGGGGGCGCACCACCCATGGACTCCGCGGCGCCGCGACGGCAGGCTGACCGGATGCCCAAGCACGCGAGTCCGGTGCGCGCGCTGTTCCTCCGGCTCGTACTGATCAACGGAACGGTCTTCGTCGTCGGCACCCTGGCCCTGGCACTGTCCCCGGTGACCATCTCCTCACCGATCCTGCTCACCGAGATCCCGGTGCTGGTGATCGGGCTGGCGCTCATCCTCGTGGCCACCACCGTGCTGCTGCGCCGCAGCCTCGCTCCGCTCGACGCGCTCCAGTCCGTGATGGAACGGGTGGACCTGCTGCGGTCGCGCGACCGGCTGCCCGAGGACGACGACCACGACCTCGCCCGTCTGATCACCACGTTCAACGCGATGCTCGACCGGCTCGAGGAGCAGCGCAGCGTCCGCAGCGCGGAGGTGCTCGCCGGGCAGGAGGCCGAGCGCAGGCGGATCGCCCGCGAGCTGCACGACGAGATCGGGCAGAGCCTCACCGCCGCGCTGCTGAGCCTCAAGCGGGTGGTCGACCGGGCGCCCGCCGCCCTGCAGTGGGACCTGCGGCAGGTGCAGGACACCGTCCGCGGCAGCCTCGACGACGTCCGGCAGGTCGCGCGCAGGCTGCGCCCGGACGTCCTCGAGGACCTCGGTCTGGCCAGCGCGCTGGCGGCGCTGGCGGCGGAGTTCACCGAGGCCGCGGGCGTGCCGGTGCTGCGCACCGGGGACCCGGTGCCCGCCGGGCTGACCCCGCAGACCGAGCTCGTGCTGTTCCGGATCACCCAGGAGAGCCTGACGAACGTGGCCCGGCACGCCGATGCGGAGAAGGTCACCGTGTCGTTGGCCGCGGGCCCGCGCGCCCTGATCCTCACCGTGCTCGACGACGGTCGCGGCGGCCCCCACGTCGAGGGTGCGGGCATCCGGGGCATGCGGGAGCGGGCCCTGCTGGTCGACGGCGAGCTGACCGTCTCGTCGCCGCCCGGCGGCGGGACCCTCGTGACGCTGGTGGTGCCGCTGTGAGCGCCGCGGCGACGCGCATCCTGCTCGCCGACGACCACGCCCTCGTCCGCCAGGGGCTGCGGCTCATCCTCGACGCGGAGCCGGACCTCGAGGTCACGGCGGTCGCCGCGGACGGCGCCGAGGCGGTGGAGGCGGCCGTCGCGGGCGGGATCGACCTGGCCGTGCTGGACATCGCGATGCCGCGGATGACCGGCATCCAGGCCTGCCGCGAGATCGCCCGGCGGGCCCCCGACGTCCGGGTGCTGATGCTGTCGATGCACGACAACGAGCAGTACCTCTTCGCCTCGCTCAAGGCCGGGGCCTGCGGGTACGTGCTCAAGTCGGTGGCGGACCGGGACCTCATCGAGGCCTGCCGCAGCGCGGTGCGGGGCGAGCCGTTCCTGTACCCCGCGGCCGTCACCGCGTTGATCCGCCACTACCTGCAGCAGGGCCGCGACCTGCCGGACTCCGTGCTGACCCCGCGCGAGGAGGAGATCGTCAAGCTGATCGCCGAGGGCCACTCCTCGAAGGAGATCGCCGAGGCCCTGGTGATCAGCGCGAAGACGGTGGACCGCCACCGCGCCAACATCCTGGCGAAGCTGGAGCTCCGCGACCGCCTCGACGTCACCCGCTACGCGATCCGTGCAGGTCTCGTGGAGCCGTAGATGGGTGTCGGACCCCATTTCCGGCGCCCGTCCGGGCAGGCAGGGTGGGGTCCTGGAGGTGCCCGATGCCTGCGACCGCCCCCCGCCCCGAGGAGCCGCTCAACGAGCGGGAGCGCCGCGCGCTGAGGCGGATCGGGGAGGGGCTGGCGGCCGAGTCGCCGCGGCTGAGCACCGCGCTGCGGCGGGGACCGCTGCACCGGGCCGTCGACGACGGGCTCGCGCTGCTGGCCGTCCTCGTCATCGCGGGCCTGCTCCTGCCGTCGTCCTGGTTCGCGGTGATCGTGATCGCGATCGCGATGGGTGGCCCCACCCTGATCGCCGCACGCCTGCAGCGCCGCAGCCCCGTGAGCGGCGATGGTCGCCCTGGCGACCATCGCCGCTCACGAGGTCAGTCGTCGTAGCGGTCGCGGGTCACCACGCCGGTGGTCGCGTCGACGTCGAGGTCGCGGACGTCGTCCACCTCGACCTCCCACACCAGGGCGCCGTGCTCCCACTCCAGCTCGGAGTCGTCGGTGATGCGGCCGCCGCCGACGTGGTCCAGGGCGATCCGTTCGGCCTGGGCCCGGTCGATCAGGGCCGTGGTGGCGGAGACCGGTCGTGCCGCCGCGGCGGGGACGAGCTGGTCGTCGGCGCCGTTCGCGGCGAGGGCGACGCCCGTGCCGGTGAGGAGGAGGGCGGCGGTGGCGCCGACGAGGACGATCATGCGGGTCTTCGGCATCGGATTTCCTTCCGTCGTGGTGTGCCCCGACGATGCTCGGAAGATCGTCAAGCCCGCGCTGTCGCGCTCCTAACGGCCGGCTAAGCCCCGGATCATTCCGTGGGGGGACGCGGCCGATACCCCTGAACAGGCACGATGAAGATCGTGTCCGATCCGCTCATGCCCGCCCTGATCGCCGTGATCGGCGGCGCCGCCCTCGCCCTCGTGGTCTTCGTGCCCTTCGTGGCGGCGAGCTACCGCAGGCGCGGACAGGTGGGGTGGGGCCGCGCGCTGCTGGCGGGGGCCTCGCTCGTCTACGCCCTGGCGCTGGTCGCCTACACCCTGTTGCCGTTCCCGGAGGTGGGCGAGGGCTTCTGCGACAGCCGGATCGCGCGGGCCGGGGCCCAGACGCGGCCCTTCGCGTGGATCGACGACATGGCGGCCTTCGACGTCGCGAACCCGCTGCGGAACCCCGCGCTGCTGCAGGTGCTGATGAACGTGGCGCTGTTCGTGCCGCTGGGCATGTTGCTGCGCCACCTGGGCGGGCGGTCCGTGCTCGTCACGACGCTCGTCGGGGCCGCGGTCTCGACGTTGATCGAGTGCACCCAGCTGACCGGGAACTGGTTCCTCTACCCCTGCCCGTACCGACTCTTCGACGTCGACGACCTGATCGCCAACACCGCCGGCGCGTTCCTCGGCGCGCTCGCCGCGCCGCTGCTGCGGATCGTCCCCGGCCAGCGCCTGACCGCGGAGCCGGGCGCCCCGCGGCCGGTGACGATCCCGCGGCGCCTGCTCGGGATCCTCTGCGACATCCTGGGCGCCTGGCTGACCGGCGCCTTCCTGGTCGCGAGCCTGCACGCGATCCTCCTGCTCACCGGCGGCTCCGAACGGGCCGAGTGGGTCGTCGCGCTCGACCCGGTGCTGGGCACCTGGGTGCCGCTGGTGGTGCTGTTCGTCGTGGTGCCGATGCTGGGCCGTGGTGGCACCGTCGGGCAGCGGGCGGTGCTGCTGCGGCCCGCGTTGCCCGACGGCGGCGTCCCCTCCCGGGCGAGGTTGCTCGCCCGCAGCGTCCTGGGCGTCGGCGGATACCTGCTGCTGGAGGGCGCGGGCGCGGCGGGGCTCGCCTCGCTCTGGGGGCTCGTGAGCCTCGTCGGGCTGTTCGTGATCGCGGAGCGCCGAGGCATCGCGGGCGTCCTGACGGCGACGGTGATGTTGGACCGCCGAGTCCCCGCCCCCTCCGCGGCATTGTGGAGCCACAACTGACGTTTGCGGGCCCCTGAGCGGCCATTATGGCTCCACAATGCATCAGGGGGCGCCCAGGGTGACGACCGCGCGCAGGCCTCCGCGGTGTTCCAGGTGGAGCGCGCCGCCGGAGCGTTCGGCGCTGCGGCGCACGATGTCCAATCCCAGGCCGGTCGAGCCCGCGCCGCTGACGCCCCGACGCAGGACCGCGGTGTCGGGCAGGCCGGGGCCCGCGTCGGCGACCTCCAGCTCGGCCCCGGACCCGGTCGCGCGCAGCCGCACCGCGAACGCGGTGCCGTCGGGGGTGTGGGCGAAGACGTTGCCCAACAACGCGTCGACGAGCGCCGCGAGGTCCGTGCGGCCCAACGCCACCGGCAGCGGTCCGGGCGCGAGGTCCACGGTGACCGCCCGGTCGGTGTCCTCGGCGAGCACCGCCCAGAACGCCACCCGCTCGCCGACGACCACGGCGGCGTCCGCGTGCCCGGTGTCGGTGCCCCGTTGCCGGGCCTGCGCGATCGCGCCGGTCACCGCCCGCTCCACACCCTCGACCGCCGCCTCGATCCGGCCCGCCTCGGCGGGGTCGCGCAGCGACTCCGCCTCCAGTTTCAGGGCGGTCAGCGGCGTCCGCACCCGGTGCGCGACGTCCGCGACCGACTCCCGTTCCTCGCGCAGGAGCTCGCTGATCCGTTCGGCGAGACCGTTGAGGGCGCGGGCGACCGACCCCAGCTCGCCCGGGGCCGCCGGGTCGGCGCGGGCCGCCAGGTCGCCGCGCGCGAGCCGGTCCGACACCTGGGCCAGGTCGGTCGCGCCGCGCACGAACGACCGCGCCAGCCGGTCGCCGAGCACCAGCCCGACCACCAGCAGCGCGACCCCGAGCCCGGCCAGGATCAGCCAGGAGTGGGCGACCCCGCGGGTCAGCTCCGCGTCCGGCACGAACGCGCGCACCGCCCCGCCCGCGCCGGTGCGGTCCCGCACCGCGGTGACGATCTCGCGCCCGCCGGGGACGTCGGCGGACGCGCTCACCCCGCGCGTGCCCAGCTCGACCAGGGGGGTGCGGTCCGCGGTGCCGAGCACGGTGCCGTCCGGCAGGAACACGGCGACCCCGTCCACCTGCTCGACGGCGAGCCGGAGGGACTCCCGGTCGCTCGTCGCGACCAGCGGGACGAGGGACTGGGCCTCCGCGGTCGCCGTCGCCACGGCGCGGTCCTCCGCGACCGTCCGCACCAGCACCGCCAGCGGGACCAGGAACGCCAGCAGCAGCAGCGCCGCGATCGCCGCGACGAGGAGCAGGACCCGTCTACGCATCGGGCGCCGACACCCGCACCCCGACCCCGCGCACCGAGTGGAGGTAGCGCGGCTCCTGGGCGGTCTCGCCGAGCTTGCGGCGCAGCCACGACAGGTGGACGTCGACGGTCTTGTCCGCGCCGCCGTAGGGGAGCTGCCAGACCTCGGTGAGCAGCTCCCGCTTGCTGACGACCTCCCCCGCACGGGCGGCGAGGTGGTGGAGCAGGTCGAACTCGCGCGGGGTGAGGTCGAGCTCGCGGCCGTCGAGGGCGGCGCGGCGACCGCGGGGGTCCACCCGCAGCCCGCCGACGACCACGGTCTCGTCGCCCCCGCGCACGGTGTCGCCGCGGCGCAGCACGGCGCGGATCCGGGCGTCGAGCTGCGCGGCACCGAAGGGCTTGACGAGGTAGTCGTCCGCGCCCGCGTCGAGCACGGCGACGATCTCCTGTTCGTCGTCCCGCGCGGTCGCGACGATCACCGGCACCCGGCTCGCCCCCCGCAGCATCCGCAGCACGACGGTGCCGTCGACGTCCGGCAGCCCGAGGTCCAGCACGACGATGTCGGGGGCGTTCGCGACGGCGGCCTGCAGACCGGGCATGCCCGCGGCGGCGGAGTCGACGGCGTGCCCCCGCTCGGTCAGCCCGCGCATCAGCGCGGTCCGGATCGCCGGGTCGTCCTCCACCAGAAGTACCTGGGCCACAGCGCAGACCGTAGGCCACGGGGCGGGGCCACCGGCGGGGGTGCACGCCCCGATAGGAGCGCCTTAGCCGGGCGTTAACCGGTCGGGGGACAGACTGGGGCCGTGCTCCGATCCGCAGGTCTCGTCGCCCTCTGGGCGGCCGTCGCCGTCGCCGCCGTGCTCGCCGGCCTGTGGGCCGTGGGCGGGGTGGGCAGCGGGATCACGTCGGCGGGCCCGCGGCCGCTGAGCGCCGCGGAGGTCGACGCCCGGCTCTCCGCGGCCCCCGCCCCCGCGCCGGTGTCCGCCGCCGGGCCCGCCCCGACCGCCGCGGTCGTGCTCCCGGCCGCGCCCGGCGGCTCCGTGGTGGTCGCCTGCCCCGGCCCGCAGATCGTGTCGATCAGCCCCGCGCAGGGCTGGGAGGCGAAGAACGAGCAGGAGGACTCCGGGCCGCGGGTGAGCTTCGAGTCGACCACGGACGACGATCTCGAGGTCCGCGTGGACCTGCACTGCGACGGGGCGCGCCCGGTCGCGCAGGTGCGGGTGGAGACCGACTGAGCACCGCGCGCGGCCGCCGGGGGAGACTGCGCTGGTGCGCCCCGGAACCCAGAACGCCCTGACCGACGTCGCCGGCCTGCGGGTGGGGCACGCCGCCCTGACGGGTGGGCTCTCCGGGACGACCGTGGTCGTCTGCCCGCCGGGTGGCGCGGCGGCCGGTGTGGACGTGCGCGGTGCGGCGCCGGGCACCCGGGAGACCGACCTGCTGCGGCCGGGGACGACCGTGGACCGGGTGCACGCGATCGTGCTCAGCGGCGGCAGCGCCTACGGCCTCGCGGCCGCGGACGGCGTGATGCTCCGGCTCGAGGCGGCGGGCGAGGGCTTCGCCGTGCCCGGCGGCCCGGTGCCGATCGTGCCCGCCGCCGTGCTGTTCGACCTCGGCCGTGGCGGCGACTTCGGGGCCCGGCCCACCGCCGAGACCGGTGCCGCCGCCTACGACGCCGCGCAGGCCGGGGCGGTCGCGCAGGGCGTCGTCGGGGCGGGTGTCGGCGCGGCGGCGGGCGGGCTCAAGGGCGGGGTGGGCACCGCCAGCGCCGTCCTGCCGGACGGGACGACGGTCGCCGCCCTCGTCGTCGTCAACGCCGTGGGGTCCGCGGTGGACCCCGCCACGGGTGAGCTGCACGGTGCCCGACACGGCTTCCCCGACGAGTTCCCACAGGTCACCGCCTCGCCCGCGGCGGTGCAGGAGGCGCTGGTCCGTCGCGGCGCCCCGCGGCCCGGCACTGCGACCTCGCTCGCGGTGGTGGCCACGGACGCGACCCTGGACAAGGCGGGCTGCGGCAGGCTCGCCACCGTGGCCCACGACGGCTACGCCCGCGCGATCGACCCGGTGCACACCCTGATGGACGGCGACACGATCTTCGCCCTGGCCACCGGCGAGCGTCCCGCGCCGAGTGGTGAGGAGCTCTTCGCGATCCACAGCGCCGCGGCCACGGTGGTGAGCCGGGCGGTCGCGCACGGCATGCTCGCGGCGGAGACCGTCACCACCCCGGCCGGTCACTGGCCCGCGTTCCGCGACCTCGTGGGGTGATCACCCGCGGCGGTCCAGGGACTGGTCGCGGGCCACCGGCTGGATGCCGAGGCGCGGACCTGGGCGGCCCGGCTGTGGGGTGGTCCCGCGGGTGTCGTCTCCGGGCCCAGCGCGGCCTGGTGGCACGGGATGCCGGCCGCCGACCGGGCCGAGGTGCGCCACCTCACCGTCACCGCCCGGGCGCGGACCGTCCTGGACACGGCGGTGCTCCTGCCGGACGGCGCCGCCTTCCTCGACCGTGCCCTGCAGCGGCACGTGCGGTTCCCCCAGCTCGTGTCCGCACACTCGCGGATGCTCGGGCGACACGGGTCCGCCGAGGTCGGGCGGCTCCTGGCGGCCGCGGCGGACGGCACGCGCGCGAAGTCCGAGCGGATCCTGCTCGGCCTGCTCCGCCAGGCGGGACTCCGCGGATGGGTGACCGCCTTCCCGTTCCAGGACTGGGAGCTCGACTGCGCGTTCCCGGCCCGACCTCACGCAGGAGCCGCACCGCGTGCTGCGGGAGATCCAGACCGCCATGGCCGGAGCGGCATGATCACCGTCTGCGGTCCACAGGTGCCGGAATCGGCACCTGTGGACCGCAGGTAACGATCAGCCGCCCGCGAACGGGGGGAGGACGTCGACGACCGCGTTGTCCGGCAGGGGCTTGGTGTGGTCGCGCACGGCGACCTCGTCGACCAGGTAGGAGCAGCGGGCGACGACGCGGGTGAACTCGGGGCCGTGGCGCTCGCCCAGCAGGGTGGCGAGTGCCTCGACGCCCGCGCCGACCGGGAGCTCGACGGCCTCGGCGTCTCGACCCGCGGCGGACTTGGCCGCGGCGAAGTAGCGGACCTGGACGGTGCGCAGGGCTGTGGTGGTCACCGCGACATCATCCTCCGATGGCGCTCATGGGTCGGTCCGGCTGCAGGAAGCCCGGATCGTCGATGCCGTGCCCGGCGAGCTTGCCCCACATGGCGATCCGCCAGGTGTCGGCGATCTCGGCGTCGGTGGCCCCGCCGCGGAGCAGGGCGCGCAGGTCGGTCTCCGTGCGGGCGAACAGGCAGGAGCGGACCTGGCCGTCCGCGGTGAGCCGGGTGCGGTCGCAGGCACCGCAGAAGGGCCGGGTCACCGAGGCGATGACGCCGACCCGGGCGGGTCCGCCGTCGACCAGGAACCGCTCGGCGGGCGCACCGCCGCGCTCCTCGCCGTCCGGGGTCAGGGTGAATCGGGCGGAGAGCTTCTCCATGATCTCGCCCGCGGTGATCATCTCGCTGCGCTCCCAGCCGTGCTGGGCGTCCAGCGGCATCTGCTCGATGAACCGCAGCTCGTAGCCGTGCTCGACGGCGAAGGCCAGCAGGTCGCAGGCCTCGTCGTCGTTCTGGCCGCGCAGCAGCACACTGTTGATCTTGACGGGGTGCAGCCCGGCGGCGCGGGCGGCGGCCAGCCCGTCGAGCACGTCCTGCAGGCGGTCCCGGCGGGTGATGGTGGCGAAACGCTCGGGGCGCAGGGTGTCCATCGAGACGTTCAGCCGGTCCACCCCGGCGGCGGCCAGCGCCTCCGCCCGGCGGGCGAGCCCGATCCCGTTGGTGGTCAACGAGATGTCCGGGCGCGGCTCCAGGGCGGCCGACGCGGCGACGAGGTCCTCGAGTCCCTTGCGCAGCAGCGGCTCACCACCGGTGAAGCGCAGCTCGTGCACGCCGAGGTCCCGCACGGCGATCGTGACCAGCCGCATCAGCTCGGCGTCGGTCAGCTGCTCGTCCCGCGGCATCCAGTCCAGGCCCTCGGCGGGCATGCAGTAGGTGCAGCGCAGGTTGCAGCGGTCCGTCAGCGAGATCCGCAGGTCCGTCGCGACCCGACCGAACGAGTCCACGAGGCGTGACTCCGCCGGACGCGGTGGGCCAGGGCGTGACGGGTCGGTGGCGGGTGCGGTCCGCAGGGTCGGGAGCCCCAGCGAGATCGTGTTCGATGCCGTCACGCCACGAGGGTAACCGCCCCTGCGGATCTTCAGCCAGCGCGGGAAACAGCAGGTCAGAAGGCTCCGCAGATGCGGAGCGGAACTCCCGGGCGGGGCGCAGGCGCGGGGCTCGCACCCTGCCCGGAAGGCTAGTGCCTGCCGAGTTCCTGGCGGGCGACCGAACGGATGTGCACCTCGTCTGGTCCGTCGGCGAAGCGCAGGGCCCGCGCCCACGTGTAGAAGTAGGCCAGCGGGGTGTCGTCGCTCATCGCGGCGCCGCCGTGGACCTGCATGGCCCGGTCGATCACCGTGCAGGCCATCCGCGGCACCACGACCTTGATCGAGGCGATCTCGCTGGCCGCGCCCTTGGCCGTGTACTTGTCGATCAGCCAGGCGGTCTTGAGCACGAGCAGACGGGCCTGCTCGATCTCCATGCGGGACAGGGCGATCTGCTCGCGCACGACGCCCTGCTCGGCGAGGGGCTTGCCGAACGCCACCCGCTCCTGCGCCCGCTTCACCATCAGGTCGACGGCGCGCTCGGCCATCCCGATGAGCCGCATGCAGTGGTGGATGCGGCCGGGGCCGAGGCGGGCCTGGGAGACGGCGAAGCCGCCGCCCTCCTCGCCGAGCAGGTTCGCCACCGGGACTCGGACGTCGGTCAGGCGCAGCTCGGAGTGCCCGTGCTGGTCCTGGTAGCCGAAGGTCGGCAGGTGTCGGATGATCTCCAGGCCCGGGGTGTCGCGGGGGACCAGGACCATCGACTGCTGGCGGTGCTTGGCCGCGTCGGGGTCGGTCTTGCCCATGACGATGAAGATCTGGCAGCGCGTGTCCGCGGCGCCGGAGATCCACCACTTGCGTCCGTTGATCACGTACTCGTCGCCGACCCGCTCGATCCGGGTCTCGACGTTCGTGGCGTCCGAGGAGGCCACCTGGGGCTCGGTCATCGCGAAGGCGGAGCGGATCTCGCCCTCCAGCAGCGGGTCGAGCCACTGCTGCTTCTGCTCGGGGGTGCCGAACAGGTGCAGCGTCTCCATGTTCCCGGTGTCCGGCGCCTGGCAGTTGATCGCCTCCGGGGCGATGACGGGCGACCAGCCGGACACCTCGGCGACGGCCGCGTACTCGAGGTTCGACAGCCCTGACAGCGAGGGCAGGAACAGGTTCCACAGGCCCCGCTCGCGGGCCTTGGTCTTCAGCTCCTCGACGACCGGGGGCAGGTCCCACTCCTGCGGGGTGCCCCGGCGCTCCGCCCGCCAGGCCTCGTACCCGGCCTCGGCGGGGAGCACCTCCTCGTCGACGAACGCGCGCATGCGCTTGGTGTAGTCGGCGGCCACGGCGCTGGGTTCGAAGTCCACGCGCACATGAGAGCACAATGCACATGCATCAAAACAGTCGGTCTCGGTGTGATATCGGCCTGGCGGGATTCTCAGACGCGGACATAGGATCCCGTCCGTGCCGCAATTCCGGATCGCCGAGGCTGCCCGCCTGCTCGGGGTCAGCGACGACACCGTGCGTCGCTGGGTCGAGGCGGGCACCCTGCCCGCGGGGACGGACGCCGCGCACCGCAAGGTGATCGACGGCGCCGTGCTGGCGGAGTTCGCCCGCGACACCTCGCACGCGCCCGCGGACCCCTCGGGTGTCGCCCGCTCGGCGCGCAACCGGCTCGTCGGTCTCGTGACCGGCGTCGTCACCGACCGGGTCATGGCCCAGGTCGAGATGCAGTGCGGCCCGCACCGGATCGTGTCGCTGATGAGCAGCGAGGCGGTCCGCGACCTGGGTCTGGAGCCCGGATCGCTCGCCGTGGCCGTCATCAAGTCCACGAACGTCGTGGTGGAGATCCCCGGAGGAAGTCCATGAAGCGCCTGCTCATCGCGGGAGTGGCCCTCGTCGCCCTCGCCGCCTGCAGCTCGCCGTCGCAGTCCGCGAGCACCGAGCAGCCCGCCGAGTCGCGCACGCTGACCGTGTTCGCCGCCGCCTCGCTCACCGAGTCGTTCAACGCCCTCGAGCAGACCTTCGAGCAGCAGAACCCGGGCGTCGACGTGGTGCTGAGCTACGGCGGCTCGTCCGACCTGGCCCAGCAGATCGTCAACGGCGCGCCCGCGGACGTGTTCGCGGCCGCCAGCGACTCGACGATGAAGACGGTCACCGACGCGCAGCTCACCGCCGCCGCGCCGACGATCTTCGCGACCAACGTCCTGCAGATCGCGACGGCGCCGGGCAACCCCAAGGGCGTCGCCGCATTCGCGGACCTGGCCAAGCCCGACCTGAAGACGGTGGTGTGCGCGCCCCAGGTACCGTGCGGCGCGGCCACCGCCAAGATCGAGCAGTCCACGGGCGTCGACATCCCCGCGGTGTCCGAGGAGCCGGACGTGAAGTCCGTGCTGGCCAAGGTCTCCACCGGCAACGCGGACGCCGGGCTGGTCTACGTCACCGACGTCAACGCCTCGAAGGGGCAGGTGCAGGGCGTGAGCTTCCCGGAGTCCTCCGCGGCGAAGACCAACTACCCGATCGCCGTCGTCAAGAACGCGCCGCAGGCCGAGCTGGCCCAGAAGTGGGTCGCGCTGGTCGAGGGCCAGGACGGCGCGAACATACTGGGCGCCCAGGGGTTCGGCCGGCCCTGAGCACCCCGACCCGCACCCGCAGGCCCGACCGCCGCCACGAGGCGACGGTCGGGCTGCCCTGGTTCGTCTGGATCCCCGCCGGACTCGCGTTCCTGCTGATCGTGCTGCCCGTGCTCGGGCTGTTCCAGCGCGCGGCCTGGGCACGGATGCCCGAGCTGCTGCTCTCCGACGCCGCGCTGAGCGCCCTGCGGCTGTCCCTGGAGACGGCCGCGATCTCGACCGGCCTGTGCATCCTGCTCGGCGGCCCGCTGGCCGTGGTGCTGGCGCGCTCGGCCATGCCGGGGCTGCGCACGGTGCGGTCGATCGTGTTGCTGCCGCTGGTGCTGCCGCCGGTCGTCGGGGGGCTCGCGCTGCTGTTCCTGCTGGGGCGCACCGGGCTGGTGGGGCGA
This sequence comes from Pseudonocardia oroxyli, assembly GCF_900102195.1. Taxonomy (GTDB): domain Bacteria; phylum Actinomycetota; class Actinomycetes; order Mycobacteriales; family Pseudonocardiaceae; genus Pseudonocardia; species Pseudonocardia oroxyli. The sequence continues at coordinate 103,852 of NZ_FNBE01000002.1, forward strand.
CAGCTCGACCTCTGGTTCGGCCTCACGATCCCCTTCACCACCGCCGCGGTGGTGCTCGCCCAGACCTTCGTGGCGATGCCGTTCCTGGTGGTGTCCCTGGAGGGGGCCCTGCGCACCGCCGGGCGCCGCTACGAGTCCGTGGCGGCCACCCTCGGGGCCTCGCCCGCGCTGGCCTTCCGCCGGATCACGATCCCGCTGGTGCTGCCCGGCCTGATGTCCGGCGCGGTGCTGGCCTTCGCCCGGTGCATGGGCGAGTTCGGCGCCACGATCGCCTTCGCGGGCAGCCTGCAGGGCACCACGCGGACCCTGCCGCTGCTCGTGTACCAGGAACGGGAGGTCGACGTCGACGGGGCCGTCGCGCTGTCCCTGCTGCTCGTCGTCGTGGCCGTGATCGTGATCATCGTGGGCAGGCCGCGACAGCTGGAGGGGCTCTCGTGAGTCTCGATCTCGCCGTCCGGCTGGACCGGGGGAGCTTCTCGCTCGAGGTCGCGGTGGCGGCCGAGCCGGGGGAGGTGCTGGCCGTCCTCGGGCCGAACGGCGCGGGCAAGTCCACGCTGCTCGGCGTGCTCTCCGGGCTGCTGCGCCCGGACGCCGGGCACGTGCGGGTGGGCGGCCGGACGGTCACCGACGTCGAGGCCGGGGTGTTCGTCCCGCCGCACCGGCGGGGGGTCGGGCTGCTCGCCCAGCAGGCGCTGCTCTTCCCGCACATGACGGCGGCGGCGAACGTCGCGTTCGGGCCGCGAGCCCACGGGGTGCCCCGGCGGGAGGCGGAGGACCGGGCGCGGGCCCTCCTGGCGGACGTCCTGCCGGACGTGCCGGGGCTCGCGGACCGCAGACCCGCCCAGCTGTCCGGGGGGCAGCAGCAGCGGGTCGCACTGGCCCGCGCGATCGCGCCCGATCCCGAGCTGCTGCTGCTGGACGAGCCGCTGGCCGCCCTGGACATCGACGCCGCGCCCGCCATGCGGGCCCTGCTGCGGCGGATGATCCGGGAGGGCAAGCAGACCGCCGTGCTGGTCACCCACTCCGCACTGGACGCCCTGGTCCTGGCCGATCGGGTCGTCGTCCTGGGTCGGGGGCGGGTCGTCGAGCAGGGGCCGACGCGGGAGGTGCTCGGGCGTCCGCGCAGCGCCTTCACCGCCCGGATCGCGGGCCTCGACCTGATCCCGGGGACCTGGCGTGCGGGGATGCTGCACGCGGGGGACCGGATGGTGGCCGGGATGGCGGAGTCCGTCGACGAGGGCGGGTCGGCCGTCGCGGTCTTCCCGCCGTCCGCGGTGGCCGTCCACGTCGAGGAGCCGACGGGCAGCCCGCGCAACGTGCTGCCCGTGCGGCTCGCCTCGATCGAGCCGCGCGGGGACGTCGTGCGGCTGCGGGCGGCGCCGCGCCCCGGCGGGCCGGACTGGCTCGACGGGCTCGCCGCGGACGTCACCCCCGCGGCCGTGGCGGACCTGGCGGTGGAGCCCGGCGCGGACCTGTGGTTCGCGGTGAAGGCGACCGAGGTGCAGGTCCACCCGGCCTGACGGGTGGCGAAACCTCCGCCACGCAATGTCACCTCATCGGTCACACACGTCACCCGAGCCACTATCGTGTACCTGTGTTTGGGCGGACGCGGGCCGTACCGTCGCTTTCCGTGATCCCCCGCGTACTTCGGACCGCCTGCGTGGCGCTCGCCGCGGCCCTGCTCACCCTCACGAGCACGGCGGCCGCCTCGGCGAGCGCGCCGGTGGTGGCGATCGCGGGCGACTACGTGGTGCTGGCCCAGTCGGCCGCGCAGGCGAACCAGGCGGCAGGCCTCGCGGGCGTCACGCCCACGGCGCAGTTCACGAAGGCGATCACCGGGTTCGCCGCCCGACTCACCGCCGAGCAGTTCGCGCGCATCCAGGGCATGCCGGGCATCCTCGGGATCGAGCAGGACCGCCGCATCGACCCGATCGGGCCGCGCAGCCTCCCCCACGCGCTCCAGCCGTTGGGCATGACCGAGGGCACCCAGCAGAACCCGCCGAACTGGGGCCTGGACCGCATCGACCAGCGCGACCTCCCGCTCGACGGCAGCTACACCACGAACGCCACGGGGCAGGGCGTCACCGTCTACGTGGTGGACACCGGCGTGGACGTCACGCACCCGGAGTTCGGCGGGCGTGCGAGCTGGGGCACCAACACGATCGACGACGAGAACGACGACTGCGACGGCCACGGCACCGTCGTCGGCGGGATCGCCGCCTCCACCGACTACGGCGTGGCCAAGCAGGCCCAGGTCCGTGCGGTGAAGGTGCTGGACTGCAACGGTTCCGGCACGCTGTCCTCGCTGCTCGGCGGCCTGGACTGGGTGCTGAACAACCACACCGGCGGGCCCGCGGTCGCGGTGATGTCGTGGAGCTACGGCCCCTCGGACGCCCTGCTCTCCGCTGTGACGCAGCTGGTGAACGACAACGTCTTCGTCGCCGCCTCCGCGGGCAACAGCGGGCAGGACGACTGCCGGGTGGCGCCCCGGGCCGCCGCCTCGTCCGGGGTGGTGGTCGTGGCCAACTCGACCCGCGACGACGCCCGCAACCCGTCGTCGAGCACGGGGTCGTGCGTGAGCCTGTACGCGCCGGGGACGAGCATCGTCGCCCCCGTGCCCGGCGGCCGGACGGCCTCCTACACCGGCACGTCGATGGCCGCCCCCTTCGCGGCGGGCGTCGCGGCCCTGTACAAGCAGGCGCGCGGCGACGCCCCGAGCACGCAGATCAAGCAGTGGATGATCGACAACGCCACCCCGGGCAAGATCCAGGGCGGGAGCACCGGCGGAACCCCGAACCTGCTCCTGAACACCGGCGGCCTCTAGCGCAGTGCTCCACACCGCATCAGTACTTGCTCATCACGTGCTTGACCCTCGTGTAGTCCTCCACGGAGTAGCCGCTCAGGTCCTTGCCGTAGCCGGACTGCTTGAAGCCGCCGTGGGGCATCTCCGCCACCAGCGGGATGTGGCAGTTGATCCACACGCAGCCGAAGTCCAGGCCGTTGCTCATCCGGATCGACCGGGAGTGGTCCGCGGTCCAGACGGACGACGAGAGGCCGTAGTCGGTGTCGTTGGCCAGCCGCAGCGCCTCGGCCTCGTCGTCGAAGCTCTGGACGGTGATCACCGGCCCGAAGATCTCCTCCCGGACCAGCTCGTCGTCCTGGCGCAGACCGCTGATCACGGTGGCGGGGTAGAAGAACCCGCCGCCCTCGGCCGGCGCCCCGCCCACGTGCACGGTCGCGTGGGCCGGGGCCCGGGCGACCAGGCCGGACACCTTCTCGAACTGCGCGGCGTTGTTCAGCGGGGGGATGAACAGATCGTCACCGGAGTCCTCGTCCCGGGAGAACCGCACCCCGCGCGCCACCTCGGCGATCGCCTCCGCCAGCGGCGCCGCGATCGACGAGTGCGCCAGCACCCGGGTCGCGGCGGTGCAGTCCTGGCCCGCGTTGAAGAACCCGGCGATGGCGATGTCCTCGGCGTTCGCCGCGACGTCCGCGTCCTCGAACACGATCACCGGCGCGTTCCCGCCCAGCTCCAGGTGCACCCGCGTGACGTTCGGGGCGGCGGCCGCGGCGACCGCCTTGCCCGCCCGGGTGGAGCCCGTGATCGCGACCAGCGCCGGGGTGGTGTGCCCCGCGACCAGGGCGCCGGTCTCGCGGTCGCCGCACACGACGTTGAGCACGCCGGGCGGGAGGAACTCCGCGAACAGCTCGCCCATGCGCGACGTGGTGGCCGGCGTGGTGTCCGACGGCTTAATGACCATGGTGTTCCCGGCCGCCAGCGCGGGCCCGATCTTCCAGGTGGCCATCATCATCGGGTAGTTCCACGGCGTGATCGTGCCGACGACGCCGAGCGGTTCCCGCCGCACGAACGAGGTGTGCCCGGCCATGTACTCCGCACCCGCCCGCCCCTCGAGCGTGCGCGCCGCCCCGGCGAAGAACCGGAACTGGTCGGCCATGACCGCGATCTCCTCGGAGTGGGTCAGGGCCCGCGGCTTGCCGGTGTCCCGGTGTTCCAGCTCGACGAGCTCGTCGGCGTTCGCCTCGACGGCGTCGGCGATCTTGAGCAGCGCGGCCTGCCGCTCGGACGGGGTGATCGCGCCCCAGCCCTCGTCGTAGGCGCGCTTCGCGGCCGCGTAGGCGGCATCGACGTCCGCCGCGCCGGAACGCGGGGCGGTCGCGTAGACCTCGCCGGTCGACGGGTCGACGACGTCCATCGTCGCCCCGTCCGCCGCGGCCACCGGCTTGCCGTCGACGATGTTCTGGAACGTCTGCATTGCTCCTCCGGGGTCGTGAGCGGCAATGGTTGCTCTGGCGACCATCGCCACGCACGGGGCTACTGGAACGCGGGCATGACCTTCTCGGCGATCAGGGTGAGCTGCTCGTCCACGGTGGGCAAGCCCTCCACCTCGCGGCCCATGAAGGTCTTCACCAGGTGGGCGTCCGTGATCGCGCAGATCATGTGGTTGGCGCCGCCCGCCCTCATCGCCTCGATCTTCGCGACGACCTCCTCCGGGGTGCCCGCGACGGAGAGCTTGTCCGCCAACCAGTCCGGGGTGGCGTCGATCGAGCCCGCCAGGTCGCCCGCGACGAAGAGGTCCAGGATCGGCTTCATGTCGTCCGGCGAGACGCCGTTGCGCTCCAGCAGGGACGGCGGCATGGACGAGGCGTAGAGCCCGACCATCGACTTGGCCGCCTCCTTGGCCTTGGCCGAGTCGTCCGAGACGGCGACGACGCACCACGCGCCGATGTCCAGGTCGTCGACGTTCTTGCCCGCGCGCTCGGCGCCGATCCTCATGTTGTCGTACATGTACCGGTACGCCTCGGTGGTGTAGCCCAGCGCGTGGTGACAGCCGTCGGAGAACTCACCGGCCACCTGGAAGGACTTCGGGCCCGCCATCGCGCCCATCTTCACCGGCACCCGGTCGGCGACCGGGCGGGCGAAGGTGAACAGGCCCTTGTACGTGAAGAACTCGCCCTCGTGGGTGATCGCGCCCTCGTCGAGCAGCGTGCGGATGACGCCGATGCCCTCCTTCACCCGGGACAGCGGCTTCTGGGTGCTCCAGTCCATGCCGTACTGGGCGAGCAGGCCGAAGTTGCCCGACGACAGGACGACCTCGGCGCGGCCGCCGGTGAGCTCGTCGAGCGTGGCGGTGGCCTGGGCGATCAGCGACGGCTCGCGGAGCACGACGGCGGACACCGACGGTCCCATCATGATCCGCGAGGTCTTGTCCGCGGCCGCGGCGAACAGCAGCCAGAGGTCCTTGTGCCAGGTCTCGTCCGCGGCGTACACGGCGTGGTAGCCGAGCTCGTCCGCGAGCTGGATGGACTTGAGCGAGTCGGCGAGGGGGTAGTCGGGCAGCATGACGTAGCTGAACTTCATGTGGTGGTGTCTCCCATCAGTTCGGAACCGCTGATCGTCGTGTGGGCGAAGTGGTGGTGCATCCACTCGAGGTGGTCGTGGCGGGCGTGCATGATCCGCAACGTGTCCCAGTTGGGGAAGACCTGTTGCAGCACATGGGTCTGCATCAGGCGGGGGTCCACCTCGTAGACGTGCTCGAAGGTCGTCTGCGCGACCTCGGACGCCTTGCGCGCGGGAGGCGGAGTGTTCTCGTCGGAGTAGCGATAACTCATCGGATCCCCCTCAGCTCGTCGAGCTGGGCGGAGACGTCCCCCTGGTAGGCGAAGTCCAGCAGGTACTTGCCGGGGTTCATGATGTTGTTGGGGTCCAGCATCCGTTTGACCCCGAGCATCACGTCGAACCCGCGGCCCAGCTCGCGCGGCACGAGATCGACCTCGCCCTCCCGGCAGGAGCCGTGGCAGGCGGAGATCGAGCCGCCGTGCGCCAGGGCCGCCGCGGCGATGTCCCGCTTGGCCTGTACCCACATCGCCCAGGCGGCGTCGTCCAGGCGCTGCTCCCAGATCCCGACGTCGATCTCGGTCAGGTAGTCCACCCCGGTGTCGGCGGAGGTGTAGGCGAACATGCCCCAGTCGTCGAACACGTCCGTCCTCCGGCGCAGGTCGGCGACGATCTCGTGCCAGGCCTTCGTGACGGCGGGGACGTCGGTGTAGTTGACCGCCGCGTCCTCGCAGTGCCAGGACATCGGGACGACCTGCCCGGACTTGGTGCGTCCGTGCAGCGGGGTGGCGTAGCGGTCGTGCCGGGCGGCCCAGTCGCCCTCGGAGATCTCGTCCCCGAGATAGCGCGCGCCGTGCTCCTTCGCGATCCGGAACAGCCGCTTCCCGCCGACCCGGACCTCGTCCTCCCAGCCGTAGAGCACCGCGCAGGTCAGCGCCCGGACGTCCGCGGGCTGGGGGATGTACGCCTCGTCGTCGCGGCGCAGGTAGGCGACCTTCCACTCGTCGAACAGCACGGCGCCCGCGAACGTGGCGACGCCGGCCCGGGCGAGGGCGCCGGTGAAGCGGTAGGCGGCGTCGTAGTCGTCGAAGGCCCAGAAGGGGGACAGCTCGGCCTCGGGCTTGGGGTAGAGCTTCAGCGTGGCCTTGGTGGCGATGCCGAGCGTGCCCTGGTGCCCCATGAACAGGTGCTTGAGCTGGTAGCCGGAGGACGACTTGGAGATCTTGCGCCCGATCCCGTCCCCGACGTGCAGGATCTCCCCGGTCGGCAGCACGAAGTCGAAGCTCAGCACCAGGTCGCGGGTGTGGCCGTAGCGCGCGCCGATCAGCGACCAGCCCGACGTGCCGATCCGGCCGCCGACCAGCGAACACGGGTAGCTCGCCGGGTCGTCGGGGTAGATCAGCCCGTGCCTGCCGAGCACCTCGTTGAGCTTGAGCATGTTGATGCCCGTGCCCACGGTGACCGTGCGGTTCTCCAGGTCCAGCTCGTGGATCCGGTTCATCCGCTTGACGTCCACGACGATCCCGCCGCGCAGCGGAACCGCCCCGTCGGTGAGCCCGGTGCCGCCGTCCCGCGGCACGACGGGGCACTTCAGCTCGTTCGCGATCCGCACCACCGCCGCGACCTCCTCGGTGCTCTCCGGGAGCACCGCGAGGTCCGGGACCCGCTCGCGCCAGCGGTGCACCGGGAACGGCGCGGGGACGCGGGCGCGGTTGTAGCGGTCGGTCTTGCCCGTGAGGATCTGGTCGGGGCGCAGCACCCCGTGGAGGCGCTCGACCACGCGGTCGATCAGGTCGGTGGGCGGGTGCTCCAGCGTGCTGACGGTCGGCGTCGCGAGCTCCGTCTCCCCGGTCATCCGCACCCACCCCCACCGCAACCGCCGCCGCCACACCGCCTGTCGCCCACGTCGCCGCGGCTGCCGCCCACCGTGATCCCCAGCGACTCGGCGAAGATCTCGTGGATGTCGACGACGTCGATGTCGCGTCGGTCCCCGGCCTCCGACAGCGGCCGCTCGGACCAGGGGCAGGCGCTGACGAGGGTGTCCACGCCCAGCTCGGCGGCGTGCCCGAGGCGCTTGTCGGAGATGGCCGCGGTGAGCTCCGGCTTCTCCACCGGCAACCCCCCGCCCCCACCGGAGCAGTAGGACCACTGGGTGACCCGGTCGACGTCGTGGAAGGTCAGACCGGGGATCGACCGCAGCACGGTGCGGGGTGCCTCCCAGATGCCCTTGCGCTTGTTGAGCCTGCAGGGATCGTGGTAGGTGATCGTCTTCTCGACCGACTCGGTCGGCGTGAGCCTCCCCTGGGCGACGAGGTCGGCGAGCACCTCGACCACGAGCACGACCTCGATGTCGAACTCCGCGCCGAAGTACTTCGGGTAGTCCTCGGTGAAGCTGATGTAGTCGTGCGGGTCCAGCACGAGGACCCGCTTCGTGCCGGTGGCACGCCAGTTGTCGAGGTTGTGCCGCGCGAAGCGCTTGGCCTGGTCCACGTAGCCCATCTCGGCCGCCGGGCCGCCGCAACACCACTGCTCGCCCATCAGGCCGAACTCGTACCCGGCCTTCTGCAGGATCTGCGCGACGGCGCGGGGGACGGCCGTGCGGTAGAACGCGGCCTCGCAGTCGACGAAGAGGATGGTGTCCCCGCCGATGGGGATGTCGAGGCCCTCGGCCCAGTTGCGGACGTTCTCCTGGCTGATCTCGGTCTCGCCGAGGACCGGCTCGTGGGTCTTGTCGTTGGTGCGCTCGTTCCACGTCCTCCACTGCTCCTGGTGCACCCCGGACTCGACGGCGAGCGCCCGGACCGCCTTGACGACGTCCACGGTGCGGGTGCGGAACCGGTAGAAGTCACCGGTGAACAGGGTGTTCGGACAGCGCAGCTCGCACGCGCCGCACTGGGTGCAGTTGACGTAGTCCGCGGCGATGTCGGCGACCTCGAGCTCGCCGCGCTCCATCGCGACGACGTTCGCGTGGAAGGCGGTCGGGGTCCACGACTCGTTGCGGGTCACCTGCATGACCGGGCAGACCTCGCGGCAGAACTTGTGGCCGGACGAGTAGCAGTTGTACGAGGCGTTGCGCCACTCCTCGACGAACTCGGCCGTGCGCCGGTCGGTGAGCTCCAGCGGCACGGGCCCGGCGACCGTCTCGGGGTAGTGCTCGAGCGCCGGATCGTTCCCCGGATCGCCCGGGGTGAAGGGCTTCTGTAGCGCATCGGGCGCAATGTCGGGTTCGAGCTGGGTCACGCAGCCTCCGTGGTGTGGTGGTGGTCACTCCGGCGGAAAAGCTATGAAATCACATCTCAAGGTTCTGTGCCTACCCTCGGGGGCGGGCGTGACAGACTCTCAACACCGATGTAATGCCCCGCTGTGCTCTGCAGGAGGTGTGCGTGCGGCTCCCCGCGGGCGACGCTCGGCGCGCCGTCTTCGCGCCCCTGGACGACGGGGCGATGCGCAGCGAGACCGTCGTCCGGCGGCTGGGCAGCGCGATCGCGCTCGGGATCATCGTCGACGGCGAGCAGCTGCCGTCGGAGCTGCAGCTCGCGGCCTCGCTGAACGTCTCCACCGTGACCCTGCGGGACGCGCTCAGCGACCTGCGGGCGCGCGGGCTCGTCGCCACCCGGCGCGGGCGCGGCGGCGGCAGCTTCGTCGTCGCCTCCCAGGAGGCCCTCACCGAGCTGTCCCGCGGCAGGCTGCGCGAGCTGGGCAGCACCGACCTGCGCGAGCTGGGCGACGTCCGCGCCGCCGTCTCCGGGGCCGCCGCCCGGCTGGCCGCCGAGCGGGCGTCGGACTCGGAGATCGCGCGGCTGCGGGAGACGCTCGACCGGCTCGCGAGCGCCGAGGGCGGCACCGAGCAGCGCCGGATCGAGGGCCGCTGGTTCATCGACGTCGCCGCCGCGGCCCAGTCCGTGCGGCTGACCCGCGAGGAGATCGAGCTGCAGTTCGAGCTCGGCCAGCTGCTGTGGGGCACCGAGCGCACCCGCGCCGAGCTGGACCTGGCCCTGGCGGGGCACCGGCGGGTGGTCGACGCGATCGCGGCCCGAGACGGTGCCGCGGCCCGCGCCCGCACCGAGGAGCAGATCGCCGCCGTCACGTCCGGGCTGATCGAGGCCCACGTCCGCCTGACCCGGCAGGGGCACCGCCGCGCGGACCACACCGGCAGCTACCCCGAGGCGGCGGGCTCGTGAGCGCCCCCGACCCCGTGAGCGGCGATGGTCGCCATGGCGACCATCGCCGCTCACGACCGGACTCCGCGGCGGACCAGGCGGCCGCGGTGATCGAGCGCGTCGTGGAGCGGGTGTTCCGGTCCGTCGCCGCGGTGCGGGACGACCTGGTGGCCGGCTACCGCGCGGCCGGTGGGCGGATGTGCGACTCGGACGTCACGGCGGTGCGGGAGGCGCTGATCGCACGGTTGGTGCGGGAGCGGTCCGTCGCCGTCGGGATGGGGGTGATCGTGGCGCCGGGGCTGCTCGTCGACCGTCCACTGCGGATGGAGTGGTGGCAGGCGGACACCGAGGCCGCGCCGGTGATGCTGGAGGTGGACCTCAACCCGGCGAGCGTGGGGTTCTACGACTACGCGGCCGCCGAGTGGTTCACGGTGCCCCGCCGGACCGGGCGCCGCCACGTCGTCGGGCCCTATGTGGACGTCCACGGCACCGACCGCTATCTACTCACCCTGACCCTGCCGGTGCTGGCGGACGGGCGGTTCGTGGGGGTCGCGGGCGCGGACGTGCCGGTCGCGCGCTTCGAGACGCTGGTGCTGCGCGAGCTGGGGGACCTCGCCGCGGACGTCGTGGTGGTGAACGTCGAGGACCGCGTGGTCCTCTCGACGAGCCCGCGCTGGCTGGTGGGCGACCGGGCCGTCCTGACCGACGCACCCTGTCGCGCCCTCGACGAGCCGGACTGGCGCGTCGTCGTCACCTGACGGGAGACACGGTCGTGCGTGGTAAGTGGTGCTCTGGCACCACTTACCACGCACGGGCGGCGGAGCCGCTAGTCGAGGGGGCCGTTGAGCAGGCCACCCACGGGGCCCTCGACGAAGCGCGGGTCGGGGGTCGGGAACTCGGTCTCGACGCCGTCGGCACCGCTGGGGCCGTTGCCGTTGCTCGCGTCCATGAACTGCGCGACGAGCTGCTCGGCGGTCGCCAGGGTGGCGGTCGCGCCCTGCGTCGGCGGCTGGGTGTCCTCGGCCGCCAGGGCGGTGCCGGCGACGAACGGGATGGCGGCCATGCCGAGGGCGGCGCCGCAGATGATGGTCCTCATGGTCACATCTCCTCCGCGCCGGCCTTGATGGCCTCGCGGATCCGGTTGTAGGTGCCGCAACGGCAGATGTTGCGGATCTCCTCGATGGCCGCGTCGTCGACGTCGCGGCCCTCCTTGCGGCACTGCTCCACCTTGGCGACGGCGGCCATGATCTGGCCCGGCTGGCAGAAGCCGCACTGGGCGACGTCCATGTCGATCCAGGCCTGCTGCATGGGGTGGAGCTTGTCGCCGTCGGCCAGGCCCTCGATCGTGGTGATCTCGTCGGACTCCTTGATGTCGGAGACCGGCACGGAGCACGGGTTGAAGGCCTGGCCGTTGATGTGGCTGGTGCACGCCTTGCAGACGTTGATGCCGCAGCCGTACTTCGGGCCGGTGACGCCGAGCAGGTCCCGGATCACCCAGAGCAGGCGGACGTCGTCCTCGGCCTCGACCGTGACCTTCTCGCCGTTGAGGTGCAGGGTGCGCGTAGGCATGGGTCAGCCTCCGTAGGTGTAGCGCAGGCCGTCGACCGGCGACTCGGGGATCGGGGGCACGAGCGGCTTCGGCTCGAACGGGAACGGGTCGAGGTGGTTGATCGGGAAGTACGTCGGGACCTTGCCGACGGCCTTGGCGTACGCGTTCGCGATCGCGCCGCAGGTCGCGGCCACCGCGGCCTCCCCGGCGCCGCCGGGCTCGTCGGCCTGGTCGTCCGGCTCGACGATGATGATGTTCAGCTCCGGCGGGGTGTTCCACTGCCGCGTGTAGAAGTAGTTGTCCCAGCTGGCCTCGACGAAGTGCCCGTCGGTGAGGTGCAGGCTGGAGGTGAGGATCAACGCGATGGCGTCGTTGATCCCGCCCATCATCTGGGCCTCGATGCCCTTGGGGTTGATCACCAGGCCGGCGTCGATCGCGAAGGTCACCTTGGTGACGCGCGGGCCGGTGACGCCCTCGCGGATCTTCCGGTTCACCGTCTCGGGGCGGCAGTCGATCTCCACCAGCGCCGCGGTGACGCCCTTGTACTCGTGGTGGATGCCCAGGCCCTGCGCGGTGCCGTTCTTCATCGACCGGCCCCAGCGGCCCTGCTTCGCCACGGCGTCGAGCACCCCGCGGATGCGGTCGCTGCGGGCGAACTCGCGGCGGAACTCGTAGGCGTCGCGGCCCATCTTGTTCGCGAGCTGGTCGGTGACGACCTCGCGCGCGGTGGTGACGTCCGGGGAGTAGACGTTGCGCATCGACGAGGTGTTGAAGCGCATGTCCACCTCGTTGAGCATGCGGGTGGACACCCCGAAGTTGTACGGGTTCGCCTGGGTGAGCTCGAAGATCGACTCGGCGAACGTGAGGTTGCCGCCCGGGGCCTTCGCGCCCGCCGCGGTGATGGCGTCACCGAGGCCGTGGGTGAAGTCGGTGGAGACGCTGGTGTGGCGCTGCTCGAAGGACAGCACCGAGTCCTTGGTGACCGTGGCCCGCACCCGGGAGGTGCACATGCCGTGGACCCGGCCCTGGCGCGAGTCGTCCGCGCGGGTCCACATCAGCTTGACGGGCTTGCCCATCGCCTGGGAGACCTCGGCGGCCTCGAGCGCGGCGTCGAAGAAGAGCTTGCGGCCGAAGGACCCGCCGCCCTGGACGACGTGCACGGTGACCGCGTTCTGCGGCAGGCCCAGCTTCTTCGCGATCGCCGCCTGCGCGGTGACCGGGTTCTTCATCGGGCCCCAGATCGTGGCGCTGTCGCTGCGCACGTCCGCGATGGCGGAGTTGGGCTCGAGCGAGCTGTTGCTCTTGAAGTAGAAGGTGAACGAGCCCTCGACGGTCTCGACCGCGCCCGCCGGCACGACCAGCGGCAGCTCCGCGGCCTTGAGCTTGGCGAGGATGGTCTCGTCGCTCTCGCCGTGCACCGTGCCGTCGTTCCAGGACACCTGCAGGGCGCGGACGCCGTCGATGGCCTGGCCGAAGGTCTGCGCCCGGACCGCGACGCCGGTGGACACGACCTCCACGTCGGTGATGCCGGGCATCGCGCGGACCTGCTTGAGGTTCTCGACGTCGTCCGGGGTGCCGTTGAGGTCGGGCGCCCGGCAGATCACGGTCGGCAGGGCGTCGGGGATCTTCAGGTCGTTCACGAAGGACTTGCGCCCGGTGACGATGTCCCGGGCGTCGGTCTTCGTCTGCGGCTTGCCGATGATCGTGAAGTCCTCGCGGGGCTTCAGGACGACGTCGACGGCCTGGTCGACCGCGCTCGAGGCGGGCTCGGTCAGGTCCCCGATCGGCAGGGCGTTGCCGAGGGTGTCGGTGATCAGGCCCTTGCGCGCGGTCAGCGTGCGCACGTCCTGGTTGAGGATCTGCGCGGCCGCGTCGAGCAGGCGCATCTGGGCCAGCGCCGCCGCGACCCGGATCGGGGTGTAGGTGGTGAAGGTGGTGCTCGACCCGCCGGTGATCTGGTTGAACAGCAGTTCGGGGCGGGCGTCGGCCAGGGTGACCTGCACCTGGTCGACGTCGAGGCCCATCTCCTCCGCGATGATCATCTGCGTCGAGGTGATGATGCCCTGACCGTTGTCGGACCGGGGGAGCGCGAAGGACACGGTGCCGTCGCGGTTCACCTCGACCCGGATCAGGTTCGCCGTGGGGCGCGAGGCGTCCCGCAGCAGGTCGAGGAGGTCGTAGGCCTCGGGGGGCTGCGGCGCGGACGTGATCGGGGCGGCCGTGGCGCTCGGACCGCCGAAGATCTCCTGGCGGGTCAGCTCGGCGGCCACGACGAGCGTCGGGGCCGCGACCAGGTAGCCGAGGAACTTGCGCCGACCGACCGGGGCGCGGAGGCCCTCTCTCTTGGGCGGGGGCGCGACGCGATGCTGGGCCATTCGGGGTCCTCTTCGTCGGGGACGATCCCGGGGTCTGCTTGGGGAGCGGTTGTCCGGGTTTCTTGCGCCGCCAACGACGAGGAGGTTCGACGGTTGCGTGACGGACCGTCGAGGAAATGTCGGTCGTGCGCCCCGCACGGATCGTGACTTCGCAGCTCAGCGAACTGAAGGGCAGGCTACCCTGACCCGCATCTGCGGGTCAGGGTAGGGCTGCGCTGCTCATCTGCGGGACAGGGTGCGGGCCGGGGCTCCACTCCATCGAGTGAGGCGTGTCGGTGCGTGCGACCTGGTCAAAGGGTGAGTGGGCCACCCAGGCGGGACGCCTCCCGGGTGGCGTTCGTGGCCAGCGTGCCGCCGCGGCTCGCGGCGAGCTTCGCCGCGAGGTGCTCGCCGACCGTGACCGCCTCGTAGAGGGCCGGGTGGTCGGCGTCGACGCACGTCGGGAGGGGGGCGATGACGGCGTCGACGTTGCCGTCGTGGAAGAAGGCCGCGGAGCGGCGCGGGACCAGCACGCCGTCGACGCGCGGCGCCGCGACCCGGTGCATCGTGGAGATCCAGCGGTCGTTGGTCCAGCGCGCGAGGGCGTCCCCGAGGTTGACCAGCAGGGCGCCGGGGGCGGGCTGGACGGGCTGCCAGGCGCCCTCGTCGTCGAGGATCTCCAGGCCCGGCACCGCGTCCGCCCAGAGCACCGTGACGATGCCGTAGTCGGTGTGCGCGCCCATGCCGACCTGGTCGGCCTCCAGCTCGACGTCCGCGGCGGGGAGTCGGTAGTTGATCATGCGCAGGACGTCGATCGAATGGTCGGTGAAGGATGTCAGGCCCTCGTCGCCGAGACCGAGGGCGCGGCCGAAGACCCGGGTCATGGCGCGGGCGACGCGACCCGCCTCGGCGAACCACGCCTCCACGGCCTCGCGGAAGCCGGGGACGGCGGGCCAGACGTTCGTCCCGTAGCCCGCCTCCGAGAGGTCGAGGTCGGCGAACGAGGCCGCTTCGGTGCCGACGTTGAACGCCTCGAACAGGTCCGCCGCGCTCGTCAGGCCGAGGCTGTTGGCCAGCGACTCGCCCTTCGGCGGGGTGTAGCCGCGGTTCACGCCGGGCGGGCAGCGGTAGGCGGCCTTGGCTGCGGGGTCGGTGGCGAAGAAGGCGTCCGTGGCCGCGGTGAACGCCGCGAGGGTCTCCGCCGGGATCCCGTGCCCCACGACCTGCATGAACCCGACGGTCCGGGCGGCCCGGTCGACCGCCGCGGCGACCCCGTCCGGGTCGGTGCCGTCGAGGTACGGGGCGAGGTCGATGATCGGGACGTCGAGGACGCCGTTCGTGGTCCGGGCGACCGACATGGCTGCAGCTCCTTGCCGTGAATGATTGCTAGCAACTATCGTTCCGTACAGAACGACTGTCAAGAGCTGTCAGGAGGTCCGGTGGAGGACGAGGCGGTGCTCCATGCGCGGGTCGGTGCCACGATCCGCGCGCTGCGGGAGAAGTCCGGGCTCTCGATGCGCGAGCTTGCCCGGCGGGCGGGGGTCAGCCAGCCGTTCCTGTCGCAGATCGAGCGGGGGGCGAGCGCGCCGTCGATGATCACCACCTACCGGCTCGCCGAGGCGCTCGGCGAGCAGCCGGGCGCACTGCTCCCGGCGCCCGGCGAACCGGTCACGGTGGTGCGGGCCGGCGAGGGCCGGGCGATCCCGGTGGCGAACCGGCCGGACGCCGCGACGGGCCGCGCGCTGGTGATGCAGCCGGGCACCCCGCTCGAGGTGATCGAGTACGTGGTGGCGCCCGGGGAGTACCTCGAGGAGTGGTTCGCGCTCCCCGGCGAGCTGGCCGTCTACGTGGTCGACGGGGAGCTGGAGGTCGAGGTCGAGGGCCGCGCGCCCGTCGTCCTGGGGCCGCGGGACCTGGTCTCGCACTCCGCGGCGCTGCGGCACCGCTGGCGGGTGCACGGGGACGCCCCGGTGCACCTGCTCCTCGCCATCGCGCACCCGCCGGAGGGCCCGGCCCGCCGCCCGGCGGCCCGAACGGCCCAGCTCAGCGATCGTGAGCGGCGATAGTCGCCATGGCGACTATCGCCACTCACGGGGTTACGGGGTCAGGGTGTCGAAGCCGGTGTAGGGGACGAGGGCCTCGGGGATCCGCACGTTGCCGTCCGGCTGCTGGCCCTGCTCCAGGATCGCGACCAGGGTGCGGCCGACGGGCAGCCCCGAGCCGTTCAGCGTGGCCGCGAACCCGCGGGTGCCGTCCTTGGCCTTGGTGCGGATGCCCGCGCGGCGCGCCTGGAACGTGCCGAAGTCCGAGCACGAGCTGATCTCGCGGTAGGTGCCCTGGCTGGGCAGCCACACCTCGATGTCGTAGGTGTACTCGGCCGAGAAGCCGATGTCCCCGGCCGCGAGCCGCACCAGCCGGTAGGCCAGGCCGAGCTCCTGCATGATCGCCTCGGCGTGCCCGACCAGGACCTCCAGCTCCGCGCGCGACCGCGCCGGGTCCACGATCCGGACCAGCTCGACCTTCGAGAACTCGTGCAGCCGGATGAGCCCGCGGGTGTCCCGGCCGTACGACCCCGCCTCGGAGCGGAAGCACGGCGTGTGCGCGGTGTAGGCCAGCGGGAGCTCCTCGGCGGCGAGGGTCTCCTTCGCGTGCAGGTTGGTGAGCGGCACCTCGGCGGTGGGGATGAGGAACAGCTCGCGGTCCGCCACCTCGGTGCGGAACAGGTCCTGCTCGAACTTCGGCAGCTGACCCGTGCCCGTCATCGTGGGGCGGGTGACCAGCGTCGGCACCGACCACTCGGTGTACCCGTGCCGCTCGGTGTGGCGGTCGAGGAAGAACCGCGACAGGGCGCGCTCCAGCGCCGCACCGCGGCCCTTGAGCACGGCGAACCGCGGGCCGCTCAGCTTCGTGGCCCGCCCCAGGTCGAGGATGCCCAGCTTCTCGCCCAGGTCGACGTGGTCCTGCGGGTCCTCGACCGCGGGGATCTCGCCCCAGGTGCGGACGAGCTCCGCGTCCGCGTCCGACGCGCCGTCCGGCAGCTCGTCGGCGGGCAGGTTCGGGATCTCCAGGAGGTACTCGTTCAGCTCGGCCTCGAGGAGCTTGACCTCCTCCTCGGCGAGCGTGATCTGGGCCCGGGTCTCCTTGGCCTTCTCGATGATCGCGGGGCGCTCGTCCAGGGAGGCGCCCTTGACCGACTTCTGCAGCCGGTTGGCCTCGGCGCGACTCTCGTCCGCCTTCCGGATGGCCGCGTTGCGGCCGGCGGACAGGCGCTCGAGGCGTGCGACGTCGAGGGTGAAGCCGCGGCGCGCGAGCTTGCGCGCCGCGTCGGTCGCCGGGTCGAGCAGGACGCGAGGGTCGTGCATCGTTCGAGGGTATCGGGCGCGGTCGACCGGCTTTTCCTCCCCATCCGGGTGTGGCGCACGCCTCGGCCGCGTCGCAGGATGGGGCTCGATCCCGACAGTGGTGTTGAAGGAGCCGAGTGTGACCAGTCCAGTGGTGCCGTCGTACGCGTCGGGCGTCTCCGACGTCCCCCTGCTCGGCGACACGATCGGCGACAACCTCGACCGGACGGTGGCGGCGGACCCCGACCGCGAGGCCATGGTCGACGTCCCCTCGGGCCGCCGCTGGACCTACGCCCAGCTGCGCGCGGACGTCGACGCCCTGGCCCTGGGCCTGCACGAGTCCGGTCTGACCAAGGGCGACCGGGTCGGGATCTGGGCGCCGAACATGCCCGAGTGGACGCTGCTGCAGTACGCGACGGCCAAGCTCGGCGTCATCCTCGTGAACATCAACCCGGCCTACCGCACCCACGAGCTGGAGTTCGTGCTCAAGCAGGCCGGGATCGCGACGCTGGTGGCGGCGAGCGCCTTCAAGACCTCGGACTACGAGGCCATGATCGGCGAGGTCCGCGGCAACTGCCCCGACCTGCGCTCGGTGGTGATCATCGGGTCCCCGGAGTGGGACGCGCTGGCCGCGGCCACCGGTGAGCCGCCGCGGATCGAGCTCTCCCCGGACGACCCGATCAACATCCAGTACACCTCCGGGACCACGGGGTTCCCGAAGGGCGCCACGCTGAGCCACCACAACATCCTCAACAACGGCTACAACGTCGGGGCGCTGTGCGGGTACACCCCGGAGGACCGGGTCTGCATCCCGGTGCCCTTCTACCACTGCTTCGGCATGGTCATGGGCAACCTGGCGTGCACGTCGAACGGCTGCACCATGGTCATCCCCGGTCAGGGGTTCGACCCGCTGGCCACCCTGACCGCCGTCGCGCAGGAGCGGTGCACCTCGCTCTACGGCGTGCCGACGATGTTCATCGCCGAGCTCAACCACCCGGACTTCGAGTCGTTCGACCTGTCCAGCCTGCGGACCGGGATCATGGCCGGCTCGCCGTGCCCGGTCGAGGTGATGAAGCAGGTCGTCGCGCGGATGGGCATGGAGGAGGTCACCATCTGCTACGGCATGACGGAGACCTCCCCGGTGTCCATGCAGACCCGCCGGGACGACTCGCTCGAGCAGCGGGTGTCCACGGTGGGGCGGGTGCACCCGCACCTCGAGATCAAGATCGTGGACCCGGACACCGGCCTGACCGTGCCGCGCGGGGAGCCCGGCGAGCTGTGCACGCGGGGCTACTCGGTGATGCTGGGTTACTGGAACCAGCCGGACAAGACCGCGGAGTCGATCGACGCCGCCCGCTGGATGCACACCGGCGACCTGGGGATCATGGACGCCGACGGGTACGTCAACATCACCGGCCGGATCAAGGACATGGTCATCCGCGGCGGCGAGAACGTGTACCCGCGCGAGATCGAGGAGTTCCTCTACACCCACCCGGACGTCGTCGACGCGCAGGTCATCGGGGTGCCGGACGTCAAGTACGGCGAGGAGCTGTGCGCCTGGGTGATCCTGCGCGAGGGCGCCCCGCCGCTCGACGCCGCCGGTGTCAAGGAGTTCGCCGCCGGGAAGCTGGCGCACTACAAGGTCCCGCGGTACGTGCTCGTGGTCGACGAGTTCCCGATGACGGTGACCGGCAAGGTCCGCAAGGTCGAGATGCGGGAGAAGTCCGTCGGCCTGCTCGACCTCGGCGAGGCGGCCGCGGTGAAGAACGCCTGACATCCGGGGCGGATCAGGACTATTCTCGGCTGAGCGCGTCCCGGTGTCGCCGGGACGCGTTCGTCGTGTGTACGACGTGGTGGGAACGAACGAGGAACGGGTGAGCAGGGTGCCTACCGGCAGGGTCAAGTGGTACGACGCCGAGAAGGGCTTCGGTTTCCTCGCGCAGGACGGCGGTGAGGACGTCTACGTCCGCAAGGCCTCGCTGCCCCCCGGTGTGGAGGCGCTCAAGCAGGGACAGCGCGTCGAGTTCGGGATGGCCGAGGGCCGCCGCGGCCCGCAGGCGCTGTCCGTGCGGCTCGTCGAGAGTCAGCACTCCGTGGTCGAGGCCACGCGCAGGCCCGCCGAGGAGCTCCACGGCCTCATCGAGGACATGATCAAGCTGCTCGACGCGCGGGTCCAGCCGGACCTGCGGCGGGGCCGCTACCCCGACCGCAAGACCGCCAAGCTCGCCGCGGAGGTCGTCCGCGCGGTGGCGCGGGACCTGGACGGCTGAGTCGGCTGAGCCGGCTGAGGCGGCTCCGCTGCGCCGGCCGGGTCGGACCCGACGAACGGCGCGTGCGCTCACCGGGTGTGAGCGAGCGCGCCGTTCGTCGTCAGGGCTGGGCGACGAGGACCCAGGTCGCGCGGGCCGGGTAGTCGATCTCGCCGGTGTCCGGGTTGGCGACGGGGGCGGCGCCGAGGAGCTGGACCTGGGCGGTCTGCAGGACGTCCCCGGGCTCGGGGAGCGTGAGCGTGTAGCTCTCCTGCGCGTTCGGGGCGAAGACCGGGCTGCGGCCGGTGGTCTGCTGCCCGGCCGCGTCCACGTAGGCGAAGACGAGGGACCAGGGCGCCTCGGACACCTCCGACGGCACGCTGACCTCGACCGCGGTGCCCGCCGGGACGGGGAGCAGGGCTCGGGCCTGGTCGTCGTTCGTGCAGTCCCGGAGCCGGACGTCGCAGAACTGGGAGGGGCCCACGGTCACCTCCTGGCCGCTCACCGACCAGGTGACCTGCGGGTTCCCGCCGCCGCACCCCGCGAGCAGGAACAGACCGCCGAGCAGGACGAGCAGGGAGCGACGCACCCGGTCAGGCTACCGGCGCCGACTGCCGCTCCAGGACCGGTGCCTTCCCGCCGAGGCCCGGCACCAGCGACCTGCCCCGGGTGACCAGCCACGTCTGGACGCCGACGACGCCGACGACGGACGCGATCACGCAGAACCCGATCCAGAACGTGCTGTGCGGCAGCAGCACGCCGAGCGCGCCGCCGAACACCCACGCGAGCTGCAGGACCGTCTCCGACCGGCCGAAGGCCGACGCCCGCGACTCCTCGGGCAGGTCCCGCTGGATGACGCCGTCGAGGCAGACCTTGGCCAGGGCGCTGGCGGTGGCGCCGACCAGGCCGACGATCGCCGCCGTCGCGATCCCGGGGAACACCGCGGCGACGACCGACACCGCGCAGGCCGCGGCCACACAGCAGACGATCATGATCTCGGGGCGTTCGAAGCGCAGCCGGGAGCCGACGCCGTTGCCCAGGAACGAGCCCGCGCCCGCCGCCGCGCCGATGATCCCGATCAGGAACAGCTGCCGCGTCGCGTCCCCCTCGGCCTGCTGCTTGACCACGAACGCCACGAACAGGGTGAGGAACCCGGTCAGCAGCCGGGCGCCCGCGTTGCCCCACAGTGCGACCAGCACCGAGCGCCCGACCCTGGCCCGCTTGGCCTTGCGGGTGCTGCGCAGCCGGGCCGGCACCTCTCCCGAGGTGACCTCCACCCACTTGGGGATGCGGGCGCTGAGCACGGCGCCCGCCAGGCCGAGCGCCGCGGTGAAGTACAGCGCGCCCGGCGAGCCCCAGAAGTAGGCCACGCCGCTGGCGATGCCACCGAACACGCCGCCCGCGATCAGCCCGAACGTCGTCAGGCGGGAGTTGGTGGTGGCGAGGGTGATGCCCTCGGGCAGCACCCTCGGGGTGATCGCCGCCTTGAGCACCGTGAACGACTTCGACAGCACCATCGCGCCGAGCGCGGCGGGGTAGAGGATCCAGTTCTCGTAGTTCAGCGCCATGACCACGCACAGCGCGGCCCGGCCCACGAACGCGGCCGCCAGCGCGGCCCGCCTGCCCCGCTGCAGCCGGTCCAGCAGCGGGCCGATCACCGGGGCGACCACGGCGAACGGGGCCACGGTGATCAGCAGGTAGAGCGCCACGTTCGTCTTCGACTCGGCGGTGGCCGCGGCGAAGAACAGGGTGTTGGCCAGCGCGACGGCCACGGCGGCGTCGACCGCGTAGTCCATCATCGAGGCGTAGGTGAGGCTGGTGAGCCCGGAGCGGTCGGCGCCGTCCGCGTGCGCGGCGCGCTTGAAGGTGTTCACCGCGCGGCCGGTCAGCTGCCGGGTGCGCATCCCGGCCACCCGGGTGACCGTGAGCTTCTTCGGCATGCCCGGCGGAGCCTGGTCGGGCCGGGGTTCGGGCTCGGGTTCCGGGGCGGGCCCCGGCGGTGGCGGGGCCGGGTCCGGGGGCGCCGCGTTCGGGTCCCGGCGGTACTGGTGCGGGTCGTAGTCCGGGTCGTCGTGCCACGGGTAGCGGCGACGCACCGTGGGCTCGTAGGGGTCGTCGCGCGCCATGGGTCCCATTCTGCCCGGCGGGCTCAGCGCAGGCGCACCCGAAACGTCGACGGCCACCACTTTCCGGTGAGCAGGTACTCGTCGCCGGTGACGTGGGCGATGCCGTTGAGCACGTCGGCGTCCGCCCGCTGCGCGGCCGGGAGCAGACCCGAGGCGTCGATCTCGGCGGTCACCGCGCCTGTCTCGGGGTCCAGGCGCACGATCCGGTCGGTCTGCCAGACGTTCGCCCACACCTGGCCGTCGACGCACTCCAGCTCGTTGAGGTTCGTCACGCCGACGCTCACCGAGCCGGTCTCGGCGAACGTGCGCGGATCGTGGAAGTGCAGCCGGTCGGTGCCGTCGGAGCGGATGAGCCGGTCGCGGCCCGCGTCGAGGCAGAGCCCCCACCCCTCGCCCTCGTAGGGGACCCGGCGCAGCAGGGTCAGGGTGGCCCGGTCCCACTCCAGCGCGACGCCGTCCTGCCAGGTCAGCTGCCAGATCGTCGGCCCGACGACGGTGATCCCCTCGCCGAACAGCTCCGCCGGGATCGGCACGGCGCGGCGGGCGGCGCCGGTGGCCGGGTCGAGCTCGCGCAGCTGGGACCGCCCGACCAGCCCGGTGCCCTCGTAGAGGACGCCGTCCGCCAGCTCGAGGCCCTGGGTGAAGGCCGTGGGGTCGTGCGGGATCGTCTCCAGGACCTGCGGGCGCACCGGAGTCGGGGGTGCCGCGGTCGCCGCGCAGGCCGAGAGCAGGGCGGCCGCGGCGAGCAGAGCGGTGAGGGTCCGGCGCATCGCGGGTGATGATGCCGGCCGCCGACGGCGCGGATGGCACAATCGGACCCATGTCCACCCTCAGTGCGCCCCCCGCCCACGGCGTCGCCCTCGACCTGGCCGTCGAGGCCGTCGAGACCGCCCGGGCGGCGGCCGTCGAGGAGGCCACCGCCGACCTCGGCCCGGAGGCGGCGGCGGTCGCGGTCGGCGCGCACCTGGGCGCGGTCGTGGAGGACGGGTCGGCGGTCACGCACCGGTTCGCGGCGGACGTCGCGGGCTACCGCGGCTGGCTGTGGTCGGTGACCGTGGCCGCGGTCGAGGACGGGCCGGTCACGGTGTCCGAGGTGGTGCTGCTGCCCGGCGAGTCCGCGCTGGTCGCGCCGGGATGGGTGCCGTGGAGCGAGCGGATCCGGCCCGGTGACCTCGGCCCCGGCGACCTGCTGCCCGTGGAGCCGGACGACTCGCGCCTGGTGCCCGCGTACGTGCAGTCGGACGACCCGGCCGTCGAGGAGGTCGCGGTCGAGATCGGCCTCGGCCGCACCCGGGTGCTGTCCCGCGAGGCCCGCCAGGACGCGGCGGAGCGCTGGCAGGACACCCACGGTCCCGACTCGGACATGGCCCGCGCCGCCACCGAGGTGTGCGGGACCTGCGGCTTCTTCCTGCCCCTGGAGGGCTCCCTGCGCGGCGGCTTCGGCGCCTGCGCCAACCAGTACTCGCCCGCGGACGGCACGGTCGTGTCCGTGGAGTTCGGGTGCGGTGCGCACTCCGAGATCGAGGTGCGGGTCGGCTCGCCGGTCCCCGTCTCCGCCCTGGTCTACGACGACGGCGTGGACCTCGAGGACCGCTCCTGAACGACCCGGTCGACCCGTTCGACACCGCGGGTCTGCGCGCCGCCCTGCTCGCCGCCTGGGCGGACTCCCCGACGCGCTTCCGGGAGGACGCCAACGCCGAGGAGGACCTGGTCCTCGGCGGGTACGCCGCGACCTGGTTCGTCGAGCTCGCGCAGAACGCCGCCGACGCGGCCGGCGTGCCCGGCCGGGTCCGGGTCGCGGTGGCGGAGGACGAGCTCCGGGTCGCGAACACCGGTGCCCCGCTGACCGCCGCGGGCGTCGCCGCGCTCGCCTCCCTGCGTGCCTCGGCGAAGCGGGACGACCCCGGCTCGGCGGGGCGCTTCGGCGTCGGGTTCGCGGCGGTGCTGCCGCTGTCGTCCGCGCCGCGGGTCGTGGTCGGGACCGGCGTCGGGGTGCGGTTCTCCGAGGCGGACACGCTCGCCGCCGTGCGGGAGCTCCCCGGGCCCGCCGCCGAGCTCGCGCGCCGCGGCGGGGACACGGCGCCGGGGCGGGCCCCGGTGCTGCGGCTGGTCTGGCCGGTCGAGGCGGACGAGCCCGGCCCGCCCGCCGGGTACACGACCGAGGTGCGGCTGCCGTTGCGCGAGCCCGGGTCGGCGGCCCGCCTGCTCGCCGCGGCCCGCGCGGCGGCGCCCGACCTGCTGCTCGCCCTGCCCGACCTCGCGGAGATCGAGGTCGACGGGGCCGTGGTGTCCCGGAGCCACACCGACGGCGTGACGGACGTGGGCGGGGCGCGCTACCGCCTGGTGCGTGCGGTGGCCCGGGTCGACGAGCCCGGTACCGCCCTCGAGGAACGCGGGCGGCGCGAGCGCGGGGTGTGCTGGGCGCTGCCGGTGTCCGCGGACGGGTCGCCCGCGCCGTTCGCACCGGACGCGGGCGAGGTGCTGCACGCGCCCACCCCCTCCGCGGAGCGGCTGAGCCTGCCCGCCCGGTTGCTCGCCGACCTGCCGATGGATCCCGACCGCCGTCGCTTCCGGGCGGGCCCGGCCGCGGACGCCGTGCTGGGCGCCGCGGCGTCGGCGTACGTGGAGCTGGTGCGCGCGGTGGCGCCCGCGGACCGGTTGTCGCTGGTCCCGGCTCCGGGTTTCCCGCTCTCCGAGCTCGACGGGGCCCTGCGCACGGGGGTGCTCGAGGAGCTGGCGGGCCGCGCCTGGCTGCCCGCCGCGCAGGCGGAGGTGTCGGAGCTGGTGCCGCGGCGGGCCGAGTGGCTCGACCTGCCGGGCGCCGACGGGCTCGCCGCGCTGCTCGCCGCGGCCGACGACGGCTTCGCCCGGCTCGCCGCGGTGGACCCGCGGGACGCGGCGCTGCTCACCGGGCTCGGGGTGCGGCGGGTGTCCGCGGCGGAGCTGACCGACCGCCTGCACGCGGTGGAGCGGGAGCCGGGCTGGTGGCGCGGGCTGTACGCGGTGCTGGAACCCGCGCTGGACACCGTGCCGGGGCTCGCGGAGGACCTGCGCGCCCTGCCCGTGCCGCTGGTCGACGGGCGGCTGGTCGCCGGGCCGCCGTCGGTCGTGATCGGCGCCGACGAGGGGGGCGGGAGCGTCGCGGGCCGGACGCTCTCGTCACCGTCGGCGGGCGAGGCGTCCGGTGAGTGGGACAGGAGCGTCCCGGGCCGGACGCTCGGGTCACCCTCGCCGCGTGTGGGGGGCGGGGGGTTCGGGGCCGTCGCGGCGCTCGGGCTGCCGGGGTTGCACGTCGTCGCGCCCGAGGCCGTGCACCCGCTGCTGCGCAGGCTCGGTGCCCGGGAGGTCGACGGGCCCGCGTTGCTGGAGCACCCGGCGCTGCGCGCGGCCGTGGAGCGGTCGGTGGACGACGCGGAGGCGGGCCTCGACCCGGCGCCGCTGGCCGCCGCGGTCCTCGGGTTGCTGCGGGAGCCGACGCCGGGGTTCGGCGCGCTCGCGCTGCCGGACGACGAGGGGGTGCCCAGTCGCGCCGACGAGCTGGTGCTGCCGGACGCCGCCGTCCGGCCGCTGCTGGACGCCGACGCCCCGGTCGGCGTCCTCGCCGCCGACTGGGCCGCCCGGTTCCCCCGCGAGGCGCTGGTGGCGGCGGGGGTGCTCGACGGGTTCGCGGTCGTCGTCGACGAGGAGCCCACGGGCCCCGACCACGACCTGCACGACGAGGACCTCTGGTGGGACCGCGCCGGGGACGCCGAGCCGACCCGGGTCGTCGCGGTGCGCGACCTCGACCTCGTCGCCGACGACGCCTGGCCGGGCGCCCTCGCGCTCCTCGCGGGCACGCCCGCCACCCGCGCCGCGCTGCTCGAACCCGGCGGCTACACGAGCTGGTGGCTCGCCCGCCACGCGCTGCTCGCCGGCCGGGAACCGGGCTTCTGGCGGTCGCCGTCGGCCGAGACGATCGCGGGCCTCTACGACCCCGCCCCGAGCAGCCTCGACGACGCCGTGCTCGCGGCGGTCGGGGTGCGGACCGGGCTCGCCGTCGCGGACACGCGTGAGGCCGCCGACCTGCTGGAACGGCTCGCCGACCCGAGCCGCACGGTGTCGCCGGAGCTCGGGGCGCGGGCGCACGAGGCGCTGGCGGACGCGGTCGCGGACGGCCGGGTGGACGTGGCCGCGCTCGACCTGCCGGACCGGGTCCGGTCGCTGGCCGGCACGGTCGTGTCCGTCGACGACGCCGTCGTCCTCGACGCGCCGTGGACGGCCGCGGTGCTGCCCGCCGCCGAGCTCGTGGTGGGCGGCGAGCCGACGGCGCTGGCCGAGATCCTGGATCTCCCGCTCGCGTCGGAGGTCGTCGCGGGCGAGGTGGTCGGTGCGGGCCGGGCGGTCGCCTGGGTGGACCTGCCGGAGGTCGTGGTGGCGTGCCGCACAGCGGGCCTCGCGCCGCCCGCCGGATTCGTCTGGTCCCACGACACCCTGGAGATCGACCTGACCCGGCCCGAGAAGGCCAGGCGCAGGGTCCCGACCTGGGTCGACGAGGCCGGGCGGGTGCACGCCGACGATCCCGTCCGGGCCCTGCTCGCCCACCGCGCCGCCCACCCCGGGCGACCGGCGGGCGGCGCGGTGCCGGGCGCGTGAGCGTGCTAGGAAGAAGCATGTGAACATCCCGGTCCGTGGGCGTGTCGCCGTCCTGTCGGTGCACACCTCCCCGCTCGAGCAACCCGGCACGGGCGATGCGGGCGGGATGAACGTCTACATCGCCGAGACCGCCACCCGCATGGCGCGCCGCGGGGTCCCCGTGGAGATCTTCACCAGGGCCACGTCGTCGGAGCAGCCGCCGGTCGCCGAGCTCGCGCCCGGCGTGCTCGTCCGGCACATCGCCGCGGGTCCGTTCGAGGGGCTCGGGAAGAACGACCTCCCCGGTCAGCTGTGCGCCTTCACCGCGGGCGTGCTGCGGACCGAGGCGCACCACGAGCCGGGCTGGTACGGCGCGGTGCACTCGCACTACTGGCTCTCCGGTCAGGTCGGGTGGCTGGCCAGGGACCGCTGGGGCGTGCCGCTGGTGCACACCGCGCACACCCTCGCCCGGGTCAAGAACGCCGCGCTCGCCGAGGGCGACGAGCCCGAGCCGATGGTCCGGGTCATCGGCGAGGACCAGGTCGTCGCCGAGGCGGACCGGCTGACCGCGAACACCGACACCGAGGCCCGCCAGCTGGTGGAGCTGTGCGGGGCGGACCCGCTGCGCACGGTCGTGATCCCGCCCGGGGTGGACCTCGACCGCTTCCGTCCCGGCGACCGGGTGGCCGCGCGGGCCCGGCTGGGCATCCCGCGGGACGCCGTGGTGCTCGGGTTCGTGGGGCGGATCCAGCGGCTCAAGGCCCCGGACGTGCTGTTGCGGGCGGCCGCCGAGATGCTGCGCCGCGATCCCGGGCTGCGCGCGCGCCTGGTGGTGCTGGTCGCGGGCGGGCCCTCCGGGTCCGGGCTCGCCGAGCCCACGTCGCTGCAGGAGCTGGCGGCGCACCTGGGGATCGCCGACATCGTCCGGTTCCTGCCGCCCCAGGCGGGCGCCGCGCTGGCCACGGTCTACCGGGCCGCGGACGTCATGGCGGTGCCCAGCCACAACGAGTCGTTCGGGCTGGTCGCCCTGGAGGCCCAGGCCTGCGGGACGCCGGTCGTGGCGGCGGACGTCGGCGGGCTGCCGGTCGCCGTCGCCGACGAGCGGTCCGGGCTCCTGGTCCCGGGGCACGGGTCGGAGCAGTGGGCCTCGGCGTTGGCCTCGGTGGCGCTGGACCCGGCGCGGCGCGAGCGGCTGGCGGCGGGCGCCGTGGCGCACGCCCGGGACTTCTCCTGGGACCGCACGACGGACGCGCTGCTGGCCACCTACGCGGACGCGGGCCGCGAACACGCGGCCCGGCTGCGGCGCAGGCTCGTCGCGGGCATCATCGAGGGGTGAACCCGGAGATCATCGCAGGGATCGAGAAGGCGCTCGACGAGCTGGAGGTCCCGCACACCCGCCGGGAGCCGGGCCAGTACCTGGTCACGCTGGAGGGCGAGAACCGGCTCAACACCCCGACCTGGCTGATCGTGCGCGAGCAGACCGTGTTCGTGCAGGCCTTCGTGTGCAGGCAGCCCGACGAGAACCACGAGGGCGTCTACCGGTTCATGCTGCAGCGCAACGCCCGGCTCTACGGCGTGCACTACGCGCTGGACCGGGTCGGGGACATCCATCTCGTCGGGCGCATCCCCTTCGCGGCGGTGAGCGCGGACGAGGTCGACCGGGTGCTCGGGCAGGTGCTCGAGGCCGCGGACGGGGACTTCAACACCTTCCTCGAGCTGGGCTTCGCGGAGTCGATCAAGCGCGAGTACGCCTGGCGGAGCGACCGGGGCGAGTCGCTGGCGAACCTGAAGGCCTTCGAGCACCTCGTCACGTGAGTTCCCCCCGGTGCAACCCGATCGGCCACTTCCTCCGTCCTGGGGTCGAACCGGACCTCGGAGGGTGACATGCAGCTGGTGGCGGAGCGGGCGGGGCTGTCCCGGACCCCAGGGACCCCACGGACCCCGCGGACCCCACGGACACGGCGTGGGCGCTGGGTCGCGGGGATCGTCGCGGGGGTGATCGTGCTGGGCTCCGCCTCGGTCGTGGCGGGGGTGGCACTGGAGTCCGGCGGGGTGAGCGGCGCCGCCGCGCCGGACACCGGCACCGCGGAGGTCGGGGGCTACAGCGGTCCGACTGCGGAGTTCGCCCCGAGCAGCCCGGCGATCGCGGACCGCAGCAGCGCGCCGGGGATCGCGCCGCTGGATCCCGGCCTCGCGGGGATGGACGTGATCCGCACCGCGACGCTGACCCTGCAGGTCGCCGACCCGGCGGTCGCGGCGGGCGAGGTCCGTGGCGCGGTGGCCGCCGTGGGCGGGTTCGTGGCGCAGGAGCGCAGCGTGGGGACCTCCTCGGCCGGGTTCACCCTGCGCGTGCCGACCGACCGGCTCGACGCGTTCACCGAGCGGATCGCGGGCCTCGGCACGGTGACCGCGCGGGGCGGCGAGACCCAGGACGTCGGTGGGCAGGTCGCCGACCTCGACGGCCGGGTCGCGGCCCAGCAGGCGAGCGTCGCGCGGGTGCGCGGGCTGCTCGACCGGGCCACCACGATCAGCGAGATCGTCTCCGTGGAGGCGGAGCTCGCCTCCCGCGAGGCGGACCTGGAGTCCCTGCAGCGGCGGGTCGCGGTGCTGCGGGACCAGGTCTCGATGGCGACCGTGGAGCTCTCCCTGACCCCGGTCGTCGCGCCGCCGCCGCCCGCGACCGGCGGTTTCCTCGGCGGCCTCGCCGTGGGGTGGCAGGGGCTGCAGTCCATCGGCGTGGCGGTGCTCGCGGTACTGGGGTTCGTGGTGCCGATGCTCCCGGTCGTCGGGGTGCTGGTGGGACTCGGCTGGTTCGTCCGACGGCGAGTGGTGCGGCGCCGCCGTCCGGCACCGACGGTGGACGAGCCGGTGTCGTGAGTGGCGATAGTCGCCATGGCGACCATCGCCGCTCACAGGGCGGGTTACCCTTTCGCGACGCACCTGCGAACCCGGGAGGACGCGATGGGCGCGCGCCCCCTGGTGCGCAAGGGAGTCGAGCCGCTGTGGGCCCAGCTCCTCGCCGACCTGCGGGACCGGCTGGAGGCCCACGAGTTCGACTCGGCCTTCCCCGGCGAGCTCGCTCTCGTCGCCGAGTACAAGGTCAGCAGGCACACCGTCCGCGAGGCGCTGCGCAGGCTGCGCGAGGAGGGCCTGGTCGTCGCCGGGCGGGGGCGGACGCCGCGGCTGGCCGGGCCGGTCGAGATCGAGCAGCAGCTCGGGTCGCTCTACAGCCTCTTCTCCGCCGTCGAGTCGACCGGGCGGGAGCAGCGCAGCGTCGTCCGGACGCTCGACGTCCGGGCGGACGGGGTCGTCGCCGCGCGGCTCGGGCTGGAGGAGTCCACCCCGCTGGTGCACCTCGAGCGGTTGCGCCTCGCCGAGGGCGAGCCGCTGGCCGTGGACCGGGTCTGGCTGCCCGAGGAGGTCGCGGCCCCGCTGCTCGACGTCGACTTCACCCACACCGGCGTCTACCCCGAGCTGGAGCGGCTCTGCGGGATCCGGGTCGCCGGGGGCCGGGAGAACATCAGGGCCGTGGTGCCCTCCGCGGAGGAGCGCAGGCTGCTGGAGATCGGCCCGGGCGTCGCGGCGTTGGCCATCGAGCGGTTGGGCCGCTCGCGCGGCGCGGCCGTCGAGTGGCGGCACACGCTGGTGCGCGGGGACCGGTTCACGCTGACCGCGCAGTTCAGCGCCAAGGACGGGTATCTCGTCGGCGCCACCCCATAAGTTGAGTTCTCAAGTATGCTGGGGGCATGACCGAACCCCGCTGGCTGACGCCCGCCGAGCTGAAGGCCTGGATGGCCTTCGTCGCGGCGACGACGCTGCTCGACGGTGCGCTCGACCGGCAGCTCCAGCGGGACTCCGGCATGCCGCACGCCTACTACCTGATCCTCGCGATGCTGTCCGACGCCGCGAACCACACGCTGCGGATGAGCGAGCTGGCCGCGGCCACGCAGAGCAGCCAGAGCAGGCTGAGCCACGCCGTCACGCGGCTGGAGCGGGAGGGCTGGGTCTCCCGCCGTCCCTGCCCGGACGACCGCCGCTCCACCTTCGCGACCCTGACCCCGGAGGGTCTCGACGCCCTGCGCCGGGCCGCCCCGGGCCACGTGGGCACCGTGCGGGACAACCTGTTCGACGCGTTGACCCCCGAGCAGGTCGGCCAGCTCGAGGCGATCTGCCGGGCGATGTTGGGCAGGCTCACCCGTGACCCGGACGCCACCCCCATGCCGGGGGTCTGCCCCTGAGGCCGTGTGCCGCACGCCGGAGGCCACGGCTTCCGCGCCGAGGCCGCCCCCGGCGGCGTTGTCCGCCCGACCATGGACGTCCAGTACACCGGCACGGGCCTCCGCCTTGCCGGAGGCGACCTCGATCACGGAATCCGTGGCCTCCGGCCTGCGGCACACGGCCTAGGCTGCTCGCATGCCGACTCTCGTGCTCCTGCGCCACGGCCAGAGCGACTGGAACGTGAAGAACCTGTTCACCGGGTGGGTGGACGTCCCGTTGTCCGAGGTGGGCGAGGGGGAGGCGCGCCGCGGCGGCGAGCTGCTCAAGGAGCAGGGCATCCTGCCGGACGTCGTGCACACGTCCCTGCTGCGCCGCGCCATCAACACCGCGAACCTCGCGCTCGACGCCGCGGACCGGCACTGGATCCCGGTCCACCGCGACTGGCGGCTCAACGAGCGGCACTACGGCGCGCTGCAGGGCAAGGACAAGAAGCAGATCCGCGAGGAGTTCGGCGACGAGCAGTTCATGGTGTGGCGCCGCTCCTACGACACCCCGCCGCCGCCCATCGAGAAGGGCTCGCAGTGGTCGCAGGACGCCGACCCGCGCTACGCCGGGATCGACGCGCCGCTGACCGAGTGCCTCGCGGACGTCGTCGTGCGGATGCGGCCGTACTGGGACGAGGCCATCGCGCCCGACCTGCGCGCGGGCAAGGTCGTGCTGGTCGCCGCGCACGGCAACTCGCTGCGGGCGCTGGTCAAGGAGCTCGACGGCATCTCCGACGCCGACATCGCCGGGCTGAACATCCCGACCGGCATCCCGCTGCGCTACGAGCTGGACGACGCGCTCGTCCCGATCACCAAGGGCGGCGAGTACCTGGATCCCGCCGCGGCCGAGGAGGCCATCGCGGGAGTGGCGAACCAGGGTCGGTGAACGCCTCCTGAACGGGGGTCGAACATCCCCCGTTCCGGGAGTCAGGCCGCTCACCTTCGGCGGTTCGGGCTGGTGTTCGGCCTGGTCACCGGGCCTACGATGGGTCCGTGAACCCCGTGGCGTCCGCGAGCCTGGTCGCCGTCGCCCTCGGCTTCGGCCTCTGGGCGGGCGTGCTGATCGGGCGCAGCATCAGCCGCCGACCCGCCACCCGACCCGACGTCCGCCGGGGCCCGACCCTCGCCGAGCTGCTGCAGCGCACCTTCCGCACCACGGGGTCCGGGCTGGCCGTGCTGTCCGGCTCCGGCGAGGTGGTGCTGCACAACCGGCGCGCCGCCGAGCTGGGCGTGGTCCGGGCCGGGCGGCCGGACCCCCGCGCCTGGGCCGCCTGCAGGCGGGTGCTCGACGGCGTCGTCGCGACGGACGTCGTCGACCTCGCCCCGCTCGAGGCCCGCGGCAGGCAGCCCGCCGCCGTGATGGCCACCGTGCAGGGGCTCGGTGACGGGTTCACCCTGGTCGAGGCCGCGGACATGTCCGAGTCGGTGCGCCTGGAGGCCACCCGGCGGGACTTCGTCGCCAACGTGAGCCACGAGCTGAAGACGCCGGTCGGGGCCGTCGGGCTCCTCGCCGAGGCGGTGCTCGACTCCAAGGACGACCCGGAGACCGTCGAGCGGTTCGCCTCCAAGATCCTGCGCGAGTCCACCCGGCTCGGGCACCTCGTCACCGAGCTCATCGCGCTGTCGCGGCTCACCGGGGCCGAGGCGCTGCCGGACCTCGAGGAGGTCGAGGTCGACGAGGTCGTCAGCGAGGCGCTGGGCCGCTCCCGGCTCTCCGCCGAGTCCGCGCGGATCGACGTCACCGTCGACGAGCCGTCCGGGATCACCGTCGACGGTGACCGGACGCTGCTGGTCACGGCCCTGTCGAACCTGCTGGAGAACGCCATCGCGTACTCCCCGCCTGACGCGTCGGTGTCGGTGAGCCGCACGGTCGAGGACGGCTGGGTGGAGGTCTCGGTGACCGACCGCGGCATCGGCATCGCCCCCGAGCACCAGGTGCGGGTGTTCGAGCGGTTCTTCCGCGTGGACCCGGCCCGCTCCCGGGCGACCGGGGGGACCGGGCTCGGGCTCGCGATCGTCAAGCACGTGCTGGCGAACCACGGCGGCGAGGTGCGGCTGTGGAGCCGCCCCGGCACCGGCTCGACGTTCACCATGCGACTCCCCGCGGCCCGACCGGTGGCGGGCGACCGAGATCCGGCCGGGGCATCCGGCGTCGGGGGTGTCTGATGAGCCCCCGACGGCCCGCGAAGTCCCAGGCGGGCACCTCGCGGCGTTCTCGTCGCGGCCGATCCAACCCCGGGATCGGCCGCTCCCCGGCCTTGCGGGCTACCCACCTGGAACTCCGCGGACTCGACGGAGGCCCATCAGACACCCCCACCTGGAGGATGAGATGACCCGTGTGCTGATCGTCGAGGACGAGGAGTCCTTCGCCGACCCGCTCGCGTTCCTGCTCCGCAAGGAAGGCTTCACCGCCGCCGTCGCCACCACGGGCCAGGAGGCCCTGGAGGAGTTCGACCGCAACGGCGCGGACATCGTGCTGCTCGACCTCATGCTCCCCGGCATGAGCGGCACGGACGTGTGCAAGGCGCTGCGCACCCGCTCCGCCGTCCCCGTGATCATGGTGACGGCGCGCGACTCGGAGATCGACAAGGTCGTCGGGCTGGAGCTGGGCGCGGACGACTACGTCACCAAGCCGTACTCGGCCCGCGAGCTGATCGCCCGCGTGCGGGCCGTGCTGCGGCGCGGCGGAGACGGCCCGGAGTCCGACGACGCCGGGGTCCTGGAGGCCGGTCCGGTGCGGATGGACGTCGAACGGCACGTGGTGTCGGTCAACGGCGCGGACGTCCCGCTGCCGCTCAAGGAGTTCGACCTCCTCGAGTACCTGCTGCGCAACGCGGGCCGGGTGCTGACCCGCGGCCAGCTCATCGACCGGGTGTGGGGCGCGGACTACGTGGGCGACACCAAGACCCTCGACGTCCACGTGAAGCGGTTGCGCGCCAAGGTGGAACAGGACCCCGGCACCCCGCAGCACCTCGTCACCGTCCGCGGCCTCGGGTACAAGTTCGAGGGGTGAGGGTCACGCTCGGGGCACGGTCGGGGCACGGGCCGGTAACCTGACCCGCCGTGCGACTGGGAGTGCTCGACGTCGGGTCCAACACCGTCCATCTGCTGGTGGTGGACGCGCAGCGGGGCGGCCACCCCACCCCGGCGACGTCGATCAAGTCGGAGCTGCGGCTCGCCGAGCACCTCGACGCCCGCGGGGCGCTGACCGACGCCGGCACGTCGTCCCTGCTCAAGGCCGTGGTGGCGGCGCGGGACTCGGCGGCCGACCTCGGCTGCGACGACATGATCGCGTTCGCGACCTCCGCCCTGCGGGACGCGTCGAACTCCGCGGCCGTGCTCGGCCGGGTCCGGTCCGAGACCGGGGTGGCCCTCGAGGTGCTGCCCGGGGAGGACGAGGCGCGGTACACCTTCCTGGCGGTGCGGCGCTGGTACGGCTGGTCGGCGGGGCGGCTGCTCTGCCTGGACATCGGCGGGGGCTCCCTGGAGCTCGCGGCGGGGCGGGACGAGCACCCGGCGGCCGCGGCCTCCCTGCCGCTCGGTGCGGGCAGGCTGACCCGCGAGTGGTTCTCCGCGGACCCGCCGTCCCGCCGCGAGATCGAGGCGCTGCGCGAGAAGGTGGACGCCGACCTGGCGCCGGTCGCCCGCGAGCTGCGGCGGGTGGGCGAGCCCGACCTCACGGTGGGCACGTCCAAGACCTTCCGCTCGCTGGCCCGCCTGACGGGCGCGGCGCCGTCCGGGGCGGGGCCGCGGGCCCGACGCGTGCTGACCCACCAGGGGCTGCGCCAGCTCGGCTCGTTCATCAGCCGGATGTCCTCCGGCGACCTGGCCGAACTGGAGGGCGTGAGCCCCTCCCGGGCGCACCAACTCGTCGCCGGGGCGGTCGTCGCGGAGGCCGCGATGCGGGCGTTGAAGATCACCGAACTCGACATCTGCCCCTGGGCGCTGCGCGAAGGGGTGATCTTCCGACGGCTCGACACGCTCGATGGGTCGACCCGTGGCGACCGCTCGGCGCAGGACGCGCCCACATCACTTGGACCCTTGACGCCGGAACAGGCACGGTGTAGCGGATGAGCTCCGAAACCGACCAGCCGCGCCAGCGCACGGTCGCCGAGCTCCTCGCCGAGAACGGCGGGGCGGCGACCGGGCGTCGTCGGCGCCGCCGAGACGACGACGACCCCGCCGCCGGAGGCGTTCCCGGCTCGACCGGGGAGGCCCCCGCCCCGGGCACCTTCGTGGGCCGCCCCGGCGGGCGCGCCGAGCGGCGCGCCGCCGAGGAGGCGCGGCAGCAGCAGCCCGCGAGCTGGTTGGAGCGTGAGGAGCAGCCCGAGGGCGGCGGCGCGGGCGGCGCTGCGGGCGGCGCGGGTCGGAACGGCGGCTACGGCGCCGGAGCGAACGGCGCTGGGGCGAACGGCGCCGGGGCGAACGGTGCCGGGGCGAACGGTGTGGGTGCCGATCCGCGCGCGGCCGGTCGTCGGCCGGGGCCCGCCCAGAACGGGTTCCCGCGCAACGGTTCGAGCCAGCCGGCCAGGCCGCCCGCCCCACCCGCCGCGATGCCGGGCGCCGGGGCGCCCGCGAACCCCTGGTCCGCGGCCGGGGACCGGTCCCGCAGCAACGCGCGGTCGGACTGGTCGCGCGGGGGCGTGCCCGCCCCCCAGGCCCAGTCCCCGTCCCAGTCCCCGCCCGCCCCCGAGCGGGACCGTGCCGCGCGCCAGGACTGGGACCGCAACGGCGCCCAGGCCTGGAACCGCGGCCCGGCGGCCACCCCCCGGACCAGCCCGCCGCAGGGCGCGCCCGCGCAGAGCCCCTGGCCCGGGCGTGGCGGCGCACAACCCGGCGCCGCGGGCGGCGCACCGAGCAACTCCCGCGGAGCGGGCGCGGCGAACGCGACAGGTGCGGCCGGTGCGGCCGGACTGTCCGGCGCGGCCTGGCCCGGCACGGCGGCCCGTCGAGGGACGGCCCCGGAACGCGAGACGGAGCAGCTGGGCAGGCTCGGCGCCGCCGAGGAGCCGCTGACCGCCCCGTTCACGGCGGCACCGGCGGTCTCCGACGGCGGCCCGCCCACCCAGCTGGGCGCCCCGCCGATCGAGGACGAGGACGCCGACGGCGGACCTCCGACGCAGCTCGGCGCTCCGCTCCTGGACGACGACGAGGACGAGGAGGGGGCCGGCACCGACTACGCCGCCCCCGCGGGCCTCGGCCGCCGCGCGGCCCGGGACGCCGACCACGTCGACGAGGACGAGGACGAGGACGAGGGCACGCCGCAGGGGTGGGCCGTCGTCATCGGGCAGTGGATCGCGGGCGCGCTGGTCGGCGCCGGGATCTGGGTCGGCTTCCGCTACCTGTGGTTCAACCTGCCGGTCGTGGCCCTGGCCGCGGCGGTGATCATCACCGTGGGGCTGGTGCTCGGCGTCCGGGCCCTGCTGCGCAACGACGACCTGCGCACCACGGTCTTCGCCGTCGGCGTGGGGCTGCTGCTCACCGTCTCGCCCGCGATCCTGGTACTCCTGGAGAGGTGACCACCGGCCCACCGGTCGCGCTGTCGACCGCCTCGGTCTATCCCGAGCCCGCCGCGGCGGCCTTCGAGCTCGCGTCCGAGCTGGGGTACGACGGCGTCGAGCTGATGGTGTGGACGGACCCCGTGTCGCAGGACGTCCGGGCCGTGCGGCGGCTGTCGGAGCGCCACGGGATGCCGGTGCTGGCCGTGCACGCGCCCTGTCTGGCCGTGACGCAGCGGGTCTGGGGGTCGGACCCGATCGCCCGGCTCCGCCGCTCGGTGGCCGCCGCGGAGCACCTCGGGGCGCGCACGGTCGTCGTGCACCCGCCGTTTCGCTGGCAGCGCCGCTACGCCGCCGCCTTCGCCGACGAGGTGGCCCGCGCGGGCGAGGTCGCGGACGTCCGGCTCGCCGTGGAGAACATGTTCCC
Source organism: Pseudonocardia oroxyli (assembly GCF_900102195.1). Taxonomy (GTDB): domain Bacteria; phylum Actinomycetota; class Actinomycetes; order Mycobacteriales; family Pseudonocardiaceae; genus Pseudonocardia; species Pseudonocardia oroxyli. The sequence continues at coordinate 139,785 of NZ_FNBE01000002.1, forward strand.
GGTGTCGCGGTTCGGGGTCCGGCGGGTGCCGTACGCGCCCGGGTTCGACCCCACCGAGGTCGGCCACCGCTTCTACACCCTCGACCTCTCGCACACGGCCGCCGCGGGCACGGACGCCCTGGAGCTGCTGGACCGGATGGGCGAGGGGCTCGTCCACCTGCACCTCACCGACGGCACCGGGGCACCGCGTGACGAGCACCTCGTCCCGGGCCGCGGGACCCAGCCCTGCGCGGAGGTGTGCGAACGCGTCGCCGGCTTCGACGGTGTCGTGGTGCTCGAGGTCAGCACCCGGCGCTGCCGCACCCGGGAGCAGCGGGCGGCCCTGCTCGCCGAGTCGCTGGTCTACGCCCGGCTGCACCTCGCCGCCGCCCCCGAGCCCTCGCTCTGACGATCACGGGCGCCGGCGCCTGTGATACGACTGCCTGCATGACGACCACCGAGCGGCCGTTCTCGACGGCGACCGCCCTCACCGCGCACGACGGCGGCCGGTACACCGCGGAGCTGGGTACACGATTCACCATCGGGGGGAAGGCCCACGGCGGCCTGTTGATGGTGCTGCTGGCCAAGGCGGGGCTCGCCCGGCTGGCCTCCGAACTCGGCCGCGAGGTCGACCCGGTGGTGGTGAGCACGGAGTTCCTGCGCGCGCCCGAGCTGGGCACGGTCGACCTGGACACCGAGGTGGTCAAGCTGGGCAGGCAGGCCTCGATCGCCACGGTGCGGATGGCGCAGGCCGGCAGGCTCGTGCTGTCCGCCACGGTCACCGGCGGCGCGCTGCCGGACGCGGACCCGCGGTGGCTCGTCCCCACAGAGATGCCCGCCGAGCCGCCCGCGGACGCGCAGGAGGCGGTCCCGGACGTCCGGACCCCCGGGGAGGGGCTCGCAGCCGCCACCGAGGCCCGCTACGACGCCGGCACCATGGCCTTCCTGCGCGGCGAGACCGGCGACCCGCAGATCCGCGGGTGGATGCGCCCCCGCGGCGAGGACCCCGACCCGCTGTTCGCGCTGCTGGCGGGGGACGCGCTGCCGCCCACCCTGTTCAACCTCGGCGGCGACTTCGGCTGGGCGCCGACGGTGCAGCTCACCGCGCTGCTGCGCGCCCACCCCGCGCCCGGCTGGCTGCGGCTGGAGTCCCGCTCGGAGATGGTCGCGGGCACCTGGTTCGACGAGGACTGCACCGTCCGGGACTCCCGCGGCATGATCGTCTGCCAGGCCCGCCAGCTCGCCCTGGCGCCCTTGCCGCACTCGTAGCCCGGGCGGGAGGACCGGCCTGCGCGCGGGCTACCGTTCGGCGCATGACACGAATCGCCGTGCTGGGTGCAGGGAAGATCGGGGAGGCGCTGCTCGCGGGGCTGTTGGCGGCGGGCCGACCGGCGGCCGACCTCGTGTTCACCGAGCGGCACCCGGAGCGGGCGGCGGAGCTCACCCGGCGGCTCGGGGTCGGGTCCGCCGACGTGCCGAAGGCCGCGGCGGAGGCGGACGTCGTCGTGGTCGCCGTCAAGCCCCAGGACATCGCCCCGGTGCTGACCGACCTGAAGCCGGCCCTGCGGCCCGGGACGCTCGTCGTGAGCCTGTGCGCGGGCCTGCCGACCGCGCTGTTCGAGAGCGGGCTGCCGGAGGGCACCCCGGTCGTGCGGGTCATGCCGAACACCCCGATGGTCGTCGGGGAGGCGATGAGCGCGGTCTCCGGCGGCACCCACGCCACCCCGGAGCACCTGGCGCTCGTCGAGGAGCTGCTGGGCGCCGTCGGCGCGGTCGTGCGGGTCCCGGAGAGCCAGCAGGACGCCGTCACCGCGCTGTCCGGCTCCGGGCCCGCGTACTTCTTCTTCCTGGTCGAGGCCATGATCGACGCGGGGATCCTGCTCGGGCTGCCGCGCGCCGTCGCCGCCGACCTCATCATCCAGTCCGCCTACGGGGCCGCCACGATGCTGCGCGAGTCCAGCGACCACCCGGTCCTGCTGCGCGAGGCCGTGACCTCGCCCGCGGGCACCACGATCGCGGCGATCCGCGAGCTGGAGCGCCACGGTGTGCGGGCCGCGTTGATCGATGCCATCGAGGCCGCCCGGGACCGGAGCGTCGAGTTGGGACGCTCGGTGTAGGTGCGTTGACCCGAATGTAGGAGCACGTGTCACCCTGACGCGCGCCTGAAGACCCCGCGCGTGTGGCATGGTGTGTCGAAGGCGTCACACCGGTCCCGCTATCCTCACAGGGAACAGTGGGTGGCGAACGGGGAAGGCGGTGTCCGGATGGACGACCGAGAGCAGTCCGGCCGGCCCGAGAACCTCGCCGCGGTGCAGTTCCTGACCGTGGCCGAGGTCGCCGCGATGATGCGCGTCTCCAAGATGACCGTGTACCGGCTCGTGCACGGCGGGGAGCTGCCCGCCGCCCGGGTGGGACGGTCGTTCCGGGTACCCAAGCGTGCCGTCGAGGACTACCTGCGCCACGCGTACTTCGACGCGGGCTGAGCCGGCCCCCCGGGCGGCGGCGTCCGCCCGCCGGGTAGGATCGCCAGCCGGTAGTCGTCTCGCCGTGTGCACCCGCGTGCGCGGGAGTTGAGTGAAGCTGCAGTAGGAGGTACCGCGCATGGGTTCGGTCATCAAGAAGCGTCGCAAGCGGATGTCGAAGAAGAAGCACCGCAAGCTGCTGCGCAAGACCCGCGTCCAGCGTCGCAAGCTCGGCAAGTGAGGTACCGGGTCCCGTCCTGTTGAGGGCGGGGCCCGCTTCCGTTCCGCGACGAACACCCGTTCCGCGACGAGACAGGTCGTGCCCGTGACGCCTTCGGGACCGCAGCCCCTGGACCGGCCCTCCGTCGTGCTCGTGACCGGTGTCAGCCGCTTCCTCGGCGGCAACCTCGCGGCCCGGCTGGCCGCGGATCCCGCTATCGAGCGCGTCCTCGGGGTGGACACGGTCCCACCCTCGCGGGACATGCTCCGCCGGATGGGCCGCGCCGAGTTCGTCCGCGCGGACATCCGCAACCCCCTCATCTCCAAGGTCATCGCCGGTGCCGGCGTCGACACCGTGGTGCACGCCGCGTTGTCGGCGAGCCCCGGTTCGTCCGGCGGGCGCACGGCGATGAAGGAGATGAACGTCATCGGCACCATGCAGCTGCTCGCCGCCTGCCAGAAGGCGGAGCGGGTGCGGCGCGTGGTGCTCAAGTCGACGACCGCGGTCTACGGCTCCGGGTCCCGCGACCCCGCGTTGTTCGACGAGTCGATGACCCCCAAGGACCTCCCGTCCGGCGGCTACGCGAAGGACGCCGCCGAGATCGAGGGGTACCTGCGCGGCTTCGCCCGCCGCCGCCCGGACGTCGGGACCACGGTGCTGCGGTTCTGCAACTACGTCGGCCCGCGCATCGACACCGTGATGACCCGGTACTTCGCGCTCCCCGTGGTGCCGACCGTCCTCGGGTTCGACGCGCGCATGCAGCTCCTCCACGAGGAGGACGCGCTCGCGGTGCTGGAACGGGCGGCCACCCACGACCTCCCGGGCGTCTACAACGTGGCGGCGGACGGCGTGCTGATGCTGTCGCAGGCCATCCGCCGGGCCGGTCAGGTCCAGGTCCCGGTGCCCTCCCCGGCCGTCGGCCCGGTCGGCAGGCTGCTGCGGGGCGCGCGGATCGTGGACTACAGCCCCGAGCAGATGCGGTTCCTGCACTTCGGCCGGGTGGTCGACACGACCAGGCTCAAGGAGCGCTTCGGCTTCGCCCCGCGGTGGACCACCGTGCAGGCCTTCGACGACTACGTCCGCGGCCGCGCGCTGCGTCCCGTCCTCGGGCGGGCCCGGCTCGAGGCGGCCGAGCGGACCGTGCTGCGCGCCGCGAAGGTGCTCGGCTGATGGTGGAGAAGAACGGGAAGGGGGCTCGGGTGCCGGAGGCACGCGTCATCCCGCTGCACGCCGACGACACGGGTGGGCGCACGCGGTGGCGGCTGGGGGCGGGGGAGACCCGTCCGCGGGGCCGCGCCGACCGCGAACCGTCCGGACGCGCCCGCCGTTCCGACGCGGGCACCTCGTCGTCCTCGAGCACCTCGAGGACGACGACCACGCCGCGCCCGCGGCCGCCCGCGGACGACGCGCCACCGCAGACGCCGCCGATCGCGGTCGTCCCGGACCCGGAGCCCCCGGCCTGGGAGTCGGCGCTGGAGTCGGCGCTGCGGTTCGTGCGGCGCAGGCTCGCGGGCGACTACCCGGTCGACGAGTTCGGCTACGACCCCGAGCTCGCCGAGTCCGTGATCGCCCCCGTGCTCCAGCCGCTCTACCAGCACTGGTTCCGGGTCGAGACGATCGGGATGCAGCACGTGCCGGACAGCGGCGGCGCCCTGATCGTCGCCAACCACTCCGGCACCCTGCCGCTCGACGCGCTGATGACCATCCAGGCCCTGCACAGCGAGCACCCCGCGCGGCGGCGGCTGCGGCTGCTCGGCGCGGACCTGATGTTCCGGCTGCCGATCGTGGGCGAGCTCGCCCGCAAGAACGGCGCCACGCTGGCCTGCAACCCCGACGCGGAGCGGCTGATGGGCTCCGGGGAGCTCGTCGGCGTCTTCCCCGAGGGCTTCAAGGGGATCGGGAAGCCCTTCGCGGACCGCTACAAGCTGCAGCGCTTCGGCCGCGGCGGGTTCGTCTCGGCCGCGCTGCGCACCGGCGTGCCGATCATCCCGTGCTCCATCGTCGGGGCCGAGGAGACCTACCCGAAGATCGGCGACGTGGCGCCCCTGGCCCGGCTGCTGGGCGCGCCGTACTTCCCGATCACGCCGACCTTCCCGCTGCTCGGCCCGCTGGGTCTCGTGCCGCTGCCGTCGAAGTGGTACATCGAGTTCGGCGAGCCGATCGTGCTGGACCGCTACACCCCGGCGGACGCCGAGGACCCCATGCTCGTCTTCAACCTCACCGACCAGGTGCGCGAGACGATCCAGCACACGCTCTACCGGCTGCTGTCCCAACGCCGGAACGTCTTCCTCGGTTAGGGGGTGTCTGGTGGATCTCCAGCCGGCCCGCGGGGCCCGCGGACTCGGCATGGATCCACCAGACACCCCCTGGGGCTCCGCAGGGTGATCCGGTTCGAACCGCCCGCGGGCCCGGTCCTCGGGCGCCGCGACGGGGCCGTCGTCCGGGTGCGCGGGGTGCCCTACGCCCACGCCGCGCGGTTCGGCCTGCCGCGCCCGCCCGCGCGCTTCACGGAGCCGTTCCCCGCGCTGGAGGCGGGTCCGGCCGCGCCCCAGGAGCGGTCGGCGACGCTCACGGCGCTGGTCGGCGAGGTCACGGGCGGGACCGTCGGGGAGGACTGTCAGCGGCTCACGATCACCCTGCCCGCGGACGTCCGGCCGGAGGAGCGGCTGCCGGTGCTCGTCTGGATCCACGGCGGGTCCTACGAGACGGGTGCGGGGGACGCCCCCGTCTACGACCCGCGGGCGCTGGTCGAGGAGCAGCGGCTCGTCGTGGTGACCGTGGGCTACCGGCTCGGGCTCCTCGGCTACCTGGGCAGGGACGGCGTCGCGCCGGCGAACCTGGGGCTGGTCGACCAGCTCGCGGCGCTGCGGTGGGTGCACACGAACATCGCGGCCTTCGGCGGTGACCGGCCGCCGTCACCGTGGCGGGGCAGTCCGCGGGCGGAGACGCGGTGGCGCACCTGATGATGCCGTTCGGGGTCCGGTACGGGCGCCCGCCGCTGCCGCCGCAACGGCAGCGGGCGGCGGCCTGGCGGGCCTGCGCCCCGGAGATCGACCTGCTGTTCGGCGCCCGCACGGGCTGGGCGGGCGCCGCCCTGCTCGGCGACACCCCGTGGGCGGAGGTCGACGAGCTCGGCCGCCGCTTCCGCGCCGTCTGGGGCGCCTTCGTCCGCACCGGCGAGATCCCGGCCCCGGTGGCGGACGCCGCCCGGGACGTCCTCACCCTGAGCTGAGGCTCAGCGCTTGCGGTAGGCCAGTCCCGCGGCGACCGCACCCGCGACCGCACCCGCGCCGAGCACGCTCGGCACGCCGATGCGGGCGGCCTTGCGGCCGGTGCGGAAGTCCCGGACCTGCCAGCCGCGCTCCTTGGCCACGTCCCGCAGCTCGGAGTCCGGGTTGACGGCCACGGCGGTGCCCACGGCCGAGAGCATGGGCACGTCGTTCACCGAGTCCGAGTAGGCGGTGCAGCGGCGCAGGTCCAACCCCTCGGTCACGGCCAGCGCGCGCACCGCGTGCGCCTTCGCCGGGCCGTGCAGGATCTCGCCGACCAACCGGCCCGTGTAGTGCCCGTCGACGCTCTCGGCGACGGTCCCGAGCGCCCCGGTCAGCCCCAGCCTGCGCGCGATGATCAGCGCGAGCTCCACCGGGGTGGCGGTGACCAGCCAGACGCGCTGCCCGGCGTCGAGGTGCATCTGGGCCAGCGCGCGGGTGCCCGCCCAGATGCGGTCCGCCATCAGCTCGTCGTAGATCTCCTCGCCGAGCGCCACGACCTCGTCGACCGGGCGCCCGGCCACGAACGACAGCGCGGTGTCCCGGTGCCCCGCGATCCCGGTCTTGTCCTCGCGGCCGCCGACCCGGAACTTGAGCTGCTGCCAGGCGAACCCGGCCAGGTCCGAGGTGGTGAAGAACTTGCGCGCGGCCAGCCCGCGGGCGAAGTGGAAGATCGAGGCGCCGACCATCATCGTGTTGTCGACGTCGAAGAAGGCGGCGGCGGTCAGGTCCAGCTCGGCCGCCGCGAGCGAGCCCGCGGGCGGCGCGGTCTCCCCGGCGGCCACGGCGGCGGCCGCGGAGGCCTCACCCGCCCGCTGCGACCGGTCCAGCGCGCTGACCGACGCCATCACGTCGGCGGACTCGGCGACACCCGCGACCTGTGCCCGCCCGTCCGCGTCCTGCTCCCTGACCACCTGTATCTACCGCCACCTCGGAGTCGACCAGCCGGTCACCACAGTCCAGCCGGTGACCACAGTACCGACGCGGGCCCGCACGGAACGAGGGCCGCGCGGTGCCCCTCGTCGTGAGAGGAGCCACCGCGCGGCCCTGAGGCGGAGCTCGGTCTCCCGGGTCAGCCCAGCGTGATGGAGGGCAGGCCCGGCAGCAGCGGCGGCAGGTTGATCGGGGGCAGCAGCCCGCCGCCCCCGCCGCTCCCGCCGCCGTTGTGCCGGTCGTCGGATCCCGAGGAACCCGTGGACGAGCCGCTCGACGTCGTGGAGCTCGGGCTCCCCGGCGTCGTCGACGTGGTCGAGGACTCCTGCCCGCCCAGCAGCGGGTCGAGGAGGTCGCCCTCCTGCTGCGGGGCGGTGGTGCCGGTCGGCGCCGTGGTCTCGGTGGCCGACTCCGGCGTGGCGGACTCGGTGCCCGCCCCGCCGCGTGCGGACGACGACCCCGAGGGGCCCGCCTGCACGGCCGAGCCGGACGAGCGCGCGGCGTTCGGGGCCGGGACGCACGTGCCGGTCGCCGGGATCGGGCCGAGGTCGTCGACGCCGTCGCTGACCTCGGTGCACCCCATCCGGGCCTGCAGCGCGGCGGACCGCTCGGCCACCCGCTCCATCAGCCGCGCGGAGTCGGCCGCGCCCGGGACCTGACCGCTCCCGGACTGCAGCGCGGCGAGCGTGTCCGACTGGCGGTGCGCCCAGGCGCCCAGGTCCTCGAGGCTCGCCTCGCTCGGGTCCGGGCCGGCGAGCACCATCCGGGAGCCTTCGCTCGCGGCGGTGTCGAAGGCCCGCAGCGCGGCCTCGTAGGTCGCGGCGTCCGGGGTCCGGCCCGCCTGGCGCAGCGACTCGATCTCGGCCAGCCGGGTCGCGGCGATGTCGAGATGGCGCTTCGCCTGGGCGGCGTCCCCGAAGGTGAAGGCCGAGCCCGTGGACTCGGACATCAGCTTCATGGAGTAGAGCGAGTCCCCGGGCAGCGCGCCCTGGCTCATCGCCGCGGTGCCGCCGACCAGCGCGACCAGCCCGGCCGCCGCGGCCGCGCCGACCAGCGCGACGCGCCGCCCGGTCTTGGGCCGCCGCGGGTTCTCCGGGTGGTTGGCGGGCAGGTTGTGCCGCTTGCGGCCCTTGCGGCCGACCATCGAGACGACGTCGGCGACCGGCTCGGCGACCGGCTCGGCGTCCTCGGGCGCGGGCTCCTCGTCCCGGGCCGCGGCGATCACCTGGGTCGGGCCGAGGTCGACGGGCGGGATCGGCGCCATGACGGCGGTGCGCTCCGCGTCGGACTCGGGCGGAGCGGTCTGCCACTCCTGCTCGAGGCGGGCGAAGAAGTCCCCCCGCATGCGGTCGGCCGCGTCCGGGTCCGGGCTGAGGTCGACACGGCTGCGGTCGAGGGCGGCCGCGAGCGCGAGCTCGTGCTCCAGCTCCTCGTCCGGGCCGTAGTACAGCTCGGCGTCCCAGCGCTCCTCGTCGGAGCCCCATCGTCCCGAGGCCATGTTCGCCGTCCTCACTGCATCCCTGCGCTGTTCGCCTGCGCTCGGCCCGATCGGGGCCTCGCGCTCCATCGACGTTCACCCACACAACGAGGCGAACGGTCGTCGGTTACGGCACAGGGACCGTTCACCGCTTGGTGTAGGTCACTCGCCGCAGGAGTAACGACAAGCATGTAGTTCGCGATATGTGGCGCACTCATCGCGGAGGCGGAGCTCGCGGGGTCGACCCTCATCGGAGCCCCTCCGGCATGAGCTGCGCCAGCCGACGGACGGCGCGGTGCTGGAGGGCCTTGACCGCGCCCTCCGCGCGGTTCATCCGCTCGGCGGTCTCGGCGACGGAGAGCCCCTGGAGGAAGCGCATCCGGATGCAGTCCTGCTGGTCGGCGTTGAGCTTCTCGATCGCCTTGAGCAGCTCGGAGTTCGTGGCGTTCTCGATGACCTGCTGCTCGGGGCCGTGCGTGGTCGGGGAGTGCTCGACCATGTCGGCCGTCGTGGACTCCAGTCGGTAGCGGCTGGACTTCACGTGGTCGAAGATCAGGTTCCGGGCGATGGTGACGAACCACGCCCCGATGTCGCGGCCCTGGTAGCTGACCGACGAGATGCGGCGCAGCGCGCGCAGGAAGGTCTCCTGGGTGAGGTCCTCGGCCAGGGTGCGGTCACCCAGCCGGAACAGCACGTACCGGAACACGACGTCCTGGTACCGCGCGTACAGCTCGCGGAACGCGTCCTGGTCGCCCGCCTGGCAGGCCTTGACCAGGACCCAGCTGCCCATGGACTCGTCGTTGGGGTCCGGCATGGCCTGGGCCTGCGGGGCCTGGGTGGCCTCGGGGGCCTGCGCGGCCTGCGGCGGCTGCGTCCGACCCGGCGGCGGTCCGCCCGCGGGCGGCCGTCCCTGGACGGGCGGCGCCTGCGGCCGCGAGAAGGGAGGAGCGACGGGGGGAGCGGTCACGGGCGCCTGCCGGGGAGTGGGCCGACCGTCCACCGCCGCGCGGCCGAGGCTCGCGGTGGCGGTGTGGTCGGGCTGGGCCGGGGGAGCGGAGGTCTCCGGGGTACCGGGGACGACGTCGGCGGGGGTACCGGGCGGCGGGGCCGCGGGGAGCTCGGCCCCGCCCGCGCCGGTGCGGGCCACGCCGGGTCCGACCTGCCTGGGCAGGCCGGACCACGCCGCGGAACCCCGTCCGGAGGAGACCTGACCCGCGGAGCCGAACCGCTCCACCGGGAGCAGTCCCTCGGGTCGCATCGAGGAGGTCATGAAGCCTGGGCGACCCGGTCGCGAAGGGCGGGACCGGGGCGGCACCCGGGAACCCGCGGTGCGCCGGCGACAGACTGCATGCCACTCCCTTGGGTGAGGTCTCGTGCCGTTCCCGCAGGAGCGGCGTTGGAAGGTTGTGGGGGTGGACCCTAGGGGAGCCCGGCGCCACCACCGAGGGCGCCACCGCTCGCCGAGTCTCTTATCCGGTGAGCGGACGGTCACGCGCGGTCAACGTGGTGGTAGCGCAGTGTGTCCGGTCGATCGCACCGAATCGGGCGTGTCGGCGCACCGTCGGGCGCATGCCCCTTGCGCCCTACGGCCCCGCCCCGCAACGCCACTAGTCTTGCCGGGGTGCAGCCAACCGAGTCGGTCTCCCACCTCGGCGCGCTGGTCCGCCGCGCGGCGGTCCGGGCACCCGAGCACGCCGCGGTCGTGGACGTCACCGCCGGACGCACGCTGACCTGGGCGGAGCTCGACGCCGCCGCGAGCGCCGAGGCCGCGCGCCTCGCCGCCGCCGGGATCGCGCCGGGGGACCGGGTCGTGCTGGTCCTGCCCAACGGGGTCGGCTTCTGCGTCGCCCTGTTCGGGGCGCTGCGGGCCGGGGCGATCGCGGTCCCCGTCGGTCAGCGGTCCGTGGCGCGCGAGGTCGCCGAGATCCTCGCGGACGCCCGCCCCGCAGCGGTCGTCACGGAGGCGGGCGTGGCCGCGGACGTCGCCGCGGAGGCGGCCGTCCCGGTGCTGTCGCCGCCGGACCCGGACGCCCGGACGGGTGAGCCGCTCGCCGACCCGCCGGGCGGCGAGGCGATCGCCCTGCTCGTCTACACCTCCGGCACCACCGGACGCCCCCGCGGCGTCCAGCTGTCGCACCGGGCGCTGCTCGCGAACCGGGAGCAGACCGCCGCCCTGCGGCCCGCGCCGGTCACCCCCGCGGACCGGGTGCTGCTCGCGCTCCCGCTGTTCCACAGCTTCGGCCTGGCGGCGGGCCTGCTGCAGGTCGCCTGGTCCGGGGCCACCGCGGTGCTCACCGAGCGGTTCGACCCGCAGGCCACCCCGGCGATCCTGCGCGAGCACCGGGTGAGCGGGGTCGCGGGCGTGCCGTCGATGTACCGGGCCCTGCTGGACGTCGACCCCGCCGAGCTGCGCGCGGCCCTGGAGGGCGTCCGCATCTGCACCTCGGGCGGCGCGCCGCTGCCCCCCGCGTGGATGACGGCGTTCCGCGAGGCCACCGGGATGGAGGTCCTGGAGGGCTACGGGCTGTCCGAGGCGGGGCCGGTGGTCACCAGCACCGTGCCCGGCCGGTCCAAGCCCGGTTCGGTGGGGCGCCCGCTGCCCGGCGTCGAGCTGCGGTTGGTCGACGCCGAGGGGCAGCCGCTCGCGGACCGGCCCGCCGAGGAGCTGGAGGAGGGAGACCCCTCGGACGACTTCTCCGACACCGGGGACGACACCGGGCTGGTGTCCGTCCGCGGCCCCAACCTGTTCTCCGGCTACTGGCCGGACGGCGCGGGCGGCCCGGACGCGGACGGCTGGTTCCGCACCGCGGACGTCGGCTACCTCGACGCCGAGGGCGACCTCCACCTCGTCGACCGTTCCTCCGATCTGGTGATCGTCAACGGCTTCAACGTCTACCCGCGCGAGGTGGAGCAGGTGCTGCTCGCCCTCGACGGGGTGCAGGAGGTGGCCGTCGTCGGGATCCCGGACGACCGGACCGGCGCCGCGGTCAAGGCGGTGCTGGTGGCCGAGGGGGTGGACGAGGACGCGGTCCGGCAGTGGTGCGCCCTGCGGCTGGCCCGGTTCAAGCGGCCCACCGTGATCTCCTTCGTCGACGAGCTGCCGCGCACGCCCACCGGCAAGATCGCGCGCCGGGTCCTGGCGGTGACCTCGTGAGGGTCACCGTGCTGACGCGGGTGGGCTGTCACCTCTGCGAGGTCGCCGAGTCCGACGTGGCCCGGATCTGCGGTGAGCTGGGCGTGGAGTGGACCACCGAGGACGTCGACGCCGACGACGAGCTGCGCGCCGAGTACGGCGACATGGTCCCGGTCATCCAGATCGACGGGAGGACCCACGGCTACTACGCGGTCGAGGAGGCGCGCCTCCGCAAGGCCCTGACCTGACGGAGTGTGGCTCCACGATGCGGGGCGACGGTGGGGAGATCACCGTTTCGTCACATCCTCCGGGACCGCCCTGGCGGAGGATGGTCCGGTGAAGCCCTCTCTCGCCACGACCCTCCGCGCGCCCGTCGCGATCGGGGTGCTGCTCCTCGCGATCGTGGCCGCGCTCGCCGCCGGGCAGCTGGTGGCCGGGTTGGTGGCGCCGTCGTCGTCGCCGTTCCTGCAGGTGGGGGACGCGGTGGTGCGGCTGGCGCCTGCGCCCGTGGTCGAGTTCGCCAAGTCCGCGTTCGGCACCGCGGACAAGCCGGTGCTGCTGGTCGGGATCGGCGTGGTGCTGCTGCTGGTCGCGGTCGGCGCGGGCCTGGCCTCGCGCCGGTTCGCCACCGTCGGGCAGGTCACGGTGGGGGTGCTCGGCGTGCTCGGCATCGCCGCGACCGCCACGAACCCGACCTTCGCGCCCACCGACCTGCTCGCGCCGGTCGTGGCCGCGGGGGTGGGCTGGTGGGTGTTCCGCGAGCTGCACCGGCGGGCCATGGAGTACACGGGATCGGCCGACGGGATCACCCGGCGGCGGTTCCTCCAGGCCACCGCGGTGGTCGGCGGGCTCTCCGTCGTCGGCGGCGGCGCGGGCGTGCTGCTCGGTCGGCCCACGATCGACTCCCGCGCGGTCGTGACCGCCCGGCTGGCCGCCGCGTCGGTCGCCCGCGAGACGGGGGCCGGCACGGACTTCGGGCTCACCCCCTACCTCACGCCGAACACCGACTTCTACCGGATCGACACGGCCCTGCGGGTGCCCCAGCTGCGGGCCGAGGACTGGAGCCTGCGCGTCCACGGGATGGTGGACCGCGAGCTCACGTTGACCTTCGACGACCTCCTGGCCCGACCGCTCGTCGAGCGGACCGTGACGCTCACCTGCGTGTCCAACGACGTCGGTGGCGACCTGATCTCCACGGCCCGGTTCGTCGGCGTCGAGCTGGCGGACGTGCTGCGCGCCGCAGGCCCGCGGCCGGGCGCCGACCAGGTGTTCTCCACCAGCTCGGACGGCTGGACGGCGGGCACCCCCACCGAGGTGCTGCTCGAACCCGGGCGGGGCGCGCTGCTGGCCGTCGGGATGAACGGGGAGGCGCTGCCCACCGAGCACGGGTTCCCGGTGCGGATGGTCGTCCCCGGCCTCTACGGCTACGTCTCGGCGACCAAGTGGGTCACCGACCTCGAGCTGACGACGTTCGCCGCCCGCGAGTCCTACTGGGAGCAGCGCGGCTGGGGCGAACGCGGCCCGATCAAGACCGAGGCCCGCATCGACCTCCCGCGCCCGTTCGCCGCCGTGCCCGCGGGCGCGGTCACGGTCGCCGGGATCGCGTGGTCGCAGCCGCGCGGGATCTCGCGGGTGGAGTACAGCGTCGACGGCGGGCCCTGGGCCGAGGCCGAGCTGGCCGACACGGTCGGGGGCGACACGTGGCGGATGTGGCGGGGTTCCGTCGAGGTCGGCGCGGGCAGCCATACGATGCGCGTCCGGGCGACCGACGGGACGGGTGCGCTGCAGACCGAGCGGGCCGCAGACGTCCTGCCGGACGGCGCGACCGGCTGGCCTGCGGTGATCTTCACCGCGCGGTAGACGAGGGCGACAGACGAGGTGGACATGAGGAAGCTCTGGGCGGTACTCCCGGCACTGGCGATCGTGGGCGCGTGTTCGGCGCCCAGCCAGCAGGCGTCGACCGCCACGGACGTGCCGCCGGTCCCGACCGTCGCCGCGCAGGGTGCGAAGACCCCGGCCCCCTCGCCGGACGTCGCCGTGGCGGCGTTCGGGCCCGGCTGCGCCGACCTCCCGCTGTCCGACGACCCGGGCTCGTTGGACAACGTGCGCCTGCAGCCGGTCGCCGCGGCCATCGAGTCGAGCCCGGAGCTGAGCAGGCTGCACGAGGCGATCGTGCGGGCGGGGCTGACCGACCTGCTGAACACCGCCCCGGGGCTGACCGTCTTCGCGCCGACCAACGCGGCCTTCGAGGCGGCGCCCGCCCTGTCCGACCCCGCCCGGCTGCGCGCGCTGCTGGAGTACCACGTGTCGAACACCCGGGAGACCGGCGCCCAGCTGCGCGCCGCGGGGGTCTCGCAGCAGCTCGAGGGCGGCGAGGTCCGGGTCGGCGGCACCCCGGAGGAGACGACGGTCACGGACGGCGCGGGCACCGAGGCGGCCGTGACGTGCGGGGACATCACCACGGAGAACGCGAACGTGTTCCTGGTCGACCACGTGTTGCAGCCGTCCTGAGCAGGCGCAGGCCCGGCCGGGCGCGGTGAACGGCCGTCGGCGGGCGACCACCGGTCGCCCGCCGTGGGTCGCGTACGAGACCACGCCGCGGACCAAGATCGCAACTTTGTGCGCACGTTCACGAGCGACTACCGTGTGATGGCGTCGCCGCCAGGGTATTCACCGCGTGATCCTCCGGCCGCGCAGGCCGTCGGCCCCAGCCCGCGGCCCATCGACGAGTAGGACACCTCGAGGAGCCGCCGCGTGATGCTGCCGCCGCAGGCCGACCCCGGTGACTCCGAGAAGGTCGTCAAGGTCATCCCGGAGGCGACCGTCGCCCGGCTCGCGGTCTACCTGCGGGTGCTCGGCCAGCTGGCGGACGGCGGCGCCGAGACGGTGTCGTCGGAGGAGCTCGCGGCGGTCAGCGGGGTCAACTCGGCCAAGCTGCGCAAGGACCTCAGCCACCTCGGCACCTACGGGATCCGCGGCGTGGGCTACGACGTGGCGTCCCTGCAGCACGAGCTGGAGAAGGTGCTGGGGCTCGACCACCCGCAGGCCGTCGCGCTGGTCGGGGTCGGGAACCTCGGGCACGCGCTCGCGGGCTACGGCGGCTTCGGCGGCCGCGGCTTCCCCGTCACCGCCATGTTCGACGTCGACCCCGACCTGGTCGGCACGCCGATCAACGGCATCGAGGTCCGGCACGTGCGGGACATCCCCGCGGTCTGCCCGGCGGTGGGCGTCACCATCGGCATGATCGCCACGCCCGCGCAGGCCGCCCAGCAGGTGTGCGACCAGCTCGTGGCCGCCGGCGTGCACTCCATCCTGAACTTCGCCCCCACCGTGCTGCAGGTGCCTGCGGAGGTGGAGGTCCGCAAGGTCGACCTCGCCGTGGAGCTGCAGGTGCTCGCCTTCCACGTGGCGGGGCGTATCAACGAGGGCGGGCCGACCTCTCCCCAGGTCGTGCACGGACGCAACGGATCGGCGGTAGCCACATCATGAGCGTGCTGGTCGTCGGCTTGTCGCACCACAGTGCGCCGGTCGATGTGCTGGAGAAGGTCGCGGTCTCGGCCGACGACGTGCCCAAGCTGCTGGACGAGATGGTCCGGCGGGCGCACGTCTCCGAGGTCACCCTGCTCTCGACCTGCAACCGGGTCGAGGTCTACGCGGTCGTGGACGCCTTCCACGGCGGCCTCGCGGACGTCTCCGAGGTGCTCGGCAGGCACTCCGGGCTGCCGATGGCCGACCTCACCGAGCACTTCTTCGTGCACTACGCGGGCTCCGCGGTGCAGCACCTGTTCTCCGTGGCCGCGGGTCTGGACTCGATGGTCGTCGGCGAGTCGCAGATCCTCGGCCAGCTCCGCCAGGCCTACGCCACCGCGGACCAGACCGGGACCGTCGGCCGGGTGCTCCACGAGCTCGCCCAGCAGGCGCTGCGCGTCGGCAAGCGGGTGCAGGCCACCACGGGCATCGACGGCGCGGGCGCGTCGGTCGTGTCCGAGGCCCTCGCGGACGCCTCGACCGTGCTCGACGGGTTGGCCGGGCGCAAGGCGGTGCTGGTCGGGGCGGGCGCGATGGGCGCACTGGCCGCCGCGCACCTGCGCCGGGCGGGCGCCGCCGAGATCACCGTGCTCAACCGCAGCCTGGACCGGGCGCAGCGGCTCGCGGAGAAGTCCGGCGAGGCGGGCCTGCCCGCCCGCGCGGGGCTGCTCACCGACCTGCCCGCCGAGCTGGCGGACGCGGACCTGCTCGTCGCCTGCACCGGGGCGATCGGCACGGTCGTCGAGGCCGGTGCCGTCGCCCAGGGGCTCGCGGGCCGCGCGGCGCCGCTCGTGGTGTGCGACCTCGGCCTGCCGAAGGACGTCGACGCCGCGGTGGCCGAGCTGCCCCGGGTCACCGTCGTCGACCTCGCGGCCCTGCAGCAGCGGCTCGCGGGTCCCGCGAACAACGGCGCCGTCGCCAAGGCCGCCGAGCTGGTCGCCGAGGAGGCCCAGCACTACCTGGCCGCGCAGCGGTCCGCGGAGGTCACCCCGACCGTCACCGCCCTGCGCCGCCGCGCCTCCGAGGTGGTGGACGCCGAGCTGCTGCGGCTCGACTCCCGCCTCCCCGAGCTGCCGGACGCGGTGCGGGACGAGTTCACCAAGACCGTCCGCCGCGTCGTCGACAAGCTGCTGCACACGCCGACCGTGCAGGTCAAGCGGCTCGCCGAGGGCCCGGACGGGGACAGCTACGCCGCCGCGCTGCGCACCCTGTTCGAGCTCGACCCGGGCAAGCCCGCCGCCGTGGCGGGCTCGTCGATCCGGGGCAAGGACGTGGCCGTGGCCATCGACGCGCCGGTGGAGGACGAGCGATGACACTCCGCGTGGGCACCCGCCCGTCCACCCTCGCGATGGCCCAGTCCGGCACCGTGCGGGACCTCATCAGCGCCGCAGGCCGGGACGCCGAGCTGGTCGACGTCCACACGACCGGCGACCGCTCGCTCGCCCCGATCGAGCAGCTCGGCGTGGGCGTGTTCGTCTCGCAGCTGCGCGAGGCGCTCGTCGCGGGCGAGGTGGACGTGGCGGTGCACTCCTACAAGGACCTGCCCACCGCGCCGGACCCGCGGCTCGCGCTGGCCGCCGTGCCCGTCCGCGAGGACCCGCGGGACGCGTTGGTGGCCGACACCGTGCTCGGCGCGCTGCGGCCCGGGTCGCGGATCGGCACCGGGTCGCCGCGGCGGACCGTGCAGCTGCACGCGCTCGGGCTCGGCCTGGTGGTCGTCCCGATCCGCGGCAACGTGGACACCCGGATCGGCAAGGTCCGCTCCGGCGAGCTCGACGGCGTGGTCGTCGCGGCCGCGGGACTGCGCCGGTTGGGCCGGGTGTCGGAGGCGAGCGAACTGCTCGACCCCCTGCAGATGTTGCCCGCCCCCGCCCAGGGGGCGCTGGCGATCGAGTGTCGGGCCGGGGACACGGAGCTGATCGAGTTCCTGTCCGCCGTGCTCGACGACGCGGGCGTCCGGGCGGCGGTCAGCGCCGAGCGGGCCGTGCTCGCGGCGTTGGAGGCCGGATGCAGCGCACCCGTGGCCGCCCACGCGGACGTGGTGGAGGACCTCGACGACGAGGGGCGCGTGGTCGAGCGGCTGTCGCTGCGCGCCGTGGTCGGGATCGGAGAGGTGACCGAGGGCGCACTGCTGCGCGCGTCCGTCACCGGGGATATCGAGAACGCCGAGAAGCTCGGCGCGTCCCTCGCGCTCGAGCTGCTCGACATGGGCGCCGACGAGCTTGCGCGCTAGAGAAGAAGACGCTGGGAGCGTAGGAACAACAATGACTCGCACAACCCCGACCGCCGGTCGGATCGCCTTCGTGGGCTCCGGCCCCGGGGACCCCGGACTGCTGACCGTGCGCGCCCGCGAGGTGCTGTCCACGGCGCCGCTCGTGGTCAACGACCCGGACGTGCCCGAGGCGGTGTTGGGCCTGGTGGCCGAGGGCGCCGAGGTGCGGCCCGCCGTCGGCCAGCCCGCGGACGTCGCAGGCGACCTGGTCACCGAGGCGAAGTCCGGCCGCCCCGTGGTCCGGCTCGTCTCGGGCGACCCGCTGACCGTCGACGCCGTGGTGGCCGAGGCCCGGGCCGTGGCCGCCGCCGGGCTCGCCTTCGACGTGGTGCCCGGGGTCCCCGCCGGGACCGCCGTGCCCGCGTACGCGGGCGTCGCGCTCGGGTCCGGGCACGTCGAGGCGGACGTGCGCGCCGGCGTCGACTGGGCCGCGCTCTGCGCCTCCCCCGGCCCGCTGGTGCTGCACGCGGGCGCCGCCCACCTGGCCGAGGTCGCCACCGCGCTGACCGGCCAGGGCCGCGCCTCCGACAGCCCCGTCGCGGTCACCGCGCACGGCACCGAGAACACCCAGAAGACGGTCTCGACCACGATCGGCGCCATGGCGTCGGACGCCGCCGAGCTCGAGGGCCCGCTGGTCGTGACCGTCGGCGGCGCGCTCGACCTGGCCTGGTGGGAGTCCCGCGCGCTGTACGGCTGGCGCGTGCTGGTCCCGCGCACCAAGGACCAGGCGGGCGTGATGAGCGACCGGCTGCGCATGCACGGGGCCATCCCCGAGGAGGTCCCGACCATCGCCGTCGAGCCGCCGCGCTCGCCCACCCAGATGGAGCGGGCGGTCAAGGGCCTGGTCGACGGGCGCTACGCCTGGGTCGTGTTCACCTCGACCAACGCCGTGCGCGCGGTCTGGGAGAAGTTCCACGAGTTCGGGCTGGACGCGCGGGCCTTCTCCGGCGTGAAGATCGCCTGCGTCGGCACCGCGACCGCCGAGAAGGTGCGCGAGTTCGGGATCGTCCCCGAGCTGGTCCCGGACATCGACGAGGCGCAGACCAGCACGTCGGAGGGGCTGCTCGAGCTCTTCCCGCCGCACGACGACATCCTCGACCCGGTGGACCGCGTCCTGCTCCCGCGGGCGGACATCGCCACCGAGACCCTCGCCGCCGGGCTCACCGACCGCGGCTGGGAGATCGACGACGTGACCGCCTACCGAACCGTGCGCGCGGCCCCGCCGCCCGCCCCGATCCGCGAGGCGATCAAGACCGGCGGGTTCGACGCGGTCTGCTTCACCTCGTCGTCGACGGTGCGGAACCTGGTGGGCATCGCGGGCAAGCCGCACGCGCGCACGCTGGTGGCCTGCATCGGCCCGGCCACGGCGGAGACGGCCCGCGAGTTCGGCCTGCGCGTGGACGTCCAGCCGGAGGAGGCCCGCGTCCCGGCCCTGGTCGACGCGCTGGCGGCGCACGCGGCCAAGCTCCGCGCGGAGGGCGCCCTGCCGCCGCCGAAGAAGGTCAAGGCCCGCCGCCGCTGACCCCTGCTGCGACGAACGGCGCGTTCGCTCCTACCTGGTGAGCGAACGCGCCGTTCGTGTCTCGGGCCCGGATGAGCGAACGGCGCGTTGGTTCCCACCTGGTCGGCGAACGCGCCGTTCGCCGGGGGCGGTCAGACCTTGGCGGGGCGGCGGAGCAGGTGCTCCCACCAGCGGCGTCGGCTCTCGGCGTCGGCGCGGTCGGCCTCGGCCAGGCGCTCGGCGGTGATCACCGGGATGACGGTGGTCTCGTCCGCGCCCGCCTCGTCGGCGTGGAAGGCGGGCGGGTAGGCGGCCCAGCGCTCCTCCTGGGAGAACCCCGCGACGGGCTCCCACGGACCGACCTCGCGGGCGCGCGCCACGTACGCCGACGCGGCGGCGACACCCGCGCGCACGCCCTCGGCGGTCGGGGCCGCACCGATCGAGCGGAAGCCCTCGCCCCACGGCGCGAGCCCGGCGTGCTCGGCGACCGTGACGGTCACGACCTCCCACGCGTAGTCGCGCTCCTGCGTGGCGACCAGGTCGCGCAGCTCGTCCGGACCCCAGGTGGCGCTGCCCTCGTCGGCGCCCCCGGTGACGACCACCAGGAACACCCGCGCGGGGCGCTCGTCCTCCGGCATCCCGGCGAGGGCGGACCCCAGCCCGCCGACCAGCGCGCCGAGCGAGTCCCGGACCGCGGCCGTGCCCCGCCCGCGCAGCTTCGGGACGGCGGCGTCCCCGGCCGGGATCCCGCCGCCGAGCCTCCCGGCGCGACGACCGGTCGTGGTGACGTACACCTCGACCTCGCCGGGCCGGGCGGCCTGCTCGGTGAGGAGCCCGGCGACGGCGGCGCGCACCTCGTCGCGCAGCGGGCCGAGCGAGCTGGATCGATCGAGAAGGAGGGCGATGACGCTGCGTCCCGGTTTGGTCACGCGCGCAGGATGCCCCATGGGGTGACCCGCCCCGGCACCCACCCCCGGTCGTACGCTGGGCGCATGGGCTTCCCTGTGCAGCGGCCGCGGCGGTTGCGGACCACCCCCGCGCTCCGACGGCTGGTGGCCGAGACCGACGTCCGGCCCCGCCACCTCGTCCTGCCGATGTTCGTGCGCGAGGGCGCGGCCGAGCCCACCCCGATCGCGTCCATGCCCGGCGTGGTCCAGCACACCCGCGACAGCCTCCGCAAGGCGGCGGTCGAGGCGGTGCAGCGCGGCGTCGGCGGGATCATGCTGTTCGGCGTCCCCGCGACCCACGACGCGGTCGGCTCCGGCGCCACGGACCCCGACGGGATCCTCAACGTCGCGCTGCGCGACCTGCGGGCGGAGCTCGGCGACGACACCGTCCTCATGTCGGACCTCTGCCTCGACGAGTTCACCGACCACGGGCACTGCGGCGTCCTGGACGACCAGGGTCGCGTGGACAACGACGCCACCCTGGAGGTCTACGCCCGCATGGGCGTGGCGCAGGCCGAGGCGGGCGCCCACGTCGTGGGGCCGAGCGGGATGATGGACGGCCAGATCGGCGTCATCCGCGAGGCGCTCGACGAGGCGGGGCACACCGACACCGGCATCCTCGCGTACACCGCCAAGTACACCAGCGCCTTCTACGGCCCGTTCCGGGACGCCGTCGAGAGCCAGCTCAAGGGCGACCGCAAGACCTACCAGCAGGACGGCGCGAACCTGCGGGAGTCGCTGCGCGAGCTCGCGCTCGACCTCGAGGAGGGCGCCGACATGGTCATGGTCAAGCCGGGCCTGCCCTACCTCGACGTGCTGCGGACCGTCGCCGACACCGCGGACGTCCCGGTCGCCGCGTACCAGGTCAGCGGCGAGTACGCGATGATCGAGGCCGCCGCCGCGAACGGGTGGCTGGAGCGCGAGCGCACCATCCTCGAGTCCCTGACCAGCTTCCGACGGGCCGGTGCGGACTTCGTCCTCACCTACTGGGCCGCGGAGGCCGCGGAGTGGCTGTGAACGAACCCGGGGTGCTCACCGCGCTCACGGACCTGGACTTCGACCGCTTCGCCACGCCCGCGGTCGCCCGGCTGCTCTACGTCGTGGGCATCGTGCTCATCGTCGTCGGGTACGTCGGCGTGGTGCTGGTGACCTTCTCCCGCGGCTTCGGCCTCGGGATCGCCGCGCTGGTGGGCGGGGCGGTGGCGGCGGTCTTCTCGCTGCTGCTCCTGCGGGTGGTCCTGGAGTTCCTCGTGGCGGTCGTCCGCCTGTCGCAGCGGACCCGTCGGGAGCCCTGACCGGTACCCTGGCCTGCGTGAGCAGCGGCGAGGACGGCCCCCGATACATCCCCCCGAGGTCGGGTGGGGGCTACGCGCAGTACCCGCAGAACCCCTACGGGGCGAACGCCGGACAGCCCTACCCGTACACCCCTTACTCCGCGCCGTCGCAGCCCTCCTCGCCGCAGGACCACACCCCCGCCCCGCCGCGCCGCAGGCCGGGCACGGTGGTCGCCGGGGTGGTGCTGCTGGTGGTCGCGGCGCTGCCGTTCGTGGTGCTGGGCGTGCTGTCGCTGGTCACCCCGCTCACCCAGGCCGAGCTGCAGTCCGTGCTGCCGCCGGACCTGAACCTGGAGCAGACCCTGGCGCAGGCGAACGTCACGTTCGACCAGCTCCTGCAGGCGCTGCGGCTGATGTTCGCGATCATCACCCTGCTGGCGCTCGCCTTCGTCGCGGTGTCGCTCACGGCGCTGACCGGCAGGCGCTGGGCCCGCACGGTCGCCACGGTGCTCGGCGTGCTCTTCGCGATCTTCCTCGTGCTGAACCTCTCCGTGAGCGCCGCGGGCCTGGTCGTGGCCGTGCCGCTGGTCCTCCTGATCGCGGGGATCGTGCTGCTGCACCGCCGCCCGTCGTCGGACTGGTTCGCGAAGCTGTAAGACTGACGGGGTGAGCACCACCGAGTCGGCCGCCCTCTTCGCCCGCGCCTCGGGGGTCATCCCCGGCGGGGTCAACTCCCCGGTCCGCGCGTTCAACGCGGTCGGCGGCACCCCGCGGTTCATGGCGTCCGCGCGCGGCGCGTGGCTGACGGATGCGGACGACAACCGCTACGTCGACCTGGTCTCCTCGTGGGGCCCGATGATCCTCGGCCACGCACACCCGGCCGTCGTCGAGGCGGTGCGGGAGGCGGCGCTGGGCGGCCTGTCGTTCGGGGCGCCCACCGAGGCGGAGATCCAGCTCGCCGAGGCGATCATCGGCCGGGTCGAGCCGGTCGAGCAGGTCCGGCTGGTGAACTCGGGCACCGAGGCGACCATGAGCGCGATCCGGCTGGCCAGGGGGATCACCGGGCGCACGGTCGTCGTGAAGTTCGCGGGCTGCTACCACGGCCACGTCGACGCGCTGCTCGCCCAGGCGGGCTCCGGTGTCGCGACGCTCGGGCTGCCCACCAGCCCCGGCGTCACCGGCGCGCAGGCCCAGGACACCGTGGTGCTGCCGTACAACGACCTGGACGCGGTCCGCGCCGTGTTCGCCGAGCGCGGCGCCGAGATCGCCTGCGTGATCACCGAGGCGGCGGCCGGGAACATGGGCGCGGTGGCGCCCGTCGCGGGCTTCAACGAGGGCCTGCGGGAGATCACCCGCGAGCACGGCGCGCTGCTGGTGATGGACGAGGTGATGACCGGGTTCCGCGTCTCGCCCGCCGGGTGGTTCGGGCTCGACGGCGTGGCCGGTGACCTCTACACCTTCGGCAAGGTCATGTCCGGTGGCCTGCCCGCCGCGGCCTTCGGCGGCTCGGCCGAGCTCATGTCGTACCTGGCGCCGAAGGGCCCGGTCTACCAGGCCGGGACGCTGTCCGGGAACCCCGTCGCCGTCGCCGCCGGGCTGGCCACGCTGCGCACCGCGGACAAGGCCGTCTACGAGACGCTCGACGCGAACGCGGCCCGCCTCGTCGGCCTGTTCGGGGACGCGCTGTCCGCCGCGGGCGTGCCGCACCGGGTGCAGACGGCGGGCAACATGTTCTCGGTCTTCTTCACCGAGTCGCCGGTGGTGGACTACGAGACCGCGAAGGCCGCCGAGACCTGGCGCTTCCCCGCCTTCTTCCACGCCCTGCTCGACGCCGGCGTCTACGGGCCGCCCAGCGCCTTCGAGGCCTGGTTCGTCTCCGCGGCCCTGGACGACGACGCGTTCGCCGTCATCGAGCGGGCCCTCCCGGCGGCGGCGCAGGCCGCGGCGGCGGCCGTCCAGTGAGCGGTGACCGCAGCTCCCCGCCGGTCAGCGGCCCGCGCACGGTGGTGCACCTGCTGCGCCACGGCAAGGTCCACAACCCCGACGGCATCCTCTACGGCCGCATCCCGGGCTACCGGCTCGCGGAGGAGGGGCAGGAGCAGGCGGGGATCGTCGCGAAGTACCTGGCGTCGAACGACATCGCCGCCGTGGTGGCGTCCCCGCTGCAGCGGGCGCAGGAGACCGCCGCCCCGATCGCGGACACCCACGGCCTCGAGATCGTCACCGAGGACGGGCTGATCGAGTCCGGCAACCTGTTCGAGGGCGAGACCTTCGGCGTCGGGGACGGCGCGCTGCGGCGCCCCGCGAACTGGCGGCTCGTGCGGGACCCGTTCACCCCGTCCTGGGGCGAGCCCTACCTCAGGATCGCGCACCGGATGTTCGGCGCGGTGCACCGCGCCCGCGCGCTGGCCGAGGGCCGTGAGGCGGTCTGCGTGTCGCACCAGCTGCCGATCTGGACGCTGCGCCGCTACCTGCTCGGGCAACGCCTCTGGCACGACCCCCGCTCGCGCCAGTGCGCCCTCGCCTCGCTGACCAGCGTCGAGTTCACCGGCACCACGATGACCGGACTCACCTACGCCGAGCCCGCGGGTGCCTCCGACCCCACGGTGACGGGCGCATGAGGAGGGTTCTGCCGCTGCTGCTCGGCCTGCTCGTGCTGGCGGGCTGTTCCACCAGCAAGGACGCCGTCGCGACGGGCGCGCAGGAGTTCACGTTCGTCGCCCCCGGCGGGCAGACGACGATCCTGTACGACCCGCCGTCGTCCCGCGGGGTCGCCCCGAACCTGTCCGGCGACTCGCTGATGAACGAGGGCGCCCAGGTCGGGCTCGACGACTACGCGGGCCGGGTCGTGGTCGTCAACATCTGGGGTTCGTGGTGCGGCCCGTGCCGGACCGAGGCCCCCGACCTGCAGTTCGTCGCCGACCAGACGAAGGACCTGGGCGTCTCGGTGCTCGGGATCGACGTGCGCGACGACCGGGACGCCGCCCGGGACTTCAAGGCCGACCGTGGCCTGACGTTCGACTCGATCTTCGATCCCGCCTCGCGCAGCCTCGCGGCCCTGGACGGCTACCCGCGCAACGTCGTGCCCAGCACGCTGGTCCTGGACCGGCAGCACCGGGTGGCCGCGGTCTACCTGACCGTGATCCGCCCCAGCGACCTGCTCAGCACCGTGCAACGCGTGGCGGCCGAACCCGCTGCCTGACGCGGGGGCCCCTGACGCTTGGGACGCCCAAGCGCCATGCAGCGACGCTTGGGACGCCCAAGCTTCAGCGGCTCTGGCGCGGCACTGACGCTTGGGACGCCCAAGCGCCATGCAGCGACGCTTGGGCGTCCCAAGCGTCATCTCACCCCGCACCACCCGCCCGCCCGGCGCACTACGACGCGTAGAAGGTGCGTACTCTGGCGAGCGATGGATGCGTCGACCACCCTCGCGGTCAGCGGCCCGCTGCTCGTCGCAGCGGTGGTCGCCGTCCTCGCGGGCGCGGTGAGCTTCGCGTCGCCCTGCGTGGTCCCGCTCGTCCCCGGCTATCTCGCCTACCTGGCGGGGCTCGTCGGGGTGGACCGCAACCGCACCGAGGGCCGGTTCCGGGTCGCCGGTGCCGCCGGGCTGTTCGTCGCGGGCTTCACGGTGGTGTTCGGCGCGATCCTGGTCGGTGTCGTGTGGCTCGCGGACGTGCTCGTGCGCAACGAGCAGGTGCTCCAGCGGGTCGGCGGGATCGTCATGATCGTGATGGGGCTGGCGTTCGTCGGGCTCATCCCGGTGCTGCAGAACGAGCGCCGCGTGCACTGGGTCCCGAAGCTCGGTCTCTGGGGCGCCCCGCTGCTCGGCGCGGTGTTCGGGCTGGGCTGGGTGCCCTGCATCGGCCCGACGCTCGCGGGCGTCGTCGCGGTGGCGGCGGGGACCGGCGGCGGGAGCATGCGCGGCGTCGTGCTCACGCTCGCCTACTGCGCCGGGCTCGGGCTGCCGTTCGTGCTGATCGCGCTGGGCGCCTCCCGCGCGGTCGCCGCGCTCGGCTGGCTGCGCCGCAACACCCGCTCCATCCAGATCGCGGGCGGGGTGCTCATGGTCGCCGTCGGGGTGCTGCTGGTCAGCGGCCTGTGGGGGCAGCTGCTCGCCGAGCTGCAGGTCTCGATCGCAGGGTTCACCCCGGCCCTATGAGCACCACGATCCCCGCGCCGCCCGCCGCCGCGCCGCCGCCCCCGCACCGCACCCGTGCGGTCCTGGCGTTCGCGCGGAACGCCTGGCGCGGGCTCACGAGCATGCGCACCGCCCTGGTGCTGCTGTTCCTGCTGGCCCTGGCCTCGCTGCCCGGCGCGCTCCTGCCGCAGCGCTCGCTGAACGCCCAGCTCGTCGACCAGTACTTCGCCGACTACCCGCAGCTCGCGCCGCTGCTGGACAAGGTCGGCGCGTTCGAGGTCTTCGCCACCCCCTGGTTCGCCGCGATCTACCTGCTGCTGATGATCTCGCTCGTCGGGTGCCTCACGCCCCGCACGGTCGAGTACTGGCGCGCGATGCGGCAGCGGCCGGTCGCCACCCCGCGCAACCTGGCGCGGATGCCGCACCATGCCGTCGACGTCGTCGAGGGGACCCCCGACCAGGTCCTCGACCGGATGGACGCGCAGCTGAAGGGCTGGCGCCGGGTCCGCTCGGCGGACACGATCTCCGCGGAGAAGGGCTACCTGCGCGAGACGGGCAACCTCGTCTTCCACGTGAGCATCGTGGGTCTGCTGATCGCGATGGCCGTCGGGAAGCTGTTCGGGTACGAGGGCCAGGTCATCGTGCTGGCCAACGGCAGCCAGTTCTGCAACACCTCGATCCTCGGCTACGACTCCTTCCGCCCCGGCCTGCAGGTCGACGGCACCGAGCTCGCCCCCTTCTGCATCCAGGTGAACTCCTTCCAGGCCGACTACCTGTCCAACGGCCAGCCCGAGCAGTACCGCGCCCAGCTCGGCTACCAGACGGCCGCCCAGGTCGAGTCCGGTGACGCCGCCGACTGGCAGGACTACGAGCTCGCCGTCAACCACCCCCTGCGGATCGACGGCGAGCGGGTCTACCTGCTCAACCACGGGTACGCCCCGAGATTCACCGTGACCTGGCCCGACGGCACGCAGCGGACCGGGGAGATCCAGTGGCAGCCCGTGGACCTGCGGACCTACCTCTCGCAGGGCGCCACCAAGTTCGAGCGCCCCGGCATCGCGGACCCCGCGGAGCGCCAGCGCAGCTCGATCGCGGTCACCGGCCTGTTCGCCCCGACGAGCTCGGGCGGCCAGGTCGTCACCTCCACCTTCCCGGACCTGCTCGCGCCCGAGGCCGCCGTGGACGTCATGCGCGGCGACCTGGGTCTCGACGACGGCCGCGGCCAGTCGATCTTCTCGGTCGACCAGTCGAAGGTCGACTCGGGCGAGCTCACCCGGGTCGCCCGCGAGAACATGGTCCCGGGCCAGAGCATCACCCTCGACGACGGCACGCAGATCCGCTTCGACGACGTCACCCAGTGGGTGGCCCTGCAGATCAGCCACGACCCGGGGCAGGAGGCGGTGCTGGTGTTCGCGCTGCTCATGCTCGGCGGGCTCGCGCTGTCGCTGTCGATCAAGCGGCGGCGGTTCTGGGTGCGCGTCACGCCCGAGGGCGAAGGCCGTAGCCGGGTCGAGCTGGGCGGGCTCGCCCGCACCGACCGCGCGGGCTACGGCGAGGAGTTCGACCGTCTGCGCACGACACTGACGGACCTGCTGGAACCGACCGGAAGCGGAGCACGCTGATGCCTGTCGACCCCCTGCTCTCCCAGTACAGCGACCTGCTGTTCGAGGGCACCGTGGTGGTGTACCTGCTGGCCATGGTGTTCTCGGCGGTCGAGTACGTGACGGCCCGGCAGAGCACGCCCGCCGCGGAGCCCGCCGAGGTCGTCGCCGTCGCGGCGACCAGCGCCGAGCCCGTGGCCGTCTCGGGCTCCGCCGGCTCGGCGGGCTCCGCGGCGGACGAGATCCCGCCGCCCCCGGTGAGGACGCCGAAGCCGGAGCGCAGCCGGGCGGACCGCTTCGGCCGGATGGCCGTCTCGCTGACCATCCTCGGCGTACTGCTGCATCTGGGCTCGATCGCGCTGCGCGGGCTGGCCGCCGAGCGGTGGCCGCTGGGCAACATGTACGAGTACACCTCGGCCGTCTGTCTCGCGGCGATGGTCGCGTGGCTGGTGGTGCTCCAGCGCGGGGCGGGCCGGAGTCGGGGGATCCGCAGGCTCGGGGTGTTCCTCTACGCCCCGATCCTCGTCCTGATGGTGCTGGCGGGCACCGTGCTCTACGCGCAGGCCGCACCCGTCGTGCCCGCGCTGCAGTCGTACTGGCTGGTCATCCACGTGACCACCATCACGCTGTCGACAGGGCTGTTCATCGTCCCCGGCGTCGCGAGCATCCTGTACCTGATGAAGCGGTCCGGGCGGCCCGCCGGGTTCGTCGCGAAGCTGCCCGCCCAGGAGACGCTGGACCGGCTCGCGTACCGGACCACGGTGGTCGCGTTCCCGATGTTCACCTTCGCCGTGATCTGCGGCGCGATCTGGGCCGAGGCGGCCTGGGGCCGGTTCTGGGGCTGGGACCCCAAGGAGACCGTCGCGTTCATCTCCTGGGTCGTCTACGCGGCCTACCTGCACGCGCGGGCGACCGCGGGCTGGCGCCACGCCCCGGCCGCGTGGATCAACATCGTGGGACTCGCCACGGTGATCTTCAACCTCTTCTTCGTCAACATGGTCATCGCCGGCCTTCACTCGTACGCGGGGCTGGGCTGACCGTCACCTCGACCGAGACGGCTCGCACGACTACCGTCGGCGACCGTGAGCGACAGTAGGCCGGACGAGTACCCCGACGGTTCCGTGGGCCGCTACGTCCGGGAGCGGTGGGCGGCGAACGCCCGTGCCGCCCAGGAGCGCCGGGAGCAGCAGCCCGGCATCGGCGCCCGGCGCGACGAGGCCTGGGGCGTGGTCCCGGAGGACGCGACCTGGGGTTCGGACGTCCTGGAGATCGACGAGCAGGACGACGCCGAGGAGCCCGCGGCGCAGGCTCCGCAGGCCTACACCCCGGCACCGCAGGAGCCGGTCCACCCTGGCCCGGTCCCACCCCAGGAGGACCGCTCCGAGTGGTTCCAGGCTCCGGAACCGACGTCGTCGACACCCCCGGTGTCTCCGCCCGCGCCACCCCCGGCCGCCGTGCCTCCGCCCGCCGTGCCCCCGGCCGCCGTGCCTCCGCCCGCCGTGCCCCCGCCCGTCGCACCGGCGGTGCCCGACCGTGACGTGACGTCCACCCCTGCGCGGCCGTACCGGCTGCCGGCCACCGAGGACCTCGCCGAGGTCCCCGACGACGCCACCCCGCCCGACGGGGTGCCTGCGCCGCAGCGGCCGATCCGGGACGTCGGGCGCTGGACGGATCCCGGGGCCGTCGCGGCGCAGGAGGCGCAACGGCACCGCGCCGACTCCTCCGACGAGTCCGCGGACCTCTCCACGGCCCGCCTGCTGCGGCCCAGCCGCAGGCGGCCGCCGCGCACCGGGTGGCGCAAGTTCCTCTACCTGCTCACCGGGCGCCTGATCAACCCGGGGGAGAGCCCGCAGGACGTTCGGGAGCGCGAGCTGATCTCCCGGATCAACCAGCCGCTGCTGGGCTGCCACAAGATCGCGACGCTGAGCCTCAAGGGCGGCGTCGGCAAGACGACGATCACCGCCACCCTGGGTGCGACGTTCGCCTCCAAGCGCGGGGACCGGGTCGTCGCCGTCGACGCGAACCCCGACCGCGGCACGCTCGCGCAGAAGATCCCGCTCGAGACCAGCGCCACCGTGCGCCACCTGCTGCGAGACGCCCAGCGCGTGCGCCGCTACACCGACGTCCGGGCCTACACGTCCCAGGGGCCGTCCCGGCTGGAGGTGCTGGCCAGCGAGGAGGACCCCGCGGTCTCGGAGGCCTTCAGCGAGGACGACTACCGCCGCACGGTCACGCTGCTCGAGCACTTCTACAACATCGTGCTCACCGACTGCGGGACCGGCCTGATGCACTCGGCCATGTACGGCGTGCTGGGCGTGGCGGACCAGCTGATCATCGTGTCGTCGGGCTCGATCGACGGAGCGCGCAGCGCCTCCGCGACGATGGACTGGCTGGAGGCGCACGACCACGGCGACCTCGTCCGCAACGGGATTTCCGTGATCAACAACGTGCACCGGCAGGCCGGGGCCGTGGACCTGGACCAGGTGGCGCGGCACTTCGCCGGACGCTGCCGCGCGGTGGTCCAGATCCCGTTCGACCCGCACCTCGAGGAGGGCGCGGAGGTCGACCTGGACCGCCTCTCGGCGCCTACGCGGATCGCCCTGTTGGAGCTGGCCGCGTACGTGGCCGACGGGTTCCCCCGCTAGTCGCGGTCACCCTTGTCGGACGGGGGCCCGTCGGTCTCGCCCGGGCCCTCGTCCGGCTTGCGCAGGTTCGTGTCGAGGCTGCGCAGGAAGTCCGCATCGTCGTCCGGACCCGTGGGCCGCGGCTTGCGCGGCACGTCCGAGGCCCGCGGGGCGCTCGTGCCGCGCGGGATCTCGGCGCGGTCACCGTTCATCGCCCGCCACAGCAGGAACGCGATGACCGCCGCGCCGACGAATGCCACGAGATAGAGCACACCATCACCTCCGGTACCGAGCGTACCGAAGGGACGGGCAATGCCCCGGTAAAGAACCCCGGGTGGGGGATCAGCGGTGGTGCGTCCCCATGGTCGCCTCGCTGGTGAGGTCGGCGAGCATGCCGCGCACCTCGGACTCACGGAAGCGGCGGTGGCCGCCGGGGGTCCGGATCGAGCCGATCCGACCGGCCGAGGCCCAACGGGTCACGGTCTTCGGGTCGACACGGAAGAGGGTCGCCACCTCGCCGGGGGTGAGCAGGCGCTCGTTCGCGTTCTGGGTCGGAGCAGACATCCGTGCCTCCGCAAGAGAATCCGTATCGTCGATTACCGGGCCATCGTGACACCGAGGACCCCGGGTACTCGAACGGTTGGGCGGAGGTAAAGGGCTCTTAAAGGGCAAAGCGGACTTCCGGGCGAAAGCCGGGCGGGAGTCTGAGAGGAGCCTGAGCGCCGCGACAGAGGGGCCTGAGCTGCGGAATCGCTCGTGTTCCCGAGGATGCCCGCGATCCGGTGGGGCGCGTGTGAGGCCGGGCTCGGGACCGCCGGACGGTGAACCCGCGGCGGCGAGCGGTCGGTACCCTCGTCGCCATGTCCGCCGACACCGAGACCCGCGGCGCGCCGTCGCTGGGCGCCACCATCGCCCTCTACACGCTCGCTCGGCTCGGGCTGCTCGCCCTGATCGCCGCCGTGCTGGCGCTCGTCGGGGTCCCGGTGCTCTTGGCGATCCTGATCGGGCTGGTCGTGGCGCTGCCCCTGTCCATGGTGCTGTTCCGTGGCCTGCGCGGACGCCTGGACGCGGCCTTGTCCGCCGCCCGCGAGCGCCGCGGCGCCGAGCGCGCCGTACTCCGTGCCGGCCTCCGTGGCGACGACGCAGGGCACCCCGACCCTCTCGAGCGCACCGGGCCGGCCGACGGTCCCGCCAAGCCCGTCGCCGACCGCACAGCCGAGGCCGAGGCGGAGGCCGACAAGCCTGACACCGAACCGGCCGGTCCTGCCGCTGCCCCTGCCGTCGCCGCCTCGAAGTCCGACGAGCCCCTCGACCGTTCCTGAGACCTCGCGCCCATGGTCACCGCACCCTGGAGTCAACGGGGACGTTCGCCGGACCGATGGGCAGGTTCCTGACGCTTCGCCTGCCAGGTCATCCGAACCCCATCGGAGCTTGCGGGCCCAACGCCGAGCGATGCGCAGGAGCCTGACGCTCCGCGCCCCCGACGATCCGGACGCCCTCCGACCCGGCAGACCCAACGCCACACCATGCCCAGGGCCCGAACGCTCCAGACCCCCGACCATCCGAAGGCCCTCAAACCCGCCACGCACACCCCGGCGCGATGCTCAGGTTCCGGATGCTCCGCCTTCCCGACGATCCGGAGGGTCTCAGAGCCACCAGGCATCCCGCCACACGATGCTCAGGGTCCGGATGGTCCGGGCCGACGATCATCCGGACGCCTCGGAGTGAACCTGCGTGCCTCACCGCGATGCTCAGGTTCCTGACAGTCCACGTCCCGACCCATCCGAGCAGTACCGGACCCGCCACGCGCACCGCGGGGCGATGCTCAGGATCCTGATGCTCAGATGAGCCGAGATCCGACGTCCGGCGCATCTGGTCGACGCGCCGCCGCGCGATGCTCAGCTTCCTGGCGCTCTTGGCGCTCGGGTCATCCGG
Organism: Pseudonocardia oroxyli; assembly: GCF_900102195.1. Taxonomy (GTDB): domain Bacteria; phylum Actinomycetota; class Actinomycetes; order Mycobacteriales; family Pseudonocardiaceae; genus Pseudonocardia; species Pseudonocardia oroxyli. Next base: position 171,078 of record NZ_FNBE01000002.1, read on the forward strand.
TCGCGGCATCCGATCACAGGCGAGATCCGACGGCGCCGCGATCAGTCTGACTCAGGCTCCTGACGGTCCTGTGTGCCGACCGTCCGGCGACCGGCGTACTTGGTCGACCCGCTGCGGTGCGTTGCTCAGCTTGCTGACGATCCGAGGGCGGACGCTCCCGCGCAGGATGAATCGGGTGCCGGACCATCAGGGACCCGAGTCGGCGTCGAGGTGCACCCACCCGGCCCGCAGGCGCTCGGATGGCCAGTGGCGTGGACCATCAGGATCCTGAGCATCGCGCCGGGTTGTGTGTGGCGGTTCTGAGGGTGTTCGGATGGGTCGGGAAGCAGGAGCGTCAGGGTCCTCAGCATCGCCCCGAGGTCTGTGTGGCGGGTCTGAGGGCCTTCGGATGGTCGGGGGTCCGGAGCATCCGAGACCTGGGCATGGTGTGGCGTTGTGCCTAGCGGGTCGTGGGCCGGCCGGATCGTCGGGGGCCCGGACCATCCGGAACCTGAGCATCGCGCCGGGGTGTGCGTGGCGGGTCGGAGGGCCTTCGGATGGTCGGGGGTCTGGAGCGTCCGAAACCTGGGCATCGTGTGTCGTTGGGCCTGGCGGGTCTGAGGTCGCTCGGATCGTCGGGAAGGCGGAGCATCAGGAACCGGAGCGTCTCGCCTGGCGGGTCCGACGGTCCCGGGCCACCTGGATCGTGGCCGGGGCCGCCGCTAGAACGCCAGGCCGAGTGCGAGCCCGACGGCCGTCAGGGTGGACCAGGCCAGCAGCACCATGCCCGTCTGCTGCAGCACGCGGATGAGGGGGCGGCCGTCCGCGCCCCGGAGGACGGCGCGGGTCGGTGGGATCGCGAGGGGGAGCGCGAGCAGGCCGAGCAGGACGGGCAGGCTGAGCACGCCCATTCCGATCGTGAGCACGAACGGGAGCAGGGCGAGGGCCGCGTAGAAGCGGCGGGTGTCCCGATCGCCGAGCGCGACGGCGAGCGTGCGCTTGCCGACCTCGGTGTCTCCCGCGATGTCTCGCAGGTTGTTCGCGACGAGCACCGCGCAGCAGAGCAGGCCGACCCCCACCGCCCCGACGACCGCGAGCGGGCCGATCGTGCCCGACTGGGTGTACGTGGTGCCGAGCGTGCCGACCAGGCCGAAGAACACGAACACCGCGACCTCGCCGAGCCCCGCGTAGCCGTAGGGCCGCTTGCCGCCGGTGTAGAACCACGCGCCCGCGATGCACAGCGCGCCCACCGCGATCAGCCACCACGCGCGGGCCAGTGAGACGAGCGTCAGGCCGGCGAGGGCCGCGATCGCGAAGCACACGAACGCGGCCGTGCGCACCGCTGCGGGGGTGGCCGCCTTCGAGCCGACGAGCCGCATGGGGCCCACCCGCTCGTCGTCGGTGCCGCGGATGCCGTCGGAGTAGTCGTTGGCGAAGTTGACGCCGATGACGAGGGCCGCCGCCACGATCAGCGCGAGCACGGCCCGCCCGATCGACACCGTCCCGGACCCGATCGCCGCCCCGGTCCCGACCAGCACCGGCGCGACGGCCGTGGGCAGGGTCCGCGGCCGTGCGCCCTGGACCCACTGCGCGAGAGAAGCCACGCCGAAATCTAACCCGCGCGCCCGGCCGATCGACCCCCGCCCCGGAAGGGTTCCGCGGCGGATCACCAGGCTCCGCAGGCCGCCCGGGCGGTCAGCCCGTCGCGGTGGGCTGCTCGACGGTCGCGGCGCCGGCCCGCACCGCCGCCGCGCCGCCGACCTCCGCGCTGCTCGGCGCCGTCACAGGCCCGGTGTCCGCCGGGTCCGCTGCACCCGCGCCACTCGCGCCCGCGCCGCCGGAACCTGCGTCACTCGCGCCCGCGCCGCCGGAACCCGCGCCACTCGCGCCCGCTCCGCCCGCATCCGCGCGACCACCCGCACCCACCACGGAAGCACCCTCACCCACCGAGCCCGACGCCGTCGGAGCCGCGTCGGAGGCGGCATTCCCGGCGGCGTCCGACCCGGAGCCCGCCGAACCCGGTGCAGCCGCGGCGGCGTGAGTCGGCTCCTCGCCCGGCGCCGCCGCACCACCCGCGACCGCGTCGCCCGCCGCGGCGCAGGAGGGGGCATCGGTCGCCTCCGGGAGCACCGAGGCGGTGAGGAACTGGCCCTCGCCGATCCGGGCCCAGCCCGCGGAGACGCACTCGACCGGGACGTCCGCGCTGTCCGCGGCCACGCCGACCACCGACGCGTCGTCCGAGGGCGCCGAGCGCACCTGCGCGACCCCCTCGGCGGAGACCTTCGACAGCCGCACCGAGCCGGTCCACAGGTAGTCGACCTGCACCTGGGAGTTGTCCTTGAGGCCCAACGCGTCCCAGAACACCCCGTCGCCCAGGTCGATGCCGGCGGGGTTCGCGGCCTTGCGGCCGAACTGGTCGTTGCCACCGTTGTAGCCGTCGCGGTAGGCGGCCTGCGCCTGCGGGACGCCCTGGGGCAGGTCCTTCCACTCCTGGCGCTGGTCGGCGGAGTTCCAGTAGTCGTCGCGGGTGTTCCACGGGCCGACGTCCCACACCGGCGCGAACGCGCACTGCCCGTTCGGCGCGCAGACCCGCACCGAGTAGTCGCTGGTGTCGCGCGGGGACAGCGCCCGCCGCGAGGGCAGCGCCACGAAGTGGTCCCGCTCGGTGATCACGTGTCCGTTGGCGGTGGTGCCGCCCACGAGCCCCTCCCGCGTCGCGAACACGTTGTAGGACAGGGGCGCCTGCTCGGTCAGCCCTTCGACACCACCCGTCGAGGGCTCGGCCCGCAGCGTCGCCCCGCGGACCGTCGCATCCCCGGTCACGACGAGCCGCCCCTGCACCTCGGAGGTCCGGGTGGGCAGCTCCGCCACGCCGGCGTCCGAGGACGGGATCCACTCGGTCCAGCCGCCGGTGGCCGTCCGCCCGCGCACGTCCATGGAGGCGCTGGAACCCGGCGGAACGGTCGCGTCGAGCACCGACTCCACCGCCGACGTCGGGGTGTTCAGGTCCTGGGGTGCGAGCGTCAGCAGCCCGGTGGAGACCAGGTCGGCGGCGCCCTCGGTGAGCGCCTCGCCGGCAGGTGCGTCCGCGGGCGCACGGAACGCGGTGGCCGGGTCGAGCCGCACCGCACCACCGGACGTCGTCACCCCCGCCGCCTCGCCGGAGGCGAGATCGGCGGTCCAGGACGTACCGCTCGGTTCGGCCGCGATCGCGGGTGCGATCCCGGCGAGCGTGAGCGCTGCGGTCGCGGCGGCCAGGACCGCCGTGCGCCACCTCATACGCATTCCGTGCTCCGTCCCGTGTGATCGGTGTGACTACAGGTGAACCTGTGTCGCATGGGACGAGAGCACAACGGATGAATGTGTAGTGGTCAATCAACGGAGAGTAAGCGACCCCATGGGGTGTCACGATCCGTCACCGAGTCGGGGGGTCTCCCACCCGATCGAGCAGCGCGGCGACCGCCGTGCGGTCCGGCTTGCCCACGCCCCGCAGCGGAAGCTCGGCCACCAGCTGCATCCGTCGGGGGACGGCGGCCCGTCCCTCGGTCGCTCGGACGGCCGCGCGCACCGCCTCCAGGTCTGGTCCGGCCCCGGACGGGACGATCGCGGCGGCCACCACCTGCCCCCATTCGGGGTCCGGCAGGCCGACGACGCACACCGCCGCCACCCCGGCCTGCGCCGCCAGCACCCGCTCGACGGCCGCGGGTGCCACCTTCTCCCCGCCGGTGACGATCACGTCGTCCGCCCGGCCCAGCACGACGAGCCGCTCCCCGTCCCAGCGGCCGAGGTCCCCGGTCACGAACCGCCCCCCGACGAACGACGCCGCGGTCGCGGCGGGATCGCCCAGGTAACCCGACGCGAGCACCGGACCGCCGAGGGAGAGCCTGCCGGCGGGGTCCACCCGCGCGTCCACCCCCGCGAGCGGCAGCCCGTCGTAGACACAGCCCCCGCAGGTCTCGCTCATCCCGTAGGTCGCGACGACCCGGATGCCGGCCGCCTCGGCCCGCTCCCGCAGGGCGGGGGCCAGTGCCGCACCCCCGACGAGCACGGCGTCGTAGCCGGCGAGGGCGTACATCGCGGCCGCGCCCTCGTCGAGGATCCGACCGAGCTGGGTGGGGACGAGGCTGGTGTAGCGCCGAGCGCCGTGCGGCAGCCGTCCGGTGGCCCGGGCGAACCCGGCGGGCCGGAACCCGTCCCGGACGTCCTGCAGCACCGGCGGCGCCCCCGCGGCCAGGGCGCGCAGCACGACCTGCACCCCGGCGACGTGGTCGACCGGCAGCGCGAGCACCCAGCGCCCGGGACCCCCGAGCCGTTCCTCGGTCGCACGCGCGGAGGCGGTGAGGGCCGCGGCGGAGAGCATGACGTGCTTGGGCCGGCCGGTGGACCCCGACGTCGAGATGACGACGGCGACCTCGTCCGGCACTTCGTCCGCGGGCGGGGCCGACGCGCCGCGCCGATGGTCCGCGGCGGCGAGGGGCAGGACGGCGGGCCCGCTTCCGTCCGTCGCGGCGGTCAACGCGCCGACCAGGTCGTCGAGCGAGTCGGGCGACCCGTCCAGGGGGAGCACGGACAACGGACGCATGTCGCGCACCGTACCGGCGCCTCCGGCGCTCGTGAGTGGTAAGTGGTGCCAGAGCACCACTTACCACTCACAGGCGCCGGAGGCGCGGATCAGTAGTGCCAGGGGTAGGGCGCCCAGTCGGGGTCGCGCTTCTCGAGGAAGGCGTCGCGGCCCTCGACGGCCTCGTCGGTCATGTAGGCCAGGCGGGTCGCCTCGCCCGCGAAGAGCTGCTGGCCGACCAGGCCGTCGTCGGTGAGGTTGAACGCGTACTTGAGCATGCGCTGGGCCTGCGGGGACTTGCCCAGGATCTCCCGCCCCCACTGGAGGGCCTCGGCCTCGAGGGAGGCGTGCGGGTAGACGGCGTTCACCGCGCCCATGGCGTGCATCTGCTCGGCGGTGTAGGTCCGGCCGAGGAAGAAGATCTCCCGGGCGAACTTCTGGCCGACCTGCTTGGCCAGGTAGGCCGAGCCGTAGCCGCCGTCGAAGGAGCCGACGTCGGCGTCCGTCTGCTTGAACCGGGCGTGCTCGGCGGAGGCCAGGGTGAGGTCGGCGACGGCGTGCAGGGAGTGCCCGCCGCCCGCCGCCCAGCCGTTGACCACGGCGATGACGGGCTTGGGCATGAAGCGGATCAGGCGCTGGCACTCCAGGATGTGCAGCCGCCCGGCCCGGCCCGCCTGCACGGTGTCGGCGGTGTCCCCGTCCGCGTACTGGTAGCCGGTGCGGCCGCGGATGCGCTGGTCGCCGCCGGAGCAGAAGGCCCAGCCCCCGTCCTTCGGGGAGGGCCCGTTCCCGGTGAGCAGCACGGCGCCGACGTCCGCGCTCGTGCGGGCGTGCTCGAGCGCGGCGTAGAGCTCGTCCACGGTGTGCGGGCGGAAGGCGTTGCGGACCTGGGGGCGGTCGAACGCGATCCGCACGACGCCGCAGTCCACGGCCCGGTGGTAGGTGATGTCGGAGAACGCGAACCCCGACACCGGGGACCAGGCCGCCGGGTCGAAGGTCTCCGAGACGAAATCGCTCACCGCCCGACCCTAACGGCGCCGCTCCACGTCGAACGCGTCGGCGATGTCGGCGGCGAGGGTCCCTCCGCTCGGCAGCACCTCCACGATCTCCGTCGCGATCTCCCGCAGCTTGCGGTTGCTGCTCTGCGACACCGCGATGAGCATGCGGAAGGCCTGCTCCTCGTCGCACCGGTGGACGAGCATGAGCATGCCCTTGGCCTGTTCGATCACCGGCCGGCTGCGCAGCGCGCTCTCGAGCTGGGCGATGCGTTCGACCAGCAGTGCGGCCTCGTCCGGGCGTGACGGATCGAGGTCTTCGGGCATGTCCACCTGTCCAGCGGGTCTCGGTCTACTGGGACCGCGGGCCTCGCTGCTGGACTCGCGCGGAGGACGTTACCAAGCACCGGCCCGCGCCCGGGGCCAAGGTCCGAATTGACCGGTGACGTGTCGCATGCCACTCTCGCCGACGAGCCGGTGGGAGGCCCATGAAACCCCTGCGGGAGACGACGAGTGTCAACGCACAGGTGCTCTCCGCCCTGCGCGCCGCGGTGATCAGCGGGGAGCTCGCACCCGGGAGTCTCTACTCGGTCCAGACCCTCGCGACCCAGCTGGGCGTGTCCCGGACGCCCGTCCGCGAGGCGCTGATCAAGCTCGCGCAGCAGGGCATGGTGCGCTTCGAGCGCAACCGCGGGGTCCGGGTGCTGCTCACCAGCCTGCACGACCTCGAGGAGGTCTTCGCGCTGCGGCTGCTGCTCGAGCCGGCGGCCACCCGACGCGCCGTCGACCGGCTGGACGCCGCCCAGCTCAAGGAGCTGCGGCGCACGTTCGCGCACATGGAGAAGGCCGCGAAGTCCGACGACGAGTTCACGATGTTCGAACACGACCGCCGCTTCCACCGGGTGCTGCTGGAGGCGGCGGGCAACGCCCGGCTGGCCGGGATCGTCGACGGCCTGCGGGACATGGTGCTGCGCCGCGGCGTGTCGACCGCGCGGGAGTCCCGCAGCCTGGACGACATCGTCGCCGAGCACCGGGTGATCCTCGACCTGGTCGAGGACGGGGACGCGGTCGGCGCGGCGGAGGCGATGCGCGCGCACGTGGAGCACACCGCGGCCCTGCTGATCGCGCAGGAGGCGGGCGGCGAGCCCGTCGACGTCGACCTCTCCTGGACGACAGGTGCGGTGATGCGCACGAATTGACGAGTGGCATGCCACATGCCACGGTGTCACCGCCCACCCCTCAGTGCCGAAGGGACCATCGTGGCCACTGCGAACCGAGTCTCCGTGATCCCGTGCGGAGCCATGACCGCCGACCTGACCTGGCTGCTGCTCAAGCCGGGTGTGAGCATCAAGCCCCGCCAGGAGAAGGGGTCCCCGATCGACTGGGTCGACGTCCCGACGCACTGCGTGCTCGTCGAGACCGACGAGGGGAAGCTCCTGTGGGACACCTCCTGTCCGGCCGACTGGGAGGAGCGCTGGGGCCCGACGGGCCTGCAGGACTTCTTCCCCTACGACAAGGCCGGGCCGGACGACTACCTCGACTCCCGGCTGAACCAGATGGGCGTCGGCCTGGACGAGATCGACTACGTCGTGCTCTCGCACCTGCACTTCGACCACGCGGGCAACGCGAACCTGTTCAAGAACACCCACGCGAAGATGGTGTGCTCGGACAAGGAGAAGGAGTTCGCGCTGAACTTCGAGGGCGACTTCAACGGCGCGCACCTCAAGGCGGACTACGAGGGCCTGAACTGGGAGACCGTCAGCGGTGACGTGGACTTCCTGCCCGGCGTCAAGCTGATCCAGACGCCCGGGCACACCGTCGGCTGCATGTCCATGCAGGTCGACCTGCCGGACACCGGGACGATGATCTTCACCTCGGACGCGGTGTACATGGGGGACAGCTACGGCCCGCCCGCCGCGCCCGCCGCGATCGTGAACAACCTGGAGCAGTGGTTCAGCTCGGTGGAGAAGCTGCGCGGTATCCAGGAGCAGACCTCCGCGCAGATGATCTTCGGGCACGACGCGAACCAGATCCACGAGCTGCGCAAGGCGCCTGAGGGGTCCTACACGTGACGAGCTTCGAGGTACCCGAGCTGACCGAGGAGACGATCTTCACCTGGGGTGCGCCGCCCCTGAAGTTCGGCGCGGGCGCCATCGACGAAGTCGGCTTCGAGCTGACCGCGTACGGCGTCAAGCGGGTGCTGATCGTCACCGACCCGGGGGTCAACGCCCTCGGCGCGCCCCAGCGCCTGGCGGACACCCTCAAGCGCTACGACATCGACTCTGAGATCTTCGACGGCGTGCACGTCGAGCCGACCGACGACTCGATGAACAAGGCGACCGAGTACGCCCGGGTGCAGGGGCCGTGGGACGGGTTCGTGGCCGTCGGCGGCGGGTCCGCGATCGACACGGCCAAGGCCATCAACCTGCTGACCAGCCACCCCGGCGAGCTGATGGACTACATCAACAAGCCGATCGGCAACGCGAAGGTCCCGCCGGGGCAGCTCAAGCCCCTGATCGCGGTCCCGACGACGGCGGGCACCGGCTCGGAGTCCACCGCCATGTGCGTGTTGGACATCCTGTCGATGAAGGTCAAGACGGGGATCAGCCACTGGCGCCTGCGCCCGACCCTGGCCGTGATCGACCCGCTGCTCACCATGACGCTCCCGCCGGAGGTCACGGCGGCGGCGGGGATGGACATCACCTGCCACGCGGTGGAGAGCTACACGGCGCGGTACTACACCACGTTCGACCGCAAGAAGCCCGAGGAGCGGGTCACCTACTGCGGCTCGAACCCGGTCTCGGACCTGTGGTGCGAGAAGGCGATGACCCTGCTGGCCAAGAGCTTCCGCAACGCCGTGCACCGCGGCGCGGACGACCTCGAGGCCCGCTCGGACATGATGATGGCCGCGACGTTCGCGGGCATGGGGTTCGGCAACTCCGGGGTGCACATCCCGCACGCGAACGCCTACCCGATCGCGGGCATGGTCAAGGACTACGTCCCGGACGGCTACCCGCCGGACGAGCCGATGGTCCCGCACGGGCAGTCGGTGTCGCTGACCGCGCCGGAGGCGTTCCGGTTCTCCTTCGAGTCGGCGCCCGAGCGGCACCTTCGCGCGGCGGAGCTCATGGACCCGCGGGCCGACACCCACAACGACCCCCGCGAGCAGCTGCCGAGCGTGCTGACCCGGCTGATGCAGGACATCGGGATCCCCAACGGGATCGGCGGCGTCGGCTACACCGAGGCGGACGTCCCGGACCTGGTGCCCGGCACGATGAAGCAGCAGCGCCTGCTCGCCACGTGCCCCAAGGTCCCGACCGAGGACGACATCGCCGACATCCTCACGAAGTCCATCCAGAACTGGTGACCCGTGAGCGGCGATGGTCGCCATGGCGACCATCGCCGCTCACGACCCCGGAGAGGCCTCGAATGCCGATCTACGTGTTCCGTTGTGAGTGCGGGACCCGCTTCGAGCACCTGACGTCGATGACCTCGACCGACGCACCCGGCTGTCCGCGGTGCGGGGGTGCCACCACGAAGGTGCCCGCCGGGTTCTCGCTCGGTGGGCAGGCGAGCCCCGGCCTGTCGAAGGACGAGATGCCCCAGACCTGGAAGGGCGTCTACAACGGGAACTCCGAGTACATCGACTCCATGCGCCGCAGCTGGGACTCCCGGCAGAAGCTCGAGGAGAAGTACCCGGAGATCGCGGGCGACCAGCGGCCGATCCTGGCCCACGAGGGCCGCTACCACGACGCGCCGCTGCGCGCGGGGGACATCCAGCTCTCCGGCACCGCACCCGTCCCGGGCGCCAAGGCCCACGGGCACAGCCACGGTCATGGGCACGGTCATGGGCACGGTCATGGGCACGGCCACGCCGAGCCGACGCCCGCGTCGAGCCCCGACCCGGCGCCGACGTCAGACTGAGGCCCGTGACCGCGCTCGAACCCACCACCACGACCGACGCCGCCGCAGCCCTGGCCGCCGACCTGCAGAGGGTCGTCGGCGGGGAGGTGCGCTTCGACCCGGCGCACCGCGCGATGTGGTCGGCGGACGCGTCGAACTACCGCAAGGTGCCGATCGGGGTCGTGCGCCCGCGCGACGCGGCGGACGTCGAGGCCGCGCTCGCGGTGTGCCGGGAGCACCAGGTCCCCGTGCTCCCGCGCGGCGCGGGCACCTCGATCGCGGGCCAGGCCGTGAACACGGCGGTGGTGCTGGACTTCACCCGGCACATGAACCGCATCCTGGAGATCGACCCGGAGGCCCGCACCGCCCGCGTCGAGCCGGGGGTGATCTGCGACCAGCTGCGAGACGCCGCCGCCCCGCACGGCCTGACGTTCGGCCCCGACCCCAGCACGCACAACCGCTGCACGATCGGCGGGATGATCGGCAACAACGCGTGCGGGTCGCACTCCGTGGCCTGGGGCAAGACGGTCGACAACACCGTCCGGCTCGAAGCCCTCACCTACCGCGGCGAGCGGATCGACACGCGGGACGCCATGCCCGCCGCGCTGCTGGCCCTGCACGAGCGCATCGGCCCCCGCATCGCCGAGACCTTCCCCGACCTCACGCGCCGGGTGTCCGGCTACAACCTCGACCAGCTGCCGCACGACCTGGCGAAGGCGATGGTCGGGTCCGAGGGCACCCTCGCCGTCACGACGGCCGCGACCATGCGGCTCGTCGAGTCCCCGCCCGCCCGGGCCCTGGCCGTCCTCGGCTTCGAGTCGGCGTACGTCGCCGCGGACAACGTCATGGTGGTCCGCGAGCACGCGCCGCTGACGATCGAGGGCATGGACTCCGGGCTGATCGCCGCCCTGCGCGCGCAGGACCCGGTGTCCACCAGCTGGCGCGCGCTGCCCCCGGGCGGGGGCTGGCTCTACGTCGAGACGGGCGGGGCGGACAAGGCCGAGGCGCGGGCCAAGGCCCAGGCCATCGCCGCGGCGATGAAGCCCTACGGCCTCACCGAGGCCATCGTCGAGGACGACGCGGCCCGGATGAAGGCGTTATGGCGCATCCGCGAGGACGGCGCCGGGATCCTCACCCGCAGCCCGGACGGCGGCGAGGCGTGGCCCGGGTGGGAGGACGCGGCCGTCCCGCCCGAGCGGTTCGGCTCCTACCTGCGCGAGTTCGACCGCGTCCTGGAGCGGCACGGCCGCAAGGGCGTGTACTACGGCCACTTCGGCGACGGCTGCCTGCACGTCCGGATCGACTTCGACCTGCTCACCGAGCCCGGGGTCGCCAACTTCCGGGCCTTCATGGAGGACGCGGCGGACGCCGTCGTCGCCCACGGCGGCTCGCTGTCGGGGGAGCACGGGGACGGGCGGGCCCGCTCCGAGCTGCTGCCGCGGATGTACCCGCCGGACGTCATCGCCGCGTTCGAGGAGTTCAAGGGGATCTTCGACCCGGACGACCGGATGAACCCCGGCTGCATCGTCCGCTCGGCCCGGCTGGACGAGGACCTGCGGATCTTCATGGGCATGCCGGCGCTCGGCACCCCGGCGCTCGGGTTCACCCACGACCGGGGCGAGTTCGGTCGGGCGCTGCGCCGCTGCCTGGGCGTCGGCAAGTGCGTGACGAGCCACGGCGGCGTGATGTGCCCCAGCTACCGCGCCACCGGCGACGAGCAGCACTCCACCCGCGGCCGCGCGCGGCTGCTGTTCGAGATGGCCAACGGCGAGGTGGTCACCGGCGGCTTCCAGGACGACGACGTCGCCGACGCGCTGGACCTCTGCCTGTCCTGCAAGGGCTGCAAGACCGACTGCCCGGTCGGCGTGGACATGGCCGCCTACAAGACCGAGTTCCTGGCGCAGCGGTACCGCAACAAGCTGCGTCCGGCGTCGCACTACTCGATGGGTGCGTTGCCGCGGTGGATGCGGCTGGTCGGGAAGCTGCCGGCGAGCGCCGTCACCGGGCTCAACGCGCTCGCCCGGGTGAAGCCCCTCGCCGCCCTCGCCAAGCGGGTCGGCGGGATCGCGCCGGAGCGCGAGATCCCGGCGATCGCGCCCGAGACGTTCACCACCACCGCCCGCGCCCGGGCGCTGGAGACCGCGGTGCGGCCCGCGCCGCGGGGGCGCCTGCTGCTCTGGCCGGACACCTTCACCGACCACTTCGACCCGTCCATCGCCGAGGACGCCGTCGCCGTCCTGGAGTCCCTCGGCTACGGCGTCGAGCTGCCGCCGCGCACCGTCTGCTGCGGGCTGACGTGGACCTCGACCGGCCAGGTCGGCGCCGCCCGCCGGGTGCTGCGGCGCTCGCTGCGCACGATCGCGCCGTGGGTGGAGCAGGGGGTGCCGGTGGTCGGCCTCGAGCCGTCCTGCACCGCCGCGCTGCGCACCGACGCCGAGGAGCTGCTGCCCGACGAGCCGCTGGTCGCCGCCCTCGACGTCCGCACCTTCGCCGAGCTGCTCGCCGAGCACACCGACGAGCTTCGCGAACGCGTCTCCGGCGGCGCGCGGGCGCTCGTGCAGCTGCACTGCCACCAGTACGCCGACCTCGGCAGCGAGGCCGACCGCGCGGTCATGGCCGCGCTCGGCATCGAGGCGGAGGTGCTGGACTCCGGGTGCTGTGGGCTCGCGGGCAACTTCGGGTTCGAGAAGGGCCACTACGAGGTCTCGATGGCGGCCGCCGAGCGGGTGCTGCTGCCCGCCGTCCGCACCGCGGACCCGGACGTCGCGGTGATCGCGGACGGATTCTCCTGCCGCACCCAACTCCGCCAGGCGGGGACCAGAGAGCCGGTACACCTCGCCCGGATGGCGGCACAGGCGCTCGGCCTGAGGGCCGAACTTCGCCCTGACGGGTGAACCTTTCGCCCCGTCGACTCGTGACCGTAATGAGACCGACCGACTTCGCGAGAAGTCGGACAACGGGCCCAGGACGGGACCAGACCGAGGCGGGGGCTGACGGGATGACGATCGTGGCGGAGCAGCACCGGACCGGGACCTTCGGGCCGGTCGGGGCGGATGCCGAGCTCACGGCTCTGCTCGGGCTGGTGGTGGCGAGCGCCGGGGTGGGCGCCGCGGCCGTGGAGGTCGGGGCCACCCCGGGACACGAGGTCGCCCGCTGGGGCGTCCTCGGGCCGAAGGTCGTCCGGGTGCCGCTGCGCTACGGCAACGAGTTCGTGGGATCGCTCGTCGTGCCGACGGTGGGTCACCGGCCGCACCTGCTCGCGGCCGTCGCCGCCCGGCTCGCCGCCGGGCTGCGGTCCCACGTCGTCGCCCGGTCCGCCGAGCGGGCCCGCGCTGATCTCGTCCCGCTGGAGGACGGGCTGACCGCCGCGCTGTACCGGGCGGCTCGGGGTGCGGCCGTCGAGGTGTGGCCGTTGCCGGTGATGGGCGCGCAGGTCGAGTCGGCGGCCGCGTCGATCGCCACCGAGGCACTCGCCAACGCCGCCCGGCACGCCCCGGGGGCGCCCGCCCGCGTCCGGGTCCGGGTGCGCGGCCCGTACCTGGAGGTCCAGGTCACCGACGAGGGTCCCGGTCTGCCTGCGGATTTCGTCGCGGGCAGCGGCGTCCCGGCCATGCGCGGCCGGGCCGCCGCGGTCGGCGGCACCTGCGTGGTCCGTCGCTCGGTGACCGGGACGCTGGTCGAGGCCATGCTCCCGCTGGGCCCGCACATCCCGTTCCCGCGGTGAGACGATCCCGCGACATTCCCGCCGCCGGCGTGAGGATGCTCGCGGGGTAACCGAAGCGATCGAGGGGTAGACCTGAGGCATGTCTGTTCCGACCATCACCCTGAACGACGGTGTCCAGATTCCGCAGCTCGGGTTCGGCGTCTGGCAGGTCGACGCGGGCACCGAGGCCGAGGAGGCCGTCGCCCGCGCCCTCGACGCCGGATACCGCCACATCGACACCGCGCAGATGTACGGCAACGAGGAGTCCGTGGGCAAGGCGATCGCGAAGTCCGGGATCGCCCGCGGGGAGCTCTTCGTCACCACGAAGCTGAACAACGACCGCCACGGCCGCCAGGAGGCCCAGAAGGCGCTCGACGAGAGCCTGGCCAAGCTGGGGCTCGACCAGGTGGACCTCTACCTGATCCACTGGCCGCAGCCGAAGCGGGACGCCTACGTCGACACCTGGCGCGGGTTCGAGGAGGCCAAGGCCGCGGGGAAGACCCGGTCCATCGGCGTCTCGAACTTCCAGATCCCGCACCTGGACCGGCTCGCGGCCGAGACCGACACGGTGCCCTCGGTCAACCAGATCGAGGTGCACCCGGACTTCGGCCAGGCCGTGCTGCGCGCATACCACCGCGACCACGGCATCGCGACCGAGGCGTGGAGCCCGCTGGGGCAGGGCGGACCGCTGCTGCAGGACGGGGTGGTGCTCGCGCTCGCCGAGAAGTACGGCCGCACCCCGGCGCAGATCGTGCTCCGCTGGCACATCCAGCTCGGCAACATCGTGTTCCCCAAGTCCGTGACGCCGTCGCGGATCGTCGAGAACTTCGATGTCTTCGGCTTCGAGCTGGCCGACGACGACGTGGCCACCCTGACCGGCCTCGACGCGGGCAACCGGATCGGCCCGGACCCCGACACCTTCGGCTGAGCTCTGCAGGCGCCCGGGATTCTCGGTACGGTCGGTCGAATGTTGGCAATCACCGATACCGCGGCCGAAGCCATCAAGACGCTGACCACCGACGCGGAGCTGCCCGACGGCGGCGGCCTGCGGATCGCGGCCACCGATCCCGAGCAGGGTCTGGAGCTCTCCCTCGCCGCCCAGGCGGACGGGAGTGACACGGTTCTCACGGGGGAGGGGCTGAACGTGTTCCTCGAGCCCATGGCGGCCGAGGTGCTGGAGGACAAGGTCCTCGACGTGCAGCCCTTCACCAACGACGAGGGCCAGGAGGAGCTCCGCTTCGCCATCGGCCCGCAGGAGACCGCGCAGGCCTGATCCCGCCCCTCCATCGACGAACGGCGCGTTCGCTCACTCTTGGTGAGCGGACGCGTCGTTCGCCGTCAGGGGGGTGGGGCGAGCTCGGCGTCGAGGCTGTCGGTCACCTGGCTCAAGGTGTCGATGTGGTGGGCCAGCCAGATCATGAACTGGGTGTCCGCCGACCGGATGTCCATGCCGAGCACCCGCGAGACCCGGTCGAGCTTGTACAGCGTGGTGTTGCGGTGCAGGCCCAGCCGCCGCGCGGCGGCGTTGAGGTTGCCCGACTCGGCGATGTAGGCCGTGACGACGCTCTCCAGGCTGCGGGCGTGCCCGTCGGCGCGGCGCAGTGGGGCGAGCATCTCGGCGGCGAAGGTGCGGCCGTTCTCCGAGTCGGCGAGGTCCTGCAGTGCCACGAAGATGCGCAGGTCGTCGTACCCGGCGACCGGCGGCACGTCGACCCGCCTGCCCAGGGCGAGCGCGGTCCGCGCCTCGCGGTAGCTCGCCGCGACGCCGCGGGCACCGGTGCCGACCCGGCCGTACGCCACCCGGGCGTCGGAGCCCAGCCGCTCGCGCAGCACCCGCCGGACGGCTCCCGCGTGGTCGCGGACGGCCGCGGCGTCGCTCGGGTGCGCCGTGGGCCGCACGACGACGAGGTTGCCGCCCACCTGCGTGGCCAGCGTGGGAGCCGCGCCGTCGGGATCGAGCCGCTCGACGGCGCGGGCGGCCGCGTTGAACCGGCGGACCGCCCGCGGATCGTCGGAGATCGGCGGGTCGAGCTCGGCGACGTGCACGGCGTAGGCGCCGTCGACGGCGAACCCGTGGTGGCGCGCCCGGGCCTGCAGCTGCCCTCCGTCGGCGAACCGGCCGTGCACCAGGTCGACGACGAAGTCGCCGCGGGTCCGCTCCTCGGCCTCGGTCATCGACCGCAGCCGCAGCATCTCCGAGCCGATCAGGGTGGCGCCCTCCTGCGCGACGATCCGCCGCTGCGCCCGGTCGTGGGGGTCGGCGTCTCGCGGCTCGAGCACCGCGACCAGGCCGTTCACCTCGCCGCCGAAGGTCACCGCCGCCACGATCGGCACCACGTCGGCGACCGTCTCGAGCACCTCGGCGCCGTGCGGCAGCGGCCCGCCCGAGACCGTCTCCAGGTACCGCGCCAACGCTGCGGCGACCGGTTCGACCGCCGGCCTGCCGGTCGCCGCCGTGGCTTCGACGGCGAGCACGGCGCCGTCCGCGTCGACCACCACGACCGGGGCCTCACCCATCCGCGCCATGCCGTACGCCAGGGGCGAGATCCCCGCGCCGCGGGCCAGGATCTCTCCCAGCGAGCGGTGCACCCGGTCGCTGTACTCCAGGACGTGGGTGGTCTGGGCCAGGACCTTGGTGGCGACGAGCTGGCTGACCGTGCGGTACCCGGCCGACGGCGGGAGCAGCGCCAGCGGCAGCGCGGCCGCGTCGGCGGCGCCCCGGGCCTGGGGGAACAGGGCCGGCAGCGGCTCCGGACCGGCGAGGTCCTCCGGGGTCAGCCGGACGAGCAGCGCCACCGTGCCCGCCGCCGCCACCCGCTCGACCAGCGCCGCCCCGGCCTCGTCCCGCAGCGCGGCCGCGGCGGCGTGGACGGCGGTGCCCGGCTCACCGGGACCGTCCGAGTCGTCGAGCTCGGAGAGGGGCAGACACCAGCGCACCGCCCGGGTCACCCCGTCGGCCCCGGCGACGAGGGTGTTGCGGAGCAACGGCTCGGCCAGCAGGTCCGCCACCGTGACCGACTGCCAGCCCGTGTCGGTCGGATGCGCGTCCTGTGCCATGTGCCTAGATCCGATCCGTCGCGGGGTGCACTTCGTCCAGTGTCAGCCATGGTGACGCGACCGCACAATCGGCGGTAGCCACCACTTTCCACAATCCGCCGGAGGTTCTTCGTGCACTCTGCACTCTCACTCGCGCCGGCTGCGCGCTCCGATCCGCCGGCGGGTCGCTCCGTCGATCCCTCCGCGCCGGGCCGCATCGTGCACAGCTTCCGCCCGGCCACCGCCGCGGACGCCCGGGCGGCCGTCGAGGCCGCGGCTGCGGCCGCCCCCGGGTGGGCCGCGCTGCCGCCGCTGCGTCGGGCGACCGCGCTGGGTGGGCTGGCCGACCTGCTGGAACGGCGGGCCGACGAGATCGCCGCGCAGATCACCCGCGAGGAGGGCAAGCCGCTGGGGGCCGCCCGCGGGGAGGTGGGCAAGTCCGCGGAGCAGTTCCGGCTGGCCGCGCAGCTCGCCTACCTGGTCGAGGGCACCAGCTTCCCGACCGAGACCCCCGGCACCTTCGCCTACACCCTGCGCGGCCCGCTCGGCGTCGTCGCGGCGGTCACGCCCTGGAACTTCCCGCTGTCCCTCGCCGCCCGCAAGATCGCTCCGGCCCTCGCCGCGGGCAATGCGGTGGTGTTCAAACCCTCCCCGGTCGCCGCCGGGGTCGGCGCGCTGCTGGCCGAGATCGCCGTCGAGGCGGGTGTGCCCGCCGCGGTCCTGCCGGTGCTGCAGGGCCACGACCCGGCCGCGATGGACGCCCTGTTGCGTGACGAGCGGGTGCGCGCGGTGACCTTCACCGGTTCGGACGCCGTCGGTGCGCTCGTGCGCGAGCGGGCGCACGGCCAGGCGCGTCTCCAGCTGGAGCTCGGCGGGCGCAACGCCGCCGTCGTGGCGGCGGACGCGGACCTCGAGCAGGCCGCCGCCGACGTCGCGGTGGGCGCCTTCGGTCTCACCGGCCAGGCCTGCACCTCGACCGACCGGGTCCTGGTGGCCCGCCCGGTCGCGGCGGAGTTCATGCGGCTGCTCGCCGCGCACGTCCAGGCGCTGACGGTCGGGCCGGGGACGGCGGCGGGGGTCACCACCGGCCCGGTCGCCACCGCGGCGCAGTGCGAGCGGCTGTCGGCGCTGAAGGGTTCGGCCGTGGCCGCGGGCGCCCGGATCGTCGCGGAGGCGGGCGCCGTCGCCGACCGCGACCCGGAGGGCTTCTGGGTGGCCCCGACGTTGTTCTCCGACGTCCCCGACGATCATCCGCTCGTCACCGGCGAGGTGTTCGGGCCGTTCTGCTCCGTCCTCCCGGTGGCCGACGCGGACGAGGCCCTCGCCCGCGTCAACGCCTCCAGCCACGGACTGGTCGCGGCGATCCACACCGCCGACCTCGCCGTCGCGCACCGGTTCGCCGCCCGCGCCCACACCGGCATCGTCAAGGTCAACGCGCCCACCACCGGCAACGGCGTGACACCGCCCTTCGGCGGCTGGAAGGCCTCCTCCGGCGGGGCCTTCCCCGAGGGCGGGCGCCAGGCGCTCGACTTCGTCACCGACACCAAGACCGTCTACCTGACCCACGGGAGCTGACATGCAGACCATCCACCGCCTGACCCTCGAGGACGCCCTGGTGCTGCTGCGGGCCGCCGAGGCCGAGGCCGAGCGGATCGGCGTCAGGCAGACGATCTGCATCGCCGACGACGGCGCCCACCCCATCGCCCTGCACCGGATGACCGGCGCCCGGCTGACCGGGGTGGAGATCGCGATCGCCAAGGCCTTCACCGCGGCCGGTCACCAGCGCGCCACCCACCTGTTCAACGAGCCGCCGAACGGCCCTGCGCTGCCGGGCAACGAGGCCTTCGGCATCCAGCAGATGCACCCCGGCAGGTTCACCGTGTTCGTGGGCGGCTTCCCGATCGTCTACCAGGGTCAGGTCGTCGGCGCCGTGGGCGTGAGCGGGGGCAACGGCGAGCAGGACAAGGCCGTCGGTGCCGCCGCCCTCGCGGCCTTCGAGGAGCTCGTCGCAGGCGCCGTCCCGGCCTGAGCGACCACCGCGAACGGCGCCCCCGGGATCCCGGGGGCGCCGTTCGCGCGGGTCAGCGGGGGGAGCGGCCCGCGAACGTCACCGCGAGGGCCAGCGCCGCGGCGGCCGCGCACACGAGCGCCATCAGGACGAACGGCCCCGCTCCCGCGGGCGCGTCCCCGAGCACCAGCGCGACGACCGCGCCGGCCAGCGCGGCGCCGACGAACCGCAGCGAGTTGAACACCCCGAGGCCCGCGCCGGAGTCCGCCTCCTGCGCCGACCGGGTCGCCCCGGCCGCGGCCGGGGTCTGGGTGAACGCCATCCCGGCACCGACGACGGCGACCGCCGCCACCAGCCCCGCCAGTGCGCCGACCCCACCGGTTCCCAGGGCCAGGACCGCGGCCAGGGCCAGCTCGCCCGCGCCGAGCACGAGCAGCCCGCCGCGCAGCGCCCACCGCGGGCTCCAGCGCTCGGTCAACACCCCGGACACGGGTGCCAGCAGCGTCATCACCAGGGGCAACGCCACGACCAGCAGGCCCGCGGTGCGCGCCGGAGCGCCGGCCGTCCCGGTCAGGAACAGCGGCACGGTGAGCAGGGTCGCGGTCAGGCAGAACATCTGGGCCATGGCGGCGACCGCGGATCGCGCGAACCGCGGCGCGACCAGCAGCCGCGGCGGCACGAACGGGTCCGCCCGGCGACGCTCGACGAGCACGAACACCACCAGCGCCGCGGTGGCGAGCCCGAACCCGCCCCACACGAGCGGCGACCCGAGACCCGCGGGCGCGACCGCGGAGGCCCCCACGAGCAGCGCGGCCACGGCGGCGGCCAGCGACAGCGCGCCCGCGACGTCGAGCCGGGCCGGTCGGGCCGGGGTGTGCGGCAGCCACCGCCACGCTCCCGCGAACGCGGCGAGCGCGAACGGCACGATCGTCACGAACACCGAGCGCCAGCCGAAGGCGTCGGTGAGCAGACCGCCGACGGTCGGCCCCGCGGCCTGGCCCGCGCCGTTCGCCGCGGCCCACCAGGAGACCGCACGCCCGCGCCGCTCGGGGCCCGCGACGTCGGTGAGCAGGGCGAGCACGGTGGGCAGCACCAGGGCGCCGGACATCCCCTGCACCGCACGGAAGGCGATGAGCAGGGGCAGCGTGGGCGCGCACGCGGCGCCGATCGCGCCGACGGTGACCCCGAGCATGGACAACAGGAACACCCGCCGCCTGCCGAGCCGCCCGCCCAGCCAACCGGCGAAGGGCAGCACCACCGCGCACGTCAGGTTGAACGCGACGACGATCAGGGTGCCGCTGGTCAGCGGCGCCCCGAGGTCCGCGGTCATCGCCGCGAGCGGGACGTTGACCAGGGTGTTCGCGATGGTGCTGGCGAAGGTGCCGAGCACGAGCGCGGCCGCGACCGGCCCGAGCCGGGGCCCGCCCGTCCCGGTGCGCTGGAGTGGGTCGGTGACGGCTCCGGACACGGGCCGCGTCCTCCTCGAGATCGGGTGGGATGGGGCGGCTCAGGCGAGGGCGACGGTGAGGTCGACCTCGACGGGCGCCCCGCCCGGCAGCGCCCGCACCCCGACGGCGGCGCGGGCGGGCAGGGCGTCCTCGCCGAGCCGGCGGGCGAGGACGGCGGAGGCGCCGTCGGCGACGGCGGACAGGGCGGTGAAGTCGTCGGTGCAGCGCACGTAGACGGTCATCCGGACCGCCCGGGCGATCCGGTCCAGCCCGCCTGCCGCCTCGGTCACGGCCAGCAGCGCGTTCCCGGCGGCCAGCCCGGCCGCCCAGCGCGCCTGCTCGGGCGTGACGTCCGCGCCGACACATCCGGTGAGCACCAGCGTCCCGGCCCGGCGCGGCGTCATCCCCGCGGAGTGCACCAGCCCGCCCGCGACCACGGCGGGCACGTACCGGCCCTGGGGGGCCGGGGCGGCGGACACGTCCGGCTCAGACACCGAGGGCCACCCCCTCCTGGCGGGAGTCGGAGCCGCCGACCAGGCAGCCGCGCTCGACGTCGAGGGAGACGACCTGGGCGCTGCCGCCCGCCCCCCAGTCCCCGACGGTGCGCACGTCGTGGCCGCGCGCGGCCAGCCCGGCGAGCGTGTCGGCACCGAGCCGGTCCTCGCAGCGCAGCTCGGCGGCGGCGCCGAGGTCGCCCGCGTCGCTGCCGGGGAACACCGAGAAGCGCGGCGCGTCGACGGCGGCCTGCGGGTCGGCGTCGTGGTCGAGCAGGTGGGACAGCAGCTGGGCGTTCCACTGGACCTGGCCGTCGCCACCGGGGGTGTTGCCGACGTGCCGGAGCCCGCCGTCGTCGTCGGTGACCAGCCAGGTGTGGAGCGTGTGCAGGGGCCTGCGGCGCGGCCGCACCTCGTTGGGGTGGCCGGGGACGAGGTACGCGCCACGGCCGAGCCGGTTGTTCAGCACGATCCCGGTGCCCGGGATCGACAGGCCCGCGCCGAAGGTGAAGGCCAGCGACAGGATCAGGCCCACCGCGCGCCCGTCGGCGTCGACCGCGACCAGGGAGGTCGTGTCGCCGTCGGGTCGCCCGGCGGCACCGGGCAGGTCGCCCGCGCGGATGCGCTCCTTCGCCCGGGCCACCGCGGCGGGCTCGCCGCCGCGGCGCCAGCCGTCGGAGTCGCTGCCCGCGTGCGCGTAGCGGTCGGCGAACGCGATCCGGGCGGCCCCGGCCAACCAGTGCACCTCCGCGGCGGACAGCGGCGCCGCGCCGAGCTCGCCCTCGCACGCGGCGAGCTGGTCGAGGACCATCCAGCCCGGCGTGGGCAGCGGGGTCTGGTGCACCCACCTCCCCCGGTAGCGACGGCGCAGCGCGGGCTCGGCGGCCACCTCGCCCGAGGCCGCCCACTCGTCCCCGGAGAACGGCGCGCCGAGCGCGGTGAGGTGCGCGACGGCCCGTTCGGCCAGGTCACCGGTGTAGAACGCGGCGGGGTCGACGGCCAGCCGGGCGATCGAGTCCGCGAGCAGGGGCTGCGCCACCCGCGTCCCGACGGCCGGGGCCCGCCCGTCCCGCAGCAGGGTCGCCGCGATCTCCGGGTCGGCGCCCAGGCGCTCGGCGTGCCGGGCGATGTCCCCCGCGGTCTTGGCCGTGCAGGGCAGGCCCCGGCGGGCCAGGCGCACCGCGGGCGCCCACAGCTCCGCGAGCGGCCGGGTGGCCCGCTCGGCCAGCGCGGAGAGCGCCGCGACGGCCCCGGGGACGGTGACCGAGCCCGCGCCGTGGCGGGGGAGCACGGTCTGTCCGGCGTAGTGCTCGGGGGTGCCGCCGTCGGGGCCGAAGCCGCTGCCGCAGAACGCGTCGACCGCGCCGGTGGGCTCCCGGACCAGGGCGAACGCATCACCGCCGAGGCCGCACTGGCCCGGCAGCGCGAGCCACGCGACGGCCGCCATCGCCAGCGCCGCGTCCACGGCGGTGCCGCCCGCGGCCAGCACGTCGGCCCCGGCCCGGCTGATCGCCGGGTGGCTGGCCGCGACCATGCCGTCGGCACCGAGTGCGGCCGGGCGCAGCGTGCCGGGGAACGGGCGAGGTGGTGCCACGGTCGTCATGGGTGCACGATGACCGCCCACGATGCGGCCCAGTAGGGGCCACCTGCACAAGTCTGGACCGCGCGGTAGTGCACTCTGCCTTAACGGCAACGTGCACAATCCGAAACCCGCGCGCTGTGCACTGTTGAGGTAGTCGTGTTCGTGCAGGTGAGAGCACCGTGACCGGCCACACCACCACATCGACCGCCACCTCGGCGGGAAGGAGGCCGCGGTGGGTCTCACTGCCGCGCACTGGGTCTACCTGGCCGGCGTCGTCGTCATCATCGGCGTCACGATCGCCCGCAGGAACGTCCTGGTCCCCGCACTCGCCGCCACGTTCGTCACCGCCTGGGTCATGACCGGCAACCCGGTCACGGGTATCCAGGCCGTCTTCAACGCGAGCCTGACCGCCGCGTCCGAGCTGTTCAACATCTTCCTGATCATCGCCATGGTCACGGCGCTGCTCGGCGCGCTGCGCGCCATGAAGGCCGACCAGCGGATGGTCACCCCCTTCCAGAAGGTCATGCGCGGCGGCTGGTCCGCCTACGTCGTGCTCGCCGTGGTCACCTACGGGATCAGCCTGTTCTTCTGGCCGACGCCCGCGGTGCCGCTGATCGGTGCGCTGCTCGTCCCGGCGGCGATCCGCGCCGGGCTGCCCGCCATGGGCGCGGCGATGGCGATCGCCGTCGCGGGTCAGGGCATGGCGCTGTCCAGCGACTACGTCATGCAGGTCGCGCCCGGGCTGTCCGCCGTCGCGGCGGGCACCGAGACCTCGGCCGTGGCCGATGTGGCGCTGGTGCTGTCCCTGGTCACCGGCGTGGCCGCGCTCGCGATCACCGGGGTGATGCTGCGCAGGCACATGCGCCGCCCGGCGGAGTCGAACCTGGAGGAGTGGGAGGCCGGGGTGGTCGCCGAGCCCCGCCCGGCCCGCCGCATGCTGCGCAAGGCGAAGCCCGCCGCCGCGGTGGCCGAGCCGCTGCGGGTCCAGGTCGAGGAGAAGGTGCCGGTGGGGGCCACCGTCGGTGGGGGCGGTGGCACCCCGCCGCCCGCCGCGCCGCCCGCGCAGCGCACCGGCGGGGGCGGTGACGGGACCGTCCCCGACCAGGAGCCCGCCCCCGAGCCCGCCGACGACCCGCGCACCGTCCGGCTGTCGAAGCTCTTCGCGGCCGTGGTGCCGATCGCCTTCCTGCTGATGATGGTCTACATGGTCCTCGGCAAGGTGGGCGTGGTCCCGGCGCTCGAGGGCGGGTCGGCGGCCGCGCTGGTCGGCGGACTGGCGGCGATCCTGGTCGTGTTCGTCGTCGCCGCCTTCGACGGGCCGAAGAAGGCGCTGCAGACCACCGGTGAGCACGTGACCGACGGGCTGGTCTTCGCCTTCCGGGCCATGGGCGTCGTGCTGCCGATCGCCGGGTTCTTCTTCCTGGGCAACGCCGACTTCGCGGGCAAGATCATCGGCGTTCCGGAGGGCCAGGAGGCGCCCGCGTTGCTGGTCGACCTGGTCACCGCGGCCGAGCGGTTCATCCCCGGCAACCCGCTGGTCGTCTGCTTCGGCATCCTGATCATCGGCATGATGTGCGGCCTGGAGGGCTCGGGCTTCTCCGGCCTGCCGCTCACCGGCTCGCTGGCCGGGGCCCTGGCGCCCAACGTCGGCATGGACCCGGCCACCCTCGCGGCCGTCGGTCAGATGGGCTCGGTCTGGACGGGGGGCGGTGTGCTCGTCGCCTGGTCCTCCCTGCTCGTCGTGGCGGGGGTGACGCGGGTCCCGGTCGTGGACCTCGCCCGCAAGTGCTTCCTGCCCGTCGTCGCCGGTCTGGTGCTGTCCACACTGGTCGCCGCGACGTTCTTCTAGGCCCCGCTCCACCCGAAGGCCCCGGCGGGTCGCCGGGGCCTTCGGCAGGTCCGGAGCGAGCTGTGCAGACCACCTCAAGATGACGCCGATCCTTGTGCGGAATGACCAGGATCGGGGCCGCCGACCTGCCTAGCGTTCCTGTCATCGGGAAGCCCCCGGTCCCCACCACCACCCACCTCCTGGAGGGCTCGTCATGACCCTGACCGTCGAGAACCCCGCCGGCGCCGGCACGCCGGGCCTGCTGTCGAAGGACGACTTCCGCGCCGCCCTGGAGGACGCGATCAAGGGCCGCGAGGCCAAGAACGCGTCCTTCAGCAAGGCCTGGGCGGACGGTGAGCTGACCCGCGAGCACTTCGCCCGCTGGGCCGAGAACCACTACCACTACGTCGGCCCGTTCGCCGACTACCTCGGCTACATCTACGGCAACACCCCCGACACCTGCACCGACGCCAAGGACTTCACCCTCCAGAACATGTACGAGGAGGAGCTGGCCGACATCCGCCACACCGACCTGCTCATCCGGTTCGGCGAGGCGTGCGGCACCACCAGGGAGCGCATCGAGGACCCCTCGAACATGAACGCGGTGACCCGGGGCCTGCAGTCCTGGTGCTACGCGGTCGCCATGCGCGAGCACTTCGTCGTCGCCACCGCGGCGCTGGTCGTCGGCCTGGAGTCGCAGGTCCCGGGCATCTACCGCAAGCAGATCGTGCCGCTGCGCGAGACCTACGGCTTCACCGAGGACGAGATCGAGTTCTTCGACCTGCACATCACCTCGGACGAGGTGCACGGCGAGCGCGGCTACCAGATCGTGCTCGAGCACGCGACCACCCCGGAGCTGCAGCAACGCTGCCTCCAGTTCGTCCGCTGGGGTGCGGAGATGCGCTTCTCCTACACCCGCGCGCTCTACGACACCTACGTCGCGCCGTCCGCCTGACCGACCGGCCGCGGCGGGCACGACCCGCCGCGGCCCTCCTCCGGAGGGGAGAGCCCGTGAGCGAGATCCGGACCGAGGAGTGGGTCGCGACGGTCCCGCTCGCGGACCTGGCCCGCAGGCGCAAGACCCGGGTCGAGATCGGGGACCGCGCCGTCGCGCTGTTCCTGGTCGGCGAGCGGGTGTTCGCCCTCGACGACGTCTGCATCCACAAGGGACGGTCCCTGTCCCGCGGGGTGCTCTGGCAGGGCAGCGTCGTCTGCCCCGCCCACCAGTGGAAGTTCGATCCCGAGACCGGCGCCGCGGAGGACCGCGACGAGTGCCAGCCGGTCCACGCCGTCCGCGTCGTCGACGGGATCGTGCACGTCAGCGCCCAGCCGCGATAGGAGCCCCGATGTCCGACCTGCCCCGCAGCCTGGTGACCGTGGGAGCCGGCCAGGCGGCCGTGTCCGCCGTGCGGCTGCTGCGCCGCCGCGGCTTCGACGGCCCGGTGACCGTCCTGTCCGACGAGCCGCACGCCCCCTACCAGCGCCCGCCGCTGTCCAAGGAGTACCTGCGCGGCGAGACCGACGTCGCGGAGCTGACCCTGCTCGACGACGCGTGGTGCGCCGCGAACGCCGTCGACCTGCGCCTCGGGGTGCGGGCCGAGCGGGTGGCGGCGGGGCGGGTCGAGCTCGTCGGCGGCGGAGTCGTCACCGCCGACGCCGTGCTGCTCACCACCGGCGCCCGGGCCCGCAGGCTCCCCGGGGTGGACGGCGACCGGGTGATCCACCTGCGCACCCTCGACGACGCGGCCCGGCTGCGCGACCTGCTCCCCGCGGCCGAGCGGATCGCCGTCGTCGGGGGCGGGCTGATCGGTTCCGAGATCGCCGCGACCGCCCGCGAGCACGGCGTGGCCGTGACCGTGCTGGAGGCGGGCCTGCTGCCGATGATCGGCAGGATCGGCCGGGAGATGGCCGAGGTGTACGCCGACCTGCACCGCGGCCACGGCGTGGACCTGCGCTGCGGCCAGGAGATCGCGGCCGTCGAGCAGACCGCGTCCGGGGTCCTGGTGCACACCGCCGCGGGCCGGGTCGAGGCGGACCTGGTCGTCGTCGCCGTCGGCGCGGTGCCGAACGACGAGATCGCCCGCGCGTCCGGCCTGGCCGTGGACCCCGTGCGCGGCGGGATCGCGGTCGACGACGCCTGCCGCACCGCGCTGCCCGGCGTCTTCGCCGCGGGGGACGTGGCCGCCCGCCGGGTCGGCGACGGGTTCGTCCGCCACGAGCACGTCGACAACGCGACCACCCAGGGCACCGCGGTCGCGAAGGCGATGGTCGGCAGGCCGGTGGGCGCCCCGGAGGCGCCCTGGTTCTGGTCCGACCAGTACGGGCTCGGGCTGCAGGTCGTCGGCGCGCCGCGCCCGGGCGCCGAGGTCGTGGTGCGCGGGAACGTGGCCGAGCGGGACTTCACCGCCTTCTACCTCGCCGACGGGTGCGTGCACGCCGCGTTCGCGATGGACCGCGGCGGCGACGTCCCGGCCGCCCGGCAGCTGATCTCCCTGGGCCTGCCCGTGCCGACCGCCGCCCTGGCCGACGACGACACCGACCTGTTCGACCTCCTCGACACCATCAGCGCCTGAAGGAGACCACCGTGGAGTTCCACAAGATCGCCCGCTCCGGCCAGATCCCCGACGGCGTCGTGCGGCGGTTCTTCGCCGGTGACGTCGAGGTGGCGCTGTCCCGCCAGGACGGGGAGATCCACGCGACCTCGAACTACTGCAGCCACCTCGACTGCCTGCTGTCCAGCGGGAAGGTCACCGACGAGGGCCTGCTGTGCTCGTGTCACGGCAGCGTCTTCGACTACGCCTCCGGCGAGCCGCTCTGCCCGCCCGCGACCCGGCCCATCGTGATCTTCCCGGTGCGCGAGGAGGACGGCCACATCCACGTCGGGATCGACGAGGAGCTGGCCGCCGCGGCCGCGAAGCGCCGGGCGTCGGGGGCCAGGCGGCTCACGCCGGGCTGAGCCCCGGTTCGCCGTCAGGGGGCGGTGACCGCCCTCAACACCGGCAGCACGTCGAAGGTGCAGACGCCCGCGCGCACGGCCGGGTCCGCTCGCGACCAGGCTCCGAGGGGCGAGGCGTCAGACGGCGTCGTCCACGGACAGCCGCCCCGCCGCCACCCGCCAGCGACGGGTGGCGCGGACCGTGTCCAGCATCCGGCGGTCGTGGGTGACCAGCAGGACGGTGCCCGGGAAGGAGTCCAGGGCCTGCTCCAGCTGCTCGATCGCGGGCAGGTCGAGGTGGTTGGTGGGCTCGTCGAGCACCAGCAGGTTCACCTCGCGGGCCTGCAGCAGCGCCAGCGCCGCGCGGGTCCGCTCGCCCGGGGACAGCGAGGCCGCGGGCCGGGGCACGTGCTCCTTCGTGAGCCCGAACTTGGCCAGCAGGGTCCGGACCTCGGACTCCGGCCAGTCCGGCACCGCCCGGCCGAACGCCGTCACCAGCGGTTCGTCGCCGAGGAACAGCCCGCGGGCCTGGTCGACCTCGCCGACCACGACCCCGGAGCCCAGGCCCGCGCTGCCCGCCGCGACCGGGATCCGCCCGAGCAGCGCGCCGAGCAGCGTCGACTTCCCCGACCCGTTGGCGCCGGTGATGATCACGCGGTCGGCCCAGTCGACCTGCGCCGTGACCGGCCCGAGCGTGAACGACCCCCGCTCCACGACGGCGCCGTCCAGCCGCGCCGCGACCGCGCCGGACCGCGGGGCCGCGGCGATCGTCATGCGCAGCTCCCACTCCTTGCGCGGCTCCTCGACGACCTCGAGGCGCTCGATCGCCCGCTGCGTCTGGCGGGCCTTCGACGCCTGCTTCTCGCTGGTCTCCGCCCGCTTGGCCTTGACGTTCTTGTCGTTGTCCTTCGACTTGCGCCGCGCGTTGCGCACGCCCTGGGCCATCCAGTTGCGCTGCATCTGGGCGCGGTCCTTGAGCTGGTCGAGCCTGTCGTCGTACTCCTCGTACGCCTCGCGGGCGTGCCTGCGCGCGATCTCGCGCTCGGCGAGGTAGCTGTCGTAGCCGCCGTCGTAGACCCCGACCCGGTGCTGGTGCAGGTCCAGCTCCACGATCCGGTTCACCGTGCGGGCCAGGAACTCGCGGTCGTGCGACACGATCACCGCCGGACTCCGCAGCCCGCGCACGAACTTCTCCAGCCGCTCCAGGCCGTCGAGGTCGAGGTCGTTGGTGGGCTCGTCGAGCAGCAGGACGTCGTAGCGGGAGAGCAGCAGCGCGGCGAGCCCGGCGCGGGCGGCCTGCCCGCCGGACAGCGCGCTCATCGGGGTGTCGAGGGACACCCCGAGGCCGACCTCCGCGGCGACCTCACCCGCCCGCTCGTCGAGGTCCGCGCCGCCGAGCGCGAGCCAGCGGTCCAGCGCGGCCGAGTACTCGGTGCCGTCGGAGGTCGCGAGCTCCTCCGCGGCCGCGTCCATCGTCGCCTGCGCCGCCGCCACCCCCGTCCGGCGGGCGAGGTACGCGCTGATCGACTCCGGCCCGCGCTCCAGTTCCTGGGGCAGGTGTCCGACGGTCGCGTCCGGCGGGGACAGCGAGACCGACCCCTCGGTGTCGATCCCCCGCCCGCCCGTCTCCCCGGCCAGCAGGCGCAGCAGGGTCGACTTCCCCGCCCCGTTCACCCCGACCAGCCCGACGACGTCCCCGGGCGCCACCACCAGGTCCAGACCGGTGAACAGGACCCGGGCGCCGTGCCCGGCGGAGAGGGCCGAAGTCTGCAGTGTCGCGCTCATGTCACCGCCGAGCGTAACCGTGCCCCCGACCCGCCCGTCGGTGACGCGAGCGCTGCCGCGAGTGCGCTCCCGTCACCCTCGCCCGGCATGATCCTTCCGAGGGTCACGGGAGCGTCGGTGTGGGTGCGCTCCTGTCATGCGGGTGCGCTCCTGTCACGCTCGCGATACGCGGTCTCGCGCCGCACTGATCGTTCCGAGCGTCACTCGAGCGCTGTCGCGGGTGCGCTCCCGTCACGCTCGCGCGCGGTGATCATTCCGAGTGTCACCGGAGCGCCCCGGTGACTGCGCTCTTGTCACGTTCGTGCCGTGATCGCGTCGAGTGTCACGAGAGCGCGAGCGCGAACCTGCCGCGGCGTGGGTGTCTCGGGAGTGTTCGACCGGGTCGTCGCGTCGCGGGGCGCGCACGAGTGCGATGCCGGCGACCGCGTCCGAGCTGTGCGCACCGGGCGCGTCCGGGCGCGGTCACGCACGGCGATCACCCGGCCTGTGAGGAGGCAGGCAGGGCGGGAACCGGGGGTGGCGACATAGGGTCGAACACGTGAACCCGTCGACCGCCCAGGCCCGCGTGGTCGTGGACGAGCTGGTCCGCCTCGGCGTGACCGACGCCGTCCTCTGCCCGGGCTCGCGCAACGCGCCGCTGGCGTTCGCGCTCCACGCGGCGGACGCGGCGGGCAGGCTGCGGTTGCACGTGCGCGTCGACGAACGGACCGGCGCCTTCCTGGCGCTCGGCCTCGCGCTGGGCTCCGGGCGCCCCGTCCCGGTGGTGACGACGTCCGGGACCGCGGTCGCGAACCTGCACCCCGCGGTGCTCGAGGCGGCCTGGTCCGGCGTGCCGCTGCTGGCGCTGACCGCGGACCGGCCGATGGACCTCGTCGGCACCGGGGCCAGCCAGACCGTGGACCAGCACGGGATCTTCGGCACGGCCGTGCGCCGCGCCTCCACCCTGTCGGTGGCGAGCAGCGACTCGCGCGAGCCCGCGCGCTGGCGGTCGGCGGTGGACCGCGCGGTCGCGGCGGCCACCGGGGCGGCGGGTGGCGAGCCGGGCCCGGTGCACCTGAACGTGCCGTTCGCGGAGCCGCTGGTGCCCGAGCCGGGCGCGGTGTTCCCCGAGGGCAGGCCGGACGGTGCACCGTGGACGGTCGTCTCGCCGGTGGGGCGGGTCGCCGCGCCCCTACCCCTGGACCCGGCGGCACCCACGCTGGTCGTGGCGGGCGCCGGCACCGCGCCCGCGCCGACCCTGCTCGGCGGGACCCCGGTGATCGCGGAGCCGTCGTCGCCGCTGTGGGCGCACGGGCTGGTCGCCGGGCCGTGGCTCCTGGGTGCGGCCGGCGCGCTGCCGCGGCCCCGGCAGGTCGTGGTGATCGGCAGGCCGACGCTGCACCGCGCCGTCGCCCGGCTGCTGGCCGACCCCGCCGTCGACGTCTACGCGGTGGCGGCCCCGGACGGCATGCCGTTCACCGACGTCGCGGGCTCGGTGCGGGCCGTCGGGGCGTTGCCGCAGCTCGCCCCGCCCGCCGAGTTCGTCCGCGCGTGGCGGGAGGCGGACGACGCGGCCGCCGCCGTGCTCGACCGGACGCTCGACCCGACCCGCGATCCGGAGCACGCCGCGGTGCCGCGGGGACTCGTGCTGGCCCGCGCGCTGACCGCGGCGCTGCCGGGCGGTTCGCGGCTGGTGCTCGGGTCGTCGAACCCCGTGCGGGACGTCGCCCTGGCCGCGCTGCCGCGGGCCGGGCTGGAGGTGCTGTCCAACCGCGGGGTCGCCGGCATCGACGGAACCGTGTCGACGGCCGTCGGCGCCGCGCTGACCCATCCCGGCCCCACGGTGGCGCTGCTCGGCGACCTCACCCTGCTGCACGACACCACCGGGCTGCTGATCGGGCCGGACGAACCCCGCCCCGCGCTGACCCTGGTGGTGCTCAACGACTCGGGCGGCGGCATCTTCGGCCTGCTGGAGCAGGGCGCGGACGAGCATGCGGCCTCCTTCGAGCGGATCTTCGGCACGCCGCACCGGGCGGACCTCGCCGCCGTCGCCACCGGCCTCGGCGCCACGCACACCCTGCTCACCGACCTCGCGGACCTGCCCGAGGCGCTCGCGGGCGAGGACAAGGGCCTGCGGGTCGTCGAGGTGCGGGCCGACCGGAGCACGCTGCGGGCGGGCCACGACGCCCTCGCCGCCGAGATCACCGCCGCGGTCCGCGCGCTCCCCGACCGCACCTGACCCGCGTCCGACCCGCCTGGTGCACGTGTCGTGCGCTCACTGCGGCATGATCACCGAAAGCGTGCGCTCAGCGTGGCGTTGGCAGCGGTGAGCGCACGTTTTCGCTGATCACCGGTGCCGATGCGGGCCGAATGAGGGCCGTTCGCGGGCACCCTCCTGCCGCTGAGCGGAGTAGGCGACTGCGCCGTGCGGTCACGATCCGCCAGCTGCCGTGCCCGCTGGGTAACGACCCGCGACGACGCGCCGATGCGCCCGACAGGACCTCGGACGCGTTCGCCCGAGCTCCTCGGCCCCGCGTCCCGCCGGGCCGCCCCCGACCCTCCGAGGAACCGGTGACCTCCAGCCTCCGGAGCCGCGACCCGCGGCCAGACCCGAGCGACGGCACCCGCGCGACCGGCGCCGCCGCGCGGATGCCGGACGGTCCGCACCTGGTCGTCGTGCGCCCGTCCGCCCCGAGTGGGGACGCGGCCGCGGCGGGCTGGCCCACCGGCCGTCGGCGGCGGCCCGCCGGGGCTCGTGCACCATGGGACCGCCGCGGACCGGTATCGATTCCCGCACCCCGGCCCGCGCCGGCGCCCCGTTCGGCGTGGCGGGACGTCCCGCGGGAGTCGTGGACGGCGTTCGCGGTCGAGCTCGCCGCGCTGGCCACCGTGGCGGTCGTCGCGTGGCTCGCCCTCCGCGGACTCGCGATCACGCCCGTGGCGCGGGCCGCCGCCGCGGCGTCGCTCGCGGGCGGGACCGCGGCCGCGCTGATGATCGCCGTCGCGGGGCGGGCGTCCGGCAGCAGGCGCGCCGAACGCCTCGCCGCGGCGGTGGCCTGCGCCACGCTGGCGGGCCCGCTCGGTGCGGCCCTGGAGCTGCGCGGCGGCGGCCTCTGGCCGGTGGTGGGGATGGTCGGGCTGCTCGCCGCGGTGGCGTTGTTGGTGCTCGCCGTGCGCAGGCGGTCCTCGGCCCGCCGGCCGGTGGTCCTCGTCGCCGCGGGTGCCCTCGCCTGCGCCGTCGCGGCAGCGGGCACCCTCGACGGCCTCGCCCCGGGCGTCGCGCTCCCACCCGCGGTGGGGTCCGCCGCGTCCCTGGCGGTGTGGGCCGGTGCGGCTGCGGCGGGTCTGCTCGCGGTGGCCGCGGGCGTGCGCCGGGACCGTCCGCTGCTGCGGCGGGTCGGTCTCGCCTTCGCGCTGCCCGCCGCGGCCCACGCGGTGTCGGTGTCCGGGGTGCAGGCGAGCGTGTCGGTCGCGCTGCACCTGGCCGCGACGGCCGCGCTGCTCGCCGCCGCCGTCCCGTTCCTGTGCGGCGCGGTCCGCAGCCTGCGCGAGGAGCGCGAGGCCTACCGCGCGGAGGTCGACTCCCTGCGCGCGGCGGTGGAGCGCCGGAGCTGACGGTCAGGCCGGAGGGGGCGCGGCGGTGGGGTCCGCGCCGCCCTCCGGCACGGCGCCCTCCGGTGACTGCGGCGCGACGGGGGCGGGCGGGGTGGGCGGGGTCTCCGGCCCGCCCTCGGGCACCGCACCGCCCGGCACGGGAGCGGGCTCCGACGTGGCGGGGACCCCGTCCGGAACGACGGCGGTCGTGGTCTCCGCCGGGGGGAGGCACCCCGTCGTCGTGTCGGTCGGGTCGGTGGTGCAGGTGGCCCCGTCCGGCCCGCCGTCGAGCAGGTCCGCGCCCGGCCCGCCGTCGAGGACGTCCGCGCCCGGGCCGCCCTCCAGCAGGTCGGCGCCGGAGTCCCCGCTCAGGCGGTCGACGCCCGCCCCGCCGACGAGCACGTCGTCCCCGGCACCGCCGGAGATCGTGTCGTCCCCGTCCCCGCCGACGAGACAGTCCGCGCCCGCCGAGCCGACGATCGTGTCGCCCGCCGCCGACCCGACGACCAGGAACGGCCCGGCGACGCCCGGCCGGTCCCGGGCCGCGTCGAACGCCGGGTTCGCCGGCGTGAGCACGACCTTCTCCGCGAACGACGCGGGCGAGCGGCCCGCGCACTCCGGGGGCAGGTCGGCGGCGGTCACCGCGGCGACGGGTGCGGCGGCGCTCGGGGTGGGGGAGGTGCTGCCCGGTGCGGGTGCGGCGGCTCTGGCCGCCGTCAGGGTCCGCGGCCCAGCCGCGGCGGTGGCCGCCGTCGAGACCGAGAGTGTCCCCGTCGCGGCGTGGTTGAAGCCGCTGCCCGAGGTCGAGTAGGCGTGCAGCCGCAGCGGCACCGTGTCGGTCTTGCCCGCGAACAGGCCGTTGAGCAGGCCGCTGTAGGTGGCGGTGACGGTGGAGGCGGTGGTGCTGCCCGCGTCCACCGAGGGCGCGAGGGTGATCTCGGCGCCGTTGAGCATGGTGCAGTAGGCGACCGAGGTCCCGGCGACGGAGAACGTGATGGTGGGACCGACCGCCCCGGCGATGCTCCGGGTCCGCCAGCCGGTGCCGGGGTTGTAGGAGCAGAAGTTCGACGCGTACGTGGTGGCCGGCGTGGTGTCGACGGTCAGCCGGGCGGTCGTCGTCCCCGCGTAGACCACGGTGAGCGTCGCGCTGACGGAGCCGGACGCGGCCGGGTTGGCGAAGGCCAGGGTCGGTGTCTTCGACGCGGCTCCCAGGACGACGGTGGCGGCGCCGAGCTGTCCGGGCTTCGCCTCGACATCGGTGTAGCGGGCGAGAGTGGTGTCGGCGGTGGACAGGAAAGCCGTCGCCAGAATGACCGAAATCGCCACGATGGAGACGATGACCCGGCGTCGCATCTGATTTCCTGAAGGTCGAAGAGGTGTCCCGGAAAGGGTTTCCGGGACACCTCCGGACGAACCGAGGGTGACGCCTGCTACGACGTTCGGGTCACGTGGTCGCCTGGACCAGGGTGAAGGTCGAGCCGAGCGTCACGGTGTCGCCCTGCACCTTGTTGTTGGGGTTCGTCTCGGCCGTGGTCGAGGTGTCGTTCGGCAGCGCGAACCGCAGCACGTAGGTGCCGGTGGCGCCCGCGGCGAGCGCGGACCCGTTGCCCGGCAGCGGGGTCTTCACGAACTCGGTCATCGCGACCGGCGCGGTCGCCACGTTCGACGCGGGGGAGGAGACCACGACCACCGTCATCTGGTCCTGCAGGTCGCCCGCCGGCTTGCAGGCGCCGCCCTCGGCGGTGCGCTCCGGCTCGGTGCAGGTGCCGTCCGCGCCGGTCAGGGTGAGGGAGTTGCTCAGCGTGCCGCCGATCGACCCGGCGTTGTGCACGGTGAACGTGACGTCCTTGGTGTACCCGGGCGCGATGTTGGTGCCGGTGAACAGCGTCTGGACACCCGTGCCGCCGATCTCCAGGTCCAGTGTGCCCGCGGTCTGGGTGCCGCCGGGGCCGGTCTCGGTGTCGGTGAAGGCGGCATAGGTCCCCGCCCCGATGGCGGCGGCGGCGATCACCGCCGCCACGACTCCGATGATCAGGCCCGCCTTCCGGCGCCTGTCCTTTTTCGCGTTCTCCTGAATCGTCACCTGGCTGCTCCGGTCGCGAGGAATGGGGGATGCCGCGAGAACCGGGAGAAATGCGCGGCGAGCGCCGAGTATGCGCACCCGCGGCAGTCGCGGCAATTCGAGTCGTGTCCGCCATTCGATCGGGTGGTCGGGGCAGCGGAATGGGTCCGCGCCACGGAGAATCACGCACATGGGATCGCATTCCGTCGCGGCGGAGCCTGCGCGTACCCGTCGTCGCCACCCGGCCCGGCGGGTGCTCGGCGTCCTCGGCGCGCTCGCCGTGGTCGCCGCGCTCGCCCTCGCCTGCGCGCTCGCGATCCTCCCGCTGCTGGTCGGCGGGAAGGCCCTCACGGTGCTCTCCGGCAGCATGGAGCCGACGCTGCCCGTGGGGTCGGTCGCGGTGATCCGGCCCGTCGAGCCCGCGCGGCTCGGGGTCGGTGACGTCGTGAACTTCACCGACCGGGACGCCTCGACGGGGGAGGCGCGGGTCGTCACCCACCGCATCGTCGCGGTGCAGCCCGGGCCCCGGTTCGTGACCAGGGGGGACGCCAACCCCGTGGACGACCCGAACCCGGTCGCGGCCGCCGACGTGCACGGCGAGCTCTGGTACGACGTGCCCTCCGTCGGCACGGTCCGGGACCGCCTCACCGCCCCCGCCGGGCTCGCGATCCTCGGCGGAGTGGTGCTGCTCGGCGTGGCCCTGACCCTGCTGGTCCCCCGCGAGCGGGCCTAAGCCTCGAGGGCCTCGAGGGCCTCGCGCACCGCGAGCAGCTTCGCCGCGGCCTCGCGGACCTCGCTGTCGGGATCGGAGTCCGCGACGATCCCGCAGCCCGCGTACAGCCGGGCGACCGGACCGTCCAGCTGCGCGCACCGCAGCGCGACGCCGAGCTCGCCGTCCCCCGTCGCGTCGACCCAGCCGACGGGGCCCGCGTACCGCCCGCGGTCCATGCCCTCGAGCGCCGCGATCAGCGCGACGGCCTCGGCGCGCGGGGTGCCGCCGACCGCGGCCGTCGGATGCACCGCGCCCACGATCCGCAGCAGGGAGGCGTCTCCGCGGACCCGGCCGCGGACGTCCGTGGCCAGGTGCGACACGTTGTGCAGGTCGAGCACCGACGGCTGCGCCGGGACCTCGAGGCCGCGGCAGAAGGGCTCCAGGCGCGCGGCCAGCGACTCCACCGCGTACCGGTGCTCGACGAGGTTCTTCTCCGTGGCGAGCTCGCCGCCCGCCCACGCCGTGCCCGCCAACACCCGGGACTCCACCATCCCGGAACGCTTGCGCAGCAACAGCTCCGGGGTGGCGCCGACGAGCCCGTCGACGGCGTACGCCCAGCACGTCGGGTAGCGCTGGGCCATCTCGCGCAGCAGGTGGCGCGGGTCGTGCGGGGTCTCGGACACGGCGAGCAGGTCGTGGGCGAGGGCGGCCTTGTCCAGCTCGCCCGCGCGCATCCGCCGCACGGCCTCGGCGACGGCGGCCCGGTACCCGGAGACGGGCAGGTCCCCGTCGGCGTAGCGCAGCCCGGTGGGGCGCCGGACGGGCTCGGTGGACCGGGGCTCGGGTGCGCCGAACTCGGTCACCCACGCGCGCCCGCCGCGCAGCCCGACGACGACCCGCGGCACCACCAGCACCGACCCGGGCGAGCGGTCGGCGAAGGTCAGCGACGCGAACGCCACGGGCCCGCTGCCGGGCACGCCCACGTCGTCGGTCACGGTCATGTCCGCGACGAGCCGCCGCCACCAGCCGTCCGCGTCGGCGAACCGGCGCGCCCCGGTCCCGGTGAACCGCGCGACCTCGCCCCACCCGACGAGCCCCTCGCCGCCGCGGACCCAGGACAGCGGTCCGGACGCGGACGGCAACAGCGACAGCAGCCCGTGGGCGGGTGGCGGCACCTCGCGGGAGCGCACCCGCAGTCCGGTGGGGAGCGCTGCGGTCGTCACGCTTCGAGAGTAGGGACGGCGTCGGCGGGCCGCACGGGGACCATGACTACAGTCACCGCCGTGGCGGGTGGTGGCGCGGCGGAGCTACTGGCCGAGGTCGGGCGGACCGCGGTCGGCTTCGGTCGGGCGGTGCACCGGCGGCTGCCCCGGGTCCTGGTCGGCGTCGCGGCGCTGTGGACCGCGCTGTGCCTGGTGGCGTTCGTGGGCGCGCTCGCGGACGACGTCCGGATCGACGCCGATCGCGGCACCGCCACCGCCGAGGTGCTCGACGGGTCGGGCTTCGCCCGCACCCTGGTCCGCTTCCCGGTGCCGGACGGCCGGCTGGTCGCCCCCGAGCGTGGCGTCTACCACCCGCGCGGCCTGCAGCCCGGGAGCACGGTGCAGGTCGAGTACGCCCGGTCCGATCCGGACCTCGTCCGCGTCGCTGGCCGCACGGCGTGGGCCGGTCTCCCGCTCCTGCTGGGGTTCGCCGCGGCGGGCTGGGCGGCCTTCGGTGGTGCCGCCTACCTGGTGCGCAGGCGGCGGGGGCGGGTCGCTCAGGTCGCCCACCAGGAGTAGACCTCCTCGACGACGGCGGGGGCCCCGACCAGCAGGCCGCCCGCGGGCAGCGGCTCGGGCCGCCCGGCCCGGTCGAGCACGACGGCCCCGGCCTCCAGGGCGAGGCAGAGGGCGCCCGCGACGTCCCACTCGTGGTAGCCGTCGACGACCGCGGCGACCGCGCGCCCCA
Source organism: Pseudonocardia oroxyli (assembly GCF_900102195.1). Lineage (GTDB taxonomy): Bacteria > Actinomycetota > Actinomycetes > Mycobacteriales > Pseudonocardiaceae > Pseudonocardia > Pseudonocardia oroxyli. The sequence goes on from NZ_FNBE01000002.1 coordinate 207,632, forward strand.
GCGCGACCTGGGTGATCGCGAGGGCGGACGAGCCCAGCACCCGGATCCCGGTGTGCCGGGCCCGCGCCCGCTCGACCAGGGCGGGGGAGGGCGACTCCGCGCAGACCAGGCCGCCGACGACCCCGGTGGTGCCCGACAGGGTGGGGACCGGTGCGCCGTTGGCGCGGACCCCGCGGCCCCGCGCGGCGGCGTAGATCGTGGCGCGGCTCGGGTCGGCGATCACCCCGACGACCGGGCCGTCGGCGTCGACCAGACCGAGGCTGTAGGCGCACCAGGGCAGGCCCGCGACGTAGTTGGCGGTGCCGTCGACGGGGTCCACGATCCAGCGCAGGCCCGCCGGGTCGGCCTCCCCGCCGTACTCCTCGCCGATCACCGGGACCTCGGGGAACTCGGCGGCGAGCACCCGGCGGGTGTGTCGCTCCAGGGTGCGGTCGGTGTCGGTGACCCAGTCGAAGGGATCGGACTTGGCCGCGGAGCCGGGGGCGCGGCCCGCGGTCGCCGCGATGACCTCGGCGGCGTCGTTGGCGAGCCTGCCCGCGACCTCCAGGGCGCGGGAGAGCAGCCCCGGGTCCACCGGGGCCGGGGTGCGGGTGGTGGCCGTCATGCTCGCGATGCTCCGCGCCCGGGGTATCGCCGTCCGGTCCGCGCACCGTCCCCGCGGTGAACTCTCCCCCGCGGGCCGGGGCGGCGCGCGAAGTTCGGGAGAGGTTCCCGCCGCGGCCACGTCCGCGACCCGAGCCGGCGCGGCGCGCGCGACACGGTGCGCGGGTGCGAGTCGCGATCGTGAGCGAGTGTTTCCTGCCGGTGATGAACGGCGTCACCCACTCGGTGCTGCGGGTGCTCGAGCACCTGCGCGCGGGTGGGCACGAGGTGCTGGTGATCGCGCCCGGCGCCGACGAACCGACCTCCTGGGAGGGCGTCCCGGTGGTCCGGGTGCCCGCGGTGGAGCTGCCCGTCGTGTCCTCCATGCCGGTCGGGGTGCCGAGCCGTCGGATCGTGAAGGCCCTGCGCGCCTTCCGGCCGGACGTCGTGCACCTCGCGGCCCCGTTCGTCGTCGGGGCGCGGGGGCTGTGGGCGGCCCGCAGGCTCGGCATCCCGACGGTCGCGGTCTACCAGACCGACGTCGCCGGGTTCGCCTCCTCCTACGGCCTCGGGCTGACCGCCCGGGCGGCCTGGCGCTGGACCTGCATGCTGCACGCGCAGGCGGACCGGACCCTCGCGCCGTCGTCCTGGGCGACCGAGGCGCTGCGCGAGCGCGGGGTGCCGCGGGTGCACCAGTGGGCCCGGGGGGTCGACACGCGGCGGTTCACACCCGGGAAGCGCTCGGCCGCGGTGCGGGCCGCGCTCGCGCCGCACGGCGAGCTGCTGGTCGGGTACGTCGGGCGGCTGGCGCCGGAGAAGCAGGTCGAGCGGCTGGCGTCGCTGGCGGGCATGCCCGGGGTCCGGCTCGTGGTGGTGGGGGCCGGGCCCAGCGAGGAACGGCTGCGCACGGCCCTGCCGGACGCCGCGTTCCTCGGCTTCCGCGGCGGCGACGAACTGGCCGAGATCTACGCCTCGCTGGACGTGTTCGTCCACACCGGACCGGCCGAGACCTTCTGCCAGGCGGTGCAGGAGGGGCTCGCGTCCGGGCTCCCGGTCGTCGCGCCCGACGCGGGCGGCCCCCGCGACCTGGTGCTGCCGGGCCGCACCGGCTACCTCGTGCCGCTCCCGCCCGAGGACGAGCCGGGCTGGCCGGACCTGCGGGTGGCCGTGGACCGGCTGCGCGATCCCGCGCTGCGGGCCGAGTACGGCTCCGCCGCGCGCCGGTCGGTGCTGCGCCGGACCTGGGGCGCGGTGTGCGACGAGCTGGTGTGCCACTACGGCGAGGTCCTGCGGCCCGGGGTCGCGCAGGCCGCATGAGGATCGTCCAGCTCGCCAACTTCTACGGCCCCCGCTCGGGCGGGCTGCGCACCGCGCTCAACGCCCTGGGCGGCGGCTACGTGGCCCGCGGGCACGAGGTGGTGCTCGTCGTGCCCGGCCCGCACGCCTCCGACGTCCGAGACGGCGGCATCCGGCGGATCACCGTCCCCGCGCCGCGGATCCCGGGCACCGCGGGCTACCGGGCCGTCGACCCCTGGCGGGTCCGCCGGCTCCTGGACCGGCTGCGGCCCGACGCGGTCGAGGTCTCCGACCGCCTGACCCTGCGCGGCCTCGGGGCGTGGGCCGCGGCGGCGGGCGTGCCGTCCGTGGTGATCTCCCACGAGCGGCTGGACCGGCTGCTGCACCAGTTCCTGCTGCCCGCGCCCGCGGCCCGCCGGGTCGCCGACGTCGCCAACGCCCGGATGGCGGCCGCCTACGACACCGTCGTGTGCACCACGGCCTTCGCCCGCCAGGAGTTCGACCGGATCGGCGCGCGGAACGTCCGCCAGGTCCCGCTGGGCGTGGACCTCGCGACCTTCTCCCCGGCCCGACACTCCGCGACCGTCCGGGGCTCGCTCGCCCGGGGTGCCGACGCCCTGCTCGTCCACTGCGGACGGCTCTCGCCGGAGAAGCACCCCGAGCGCAGCATCGACACCGTCGCCGCGCTCTGCGACGCCGGGCACCGGGTCCGGCTGGTCGTGGCGGGCGACGGGCCGCGGCGGGCGGCCCTGCAGCGGCGGGCCGCGGGCCTGCCGGTGGACTTCGTGGGCTTCGTCCCGGACCGCGCGCGCCTGGCCACCCTGCTGGCCAGCGCGGACGTCTCGCTGGCGCCGGGCCCGCACGAGACGTTCGGCCTCTCCGCGCTGGAGTCGCTGGCCAGCGGTACCCCGGTCGTCGTCTCCCGGTCCTCCGCGCTCCCGGAGATCGTGGGGGACGCGGGTGCCGCGGACTCCCCGGAGGACTTCGCCCGCGGCGTGACCACGCACCTGGCCGCCGACGAGCTCGTCCGCCGCGCCGCGTCCCGGGCCCGCGCGGAACGCTTCTCGTGGCCCGCGGCCGTGGAGGGGATGCTCGCTTCGCTCGCCCGTGCGCGGTAAGTGGTGCTAGAGCACTACTCACCGCTCACGAGCAGCGAAGCTGCGATCCGGGCGGCCTCGGCGACCGTCTCCGGGCTGCCGTTCGAACCCGGGTCCGCCGGGGCCGTGTAGACCGCCATGACCAGGGGTGCCCGGCCCGGCGGCCAGACCACCGCGACGTCGTTGATCTCGCCCTGGCCGCCCGCGCCGGTCTTGTCGCCGACCACCCAGTCCGCGGGCAGGCCCGCCTTGATCCGCGTCGCGCCCGTCGTGTTCGCCTTCAGCCACCCGACGAGGAGGTCCCGGCCCCCGGGGTCGAGGCCGTCGTCGAGGGCGAAGGAGCGCAGGTTCGCGGCCACCTGCGCGGGGGTGGAGGTGTCCTTGTCGCCGTCGAGGATGTTCAGGTCGGTCTCGGGGCGGTCCTGCCTGCTGATCATGTCCCCCTCGCGGCGCAGGAACCCGGTGAGCCGCTCGGGCCCGCCGAGGGTCTCCAGCAGCAGGTTCATCGCGGTGTTGTCCGACAGCGTCATCGCCGCGTGGCAGAGGTCGCGGACGGTCATCGCGTCGTGGCGCTCCGTCTCCGGGGAGTAGGTGACGAGAGCGCTGCGCGGGTAGGAGACCTGCTGGTCCAGCAGCCCCGGCCGGTCCACGCGCAGGGCGAGGATCGCGGCCGCGGCGAGCATCTTCGACGTCGAGCACATCAGGAAGCGCTCGTCCGCGCGGTGGGTGACGGTCGTCCCCGACCCCGTGTCCACGGCGAACACGCCGAGCCTGCCGCCGAAGCGGTCTTCGAGCGCGGCGAGCTGCGGGTCGTCCGCGGACGGAGGCGGTGCCGCGGGGCCGGGGGTGGCGCAGCCTGCGGCGACGAGACCGAGGCCGCCGAGGAGTACGGCGCGTCGAGAGGGGAGCACGTCACCGACCGTAGATCGTCGGTCACGGTCGGTCCTCCGTAGAGTCACGGATGTCCGATCCGACGCCGGCGGCGAGGCTCGGGACATGACGCAGAAGACCGTGATCGTGGAGCCGACCGGCGAGTACGCCGACGTCGACACCCGGCTGGCGCTCGACGCGATCGCCGGCCTGCTCGACGGGGACGCGGACGTCCGCGGGCGCACCGCCGCGCTGGTGGAGCTGGAGCCCGCCCGGTTCGCCCCGCCGGTGCTGTGCGCGCTGAGCGAGGTGCTGCTCGACCAGGGCAGGCCCGCGGACGCGGCCTTCTGGTTCTACGCGGGCCAGGTTCGCGCACGCTTCGACGCGAACCGCTGCACCGACCCCTCGGCGGGCGCGGCGGTGGGGGCGCTGACCGAGCGCTTCGGCGGCCCCGTCAACCGCTTCGCGTTCACCGACACCGCCCGGCTGCGGCGCACCGTGGTCCGCGCCGTCCTGTGGGACCGCGCCACCCCGCACGAGTACGACCACCGCTGGATCGCCCTGCACGGCATGGGGGCCTTCACCGGCGCCGGCGGGCCGCTCGCCATCCCGGCCGCGGAGTGGGAGCGGACCGCCCGCCGCACCCGCGCCGAGTACCTGCGCGGCCTGCGCGAGGCGCTGCGCAGCATCCCGCGGCCACGGAGCTGACCATGATCGCCGAAAGTGTGCGCTCACCGTCGTGAGCACCGCGGTGCGTGCACGCAAGCGGTGATCACGCAGCATTGGGAGCACGGAACGTGCGGTCGCCGTGGCCGCGTAGGGTTCAGCGCGTGAGCCGGGCCGAGCTGGACAAGGACCCCGCGGACGTCGCGGCGATGTTCGACGGGGTCGCGAAGCGCTACGACCTCACCAACACCGTGCTGACCGCCGGGCAGGACCGGCGGTGGCGCGCGCTCACCCGCGAGGCGCTCGAGCTGCGGCCCGGGCAGCGGGTCCTCGACCTCGCCGCAGGCACGGCGGTGTCCACGGTGGAGCTGGCCAAGTCCGGCGCCTACTGCGTGGCCGCGGACTTCTCGCTGGGCATGCTGCGCGCCGGGGCCGGGCGGGCGGTGCCCAAGGTCGCCGCGGACGCGCTGCACCTGCCCTTCGCGGACGGCTCCTTCGACGCCGTCACGATCAGCTTCGGCCTGCGGAACGTGGCGGACACCGCCCGCGCCCTCGGCGAGCTGGCCCGGGTCACCCGACCCGGCGGGCGGCTGGTCGTGTGCGAGTTCGGCACCCCGAGCTGGACGCCGTATCGGGTCGTCTACCAGGACGTCATGCTGCGGCGGGTGCTGCCCGCGATCGCCCGCCGGGTCTCCTCGAACCCCGATGCCTACACCTACCTGAGCGAGTCCATCGTGGACTGGCCGCCGCAGCGGCGGCTCGCGGAGATCATCGCCGGGGCCGGCTGGTCCCGGGTGGCCTGGCGCGACCTGGCGGGCGGGGCCGTCGCCCTGCACCGTGCCGTCCGACCGGCGTAGCCGGAGCGCCGTCCGACCGGCACGGCCGTAGCCCCGTCGATCTCCTCTCGAACCGGACGAAACGCGCCACGCCCCGCCTGGACATCCCGCCGAACTTCGTGAAACAGTTCACAAGTACCTCGTGAACCAGTTCACAAGGAGCGGTATGACGGCGTCCGATCCCACCACCGGCGCCGCCGGGCCGCGGGGGGACGACGCCGACGTGATCGTGGTCGGGGCGGGCCCCGCGGGCTCGACGGCCGCGGCTCACCTCGCGCGCGCGGGCCTCGAGGTCCTCGTGCTCGAGAAGGCGACCTTCCCGCGCCCCAAGGTGTGCGGCGACGGGCTGACCCCGCGTGCCGTCGGGCAGCTCGTCGACCTCGGCGTGGACGTGTCCGAGGCCGCGGGGTGGCGGCACAACCGGGGCCTGCGGGTCGTCGCGGGAGGGGCGAGCCTGGACCTGCCCTGGCCCACGGTCGCCGCCCATCCGGACTTCGGTGCCGTCCGGCCGCGGCAGGACTTCGACGCGCTGCTCGCCGACCACGCCCGCAAGCAGGGGGCCCGGGTCGTCGAGGGTGCCGCGGTCACCGAGGCCGTGACCGACCGCGGCGGCGTGGTGGTGGGGGTCCGCACGAAGGAACGCACCTACCGCGCCCCGCTCACCCTGGCCTGCGACGGCGTGTCCGCCCGGGTGGCGCGCTCGCTCGGCATGGCGAAGGACGACCGGCGCCCGCTCGGCGTCGCGGTCCGCGGGTACCACCCGCAGCCCGCGGACTTCGACGACACCTATCTCGAGACCCACCTCGAGGTGTGGGACCGCAGCGGCGCGCGGCCCCGGCTGCTGCCCGGCTACGGCTGGGTCTTCGGGATGGGCGACGGCACCGTGAACGTCGGGCTCGGCGTGCTCGCCACCGACCGCGGCTCGTTCGACTACCGCAGGCTGCTGCGGGAGTGGACCGCGGAGCTCGGGCTCGGCGAGGGCACGTCGGTCGGCGGCGCCGGGCTGCCGATGGGCTTCAACCGGACCCCGCACGCCCGCCCCGGCCTGCTCCTGGTCGGCGACGCGGGCGGCATGGTCAACCCGCTCAACGGCGAGGGCATCGCCTACGCGATGGAGTCCGCCGCCGTCGCCGCCCGGTGCGCGGTGCAGGCGCTCGCCCGGACGGGGGCGTCCCGCGAGGCCGCGGTCGCCGCCTACCCCCGGCAGATGAGCGAGATCCTGGGCCGCTACTACCGGCTCGCCACCCTCGCCGCCCGCCTGATCGGCAACCCCACGGTCATGCGCGTCGCGACCCGGCACGGGCTGCCGCGCCGGTCCACCATGCAGGTGCTGCTCAAGCTCCTGGCCAACCTCTACGACGAGAAGGAGGGGGAGTGGAGCGATCGCGTCCTCCGCACGCTGACCAGGCTGACCCCAGCCTTGTAAGGGTCACCTCACTCAGAGTGAGGTGACCGCGCACACGTAGGGTCCGCGCGACCCCACCCACAGCTCGCCCGGTGTAGTGCAGACGACGAAGGTGCACGATGCTCGATCCCTATCTGGCGCTGTTGTTCATGGCCCTGCTGGCCGGCGCGTTCGCGCTGTTCTCGGTCACGGCCGCGCCCTACATCGGCCCGCGCCGGTACAACCGGGCGAAGCTGGACTCCTACGAGTGCGGCATCGAACCGTCGCCGAAGCCGGTGGTCGGCACCGGTCGGATGCCGGTCGCCTACTACCTCACCGCGATGTTGTTCATCCTCTTCGACATCGAGCTGGTGTTCCTCTACCCGTACGCGGTCGCGGCGGACTCGCTGGGCCTGTTCGGCCTGGTCGCGGTCACCGTCTACATCGCCACGATCGGCTTCGTCTACTTCTACGAATGGCGCCGCGGCGGATTGGAGTGGGATTAAGCCCATGGGCCTGGAAGAGAACCTGCCCTCCGGGGTCCTGCTGACCAGCGTCGAGAAGCTGGTCAACTGGACCCGCAAGTCGTCGCTGTGGCCCGCGACCTTCGGTCTGGCCTGCTGCGCGATCGAGATGATGACGACGGGCGCACCCCGCTACGACCTCGCCCGCTTCGGCATGGAGGTCTTCCGGGCCTCGCCGCGCCAGGCGGACCTGATGATCGTGGCCGGTCGGGTCAGCAACAAGATGGCCCCGGTCCTGCGCCAGATCTACGACCAGATGCCCGAGCCCCGCTGGGTGCTGGCGATGGGGGTGTGCGCCAGCTCGGGCGGCATGTTCAACAACTACGCCATCGTCCAGGGCGTGGACCACATCGTGCCGGTGGACATGTACCTGCCGGGCTGCCCGCCGCGCCCGGAGATGCTCATGGACGCGATCCTCAAGATCCACGCGAAGATCATGGACGAGCCGCTGGGCAGCAAGCGGGCGGCCGAGCTGGCCGCCAGCGGGCACAAGACCGAGCTCATCCCGTCGTCGATCAAGTACGCGAAGAAGGCCTGATGAGCGAACCCACGGGCACCAGCAAGGACGGCGCCGAGCCCACCGGCGGCGCGCAGTCCTCCGCCGAGGCGAGCGGGCCCGCCACCGCCGAGCAGCGCGCCGCGGGCGGCGAGGCCCCGGCGGCGGGCGAGGTCGAGCAGACCGCCGAGTCCGCCGAGACCGCCGCGGCGCCCGAGGGCGGCACCCGGCTCGCCCCCACCCGCGAGCGGTCCGGCATGTTCGGCGTCCGCGGCTCCGGGGACACCTCCGGCTTCGGTGGCCTGCGCCTGCCCGGCTACGCCCCCGCCCCGGCCGAGCGGCCCTACGGCGGCTGGTTCGACGAGCTGGCGGACGACCTCGCCGCGGCGCTCGACGACCGCGGGGTGGCCCGCAGCGCCGTCCGGCAGATCACGATCGACCGCGGCGAGATCACGTTCTACGTCGAGCGGGAGCGGATCCTCGAGGTCTGCCGCACCCTCCGGGACGAGCCGGACCTGCGCTTCGAGCTCTGCTCCGGCGTGTCGGGCGTGGACTACACCGCGCCGGACGGCGCCGAGGTGCACCAGCCCCTGCACGTCGTCTACCACCTGCTGTCGATGACCTGGCGGCGACGGATCCGGCTCGAGGTCGCCCTCGACCCGGCCGATCCGCACCTGCCCAGCGTCGTGTCCGTCTACCCGACGGCGGACTGGCACGAGCGCGAGACCTGGGACATGTTCGGCGTGGTCTTCGACGGCCACCCCGCGCTCACCCGGATCCTCATGCCAGACGACTGGCGGGGCCACCCGCAGCGCAAGGACTACCCGCTGGGCGGGATCCCGGTGGAGTACAAGGGCGCGGAGATCCCTCCGCCCGATGAGCGGAGGGCGTACTCGTGACCACCGACCCCTACGCCACCGAGCGGCAGACCACCGAGGGCCCGGTCTACACGGTCACCGGCGGCGACTGGGACGAGCTGCTGGACAGCGTCGCCCAGGACGAGCACGACGACCGCATCGTCATCAACATGGGGCCGCAGCACCCGTCGACCCACGGGGTGCTGCGCCTGGTGCTGGAGCTGGAGGGCGAGACCGTCACCCAGGCCCGCTCGGTGATCGGCTACCTGCACACGGGCATCGAGAAGAACTGCGAGTACCGCACCTGGACCCAGGGCGTCACGTTCGTGACGCGCATGGACTACCTCGCGCCGCTGTTCAACGAGGCCGGCTACTGCCTCGGCGTCGAGAAGCTCCTGGAGGTCGAGGTCCCGCGCCGGGCCGCGCTGATCCGCGTGCTGCTCATGGAGATCAACCGGATCGGCTCGCACCTGGTGTGCCTGGCCACCGGCGGCATGGAGCTGGGCGCCCTCACCGGCATGACGGCGGGGTTCCGTGAGCGCGAGGAGGTCCTCCACCTGCTGGAGTACCTGACCGGGCTGCGCATGAACCACGCGTTCATCCGGCCGGGCGGCCTCGCCCAGGACCTCCCCGAGGACTGGAGGGAGAAGGTCCTCGACTTCGTCAAGGTCATGCACTCCCGGCTGCCGGACTACGACAACCTGCTGACCGGCCAGCCGATCTGGAAGCAGCGGCTGCAGGGCGTCGGGTACCTGCCGGTGGACGGCTGCCTCGCGCTCGGCGCCACCGGCCCGATCCTGCGCTCGGCGGGCCTGGCCTGGGACCAGCGCAAGATCGAGCCGTACTCGCTCTACGAGGAGTTCGACTTCGAGGTCCCCACGGAGACCGCCGCCGACTGCTACGCCCGCTACCTGCTGCGGGTGGCGGAGATGCGCGAGTCGCTGAAGATCATCGAGCAGGCCTGCGACAAGATCGAGCCCGGCCCGGTCATGGTCGAGGACCGCAAGATCGCCTGGCCCGCGCAGCTGTCCATCGGCAGCGACGGGATGGGCAACTCCCTCGAGCACGTCCGCAAGATCATGGGGCAGTCGATGGAGTCCCTGATCCACCACTTCAAGCTGGTCACCGAGGGCTTCCACGTCCCGCCGGGGCAGGTCTACTCGACCGTCGAGTCCCCGCGCGGCGAGCTGGGCTACCACCTCGTGTCCGACGGCGGCACCAGGCCGGTCCGCGTCCACGTCCGGGACCCCAGCTTCGTGAACCTGCAGACGATGCCGGCGATGAGCGAGGGCGGCATGGTCGCGGACGTCATCGCCGCCGTCGCGAGCATCGACCCCGTCATGGGAGGTGTGGACCGATGAGCGAGCGTGCGATGAGCGGCTTCGACGAGCTGACCCACGTGCGGGCGAAGGAGGTCATCGCCCGCTACCCGGTCGCCCGGTCCGCGCTGCTCCCGCTGCTGCACCTCGTGCAGTCGGTGGAGGGCTGCGTGAGCCAGGACGGCATCCGGTTCTGCGCCGAGCTGCTCGACCTGAGCACCGCCGAGGTCAGCGCGGTGGCGACCTTCTACACGATGTACAAGCGGACCCCGTGCGGCGAGCACCTGGTCAGCGTGTGCACGAACACGCTCTGCGCCGCCCTGGGCGGGGACGACATCTACCGGCGGCTCAGCGAGAGGCTCGGCGTCGGGCACGAGGAGACGGCGGGGGAGCCGGGCACCACCGGCTCGCTGACCCTCGAGCACGCGGAGTGCCTGGCGGCCTGCGATCTCGCCCCGGTGATCCAGGTCAACTACGAGTACTTCGACAACCAGACCGTCGAGTCGGCGGAGCGGCTGGTCGAGGCGCTGCAGCGCGGCGAGAAGCCGCACCCCACGCGCGGGGCCCCGCTGACCGACCTGCGGACCGTCGAGCTGGAGCTCGCCGGTTTCACCGAGGACCCGACGGTCGCCGCGGCGGCCGTCGCCGGCAACTCGGCGGCCCCGGAGACCCTGCGCGGCACCATGATCGCCGCCGAGCGGGGCTGGGCCGCTCCGGCGTTCCCCGACGAGATCCCCGCACTCCCGGAGAAGTCATGAGCGACATCCTGACCCCCGTGCTCACCTCGAGGTGGGCGCAGGAGAACTCCTGGACGCTGGAGACCTACGAGCGCACCGGCGGGTACCGGGCGATGCGCACCGCGCTCGCCGGGCACCCGGACCAGCTGATCCAGCTCTGCAAGGACTCCGGCCTGCGCGGCCGGGGCGGCGCGGGCTTCCCGACGGGCATGAAGTGGTCCTTCATCCCGCAGGGCGGCGAGGGCGCGGGCGCCAAGCCGAAATACCTCGTGATCAACGCGGACGAGGGCGAGCCGGGGACCTGCAAGGACATCCCGACGATGATGGCGGACCCGCACTCGCTCATCGAGGGCTGCATCATCACCAGCTACGCGATCCGCGCGAACTTCTGCGCGATCTACGTGCGCGGCGAGGCCCTGCACCCGATCCGCAGGCTGCGCGCCGCGGTCGCCGAGGCCTACGCGCAGGGCTACCTGGGCACGGACATCCTCGGCACCGGCTTCGACCTCGAGATCGTGGTGCACGCCGGCGCGGGCGCCTACATCTGCGGCGAGGAGACGGCGCTGCTGGACTCCCTCGAGGGGCGGCGCGGGCAGCCGCGGCTCAAGCCCCCGTTCCCGGCGACGGCGGGCCTCTACGCCAGCCCCACCGTGGTGAACAACGTGGAGACGATCGCCTCGGTCCCCTACATCGTGGCGGGCGGCGCGGAGTGGTTCCGCACCATGGGGTCCGAGAAGTCCCCGGGCCCGAAGATCTACTCGGTGTCCGGCCACGTGGAGCGGCCCGGGCAGTACGAGGCCCCGATGGGCATCACGCTGCGGACGCTGCTGGAGCTCGCGGGCGGGATGAAGGACGGGATCCCGCTCAAGTTCTGGACACCCGGCGGCTCCTCCACGCCGATGTTCACCGCCGAGCACCTGGACGTCCCGCTGGACTTCGAGGGCGCGGCGGGTGCCGGCTCCATGTTGGGGACGACGGCCGTGCAGGTCTTCAACGAGACCGTCTCCGTGCCGTGGGCGGTCATGAAGTGGACCGAGTTCTACAAGCACGAGAGCTGCGGCAAGTGCACCCCGTGCCGCGAGGGCACGTACTGGCTGGTCCAGATCCTGGAGCGGATGGTGCACGGCGAGGGCACCGAGTCGGACGTCGAGACCCTGCTGGACGTCTGCGACAACATCCTCGGCCGCTCGTTCTGTGCGCTCGGCGACGGCGCGACCAGCCCGATCACCAGCGGCATCAAGTACTTCCGCCAGGAGTTCCTGGACCTGATCGCCGAGCAGCCGGCCGTCGCGCGGCCCGAGCAGCTGGCCGATGTCGAACTGACCGGAGCCCCCGCATGACGACCACCGAGACCGAGACCGTCACGCTCACCATCGACGGCATCGAGGTCACCGCGCCGAAGGGCGAGATCCTCATCCGCACCTGCGAGCGGCTCGGGATCATCGTCCCGCGCTTCTGCGACCATCCCCTGCTCGAGCCGGCGGGCGCGTGCCGCCAGTGCCTGGTCGAGGTGGAGATGGGCGGGCGGCCCATGCCGAAGCCGCAGGCCAGCTGCACCATGACCGTCGCGGACGGGATGGTCGTCAAGACCCAGCACACCTCGCCCGTCGCCGACAAGGCGCAGCAGGGCGTGATGGAGCTGCTGCTGATCAACCACCCGCTGGACTGCCCGATCTGCGACAAGGGCGGCGAGTGCCCCCTGCAGAACCAGGCGATGTCCACCGGCCGCACGGACTCCCGGTTCGTCGAGACCAAGCGGACCTTCCCGAAGCCGCTGCCCATCTCGTCGCAGGTGCTGCTGGACCGCGAGCGCTGCGTGCTCTGCCAGCGCTGCACCCGCTTCTCCGACGAGATCGCGGGCGACCCGTTCATCGACCTGCTGGAGCGCGGCGCGAACCAGCAGATCGGCACGGCGGAGGACAAGCCCTTCCAGAGCTACTTCTCCGGCAACACCATCCAGATCTGCCCGGTCGGCGCGCTGACCAGCGCGGCGTACCGGTTCCGCTCCCGGCCGTTCGACCTGAAGTCCACGCCGAGCGTGTGCGAGCACTGCAGCTCCGGCTGCGCCTCGCGCACCGACACCCGGCGCGGCCAGGTCATGCGCAAGCTGGCCGGCAACGATCCCGAGGTCAACGAGGAGTGGCTCTGCGACAAGGGCCGCTTCGCCTTCCGCTACCTCGGCGCGAAGCAGCGGATCACCCGGCCGCTGCTGCGGGACGAGTCCGGGCAGCTCGTCGAGGTCTCCTGGACCGAGGCCCTGCGGGTCGCGGCCGAGGGGCTGCTCGCCGCCCGGGGCAACCGGGGCATCGGGGTCCTGGCCGGGGGGCGCCTCACCCGTGAGGACGCCTACGCCTACGCCAAGTTCGCCCGGGTCGCCGCCGGCACCCACGACGTGGACTTCCGGGCCCGGCCGCACTCCGCCGAGGAGCTGGCGTTCCTGCAGACCCAGCTCACCCCGACGGTCACGTTCGCGGCCGTCGAGGCCGCGCCGAGCGTGCTGACCGTCGGCATGGACCTGGAGGAGGAGTCGGGGATCCTGTTCCTGCGGGTCCGCAAGGCCGTGCGCAAGCACGGGCAGCGGGTGTTCACGCTGGGGCAGTGGTCCACGCCGGGCGTCGAGAAGACGCACGCGACCCTGATCAAGTCCGTTCCCGGCGCCGAGGCGAGCGTCCTGCGCGAGCTGTCCGTCGGGGGCGAGCTCGTGGACGCCCTGTCCGCCACCGGATCGGTGATCCTGGTCGGCGACCGGGCCGCCGAGGTGCCCGGTCTGCACTCCGCCGTCGCCGAGCTCGCGACCCGCACGGGTGCGCAGGTCGCCTGGGTCCCGCGCCGCGCGGGGGACCGGGGTGCCCTGGAGGTCGGCGCGGTGCCGACGCTGCTGCCGGGCGGGCGGCCCGTCACCGACGCGGCCGCGCGCGCCGAGGTGGAGCGGGCCTGGGGTGTCACGCTCTCGGCCGAGCCGGGCCGCAGCACCGACGAGATCCTCGCCGCCGCCGCGTCCGGTGCGCTGTCCGGGCTGGTCGTCGGCGGGGTGGACCCGCACGACCTGGCCGACCCGGCCGCCGCGCTCGCCGGGCTGGCGAACGTCGGGTTCCTGGTCAGCCTCGAGATCATGACCTCCGCGGTCACCGAGCTCGCCGACGTGGTGCTGCCGGTGGCCCCGGACGCCCACCGGGCGGGCACCTACGTGAACTGGGAGGGCCGCCACCGCCCGTTCGCGCCGTCGCTCGACGGTGGGGGTGTGCTGCCGGACTGCCGGGTGCTGGACACCCTGGCCGTCGAGATGGACGTGGACCTGTTCACCCAGACCCCGTCCGCGGCGGCCGGTGACCTCGACCGGCTCGGGCCCTACACCGGGACCTTCACCGCGCCGACCGAGCGGCCCGGCAGCACGCCGCGGCCCGCGCAGGTCGGCTCGGCGGTCCTCGCGACCTGGCGGCAGCTGCTCGACGACGGCGCGCTGCAGGTCGACGAGCCCGCGCTGGCGGGCACCGCCCGCGCCCCGCGGGTGCGCGCGAACGCGGCCACGGCCGAGCGGCTGGGGCTGACCGAGGGCGGGCAGGCGAGCGTCGCCACCGACCGGGGGGCCATCACGCTGCCGGTCGAGCTGGCCGACCTGCCCGACGGCGTCGTCTGGCTCCCGGCGCACTCGCCCGGGTCCCAGGTGCGGAGCACGTTGGGTGTCGGGCACGGAGCTCTGGTGAGGGTGACCGCAGGATGAACCTCCTCGCGCAGCAGGACGGCATGACCCACACCCAGCAGCTCCTGGCGGACGACCCGATCTGGCTGGTCCTGCTCAAGGTCGTGGTGCTGTTCGCCGTCGGCGTGGTGCTGACCCTGTTCATGATCAACTGGGAGCGCAAGGTCGTCGGCCGGATGCAGCAGCGTCCGGGCCCGAACCGGACCGGCCCCGGCGGCTGGCTGCAGTCCCTCGCGGACGGGCTCAAGCTCGCGTTCAAAGAGGACATCATGCCGGTCCTCGCCGACAAGAAGGTCTACTTCCTCGCCCCGGTGATCTCCACGATCCCGGCGTTCGTGGCCTTCTCCGTCATCCCGTTCGGCGGCGAGGTGTCGATCTTCGGCGAGCGCACGGTGCTGCAGCTGGTGGACCTGCCGGTCGGCGTGCTCGTGGTGCTGGCCTGCTCCTCCATCGGCGTCTACGGGATCGTGCTCGGCGGCTGGGCCTCCGGGAACCCGTACTCGCTGCTCGGCGCGCTGCGCAGCGCGGCGCAGGTGATCTCCTACGAGATCGCGTTGGGGCTCTCCGTCGTCGGCGTCATCCTCTACGCGGGCTCGCTGTCCACGGCGGACATCGTCGAGGCGCAGTCCGGCGGCTGGTACTTCTACCTGCTGCTGCCCAGCTTCGTGATCTTCGTGATCTCGATGGTCGGCGAGACCAACCGGGCGCCGTTCGACCTCCCGGAGGCCGAGTCGGAGCTGGTCGGCGGCTTCCACACCGAGTACACGTCGCTGAAGTTCGCGCTGTTCTTCCTGGCCGAGTACGTCAACATGGTCACCGTCTCCGCGATGGCGACCACGCTGTTCCTGGGCGGCGGGCGCATCCCGTTCCTCGGGCCGGTGAACGGCTGGATCGAGTTCGTCGTCTTCATCGCCAAGACGCTGCTCTTCCTGTTCCTCTTCATCTGGCTGCGGGGCACGCTGCCGCGCTTCCGCTACGACCAGTTCATGAAGCTGGGCTGGAAGGTGCTGGTCCCGGTCGCGCTGATCTGGACCATGATCGTCTTCGCCATCCGGGTGTTCCGCACCACGACGGGCGCGGAGAGCACGGCGGCGCTGGTCATCGCGATCGTGCTCGGCTTCGCGGCCGTGCTGACCATCGCGTTCATGCTGCCGGACCGCACCGAGGACGCGGCGGACGTCGAGCTCGCGAGCAGCTACCCGGTGCCGCCGCTCGACCTCGCCCCGCCCGGCCGGTCCCGGAAGCGGATCGCACGGGCCACACCCGATCCCGAACCCGCTCTCACCGGGAAGGAGGACTAGCAGATGTTCGACTTCTTCAAAGGCTTCGGCGTCACCTTCTCGACGATGTTCAAGAAGGTCGTCACCGAGGAGTACCCCGAGGACTTCCCCCCGGCCGCGCCCCGCTATCACGGCCGCCACCAGCTCAACCGGCACCCGGACGGGCTGGAGAAGTGCGTGGGGTGCGAGCTCTGCGCGTGGGCCTGCCCGGCGGACGCGATCTTCGTCGAGGGCGGGGACAACACCGAGGAGGCGCGGTTCTCCCCCGGTGAGCGCTACGGCGCGGACTACCAGATCAACTACCTGCGCTGCATCGGCTGCGGCCTGTGCATCGAGGCCTGCCCCACCCGCTCGCTCACGATGACGAACTTCTACGAGCTGGCGGACGACAACCGGCAGGACCTGATCTACACGAAGGAACAGCTGCTCGCGCCGCTGCTGCCGGGCATGGAGCAGCCGCCGCACCCCATGCGGCTCGGGAAGGACGAGCAGGACTACTACGTGCAGGGCCCCGTCCTGGCGCGTCAGGGTGTGGAGTCCGACCCCGTCGGGGAGCAGGTCCGATGATCCTCGCGCAGGTCGCCGACTCGACGGCGGGCAACGCCGGCGTCGGCGAGGCGATCGTCTTCTGGATCCTCGGCCCGGTGGCGCTGGCCGCCGCGGTCGCGATGATCTTCGCCCGCAACGCGGTGCACTCGGCGCTGTTCCTGGTGCTGACGATGCTCTCGCTCGCCGTGCTCTACATGATGCAGCAGGCCCCGTTCCTCGGGTTCGTGCAGATCATCGTGTACACGGGCGCGGTGATGATGCTGTTCCTGTTCGTGCTGATGCTGGTGGGTCGCGACAGCGCCGACTCGGTCGTCGAGGTGCTGCGCGGGCAACGCGTCTGGGCCGCGATCCTGGGCCTGGGCTTCGCGCTGCTGCTGGTCGCGGGCGTCGGGCGGACGATGTTCGCGGTCCCGTCCGCCGGGCTGGGAGCCCGGGCGGGCAACGGCAACCTCACCGGCATCGGGCAGCTGGTCTTCACCGAGTACGTGTGGCCCTTCGAGCTCACCGCCGCCCTGCTGATGACCTCGGCGCTCGGGGCGCTGGTGCTGGCCTTCGCCCAGCGCAAGCCGCGCGAGCGGAACGGTCAGCGGGCCGCGGTGATCGCGCGCCTGCGCGGCGACCGGATCTCCCCGCTGCCCGGCCCCGGCGTCTACGCCACGGCCAACTCCGTGGCCGTCCCCGCGCTGCTGCCGGACGGGTCGATCGCCCCCGAGTCGCTGTCGGAGATCCTCGAGGGCCACGAGGTGGACGAGACCCCCCGTCCGCCCGCGGACGGGCACTCCCTGCAGGGTCGGCGCAAGGAGCTGGAGCCGCCGAGCGAGCTTGCGAGCTCGGCCATCGACACAGCGCCTGGGCGAAGCCGGCCGACGAGCGCCAGCGAGGAGGAGCGGTGAGCCCCACGAACTACCTGCTCCTGAGCGGGTTGCTCTTCACCATCGGGGCCGTCGGGGTGCTGGTGCGCCGCAACGCGATCGTCGTGTTCATGTGCATCGAGCTGATGCTGAACGCGGTGAACCTGTCGCTGGTCACCTTCGCCCGCATCAACGGCACGCTCGACGGCCAGGTCATGGCGTTCTTCGTCATGGTCGTGGCGGCCGCCGAGGTGGTCGTCGGCCTCGCCATCATCATGTCGATCTTCCGAACCCGCAGGAGCTCGTCGGTCGACGACGCCAACCTGCTGAAGTACTAGGAGCCGTCGACGATGATCGCTCTCGCTCCCCTGCTCTTCGTCCTGCCCGCGCTCGGCGCACTGATCAACTTCCTGGCCGGCAGGCGTGCGAACGCCTGGGGCCACTGGCTCGGGGTCGCGACCGTGGTCGCGTCCTTCGTGATCGGGCTGCTGCTGTTCTTCGAGACGCTCGGGCTCGCGCCCGAGGAGCGCACCCGCGAGGTGTCGCTGTTCGACTGGATCGCCTCGGGCTCCCTGAACGTCGACTTCGGCCTGCGGCTGGACCCGCTCTCGCTGACGTTCGTGCTGCTCATCACCGGTGTCGGGTCGCTGATCCACATCTACTCGGTGGGCTACATGAGCCACGACCCGGGCAGGCGGCGCTTCTTCGCGCAGCTGAACCTGTTCGTCGCCGCGATGCTGATCCTGGTGCTGGGCAACAACTTCGTGATGCTCTACCTCGGCTGGGAGGGCGTCGGCCTGGCGTCCTACCTGCTGATCGGCTTCTACCAGGACCGGCCGTCGGCGGCGACCGCCGCGAAGAAGGCGTTCCTGATGAACCGGGTCGGGGACGTCGGGCTGGCCGTCGCGATCTTCCTGATCTGGCTCGAACTGGGCACGCTGCAGTACACCGACGTGTTCGCGCGGATCGGCGAGGTCCCCGGCGGCACGGTGCTGGCGATCACGATCCTGCTGCTGCTCGGGGCCTGTGGTAAGTCCGGCCAGTTCCCGCTCCAGTCCTGGCTGCCCGACGCCATGGAGGGCCCGACCCCCGTCTCCGCCCTGATCCACGCGGCGACGATGGTCACCGCGGGCGTCTACCTCATCGCCCGGACGAGCCCGATCTACAACCTCACCGAGACCGGGCGGCTGATCGTCTCGCTGGTCGGCGTGGTCACCCTGCTCATCGGGGCGGTCATCGGCTGCGCCTACGACGACATCAAGAAGGTCCTCGCCTACTCCACCGTCAGCCAGATCGGCTACATGATCCTGGCGGTCGGCCTCGGTCCGGCGGGCTACGCGCTGGGCATCTTCCACCTGCTCACGCACGGGTTCTTCAAGGCCGGGCTGTTCCTCGGCGCCGGCTCGGTCATGCACGCCATGAACGACGACGTGAACATGCGCCACTTCGGCGGCCTGGGCAAGCACATGAAGATCACCTTCGTGACCTTCGGCCTCGGCTACCTGGCGCTGATCGGCTTCCCGTTCCTGTCCGGGTACTTCTCCAAGGACGCGATCATCGAGGCCGCGTTCGCGCAGGAGGGCTGGCAGGGCTGGGTCTTCGGCGGCGCGGCCACGCTCGCGGCCGGGCTCACCGCGTTCTACATGACCCGCCTGATGATCATGACCTTCTTCGGGAAGGAGCGCTGGCGCGAGCTGAAGGGCCCGGACGGGAAGGACTACCACCCGCACGAGTCCCCGGCCACGATGACGGTCCCGATGATCGTCCTGGCCTTCGGCTCCGTGCTCGGCGGCTTCCTCCTGTACTCGATCGGCCTCTACGAGTGGCTGGCCCCGTCGGTGGGCGAGCTGCGCGAGCTCGAGGGCGGGGTGCTGCCGCACGCGCTGGTCCCGTGGCTCGTGGTGGCGTTCTCCCTGCTCGGCGTGGTGATCGCGTACCTCGTCGTCGGGCGCCGCCCGACGCCGGTCGAGCGGCCGTCGCCGGTGTCCGTGCCCGTGCGGGCGGCCCGGCGGGACCTGTACGCCAACACGATCAACGAGACGCTCATCGAGCGGCCCGGCATCTGGCTCACCCGGGCGCTGGTGTTCGTGGACAACCGGGGCGTCGACGGCGCGGTCAACGGCATCGCCGCGGGCCTCGGCGGCGGGTCCGGGCGGCTGCGAAGACTGCAGACCGGATTCGTGCGCTCCTATGCGCTCTCGATGCTGGGCGGCAGCGTGCTCGTCGTCGCGGCCCTGCTGGCGGTGAGGTTCGCGTGAGCCCGATGCTGATCATCCTGCTGCTCGTGCCCGTGGTGGGCGCGTTGCTGATGTACCCGCTGCGGCACAACGTGCCCGCGGCCAAGGCCACCGCCATGGCCACCGCGCTGCTGGAGTTCGTGCTCGTCGTCGTGATCTGGGTGGGGTACTCCCCGGCCGCCGCGGCGAGCGGGACGCGCTTCCAGTACGAGTTCTCCGTGCCGTGGATCCCGGCCTTCGGCACGCACCTGGCCTTCGGCATCGACGGGATCGCGCTGGTCCTGCTGGCGCTCACCGCGTTCCTCGTCCCCGGCCTGATGCTCTTCGCCTGGGCCGAGAAGCTCCCGGAGGGCCGGACGGCGTCCGGCTACTTCGCGCTGCTGCTGGCCACCGAGGCCACGCTCGTCGGCGTCTTCACGGCCACCGACGTGTTCCTGTTCTACGTCTTCTTCGAGGCGATGCTCATCCCGATGTACTTCCTGATCGGGCGCTTCGGCGGCCCGAACCGGCAGTACGCCTCGGTGAAGTTCTTCCTGTACTCGCTGCTCGGCGGCCTGATCATGCTGGCGTCGCTGATCGGGCTGTACGTGACCAGCGGGAACATCCTCGGCCAGGGCACCTTCACCTGGTCGGAGCTGCAGTCGATCGCGCACCAGGTGCCCGAGTCGACCCAGATCTGGCTGTTCCTCGGGTTCTTCATCGCCTTCGCGATCAAGGCCCCGCTGGTGCCCTTCCACACCTGGCTGCCCGACGCGGGCGCCGAGGCGCCCATCGTCGCCGCGGTCCTGCTCGTCGGCGTGCTGGACAAGGTCGGCACCTACGGCTTCCTGCGCTACACCCTGCCGCTGTTCCCCGAGGCGTCCCGGACCATGGCGCCGCTGGTGATCACCCTCGCGGTGATCGGCGTGCTCTACGGGGCGCTGCTGGCGGTGGGGCAGAAGGACATGAGCCGGTTCGTGGCCTACACGTCCATCGCCCACTTCGGGTTCATCGCGCTCGGCACGTTCGCCTTCTCCAGCCAGGCCTTCGCGGGCGCCGCGCTCTACATGGTCAACCACGGCCTCTCCACCGGGATGCTGTTCGTGATGGTCGGCCTGCTCGTCGCGCGCGGCGGGTCGAGGCTGATCAGCGACTACGGCGGCGTCGCCAAGCTGGCGCCGGTGCTGGCGGGCTGTCTGCTGCTGGCCGGGATGAGCTCGCTGGCGCTGCCGGGCACGAACTCGTTCGTCTCCGAGTTCCTGGTGCTCGTGGGCTCGTTCCCGAACGAGCCGGTGGCCACGATCATCGCCACCGTCGGCATCATCTTCGCCGCCCTCTACATCCTGTGGTTCTACCAGCAGACGATGCAGGGCCCGGTCCGCGGACAGGCCGTGCTGAACTCGCTCGAACCCGTGGGCGGGCCCGGCGCGATGATCGACCCGGCCGTGGCCGCCCGCCGCGGTGGCGGCTTCCCCGACCTCACGAAGCGGGAGATCGGGGCGCTGGCCCCGCTCATCGTCGTCATCGTGGTGCTCGGGTTCTTCCCCGGCCCCGTGCTCGACGTGATCAACCCGTCCGTCCAGGCGACGATGACCGAGCTCGGCCTGCCCGACCCGGTCCCGGCCGGAGGTATCGCCCGATGACCCCGTTGACCCCGCCGCCGATCGACTACGCCGCCGTCGCGCCGTTGCTGATCGTGCTGGGCGCCGCCTGCGTGTCCGTGCTGGTGGAGGCGTTCCTACCCCGCCACCAGCGCTGGCCCGCCCAGGTGGCGCTGAGCGTCGTGGCGATCGTCGTGGCCGGCGTGACGCTCGGCGTCTACGCGGGCGACGCGCCCGCCCAGGGCGTGATCACCCTCGGCAGCACGATGGCCGTGGACATGCCCACCCTGTTCCTCTGGGGCACCCTGCTCGTCCTCGGGTTCGGGTCGCTGCTGCTGATCGCGGACCGCTCGGTGGAGCCGGGCGGGGCGTTCGTGGCGTCGGCGCTGGAGCGCGCCTCGGCGGGTGCCGCCCCGGGCAGCACGACCGGCCCGTCGGGCGTCGACCCCGAGCACGTGGACCGCTCCTACGGGGCCCCGGGCGACGCGCCGACCATGCAGACCGAGGTCTTCCCGTTCACGCTGTTCGCGCTCGGCGGGATGATGGCGTTCGTCGCGGCGAACGACCTGCTGACGATGTTCGTGGCGCTCGAGGTGCTGTCCCTGCCGCTGTACCTGATGTGCGGGCTCGCCCGGCGCAGGCGACTGCTGTCGCAGGAGGCGGCGGTCAAGTACTTCCTGCTGGGGGCGTTCGCCTCCGCGTTCTTCCTCTACGGCGTCGCGCTGCTGTACGGCTACGCGGGCTCGGTCCGGCTCTCGGCCATCGCCGAGGCGGCGGTCGGGACCGACCGGTCGGACGCGCTGCTGTTCGGGGGGCTCGCGCTGCTCATCGTCGGGCTGCTGTTCAAGGGCTCGGTCGGCCCCTTCCACACCTGGACGCCGGACGTCTACCAGGGCGCACCCACGCCGGCCACGGCGTTCATGGCGGCGTGCACCAAGGTCGCGGCGTTCGGGGCCATCGCACGGGTGCTGTACGTGGCGTTCGGCAGCACGCGCTGGGAGTGGCGCGGGGTGCTCTGGGCCGTGGCCATCGCGTCCATGGTCATCGGTGCCGTGCTGGGCCTCACCCAGACCGACCTCAAGCGCATGATCGCGTACTCGTCCATCGCGCACGCCGGGTTCCTGCTGCTCGGGACGATGGCGATCACCCAGGCCGGGACGTCGGGCACGCTGTTCTACCTGCTCGCCTACGGCTTCACCACGATCGCGGTCTTCGGGATCATCTCGCTGGTCCGCACGGCGGACGGCGAGGCGACGCACCTGTCCCAATGGGCGGGGCTCGCGAAGCGCTCGCCGCTGCTGGCCGGGGTGATGACCTTCCTGTTGCTGGCGCTGGCGGGGATCCCGCTGACGAGCGGGTTCACCGCGAAGTTCGCGGTGTTCTCGGCGGCGCTGTCGGACGGGATGGCCCCGCTGGTGGTGGTCGCTCTCGTGGCCTCGGCGATCGCGGCGTTCTTCTACCTGCGGGTCGTGGTGCTGATGTACTTCAGCGAGACGCCCGCGGACGGGCCCACGGTCTCCGTGCCCGGCGCGTTCACCACCGTCGCCATCACCCTCGGGGTCGTCGTGACGCTGCTGCTCGGCGTCGCCCCGACCCTCGTCCTGGACTGGGCGGGCGCGGGCGGGTTCACAGGGTGACCGAGGAGTCGGCCTCGTAGGCTGTCGGGGTGGAGACGCAGAGCGTGGCGGGTGTGGAGCTCGCCGACCCGGACCTGGCCGCCGTGACGGCGCAGGGGCTCGACCGGGTGGAGGAGCTGCTGCACCGTGAGGTGCACAGCGACTACCACTTCGTCAGCGAGACGTCCCTGCACCTGATCGACGCGGGCGGCAAGCGGTTCCGGCCGCTGTTCACCCTGCTCAGCGCACAGGTCGGGCCGTCAGGATCCGCCGACGAGGTGGTCCGGGCCGCCGCCGTCGTCGAGCTCGTGCACCTCGCGACGCTCTACCACGACGACGTCATGGACTCGGCCACGATGCGCCGCGGCGCCGAGAGCGCCAACCACCGCTGGGACAACACGGTCGCGATCCTGACCGGGGACTTCCTGTTCGCCCACGCGTCCCGCCTGGTGGCCGATCTGGGCCCGGACGCCGTACGGATCATCGCCGAGACGTTCGCCGAGCTCGTCACCGGCCAGATGCGGGAGACCCGCGGGCCCGCCGCGGGGGAGGACCCGGTCGCGCACTACCTGCGGGTGATCGACGAGAAGACGGGCTCGCTGATCGCCACCGCGGGGCGCTTCGGCGGGATGTTCTCCGGCTGTACCCCCGAGCAGGTGGACTCGCTGCAGCGCTTCGGGTCGGTGATCGGCGCGGCCTTCCAGATCTCCGACGACATCATCGACATCGCCTCGCCGTCCGGCGACTCGGGCAAGACGCCGGGGACGGACCTGCGCGAGGGCGTCCACACCCTGCCGATGCTCTACGCGCTGGCCGACCCGGGCATTCCCGAGCGGCTGCGGGACCTGCTCTCGCGTCCGCTGGGGTCCGACGCCGAGGTGGAGGAGGCCCTGGACCTGCTGCGGTCCGGCCCGGGCATCCCGCAGGCCAAGGAGACCTTGGCCGGGTACGCCGAGGAGGCGCGCGCCGAGCTGGGCAAGCTCCCGGCCTGCTCCGCCGTCGACGCCCTGACGACCCTCACCGGCTACACCATCGACCGCACCGGCTGACCGCCCCGGCTCCGAGCCCCCCGGCGGGCGGCGTGTTCGTTCACACCTGGTGAACGAACGCGCCGTTCGCTGTGGAGGGGGTCCGGGTGCTGCGCAGCAGGTCCACCGTGAAGATCAGCAGGGCCACCCAGACCAGGCCGAAGCCGATCCACCGGGACGTGGGCATGGTCTCGTCGAGCGCGAGACCCGATGCTGATCACCACCACCGCGGCCGCCGCGATCAGCAGGGCCGCGACCTGGGCGCGGTTCGGGCGCTCGCGGAGCACGGTGATGGCGAGCAGGGTGCTGACCAGCGGCGAGATGTAGTAGCCGAGCGCGATGTCCACGACCCGGTCGACCGCGACGCCGTAGATGAAGACGCCCCAGTTCACGGTGATCAGGCAGGCCGCGACCGCCACCCGGGCCCAGCCGCCCGCCGACAGCCGCCGCAGCGCCCCCCACCCGCGGGTGAGGGCGAGGACCCCGGCCATCAGGACCATGGTCCAGAGGATGCGGTGGGCGAGCACCTCGACGGGGGCAGCGGGGTCGAGCAGCGGCCAGAACGCGGGGAACAGCCCCCAGAGCACGGGTGCCGAGACGCCGAAGCCGACGCCCCGGCGATCGAGCGGCGAGCGGTCTTACGTGGTCACCGTTCCATCAGAACACGATCGCCGAACGTCCACCCGCCCCAGCCCGCGCTCGGCCGGCGAATCGGCGGGTCCCCCCCGCCCCCGGTCCCGGCTACTGTGTCCTTCACCCGATCGGGGAGGCGGTGTGTCCGGGAGCGGCCGGCTGGCGGGATGGGCGGTGGCGGCCGTCGCGGTGCCCGCGCTCCTCGCGGCGATCGGGCTCCTGTGGGTCCGTGCGCCGGCACCGGTCGTTCCGGCCACCGCCGCGGCGCGGACCACCGCGACCGGAGCGCCGGGCTCGGTCTCCCCGACCCCCGGGGCGGCGGGCGAGGTCGGAGCTCGGGTCGCGGCGATGCTGGCCGCGCACCCGCTCCTGTTCGACGGTGAACGAGCCGATCTGCGCCCCGCGACCGCGGCGACGGCGGACGCGCTCGGCGCGCTGCTGGCGTCGGCACCGGAGGCGACGGTCCGGCTCGTCGGGCACACGGCGGACCTGCCGGGCCCACCTCGTCGTGCGGTGGAGCTGTCGCGGGAGCGGGCGGCGGCCGTCGCGGAGCGGCTGGTGGCGGCAGGCGTGGCGCCGTCTCGGATCACGGTGGAGGGCGCCGGCGACGCCGACCCCCTCGCCGAGCCCGAGGCGAGTCGGCGGGTCGAGGTGTTCGTCGGTGCGCTCGGGTAGCGCACGAACGGTCCGGAGCGATTCATCGAGGAGGAGGTGGGGATGGCCGCGGTGTTCGCCCAGATGTGGGTGCTCTGCCTGCTCTCGTTCCTGCTCGGCGGGCTGCTGACCTGGCTCGCGATCGGACCGGGGCGGCGACGGCCCGCTCCGCCCGAGCCGTCGGCCGCCCCCGAGCCCATGGACCCGGTGCAGGCCGCGCAGGCTCCGCCGAGTCCCCTGCCCGGGGTGCCGCGCCATGCTCGGCGCACGCCCGGCACCCCCTCGGTCGCCGGTCCGGTACCCACCAACCCGGCGTTGGCCGGGCTCGACAGCGTCCCGCCGCCCCGGACGGGACCCTCGGCGCTCGGCGCGCTCGACCGGCTGCGCCACCCGGGCCCCGAGCCCGATCCGCGGATCCCGAGGCAACCCGGCGCCCACGATCGGCGACCCGGCCGGCTGTTCACCCCGCCCGACGAGCCCGAGCCGCCGCCCGCCGGCGGGTAGCGGCTCGACACCCGGCCGGCGGGGCGTCCACGCCGGGTCAGCCGGCGATGGTCCAGGTGTCGCGGCCGTTGAGCAGGGTCTGGAGGTCGGCGTTCGGGGCCTTGTCCTTGGCCTGCTGGAGTTGGGCGCGGGCGGCGTCGTCGTAGGTGGTGCGGTCGACGTTGCGGAAGATGCCGGTGACGGTGTGGTCGAGGTTCTGGTCCGACAGCCGGGACAGGGCGAAGGCGAGCTCGTGGCTCTCCTGGTCGTGGACCACGATGTCGGCGGCGTCGACCTCGGCCGCGCGGGCGACCTTCAACGCGAACCCGTCGCGGACCACGGCGTACCGGTCGTCCTCGGGGCCGAACACGATGGGCTCGCCGTGACGGACGGCGATGAGCCGCTGTTCCTTGGTCTCCGGCTTGCGCAGCAGGTCGAAGCTGCCGTCGTTGAAGATGGGGCAGTCCTGGAAGATCTCCACGAGCGCGGAGCCGCGGTGCGCGGCGGCGGCGGCGAGGACCTCGGTGAGGCCCTTGCGGTCGGAGTCCAACGCCCGGCCGATGAAGGACGCTTCGGCGCCCAGGGCCAACGAGATGGGGTTGAAGGGGTGGTCGACCGACCCCATGGGGGTGGACTTGGTGACCTTCCCGACCTCGCTGGTGGGGGAGTACTGGCCCTTGGTGAGGCCGTAGATGCGGTTGTTGAACAGCAGGATCTTCAGGTTGACGTTTCTGCGGAGGGCGTGGATGAGGTGGTTGCCGCCGATGGAGAGGGCGTCTCCGTCGCCGGTGACGACCCAGACGGAGAGGTCTTCGCGGCTGGTGGCGAGGCCGGTGGCGATGGCGGGGGCGCGGCCGTGGATGGAGTGCATCCCGTAGGTGTTGAGGTAGTACGGGAACCGGCTGGAGCAGCCGATGCCGGAGACGAACACGGTGTTCTCACGCTTGATCCCCAGCGTGGGGAGGAAGGAGCGCACCGCGGCGAGCACGGCGTAGTCACCGCAGCCGGGGCACCAGCGGACCTCCTGGTCGGAGGTGAAGTCCTTCGCGGTCTGCTTGTCCTCGGTGTGGGGGACGAGGTCCAGCCCGCCGATGGACGGCAGACCGAGGTCGGTGCTCATGCCTGTGCTCCGGTCATGGGGGCTCCGTTGGTGGTGGTGCTGGTGTTCGGGTGGGTGCCGGTGAGGTAGTCCAGGAACACGTCCTGGAGCTCCTCGGCCTTGAACGGCAGCCCGGAGACCTTGGTGTAGGACTTGGCGTCGACGAGGTAGCGGGCGCGCAGCAGCAGGACGAGCTGCCCGAGGTTCATCTCCGGGACCAGCACCGTCTTGTAGGAGCGCAGCACCTGCCCGAGGTTGGCGGGCAGGGGGTTGAGGTTGCGGATCTGCGCGGTCGCGACCCGGTGTCCGAGCCCGCGGACCCGCCGGGCGCCGGCGACGATGGGCCCGTAGGTGGAGCCCCACCCGACGACCAGCAGCTCGGCGTCCCCGGTGGGGTCGTCGACCTGCAGGTCGGGGACTTCGATGCCGTCGATCTTGGCTTGGCGTAGCCGCATCATCCGGTCGTGGTTGTCCGGGTCGTAGGAGATCGACCCGCGGCCGTCGGCTTTCTCCAGCCCACCGATGCGGTGTTCCAAGCCCGGTGTGCCGGGGACGGCCCAGGGGCGGGCCAACGTTTCGGGGTCGCGCAGGTAGGGCCAGAACTCCCCGGACCCGTCGGGGGCGTTGGGTTCGGTGGCGAACCCGGGGTCGATCGGTTGCAGGGTGTCGGCGTCGGGGACCTTCCACGGCTCGGACCCGTTCGCGAGCGCCCCGTCGGAGAGCACCATGACGGGGGTGCGGTACTTGACCGCCATGGCGGCGGCTTCGACGGCGGCGTGGAAGCAGTCCCCCGGGGACTGGGGGGCGATGATCGGCAGGGGTGCTTCGCCGTTGCGCCCGAACATGGCTTGGAGCAGGTCGGCCTGCTCGGTCTTGGTGGGCAGCCCCGTGGACGGGCCGCCTCGTTGGACGTCGATGACCAGCAGCGGGAGTTCGAGGGCGACGGCGAGCCCGATGGTCTCCGCCTTGAGCGCGATTCCCGGCCCGGAGGTGGCCGTGACACCCAGGACCCCGCCGAAGCTCGCGCCCAGGGCGGCGCCGACCCCGGCGATCTCGTCCTCGGCCTGGAACGTGGTCACACCGAACGCCTTGTGCTTGGACAGCTCGTGGAGGATGTCGCTGGCGGGGGTGATCGGGTAGGCGCCGAGGAACACCGGTAGTCCGGTGACCCTCCCGGCCGCGACGATGCCGTAGGACATCGCGGTGTTCCCGGTGATCTGCCGATACGTGCCCGGGGCCAGCTTCGCCGGGGCGACCTCGTAGGTCACCGCGAACGCCTCGGTGGTCTCCCCGTAAGCGTGACCTGCCCGGAAGGCGAGGATGTTGGCCTCGGCGATGTCGGGCTTGCGGGCGAACTTCTCCCGCAGGAACCGTTCGGTGCTCTCGTGGGGGCGGTGATACATCCAGGACAGCAGCCCGAGGGCGAACATGTTCTTCGCCCGCTCGGCGTCCTTCTTGCTCAGCCCGGTCTCCTCCAGAGCGCCCCTCGTGAGGGTGGCCATGGCGACCGGATGCACCTGGAAGTCGGCCAGCGAGTCGTCCTCGAGCGGATTCTGCGCGTAGCCGACCTTGGTCAGGTTCCGCTTGGTGAACTCGTCGGTGTTGACGATCAACACCCCGCCGTGGGGCAGGTCGGCGATGTTCGCCTTCAACGCGGCGGGGTTCATCGCGACCAGCACGTCCGGGCGGTCGCCGGGGGTGAGGATGTCGTAGTTGGCGAAGTGCAGCTGGAACGAGCTGACTCCGGGCAGGGTCCCGGCGGGGGCGCGGATCTCGGCGGGGAAGTTCGGCAACGTCGACAGGTCGTTGCCGAACGTCGCGGTCTCCGAGGTGAACCGGTCACCCGTCAACTGCATCCCGTCACCGGAGTCACCCGCGAACCGGATGACCACACGGTCCTTGGTCACGACCTCGGGCACGGACGTGACGGCGGCGTCGTTGGACGTCATGTCGAGGTCATTCCCCGATTCCACTCGAGAGCATGGTGAGTACGGACGAGGTTAACGTCCGATGTCGTTCAGTGTGCCTGAGGCCGGGCGGCGTCACACCCGTCGATCACCGCTTGCTGATCCGCGCCTGCAGCGCCGCGACCCGCTTCTGGAACTCCTCCGACTGTACGGTCGCGGCCTGGGCGCGCACCTCGATCTCCGTCGCCTCCCGGTGCGAGAGGGGGCCCGCGGTGATCCGCATCGTCGCCTTGGTGGTCTCGATGAGCGCGCGGGGCGCCGCTGCGGCCCGGCCCGCCAGCTCCAGGGCGCCCGCAAGCAGGGACTCGTCGTCGTCGTACCGGCGCCAGACGAGCCCGACGCGCTCGGCCTCGGCCGCGTCGAGGACGTCGCAGAACAGCGTCATGGCCTTGGCACCCTGGGTCCCGAGAGCGCGCTCGATCATCCAGGTGTAGCCGCCGCCGGGGTGGATACCGAGCGGCATGAAGCGGGTGTCGAACTTCGCGCCGGGGCCGGCGAGACGCAGATCACAGGCCAGTGCCAGGTTGAGGCCCGCGCCCACCGCCGCGCCGTTCACCGCCGCGATCGTCGGCAGCGGACACTCGGCCACCGCGAGGAACCCCGAGTACACGGCCCGCAGCCGCTCGTGGTCGGCGCCCTGCAGCTCGGCGAGGTCCCCGCCCGCGCAGAACGCCGGCGGCTCGCCGGTGATCACGACGGCGCCGACGGCGGGGTCCGCGACCGCGGCGTCCAGCGCCGCGACCAGCATGCCTGCCAGCTCGAGGTTCATCGCGTTGCGGCGCTCGGGGTTGGACACGGTCAGCAGGGCGACTCCGTCGGTGATCGACGTCTGAACTTCGGTGGTCATGGCCTGATCCTGACACGGGGGAGCTGTGGTGATCGCGCCCCTTTGCACTGTCAGCCGATCCGCACCCCGCGTGAGGTGCGGATCGGCTGACAGTGCAAAGGGTCATGGGGGCTCGTGTCTCGCGTCGGGTGCGGATCCGCTGTCAGTGCAAAGGGACGCGGAGGGGGCTCGTCCCTCGCGTCGGGTGCGGATCCGCCGACAGTGCAAGGGGGGCGCGGAGGATGGGCGTATACCTCGCACGAGGTGCGGATCCGCTGTCACTGCAAAGGGGCGCGGAGGGTGGGCTCGTGCCTCGCGTCGGGTGCGGATCCGCTGACAGTGCAAAGGACACGGAGAGCACAGGTCTGCGCGGAACACCTCCCGGCGCCGGTTCGTTGTCGCGGCAGGAACGAGGGAGGAACGGTGCACGGTCATCTCAACGGTCTGAAGACGGCGGTCCTGCTCGGCGGCATGAGCGCGCTCGTGCTGCTGATCGGCGGGCTCGTCGCGGGCCGGACGGGATTGATCCTCGCCGTGTTCGTCGCGCTGGCGATGAACGGCTACGCCTACTTCAACTCGGCGAAGATGTCCCTGCGCGCCATGCACGCCCGACCGGTCACCGAGGCGGAGGCGCCGCAGCTGTACCGGATCGTCCGCGAGCTCTCGCAGCGCGCGCGCCAGCCGATGCCGCAGCTCTACCTGTCCCCGACGGAGGCGCCGAACGCCTTCGCGACCGGCCGCAATCCCCGCAACGCTGCCGTCTGCGCCACCACCGGCCTGCTCGAGCTGCTCGACGAACGTGAGCTGCGCGCCGTGCTGGGCCACGAGCTGTCCCACGTCTACAACCGCGACATCCTCATCTCCTGCGTCGCCGGGGCGATGGCCTCGATGATCAGCTTCCTGGCGAACATGGCGATGTTCGCCGGGATCTTCGGGGGCGGGGACGAGGACCGGCCGAACCCGATCGCGGCCCTGCTGATCGCCCTGCTCGGGCCGGTCGCCGCCGGCGTGGTGCAGATGGCGGTGAGCCGGTCGCGGGAGTACCAGGCGGACGCGTCCGGCGCCCGGCTGACCGGCGATCCGCTCGCCCTGGCCTCGGCGCTGCACAAGCTGGAGTACGGCACCGCCCTCGCGCCGCTCCCGCCCGAGCCGCAGCTCGTCTCGCAGGCCCACCTGATGATCGCCAGCCCGTTCCGGCCCGGCGAGCACATGGCTCGGCTGTTCGCCACCCACCCGCCGATCGAGGACCGGATCAGGCGGCTCCAGGCGATGGCCCGCCGCTAGCCAGGCGGCTCACCTCGTCGAGCCCGGCGCGCAGCGCATCCAGCTGTGCGCCCAGCTCCTCGACGAGCTCGTCCCCCGGTCCCTCGCCGGTCGTCGCGGCCAGCGCGAGCAGCTCGACGGCCCGGGTGCGCAACCCCTCCAGCCCGACCGCGGTCGAGTGCAGCCGGGCCAGGGCGGCGTCTCGGGCCGCGGTCATCCGGTCGTAGGTGGCGAGCTGATCGGTGACCCCCCGCAGCGCCGAGGCCTGTTCCTCCCGCACCGCCGGGTCCGTCGGGCGGGCGCGCTGCAGCCTGCCCCGCTCCTCGCGCAGCCGCTCCACGGGGATCTGCCCGCAGGCCTGGTCGAACGCGGTGGCCTGACCCGCGAGCCGCCGCACCTGTGTCGACGCGCTCGACGCCGTGTCCCGGATCGCGCCGATCTGGTCACGGGTGACCCCGGCCGCGGCGTTCTCGACGGTGCCGTCGAGCGCCCGCAGCGCTTCCTCCGCCCGGTCCAGGAGCCGGCGTGCGGAGCTGCCGCGCGGCGGTTCGGGCAGCGCGACGGGCACGGCCGCCTGCGCGGTGGCGGGGGAGCGGTTCAGCAGCGCGTCGGACACCACCTTGGCCCCGTAGACGACGACGGCCACGCCGGCGCCCGCCGCGATGCCCACCCCGCCCGCCGGGACGACCGCCCAGGTCAGCCCGCCCGCGACCGCACCGACGACCGCCGCCCACGGATCGGCCAGCCGCTCTTTCAGACCCATCCGAGCGGCCCCCTCAGAAGTTCGAGATCACGTTCGTCATGACCCGGCGGATCGAGGCCTCGTCCCCGGCGTCGTACGACGCGGCGCGGGTGGCGCGGGCGATCTGGGTGAGCACGTCGAGATCCGCGTCCTCGCCGTACGCGATCGGGAAGACCCGGACCGCGCGCGAGGTGTCCTCGGTGTCGAGGCTCGACACGAGGCCCGCCAGGTCGTTGTCGGCGGGGTACTCGTTCACCCCGTCCGTCAGCAGCACGACGGCGTTGATCCGGTTCGGGTCGAAGGTCTGCTGCACCTGCGCGACGGCCGCGCGGGTCGTGGCGTAGAGCGCCGTGCCGCCGCCGGGCTCGAGGCCCTGCACCACACGGCGCACCTGGTCGCGGGAGGCGCCGACCTGCCCCGGCGGCACGACCACCCGGAACGGGTCGGTCTCCGTGCCCCGCGGCGTGCTGAAGGTCCACACGCTGAGCGTGTCCTCCGCCCCGAGCAGCCCCAACCCCTCCTCGGCGGCCTGTTTGGCCAGGTCGAGGCGGGTGCTCCCGGCACCGGGCACGGTCTGGCCCATCGAGCCCGAGACGTCCAGCACGAAGACGAGGTTCGCCTTCTTCCGCAGATCGGTCCAGGAGGTGACGATCTCGTCGAGCACCGCGGCCGCGGGCGGCTGGAGCACCGCGAGCTGCGCCTGCGGCAGCAGCCCGTTCTCCCGGGTGATCGGGGCACCGGGCGTGCCCTCGAAGCTGCGGAACGCCGCGTCGGTGAACCGGCTCTGCTGGTCCGGCTCGCGCAGGTAGGACAGGAAGTCCGCGGCGGCCGCCCGCTTCGGCGCGTCCACCCAGTCCGCGGTCAGGGTGAGGAACGGGTTGTCCGAGACGAGCGTGCCGTCCCGCGGGTAGATCGCGACGAGCGGCACGCGGGGCTTCGGGCCCTGGCCCGCCGTCGCGGGGTCGCCGGACGGGTTGCCCTGGTTGTAGTCCCAGACGGACTTCTCCTCGACGGTGACCGCGCTGATGTAGGACAGCGAGTTGCCCCGCGCGTCCGCCTCCGCGAGGTTGCGCAGGAAGGTCAGCGTGGTGTCCCCGTAGTGCACGACGCCGCTCTCCACCCGCTGCACGAACTCCCGGTTCGCGGGGTCCGCGACGTCTGCGGACACGAGGTCCGTGGAGCGCCCGGTCGCCGCGAAGAACGCCGCGACCGTGGCGTTCAGCCCCGAGGTGGACAGCGTGGGGTTGGTCTTGCCGAGGGTGAACCGGCCCCACTCGGGGTGCCCCTGCGCGCCCCAGCCCGCCGGGTCCGCCTCCAACGCCGCCAGCTCGGCCCAGCCGATCGCCCGGTCCGGCCAGCCCAGGGCCTCCGCCATGGGCTGCGGCATGGCGATGACTAGCGGTGTCTGGGCCACCGACGGCCGCTCGGCGGGCACCAGGTTCGGCCGGTCCGCCTCGGTGAGCCGCTGCTCGAGCACACCCGCCCAGGACGACGCGGCGGGGCTCCAGACGTCCGGCCGCGGGCCGTACGCCGCCTCGTTCCAGTCCGCGGCCAGGGCCTGGGCCGCCTCGCCGGACGCCAACGAGGTGACCCGCACGTCCGCACACCGCCCGTCGACCTCGCGGTCGGTGTTGTTGTAGCTGTTCGCGACGGCGGCGAGCAGGGCCGCCTTCTCCGAGGACGCGGTGACGTTCAGCGGCACGCAGTCCGCCCGGTCGGCCCGGCTCGGCGCCGGGTCGTCCCCGCCGGAGCCACCCGATCCGCCGGTCACCCACGCGCGCACGCCGATCACGAGTGCCACCCCCACGACGAGGGCGATGACGAGGGGGACGATGCGGCGGCGGGGCCGGGGTGTCGTCACGAGCGGGTCTCAGTCACGGGTGGGCCTTCCTGGTCCGGGGACGATCACGCTATCCGGCACACCCGACGTTTCCCCCGGGCCGCGACCGGATCGTTGTCGCCGTCCACCGGGGCTGGGTTCCTGACCGCAATCCAGGTAGGCTCCCCCGCATGACGACCGTGCAGCCCCGGGAGCGGACCCACACCTGGGAGGACCCGACGAAGATGGCCGCCGCGGCCGGGATGAGCGGCATGGAGGTGTTCGCGGCGCTGCAGGCGGGTGAGCTGCCCGCCCCGCCGATCCTCTCGCTCGTCGGGTTCGAGCTGGCCTCGTTCGGCGAGGGCCGCGTGGTGTTCCGCATGGTCCCCGGGGAGTACCAGTACAACCCGCTGGGCACGGTGCACGGCGGGGTCTTCGCCACCCTCCTGGACTCCGCGATGGGCTGTGCCGTGCACACGACGCTGCCCGCGGGCGTCGGGTACACGAGCCTCGACCTCGACGTGAGGTTCCTGCGCCCCATGACCGCGGCCACCGGGGAGGTCGAGGCCACCGGGTGGGTGGTGAACGCGGGCCGCCGCACCGCGCTGGCGCAGTCCGAGCTGCGGGACGCGGGCGGCAGGCTGCTGGCGACGGGCAGCTCGAGCTGCATCGTGATGCGCTGACCCCTCCGCCGGACGCGCGGTCGGCCTGCGCGGCGGCGTGCGGCAGACTCGGCGCATGTCCGACGACGACGACACCACCGCGCTCCCGCAGACCTGCGTCCGCTGCGGCAGGCAGTCCCTGCTGCGGATCGTCGGCCGCTGCGCGGACTGCATCGGCGAGCTCGGCCTCGCCGCGACCCAGGACTACGACGGCTTCCGCGCCGAGGTGAAGGCCGAGTTCGGGGTGAAGGGGTAGGGCGTGGAGGAGCGGTTCACCACCCTGGACCCGGCCCGCTGGCTCCCGGCCTACCTGCCCGCGTGGAGCTCGCGCGCGGCGGCCGCCGCGACCTACGAGGTGGGCGGTGAGGACGGCGGCGGCCTGCGGCTGAGCATCCCGCCCGAGCACCCCGTCTGGTGTCCGGACCGCCACGATCCGCCGCTGCGGGTGTCCGCGGTGCAGTCGGGCAACTGGTCCGGCCCGGTCGGGAGCACCCGGGGGCAGCAGCCCTTCCGGGAGGGGCTGACCGTCCGCGAGACCCAGTCCGAGCTGCGCGGGCTGGTTCCGCACCACGGCACGGTCGAGGTGGAGTGCCGGGCCCGGATCGGGCCGCGGTCGATGTTCTCGGCCTGGATGATCGGCATGGAGGACGCCCCCGAGCGCTGCGGCGAGATCTGTCTGGTGGAGGTGTTCGGCACCGCGCCGCGGGCGGTGGGCTGCGGCATCCATGCGTTCCGCGACCCGGCGTTGCACGAGGAGTTCGCGGCCGAGCCGCGGGAGATCGACGTCGCCGACTTCCACACCTATGCCGTGGACTGGCGCCCCGACGGCGTCGACTTCCGGCTCGACGGCGAGGTGGTCCGGCGGTCGCGCCAGTCCCCGGACTATCCGATGTTGCTGATCCTCGGCGTGTTCGACTTCCCGGCCCAGGGGCCTGCCGACCCCCGGCCGCCCGAGCTCGAGGTCCGCCGGGTCACGTCCGAGTCACATTGACGACCTGAACAGTTGCACAGATGATTCGCTCCACACGTGGAACGCACGACAGGAGCGGTGATGGGGCGACGACTGCCCGGAGTGGTGCTCGCGGCGGTGGCGGTGGCCGCCCTCGCGGCGGGATGTGCGGGCGCGGGCTCCGCGGGTGGGGCGGACCCGGACGGTGAGATCACGGTGGGCCTGCAGTTCCCGCCCCGCGCCGCCTACGCCTTCGAGGCGGACGACGGCGCCCGCCTGCAGAGCCTGGGCGTGGCCGAGACCCTCACCACGGTGGACGACCAGGCCCGACCCGCACCGGGCCTCGCGACCTCGTGGGAGCAGACCGCGGACCCGCGCACCTGGCGGTTCGTGCTGCGCCCCGGCGTGACCTTCCACGACGGCACCCCCCTGACCCCCGACGCCGTGGTCACCGCGCTCGGGTACGTCGCCGGGGTGACCGCGCCGCCGCGCGCGATCCGCGACATCGGCTTCTCCGTCGCCGCCGACGGCGCCGACGCCGTGCTGATCACCACCGCGGCGCCCGACCCGATCATGCCGATGCGGATGAGCAGCGGGAACCTCGGCATCCTCGCGCCCACCGCCTACTCGGGCGGCGGGCAACCGCAGGTCCTGCGCACCGGCACCGGCCCGTACGTCCTCGACACGGTCAACGGCACGGACTCCGCCGTCCTGCTCCGCAACGACGCCTACTGGGGCCCGAAGGCGGGCGCGGCCAGGGTGACGGTGCGGTACCTCCCGGACCCGCAGACCCGGGCGCTGGGGCTGCAGTCCGGTGACCTGCAGTTCGCCGAGGGCCTGCCGGGCGCGGCGGTCGAGCAGGTCCGGTCGGCGGGCGCCGACGTCGCCGAGTACCCGGCCGCGCGCACCGTCGAGCTGCTGATGAGCCAGTCCACCCTGTTCGGCGACGTGCGGCTGCGCCAGGCCGTGACCGCGGCGATCGACCGGCCGACCCTGGCCGCGCAGGTGCTCGCCGGGGCGGCGGCACCCGCGAGCGAGCTGTTCGGGGCGGCCGTGCCGTGGGGGGCGACCACGCCGCCGCCCGGCGCGGACCTCGCGCGGGCGAAGGCCCTGCTCGCGGAGGCGGGCCACGGTCCGGACCGGCCGCTGACGGCGCGGCTGTGGACCTTCCCGAACCGCCCGGAGATGCCCGTGCTTGCCACCGCGATCGGTTCGATGCTGGAGCAGGCGGGCATCCGCGTGGAGCTGACCGTGGGCGACTACGCGGCGCAGGAGCCTGACCTGCTGGCGGGCCGGTTCGACCTGTTCCTCAACTCGCGCAGCTACCTGTCGGACTACGCGGACGCGGCGAGCACGCTGACCTCGGACTACACCTGCGGCGGCAGCTACAACCTCGAGCACTACTGCTCGCCCGCCTACGACGCGCTGATCCAGCGGCTGGCCGAGACGAGCGACACCGCGCAGCGGCAGGCCCTGTTCGCCGAGGCCGCGCGGCTGCTGACCACCGACGCCGTGGGCGTCATGGTGGTGCACCCGCGCAACACCGCGGGCTCGCGCGGGGTCACGGGATTCGTGCCGGACCCGCTCGGCGTCCGACCGATCCTGCCGTCGCTGACCCGGTCGGCCACCTGAGTGCTGCTCCGCCGCCTGCTCCCGCTGCCCCTGCTGCTGGTCGTCGCCTCCGTGGTGGCGTTCGCGCTGCCGCGGCTGGTCGGCGGGGACACCGACTCGGTGGTGCGGGCGGTGCTGCGGGCCCGCGTCGCGAGCGCGACGCCGGACCCGCAGGTCGAGGCGGCGGTGGCCGCGCAGTTCGGGCTCGACGGCCCGGTCGTCGGGCAGTACCTGCGGTGGCTGGGTGCGGTGCTGCGCGGCGACCTCGGGCTCGGGTACGTCACCCGCACGCCGGTCGCGGCGCAGCTCGGCGACGCCCTCGCCGTCTCCGGGCTGCTGGCGGGCTGCGCGCTGCTGCTCGCGGCCGCGACGGGGATCCCGGCGGGGGTGTACGCGGCGCGGCGGCCGGGCGGCCTGCTCGACCGGGTGCTGTCCGCGGTCGGGATCGCCGGGGTGAGCGTCCCGGAGTTCGTGCTCGCGCCGTGGCTGGTGCTGGTCGCCGCGGTCTGGCTCGGCGTCCTGCCCGCGCTGGGGTGGGGCGGCCCGCAGCACCTGGTGCTGCCCGCGCTGACCCTGGCCGCCTATCCCGCGGCGCTCGCGGCGCAGCTCGTCCGGGCCGAGACGATCGACGTCCTCGCCCGGGACCACGTGCGGCTCGCGCGGGCGAAGGGGCTGAGCGAGGGGCGCGTGCTCTGGCGCCACGCCGCCCGGCTCGGGTGCGTGTCGGTGACCGCACTGTCCGGGATGTTCGTCGCCGGGCTGCTCGGCGGGTCGGTGGTCGTCGAGGTCGTGTTCGGGATCCCGGGCGCGGGCAGGCTGATGTACGACGCGGTCCTGGCCCGAGACCTGCCCGTGGTGCAGGCGGGCACGCTGGTCATCGTGGCGGTCGCCGTGGTGGCCGGGATCGTGGTCGAGGTCGTGGCGCTGCTCGCCGATCCCGTGGCGCGGGACCGGGAGGCGGCCCGGTGAGGCGGTGGCCGGTGGCCTGCGCCGCCGCGGCGGGGGTGTTGGTCGTGCTGCCGTTCCTGCTGCCGCACCCCGACGTCCCGGACTTCGCCGCGATCCTCGCCCCGCCGTCCGCGGCCCATCCGCTCGGCACGGACCAGCTGGGTCGAGACGTCGCCGCCCGGATGGTCGCCGGCGCCCGGCTGACGCTGGGCCTGTCCGTGGCGGCGGTGCTGCTGACGGGGCTGTTCGGGGTGGCGGTCGGGCTCCTGGCTGGGGCGTCGAAGGGGCCGTTCGGCGCGGTCCTGGTGCGCACCGCGGACCTGCTCGCCGCGCTGCCGACGGTGCTGTTCGGCCTGCTGGCGGCGGTGGTGCTCGGCCCCGGCGTGCCCGCGCTGCTGGTCGCGGTCTGCGCGGTCGGCTGGACGCCCTTCGCCCGCCAGGCCCACCTGCTGACCGTCCGCGAGACCGGCCGGGAGTACGTCGAGGGGGTGGTCGCCCTCGGCGCGACCCGCGCTCGGGTGCTGGCCGTGCACGTGAGCCGCAACATCGCCCCGCCGCTGGTCGCGCACGCGTGCCTGCGGTTCGCGAGCACCCTGCTCACCGTGTCCGGGCTGTCCTTCCTCGGGCTGGGCGTGCAGCCCCCGACGGCCGAGTGGGGGGCGATGGTCGCGGAGGGCCGCGAGTACCTCTTCGCGGCCCCCCACGTGGTGCTCGTCCCCTCGGTGGCCGTGGTCCTCACCGCCGCCGCGGCCACGGTCCTGGGCCGCAGGCTCAGCGGGGGTGGCGGTTGAGGGCGGGGACCTGCGGCCGGGTCGAGGCGCGCTGGTTCGGCACGTTCCGCCAGAAGGGCGTGGTCGAGGGCGCGGCGGAGTTCCGCGCGAAGCTGGGTGCCTACCGGGACGTGATCGTGCGGCGGGACGCGCAGGCGGGGGCCCGCCTCCCGCGAGGGGAGGCGGGCTCGCCGTCAGACGAGGCGGACGGCGGTGGCCTGCGGGCCCTTCTTGCCCTGGCCCACCTCGAACTCCACGCGCTGGCCCTCGTCGAGGCTGCGGAACCCGTCCGCCGCGATCTCCGAGTAGTGGACGAACACGTCGGCGCCGCCACCGTCCTGCTGGATGAAGCCGAAGCCCTTCTCACCGTTGAACCACTTCACGGTTCCCTGTGCCATGTGCTGCTCCTCGCAGGTCTTGGGCGCGTCCGCGAACTGCGGGGCCCGGCCGACCCGGGCGGAACAGGTCCCGAGCGCCCTCATGACGCCGACCCACTGCTCCACCGCGTGTTCTCGCGAGCGTGCAGTGCACACGGACCTCGAAAACCGAACGACCTGCACTGCTCAACGGCCGAACCGGCCCGAAGGTTCCCGACTCCCCGAAATCGTGCCGGTGCGCGTAGGCTGAACCGGTCTGATCGGACAGCACCGGTGACCATGTGCGGCACTCGTCGCACAGGTTCTCGTCCCGGGACCGCCGCTCGCGCCGCGGTCGGGGACTGCTGGTCGATCCAAGGAGCACCACATGGTCCGGCTCGCGTCCGATGGTCCGTCTCAGGAGCCGAAGGGGTGGGCCGCCCAGGCCGAGGCCTACGACGTCGCCTGCCAGGTGCAGAACGACCGGGCCGCCCGAGTGGTGGCAGGCCAGGCGCACAACGCCCGGGACTGCCGCGAGCTGCTGGACATGCTCGGGATCGAGACCGCGGACCGCCCCCTGCCCTGACCCGGTCCATCGCGCCCAGATCGACGGCGGCGGGAGCCAGAGCCTCAGCCCCCACGACCGGGTGCAGTTCGACCTGCACGAGGCGGACACCGGGCCCGCCGTCACCGGCGTGTTCCGGCTCTGACCGGTCCGCCACCGCAGGTCCCACCCCGAACGCGGGCACGTCCGCGAGAGAACCCGAGGCATCCATGCGGTCCGCCTTCCGCGGCCTGACCCTGTACGGCGACGCCCCGAGCGCGGAGTCGGACTCCGACCCGCGCGGCGTCGGACGCACCGTGCTCGACCTGCCCACCGGGCGGATCGAGCTCGCCCACCCCCGGGACGCCCTGGCGCGCATCTACGAGCACGGCACCGGTGACGACGGGGACGCGGGCGACCCGCCCTACTGGGCCCAGCCGTGGCCCAGCGGCATCGAGCTGGCCGCGCTCGTGGGCGGCGCGGACCTCGCGGGCGTCCGGGTGCTCGAGCTCGGCTGCGGGCTGGCCCTGCCCAGCCTCGTCGCCGCCCAGCGCGGGGCCCGCGTGCTCGCCACCGACCAGGCGGAGGGGGCGCTGCGCTACGCGGCGCACAACGCCCGCCACAACGGGCTGCGGCTCGAGGTGGCCCGCTGCGACTGGGACGACCCGTGGTGCGCGCTCGCCGGCGCCCCGTGGGACCTGGTCCTGGCCGCGGACGTGCTCTACGACCACGCCTCCCTCCCGGCGCTCGCGGACCTGTTGCCCCGCCTGGTCGGGGACACGGGCGAGGTGTGGCTCGCCGACCAGCACCGCCCGCCCGCGCGGGCCTTCCTGGAGGGCTGTCGCCGGTGGGGTGCGGTCACCGCCACCGCC
Organism: Pseudonocardia oroxyli; assembly: GCF_900102195.1. GTDB lineage: Bacteria > Actinomycetota > Actinomycetes > Mycobacteriales > Pseudonocardiaceae > Pseudonocardia > Pseudonocardia oroxyli. The sequence continues at coordinate 247,335 of NZ_FNBE01000002.1, forward strand.
ACGGCCTCGCCGGACGTCGCGGTCCACCGGATCCGGCGGGCGGCCCCGGCAGGCTGACGCGCGCCCGCTGCTCTACCCTCGACGACAGGTGTGCCGGGAAGTCTGGTCGGCGTGATGATCCGCCCTGCTCCCGTGGAGGTCTCCCGTGCGCCCCGCCCTCTCCCGCCTGCCCCTGTTCGGCCGTGGATCGTGGCCGGAGGCCCGCCGGATCGCGGACGTGCTGCGGACCGAGACGGTGGGTGGGCTCCTGTTGGTGGGGGCGGCGCTCGTCGCGCTGGTGTGGGCCAACACGCCGTGGCGGGAGGCCTACTTCGCGCTGGGCGCGCTGCAGGTGGGCCCGGGCGCCCTGCACCTGGACCTCGCCACGTGGGCCGCGGACGGGCTGCTGGCGATCTTCTTCTTCGTGGTCGGGGTCGAGCTCAAGCGCGAGTTCGTCGCGGGCGACCTGCGTGACCCGCGGCGCGCCGCGCTGCCGATCGTGGCCGCCGTCGGCGGGATGACCGCGCCCGCGGTGATCTTCGTGCTGGTCAACGCCGGGACCGACGCCGTGGTGGGCTGGGCCGTTCCCACGGCCACCGACATCGCCTTCGCCGTGGCGGTCCTCGCGGTCCTGGGCACCCACCTGCCGACGGCGCTGCGGCTGTTCCTGCTGACCCTCGCCGTGGTCGACGACCTGCTGGCGATCACGATCATCGCCCTCTTCTACACGGACTCCCTCGACCCGGCGGCGCTGCTGCTCGCGCTGCTCCCGCCGGCGCTGTTCGGGTTCCTGGTGCAGCGGCGGGTGCGGGCCTGGTGGGTGCTGCTGCCCCTCGCCGCGCTGACCTGGTTCCTGGTGCACGAGTCCGGGGTGCACGCCACCGTCGCCGGGGTACTGCTGGGCTTCACCGTGCCGGTGCGCGACCGCACCCGCCGGGACGATCGGGTGCAGCCCGGCCTGGCGGAGGGCTTCGAGCACCGGATCCGCCCGCTCTCCGCGGGGTTCGCGGTGCCCGTCTTCGCGTTCTTCGCCGCCGGGGTGTCCCTCGCGGACTCGGGCGGCCTCGCGTCGTTGACCGAGCGGGTCACGGTGGGCGTCGTCCTCGGGCTCGTCGTCGGCAAGGTCGTCGGGGTGCTCGGCGGGACCTGGCTGACCCAGCGGTTCACCCGGGCCCGGTTGGCGGACGGGCTGAGCTGGTGGGACGTGTTCGGCGTGTCGTTGTTGGCCGGGATCGGCTTCACCGTGTCCCTGCTCATCGGCGAGCTCGCCTTCGGCGGCGGCACGGCGGCCGCCGACCACGCGACGATCGGCGTGCTGACCGCCTCGCTGATCGCGGCGCTGCTCGCCGCGGTCGTGCTGCGCGTCCGCAACGCCCACTACCGGCGCATCGCGGCCGAGGAGGCCCGGGACGACGACGCGGACGGCGTCCCGGACGTCTACCAGACCCGCCCGGATCCGGACGGGGCGTGACCACGCGCGCCGGACGGGGTACAGGCCCGGTGTGCTCCCGACTCCCCGCCGCCCCGGACGACGAGCCGACCCCGTCGTCGGCCTGCTCGACACGCTGGCCGACCGGCCCGTGAACTACGACGAGGCGGCGGCCCCGCCCGCGGTGACCGTGGGCTGGCACCAGGACCGCCGCGTCGCGGTGCTCGGGCGGGAGGCCCCGGGGGAGCCGGCCGCGGACGGGGTGTTCGCCCGCGCGGTCGACCTGGTGAACAGCTACGAGTTCAGCGACCCCGCGATCGTGCGGGCCGCCTACCGCGCGCCCGGCGACCTGCTCGGGCGGGCGATGGTGCTGGAGGGCCGGTTCCTGCTGCTGCGCCTGCTGATGGGGGTGCGGGTCACCGACCGGCACGACGAGCTGGTCGAGGGCCCGGAGGGACCGGAGCGCCGGGTGGGCTGGTCTTACCAGACCCTGGACGGGCACATCGAGCAGGGCCGACTGACCTACGAGGTGGCCAAGCTGCTGGACGCGGGCCGGGTGGAGTTCCGGATCATCGCGCACTCCCGGCGGGCCCCGATCGCGAACCCGATCCTGCGGCTGGGGTTCCGGGTGTTCGGCAGGCACACCCAGCAGCGCTTCTACCGCAACGCCCTGCGCAGGCTGCAGGTGCTGGTCGGCGAGCCCGCGACGGCCCCGCGACCGGGGCCCGACGGGATCGTCCGGGCCCCCACGGGAAGCAGGCCCGGCCGGTTCGAGGCCTGGACCGTGCGAATCGTCGACGCCGGGGCTACCCCGGGTCGGTGAGCCTGCGGGTGTGCACGGACAGGGGCCCGTCGCGGCGGCCGCCGGACAGCGCGGCGACGCCGAGACAGGACTGCGTCCACATCACCAGCTGGACCTCCTTGGCCAGCAGCAGGCGGTTGTAGAGCACGTGGGAGAGCCGGTCGCCCGGCCGCGCCCACGACTCGATCTCGAAGTCGACGGCCGCGCCGTCCGGCCGCACCCGGAACTCGATCTGCCCGGCCTCGAGGTGCCCGCGCAGCGTCGCGAGCCGGAACCCGCGCGGGCCGGAGGTGATCACCCGCACCGGGCCGTCCCAGGGCCCCGGCAGCCGGACGACGAGCTCGTCGCCCACGCTCATCGACCCCGACTCGCCGCGGGTGCGCCGGAACACCGACATCCCCGACGGCGCCCAGCGGTTCGGGTCGGCGGCCAGGCGCGCCATCAGCTCCTCGGCGGGGCAGCCGTCCACGATCCGCACGCGGTAGCGGCGGTGCAGCAGCGGGCCGTAGCCGTCCTGGACCTGCTGGATCCGGTCGTCGAGCCGGTCCGGCGGCACGGGATCGGGCAGGTCGGAGGCGTCACCCTCCTCGTCGACGCGCCGGATCGCCGTCGTGCGCCAGAGGTACTGCCAGGACACGACCGCGATGCCGATCGGCCACCGCAGGACGGCGGCGACGCGGCGGCGGTCGCCGCTCGGGCGGGAGAACCGGGGTGCACGCACCGGCATGGATACCCGGCGGACCGGGAACCTACCGGCGTGACCATCGGAACTCTGCTGCATCGCGTCGGGGTGCGGTCCGTGCACCTGCAGGCGGCCTCGCTCGGCTCGGTCGGGCTCTGCATCGGGCTGTGGGTGCGGGCCAAGACCGTCAGCCAGGAGGAGCGGGGGAACGCCGAGCGGCGGGCCCTGTTCGTCGGGCTCTGGCCCTCGACCATCTGGCTGATCGGGGAGTCGGTGCGGCAGGCGGAACACCATGGCCGGTGAGCCGCGCAGCGTGGGAGTGGAGGAGGAGTTCCTGCTCGTCGACCCCGCCGACGGGGCGGCGCGCGCGGTCGCGGCGACCGTCCTGCGGCTGCAGGACGGGGGGTCCGGCGCGGAGTCCTCGGACGGCTCCGGGCTGGAGGCGGAGCTCCACGCCGAGCAGCTCGAGACCGGGACCCGGCCCTGTGTCGCGCTCGCCGACCTCGCCGCCGAGCTCGAGCGCACCCGCGCGCAGGCGGCCCGCGCCGCGGCGCGCCGGGGCGCGGCCGTGGCACCGCTGGGCACCTACCCGCTGCCCGTCGAGCCCACGGCGTTCCCGAAGGAGCGCAACCTGCACGTCCTCGAACGGTTCGCGCTGACCGGTCGGGAGCAGCTGACCTGCGGCTGCCACGTGCACGTCGGGGTGGCGGACGCGGAGGAGGGCGTCGCCGTGCTGGACCGGATCCGGCCGTGGCTCGCCCCGCTGCTCGCGCTGTCGGCGAACTCGCCGTTCTGGGCGGGGGAGGCCTCGGGCTACGCGAGCTTCCGCAACCAGGTGTGGTCGCGATGGCCCTCGGCCGGGCCGTACGGGATCTTCGGGTCGGTGGCGGAGTACGAGCGGGTGACCGCGGCGATGCTCGACACCGAGACCCTCGTCGACGAGGGGATGCTCTACTTCGACGCCCGCCTGTCCGTGCGGCACCCCACGGTGGAGATCCGGGTGACGGACGTCTGCCGTGACCGGGAGGACGCCGTGCTGGTCGCCGCGTTGGCGCGGGGGCTCGTGGAGACGGCGGCGCGGGACTGGCGGGCGGGTCGGGCGCCGGATCCGGTGCGGACCGAGGAGCTGCGCCTGCACCTGTGGCGGGCGGCCCGCAGCGGCCTGGCGGGTGCGCTCGTCGACCCGGTCACCGGACGTCCGGCGCCCGCGGCGGCGGTCGTCGACCGGCTCGTCGCGCACGTGGCCGAGGCCCTGGACGCGGCCGGTGACCTGGCCGTGGTCCGCGAGCTGGTGGCGGCGCTGACCGCGCGGGGCACGGGGGCGGACCGGCAGCAGGCGGTGTACGCGCGGACCGGGGACCTGCGCGCCGTGATCACCGACTCGACCGTCGCGGCCGAATCCGATTGGACACGGTGCGTGACGGGTACCTCCGCTACGTCGTGAGGTCACTCGCCTGCCGCGGGAGGTCGTCCCATGGGTGTGCAGCCGGTCGTCCGACTGCGCCGCCGCTTCGCCAACCCGACCTGTCTGCCCGAGCTGCGACGGTGGCTGCGTGACGCGCTGCCCCCGGGCGATCTCGAGACGGACGCGCAGCTGGTCTGCACCGAGCTGGTGACCAACGCCCTCGAGCACGGCGCCCCGCCGTACGAGGTGCGCCTCGCGGTGGCGGGGCGGGCGACGGTGCGGGTCGAGGTGGACGACGCGGACGGGGCCGCCGCGGTGACCGTCGGGCGGTCGCGGCTGGGGCGGCTGCGTGGGCGCGGCCTCACCCTGGTCGAGGCGTTGGCCTCCTGGGGGATCGTGCGCGACCCGGCGGACGGCAAGACGGTGTGGGCCCAGCTGCCGGTGGCGGCCGCCTGAGTACTCTCCCCTCGCCGGGCGGGAGGGGGTCGTCGGTTGCGCTGGATCGGCCGTGGGCTCGACCTCCGCCGTGCCCGGCTGCTGCCCGACGCCGTCGCCGGGGCCTCCCTCGCCGCGCTGGCCGTGCCCGAGGTGCTGGGGTACGCGCGGATCGCGGGGATGCCGGTCGAGACGGGCCTGTACACGCTGCTCGCGCCCGCGGTCGTGTTCGCCCTGCTCGGGGCCTCGCGCCACCTCGTCGTCGGCGCCGACTCGGCCACCGCGGCCATGCTCGCGGCGGGCCTGGTCGGGCTGGCCGCGGTCGGCAGCGACCGCTGGGTCGCCCTCGCGGGCACCACGGCACTGGTGGTCGCCGTGCTGCTGGTCCTCGCCCGGGTCGTCCGCCTCGGGGCGCTGGCGAACTTCCTGTCCCGCACCGTGCTGGTCGGGTTCCTGACCGGGGTGGGGCTCTCCGTCGCGGTGGGGCAGCTCGGGGAGATGCTCGGCCTGGAGATCGCCGCGCGCGAGGTGCCGGCGCGGGTGGTCGAGATCGGGCGCCGGATCGCCGAGGCCGACGGGGTCGCCCTCGGCGTCGCCGCCGCCGTGGTCGTGCTGGTCCTGGTGCTGCGGCGGGTCGATCGCCGGATCCCCGGCGCGTTGGTCGCGGTCGTCGCCGCCATCGTCGTGTCGGCCACGGTGGGGCTGGACGTGCCGCACGTCGGGCCGGTCCCGGCCGGGCTGCCGGTGCTCGTGCTGCCCGCGCTGTCGCTGGACGACGTGCGGGCCGTGTTCCCCGTCGCGCTGTCGATGATCGTGGTCATCCTGGCCCAGAGCGCCGCGACCGCGCGGTCCTACGCCGCCCGGGACGGCGAGGCCGCGGACATCGACCAGGACGTCGTCGGGCTGGCCGGGGCGAACCTCGCCGCCGCGTTCACCGGCACGTTCGTGGTCAACGGCAGCCCCACCAAGACCCAGCTGGTGGCCTCCGCGGGCGGGCGCAGCCAGCTGGCCCAGCTCAGCGCCGCCGTCGTCACGGTGGTCGTGGTGCTGTTCCTGACCCCGCCGCTGGAGATCCTGCCGCTCGCCGCGCTCGCGGCCGTGGTGTTCGTGATCGGGATCGAGCTCGTGGACCTGGCAGGCCTGCGTCGGCTGTGGCGGGTCCGGCGCGCGGAGTTCGCGCTGGCCGTGGCCACCGCCGCCGCGGTCGTCGGGCTCGGGGTGCAGACCGGGATCCTCGTGGCCGTCGCGCTGTCCATCGCCGACCACCTGCGGCACAGCTACTCGCCACACTCCAGCGTGCTGCGCAAGTCCCCGGCCGGGCACTGGGAGTCCCTCGCCGTGACGCCCGGCGCCCGCACCGCGCCCGGACTGGTGGTCTACCGCTTCGGCAGCGGCCTCTACTTCGCCAACGCCTCCCGCCTCGTCGAGGACGTCACCACGCTGACCGGGAGCGGTCCGCCGCTGCGCTGGTTCTGCCTCGACGCCGCCGCGATCGGGGACGTCGACTACACCGCGGGCGCCGTCCTCGACCAGGTCCGCGCCCGCCTGCGGGCGGCCGGGATCCGGCTGGTGCTGTCCAACGTCATCCCGCCCGTCGCGGACCTGCTGCAGCGCTACGGCATCATCGACGCGCTCGAACCGGGCAGCGTGTTCGCCACGTCCGGCGAGGCCCTCGACGCCCTCGACGCCCCGGCCGCCGAGTAGGCAGACTGCGCGGCATGGCGATCGACCCCACCGGCGCGGATCTCAAGGCCTACCTCTCCGTCGACCCGGACGAGCCCGTGACGATGCTGAACCTGCTGCGCTTCGTCGAGGGCGGCCGGGCCCGCTACGACGAGTACATCGCGCACTTCCGGCGGACGTCCGGCCGGTTCGGCGCCGAGGTCGTCTACTACGGCTACGGCGGCGCCCCGGTCGTCGCGGAGGACGGGCAGGCGTGGGACGCGGTGCTGCTGGTGCGCTACCCCAGCAGGCGCGCCTTCTCGGACATGGTGCGGGACCCCGAGTACCAGAAGGGCACCCACCTGCGCACGGAAGCGCTGGTCGAGGCCCTCCTGCAACCGACGACCCCCACCGAACGCATTATGGAACCATAATGCCGTTTTCGGGGCCCGAAACCGACATCATGGTTCCATAATGCGGCTGTGGGCTCAGACCTGCCCGCTCGCGACGACGCGGCTCGGTGTGGTCGGGGCGGCGCGGCCCGGTTCCAGGGACACCGCGTAGCCGACGGCGCCCGGGTCCGCGGCCAGCGTGACGACCTGGGTGCCTGCCGAGCGGGCGTCGAACGTCCCCAGGGGGCGCGGTTGCCCCGAGCCGATGCCCCACAGCACGTACACCGAGTTCGTGGCGTCGTTCGCGGGCAGCGCGGCGACGACCAGGCGGGTGGTCCCGTCGCCCGCGACGACCGCCGCGACCGCGGTGCCCGCCTCGTCGTGCAGCGTCGAGCGCGCGTCACCCGGCGTGGCGACGGCGGCGACGGCCCGGTCGAGCGTCGAACCGGTCCGGTCCACCGCGGCGCCCGCCAGTCCGCCCACGGCGATCGCGCAGGCCACGGCCAGGACGGTCCCGACGAGTCGGCGCGGGCGGCGCGGCCGGCGCCGCGCGACCCCGTGGCGGGGGAGGACCGTCGGCCGGACCGGCCGGACCGGTGGGTGCGGGCGGGGACCCGCCGTGGTCGGCGGCGCCGCCCGGTCCAGGATCCGGGCCCGCAGGTCGGCGGGCGGGCGTGCCTCGGGGATGGCGCGCCCGAGCGCGGCCAGCAGGGACTGGTAGTCGGGCAGCGCGGCGGTGCACTCGGCGCACCCCGCGACGTGGTGCTGGACGGCCAGCTCGTCCGCGGGCTCCAGGGCGTGCAGCGCGAAACCGACGAGCTCGCGGCTCATCGGGCACGGCGTGGTGGTCCTCATCGGAGGTCCCCCTCGGCGAGCACCGGGCCGAGCGCGGTCCGCAACCGGGCCAGCCCGGCGAACATCCGGGACTTCACCGTGCCCAGCGGGCTGTCGGTCAGCGAGGCGACCTCGCGCTGGGTGTAGCCGCCGAAGTAGGCCAGGGAGAGCGCGTGGCGCTGCTCCTCGGGCAGGGCGGCCAGGGCCCGCCGCACCGCCGCCGCGGTGACCGAGGCGAGCGCCGCGCCGTCCGCGCCGGGTGCGGCGGGGAGGGGCTGCTGCTCGTCGAGGGTGGTGGTGCGGCGGCGGACCCCCTCCTCGCGCCGGACGAGATCGACGGCCTTGTGGTGCACGAGGGTCATCACCCAGGTCCCCACTCGTCCCCGGGTGGCGTCGAACCGCGCGGCGCCCCGCCAGACGGCGAGGAACGCCTCCTGGACGGCGTCCTCGGCGTGGGCGTCGTCGGCGCAGATCCGCCGGGCCAGGGCCCAGGCCTGGCGGCCGTAGCGGTCGTAGAGGCCGGCGAGCGCGCTCCGGTCGCCCGCGGCCAGGGCGTCGAGGAGGTCCTCCTCGGTGAGCGGGCCGGGACCCGCGCTCACCCCGGGCGGCGCCGCGGGTTCAGGTCGGTACACAGCTCTGTGTTCGGAGCCGGCCCGCCCGCGGTTCACTCACAGCTCGCCGTGGACGACGACGCGGCCGTCGGGGTCGAGGACGTCGAACCCGGCGGCCTGGGCCCGCAGGACCGAGGTGTTCAGGTTGCACACCATCGGGTCCGCCCCGGTGCCGAGGAACTCGCCCGCGCCGACGGTGCGGCCCGCGTCGTCGATGACGACGACCCGGTAGGGGGTGCCCGCGGTGAACCCGTCGGCGTCGAGGGTGATCTCGATGCCCCAGGTGTGCGGGATCACCGTGGCCGAGGCCTGGACCCCGCCCGCGAGGGTGCGCACGGCGACGGCCTCGCGGGGCGCGTCCGGCCCGGTTCCGGCGATGAACCCGACGCCCCCGCCGACGAGCGCCGCGACCACCACGGCGGCCGCGACGAGCAGCGGGGCCCGGCGCCGCGGCGGCGCGGCGGCCGGGCGGGGGGTGCGGCGGACCTCGTCGAGGACCCGTTCGATCAGGAACGGCGGCGGGGCCGGGGCGTGGGCGAGGTCCTGGGGGGCGACACCGGCGAGCGCGTCCGCGACCGGGCGCAGGTCGTCCAGCTCGGCGCGGCAGTCGGGGCAGCCGTCCAGGTGGGCGCCCAGCGCCGTCTCCTCCGGTGCGGTCAGCCCGCCGAGGAGGTACGCGCCGAGCTGTTCGCGGATCGTGCGGTGGCTGTCGTTCACCGCTCCACCCCCATCTCGTCCATGGCCAGGCGCAGGGCCTTCAGGCCGTAGAAGATCCTGCTGCGCAGGGTGCCGATCGGAATGCCGAGCTCGGCGGCCACCTCGGCGTGGGGACGGCCGCGCAGGTGGGTCTGGGCGATCGCGTCCCGGTGCTCGGGGCGGATGCGGCGCAGCGCCTCCTCGACGACCCAGGTGTCGACGACCGCCCGGTCCAGCCCGTCGGTGACCGGGGCGGTGGGGGAGTCCTGGGGTGCGTCGGTCAGCGTCCGCCGCCAGGGGCGGGCGGCGACCCGGCGGGCCTCGTCGACCACGGCGTTGCGCGCGATCGAGAACAGCCACGAGCGCAGGCTCGCGATCTCCGGGTCGTAGGTGTCGGCGCGGCGCCACGCACGCAGGAACACCTCCTGCACCACCTCCTGCGCCGCGCCCTCGTCGCCCAGCTGCCGCAGCGCGAAGCGGTAGAGCTCCGCGCCGTAGGCGGTGTAGGCGCGGCGCAGCCCGACCTCGGTGTCGAGCGCTCCCGGTGCCGGGCCGGCGACCGGGGCCGCCCGTCGGACCACTCCCATGGACATCCCTCCGGGAGGACGTACGTGCGCGGGCGCCGGATCGTTCATCCGGTGCGCACGGCGTGGACCACGAGGTTGTCGGTGTAGCTGCGTGCGCCCCGGTCGAACGCGCCCGCGCAGGTGACCAGCCGCACGACGTCCTCGCCGGTCGCGCCGAACACCGCGAACGTCGGGAACGCGTCCTTGGCGACCTGCTCCACCCGCTCGACGGCGTAGACCGCGCGCTGTCCGCCGCGCTCGACCTCCACGCGGTCGCCCGCCGCCAGGTCGCGGAGGCGGTGGAAGACCGCCGGTCCGCTGCGGGAGTCGACGTGGCCGAGCAGGACCGTCGCCGCGCTGCGGCCGCCTCCGGCGAACCAGCCGACCCGCGCGTAGTCGGCGGGCACCTCGGCCGTCCCGTCCGGGGCCACGCCGAGGGGGATCGGCGCCGTGTCGATCCCGAGGGCCGGGATCCGCACGGCGGTGGGCGGGCCCGGCGGGCCGGTTCCCGTGCTCGCGGGCGGCCCCGACACCGCGGGCTGCGGTGTCGGGGCCGCGGAGCAGCCGACGGTCAGGAGCGCGGCGACCGCGAGCGGGACCAGGTCACGCCGACGCACGGCGGCGGAGCCAGACCGCCCCGCCTGCGCCGGCGGCCAGCACCGCGCCTGCCCCGAGCGCGATCGCAGCGGTCCCGGTGTCGGTCTCGGTCGCGGCGCCGCCCGCGCCCGTCGCGACCCCGCCCATGGGCACCTCGGTCAGCTGGCCGCGCACCGCACCCGCGGTGAACGTCGCGGTGTGGGTGTCGGTGAAGAACGCCGCCGGGTCGGCCTCGATCCGGTCGAGGGTGAACCCGGTGCCGGTGTCCTGGCCGTTCGCCATGACGCCCGTGGTGAACGGTCCCTGCAGGCAGCCCGCGCTGCGCAGGGTGCCGTCCCCCGCGTCCTCGGGGTTGGGGAAGGCGATGCGCGGCGGACCCGCGGACCCGGCGTCCCCCTCGTGGATGTGCGTCGCCGTGCGGGCGGGGCTCTGGTAGGGCGGGGTGACGCCGTCGAGGGTGATGTCGTAGCAGATCACCTCGAGCTCGCTGTTGAGCCGGTAGTGGAAGGTCCCGGTCGCGCCGGGCTCGCCCGGCGTGGCGACGCCGTCGTTGTTCACGACCATGTCCGGGGTGGCCATCGCGGTGAACATGCTGGTGAACTCGGCGGGCTCGGCCACCTCGCCGTCCTGGGCGCTCGCGGTGCCCGCCCCGAAGGCGGCCAGGCCTGCGACCACGGCGGCCACCGTGGCGGCCCGCAGGGTGCGGTGCAGAACGCTCGTCATGGGTGTCTCCCTCAGCTCGTCCATCCGATTTGTCGGATATACGAAGCCGACGGCGGTCGCGTTCACCGCGGGGAGCGGCCGATCGGTTGCACTCCATGCCGGCAACCGACCGGCCGCAGCGCCGTCACAGGAGACCGAAGGCCCACACCCGAGGACTCACCGCGAGAACGCATCGTTCGAGCCCGGTGTCACTCGCGACTCACCGGTCCAACGACCGCGCACCCGGGGTGGTGACGGGTGGTGACCGGTGCTGTCTAGTGCGCGTGCTCGTGGACCTGCTCGGCCGCGGCGTCGTGCGCGTGGGTGTGCTCGTGGGAGTCGCCGTCGTGGCTGTGGGTGTGGCTGTGCTCGACGTGCTGGTGCTCGTGCGCCCCGTGCTCGTGGGTGTGCGCGGTGTCGCCGTGGCTGTGCTCGTGGGTGTGAACGCTCATGACGGCAGACGGTAGGCCCCGCGGCGCCCCGGCGGAACGGGTTCGGCGCTCTCCCCAGGACATTCCTGTTGCCGCGTCGTTGCAGGTGAGAGGCCCTCTCCCCTGGCCGTGAGCGGCGATAGTCGCCCTGGCGACGATCGCCGCTCACAGTCGTGGATCGTCAGCGCAGGTCGTAGCGGTCCAGGTCCATGACCTTCACCCACGCGGCGACGAAGTCGCGGACGAACCGCTCCGTGGCGTCGTCGGCGGAGTAGACCTCGACCATCCCGCGCAGGATCGAGTTCGAACCGAACACGAGATCGACGGCCGTGGCGGTGCGCACGACGGTGCCCTGGGCGTCCCGCGCCTCGTACACGCCCTCCTCGTCGCGCGCGGTGCCCCACTCGACGTCGAGGTTCAGCAGTGTCCGGAAGATGTCGTGCGCCGTCGAGACCGGAGGGGGGCGAAGCGCTGGGCGCCCTCGCCCGCGCCCCCGCGGCCGTCGAGCTGGCGGTAGGTGCCGGCGGCGTGCCAGGACATGCGGATGAACAGCGGGCCGTAGTGGCCCCAGTCGGCGGGCCACCAGTCCTGCGAGGTGCGCATGACCGAGACGATGTCGGCCTTGACGGCGTCGAAGTCCAGCTGCGCGACGGCCTTCTTGTAGTCGAAGTCGGCGCCCAGCAGGTCGGGGTCCGGCGAGGTCCGGGTGAGGACGGACAGCTCGACCTGGTCCGGCCACCAGTCGCGGTTGCTGCGCGGCCGGTGCTCCGGGTGGAACGTGGGGCCCGCCAGCGCCGGGTTCTCGCTCTCGCTGCGGCTCGCGGTGGTGTCGGTGCCCTGCGGGCTCGCGGTCTCGTCTCGGGGTTTCGGGTCGGTCACGTCAGCCCTCTCTCGGTGTCGGGGGGTTCGCTCGCACCGCGGCGAGCACGGCCTTGCGCGGCGCGGTCACGCGCAGGCCCGCGCCGCGGAGGAGGGCGGTGTCGTCCACGAGGTCGTCGGTCAGGGCGGGTTCGGGCCGCGCAGCCACCACGTCCACACCCATCCGCTCGTCATCGCCACCGTCGCCGCCGTCGCCACCGCGGGGCTCGCGGAGGCGAAGCCCACCAGCAGGCCCAGCACGCCCACCCCGAGCAGGACCGCGGCGGCGAGCCGTCGGCGCCGGTGGGCGGCGACGGCATCGCTCGGGACGTCGGCGGCGGTTCTCCGATCTCCGACCACGACACCTCCCGAGGGCCGCCGGCGACGACCGTCGAGCGGCACGGGGGACTGCTGCCCGGTTCTGCGGCGCCCAAACCTTGAACGCTCCGGAAAGTCCTACCGGACCTCGTCGTCGGGGAGGTGGCCCCGGGCGGCGGGCACGTCCACCTGCGGCCCGCCCGGTACCTCGGCCATGGGCTCGACGCCATCCGCCTGGTCGTCGGGGATCGACTCGCGCGGGGCGGCCTCGGGGCGGGGGGTCTCGTCGTCGCGGTTCTCGTCGCGGTTCTCGCCGTCTCGGGTCATGGCGCAGGGCTACCCGGGCAGCCCTGGTTCACCCGCTCGCGGATCGCGTCGGTGTGATCGTCGGGTGCCGGGGTAGCCGGACGGGGAGCCCGCGTGAAAACGCCGCCCGGGACCCTCGACCCCGGATGCCGGAGGACCTGCCATGACCGTCTCCCCGCTCGCCCCCTCCCTCTCCGTCCGCACCGTGGACCCCTCGACGTACGTGATCGGGGTGACCGGTGACCTCGACGCCGTGACGGTGGTCCGGCTCCTGCGGCTGCTCGACGCCCGCCTGGCCCTGCCGTCGACCGGGCGACCGACGACCGACGCGGTGCACCTCGACCTGACCCGGGCCGAGCGGGTCGCCCCGGGCGCCCTGGTCGCGCTCAAGCACGCCCGCCACTCCTGCGCCCGACGCCGGGTGGAGCTCACCCTCGTCGTCGACGACGACCTCGCCGACCGGGTGGCGCCGCGCGACCGCGCCGAGCTGGGCCGACACCGGCTGTCGAGCGAGTGGCGGGCCCCGTGATGCGGGGCATCCAGCTCGCCGGTGGCGTCGTGGTCGTGACCGGCGCGACGAGCGGGATCGGCCGGGCCACCGCGCTGCGCCTGGTCGCGGAGGGGGCGACGGTCGTGGGGGTGGCCCGCGACGAGGCCGCTCTCGCCGAGCTCGACGGGGTCGTGGGTCTGCCCGCGGACGTCACCGACGCCGACGCCGTGGAGCGGGTGGCCGCCGAGACGATCAGTCGGTTCGGCCGGATCGACGGGTGGGTCAACTGTGCGGGGGTCATCACGTTCGGCCGGTTCTGCGACGTCCCGCTCGCCGAGCACCGGCGCGTCCTGGACGTCGATCTGATGGGCGCGGTGCACGGCTGCCGGGCGGCGCTGCCCGGGATGCTGGTGCACGGGCGCGGCGTGATCGTCAACGTGTCCTCGATCCTCGGCGTGGTCGCCCTGCCCTACGGCGCGGCCTACTCGATGGCGAAGTTCGGGTTGCGCGGCCTGGGGGTGAGCCTGCGCCAGGAGCTGCGCACCTCCGGGGTGTCCGGGGTGGACGTGGCCACGGTGCTGCCGGGTGCGGTCGACACACCGATCTGGCGGGTCGGGGGCAACCGGAGCGGCCGGGCGCCGCGGGTGGCCCCGCCGACCTACGACCCGGAGCGGGTGTCGCGGATCGTGGTCGGCCGGTTGCGCAGGCCTCGGCGCGAGGTCGTGGCGGGCGGTCCGCTGACCTCGATGCTGCTGGTCGTGCACAAGGTCGTGCCCGGTCTGGCCGAGCGGGTGCTGGCCGAGGAGGTCGCCCGCTACGCCCTGGGAGGCGACGCCGCGCCGCCGACGTCGGGCAACCTGCACCGGGTCCCCGAGGGGCCGCGGCGCGTGCCCGACGGCTGGAACGGGGCCGGGCGGGAGCGGACGAGGCGGCTCGCCGCGGTGGTGGGCACGGTGGGTGCCGCGGTGGGTGCCGTGGCGGCGGCCGCAGCGACGTTCGGCGCTGGGCGTCGGGGGTAGCCGCCCTCATGACCCGTGTCGCGAACCCTGGAGACCCGACCCTCAGCCCGGCCGACACCGCCCGCGTCCTGGGCCTGGCGCTCGCCCCGATCGTGGCCCAGGGGGTGATCGCCCGGCGGCCCGCGGTCGTGCGGATCGCGGGCGGGCTCGACACGGACGGTCGCGGGGTGCGGGAGCTGCAGCGCGTCCGGGAGCGGTACGGGCCCGGCCCGGTCCGGGTGCCGCTGCCGGGCCGCCGGCTGGCGCTGGTCCTGGACCCCGACGACGTCGAACGGGTCCTCGACGAGACACCGGTGCCGTTCGCCCCGGCCAACCGGGAGAAGAAGGCCGCCCTCGGTCAGTTCCAGCCGCACGGCACGCTGGTCTCGCACGGCGAGCTGCGGGCACAGCGGCGCCGCTTCACCGAGGCCGTGCTGGACACCGGGCAGCCGATGCACCCCTTCGCCGCGCGGATGACCGAGGTGATCCGCGCCGAGATGACCGAACCGATCGCCGTCGCGGCAGGCACGGGCACCCTGGACTGGCCGCCCTTCGCGCGGGCGTGGTGGCGCGTCGTCCGGCGGATCGTCCTGGGTGAGGGCGCCCGGGACGACCACGCCCTGACCGACGACCTCACCCGGCTCCGCCAGGCGGGCAACTGGTCGTACCTGGCCCCGCGGCAACGGAGGCGGCGGGACCGGTTCCGCGCGGCCCTGGCCGCGCACCTGGAGCGCGCCGAACCCGGCAGCCTGGCCGAGCTCGTCGCCCGGATGCCTGCCGAGCCCGGGGTGGATCGGGTGGACCAGGTCCCCCAGTGGCTGTTCGCCTTCGACCCGGCGGGCGCGGTCACCCTGCGTGCGCTCGGTGCGCTGGCCGCCCGACCCGCGGAGCTCGGCCGGGCCCGCGGGGAGCTGGACGGCCTCGACCTGGCCCGCCCCCAGGAGCTCGCCCGGCTGCGGGCGGTCGTCCTGGAGTCGGTCCGGCTCTGGCCGACGACCCCGCTGCTGCTGCGCGACACCACCACCGAGACCGACTGGCGCACCGGGACCCTGCCCGCGGGGACCGGACTGCTGATCCCCGCCTGGTACCTGCACCGCGACACCGCTCGGGACCCCGAGGCCGACGAGCTGCGTCCCGACCGGTGGCTCGACGGCGCCGCGTCCGCGGACCGCGCGCTCGTGCCGTTCAGCGGCGGGCCGGGGGTGTGCCCCGGCCGCGAACTCGTCCTGTTCACGGCGAGCACGGCGCTGGCGGCCCTGCTCGAGCAGCTCGACGTCGGGCTGCCGCTGGACTCCCCGCTCGCCGTCGGAGAACCGTTGCCCGCCGGGCTCGATCCCTACCACCTGCGACTGGAGGCGTCGAAGCGATGAGTGTCCGAGTGGAACGCCGGATCCCCGCGGCGCCGGAGCGGGTGTTCGCCGTGCTCGCCGACGGCTGGAGCTACCCGCTGTGGGTCGTGGGCGCGACCCACATGCGAGACGTCGACGAGACCTTCCCCGCCGTCGGGTCGCGGCTGCACCACAGCGTGGGGTCGTGGCCGCTCCAGATCGAGGACGACACCGAGGTCCTCGCGTGCACGCCGGCTGAGCTGCTGGAGCTGCGCGGGTACGCCTGGCCCGCGGGCGCGGCCCGGATCCGGATCGAGGTGCGGCCGGACGCGGCCGGCAGCCTCGTCGTCATGACCGAGAACGCCGAACGGGGTCCGGCCCGACTGATTCCGGGGGTGGTGCAGCAGGCGCTGCTGGTGCCGCGCAACCGCGAGTCCCTCGCCCGGCTCGCCGCCGTCGTCTGTGAGCGGGGATGACGGCCGAGAGCGTCGACGCGGTCGTGGTCGGGGCCGGGCACAACGGGCTGGTCGCGGCCAACCTGCTCGCCGACGCCGGCTGGGAGGTGCTCGTCTGCGAGGCCACCGACAGCCCGGGCGGCGCGGTCCGCAGCGCCGAGATCACCGCGCCCGGCTTCCAGAACGACCTGTTCAGCGCGTTCTACCCGCTCGCGGCCGCCTCACCGGTGCTGGCCGGGCTCGACCTCCCGGCGCACGGCCTGCGGTGGCGCCACGCCCCGGCGGTGCTCGCCCACGTGACCCCGGACGACCGGTGCACCGTGCTGCACCGCGACCCGGCCCGCACCGCGGCGGACCTGGACGCCGCCGCCCCGGGCGACGGGGAGGCGTGGCTGGCGCTCGTCGCGCAGTGGCAGCGGATCCGCGACCCCCTGCTGGAGACCGTCCTGCGGCCGTTCCCGCCCTTGCGCGGTGCACCGCGGCTGCTCCGGGCGCTCGGTGCGGCCGAGGGCCTGCGGTTCGCGCGGATGGTGGTGCAACCGGTGCGCGGGTTCGCCCGCGAGCACTTCCGCGGCGAGGGGGCCGGGTTGCTCCTGGCCGGCAACGCCCTGCACACCGACCTGGGGCCGGACGCGGCGGGCAGCGCGGTGTTCGGATGGCTGCTGAGCATGCTCGGCCAGGACGTCGGGTTCCCGGTCCCGGAGGGCGGGGCGGGCAGGCTGACCGACGCGCTGGTGGCCCGGCTGCGCAGCCGCGGCGGCCGGCTCGACTGCGACCGCCCGGTGGGTTCGGTCGTGGTGCGAGACGGCCGGGCGCGCGGGGTGCGGGACGCCGAGGGGAACGTGGTCGTCGCCCGCCGTGCGGTGCTCGCCGACGTCGCCGCGCCCCTGCTGTACCGGGAGCTGGTGGGCGAGCAGCACCTCCCGGCACGGTTCGTGCGCGATCTCGTCGGGTTCGAGTGGGACACCGCGACCGTGAAGCTGGACTGGGCACTCGACGGGCCGGTCCCGTGGACCGCCGAGGGCGCCCGCGGCGCGGGCACCGTCCACCTGGGCGCGGACGCCGACGGGCTGCGCCGCTACACCGCCGACCTGACCGCCGATCGGCTCCCCGACGAGCCCTTCCTGCTCTTCGGGCAGATGACCACCGCGGACCCGAGCCGCTCGCCCGCGGGAACCGAGTCGGCGTGGGCGTACACGCACGTCCCGCGCGGGCTGGGCTGGACCGAGTCGGATCTGGCACGCCACGCCGACCGGATCGAGCAGACCGTGGAGCGGGTCGCCCCCGGCTTCCGGGCGCTGATCCGGGCCCGGCACGTCGCGGGGCCGCCGGACCTGCAGCGCCGCAACCCCAACCTCGTCGACGGCGCCATCAACGGCGGCACCGCCGCGGTGCACCAGCAGCTGGTGTTCCGGCCGGTCCCGGGCCTGGGTCGGGCGGACACCCCTGTCGACGGGCTGTTCCTGGCCGGTTCGTCGGCCCACCCCGGCGGGGCTGTACACGGCGGCGCCGGGGCCAACGCCGCGCGGGCGGCGCTCGCCGCGTCCGGGCTCGCCGGGCCGCTCTACCGGCGGGCCGTGCAGGCGGCCCACCGACGTCTCTACCGAGAGGACTGACGCCCATGGCGCCCGAACAGTTCACGCCGCAGGACTCCACCGAGCAGCACCTCCCCCGGGAGCGGCGACGAGACCGTCGAGCATCCCGGCCGCACCGACGAGCTCGACGTCCGCCCCGACCACGGCGAGCAGACCTACCGCGGGACCGGTCGTCTCGAGGGCAGGCGGGCCGTGCTCACCGGCGGGGACTCGGGCATCGGTCGGGCCGTCGCGATCGCCTTCGCCCGCGAGGGCACGGACGTCTTGATCACCCACCTGGCCGCGGAGAAGGCGGACGCCGACGAGACCGCGCGCTGGGTGCGCGCGGCCGGACGCACGGCCGTGCTGGTGGAGGCCGATCTCCGCGAGGAGTCGGTCTGCCGCGAGGTGGTCGAGCGTGCGGTGGGCGAGCTCGGCGGCCTCGACGTCCTGGTCAGCAACGCCGCCTTACCCGATGTCGCAGGACGGCGGCATCGACGACATCACCTCCGAGTGGTTCGACCGGGTGCTGAAGACGAACCTCTACCCGCTGTTCTGGCTGGACGAGAGGAAGCTCGAGTCGTTCGGGGCGCAGGCACCCCTGGGCCGGGCCGCGCAGCCGGTCGAGCTCGCCCCCCGTTCTCCGTGTTCCTCGCCTCCCAGGAGTCCGCCTACAGGACCGCGGAGGTCGTCGGGGTCACGGGCGGGTCGCCTATCACCTGAGACACCCCCGAATGGGTGAGCGACCCTCGGCCGTCCGCGTGGACCGGCACCGTCCGACGATTTGGTGACGTCAGGGTCGGCGGGGGGCGGCTACGGTCGGGCGATGGGAACGCACGCGAACGAGCACGGCCTCGCCGAGGTGTTCGCCTCCCTCGCCCGCGAGCTGCAGGCCGAGTCCGGACCGGAGGAGACCCAGACGCGGGTCACGAAGGCCGCCGTCGACGTCGTCGACGGGTGCGACCACGCCGCCATCTCGCTGGTCAGGCGCCGCGGCGGGATCGACACGGTCGCCGCGACGGACGACGTGGCCGTACAGGTCGACCGCATCCAGTACGCCGCGGGCGAGGGGCCTTGCCTGGGCGCCATCGCCGCGCACGAGGTGTTCCTCATCGAGGACCTCGCGACCGAGAGCCGATGGCCCGCCTTCAGTCGCCGGGCGTCCGACGAGACCGGGGTGCACAGCATGCTGTCGTTCCGGTTGTTCGTCCGCGAGGACACGATGGGGGCGCTGAACCTCTACTCCCGTGAGGTCGGGGCCTTCGGGCAGGACGATCACGCGGTCGGCGCGGTCCTCGCCGCGCACGCCGCCGTCGCCATGGACGCCGCGCGCGAACGCCGCCACGCCCAGGACCTCGACGAGGCCCTGCAGAGCAACCGGCGGATCGGGATGGCGATGGGGGTGCTGATGGGGCGCGGGCTGGTCACCGAGGAGCAGGCCTTCGACCTGCTCCGGCGGGCCTCGCAGTTCCTCAACGTCAAGCTCCGGGACATCGCCGAGCAGGTCATCGACACCGGAGACCTCCCGGCGCGACGCGCCCGGTAGCGCCTCGGGTTTGGCGGGTCGGCGCGCGGGTATTCCGCGCGCGTCGCGCGGTGTCTCGGCCCGTGCCCCGTCCCGAGGAGCCCGGATGACCAGCACGTTCCCCGCCGCTGAGGCCCCGGACGACCGGCGGATCCTGGGGCCTCGCCTCTCGGCGGGCGTGGTCGTCGTCCTGTCCGTCGCGGCGATCGTCGGGATCGGGCTGTCCGGTGGCGGCGCCCCGGCCGTGCCCACCGTGGACATGACGCCCGCGGTCGCCGTCCCGGCCCGGGCTCCCGTCCCGCTGTTCCCGTTCGAGGACGCGCGCTGACGCCTGCCGCCCCGGTCTCACGGACCGGACGGGCGACGTTAAGGTGGAGATCGGTTGAACCTCCAGCCGCGACCGGTTGGAGCCCTCGACCAGGGCGTGGGTGGAAAGGTCCCCGCGTGCCGCAGCACGATCATCCGTCCGTTCCCGAACGGACGGCGAACGACCGACGTCTGGTGTTCTCGGCGCTCGCCGAGTCGATGTCCGACACGACGAGTGTGGTGGAGATCCTGCGCCGCGTCCTCGGTGCGGCGAGCGCGCTGGTGCCGACGGCGGACCTCGTCGGCGTGTCCCTCGCCGACGCCGAGGGCGGATTCCACTCGCCCATCCGGGGCGATGCGCTCGTCACGCGCCTCGACGAGCTGCAGCTGCGGTTCGGGGAAGGTCCCTGCGTGGCGGCGACCCGGGCGACGGGGCCGGGCATCGTGTACTCCCCGGACGTGCGGGCCGACCCGCTGCTGGGCCGGTGGGGGTCCGCCGCGGCCCGGGCGGGGATCAACGCCGCCCTGGCCGTCGGTCTCTTCCCGCACAGCGCCCCGCCCCGGGCGGGTGCGTTGAGCTTCTACTCCCACCGCGCGCACGGACTGGACTCCGCCGACCGCGACGTCGCGGTGATCCTCGCCGCGCACGTCGGGGCCGCGCTGGTGATGGCCAGGGCGACCTCCGCCGCCGAGGCGAGATCGGCCCACCTGGAGACGGCGCTCGCGACCCGGGACGTCATCGGGCAGGCCAAGGGCATCCTGATGGAGCGGCAGGGCATCGGCGCCGACGAGGCCTTCGCGACGCTCCGCTCCGCCTCCCAGCGGATGAACGTCAAGCTCGCCGACGTCGCGCGGACGCTCGTGGACCGGCGCCGGGACCGCTGACCGACCTCGTCGGGAGCGGGTTCAGCCGGGTGCGTCGGCGTCGGCGAGGGCCGCGTTCCAGCGGTCCTCGATGCGGCCGAACCGCCAGACGGCGAGGGCGACCACCCAGGTCAGGCAGAACAGCCCGACGACGACGAACCCGACGTCGTCCAGGTCCAGCGAGGCGACCCAGCCGAGCGGACCGGAGTCCACGCCGAGCTTGTCCGCGAGCAGGGACAGCAGCTCGATCATGCCGATGACGAGGGCGACCGCGACGGACAGGGCGGTGATGGTGACGTTGTAGAAGACCTTCCGGACGGGCCCGCGGAAGGCCCAGTCGTAGGCGAAACACATGAAGGCGCCGTCGAGGGTGTCGAACAGGCTCATGCCCGCGGCGAAGAGCACCGGCAGGACGAGGACGGCGTACCAGGGCAGCGCGCCCGCGGCGGCGCCCCCGGCGATGACCAGCAGCGTGACCTCCGTGGCGGTGTCGAAGCCGAGGCCGAACAGCAGGCCGACGGGGAACATGTGCCACGGGCGGCGGACGGCGCGGGTGGCGCGGCCGAGGATGCGGTTCAGGAGGCCGCGCTTGGCGAGGTGCTCCTCGAGGGTGGCCTCGTCGTAGCGGCCGCGGCGCATGTCGCGGAAGACCTTGAGGATCTGGACCAGGATGACGAGGTTGACCAGCCCGAGCAGGACCAGGAACAGACCGGAGACGCTGGTGCTGATGAGCCCGCCGACCTGCTTGAGCGACGAGCCGTCGTCGGAGATCTCCCCGGCGATCACCCGCACCCCGAGCGCGACCAGGGCGACGAGCACGAGCACGACGCTGGAGTGGCCCAGGGCGAACCAGAACCCGACCGAGAGCGGCCGCGGGGAGCCGGTCTCGCGCTCGGCGAGCAGCTTGCGGGTGGTGTTGTCGATGGCGGCGATGTGGTCGGCGTCGAAGGCGTGGCGCATCCCGAGCAGGAAGGCGGTCAGGCCCAGCCCGACCCCGAACGCCCCGGTACTGCCGAGGTCGTAGTGGTGGGGGACGACGAGGAGGACGAGGACGCCCCATCCGGCGACGGTGAGCACGACGAGGACGGCGGCCATCGCCGTCGCACCTCGTCTCTCGGCGGGGGTGAGGCGCGAACGGATGCGGGGCACGGGGTCCATGCCAGCAGGCGACCGAGGACGACTTCAAGCATGAACATCTGCTCAGTCGTCGCAGAATCGGACGGGCGGCGCCCAACCGGACTGTGAGGGCGGTCACGTGGTCCGGGCCCCCGGCCCCGCCCGGCTACCGGTAGTTCGTGAACTGCAGGGCGATGCCGAAGTCCTTGCCCTTGAGCAGGGCGATGACCGCCTGGAGATCGTCCTTCTTCTTCCCCGAGACGCGCAGCTGGTCGCCCTGGATCTGGGCCTGGACGCCCTTGAGCTTCTCGTCCCGGATCGCCTTGCTGATCTCCTTGGCCTTGTCGGAGGCGATGCCCTGCAGGATCTTGCCGGTGACCTTGTAGGTCTTGCCGGACACGGCGGGCTCGCCGACCTCGAACGCCTTCAGCGAGATGTTGCGCTTGATCAGCTTCTCCTTGAAGACCTCGACCGCGGCCTTGAGCCGCTCCTCGGTCTCCGACTCGAGGCTGATCGCCTCCTCGCCGGACCAGTCGATGGACGTTCCGGTGCCGCGGAAGTCGAAGCGCTGCGACAGCTCCTTCGCCGCCTGGTTCAGCGCGTTGTCCACCTCCTGGCGGTCGACCTTGCTGACGACGTCGAACGACGGGTCGGCCATGGCTCCTCCTCGCTGCGGCACGGCACCCCCTCGTCGGAGGTCGATCACCGCTGTCGTATCCTTCTCCCCGCACGTCGGCACGCCGACTGCACCCCGGCAGGTTGCCCGAGTGGCCAAAGGGAGCGGACTGTAAATCCGTCGGCTTAGCCTACGAAGGTTCGAATCCTTCACCTGCCACACCCTCGGGTGACGGCCCCTGACCAGCGGAGACGCGGGTCGGGGGCCGTTCTCGTGTCGGGAGAGGGTGGGTGCCGAAGATCGTACGGGCGCCTGGCGAGCGGTGCGGGGGCCTCCTCACGACTCAGTGCGTCGGGGACCGGTCCAGAGGTGCTCCGCTCACGCCTCCTCGACGGACGCGATGACGTAGCGCTTCACGTCCGCACCCAGGATCCGCGCGGCGGTGCCCGAGTCCGGCCCGGAGCCGCGAAACGCCAGGAGCTCGTCCTCGGACTCCCAACGCTCGAAGATGGTGATGCGCGCCGGATCGACGGTGTCGGCCGTGAGGGAGAAGTCCAGGCAGCCGGGCGCACTGCGCGCCAGGGAGACCGCCTTCGCTCCGTCTGCCACGAAGGCGTCTCGATCCGTGGGCTCGGTGCGCAGGTACCCGGCAATGATCAGCATGGGAGGGTAGACCTCCGGGGGAGTCGGAAGTCATCGGTGGCGGACGTCGGGCCCCGGCGGGCGTTCTCGTCACGGCGAGGAGGAATCGTGCGCACCGAGCTGTGCATCGCCGCAGCACAACCGCCGTGCGTGGCGCGGGACGTCCCGGCCAACGCCCGGCTGCACGCCCAGGTCGTCCGGGCGGCGGGGGCGCGGGTCGTCGTGTTCCCGGAGCTGTCGCTGACCGGCTACGAGCTCGACGCGCCCCCGGTCGACCCGGCCGACCTCGCCCCGCTGGTCGCCGCCTGCGCCGAGACCGGGACGCTCGCCCTGGCCGGGGCGCCGGTGGCGGGCCCGTCGATCGGTGTGCTGGCCGTCGACGGGGACGGGGTGCGCGTCGCCTACCGCAAGATCTATCTGGGTGCGGAGGAGACCGCCCACCACCGCGCGGGCGACGCCCCGGCCGTCGTCGAGGTCGACGGGTGGCGGCTGGGCCTCGCGGTCTGCCGGGACACCGGGATCCCGCGGCACGCCGCGGACACCGCGGCGCTGGGGATCGACGTCTACGTCGCCGGCGTCGTCGACCGGCCCGAGGACGCGGCCGTGCAGGAGGAACGGGCCCGGCGGGTCGTGACCGACCACGGCGTGGCCGTGGTGATCGCGAGCTGCGCCGCCCCGACCGGCTTCGGCTACGACCGCACCGCGGGGCGCTCCGGGATCTGGCCCGCGGACGGGTCCGCGCCGGTCCGGGCGGGCGCCGAACCGGGCGACCTGGCCGTGGCTAGTATCCGGTAGGTGGCAGAGTACCGGATCTCGGAGGTGGCGAACCTCCTGGGCGTCAGCGACGACACCGTGCGCCGGTGGATCGACGCCGGCACCCTGCCCGTGCACCTGGACGCGTCGCGGCGCAAGGTGGTGGACGGGGCCGCGCTGGCCGCGTTCACCCGTGACCACGCGAGCGCCGCGCCGGAGACGTCCTCGGTGGCGTCGTCGGCGCGCAACCGGATGGTCGGGCTGGTCACGTCGGTCGTGGCGGACACCGTGATGGCCCAGGTGGAGATGCAGTGCGGCCCGCACCGGGTGGTGTCGCTGATGAGCAGCGAGGCCGTCGCGGAGCTGGGGCTGGCGCCCGGGTCGCTGGCCGTCGCCGTGATCAAGTCGACGAACGTGGTGGTGGAGACGCCCCGGCGGTGAGCCGCCCGACGACGGCGGTCGCGTCCCGGTCCTCGTCCCGCACCACGGTGGTCGCGAAGCCGAGCATCGCCGCCGCGGTGCCCGCCGCCTGCCCGCGGGAGGTCTCCACGACGAGGAGACCGCTAGGGCGCAGCCAGAGCGGCGCCCGCGCGGCGAGGCGGCGGTGGTGGTCGAGGCCGTCCGCGCCGCCGTCGAGCGCGGCGCGGGGCTCGTGGTCGCGCGCCTCGGGCGGCATCGTCGCGATGGCCCCGGTGGGGACGTAGGGGGCGTTCGCCACCAGGACGTCCACCCGCCCGCGCAGGTCCGGCGGCAGCCCGGCATCCAGGTCGCCGCCGTGGACCCGGTCCGCGCGCAGGTTGCGACGTGCGTGGACCAGCGCCTCGGGCGAGACGTCCGCGGCGTGCACCTCGGCGGACGGCAGCGCCGCCGCGACGGCCGCCGCCACGGCCGCCGCCCCGCAGAACAGCTCGACGACGACGGCGGGCGCCGCGGCCACCACCTGGTCCACGAGCAGCTCGGTCCGGCGCCGCGGCACGAACACCCCGGGCCCGACGGCGACCCGCAGGCCCGCGAACTCCACCCACCCGACCAGGTGTTCCAGCGGGGCGCCCGCGGCCCGGGCCGCGACCAGCGCGTCGAGCCCGGCGCCGGACGCGACCGAGCGGAGCACCGCGGCCTCCTCCTCGGCGAACACACACCCCGCGGCGCGCAGGGTGGCCACAATCCCGTCGACGGTCACGACGGGGCAGTATGGCCCCCATGACCCAGCTGGACGGCGCCGTCCTGCTCCCCGACGGCACCCCGGTCCGCGGGCGGGGGCGGCGCGATCCCCTCCCGGGCGGCCCGCGGCCCGCGTTCTCGCTGTGTCTGGGCAGGCCCGGCCACGACGACGAGCCGGAGTGGGCCGCCGCGTGGATCGACTGGCCGGACTTCCGCGTGCCGCGCGACCGGGCGGGCGCGACGGCCGCGATCGTGGACGCCTACGAGCGCGCCCGGTCGGGTGTGCTCGTCGAGGTCAGCTGCACCGGCGGCACCGGGCGCACCGGCACCGTGCTGGCCTGCATGGCCGTCCTCGCCGGACACCCGGCCGCGGACGCCGTGGCCTGGACCCGTGCGCACTACCGGCCGCGGGCCGTCGAGACCCCGTGGCAGCGGCGCTGGGTCCGGGGCTTCGCCGAGCGGACGGTTCAGCGGCGGCTGTAGGAGCTGGACAGCCGCGTGCGGGCGCCGAAGAGGTGGCGGGCCACCTCCGCGGTGATCCGGTCCGCCTCGGCGGTGCACCGCGCGATGCGTTCGGATTCGGGCAGGTCGAGGTACGTGGCGCTCAGCTCCTGCAGCGCGTCCAGGAGCTCACCGATCGCGGCCGACCGCGTGTTCTCCGCCTGCGCGACGGGCACGTCGATGCTCATGGGTTCATGGTCGTCCGTCCACATGTCGACCGTGCTCACCCGGTGCTACGGGTTCGTGACACGGCCACGACCACCGCTCGGTCGACTCCCGGGTTGTGCACCTCGCGCAGGTCCAGCCCCGAGAACCACAGGACCGCCCCGGCGCGGAAGCGGCGCCGCCCGCCGAGCGCGCAGCGCAACTCGATCTCCCCCGCCTCGACGAGGACGAGTACCCCTCGCCACTCGTCCTCGTCGTGCGGCCGGGACGTGCCCGCCTCGATCGTGATGCGTCGTCTGTCGAAGCGGTCCACCACCCCTCCCCCGGATCCGGTTACGGAAGGGGAGACCGCCGTCCGGCCGGGAACTCATCGGGGCCGAGGCGGAAACCGGGGTCGACGGCCCGGATCGCGGCCGCCGCCGCGGCGTGTCCCAGGTGGCTCGCCCGCTCCACCCGCACCGGGTCGACGGTCAGCCCCCGGATGTCCGCGCTGGTCAGCGGGCTGAGGGCGCACACGTGCCTGCCGCCGCGGGCGGGATGGGCGGCGTCGGCGAGCAGCGCGATGCTGTCCGCGTGCCGCGCGACGTCCTGGGTCATCGCGCCGAGCCCGGGCACGAGGCGGTCGATCCCGCGGGCCCACCACGGGTTCGCGGGCGCGGGCCTGCGCAGCTCGGGCAGGGTGCGGGTGAGCAGGGCGAGGACGTGGGTCGCGCCCTCGCGCAGCGCCCGCCCGACGGGCAGCGGGTCGCCGATCGACCCGTCCACCCAGCGGCGGCCGCGCACCTCGACGGGCGGACCGGTCAGGTAGGGGATGGCGGCGGTGGCGCGCATGGCCAGCCGCCACTCCGCAGCGTCGCGCAGCCCGGTCAGGGTGTGCGGAGTCATGTCCGCGGCATCGGTGACCACCACGTGCAGGGGAGCCGGGTGGTCCCGCAGCGCCTCCCAGTCCGTCGGCTTGGTGTGCACGAGGATCTCGTGGATCAGGTGGTCCAGCGACACCATCGGCGCCCGGCCGAGCCGCCGCGGGTCGACGAACTCCGGGCGGGCCATGTCGTCGGGGAAGATCCGCGAGGCGTCGTACCCGTGGCCCAGCAGCGCCGCCGTCGCCACGAACGCCCCCGCGGACGCGCCGTAGGCGAGGTCGAAGCCCGCGGTGAGCCCGGCCTGCTCCAGGGCCCAGACCATCCCGCCCGCGTAGGCACCGCGCATCCCGCCGCCGCCCACCACCAGTGCGATCCGGTGCCCGTCCCGGCGCTCGCCGGGCCTGCTGCCCGCCTCCCGCCTGCGCAGCAGGGCACGCAGGACCTCCTGGTCACCCCAGGCGTCACCCCACGGATCCGGAGCAGTCATCCCCGTCATTCTCCCGGTACGAACGCGTCGGTCGTTTTCGTATCCTCGGCACGAAGGTCGCGGGCGTGACCGATGTCACGGTGGGCGCGACACCCGTTCCGGAGGAGGCAGCGTTGCCGGTCCACCCCCAAGCCCAGGCCCTGCTCGACGCGCTCGAGGCGCAGGGCATGCCGCCGTTCCCGCAGATGACCGTCCCGACGGCCCGCGCCGCGACCAAGGGCTTCCTCGACCTCCAGGGCGAGCCCGAGCCGATCGCCGTCGAGGAGCGGCGGATCCCCGGCCCGGCCTCGCAGCTCCCGGTCCGCATCTACACGCCGGACGGTGCGGGACCCCGCCCGCTCGTCGTCTACTTCCACGGCGGCGGCTGGGTCATCGGGGACCTGGACATCGTCGACCGGCCGCTGCGGTCCATCGCCAACCGCTCCGGTGCCGTGGTGGTCTCCGTGGACTACCGGCTGGCCCCCGAGCACGTCGCGCCCGCCGCGTTCGACGACTGCTACGCGGCCACCGTCTGGGCCGCCGAGCACGCGGCGGAGCTGGGGGCGGACGCGTCGAGGCTCGTCGTGGCGGGGGACTCCGCGGGCGGCCACCTCGCCGCGTCCGTGGCGCAGGCGGCGCTGGACCGCGGCGGCCCCGCGATCGCGGCGCAGGTCCTGCTGTTCCCGGTCACCGACTTCGCCTTCACCACCCCGAGCTACTCCGAGAACGCCGACGGCAAGCTGCTCACCCGCGGCGCGATGGAGTGGTTCTGGGCGCACTACCTCGGCGCGCAGTCCGACGACATCGAGTACCTGTGCCCCGGTCGGCGCGCGGACCTCTCCGGGCTGCCCCCGGCCTACGTCGCCACGGCGGAGTACGACCCGCTGCGGGACGAGGGGGAGGCCTACGCCACGAAGCTCGAGGCCGCGGGCGTGCCGGTCACGCGGAAGCGCTTCGAGGGCCTGCTGCACGACTTCCTGTGGACCCTCGGCGCCACCCCGGTCGGCGCGCCGATCCTCGACGAGGTCGCCGACGCGGTCCGGAAGGTCTGAGGCGGACGGGACTCCGGCCGGGCGCGCCACCGTCGTCGCGCCCGGCCGGACACTTGTCACCCGTGCGTCCGGCACCGAGAGTGGACGGGTGCCCACAACGACGTCGGAGGCCACGGCCGGGGCCGTCGTCCGTGCCGTCGCGGGGGCCCTCGGGCGCCGGG
Organism: Pseudonocardia oroxyli; assembly: GCF_900102195.1. Lineage (GTDB taxonomy): Bacteria > Actinomycetota > Actinomycetes > Mycobacteriales > Pseudonocardiaceae > Pseudonocardia > Pseudonocardia oroxyli. The sequence continues at coordinate 275,076 of NZ_FNBE01000002.1, forward strand.
TCGTGGAGACCTCCGACGAGCTGAGCACGTTCATGGCGACCGAGATCGACGAGCTCGACGGCGACCCGCGCATCCTCGAGCTGCTGGGGGCGTCCGTCGAGGGCAACGTCGAGACGATCGTGCACATGCTCGCGCACGAGATCCCGACCGAGCGGGTCGAACCGCCCTCGGCCGCCTTCGAGTACGCCCGCAGGCTCGCCCAGCGCGGGGTCCCCGCCAACGCCCTGCTGCGCGCCTACCGGATCGGCCACGACCGGCTGCTGGACTTCCTGTTCGCCGAGCTCGACCGGGTGTGCTCGGACCCCCGGGTCGCGCTCGCGGCCGCGCGCAGGCTGGTCGCGGACACCTTCCACTACGTCGACTGGATCTGCGGGCAGGTCACCGAGGTCTACGAGGAGGAGCGCGAGCGCTGGCTCGCCAACCGGGACACCGCGCGGGCCGGGCGGGTCCGCGCGCTGCTCGACGGCGACTCGACCGACCTGGAGGCCGCCGAGGCCACGCTGGGCTACGCGTTGCGCGGCCCGCACCTCGCCCTCGTCGCCTGGTCCGCGGACGGCGCCGCCGCCGGACGGGCCGTGGGCGGGCTGGCCGACGGGCTGGGCAGGCGGGCCCTGAGCATCGCCTACGACCACGGCACCACCTGGGCGTGGCTCCCGGTCGGGCGGGGCACCCGGGCGTCGGACGTCGCCGCCCTCGCCGCCGAGCCGCCCCCGGGGGTGCGGCTCGCCGTGGGCGAGCCCGGCTCCGGGCTCGAGGGGTTCCGGGAGAGCCACCGGCAGGCGCTCCGGGCCCAGGCGGTGGCTCTCGCCGCGGGACCGGACGCCGCCGCCGTCACCCTGTTCGCGGACGTCGCGTCGGTGTCGCTGCTGACCACCGACCTCGCCGCGGCGCGCTCGTGGGTCGCGGACACCCTGGGCGGGCTCGCCGTCGACACCGTGGCCCACGCCCGGCTGCGCGAGACCCTGTTGATCTTCCTGGACACCGGCGGCAGCTACACGGCGGCCGCCGAGCAGCTGATGCTGCACCGCAACTCGGTGCGCTACCGGGTCGGGCGCGCGGAGCGCGAGCTCGGTCGCCCGCTCGCCGACGCGCGGATGGACATCGAGCTGGCGCTGCACGCCTGCCGTCGACTCGGGCGCGCGGTGCTTACTTCTCGGTAGGGTGGATCCGTGAGCGTCTGCAAGGTCGAGGTCGACCCCGCCGAGCTGGGGTTCGACGCCGCCCGTCTGTCCAGGATCGACTCCCACTTCGCGAAGTACGTCGACGACGGGAGGCTCGCGGGCTGGTCCCTCGCGGTCGCCAGGCGGGGTCGGCCGGCGCACGTCGCGCACTACGGCAGGCGGGACGTGGAGGCGGACCTCCCCGTCACCGACGACACGGTCTGGCGCATCTACTCGATGACCAAGCCGATCACCTCGGTCGCCGCGCTGATGCTGTGGGAGGAGGGGCTGCTCGAGCTCACCGACCCGGTGTCCCGCTACATCCCGTCCTTCGCGGACATGCGGGTCTACACCGGCGGGTCGGCGGCCAACCCGGGCACGGTGCCCGCGACCGAACCGGTGCGGATCTGGCACCTGCTGACCCACACCGCGGGGCTCACCTACGGCTTCCACCACGCCCACGCCGTGGACGAGATGTACCGCGCCAAGGGCCACGAGTTCGGCGCCCCGCGCGGGCAGGACCTCGCCGCGGCGTGCGACGTCTGGGCGAGCCTGCCGCTGCTGTTCCAGCCGGGCACCGAGTGGAACTATGGCGTCAACACCGACGTGCTCGGCCGCGTCGTCGAGGTGGCGTCCGGGCAGTCCCTCGACGTGTTCTTCCAGGAGCGGATCTTCGACCCGCTCGGCATGGTCGACACCGGGTTCCAGGCCCGGGACGTCTCCCGGCTGGCCACCCTGTACCTGCCGAAGCCCGGGGGCGGGCTGGTCCGCTCCGCCGCGATGGGGGACGCGATCACCGCCGAGCCCGCGATGCTCTCCGGCGGCGGGGGGCTGGCCTCGACCCTGTACGACTACCACCGCTTCACCCAGATGCTGGCAGGAGGTGGCGAGCTCGACGGCGTCCGGCTGCTCGGCCCGCGCACGCTGGCCTACGCCACCCGCAACCACCTGCCCGGCAACGCGGACCTGCAGACCTTCGGCCGCCCGATCTTCGCCGAGTCCACCTACCTCGGCACCGGGTTCGGGCTCGGGTTCTCCGTGGTCGTCGACCCGGCGGCGGGCAAGCAGCTGCAGTCGCCCGGCGAGTACGGGTGGGGCGGCCTGGCGAGCACCACGTTCACCGTGTTCCCGGAGGAGGACCTCACGGTCGTCTTCCTGACCCAGCTGATGCCCTCCAGCACCTACCCGATCCGTCCGCAGCTGCGGACGCTCGTCTCCCAGGCGGTGGTCTCGTGACTGTTCCGGTCCAACCCCGAGGGAACGCCGTCGTGGCGTTCGTCGTCCGGGTCGTCGTGGTCGCGATCGCGCTCGCCGTCGCCGTGTGGCTGGTCAACGGCATCGAGCTCGGCGCCACCTCCACCGGCGGCAGGATCGGCACGCTGCTCGTGGTGGCGCTGATCTTCGGCATCGTGAACGCGGTGCTCAAGCCGATCATCAAGGTGATCGGCTGTCCGCTCTACGTGCTGACCCTGGGCCTGTTCGGCCTGGTCGTGAACGCCCTGCTGTTCTGGCTGGTCGGCACGCTGTCCAGCGGCGTCGGGCTGCCGTTCGTGGTCGAGGGCTTCTGGCCGGGCTTCTGGGGCGCCATCGTGGTCGCCGTCGTCGGCTTCGTGCTGCACCTGATCATCCCGGACGGCATCGACCGCCGCTGACCCGGCGTCGTTCTAGACGGGCCAGGTCTCCTCGCGGTAGCCGCCGTCCCAGAACATCCACTCGTAGCGGCTGGTCGTGGTGAAGTGGTGGCGCATGCGGGCCAGCTCGGCGGCGGAGACGGTCTCGCCGATCGCGTCGGTCGCCGCCAGCACGTCGTCGACGACCTGCTGGAACTCCGCGCCGCCGTAGGTCGCGATCCAGCGGGCGTAGAGCGGGTCGGGGGAGCCCGCCTCGACGAGGTGCTCACCGACCCGCGCGTAGATCCAGTAGCAGGGCAGCACCGCCGCGACGGCTTCGGCGTACGAGCCCGAGTACGCGGCGGCCAGCAGGTAGGAGACGTAGGCCTGGGTCGCGGGCGCCACGGGGAGGGCCGCGGCGGCCTCGGCGGTCAGGTCGAGCGTCCCCAGCAGCTCGGTGTGCAGCTCCTGTTCGGCGGCGATGGCGCCGCCCGCGTGCGCGCAGAACATCGTCAGGGCGTGCTCGTCCGGGGCCTTCGCGGCGCACAGCGCCAGCGCGCGGGCGTATCCGCGCAGGTAGTGCGCGTCCTGGACGATGTAGTGGCGGAACGCCGAGTGGGGGAGCGTGCCGTCGGTCAGGCCGGTGACGAACGGGTGGGCGAGGATCGCCTCGTAGATCTCGGTGGCGTCGGCCCAGAGGACGTCGGTCGTGCGCATGATCTCGACCCTAATCGGTGTCGCGGTGCGTGATCGTGTGCTGACCCGCTGTCGATGTCGACGCCCTTTGTAGTGGATCTTGCACGATTCGTGTGCGTTGAGTGAGAGGTCAGTCACTCTTCGGTTACGATGACATCTGCCGGTAAACGGGGTGGGTCACGATGAAGCATCCCGGATGGCGACTCAGCGCAGAGGGCGCGCAACCGGCCCGCACGTCCATCGCCTGTGGAGGTGAGTGCAATGAGTCCCGTTCCCATGGACCATCACGAGAAGATGCGGCTGCGCGCAGCCGCGTTCCGGGTCACCCGGCTCTACCCCGGCCCGGTCGGCGAGGTGCTCTCGCGTGAGCTCCTGACCTGGGAGGAGTTCGGCTACCGCCTCGGTGGCGGGCAGCTGGTCATGCGCCTGGTCGACCACGTGCTCAAGACCCCGCTCAACGCGGACGGACAGAGCGGCGTGGCCGCCTGAGCGTCCCTCACGGGACCTGCAGGGTCACGGGCGTCGTCTGCGGCGGAGCAGGGCCGTCCGTCGCTCCGGCCACGGCGCCGCCGAGCACGAGCATCGCCGCGAGCGTCACGAGGCTGCCCGTCCGCGCCACCACGGCGTAGGCGGCGGCCCCGGCCCCGCGCACCGCGGGGCTCACCCGTGAGTACCGCACGGGCTCGACCGGTCGCAGCGGCGAGGTGACCGGCACACGCGAGCGCTCCGGCAGGCGCACCGCGGACGGTGCGGCCCGGTGAGCTCCCCGCGACTGCCGCGGGACCGCCACCGGCGGCCGCACCGTGGAGACGGTGGGCGCGGTGGGGGTCACGGGCAGGACGGTCACGTGAATGTGATCGAGCCGTCATGCACGGTCGTTAGCGGTGTGCGGCCCGCTCACCCGATCGGTGTCGTCAGGGCTGACGACGCGCGCAGGTCACCGACACCGCCGTTCACCGCAGCCGCTCCCTCAGCTCCCGCTTCACCACCTTGCCCGCGGCGGACACCGGGATCTCGTCGACCAACCGGATCTCCCGGATGCGCTTGTAGGGCAGGACCTGGGCGTTCACGGCGGCGCGGATCGCCTCGGCCTCCTCCTGGGTGCGACCCGGCGCCACGACGAACGCCACGGCGAGCTCGCCGACCTCCGGATCGGGCCGCCCGACCACGGCCGCCCCCACCACGCCGTCCTCGCGGAAGAGCAGCTCCTCCAGCTCGCGGGGGTACACGTTGTAGCCCTTGTAGAGCAGCATGTCCTTCGTGCGGTCGACGATCCGCAGGTAGCCGTCCTCGTCCAGCACGCCGACGTCCCCGGTGTGCAGCCAGCCGTCCCGCAGGGTCGCCGCGGTCTCCTCGGGGCGGTCCTTGTAGCCGATCATGACCTGCGGCCCGCGGATCACCACCTCGCCGGTCTCGCCGACCGGCACCGGCTCGCCGTCCGGGTCCACGACGCGGACCTCCGTGTCCGGCACCGGCACCCCGACCGTGCCCTGTCTGCGCAGCCCGGACCGGTTCGACGGGTTGGCGGTCGCCCCCATCGTGACCTCGGTGAGGCCGTAGCCCTCGGTGATCACGATGTCCTCGCCCCACTGGCGGTGCAGCGCCGCGATCATCTCGACGGGCAGTGGCGCGGCCCCCGAGCTGAGCGCACGGACGCTGGAGAGGTCCCGTTTCGCGAAGTCCGGATGGCGCAGCAGCGCCGCGTACAGCGGGGGAGCGCCGCCCATCGAGGTGGCCCGGAAGCGTTCGACGTCCGCGAGGTAGGCCGCCGGGTCGAACCGCTCGTGCAGGACGCTGGTGGTGCCCGAGAGCAGCGGGACGTTCAGCCCGCCGACGGTCCCCATCGCGTGGAACCAGGGGGTGACGTTGACGACGACGGACTGTCCGAGCCGCACCGGGTACTCCTCGGGCGGCCCCTGGTCGGCGAGCACGATCCCGCCGTCCGCGTCGAGGTCCCAGCGGGTGCCGCTGCCCAGGCAGGCGTACTGCAGGACGTTCGTGACGACGTTGCGGTGCGGCAGCATCACGCCCTTCGACCGGCCCGTGGTCCCGCCCGTGTAGGCCAGGTGCGCGAGCCCGTCCAGGTCGATGTCGATCTCGGGCGCCGTGGTGGGCGCGTCCGCGTGGAAGGCCTCGAAGTCGATCGCGGCGTGGTCGGCGGACCCGTGCTCGGCCAGGCGGACCGCCGGGTCCAGGCCCTGCTCGCGGTTCGTGACCAGCGCGAACCGCAGCGTCTGCACGGGCACCGCGGGGAACGCCTGCGCCCAGCTGACGATCGCCACGGCACCCGAGTCGGCGAGCTGAGCGGCCAGGTCCGCGGGCGGGAGCAACGGGTTCGCAGGCGTGAACGTGCCGCCCGCGAGCAGGATCCCGTAGTAGGCGATCGCGTACTGCGGGCAGTTGGGCAGGTGGATCGCGACGACGTCCCGGGGACGGATCCCCGCCTCGCGCAGGGCGTTCGCGAACGCGCACGCCCGCTCGTACAGCTGCGTGTAGGTCAGCTCGCGCGTGCCGTAGTGCAGGGCGACGCGGTCCTGCCAGCGCCGCGCCGAGCCCGCGAGCACCGCTCCCACCGGGACCTCGGGGTAGCTCATCGGGAACCGCCGGGGGTGAAGGAGACGGGCAGGTGCTTGATCCCGTTGATGAACATGGACTGCAGCCGCCGGGGCTCACCGGTGACCGCGATGTCCGGGATCCGGGTCAGCAGCTCGCGGAACATCACCGACATCTCGCGGCGGGCGAGGTGGGCGCCGAGGCAGAAGTGCGGGCCGGGGCCGCCGAACCCGACGTGCGGGTTGGGGGAGCGCCGCACGTCGAACCGGTCCGGGTCCGGGAAGTGGGCGGGGTCCCGGTTCGCGGCCCAGTAGAACAGCGCGACCTTGGCGCCCGCCTCGAGCGGGGTCTCGCCGAGGACGGCGGGCTCCGCGAGCGTGCGCCGCATGTAGATCACCGGCGAGGCCAGGCGGACGATCTCGTCGACGGCGGTCGGGGTGATGCCGTCGACGTCCGCGAGCCACACCGCGCGCTGGTCCGGGTTCTCGGTGAGCAGCTGCAGGCCCCAGCTGATCCCGTTGCGGGTGGTCTCGTTGCCCGCCACCACGAGCAGGATGAAGAAGCTCGCCAGCTCCTCCGGGGTGAGCCGCTCGCCGTCGAGCTCGGCGGTCACCAGGGCGGAGGTGAGGTCGTCCGTCGGGTTGCGCCTGCGCACCGCCCCGAGGTCCGTCATCAGCGCGGACAGCTCGCCGCCCGCGGTGAGCAGGGCGGTCACGACGTCCGTGCCCTCGGTCCGGTATTCCGGGTCCTGCGCGCCGAGGATGACGTTCGTGCGGTCGAACACGAAGCGGTGCTGGGACTCCGGGATGCCCATCAGGTCGCACACGATCGTGAGCGGCAGGACCGCGGAGATCTCGGTGACCGCGTCGCACTCGCCGCGGTCGATCACGTCGTCGACGATCCGGGTGGCGGCCCGTTCCACGTCCTCGACGAGCATCCCCAGCCGGCGCGGGGTGAAGCCCCGGGACACGATGCGGCGCAGCCGGGCGTGCCGCGGGTCGTCGAGATTGATCATGGAGCCGAAGAACTCGCGGAACTCCGGCGGCTGGTCCACCACCGAGGTGGCGCCCGCTCCCGAGGTGAACACCTGCGGGGTCCGGCTGGCCGTCACGACGTCGTCCAGGCGGGTCACCGCGTAGAAGCCGGGCCCGGGCGCCAGATAGCCGAAGTCCGGCTCGGCGTAGAACGCGACGGGATCGTGGTCGCGGAGCCAGGCGAAGGCCGCCGCCCGCTCCTCGACGGGGCGGGTCCAGAAGCCCTCGATGTCCGACAGGTCCGGGCGCTGGTGGGTGAGCGGCATCCGTGCGGTCCTCCCCGCCGGTCGACGGTGACCGGCACCACAGCAGTCTAGTTACTGAACGGTCGCTCGGGGAGGGATGACGCCACGTTCGTACCCGATCGCCACGGCCTCGGTGCGGCTGGAGGCGCCGAGCTTGGCCATGACCCGGGACAGGTGCACCGAGACGGTCTTCTCGGAGATGTAGAGCGCCTCGCCCACCTGGCGGTTGGTGCGGCCCTCGGCGACCAGCTTCAGCACCGCGTGCTCCCGCGGGGTCAGCGGGCCCGCCCCGCTCGCCCCGCCGGTCGCGGGCTCGGCCGCCGAGACGCCCGCCGACGGGGCCCGGGCGGCCGCGACCGCGGCGCCCGCCCGCTCGGCGGCGGCCCGCACCGCGGCGGCGAGGGGCTCGGCGCCGATCCGGTCGGCGATCTCCAGCGCGGCCGCGAGGTCCGCGGCGGCCTCCTCGCGCAGCCTGCCCGCCGCTGCCCGATCGACCCGGGCCCGGTCGGTGCGTGCCCGGTCGACCTGGCCGCCCGCGAGCCGCAGCGCCGCCTCGGCCCGGCGCAGCAGGGCCTCGGCCTGGCGGTACACCTCGCCGTAGCCGAAGGCCTCGACGACCTCGCTCCAGACGGCCGGATCGTCCTCCCCGCGCACCCGGGCGGCCTCCGCGCGGGCCCGGGCGAGCCAGGCCCGGCCCTCCACCCCGACCACCCCGCTGCGAGGGGTCCCGTGCGCCGCCGCCGCCTCGGCGGTGCCGAGCAGGGTCTCGGCGGGACCCGCGGCCCCGCCGACGGGCAGCGCGGCGATCCCGAGCGCGGCGAGCGAGATCGAGGCCAGGTGGTGCGGGACCAGCCGGTCCAGGTCGGCCAGCGCCGTCTCCACCCGGCGGATCGCCTCGGCGGTGTCCCCGCGCAGCCGGGCCGCCTCCGCGCCAGCCTGCCCCAGCAGCAGTACGACCTGGTCGTCCTGCTGGTCCCGCGAGTCCAGCGCACGCCAGCGTGCCTCCGCCTCGGCCAGCCGCCCGCGCCCCACGGCCACGAGCAGCCCGGCCGCGGCGAGCCGCCCCGCGATCGCGGGCCCCACCCGGGCGCCGCCGAGCCGGGCCGTGCGTTCGGCGGCGGCCCACTGCCCCGCCATGAACTCGCTGACGAGCTGGGCGACCCGCATGTCCATGCCGTAGGCGCTCCAGGTCGTGCCCGTCTCGGTGGCCCGCGCGCCGCCCGCCGCGAACTCCGCGGACGCCTCGGCCAGCGACCCCTCCTCCAGGAAGGACATCCCGCGGTTGTAGAAGATCCGCAGCTCCACGCCGGTGTTCGCGGACCCGCGGGCCTGCGGCAGCGCCTCGGTCAGCAGCTCCCGGCTGCGGGCGGGCCTGCCCTCGAACTCCTCGAGCACCGCCAGGCTGATCAGCGCGTCCGCCTCCACCGCCGCCACGTCCTGCAGGGCCTCGGTGAGCGCCAGGTCCGCCCGGCCCGCGCCCGCCTCCCACACCCCGGCCACCCCGACGATCGCCGCCGCGGCCCCGGCCGACCCGCGCAGCGCTTCGCGGGCGGCGCGGGCCACGCGCAGCGCCTCCTCGCCGTGCTCCCGCAGCTCCCCGACCTCGTCCGTCCGCCACAGCGCCCGGGCGAGGATGGCGTGCGCCCAGGCCAGCTCGGCCCCGGGCGGACGCCCCTCCAGCAGGGAGATCGCCTCGCGCGTGGCGGCGACCGCGCCCGGTCCGCCGTCCATGCGTTCGAGGAGCCGGATCGCGTGCCGCACCCGGACGTCCGCCGCGCGCTCGGGATCGTCCAGCCCGTCCGCCAGCTCGAGGGCGCGCCTGCTCAGGGCCAGACCGCGCTCGGGGTCCCCGGTCGCGCTCGCCGACCAGGCGGCCCACAGCGTGACCGTGAGCTCGTCCACGCCGGCCACGGCCTCCGCGTCCGGCACGGCGGGCCACAGCTCGACCGCGCGTTCGGCGTGGCGCAGGACCTCCGCGGGCGCGCCGAGGCGGTCCGCGTCCCGCGCGGCCTGCACGCCCGCCGCGAGGGCGCGGGGCAGATCGTGCGCGGCCAGGGCGTGGTGTGCGAGCGCCGCGGCGGGCGAAGGCCCGAGCCGGGTGTCCCGGCCCTCCGGTCGGGCCATCCGCGCGGTGATCAGGTCGGCGTAGCGGGCGTGGAGGCGGCCCCGCTCGCCGGGCAGGAGGTCGGCGTAGACCGCCTCCCGGAGCAGGGCGTGGCGGAAGGCGAGCTCGCCGTGGGCGTCCGTCACCAGCACCTGGTGGGCCACCGCCTCGCGCACCGCCTCGGTGAACGCGCCCGGCTCCAGGTCGCCTGCCTCGGCGAGGGTGTCCTCCGCGACGCTGCGCCCGGCGACCGCGGCCACCCGCAGCACCTGGCGCGCGGGGGCGGGCAGCCGCTCGAAGCGGGCGAGCAACACGTCCGCCAGCGCCTCCGGCAGCCCCCCGCCGCCCGCGGCCGACACCAGCTCCTCGGCGAAGAACGCGTTCCCCTCGCTGCGCTCGGCCAGGCCGCGGAGCTCCGCCTCACCGAGTCCCAGGTCCGCCGCCAGCGAGCTGACCAGCGCGAACGCGTCCGAGGGCGGGAGCGGTGCGAGGTCGAGCCGCTCGATCGCCGGGAGCCGCACGAGCTCGGCGAGCACCGGCCGCAGCGGGTGCCTGCGGTGCAGATCGTCCGCCCGGTAGGTCGCGACCACCAGGAGCCGCTGCTCGGCCAGCCGGGACAGCAGGAACACCAGCAGGTCCCGGCTGGAGCGGTCCGCCCAGTGCAGGTCCTCGACCACCGCCACCACCGGCCGGTCCAGCGCGCCGAGCGCCGAGAGCAGCGCCTCGAAGACCTGGAGCTGGCCCAGCTCCCGCCCCCCGCGCTCGGCGTCCGATCCGTCCGGGGTGAGCCTGCGCAGGCCGGGGTGCGCGGCGATCGGCTCGGGGCCGAGCTGGCCGACGATCTCGGTGAACGGCAGGTAGGGCAGCTCGGCCCCCGCCGTGTCGAGGCAACGGCCGACCAGCACCAGCGCGTCTCCCGCCGCGGCGGTCAGCTCCGCGACCAGCCGCGACTTGCCGACCCCCGCGTCCCCGGAGACCAGCACGCCGCCCGCCCGACCCGCCCTGGCCCGCTCCAGGGCGGCCAGGAGGACGGACCGCTCGGCCCGGCGGCCGACCAGTCCGATCCCCACTCCCGGTCTCGGCATGGTGGTCATGCTCGCACGGCCCCCCGACGGAACCGCCCCCTCTCGGGCTCCGCCACCCGGGTTGTCCACAGGCCCGCGGGACGGGCTCAGCGGGCGGCGGCGGGCACCCGCCGCTGCGGCGGTGTGGGCTCGGGCGGGTGGGGTGGTGCCGGCGGAGCGGGCGCCCGCTCGCTGCGCCGCCACCGCCGGGCCAGGGCCGCCAGGCGGGCGGTGCGGGCCTCGGCCAGCAGCTCGCCGCGCCGCTCGTCCACCAGGGTCTGCAGGAAGGTCACGTCGGTACTCATGACGAGAACACTCCGCCTGAGGCCCCCGCCCGGACATCGGGCGATCACGTACTCCTGCGGCCCGCGGCCGGGTGCGGGGTAAGGGGTGAGGCCTCAGCCCCGACCGCAGGGCCGACGTCAGGGCCGACGTCAGGGCCGACCGCGGCCCGGGCCGCCCTCAGTCGCGCAGCAGGCCGCGCCGGTACGCCGGGACCAGCCGACGCGGCACCCGCAGGCGGCGCCCGTCGACCGTGATCTCCACCAGGTCCGGCGCCTGGGCCTTCCACTGCGCCCGCCGCGACCGCGTGTTGCTCCGGGACGTCCTCCGCTTCGGCACCGCCATGTCAGTGCTCCTCTCCCCGGGCGAGCCCGGACTCGGCGACCGTGTCGTCGGCGCGGACGCGCTCGTCGCACGGGTCGGTGTGGGCGAAGCCGAACGGGTCGGGGAACTCCCACGGTCCCGCCAGCTCCGCATCGGTCAGCAGGGCGCCCTCCAGGGCCGCCCGTACGGCGTCGAGGCCCTCGGCGTCCAGGGCGTGGGCCAGCACCACCACGTCCTGCGCCCGGTCGCCGAAGCGCGGGTGCCAGCCGAGCGCGGCGATCGCCGCCCGCTCCGGCGGCACGGACTCCCAGGCGTCCGGCGACTGCTCGGCCAGCCACGTGCCCGCCCCGCCGATCCGCAGCCCGCCGCCCGCCGACTCCAGCCACAGGACCTCCGCAGGCCGGGTGGCCAGCCAGATCCGTCCGCGCACCCGCACGATCCCCTCCAGCAGCAGGTCGATCGCCGCGTGCAGCCGGTCGGGGTGGAACGGTCGCCGCGCCGAGAACGCCAGCAGCCGGACGCCGCAGTCCGCCTCCAGCGGCGGGGAGCCGCGCAGCAGGGAGGCGTGCACGTCGTCGGGGTCGCCCCGGCGGGCCTCGGCGTGGGCCCGGCGCAGCAGCACCAGGTCGTCGTCCAGGGCCGCCAGGTGTGCCCGGATCGCGGTCGGGGCCAGCCGGGCCAGCACCGCGTCGGTGCGCGCCTGCTCCCAGGCGTCGACGGCGCCGGTGTGGACGATCAGGTCGGCGAACTCCGCCTGCGCGACGACGACCTGGGCGACGGTGCGGTCGTCGTCCGGCAGGTCGGCGAGCCCCCGCTCCCCGACCTGCTCGTCCCCGCTCGCGTCGTCCAGCCAGGTCCGGGCGTCGAGCGCGGTGACGACGCCGCGGACGTCCACCGCGTCGGCCAGGGGGCCGTCGCCGATCACGACGTGCTGCAGTGCCCAGCACACCTGCTCGGGTTCGAGCACCGGGTCGAGGTGCAGCACGATCCGCTCGACCCGCCCGGCCAGGGAGCGCACCAGCGGCAGCAGGTCGAGGCGCAGCGTGCAGGACACGCAGTCGTGCGCGAGCCGCAGCGTCTCCCGGTCGTCCCGGTGCCGGTCGCGGATGCGCCGGCGCACGATCCCGGCCCCGACGTCGTCGAGCGCGTGGTGGATCACCACGGCGTCCGGGTCGGCGGTGCGGACGCGGTCGATCACCCGCTCGACGCCGACGGGTTCCAGACCGGTCACGACCAGCAGCTCGGTCACGGTTCCTCCTCGGGAAGGGGTTCGGGGGGCGGGGTGTTACTGTAAACGACAACCGTTTCCATATCGAGAGGAGGGTGGCGTGGCAGCCAAGTCCGCCGCCGTGCGGCCGATCGTGAAGCTGCGTTCGACCGCTGGAACGGGCACGACCTACGTGACCCGCAAGAACCGCCGGAACGACCCGGACCGGCTGGTGCTCAAGAAGTACGACCCGCGCGTGCGCGCGCACGTCGAGTTCAGGGAGGAGCGCTGATGCCGCGCCCCGACCGCCCGGTGCGCAAGAAGCGGAACCCGCTCAAGAAGGGTCAGGAGATCGACTGGAAGGACACCGCGCTGCTGCGCACCTTCATCTCCGACCGGGGCAAGATCCGGGCGCGCCGGGTGACCGGGCTCACTCCGGAGCAGCAGAAGCGGGTCGCGGTCGCCATCCGCAACGCCCGCGAGATGGCGCTGCTGCCCTACCCGGGGACCGGCCGGTGAGGTGTCAGCTCACCGGCCGCGAGCCGGGCTTCGGGAAGCAGGTCTCGCACTCGCACGTCCGCACGAGCCGACGCTGGGACCCGAACGTGCAGGTCAAGTCGTACTGGCTGGCGTCGGAGGGGCGGCGGGTGCGGCTGCGGCTCTCGGCGAAGGGCATCAAGACCGTGGACAGGATCGGGATCGAGGCGGCCGTCGCCCGGATCCGCGCGCGGGGGGAGAAGGTCTGATGGCGAGCACGGCGAAGATCGCCGCGAACGAGCGGCGCAAGAGGATCGTGGCCCGCCACGCCGAGCGCCGCCGCGAGCTCAAGGAGATCATCCGCACCGACCCCGCGCGGCGCGCGGAGGCGCAGCGCGAGCTGAACCGCCAGCCGCGGGACGCGAGCGCCACGCGCGTCCGCAACCGGGACTCGACCGACGGCCGCCCGCGCGGCTACCTCGGCAAGTTCGGCGTCTCGCGGGTGCGGCTGCGGGAGCTCGCCCACGCCGGGATGCTGCCGGGAGTCACCAAGTCCAGCTGGTGAGCGCGGTGCGGGACCCCCGTGCAGGGGGTCCCGCGCGGCGTTGTGTAGAGTTCTCCACGGCTCGCAGGGGCAACCCTGCAAGACCGCGCCGCCCCTTTAGCTCAGTCGGCAGAGCGTCTCCATGGTAAGGAGAAGGTCTACGGTTCGATTCCGTAAAGGGGCTCCGAGCGGGACTCGGTGACGAGGCTCGCAAGGCGGTGTAGCTCAGGTGGTAGAGCAAGCGGCTCATAATCGCTGTGTCGCCGGTTCAAGTCCGGCCACCGCTACACATTCGACGAACAACAGCTGGTCAGCAGGAAGAGGCACTCCCATGGGCAAGGCGACGGACGTCCGTCCGAAGATCACTCTTGCGTGCGAGGAGTGCAAGCACCGCAACTACATCACCAAGAAGAACCGGCGGAACGACCCCGACCGGCTCGAGGTGAAGAAGTTCTGCCCGAACTGCGGCACCCACCGCGCGCACCGCGAGACCCGCTGATCCGTGCCCGACGAGTCCTTCGTCGGGCGGGCTCTCCCCACCACCGGCCCCTTCCAGGTCGGCCGGGAGAAGGTCCGCGAGTTCGCCACCGCGATCGGTGACACGTCCCCGTTGTGCCACGACCGCGAGGTCGCGCGCGCAGCGGGGCATCGTGATGTCGTGGCGCCCCCGACGTTCTCCACGACCTTCACCATGCCGCTGATCGAGGCGTTCCTGAAGGACCCGGCGTTCGGCTGGGACTACACCCGCATGGTCCACGGCGACCAGCGCATCGTGTTCCACCGGCCCATCGTCGCGGGAGACGAGCTGTTCACCACGATCCACGTGGACTCCCTCACCACGCGCGCGGGCAGCCACATGCTGACCCTGCGCTGCGAGGTGGCCACCGCGGACGAGCCCGTCGCCACGACGACGAGCCTGCTGGTGACCCAGGCATGAGCGAGCAGGGCCCCGTCGTCGCGGGCACCGAGCTGCCGCCGCTGGAGCTGCGGTTCACCCGCGCGGACCTCGTCCGCTACGCGGGCGCCTCCGGCGACCTGAACCCCATCCACTGGAGCGACCGCGTCGCCGGGATCGCGGGCCTGCCGGGCGTGATCGCGCACGGCATGCTGACCCTCGGGGCCGCCGGTCGGATCGTCACCGACTGGGTCGGCGACCCCGCCCGGATCCGCAGCTACGGCGCCCGCTTCACCCGCCCCGTCCTGGTCCCGGACGACGACGAGGGGGCCACCGTGCTCGTCACCGCGACGGTCACCGGGGTCTCCGACGGGATCGCGAAAGTGGACATCAAGGCCGTCTACGACGGCAAGGGCGTTCTCGGGCGCGCGCAGGCGGAGGTTCTCCTCCCCGAGTAGGTGTGTCCTGTTGCTCCGATGGCGCGGGAGGGCCAGTCTGCGTCCCGACGATCCGTCGACGTGAGGAGCAGCACGGTGAAGTTCGGCAAGCTCGTGGACAAGGCCTGGGAAGAGAAGACCGCGGACGAGATCCTCAAGGCGCCGCCGTCCGCGCTCGAGGGCCTCACCGAGAAGCACGACGAGCAGCTGGCCGCCTTCGGCATCAAGACCGTCGGTGACCTCGCGAAGTGGAAGTACGCGAAGCGCGCCGCCGCACTGGCGGACCTCGCCGACACCGACAAGTAGAACGCCGAAGGGCGGGCGACCCTCGGGTCGCCCGCCCTTCGTGTGCGCCCGCTACTTCGCCTCGGCCAGCAGCTCACCCATCCGCGTGACGCCGGTCTTCAGGTCGTCGTCGCTCAGGGCGTAGGAGAGCCGGAAGTAGCCGGGGGTGCCGAAGGCCTCGCCCGGGACCACCGCGACCTCGGCCTCCTCCAGCACCACGGCGGCGAGGTCGAGGCTGGTCTCGATGTGCCGGCCGCGGATCTCCTTGCCCAGCAGGCCGCGCACGTCCGGGTAGGCGTAGAACGCGCCCTTCGGGGTAGGGCACTCGACGCCCGGGATCGCGGACAGCAGCTCCACGATCGTCCGGCGGCGCCGGTCGAAGGCGCGCTTCATCTCGTCCACGGCGTCCAGCGAGCCGGTGAGGGCCTCGATCGCGGCGCGCTGCGACACGTTCGCCACGTTCGACGACAGGTGGCTCTGCAGGTTCGTCGCCGCCTTGATGACGTCGGTGGGGCCGACCATCCAGCCCACCCGCCAGCCGGTCATCGCGTAGGTCTTCGCGACGCCGTTGAGCACCACGCAGGTGTCCGCGAGCTCGGGCACGGCGACGGGCATGGAGACGGCCTCGGCGCCGTCGTAGGTGAGGTGCTCGTAGATCTCGTCGGTGACGACCCACACGCCGTTGTCGACGGCCCAGCGGCCCACGGCCTCGGTCAGCTCACGGGACGCGACCGCGCCGGTCGGGTTCGAGGGCGAGCACCACAGCAGCACCTTGGTCTTCTCGGTGCGCGCGGCCTCGAGCTGCTCGACGCTGGGCAGGTAGTCGGTCTCCGGACCGGTCACCACGACCGCGGGGGTGCCGCCCGCGAGGGTGATCGCCTCCGGGTAGGTGGTCCAGTACGGGGCCGGGAGGATGACCTCGTCGCCCGGGTCCAGCAGGGTGGCGAAGGTCTGGTACACGGCCTGCTTGCCGCCGTTGGTCACGAGCACCTGGTTCGCGGCGATCTCGTAGCCGCTGTCCCGCTTGGTCTTCGCGACGATCGCGGCCTTGAGCTCGGGGAGCCCGCCCGCGGGGGAGTAGCGGTGGTTCTTCGGGTCGGCCGCGGCCGCCTGCGCCGCCTCGACGATCGCCGGGGGCGTCGGGAAGTCCGGCTCGCCCGCGCCGAAGCCGATCACCGGGCGGCCCTCGGCCTTGAGCGCCTTCGCCTTCGCGTCGACGGCGAGCGTGGCGGACTCGGCGATCCCGCCGATCCGTGCGGAGACCCGCGGCTTCGGTGCCGATCCTGTCTGTGCAGATCCAGTCGGTGCGGACATGGCCCTCATCCTCGCGCACGACGGGTACCCTCGTGCGAGTGGGTTTCCGGCCCGGTGCGGGGCACTGCGGCGGGTGTCGTAGACTCGTCCCGCCGGGCGCACCGGATCTTTCGGTGCGCCTGCTCCGCGCCCGTCCCCGGGCGGTGCGGAGTGGCGAAGGGGTGTAGCTCAACTGGCAGAGCAGCGGTCTCCAAAACCGCAGGTTGCAGGTTCAAGTCCTGTCACCCCTGCCACACCGGGACAGGACCATCCGAACGTGAGGCGAAGGCGGGCGTGCGCCCGTCGGTGAGGACGAACAGGTGAGCGACGAGGAGGCGGGGCGCGAGCGCCCCAGGTCCGCGGCAGACCGCCGCGGACGCCGCGCGTCGTCATCCGGGTCCGAGGCCTCCGGCGCGGTGACGGCGGGCAAGGGTCGTCCCACCCGCTCCCGCGGCGAGAGCGCGCCCAAGAAGGCGTCGATCTTCGCGCGGCTGGTCCGGTTCCTCCGCGAGGTCGTGGCGGAGCTGCGCAAGGTCATCTGGCCCACGCGCAAGCAGCTGGTCACCTACACGATCGTCGTCCTGGTGTTCGTCGCCTTCATGGTCGCGCTGGTGTCGCTGCTGGACTGGGTGTTCGGACTGGGCGTCGAGGCCCTGTTCGGGGCATAGCCGGGTACCGGACCCACCCGAGAAGCTGACGACGGAAGCGAGAAGCACGTGACCTCCCCAGACGGCCGCCCGGCCGAGGACGAGACGCCGGTCCAGGAGACCGACGTCGAGCTGGCCCACGGCGAGGACGCGGCGTCCGACTCCTACACCGACCCCGAGGACGTCGAGACCGCGGGTGCCGCGGCCGAGACGCTCGAGGCGCAGTCCGCGGCCGAGGACGCCGACCTCGAGGACGCGGACGGCGTCGACACCGACGAGACCGTCGCCGAGATCGCGGACGAGACCGCGACGGACGAGGCACTCGCCGAGGAGCCCGCCGAGGAGGAGGACCCGGTCGCCGCGATGACCGAGGCCCTGCGCCGCGCACCGGGTGACTGGTACGTCGTGCACTCCTACGCCGGCTACGAGAACAAGGTCAAGACCAACCTCGAGACGCGCGTGCAGACGCTGGACGTCGAGGACTACATCTTCCAGGTCGAGGTGCCCACCGAGGAGGTCACCGAGATCAAGAACGGCCAGCGCAAGCAGGTGCAGCGCAAGGTGCTGCCCGGCTACATCCTGGTCCGGATGGAGCTCAACGACCAGTCGTGGGGCGCCGTCCGCAACACCCCGGGCGTCACCGGGTTCGTGGGCGCGACGAACAAGCCGTCGCCCCTGACCCTGAACGAGGTGCTCAAGTTCCTGCTGCCGAAGCAGGAGGCGCCCAAGGAGAAGGCGGCCGCGGCGGCCGGGGGTGGCGCGTCGACGTCGTCCTCCGGCGGTTCCGCGGCGGTCGAGGTCGACTTCGAGGTCGGCGAGTCGGTCACCGTCATGGACGGCCCGTTCGCCACTCTCCCGGCCACGATCAACGAGGTCAACGTCGACGCGCAGAAGCTGAAGGTGCTGGTCAGCATCTTCGGCCGAGAGACGCCGGTCGAGCTGGCCTTCAGCCAGGTCTCCAAGATCTAAGCTTCACGCGCGGGGCAGGTCCGCGCGGGAGAAGTCGACACTCAAGGAACACAGAATGCCTCCCAAGAAGCGGAAGCTCTCCGCGATCATCAAGCTCCAGATCAAGGCGGGCGCCGCGACGCCCGCCCCGCCGGTCGGCCCCGCGCTGGGTCAGCACGGCGTGAACATCATGGAGTTCTGCAAGGCGTACAACGCCGCCACCGAGGCCCAGCGCGGCGACGTGGTGCCGGTCGAGATCTCGGTGTACGAGGACCGCTCGTTCACCTTCGAGCTCAAGACCCCGCCCGCGGCGAAGCTGCTGCTCAAGGCGGCGGGCGTCGAGAAGGGCTCCGGCACCCCGCACACCACCAAGGTCGCGTCCGTGACCATGGACCAGGTGCGGGAGATCGCGCAGCTCAAGATGCGCGACCTCAACGCCAACGACCTCGACGGCGCCGCGAAGATCATCGCCGGCACCGCCCGGTCGATGGGCATCACGGTCAACTGACCACCGTTCGCGTGGGAGAGCCGGGCGCGGCTCGGACCACGACTCTTCTTCTGAAGGACTGAAGATGGCAAAGCGCAGCAAGATCTACGAGCAGGCCGCGGCCAAGATCGACCGCGACACCCTGTACTCGCCCCTCCAGGCCGCGACGCTGGCCAAGGAGACCGCGAGCACCAAGATGGACGCGACCGTCGAGGTCGCCATGCGGCTGGGCGTCGACCCCCGCAAGGCGGACCAGATGGTCCGCGGGACCGTGAACCTGCCCCACGGGACCGGTAAGACCGCCCGGGTCATCGTCTTCGCCGTCGGCGACAAGGCCGCCGAGGCCGAGGCCGCGGGTGCCGACGTCGTCGGCGCCGAGGACCTGATCGAGCGGATCCAGGGCGGCTGGCTGGACTTCGACGCCGCCATCGCCACCCCGGACCAGATGGCCAAGGTCGGTCGGATCGCGCGCATCCTGGGCCCGCGTGGCCTGATGCCGAACCCGAAGACCGGCACCGTCACCCCGGACGTGACCCGCGCCGTCGCCGACATCAAGGGCGGCAAGATCAACTTCCGGGTCGACAAGCAGGCCAACCTGCACCTGGTCATCGGCAAGGCCTCGTTCGACACCGAGAAGCTGGTGGAGAACTACGGCGCCGCGCTGGACGAGATCCTGCGGGCCAAGCCGTCGGCCGCCAAGGGCCGCTACATCAAGAAGATCACGGTCTCCACGACCACGGGCCCGGGTATCCCGGTCGACCCGAACCGCACCCGCAACCTGCTGGTGGACGAGACCGTCTGAGTCTCGACGCGACCCGAACGCCCCCTCCCGACCGGGAGGGGGCGTTCGTCGTTCCGGGACCACCGGCCCCGCGAGTCCCGCACTCGGGCCACGCGAGTCGGACGCTCAGGTCCAGTCGGCCA
The DNA here is from genome assembly GCF_900102195.1 of Pseudonocardia oroxyli. Classification (GTDB taxonomy): domain Bacteria; phylum Actinomycetota; class Actinomycetes; order Mycobacteriales; family Pseudonocardiaceae; genus Pseudonocardia; species Pseudonocardia oroxyli. The sequence continues at coordinate 294,292 of NZ_FNBE01000002.1, forward strand.
GCACGTCGTCGACCGACTCGAGCTCCGAGGCCTTGCCCAGCACCCGGGTCGCCGTCCGGGAGAAGCGCGGGGCGGGTGCGGCCTGCGGCACGTCGTCCTGCGTGACGATCGTGCTCCGCGCGGCCATGTGCGGGTGGTTCGCGACCTCGCCGAAGGCCAGCACCGGCGTGGTGCAGGCGTCCGTCCCGTCGAAGATCGCGGCCCACTCGTCCCGGGACTTCCTGGCGAAGACCTCGGTGAAGCGCGCCTTGATCGTGGGCCAGGACGTCGGATCCATCTGCGGTGGCAGGTCGGCCGGGTCGATCTGCAGGCCCTCGAGCAGCTGCGCGTAGAACTGTGGCTCGATGGCTCCCACGGCCATGAACCCGCCGTCCGCGCAGGCGTAGGTGTCGTAGAACGGCGCGTACCCGTCCAGCAGGTTGGCGCCCGGCGCGTCCTGCCAGGCACCCACGCTCAGCATCGACCACACCATCTGCACCAGCAGGCTGGCCCCGTCGACCATCGCGGCGTCCACGACCTGGCCCTCGCCGGACCCGCGCGCCTCGAACAGCGCGGCGAGGACGCCGATGACCAGCAGCATCGAGCCGCCGCCGAAGTCGCCGACCAGGTTCAGCGGCGGCACCGGGCGCTCGCCGTTCCCGCGGCCGATCGCGTGCAGCGCGCCGGTCAGCGAGATGTAGTTGATGTCGTGGCCCGCGCGGTCGGCCATCGGGCCGTCCTGGCCCCAGCCGGTCATCCGGCCGTAGACGAGCTTCGGGTTGCGCGCGTGGCACTCCGCCGGTCCCACGCCGAGCCGCTCGGTCACGCCGGGGCGGTAGCCCTCCAGCAGCACGTCGGCCTGCTCGACCAGCCGCAGCACGGTCTCGCGGCCCTCCGCGGTCTTGAGGTCGGCCGCGACCCGCCGCCGCCCGCGCAGCGTCGGGTCGACGGGCCCGCCGATCTGCAGGCCGCCGGGCCGGTCGATGCGTACGACCTCGGCGCCGAGATCGCCCAAGATCATCGCCGCGTGCGGGCCGGGCCCGATTCCGGCGAGCTCGACGACCCGTACGCCGGCGAGGGGTCCGCTCCGAGGTGCCACCTGTACCACCCTTGCATAATCGATCGATCGTTCAGTACTGCCGGTACTGTACGGGGCGGGTCACGCGACCGCGACGGCCTCGTCGGCCCCCGTCTCCGGCTGGTGGTCCAGACCCTGCCAGGCCGCGGTGAGCTGATCCAGCGCCTCGGCCATCCGGTCGGGCCGCAGCGTGAACGGCAGCCGGAGATGGCGTTCGAACGCGCCGTCCACCCCGAACCGCGGTCCGGCGGCGAGCAGCAGACCGTGCCGCCGCGCCGCGCCCGCCAGCCTGCTGGAGACCGGTTCGCCCAGGTCGACCCACAGGGACAGGCCGCCGGACGGGTGGTTGGGGCGCCAGTCGGGGAAGGCTCGGGCCAGGCCCGCGCGCAGGTCCGCCCGCGCCGCGCGCAGATCCTGCTGCCGCTCGGCGACAACGCTCTCGACGTCGTCGAGCAGGCGGGCGGTCACCAGCTGGTCCAGCACCGCCCCGCCCAGGTCGACGGCGGGGCGCAGCCCGGCCAACCGGCGCACGAGCGGCGCCGCGGCCCGGATCCAGCCGATCCGCAGGCCGCCCCAGAACACCTTGCTGGCGGACCCGATGGTGATCACCAGCGGCGACTCCGGGGCGCCCGCCGCCACCGGCGTCGGCGGGGGGACGTCGAGGGGGAGCTCGGTGAGCGTCTCGTCCACGACGAGCGGGGTGCGGGTCCGCCGGGCGAGGTCGACGACGGCGGCGCGGTCGGCGGGGGCCATCACCGCCCCCGTCGGGTTGTGGAAGTCCGGGACCAGGTAGATCAGCGCGGGGTTGGCGTCCCGGACGGTCTCGCGCAGCAGCTCCACGTCCCAGCCGGTGCTCGTGAGCGGCACGGGGACAGGGCGAGCGCCGCGGGCCCGGATCGCGTCGAGCGCGTTGGGGTAGGTGGGGTGCTCCACGAGCACCCGGTCGCCGGGGTTGGTGAACAGGCTCATGAGCAGCGCGATCGCGTTCTGCGCGCCGGTGGTGACGAGGATCTGGTCGGGTGTGGTCGGCACGCCGCGCGCGGTGAACCGGTGCGCCACGGCGCGGCGCAGCTCCGGGGTCCCCGCGAGGGAGTAGCCGTGGCCGCCGAGATGGCCGTCGAGCTCGACGACGGCGTCCGCGGCGGCCCGGCGGAGGGCGTCGGTGGGCGCGGAGAGGGCCGCGTGGGCCAGGTCGAGCAGGGTGCCGCCGACCAGCGGCGAGAAGGGGGTCTCCGGTTCGAGCGGATCGCCGCCCGCGGGGGTGGGGACGCGCGTGACGCTGCCCGACCCCCGCCTGCTGTCGAGGTAGCCGTCGGTGCGCAGCGTCTCGTAGGCGGCGGCGACGGTCGTCCGGCTGACGTCGAGCGCGGCGGCGAGCTCCCGCTCCGCGGGAATCCGGGTGCCGAGCGCCAGCCTGCCGTCCAGGATGAGCAGGCGGACGCGGTCGGCGAGGGCCACGGCCAGGCCGCGGTCGTCCGGCGGGCGCCAGGTGCCGAGGAGGCGGCTGAAGCTCGCACTGCCGATCCGACGAGCCATCAGTCCACCTCTGCATGATTGGCTATCCCGGGAGGGGCCAATCTTACGCAGACTGGAGTCATGACAGCTACCGTCCTGCTCTCGGTCCTCGTCCTCATCGCCCTCGCGGCACCGCGCTACGGCGTGGACAGCCGCTCGCCCCACGGTGCCGCGCGCCGCGCCCACACCCCGTGGGGCGACGTGCAGGCCGCCTGGTCGCGGCTGCGCTCCGCGGCGGACCGGCCACCACGACTCAGGCCCGGTACTCCCAGTGGTCTCGGGTCAGCGTCCCGAGCCCGTCCCCTTCGGTCGTGAAGTAGTAGCGGCCGGACTGCCACCCGTCCCGGTCCGCGACGTCGGCGAGCACGGCCTCGGTCCACCGATGCCACTCGTCGGCGTCGCGGGGTGCCGGATCCGGGGTGTCCGCGACGACGACGGTGAAGTCGTGCAACCGCCCGCGCAACGACGTCCACATCTGCACGTCGATGGTCACGGTCTCCGGCAGGTCCACGGACGGAGTATCGGCTCACCCCCGTTCGGTCGCCTGCGGGATCACCCGATCAGGCGGCCAGCAGGTCGGTGCGCCCCTTCTCCTCCAGGCTCGCCTTGTACGGCCCGAAGAGTCCCTTGGCGAGCGGGAGCACCTTGAGCAGCTTCGCGACCGGACCCTTCGCGCGCACCTGACCCTTCGCCAGGGCGACCGGCAGCACGACCTTGCCCAGCCAGAACCGGTTGCCGGTGTCCGCGGTCATGAACAGCTCGACGTTCGGGTCCGGCCCGTTGCCCGCGCCCTCGAAGATCTGCGAGTTCGGCATGTCCACGGTGAGCACCGCGTCCGGATCGGTGTAGGTGATCCGCAGGACCACCCCCGACGGCTTGAGCTTCTCGACGAGCGCGGTGTCCTCCATGCCCATCCGGAACACCCCGCCCAGGTACTCGTACACCTCGGCCTCGCCCGTGAATGCCGCCACGATGCAGCCCCTCTCCGCTCGGTTGCGGCCGAGTCTGGCCCGCCCGGGCCTGCGGGGCGACGCCCCGAGGGGGCCACGGCCGGCCCACGGGTGACATCGGCCCGGAAACCCCTCGAGCCGCGCGAGCCGCTCGGGCTCAGTCGAGCAGCCCGGCCCGCCCGGCGAGGGCGGCGGCCTCGATCCGGTTGGCCGCGCCGAGCTTGTGCAGCAACGAGGCGATCATGCGCTTGGCGGTCCGCTCACTGACCAGCATCGGCCGGGCGATCTCGCTGGTCTCGAGCCCGCGGGCGAGTAGCCGCCACAGCTCGACGTCCCGCTCGGAGAGCCGGTCCAGCAGCCCGTCGGCGGTGCGGTCGGCGGACACGAGCAGCGCGTCGAGCAGTTCGGCGCGCACCACGCGGACCCCGGCGAGCACCGACAGCAGCGGCGCGACCAGCACCTCCGGGTCGGCGGACTTGGCCAGGTAGCCGTCCGCACCGGCGCGCAGCGCGGCGGCGGCGAGGTCCAGGTCCTCGGTCCCGGACAGGGCGAGTACCCGCGTGGTCGGGTAGGCCGCCTTGATCCGCCGGATGGTCTCCACCCCGCCGAGCGGCGGCAGGGCGAGATCGACGACGGCGACGTCCGCCCGGTTCCTCCCGACGAGTGCCACGGCCTCCTCGCCCGCGGTCGTCGAGCCCGCGACCTGGAAGGTCTCGCCGGCCCGGGACTCCAGCAGCAGGGCCAGACCCTGGGCGAACAGGGCGTGGTCGTCCACGATGACGACGGTGTAGGGGCCTTCCGGCACGGGGCGAGCGTAGGCGGTGTCGTGCCGTCACCCCCCGCTGGGGCGCGCCGGCGATCACTCTCGCGCCGTCCGCCGGAGCGGGGACGGGCGCGCGGGCCGGCTACCCTGCCCGCATCGGCGCCTGCGGTGCTGTCAGTGCGGTGCTGTCTGTGCGGTGCTGTCGGTGCGGTGGAGGGAGTCGCGTGGAGGTCTACGGGCCCTGGACCCGCCGGTCGGACTCGGCCGAGGAGCGCGCGGCGGTGGTCATCCGGGCGGCGGTGGTGGCGGCCGTCGGGTTGGCGCTGGTCATCGGGCCGGAGCTGGCGCGGGGTCGGCCGGGGGTGGTGTGGACGATCGTCGCGGGCACCGCGCTCTACGCCGCGGCCCTGCTGGTCACCGAGTGGGCCGAGCGCCCGTTGCCCGTGCGGCCCGCGGTGCTCACCGTCATCGACGGCCTGCTGGTCCTGGTCGCCTGCGGGCTGACCGGGGGAGCGGACAGCATCTTCGTGGCGGTGCTGCCCCTGATCGCCATCGCGATGTCGCTGCGCGCGGGCCCGGTGGTCGGCAGGCTGGGGGCGCTCGGCGTCGGGATCGGGTTCACGGTCGCGTGCGTGCTCGGCTCGGACGCGGACGTCCCGCCGGCCGAGCGGCTCCTCACCGGGGCGTGGTGGAGCGGGTTCCTCGTGGCGGCGGCGGTGCTGGTCGGGGTGTTGGCACGGATGCTCGAGCGCCAGCTCGTCGTCGCGGCGGAGTCGCGGGCCCGGGCCGTGGCCGAGCACGAGAAGCTGGTGTCCGAGCGGGAGCTGCGGGCGCGTCTGGTCGCCGCACAGCGGGCCCGGCTCGACGGCGTCCGCGTGGTCCTGCACGAGTTCCGGACGCCCGTCGCCTCCCTCACCGCGCTCACCGCGGACCTCGCCGCGGGCAGGCTCTCGCCGTCCGCCGCGGACTCCGCGATCCGGCTGCTGGCCGAGCACGCCGTGCACCTGCGGGACATGTTGGAGGGGCTGGCCGATCTCGCGGTGCGGGACGGCAGTCCCCTCGGCCGGGTCACCGACCGGCCGGTGGTGCTGGCCGAGCTGGCCGAGGCGGTGCTCGACGCGGCCGCGGTGGCCCCCGCGCGCAGGCGGATCACGGTGGAGCCCCCGGGCGCCGTGGTCCGCTGCGACCCCCAGCGGCTCCGCCGGGTGCTGACGAACCTGGCCGAGAACGCCGCGCGCCACAGCGGGGACGCGCCCGTCGAGCTGGCCCTGTCCCACGTGGACGGGATCCTGACCGCGCAGGTGCGCGACCGCGGGCCCGGTCTGCCGCCGGGCCAGGAGGGGGTGGTGACGTCGAAGGGGGTGGCCATCGGGGAACGCCGCGGCACCGCCGGGCTCGGGCTGTGGATCGTGGAGGCGCTGGTCGGGGCCATGAACGGCGAGTTGGAGCTGCGGCCGCGCACCGGCGGCGGCCTGGTCGCCCACCTGACGCTCCCCCTCGATCCCGCCTGACCGGCCGGCCCCCGCGGGTCAGGCGCGGAACCCGTGGGCCGGTGCCCCGGGACGTGATCGCCGTCATGCTCGGTGTCCATGAAGACCCGAGCAGCGGTGCTGTGGGAACTCGGCGGCAAATGGGAGGTCGAGGAGGTCGAGCTCGACCCACCCGGCCCCGGTGAGGTCCTCGTCGAGCTGACCGCCTCCGGCCTGTGCCATTCCGACGAGCACCTGGTGACCGGCGACCTTCCGGTCGCCTACCCCATGGTGGGCGGGCACGAGGGCGCGGGCCGCGTCCGTGAGGTGGGCCCCGGCGTGACCGAGGTGGCCGTCGGCGACCCCGTCGTGATGACCTTCCTCCCCAGCTGCGGCCGCTGCTCGTACTGCGTGCGCGGCATGACCTCGCTCTGCGACGACGGCGCGGGCGCCACCCTCGGCCCCCAGCTGGACGGGACCTACCGGGTGCACGCCCGCGGCGAGGACATCGGGCAGATGTGCCTTCTGGGGACGTTCGCGCAGCACACCGTGGTGCCGGTGAAGTCCGTCGTGAAGATCGACGAGGGCTTCCCGCTCGACCTCGCCGCGCTCGTCGGCTGCGGCGTCACCACCGGGTTCGGCTCCGCGGTCCGCACGGCCGACCTGCGGGCGGGGGACGCGTGCGTCGTCATCGGGATCGGCGGGATCGGGGCCAACGCGATCCAGGGCGCAGTGAACGCGGGCTGCCGGTACGTCGTGGCCGTGGACCCGGTGGAGTTCAAGCGGGACAAGGCGATCGAGCTCGGCGCCACCCACGTGGCGAGCAGCATCGACGAGGCCTGGCCGATCGTCTCCGAGCTGACCCGGGGCCAGCTGGCGGACGCCGCCATCCTCACCACGGGCGTCGCCGAGGGAGACGACCTCCAGCCGGCGCTGCAGCTCGTCGGCAAGCGGGGGCGGGTGGTCGTGACCGCGCTGGGCAAGGCCGAGCAGGAGACCGCGAGCCTGTCCCTGCTCGAGCTGACCCTCTACGAGAAGCAGATCCGGGGTGCGCTGTTCGGCAGCTCGAACGGCCAGCACGACGTGCCGCGCCTGCTCGAGCTGCACAACCTCGGCAGGCTCAAGCTCCGCGAGTTGATCACCAGGGAGTACACCCTCGACCAGGTGAACGAGGGGTATGCGGACATGCGGGCCGGACGCAACATCCGGGGCCTCATCCGATTCTGACGGCAAGGGAGCCGACATGATCGAACACGGAAACCGTCAGGGGTTCGCCAGCTTGGCAGCAGGCGGCCTGAAGCACGAGTCGTTCCCGATGCGGTTGTTCCGCAAGGGGAACGGGAAGCACTGGGACCCGGCGAGCATCGACTTCAGCCAGGACGCCGAGGACTTCGCGGCCATGACCGACGACGAGCGGTGGTGGACCTGCGCGCTGGCCGCCCAGTTCCTCGCGGGCGAGGAGTCGGTGACCCAGGACCTGCAGCCCTTCGTCGCCGCGATGGCCGCCGAGGGCCGGTTCGCCGACGAGATGTACCTGACCCAGTTCGTCTACGAGGAGGCCAAGCACACGCAGGCCTTCCGGCTCTGGTTCGACGCCGTCGGCATGACCACCGATCTCCACGAGTTCATCTCGTTCAACGACGCGTACATGGAGATCTTCACCAAGCAGCTCCCGGACTCGCTGTACGCCCTCGCGCACGACCCGAGCCCGCGCAACCAGATCCGGGCCTCGGTCACCTACAACCACATCGTCGAGGGCACCCTGGCGCTGACCGGCTACTTCGCCTGGCAGAAGGTCTGTGCGAGCCGCGGCATCCTGCCCGGCATCCAGCAGGTGATCAAGCACATCGGGGACGACGAGCGCCGCCACATGGCGTGGGGCACCTTCACCTGCCGCCGCCACGTCGCCGCCGACGACAGCCTGTTCGACGCCGTGGACGAGCGCATGCAGGAGCTCCTCGTCCCGGCGATGGGGGTCGTCACCGCGACCTTCGAGCAGTACGACACCGCACCCTTCGGCATCGACATCTCGGAGATGGCCGAGTACGCGATGGACAAGCTGGGCCGCAGGCTCGGCGCCATCGAGTCGGCCCGCGGGGCGGACCTCCTCGCGATCGACGTCGACGCCTCGCCGGAGGCCCTGGAGGAGCGCTTCCACGTCGAGGACCAGAAGGAGCTGGCGGCGGTATGAGCTCCCGCTACGCCCGGCTGCGGGAGATCGAGCAGCTCGACCCGCACACCGACTACGTCGAGATCAACCGCCTGATGACCCTCTACGAGTTCCCGTGGGACGTCAACCAGGCGCTGTCCTTCGCGCTGTTCCGCACCTACGCCGTGCCCACGATCGGGAAGCTGCTGGCGGAGACCGGCGAGTTCACCGAGCGCGTGCAGAAGCGCTACGACGACACCGGGCTGATCCTCGAGGCGGTGCTCGAGCACGGCTTCCAGGGCACCGGGACCGACGCGATCCGGCGCATGAACCAGATGCACCGCAGCTACCCGATCAGCAACGGGGACCTGCTCTACACGCTGTCCACGTTCGTCGTGAGCCCCATCCGCTGGATGGACGCCTACGGCTGGCGGCCCTTCTCCGAGACCGAGAAGGTCGCGAGCGCGAACTACTACCGCGAGCTCGGCAGGCACATGGGGATCAAGGGCATCCCGGACACCTGGCAGGAGTTCTGCACGATCCACGACGAGTACGAGCGCGCGCACCTCGCGTTCGACCCGGGCGGGCGCGCCGTCGCGGACTCCACGCTGGCGCTGCTCTGCACGTTCCCGCCGAACGACAAGGCGCCCGCGGCGCTGATCGACGCCTTCTCCCGGTCCCTGATGGACGCCCCGCTGCGCGAGGCGTTCCGCTACCCGGCTCCGCCGCGGTGGTTCCAGGCACTGTCGCGGGGCGCGCTGCGGGCGCGCGGTCGGCTGCTGCGCCGGTTCCCGGTCCGCACCCGTCCCCACTTCGTGAAGGACTCGCCGAACATCCGGAGCTACCCGAACGGCTACGACGTCCGACAGCTCGGGACCTTCCCGCGGGGCTGCCCGGTCCCGCACGACACGTACTCCGATCGAGTGAACTCGAGCCCTGTCACTCCATCCGCAACCTGAGAACCCGGTTGTACCGGCATGGGGCCGGACGGAGTAGCGATGGGTCGTTGCGTGCGCACACGGCGACGGACCGCCGCGTCGCCGTCACGGCCCGTCGCCGGTGTTCTCAGGTCGCGAACCGACCCCCTGGTGAGACGGGGATACCGAGGAGTAACCAGACTGGGTCGGCGTCGTTGGACGCTCCAGGACGGGTGCGCCCACGGTCGGGCGCCCGGAACGCGCAAGGAGGCGACGTGCCTGGTGTCGAGGTGAAGGTCGAGGGGCTGACCAAGTCCTTCGGGCGCGCCAACATCTGGTCGGACGTCACACTGACGCTGCCGCCGGGTGAGGTCAGCGTGCTGCTCGGCCCGTCGGGCACCGGGAAGTCGGTGTTCTTGAAGTCGCTGATCGGGCTGCTCAAGCCCGAGCGGGGCTCGATCGTCATCCACGACACCGACCTGGTGCGGTGTAGCGAGTCGAAGCTGTACGAGATCCGCAAGCTGTTCGGGGTGCTGTTCCAGGACGGCGCGCTGTTCGGCTCGATGAACCTCTACGACAACATCGCGTTCCCGCTGCGGGAGCACACCAAGAAGTCCGAGGCACAGATCCGCGACATCGTGGCGGAGAAGATGGACATGGTGGGGCTCAAGGGTGATGAGGGGAAGCTGCCGGGCGAGATCTCCGGCGGGATGCGCAAGCGGGCCGGGTTGGCCCGGGCGCTGGTGCTGGACCCGGAGATCATCCTGTTCGACGAGCCGGACTCCGGTCTGGACCCGGTCCGCACGGCGTACCTGAACCAGTTGATCATCGACCTGAACGCGCAGACCGACTCGACGTTCCTGATCGTCACCCACGACATCAACACCGCGCAGACCGTGCCGGACAACATCGGCATGCTCTACCGCAAGCACCTGGCCATGTTCGGTCCGCGCGAGGTGCTGCTGACCAGCGAGGACCCGGTCGTCGCGCAGTTCCTCAACGGCCGCCGGCAGGGTCCGATCGGGATGTCGGAGGAGAAGGACACCGCGCAGGCGGCCCGGGAGATGGCCGAGATCGAGGAGCTGGAGGGCCTGCCGCCGGTCAAGCCGCAGCTGGAGGCGACGGCGGGGCTGCCGGAGCGCAAGGCGGTGCAGCGCAGGCAGGCGCGGGTGCGGGACATGATGCACACCCTGCCGCCCGCCGCGCAGGAGGCCATCCTGCGGTCGCAGCAGCAGGAGGTCCCGCAGCGCGCCACCGCCGTCGGAGCCAGCCCCTACAGCGCTCCCGCCGCCGAGGCGCCGACGCAGACCATCCCGCGGCTCGACGCCCCCCAGACCCCCGAGCACCCCCGGAACCCCGAGAACCCCGAGAACCCTGAGGCCCCCGAACCTCCGCTCGGTTCCCCGATCACCACCCGACCGCCGTCCGGGCCCACCGCGGGCCCCGGTCGGCACCGCTTCCGCTAGCCCACCCGGCCGGGCTCCCCACCCGGCCCCGACCGCACCCCGTCGCGGGGGATCCCCCGAGATCCACCGCGAACCTGCTCCCCGCCCGCCCCTCGTGAGCGGCGATCGTCGCCCTGGCGACGATCGCCACGCACAGGCTCCCCGAGGAATGTCGTGTCCGCTCCCCAGCAGGCAGGCCCCAGCCCGATCACCCGTGCCCTCACCCCCGTGGGCCGGCTGTTCGCGCTGGGCCTGGACATCACGAAGCAGATCTTCCGGCCGCCGTTCCAGCTGCGCGAGTACATCGAGCAGACCTGGTTCGTCACGAAGGTCTCCGCGCTGCCCACGGCGCTGTTCACCATTCCGTTCGGCGCGACGATCGCGCTGCTGCTGGCGTCCCTGACCCAGCAGTTCGGGGCGCAGAGCCAGACGGGCGCGGGCTCGGTGCTCGCCATCGTGCAGCAGGCGGCGCCGATCGTCACCGCACTGCTCATCTCCGGCGCGGGCGGCAGCGCGGTGTGCGCGGACCTGGGGGCGCGCACCATCCGCGAGGAGATCGACGCGATGAAGGTGCTCGGCATCTCGCCGATCCAGCGCCTCGTCGTGCCGCGGGTGCTCGCCATGGCGACCACCGCCGTGGTGCTGAACGGCCTCGCGACCGTCGTCGGGGTGGGCGGCGGCTACTTCTTCAACGTGATCATCCAGGGCGGGACGCCCGGTGCGTACGTCGCGAGCTTCTCGGCGATCGCCCAGGTCAGCGACATCGTGGTCAGCGAGGTCAAGGCGTTCCTGTTCGGCTTCGTCGCCGGGATCGTGGCCGCCTACCGCGGGCTCAACCCGCCGCCGGGCGCCAAGGGGGTCGGCGACGCGGTGAACCAGTCCGTGGTCATCTCCTTCGTCCTGGTCTTCCTGATCAACCTCGTGTTGACGGCCCTGTACCTCGAGCTCGTTCCCCCGAAGGGCATCTGACGTGGCACGTGCAGCGCAGCTCGTCCGCGAGCCGGTCCGACAGCTGGAGGAGCTGGGCGACCAGCTGTCCCTCTACGCGCGCGCGATCGCGTGGATCCCGCGCACCGTCCGCCGCTACCCGAAGGAGATCGGCAGGCTGCTCGCCGAGGTCAGCTTCGGCTCGGGTGCCCTGATCGTCATCCTCGGCACCGCGGGCGTCATGGCCGCGTTGTCGTTGTTCGTCGGCTCGCTCGTCGGTCTGCAGGGCTTCCGCGCGCTCGACTCGCTCGGCGTCGAGGCCCTGACCGGCTTCATCACCGCGTACTTCACGACCCGCGACATCGCGCCGCTGGTCGCGGCGGCCGCGCTGACCGCGACCCTGGGTGCGGGCTTCACCGCCCAGCTCGGCGCGATGCGGATCTCGGAGGAGGTCGACGCGCTGGAGGTCATGGCCGTCCCGTCGGTCCCCTTCCTCGTGACGACGCGGGTGCTGGCCGGGATCATCGCCGTGCTGCCGATGTACACCATCGGCCTGCTCATGAGCTTCGCCGCGGCGCGGATCAACGTGACCGTGATCAACGGGCTGCCGGGTGGCACGTACGACCACTACTTCGACCTGTTCCTGCCGGTCAGCGACGTGTTGGCGTCCTACCTGAAAGTGATCATCTTCGCCACGGTGGTCATCCTGATCCACTGCCACTACGGCTACCACGCCCGCGGCGGGCCTGCGGGCGTCGGCGTCGCCGTGGGGCGCGCGGTCCGGCTGTCCATCGTGAGCACGGCGATCCTGGACTTCTTCCTGACCCTGGTCCTGTTCGGGACGGACACGAGCGTGCGGGTCGCGGGATGAGGGCCGACACGAGCGTGCGAGTGGCGACATGAGAACCGTCGACGGTGGGAAGGCGCTGCGCGGGCTGGTGTTCGTGCTGGTCATCGCGCTGCTGCTGGGGCTGGCGGTGGCCCGGTACGCGGGTGCGTTCCGCGGCGGCGTGCCGGTGACCCTGCACGTCGACCGGGTCGGGACGCAGCTCAACGAGAAGGCGGACGTCAAGATCCGGGGCCTGATCGTCGGGCGGGTGGAGCAGATCAGCACGACGGGCAGTGGCGCGGACGTCGAGCTGATGATCGACGAGGACAAGGCCGACCTGATCCCGGCGAACGTCACCGCCCGCCTGCTGCCCAAGACGCTCTTCGGCGAGAAGTTCGTGTCGCTGGTCCCGCCCTCGGACCCCGGGGCCGTGAAGCTCGCCTCCTACGACACCATCCAGCAGGACCGCAGCGTGGCGGGCATCGAGGTCGAGCGGGTGCTCGACGATCTCCTCCCGCTGCTCCAGGCGGTCAGGCCGCAGGACCTGGCGACGACCCTCGGCGCGCTGTCGCAGGGGCTGCAGGGCCGCGGCGACCAGCTCGGACGGACCCTGGAGCAGCTGAACACGCTGACCGGCGGCCTGCGCCCGGCGATCCCGGACCTGCAGGAGGACATCTCCCAGCTCGCGGACTTCTCCGAGAACCTGTCGAACGCCGCACCCGACCTGCTCGACGCGCTCGACGCGCTCACCACGACCAGCCGGACCATCACCGACGAGGCGGCGAACCTGCGTGCGCTCTACGCCTCCGTGGGCGGCGCCTCGGACGACCTGCGGGCCTTCCTGGACGCCAACAAGGAGAACCTGATCCGGCTCGCCGCCTCGGGCAGGCCGACCCTGGAGACGCTGCGGCGCTACTCGCCCGAGCTGCCGTGCTTCTTCTCCCAGGTCACCGGCCTGATCCCGTACCTGGACCAGGTGTTCGGCAAGGGGACGAACGAGCCGGGCGTGCACATCACCCTCGAGATCGGCCCGACGATGGGCAAGTACATCCCGAACCAGGACGAGCCGGAGTACCGGGACGACCGGGGCCCGCGCTGCTACCCGATGATCGACCCCGGGCCGCAGTACCCGCCGGACGGTCCGTTCCGGGACGGCGCGGTGCCGCCCGCCCCGCCCGTCGGCCAGCCCGTCGGGCCGCCCGCGCAGTTCGGCGTGGAGGACTACGGCACGTTCGACGGCACGTACTCGTGGGACCTGGTCCGCGGGTTCGCGTGGCGGCCGGGCACCCAGGTCGGCGCGGGCGGCACGGTGAAGCCGATCTCGTACGACATGGGCATCACCAACTCGCCGGGGGAGCAGCAGCAGATCGCCGAGCTCGTCGGCGCCCGGCAGGGCGTCGCGCCGGGTGAGGTCCCCGAGTGGGGCTCCGTGCTCGTGGGCCCGCTCTACCGCGGTGCGGAGGTGACCTTCACGTGAAGCAGCTCCCGCTCGGACCGCTCACCAAGTTCCTGGCGTTCGCCCTGGTCACCGCCCTGGCGACGACCGTGCTCGCGCTGACCATCGCCAACAGCCAGGGCGGGGACAAGACGACGTACTCGGCGCGCTTCACCGACGTCAACGGCCTGCTGGTCGGGGACGACGTGCGGATCGCGGGGGTGGCGGTCGGCTCCGTCGACAAGATCGAGATCGTGGACCGGCGCGAGGCGCAGGTGGACTTCAGCGTCGACTCGACCCTGACCGTCCCGCAGTCGGTGACCGCGAGCGTGCTCTACAAGAACCTGATCGGGCAGCGCTTCCTCTCCCTGGCCCAGGGCGGCGGCAGCGGCAGGCTCGCCCCGGGCGACACCATCCCGGTGGCGCAGACCCGGCCGCCGCTCAACCTGACGACCCTGTTCAACGGCTTCAAGCCGCTGTTCCAGGGCCTCGACCCGCAGCAGGTCAACCGGCTGTCGAACGAGATCGTCAGCACCCTGCAGGGGCAGGGCGGGACCATCGACAGCCTGCTGGCCAGCACGGCGTCCCTGACCAGCACCATCGCCGACCGGGACGCGGTCATCGGCCAGGTCGTCGACAACCTCAACGGCGTGCTCGACACCGTCAACAGCCACGACGAGCAGCTCAACCAGCTGGTGATCTCGCTGCGGCAGCTGGTGTCCGGGCTCGCCCAGGACCGCGAGCCCATCGGGAACGCCATCACCTCGCTCGGCGACCTCACCGAGACCACCGGCGGCTTCCTCCGCGAGGCCCGCGAGCCCCTGCGCCAGGACATCTCCGCGCTCGGTGACCTGGCGGGCCGGCTCGACCGGGCGGAGCCGACCATCGAGCGGTTCCTGCAGTTCGCGCCGGGCAAGCTGAACACGATCAGCCGCGCGGCGAGCTACGGCAGCTGGTTCCAGTTCTACCTCTGCGGGGCCTCCGGCTCGATCGGGCTGGGTGACCTCCTGCCCGCCGTCGAGATCCCCGTGTTCAAGTCCGACTCGCCGCGTTGCGGCCCGGACCCCGACGGCGTGCAGGGCCAGTCCCCGCCGCTGGTGCCCGGCGTGCCGCCCGCGCTGCAACAGCTGGCGAACGGCCTGGTGCCGCCCGGTGCCCCCGACCTGCCCATCTTCGCCCCGCTGACGGGAGGGAACCGATGACCCGCCGTCCCGTCCTGCTCGCCGTGGTGGGGCTCGTGCTCATCGCCGTGGTCGCCGTCGTCGCCTTCCAGGCCCCGTCGCTCTTCGGCGGCCGGACCTATCAGGCCGAGTTCGGCGAGGCCGCCGGGCTGCAGTCGGGCGACCGGGTGACCGTCGCCGGCGTCGAGGTCGGGCGGGTGACGTCGGTGGAGCTCGAGGGCGACCACGTGGCCGTCGACTTCCGCGTCGACTCGGCCTGGGTGGGGGACCGCACCGCGGCCTCCATCGAGATCGCCACGCTGCTCGGCTCGAAGTACCTGGCCCTCGACGTGCAGGGCGACCAGGAGCTCGACCCGTCCGTGGCCATCCCGCGGGAGCGGACGATCTCGCCGTTCGACGTCGTCGAGGCCTTCAACGGGCTCTCCGGCACCATCGACCAGATCGACACGGCCCAGCTGGCCACCAGCCTGGAGACGCTCTCGGACACCTTCCGCGACACCCCGAACGACGTCCGCGGCACCCTCGACGGGCTGTCCCGGCTGTCCACGACGATCTCCAGCCGGGACGAGCAGATCCGGAAGCTCCTGGCGGGCGCCCGGAACCTGTCCGGGATCCTCGCGGACCGCAGGCAGGACTTCGACCAGCTGCTCTCCGACGGCAACCTGCTGCTCGGCGAGCTGCAGAAGCGCAGGGACGCGATCGACCGGCTGCTCTCCGGCACCCGGCTGCTCTCGCAGCAGCTGTCGGGCCTGGTGGCGGACAACCGGGAGCAGCTGCGGCCGACGCTGGAGACCCTCGACCGCGTCGTCGCGGTGCTGCAGCGCAACCAGGACAACCTCGCCGAGACGCTGAAGAACGAGGCGGTCTTCGTGCGGCTGTTCTCCAACGCCCTCGGCAACGGGCGCTGGTTCGACAACTACATCTGCGGTCTGCTGCCGGTCCCGACGCTCGGCCCGCTGAACCCAGGAGGCTGCTGATGGCCGGATCGTGGGCGGGGGACAAGCGCCTGATCCAGATCGTGGCGCTCGGGTCCGTCATCGCCGTGCTGGCGGCCACCGGGGTGTGGTTGATCAACTCCGGCGGCGGCCGGAAGGTCACCGCGTACTTCACCAACGCCTCGGCGTTGTTCGAGGACAACGAGGTGCGCGTGCTGGGCGTGCCCGTCGGGACGATCGACACGATCACCCCGGAGGGCACGCAGGTGAAGGTCGACATGACCATCACCGACCCGAAGGTGCACCTCGCGCCGGACGCGAAGGCCGCCGTGGTGTCGCCGAGCCTGGTCACCGGCCGCTATGTCCAGCTCTTCCCGACCGTCGCCGAGGACGCGCCGCAGCTCCCGGACGGGGCGACGATCCCGCTCGAGCGCACCGCCGTCCCGCTCGGCGTGGACGACCTGGCGCGCACGGCCACGGAGCTGTCGAAGGCGTTGGGGCCCAACGGGGCGAACGCGAACGGCGCGGTGTCCGACGCCCTCGACGTCGGCGCGCAGAACCTGGCGGGCAACGGCCAGGCGCTCAACGACACGATCACCGGGCTCGGCAACCTGTCCTCGACACTCGCCGGGTCCAGTGACGATCTCTACGGCACCGTCACCGAGCTGCAGAAGTTCACGCAGACCCTCGCCCAGGACGACGCGAAGGTGCGCGAGTTCAACGGCCGCATCGCGGACGTGACCGGCTTCCTCGCCGACGACCGCGAGGAGCTCGGCGGCGCGCTGCACGACCTGGGCATCGCGCTCGGGGACGTCGCGGGCTTCGTCCGGGACAACCGGGACATCCTGCGCTCGAACGTCGACCGGCTGAGCGACGTGACCTCCACCCTCGTCGAGCAGCGCCGGGCGCTCACCGAGATCCTGGACGTGGCGCCGCTGGGCGTCTCCAACCTCGCCAACACCTACAACGGGGCGAGCGGCACCCTCGACACCCGGGCGAACCTCAACGAGCTGGGCAGCGGCGGCCTGCTGTACATCGTCTGCGACCAGGTCAAGACGGTGACGCCGGAGCAGCTGCAGGCCCTGACCGGCCTGCTCGACGCCTGCCGGCAGCTCCCGGACCCGGGCGTGATCCCGAGCCCGGTGCAGATCCTCGACTCGCTGTACAAGGGCCGGCCCATCCCGGTGGCCGGTCTGGCGATCCCGACGATCCCGCCGCCCACCGGGCAGAACCCGGACCCCGCGGCACCCGCCCCGCAGCAGGGTGGCGCTCCGGCGGCCCCGCTGCCCGCGGCGCCGACGACGGCCCCGGCGGGCCCGGCGGCCCCCCAGGAGTCCGGCGGCATCGGCGGCTTCTTCTCCACGCTGTTCGGAGGTGGCTCGTGAAGCGGCTGGTCGCGGCCCTGACCGTCGCCACGTTCGCGCTCAGCGGCTGCGGGGTGCTCTCCGGCGGCCTGCGCGGCGTCGAGCTCCCCGGTGGCGCGGACCTCGGCGACGACCCGTACCAGGTGACGATCGAGTTCCCGGACGTCGTGGACCTCGTGCCCCAGTCCCTGGTCAAGGTGGCGGACGTCAGCGTCGGCACCGTGCGCAGCATCGACGTCGACCCGCAGAGCTGGAACGCCCGCGTCACCGTCGCCGTGAACGGCGCGGTCGCGCTGCCCGCCGACGCCACCGCCCGGGTGCGCACGACGTCGCTGCTCGGCGAGAAGTTCGTGGAGCTCGCGGCACCCGCGCAGGGCGCCACCGGTTCGCTGCGGGACAGCGGGCAGATCCCGATCGAGCGCGCCGGCCGCGCCGTCGAGGTCGAGGAGGTGTTCGGCGCGCTGTCCATGCTGCTCAACGGCGGCGGCGTCGCGCAGATCAAGACCATCTCCACCGAGCTGAACGCGGCGCTGACCGGTCGCGAGCCGCAGATCCGCTCGCTGCTGGACAACCTGAACACGCTCGTCGGCGCGCTCGACGACCGCAAGGGCGAGATCACCCGCGCCCTCGACGGCATCAACCGGCTCGCCGCGACCCTGAACGACCGGCGGCCCCAGATCGAGAACGCGCTCGACAACCTCGAGCCCGGCATCGCCGAGCTGGAGCGCCAGCGCGGACAGCTCGTCGACATGCTCCAGGCGCTCGACCGGCTCTCCGGCACGGCGACCGACACGATCGACCGGAGCCGCGAGGACGTCCTCGCCGACCTCAAGGCGCTGCAGCCCACCCTGGCCAAGCTCGCCGAGTCGGGTCAGGACCTGCCGAACTCGTTGCAGCTGATCGGCTCCTTCCCCTTCACCGACGCGGGCAAGGACGCCTTCGCGGGCGACTACGCGAACCTCTACGTGCGGGTCGACGCCGACGCGAAGAACCTGCTCGACAACCTGATCCGCGGTAACACCCCGCTCAGCCCGGACCTGCCGATCCTCGGTCAGCTGCCGCCCACGGCCCAGCTGCTCGCCCCGCTCGTGGGCGGCAACGGGTCCGGGCAGCCGCAGATCCCGCTGCTCGGCCCGGTCCCGACGACCACCGGCCAGGGCCGGGCGGACCCCCCGTCGACGGTCCCGCGCACGGCCACCCCCGTCCCGCCCGGGCCGACGGACGGCTCGGGCGACCCCGGGGCGCCGACCGGTTCGGGTGGGCGCGGCGGCCTGCTCGGCGGACTGCTGGGAGGCGGTCGATGATCACCCGGACCATCCGGCTCCAGCTGCTCGCGCTGCTGGTGATCGCCGTCGTCGGCGTGGGCTACGTCGGCTTCCGCTACGCGGACCTCGGGCGGGTCTTCGGCGCCACGACCTACCCGGTCACCTTGTCGCTCAAGGACTCCGGCGGCATCTTCACCGGCGCGGACGTGACCTACCGCGGAGTGAGCGTCGGGCGGGTCGGCCCGCTCACCCTCACCGGGGACGGCGTCGACGTCCAGCTCGACCTCGACCGCGGCGGCCCGGACATCCCGGCGGACCTCAATGCCGCTGTGCGCAACCTCTCCGCGATCGGCGAGCAGTACGTGGACCTGCAGCCCGCGTCCGACGGCGGCCCCGTGCTGGCGTCGGGAACGGTGATCCCGGCCTCCCGGGTGACGGTCCCGGTGCAGGTGGACGAGCTCGTCGGCAGCCTCGACGGGTTCGTCCGGTCGGTGCCGCTGGACAGCCTCCAGACCGTCGTCGACGAGCTGGGGCGGGGCTTCGCGAACACCGGCGTGCCGCTGCAGCGGCTGCTCGACACCACCGACGAGTTCTCCCGCGCCGCGATCGAGGCCCTGCCGCAGACGCGGGACCTGCTGCGAGACGGCCGGACCGTGCTGACCACGCAGAACGACACGGCGGGCCAGTTCGCGGACTTCGCGTCCTCGCTCAAGCTGCTCGCCGAGCAGCTGAAGACCTCCGACCCCGACCTGCGCCGGCTGATCGACACCGCGCCGCAGGCCGCCGACCAGATCCGCGGGCTGCTCCGCGAGAGCGGCGGCGGGCTGTCGGAGGTGGTCGCGAACCTGCTGACCGTCTCCCGGATCGCGGAGCCCCGACAGGCGAACCTGAACCAGCTCCTGGCGACCTACCCCGGTGCCGTCGCCAACTCGTACACGGTGGCGCCCAACGACGGCACCGCGCACCTCGGGCTCGTGCTCAACGTCTTCGACCCGGTCCCCTGTGTCGCCGGGTACGAGGGCACCCCGCACCGCGCCGGCAGCGACGTCAGCGACATCCCGGCCAACGCGAAGGCCTACTGCGCCGAGCCCCAGGGCAGCCCCACCAACGTCCGCGGGGCCCAGAACGCGCCCCGGCAGAAGGACTCCACCACGCCGAACGCACCGGCCACCGCCGGTGGGAACCCGTCCGCCGAACAGCCGCTTCCCGCGGGTGCGGACGGCCCCGTGGTGCCTACGCTCCCCCTCAGCACTCCCGCCGGGATCCTCGCCTGAGGTCGCTCCCCCACCGGATGGAGAACCACGCATGACAGCCCCCGTGTCAGAGCGTCAGGTCGACGCCCCCACCCCCGACGCCGCCCCCTCGCGTCGCGGCCGTGCCCTGCAGCTGGCCGCGGCCGTCGCGGCCCTGGCCGCGGTCGTCTTCGGGGTGCTCTGGCTGACCACGCTGCTCAGCGGCGGGCGCACGCTCGCCGAGGAGCGAGACGACGTCCTCGTCGCCGCCCGGCAGGCCGCGATCAGCCTGAACACCCTGGACTTCCACGACGTCGACGGCGGTCTCGACCGCTGGGAGCAGACCTCGACCGGCGCCGTGCTGGACGAGTTCCGCACCAACCGGGCGCAGTACGCGCAGTTCGTGGGGGAGTCCAAGCGCACCACCGCCGCCACGGTGTCCGACGCCGCCGTGAGCGAGCTGAACGAGCAGGCCGGGATCGCCCGGGTGCTCGTCGGGGTGGACGTGCAGGTCACCCCGGACGGCCAGCAGCCCATCACCACCCGACAGCGCCTCCAGCTCGAGATGACCAAGACGGACGACGGCTGGAAGGTCAGCAGGCTGGCCCCCGTCCGTGCGCCCGGTGGCGCGAGCTGACCAGGAGGAACAGGTCATGACTCCCCAGAACGGCACCACCACCGGCAAGCGGCGCCGCGCGAGCACCGGCATCCGCCGCCCCACGGTCGCGGGTCGCCCGTCGTCCCGCCCCGAGCGCGCCGCCCTCGACTCCACTGACGCCCCCGACGCCGTTGACGCTCGGGACGCCCGAGCGCCACTCACTGACGCTCGGGACGCCCAAGCGTCAGTGGCCACGGATTCCGCGCCCGACGCCGTTGACGCTCGGGACGCCCAAGCACCACCCAGCGACGCTCGGGACGCTCGGGACGCCCAAGCGTCGGGGACCTCCGCGGCGCCGGCAGGGGGGCGGTTCGGCGTGCTCCGGCGCCCGCGGCTCCCCGCCCCGCCCACCACCCGGCGCGGCACCGCGATCCTGGCGGGGGTGACCGTGGTCCTCGTCGCGCTGGCCGTGCTGGCCGGGGTGAGCTGGTGGACGATGAGCCACACCGCGGCGGCGCGGAACGCCGCGCTGGTGGACGTCGCGGCGACCACGCAGGTCAGCCAACAGCTCGGGGATGCGGTGAAGACCGTCTACTCCTACGACTTCACCCGGCTCGACCAGAACGAGGCGGCGGCCCGCACGGTCATCACGCCGGAGTTCGGGCAGCAGTTCGACCAGCTCTTCGGCGAGGTCCGGAACCTGGCCCCGCAGCAGCAGGCCGTCGTCACCGCGACGATCAGCCAGTCCGCCGTCGAGTCCATCGAGGGCGACCGGGCGACGATGGTCGTCTTCCTCGACCAGCAGGCCACCCGCGCGGCCGGTGACCAGCAGCAGGTCGCGGCGGCCGGCAGGCTGACGGTGACCGGCCAGTACGTCGACGGGCAGTGGAAGATCGCGGACGTCCAGGTCGCCTGACCGAGATGAACCTCAGCCACGTCCGCGACCCCTCGCGACGTGGCTGAGGTTCATCTCGACCCCCCGGCGTCGGGCCGGGACGGCCGCGCGTATGCTTGTCGTCAGTTCCACCGAAGACCGCAGGTCTGTGCCCCTCGGGGCATACGAAGGTCCGGCTCGCCGGGCGGCCCGCGCAGGAGGACGAGGTTGCAGTAGCGCCGTCGTGCGCCTCCTACGCCCCGTGCCCTGCGCACGGGGCGTTCGTCGTCTCCGGACCGGATGCGGTGGTCCCACCCGACACCCGAGAGGAGGCACCACATGGCACGTCCCGACAAGGTCGAGGCGGTCGAGGAGATCGCCGAGCGCTTCCGGGGCTCGTCCGCCTCGGTGGTCACGGGCTACAGCGGTCTGAGCGTGGCGCAGCTCAAGGAGCTGCGGCGCGCGCTGGGCGAGAACGCCAGCTTCCGCGTCGCCAAGAACACGCTGGTCAAGCGTGCGGCGGCGGATGCGGGCATCGACGGCCTCGACGAGCTCCTGGCCGGCCCGACGGCGATCGCGTTCGTCACCGGCGAGGCGGTCGACACCGCCAAGGCGCTGAAGACCTTCGCCAAGGACAACAAGGGCCTGGTGATCAAGGGCGGCTACATGGACGGCCGTGCCCTCACCGGCACGGAGGTCGAGCGGCTCGCCGATCTCGAGTCCCGCGAGGTCCTGCTGGCCAAGCTGGCCGGCGCGATGAAGGGCAACCTCGCCAAGGCCGCCGGTCTGTTCAACGCTCCGGCGTCTCAGGTCGCGCGTCTGGTCCAGGCCCTGGCCGACAAGAAGGCCGCCGAAGGTGGCGAGCCCGACGCGGCCGCCGCCGAGAGCTGATCCGGCTCCACCACCCCCCACACACTCAGCAACACAGAAGGAGCCAGTCATGGCGAAGCTGTCCAGCGACGAGCTGCTCGACGCGTTCAAGGAGCTCACCCTCATCGAGCTCTCCGAGTTCGTGAAGAAGTTCGAGGAGACCTTCGAGGTCACCGCGGCCGCCCCGGTCGCCGTCGCGGCCGCCGGCCCCGCCGCCGGTGGTGCCCCGGCCGAGGCCGAGGCCGAGAAGGACGAGTTCAACGTCGTCCTCGACGCCGCCGGTGACAAGAAGATCCAGGTCATCAAGGTCGTCCGCGAGCTGGTCTCGGGCCTGGGCCTCAAGGAGGCCAAGGACCTCGTCGAGTCCGCCCCGAAGCCCGTCCTCGAGGGCGTCGCCAAGGATGCGGCCGAGGCCGCCAAGACGAAGCTCGAGGAGGCCGGCGCCAAGGTCTCGCTGACCTGACAGCCGTTCCACGCGCGAAGGGCGGGCACCCACCTCGGGTGCCCGCCCTTCGGGCTTCTCAGGGCCGGTCGCGCAGCTCGCGGCGCAGGAGCTTGCCGCTGACCGTCTTCGGGATCTCGTCGAGGAACTCCACCTGCCGCGGGTACTTGTAGGCCGCCATCCGCTCCCTGGTGAAGGCGATCAGCTCCGCGGCCGTCGCCGAGGCCCCCGGGCGCAGCGAGACGAAGGCCTTGACGGTCTCGCCCCGGTAGTCGTCCGGCACCCCGATCACCGCGGCCTCGCGCACGGCCGGGTGCTCGTAGAGCATGTCCTCGACCTCGCGCGGCCAGACCTTGTAGCCCGAGACGTTGATCTGGTCCTTCTTGCGGTCGACGATGTAGAACCAGCCGTCGGAGTCCATGTACCCCACGTCGCCGGTGTGCAGCGACCGGCCGGGCAGCGCCTTGGCGGTCTCCTCGGGCTTGTTCCAGTACCCCTTCACCACCTGCGGCCCGGTGGTGACGATCTCGCCCACCTCGCCGGGCGGCAGGTCCTCGCCGTCCTCGCCCACGATCCGCACCACGGTGTCGTAGACGGGCACGCCCACCGACAGCGCCCCGGACGCCTCGTCGACGGGTGCCTGCGCGTGGGCCGGCACCCCGTGGCTCGGCGAGGTCGTCTCCGTGAGCCCGTAGATGTTGTGGATGTACTGCCCGAACGTGCTCTCGAAGGCCTTCACCGTCGACGGCGGGATCGGCGCCCCGCCGGACCAGATCTTCGTCAGGCTGGACAGGGACTCCCGACGCGCGCCGGGCGCGTTCATCAGCGCGATGAACACGGTGATGGAGCCGACCGTGAACGTCGCCCGCTCCTGCTCGATGACCTCCAGCGCCACGGCGGGGTCGAACCGGTGGAACAGCACCAGCGGGCAGCCCAGCAGCAGCGCGGCGGTGACGTGTCCGATCAGCCCGGTGATGTGGAACAGCGGGGCGACGCCGAGGATCACGTCGTCCGGCCCGAGCTCGCAGAGCTGCCGGTAGGTCTGGGAGTTGAACACCAGGTTGGCGTGGGTGTTCATCGCCCCCTTGGGCGGGCCGGTGGTGCCGGAGGTGTAGGTGAGCACGGCCGTGTCCTCCGGCGCGAGGTCGACCGCGGGCGGGCGCCGCCCCCGGAACCGCGCGACGAGCTCGGCCAGGTCCAGCGTGCCCTCGTGGGCGACCCGGGAGACCCCGCCGAGGATCCGCGGGTCGTTCCGGGTCTGGTCCTCCAGCTCCGAGGTCGTGACCACGATCCGCACGTCGGTCTCCGCCAGCACCGCCGCGGCGACGGAATACATCGACTCGAGGGTGACCAGCGCGGCGGCCCCGGAGTCGGTGAGCAGCAGCGTGAGCTCCCGCTCCCGGTTCATCGGGTTGACGTTGACGGCGATCCCGCCCGCCTTCCACACCGCGATCAGCGCGACGACGTACTGCGGGTCGTTCTGCACGAACAGGGCCGCGCGCTCGCCGGGGGCGAACCCCGCGTCGAGCAGCCCGACGGCGAGGGCGTCGGACCGGGCGTCGAGCTCGGCGTAGCTGATCCGGCCGTCGAAGTACCGGATCGCGTCCGCGTCCGGGTGGGCGGCGACTGTGGCCCGCAACAGCGACACCATGTCCGGGAACTCGGGAGTCAGCGAGGCGGGCTGCCCGTCGTCGTAGCGGGCGAGCCAGGGCTTGGAGTCGTAGACACTCACGAGTGGTCCTCCGTCGACGGTGAGGGAGCAGGTCCCATGATCGCCCCTCGCGACGGAGGCGTAAACTGGATCCTCGGATGGTCCGGAAGAGTGAACTCTCGGCCGAGCGGCAGATGGTGACGCGCGGCGGGCCGACCGTCGACCGGGTGGTCGCCACCACGTCTTTGCCGGTCGTCCTCCGAGAAGGACCACTTACCGACGCGTACGGTCTTGACTCGGTGCGCCTGTCAGGTCACTCTTACGTCACGGTGCTTGGCTGACCCTGGTGAGCTGAGCGACGTGTCTCGACAGCGGCTGCATCGGCGGCTAGACTGACTCTTTGCGCTGCCTCCGCCCAGGTTCGGCGTGCACGCTGTCGGAAGTCTCACCGGTCTTCGAGCCGGTCGGAAGGTCCGTCATCGTGCTCGGCGGACCTGGTCGGGTGGCCGCGCCCTGACAACAGACGGCGAGTTCAGCTCCCCGGTGACACCCGACAACGTCGCCCGGATCGGCCACGGTACGGCCCGGTACCCGGTGCGGACGACGAAGACGGTAGCGCCTGAGGGGCCGCATTCGCCAGACGAGAGCGTAGTTCTCGGAAGGACGCATCTTGGCTGTCTCCCGCGCCACCGTGACCACTGCGACCCCTGGGAGCGTCGTCTCGGCGAACCCGAACTTCCCCGGCGCACCCACCCGCGTCTCCTTCGCGAAGATCGCCGAGCCCCTGGAGGTCCCGGACCTCCTGGACCTGCAGATCCAGTCGTTCCAGTGGCTGGTCGGCGACGAGGCGTGGTTCCAGCGCCGTATCGACGCCGGGGACGAGAACCCCGTCGGCGGGCTCGAGGAGATCCTGACGGAGATCTCTCCGATCGAGGACTTCTCGGGGTCCATGTCGCTGTCCTTCTCCGACCCCCGCTTCGACGAGGTCAAGGCCTCCGTCGAGGAGTGCCGGGACAAGGACATGACCTACGGTGCCCCGCTGTTCGTCACCGCGGAGTTCACCAACAACACCACCGGCGAGATCAAGAGCCAGACGGTGTTCATGGGTGACTTCCCGGTGATGACGGACAAGGGCACGTTCATCATCAACGGCACCGAGCGCGTCGTCGTGTCGCAGCTCGTCCGTTCCCCGGGCGTCTACTTCGACCACGCCATCGACAAGACCACCGAGAAGGACGTCTACTCGGTCAAGGTCATCCCCAGCCGCGGCGCGTGGCTGGAGTTCGACGTGGACAAGCGCGACACCGTCGGTGTCCGCATCGACCGCAAGCGCCGCCAGCCGGTCACCGTGCTGCTCAAGGCGCTCGGCTGGACCACCGAGGCGATCCGCGAGCGGTTCGGGTTCTCCGAGACCATCCTCGCGACGCTGGAGAAGGACCACACCGCCGGGCAGGACGAGGCGCTGCTGGACATCTACCGCAAGCTGCGCCCGGGCGAGCCGCCGACCCGCGAGAGCGCGCAGACGCTCCTGGAGAACCTGTTCTTCAAGGACAAGCGCTACGACCTCGCCAAGGTCGGCCGGTACAAGGTCAACAAGAAGCTCGGCCTGACCGAGCCCACCGAGGTCGGCACGCTGACCGAGGAGGACATCGCCACCACCATCGAGTACCTCGTGCGCCTGCACGCGGGCGAGACGGAGATGGCGGCCAAGGACGGGCGGGACATCCCCGTCGAGACGGACGACATCGACCACTTCGGCAACCGTCGTCTGCGCACCGTCGGCGAGCTCATCCAGAACCAGGTCCGCGTGGGCCTGTCCCGGATGGAGCGCGTCGTCCGGGAGCGGATGACCACGCAGGACGTCGAGGCCATCACGCCGCAGACCCTGATCAACATCCGGCCCGTCGTGGCCGCGATCAAGGAGTTCTTCGGCACCTCGCAGCTGTCCCAGTTCATGGACCAGCACAACCCGCTCGCCGGGCTGACGCACAAGCGGCGGCTCTCCGCGCTGGGTCCGGGTGGTCTGTCGCGTGAGCGGGCGGGCTTCGAGGTGCGAGACGTGCACCCGTCGCACTACGGCCGCATGTGTCCCATCGAGACCCCCGAGGGCCCGAACATCGGCCTGATCGGCTCGCTGAGCACGTTCGCCCAGGTCAACCCGTTCGGCTTCATCCAGACGCCGTACCGCCGGGTCGTCGAGGGCAAGGTCACCGACCAGATCGACTACCTGACGGCCGACGAGGAGGACCGTTTCGTCGTCGCGCAGGCCAACGCGCCGCTGAACGCGGACGGCTCCTTCACCGAGGACCGCGTCCTGGTCCGCATGAAGGGCGGCGAGGTCGACCTGATCTCGCCCACGGGCGTCGACTACATCGACGTCTCCCCGCGGCAGATGGTGTCGGTCGCGACCGCGCTCATCCCGTTCCTCGAGCACGACGACGCGAACCGCGCCCTCATGGGCGCGAACATGCAGCGCCAGTCCGTGCCGCTGCTCCGCTCCGAGTCGCCGCTCGTCGGCACCGGCATGGAGCTGCGCGCCGCGGTCGACGCGGGCGACGTGGTCGTCACCGAGAAGGCGGGTGTGGTCGAGGAGCTCTGCGCCGACTACATCACCGTCATGGCGGACGAGGGCACCCGGCAGACGTACCGGCTGAACAAGTTCCGGCGCTCGAACCAGGGCACCTGCAACAACCAGAAGCCGATCGTCGACGAGGGCCAGCGCGTCGAGGTGGGCCAGGTGCTCGCCGACGGGCCGTGCACCGAGAACGGCGAGATGGCCCTGGGCAAGAACCTGCTCGTGGCGATCATGCCGTGGGAGGGCCACAACTACGAGGACGCGATCATTCTGTCGCAGCGCCTCGTGCAGGACGACGTGCTCACCTCGATCCACATCGAGGAGCACGAGATCGACGCCCGGGACACCAAGCTCGGCGCCGAGGAGATCACCCGGGACATCCCGAACGTCTCCGAGGAGGTCCTCGCGGACCTGGACGAGCGCGGCATCATCCGGATCGGCGCCGAGGTCCAGCCCGGCGACATCCTGGTCGGCAAGGTCACGCCCAAGGGCGAGACGGAGCTGACCCCGGAGGAGCGCCTGCTCCGCGCGATCTTCGGCGAGAAGGCGCGCGAGGTGCGCGACACGTCGCTGAAGGTGCCCCACGGCGAGAACGGCAAGGTCATCGGCATCCGCGTGTTCTCGCGGGACGACGACGACGAGCTGCCCCCCGGCGTGAACGAGCTGGTCCGCGTCTACGTGGCCCAGAAGCGCAAGATCTCCGACGGCGACAAGCTCGCCGGGCGCCACGGCAACAAGGGCGTCATCGGCAAGATCCTGCCCGCCGAGGACATGCCGTTCCTGCCGGACGGCACCCCGGTCGACATCATCCTGAACACGCACGGTGTGCCGCGACGGATGAACATCGGCCAGGTCCTGGAGACCCACCTCGGGTGGATCGCCAAGTCCGGCTGGGAGATCGAGGGCAAGCCCGAGTGGGCGTCGAAGATGCCCGAGGAGCTCTACTCCGTGGCCCCCGACACGAACACGGCCACCCCGGTGTTCGACGGTGCCAAGGAGAACGAGATCACCGGGCTCCTGGCGAGCACGCGGCCGAACCGGGACGGCGACCGCATGGTCGGGCCGGACGGCAAGGCGCAGCTGTTCGACGGGCGCTCCGGCGAGCCGTACCCGTTCCCGGTGGCCGTCGGCTACATGTACATCCTGAAGCTGGCGCACCTGGTGGACGACAAGATCCACGCGCGTTCCACCGGTCCGTACTCGATGATCACCCAGCAGCCGCTCGGCGGTAAGGCCCAGTTCGGTGGCCAGCGCTTCGGTGAGATGGAGTGCTGGGCGATGCAGGCCTACGGCGCGGCGTACACGCTGCAGGAGCTGCTCACCATCAAGTCGGACGACGTGGTGGGTCGGGTCAAGGTCTACGAGGCCATCGTCAAGGGGGAGAACATCCCCGAGCCGGGCATCCCGGAGTCGTTCAAGGTGCTGCTGAAGGAGCTTCAGTCGCTCTGCCTGAACGTCGAGGTGCTCAGCTCCGACGGTGCCGCCATCGAGATGCGCGACACGGACGACGAGGACCTCGAGCGCGCCGCGGCGAACCTGGGCATCAACCTGTCCAGCCGCCCCGGCAGCGACTCGATGACCGTCGACGACGTCGTCAACTGACCCGGCCGAACCGTAGAGAAGGAAGTCAATCTTGCTCGACGTCAACTTCTTCGACGAGCTGCGGATCGGCCTGGCTACCGCTGAGGACATCCGCCAGTGGTCGCACGGCGAGGTCAAGAAGCCGGAGACCATCAACTACCGCACCCTCAAGCCCGAGAAGGACGGACTCTTCTGCGAGAAGATCTTCGGTCCGACCCGGGACTGGGAGTGCTACTGCGGCAAGTACAAGCGCGTCCGGTTCAAGGGCATCATCTGCGAGCGCTGCGGCGTCGAGGTCACTCGCGCCAAGGTGCGGCGTGAGCGGATGGGCCACATCGAGCTGGCCGCCCCGGTCACGCACATCTGGTACTTCAAGGGTGTGCCGAGCCGGCTGGGCTACCTGCTCGACCTGGCGCCGAAGGATCTCGAGAAGATCATCTACTTCGCCGCCTACGTGATCACCTCGGTGAACACCGAGCTGCGTCACCAGGACCTGTCCACGCTCGAGAACGAGATGAGCGTGGAGCGCAAGCGGGTCGAGCAGCGCCGCGACCAGGACCTGGAGGCCCGGGCCCAGAAGCTCGAGGCCGACCTGGCCGAGCTCGAGGCCGAGGGCGCCAAGGGTGACGTGCGCCGCAAGGTCAAGGACGGTGGCGAGCGCGAGATGCGCCAGCTCCGCGACCGCGCCCAGCGCGAGCTGGACCGGCTGGACGAGATCTGGACGACGTTCTCGAAGCTGGACGTCCAGCAGCTGATCCCGGACGAGTCGCTGTACCGCGAGCTGTACGACCGGTACGGGGACTACTTCACCGGCGCCATGGGTGCCGAGGCGATCCAGAACCTGCTGCAGACCTTCGACATCCCGGCCGAGGCCGAGAAGCTGCGGGAGATCATCCGCAGCGGCAAGGGGCAGAAGAAGCTCCGCGCCCTCAAGCGCCTCAAGGTCGTCGCCGCGTTCCAGACCACGGGCAACTCGCCCATGGGCATGGTGCTCGACTGCGTCCCGGTCATCCCGCCGGACCTGCGCCCCATGGTGCAGCTCGACGGTGGCCGCTTCGCCACATCCGACCTGAACGACCTGTACCGCCGGGTCATCAACCGGAACAACCGCCTCAAGCGACTGATCGACCTCGGCGCGCCCGAGATCATCGTCAACAACGAGAAGCGGATGCTGCAGGAGGCCGTCGACGCGCTGTTCGACAACGGCCGCCGCGGCCGTCCGGTGACGGGCCCGGGCAACCGGCCGCTCAAGTCGCTGTCCGACCTGCTCAAGGGCAAGCAGGGCCGGTTCCGTCAGAACCTGCTCGGCAAGCGCGTCGACTACTCCGGCCGTTCGGTCATCGTCGTCGGCCCGCAGCTCAAGCTGCACCAGTGCGGTCTGCCCAAGCAGATGGCGCTGGAGCTGTTCAAGCCGTTCGTGATGAAGCGGCTGGTCGACCTGAACCACGCGCAGAACATCAAGTCCGCCAAGCGGATGGTGGAGCGCGGGCGCTCGCAGGTGTGGGACGTGCTCGAGGAGGTCATCTCCGAGCACCCCGTGCTGCTCAACCGTGCGCCCACGCTGCACCGCCTCGGCATCCAGGCCTTCGAGCCGCAGCTGGTGGAGGGCAAGGCCATCCAGCTGCACCCGCTGGTCTGCGAGGCGTTCAACGCGGACTTCGACGGTGACCAGATGGCCGTCCACCTGCCGCTGTCGGCCGAGGCCCAGGCCGAGGCCCGGGTGCTGATGCTCTCGAGCAACAACATCCTGTCGCCCGCGTCGGGTCGTCCGCTCGCCATGCCGCGTCTGGACATGGTCACGGGTCTGTACCACCTGACCCGCGAGCGGCCGGACGCCTTCGGCAACGGGCAGTCGTACAGCTCGGTCGCCGAGGCGATCATGGCGTACGACCGCAAGGCCCTGCACCTGCAGGCGCCCATCAAGATCCGGCTCCCCGGGGTCGCCCCGGTCGCCGGCATCGAGGTGCCCGAGGGAGACGTCTGGCTCGCCGAGACGACCCTGGGCCGGGTGCTCTTCAACGAGCTCCTCCCGGCGGACTACCCGTTCGTCAACGAGGCGCTCCCGAAGAAGCGCCAGGCCGCGATCATCAACGAGCTGGCCGAGCAGTACTCGATGACCGAGGTCGCGCAGTGCCTCGACCGCCTGAAGGACGCCGGGTTCTACTGGGCCACCCGGTCCGGCGTCACGATCGCGATCGACGACGTCGTGGTGCCGCCGAACAAGCAGGAGATCCTGGACTCGTACGAGGCCAAGGCGGACCAGGTCAACAAGCGGTACCAGCGCGGTGCGCTCTCCCACCAGGAGCGCAACGACGAGATGGTCAAGATCTGGACCCAGGCGTCCGAAGAGGTCGCCAAGGCCATGGAGGACAACTTCCCCGACGACAACCCGATCCCGATGATCGTGAAGTCGGGCGCGGCGGGCAACATGACGCAGGTCCGGCAGCTCGCCGGCATGCGTGGTCTGGTCGCCAACCCCAAGGGTGAGTACATCCCCCGGCCGATCAAGGCGAACTTCCGCGAGGGCCTGACGGTGCTGGAGTACTTCATCTCCACGCACGGCACCCGGAAGGGTCTGGCGGACACCGCGCTGCGGACCGCCGACTCGGGTTACCTGACCCGTCGTCTGGTCGACGTGTCGCAGGACGTCATCGTCCGCGAGGTCGACTGCGGGACCTCCCGCGCCGTGAACATGGCCGTCACCGAGGAGACGGCGGACGGGACGCTGATCCCGCACCGCTACATCCGCACGTCGGTGTACGCCCGCTGCTCGGCGGACGAGGTCAAGGACGCGGACGGCAACGTCATCGTCGAGAAGGGCGGTGACCTCGGTGACCCGGCACTCGACGCCCTCGTGGCGGCGGGCATCCGGTCGATCCGGGTGCGCAGCGCCCTGACCTGCGAGTCGACCACCGGCATCTGCGGCATGTGCTACGGCCGCTCGATGGCCACCGGCAAGCTGGTGGACGTCGGCGAGGCCGTCGGCATCGTCGCCGCCCAGTCCATCGGTGAGCCGGGTACGCAGCTGACGATGCGTACCTTCCACCAGGGTGGTGTCGCCGGTGACGACATCACGACCGGTCTGCCCCGTGTCACGGAGCTCTTCGAGGCTCGCGTGCCGCGCGGCAAGGCGCCCATCGCGGACGTCGACGGCCGGATCCGCATCGAGGACGGCGACCGCTTCTGGAAGATCACCCTCACGCCGGACGACGGCGGCGAGGAGATCGTCTACGAGAAGCTGTCGAAGCGTCAGTGGCTGGCCATGACCGTGGCCGACGGCGAGGAGCGCCCGCTCCGCGACGGTGACCACGTGGCCGTCGGGCAGCTGCTGCTCGAGGGCACCGCGGACCCCCACGAGGTCCTGCGGGTCATGGGTCCGCGTGAGGTGCAGCTGCACCTCGTGCGTGAGGTGCAGAAGGTGTACCGCACGCAGAGCGTGGACATCCACGACAAGCACATCGAGGTCATCGTCCGGCAGATGCTCCGCCGGGTGACGATCATCGACTCGGGTGCCACCGAGTTCCTGCCCGGCGCGCTCGCCGAGCGGGGCGAGTTCGAGTCGGAGAACCGGCGCGTGGTGTCCGAGGGCAACGAGCCGGCCTCCGGCCGCCCGGTGCTCATGGGGATCACCAAGGCCTCGCTGGCGACGGAGTCGTGGCTGTCCGCGGCCTCGTTCCAGGAGACCACCCGGATCCTCACCGATGCCGCGATCAACGGGAAGCGCGACAAGCTCGTCGGGCTGAAGGAGAACGTGATCATCGGCAAGCTGATCCCCGCGGGCACGGGGATCGGCCGGTACCGCAACATCCAGGTGCAGCCCACGGAGGAGGCCCGCGCGGCCGCCTACGCGCTGCCGAGCTACGACGACGGCTACTACAGCCCCGACGTGTTCGGCACCGGCACCGGTGCGGCGGTCCCGCTGGACGACTACGACTTCGGTCGGGACTTCCGCTAGTCCGCAGCACGCGAACGGGCCGGTCACCTTCGGGTGGCCGGCCCGTTCGTCGTCTCGGGAGCGGTGGGCCCGCCCGCGGCACCCCCCTGGGCTGCGGACGGGCTGTCATACTCGAATCCACACACGCTTCCGAGCTAGTACCCGGGTGAGTACTTCGATGAGCGCGCTCCAGGTGGTGGCGGACCGGATGGCCGCCGCCGGCTCCGTGGCGGACGTGCGCGCGGCGTTCCTGCAGCATGCGGGCGCGGCCCTGGGGAGCGATGTGCGGGCCATCTACCTGCACGGACCGGACGACCGCCCGGTCTCGGCGGACGCGGTCGGCCTGAGCGACTCGGTGCTGCGGCGCTACGAGGATCTCGGCCGCGACTGTGACCCGGTCCTCGACCTGATCGTCGCCGAGCACGTCGCGGTCAGCGCGCTGGACCTGCTCGGGCCGGATCGCTGGCACGCGACGGACCTCTACGACCACGTGATGGCGCCCGCGGACCTGGAGCACTACATCGCGGCCCCCCTCTTGGGACAGGGGCGGATCGTGGGAACCCTCGGGTTCACCCGGCGGCGGGGCGCGGCACCGTTCACCGCCGCGGAGATCGGCCGGGCCGCCGCGCTCGCCCACCACGTGTCCGCCCTCGTCGCCCGCTTCCCCACCGAGCCGGTCGAGCCGGGGTCGGCGCTGCCGCTGACCGCGCGGGACCGCGAGATCGTGGCGCTCGTCGTACGCGGCCGGACGAACGCCGAGATCGGCGCCGCGCTGCACATCAGCGCGAACACGGTGAAGCAGACGCTCAAGCGGATCTTCGCCCGCACCGGCGTGCAGAACCGCACCGAGCTCGCCGCCCGCGCCGCCCGCGGGTAGCCGGGCGGGATCGTGGAGCGCGCTGCGCGCCGGGCGCACTGAGAGCCCACGTTTCGTGCGCTCAGCGCGGCATGATCAGCGTTCGCGTGCCCTCAGCGTTGCCCGGACAGCGCTGAGAGCACGAAACGTGCACCCGCCCCGCCCCTCAGTCGAGGACGTACTCGGCGGGGTCGAAGTCGGCGGTGCGGCGGGCGTACTCGCGCATGGTGCCCGGCCAGTTGTTGGTGATGCGGCCGGAGTCGGTGCGGTACCAGCTGGTGCACTCGGTCCAGACGCTGTCGCCGAGCCTGCCCTGCATCTCGACGTCGTAGGCGGACGCCACGTCGGGGCGGACCTCGATCGAGCGGGCGCCGCCCGCGAGCCGCCGGATGCCCTCGCGCGCGTAGCGGATCTGGCACTCCAGCATGTGCACGATCGAGCCGGACCCGACGTTGGTGTTGGGACCGTAGAGCACGAACAGGTTCGGGAAGCCCGGGACCGTCACGCCCAGGTGGGCCCGCGCCCCGTCCCGCCACTCCTCGGACAGCTCCCGCCCGCTGCGCCCGGTCACCCGCATCGGCGCCAGGAAGTCCTGGGTGCGGAACCCCGTGCCGAAGACGATCACGTCGCACGGGTGGAGTACGCCGTCCGCGGTCCGGAGGCCCTCCGCGGTGACCTCGACGATCTTCTCCGTCCGGACCTCCACGTTCGGCCGGGCGAGCGCCCGGAACCAGTCCGACGAGAGCAGCACCCGCTTGCACCCGACGGGGTAGTCGGGCGCGAGCCGGGACCGCAGACCCGCCTCGGGGACCTGCAGGCGCAGCTGGGCGTGGTGGGCCAGGGCGAAGACGCGGGCGAAGGGCTTGATCGCGGTGAAGCCGAGGGCGCCGAACTCGAAGAACCCGGTCCAGAAGGTGCGCGCCAGCCGGGCGCGCAGGCGCGAGGCGGGCCGTCGGTAGGGGCGGTCGGTCTTCGGGATGACGTACGGCGCGGAGCGCTGGAAGACCGTCACCCGGGCGGCCTCCGGGGCGATCGCCGGCACGAACTGGATGGCGCTCGCGCCGCTGCCGACGACGCCGATCCGCTTGCCGCGCAGGTCCACCGAGTGGTCCCAGCGGGCGGAGTGGAAGACGGGGCCGGTGAAGGACCCCAGGCCGGGCAGCTCGGGAACGGCGGGGTGGGAGAGCTGCCCGCAGGCGGAGACCAGGGCCTCGGCCTCGATCTCGCCGTCGGACGTGGCCAGGCGCCACACCGCCGCGGCGTCGTCCCAGCTCGCCGACGTGACCTCGGTGTCGTAGCGGACGGGGAGCTCACCCGCGACCCCCTCCAGGTAGCGCAGGATGTCCGGCTGCGGGGCGAAGCGGC
Organism: Pseudonocardia oroxyli; assembly: GCF_900102195.1. Lineage (GTDB taxonomy): Bacteria > Actinomycetota > Actinomycetes > Mycobacteriales > Pseudonocardiaceae > Pseudonocardia > Pseudonocardia oroxyli. The sequence goes on from NZ_FNBE01000002.1 coordinate 328,471, forward strand.
GACTCCAGTCGCCCGCGGCGAACGAGTACGAGTAGAGGTGGGAGGGGACGTCGCAGGCCGCGCCGGGATAGGTGTTGTCCCGCCACACCCCGCCCGGCCGCGCCGCCTTCTCCAGCACCGTGACCTCGCCGAGGTCGTCCTCCCGCAGCGCCGTGCCCATCCCGATGCCGCCGAACCCCGCCCCGACGACGGCGACCCGCGGCCGTCGGGCGGCCAGGTCCCGGCGCAGCGCCAGGCCGAGCTCGCGGACGTCCGCGTGCGCGCGGTCGAGCAGGCCCGCTTCGAGGGCGTGGTCGTGCCACATGCCGGGGGAGCGGCGGTAGGTGACCCGGTCCAGCTTCTCGACCAGCCGGTCCGCATCCCCGACCAGCACCTCGTCCGCACCCGCCAGCACGTGGACCGGCGGCAGACCGGAGAGGTCGGCCTCCAGCGGCCGCAGCTCGGGCGGGACCGGGCGGCCCCCGAGGTACGCCTCGAGTCCCGCCCGGAGCAGGCCCGGCCCCAGCATCGCGTCGGAGCCCGCGTTGCCCTCGATGTGCGGATCGGTCAGCGAGAGGTCCACCCAGGGCGAGATCAGCCCGACGGTCGCGGGCAGCGGGATCCCCTTGTCGCGCAGGCGGAGCAGCAGCGCGAGAACCAGCCCGCCGCCCGCGGAATCTCCGGCGAGGGCGAGGTGTTGAGCAGAGTGCGTGCGGAGCAGGGCGGTATAGGCCTGCTCCGCGTCGTCCAGCCCCGCCGGGTACGGGTGTTCCGGGGCGAGCCGGTAGTCGAGCAGGTCGACCGGCGCGCCCGTGGACTCCGCGAGCCAGGCCGCCGGCGAGCGGTGCGACCAGGGCGAGCCGACGATGTAGCCGCCGCCGTGCAGGAAGAGCACGCGGCGCTGCGGGTCGGCCCCGGGGGTCCGGACACGCAGTCCGTCCGCGGTCCGGTCCGTCCGGGTCCCGCGCGGGACGGGCAGCAGTCTGCCCTGGACGTCGACCAGCCTGCGGGCGACCGACGTCGGCAGTCGGGGCGAGAGCGACGGGGCGACCAGCAGTCGGGTCGCCGTGCGGACAGCGGCACACGGCAGTGTGAGGCGCATGATCGGGGAGGGTAACGATGCAGGTCACGACAGCCGAGGGGCCGCACGGGCCGTCCGTGGCACCGGCGGGGCCCGAAGGACTGTCGGGTGCGGCGAGCGCGAGTCGATCTGCGACGAGCGGGTGAGTCGCCTTGCCCGGCGTCGGGCGGATGCGGCACCCTGCGGGGAACGCGGCGGTGGCCGGGAGACGACCGGCGGGCGGACGAGGCGTGCGGGTGTGGACCCGTTTTGACCCTCGTTTCCGGGGCCGCGTACCCTTGTGACGTGCGCGCGTTCATTCGCGTGCCCTCCGTCCGTCCCGGACGCTCCCGAGGGTTCCCCGACTCCCGGTGGGTGCACGAGTCGCGACACGCCCGACCTCGGGGGTCGGCACCCGGAGTGGAACCGGGGCTCCCGGACCCGAGCGGGCACGCACGATCCGCCCAGCCGGGCCTCCGCCCGGGTGAGACACCTGAGCATCACGAGCAGGGAAAGAGAACAGAGGGTTCATGCCCACGATCCAGCAGTTGGTCCGCAAGGGCCGCGAGGACAAGGTCAGCAAGACCAAGACCGCCGCGCTCAAGGGTTCGCCCCAGCGCCGCGGGGTCTGCACCCGCGTCTACACCACCACCCCGAAGAAGCCGAACTCCGCGCTGCGGAAGGTCGCTCGCGTCAAGCTGAGCTCCGGCATCGAGGTCACCGCGTACATCCCGGGTGAGGGCCACAACCTGCAGGAGCACTCGATCGTGCTCGTGCGTGGCGGCCGTGTGAAGGACCTCCCGGGTGTCCGCTACAAGGTCATCCGCGGTTCGCTCGACACCCAGGGTGTCAAGAACCGCAAGCAGTCCCGTAGCCGGTACGGCGCGAAGAAGGAGAAGAGCTGATGCCTCGCAAGGGCCCCGCTCCCAAGCGTCCGCTCGTCTCGGACCCGGTCTACAGCTCGCCGCTGGTGACCCAGCTCATCAACAAGGTGCTCAAGGACGGCAAGCGTTCGCTCGCCGAGCGGATCGTCTACGCCGCGCTCGAGGGCACCCGGGACAAGACCGGCACCGACCCGGTCGTCACGCTCAAGCGCGCGTTGGACAACGTCAAGCCGGCCCTCGAGGTCCGCAGCCGCCGTGTCGGTGGCGCGACCTACCAGGTGCCCGTCGAGGTGCGTGCCGTCCGGCAGACCACGCTCGGTCTGCGGTGGCTGGTCAGCTACGCGGGCCAGCGCCGCGAGAAGACGATGGTCGAGCGCCTGATGAACGAGCTGCTCGACGCGAGCAACGGTCTCGGCGCCAGCGTCAAGCGTCGCGAGGACATGCACAAGATGGCGGAGTCCAACAAGGCCTTCGCCCACTACCGCTGGTGACGGGCCGACCGTCCGCGCCAACCTGGTCTAGGGAGAGCTGAGAAGTGGCAGCACAGGATGTGCTGACGGACCTCACCAAGGTCCGCAACATCGGCATCATGGCCCACATCGACGCCGGTAAGACCACCACCACCGAGCGGATCCTGTACTACACGGGGATCAACTACAAGATCGGTGAGGTCCACGACGGCGCGGCCACGATGGACTGGATGGAGGAGGAGCAGAAGCGCGGCATCACGATCACGTCCGCCGCGACGACCTGCTTCTGGAAAGACCACCAGATCAACATCATCGACACGCCCGGCCACGTCGACTTCACCGTCGAGGTGGAGCGGTCGCTGCGCGTGCTCGACGGCGCCGTCGCGGTCTTCGACGGCAAGGAGGGGGTCGAGCCGCAGTCCGAGCAGGTCTGGCGGCAGGCCACCAAGTACGACGTCCCGCGCATCTGCTTCGTCAACAAGATGGACAAGCTCGGCGCGGACTTCTACTTCACCGTCGGCACCATCAAGGACCGGCTCGGCGCCACGCCGCTGCCGATCCAGCTGCCCATCGGCTCGGAGAACGACTTCATCGGCGTCGTGGACCTGGTCCGCATGCGTGCCCTCACCTGGCGTGGGGACGTGCAGAAGGGCGAGGACTACACCGTCGAGGAGATCCCGGCGGACCTCAAGGAGCGCGCGGAGGAGTACCACACCGCCCTCGTCGAGGCCGTGGCCGAGACCGACGACGAGCTCATGGAGCTCTACCTCGGTGGCGAGGAGCTGACCGTCGAGCAGATCCAGGCGGGCATCCGCCGGATCGTGAAGGACCGCTCGGCGTACCCGGTGCTCTGTGGCTCCGCGTTCAAGAACAAGGGCGTCCAGCCCATGCTCGACGCGGTCATCGACTACCTGCCCTCGCCGTACGACGTGCCGCCGGTCGAGGGCACGCTGACCGACGGGGAGACCCCGGCCAGCCGCAAGCCCAGCAAGGACGAGCCCTTCGCGGGCCTGGCCTTCAAGATCGCCGCGCACCCGTTCTTCGGCAAGCTGACCTACGTCCGGGTGTACTCGGGCCGGGTCGCCGCGGGCTCCCAGGTCGTCAACTCGACCAAGGACCGCAAGGAGCGCATCGGGAAGCTCTTCCAGATGCACGCCAACAAGGAGAACCCGGTGGACGAGGCCCTCGCGGGCCACATCTACGCGGTCATCGGGCTGAAGGACACGACCACGGGCGACACGCTCTGCGACCCGCAGGCGCCCATCGTCCTCGAGTCGATGACCTTCCCGGACCCGGTCATCCAGGTCGCCGTCGAGCCCAAGACGAAGGCGGACCAGGAGAAGCTGGGCATCGCGATCCAGAAGCTCGCCGAAGAGGACCCGACGTTCCAGGTCTCCCTGGACGACGAGACCGGACAGACGATCATCGCCGGCATGGGCGAGCTCCACCTCGAGGTGCTCGTCAACCGGATGAAGAGCGACTACAAGGTCGAAGCCAACATCGGCAAGCCGCAGGTGGCGTACCGCGAGACGATCCGCAAGGCCGTCGAGAAGTACAGCTACACGCACAAGAAGCAGACCGGTGGGTCGGGGCAGTTCGCGAAGGTCCTGATCAACCTGGAGCCGCTCGACACGACCGACGGTGCGCTCTACGAGTTCGACAACAAGGTCACCGGTGGCCGCATCCCGCGGGAGTACATCCCGTCGGTGGACGCCGGCGCGCAGGACGCCATGCAGTACGGCATCCTCGCGGGCTACCCGCTCGTCGGGATCAAGCTGACCCTCGTCGACGGTGCGTACCACGAGGTCGACTCGTCCGAGATGGCGTTCAAGGTCGCCGGCTCGATGGCGCTGAAGGAGGCCGCGAGGCTGGCCTCCCCGGCGATCCTCGAGCCGATGATGGCCGTCGAGGTCACGACGCCCGAGGACTACATGGGCGACGTCATCGGCGACCTCAACTCCCGCCGCGGCCAGATCCAGGCCATGGAGGAGCGTGCGGGCGCCCGCGTCGTCAAGGCGCTGGTCCCGCTGTCGGAGATGTTCGGCTACGTCGGTGACCTCCGGTCGCGGACCCAGGGCCGGGCGAACTACACGATGGTGTTCGACAGCTACGCCGAGGTCCCCTCGAGCGTGGCCAAGGAGATCATCGCGAAGGCGACCGGCGAGTAGTCCGGACCGCTCGCGAGGTGTGGGCCGGGGATCGGTAGGGTCTCCGCCAATTCCCGGCCCCCACCTTCTCAATCCAAGACCTGCCGTCAGCACGGCGGAGTACGAATACCAAGTCCAGGAGGACAGCACAGTGGCGAAGGCGAAGTTCGAGCGGACCAAGCCGCACGTCAACATCGGCACGATCGGTCACATCGACCACGGCAAGACCACGCTGACGGCGGCCATCACCAAGGTCCTGCACGACAAGTACCCGGACCTCAACGAGGCCTCGGCGTTCGACATGATCGACAAGGCTCCCGAGGAGCGTCAGCGCGGCATCACGATCTCGATCGCGCACGTCGAGTACCAGACCGAGAAGCGGCACTACGCGCACGTCGACTGCCCCGGTCACGCCGACTACATCAAGAACATGATCACCGGTGCGGCGCAGATGGACGGCGCCATCCTGGTGGTCGCGGCGACCGACGGCCCCATGCCGCAGACGCGTGAGCACGTGCTGCTCGCCCGCCAGGTCGGCGTGCCGTACATCGTGGTGGCCCTGAACAAGGCCGACATGGTGGACGACGAGGAGATCATGGAGCTCGTCGAGCTCGAGGTCCGCGAGCTCCTCTCGTCGCAGGACTACCCGGGCGACGACCTCCCGATCGTCCGCGTCTCGGCGCTCAAGGCGCTCGAGGGCGACGCGGAGTGGGGCGGCAAGCTGCTCGAGCTCATGGACGCCGTGGACGAGTCGATCCCGGAGCCGGAGCGCGACACCGACAAGCCGTTCCTCATGCCGGTCGAGGACGTCTTCACCATCACCGGGCGCGGCACGGTCGTCACCGGCCGTATCGAGCGCGGCATCGTGAAGGTCAACGAGACCGTCGAGATCGTCGGCATCCGCGAGAAGGCCACCACGACCACCGTCACCGGTGTCGAGATGTTCCGCAAGATCCTCGACGAGGGTCGCGCGGGTGAGAACGTCGGCCTGCTGCTCCGCGGCATCAAGCGCGAGGACGTCGAGCGCGGCCAGGTCGTCGTGAAGCCGAACTCGATCACCCCGCACACCGAGTTCGAGGCCCAGGTCTACATCCTGGGCAAGGACGAGGGTGGCCGTCACACGCCGTTCTTCAACAACTACCGTCCGCAGTTCTACTTCCGGACGACGGACGTGACCGGCGTGGTGACCCTCCCGCAGGGCACCGAGATGGTCATGCCGGGCGACAACACGGAGATCAGCGTCCAGCTGATCCAGCCCATCGCCATGGAGGAGGGCCTCCAGCTCGCCATCCGTGAGGGTGGGCGGACCGTGGGCGCCGGCCAGGTCACCAAGATCGTCAAGTAAGACCCTTCTGCGGCCCGTGTCCCCTGGTGGGGCACGGGCCGCACCCCGGTTGAGGGCCACATTTTTCGGTGTGGCATCCTTGACGGGTTGCGCGCGACGGGTGCGCACGCGGAAGTCGGCCTCCGATACTCCGTGACATACCCGCCGTGCCGACCCCGGAGTGAAGTGATCCCCCTGGGGGGTGAGCGGAGTCCCGGGGACCGGTATGCGAAGCGTAGGGCGACACGCCCGACCTCGTGGACCGGAGCCCACTGGGTGAGACGTGAACAGAGCGCGGACGCACCAGATCCGCATCGGATGCCACGGCAGAACCGTGCGTCGATCACTTGTGGTGCGAGCGAGCTGGTCGGGGCTCCCCAGACGGGTGGACACCCGGAGACACCGCAACGGCGGCAGGAAGAAGAGGACGACCCACGACCATGGCGGGACAGAAGATCCGCATCAGGCTCAAGGCCTACGACCACGAGGCAATCGACGCGTCTGCTCGCAAGATCGTGGAGACGGTGACGCGTACCGGTGCTCGTGTGGTCGGCCCTGTGCCTCTGCCCACCGAGAAGAACGTGTACTGCGTCATCCGCTCGCCGCACAAGTACAAGGACTCGCGCGAGCACTTCGAGATGCGCACGCACAAGCGGCTGATCGACATCCTCGACCCGACGCCGAAGACGGTCGACGCGCTCATGCGCATCGACCTGCCGGCCAGTGTCGACGTCAACATCCAGTAGGGCACCGATGAGCGACAGGCAGATCACCGGGATCCTGGGGCGCAAGCTCGGGATGACCCAGGTATTCGACGAGAACAACCGCGTTGTTCCGGTCACCGTGGTTCAGGCCGGGCCGAACGTCGTGACCCAGATCCGCTCGCAGGAGACGGACGGGTACGTCGCGGTCCAGCTCGCCTTCGGTGCGATCGACCCCCGCAAGGTGAACAAGCCCGAGACGGGCCACTTCGCCAAGGCGGGCGTCACGCCGCGCCGGTACACGGTGGAGCTGCGCACGACCGACGCGGCGAGCTACGAGCTCGGCCAGGAGATCACCGCCGAGGCCTTCGAGCCCGGCGCGATCGTCGACGTCGTCGGCACCACCAAGGGCAAGGGCACCGCGGGTGTCATGAAGCGCCACGGCTTCAAGGGCCTGGGCGCGTCGCACGGTACCCAGCGCAAGCACCGCTCGCCCGGCTCGATCGGCGGGTGTGCCACCCCCGGTCGCGTCTTCAAGGGCGTGCGGATGGCGGGTCGCATGGGTGTCGCGCGGCAGACCACGCAGAACCTGAAGATCCACCGCGTCGACGCCGAGCGCGGCCTGCTGCTGCTGAAGGGTGCCGTTCCCGGCCCCAAGGGCGGCCTCGTCGTGGTGAAGAGCGCTGCGAAGGGTGGTGCGAAGTAATGGCCACCGTCAACGTGGTCGACGCCAAGGGCGAGAAGACCGGTTCGGCCGAGCTCCCGGAGCACGTCTTCGACGTGACCGCGAACGTCCCGCTGATGCACCAGGTCGTCGTCGCCCAGCAGGCGGCCGCCCGCCAGGGCACGCACGACACCAAGACCCGGGGCGAGGTCCGCGGCGGCGGCAAGAAGCCGTACCGCCAGAAGGGCACCGGCCGGGCCCGCCAGGGCTCGACCCGCGCGCCGCAGTTCGCGGGCGGTGGCACCGTCCACGGCCCGACGCCGCGCGACTACGCCCAGAAGACCCCGAAGAAGATGAAGGCCGCCGCCCTGCGTGGCGCCCTGTCGGACCGCGCCCGCGCCGGGCTGGTCCACGTCGTCTCCGGGCTGGTCGAGGGGGACACCCCGTCGACGAAGTCGGCGCGCCAGGCCCTCGCGGCCGTCGCGGGCGCCGAGACCAAGGTCCTCGCGGTCGTCGACCGGGACGACTCGGTGAACCTGCTGAGCCTGCGCAACCTCCCCGAGGTGCACCTGATCGCGCCGGACCAGCTGAACACCTACGACGTGCTGGTCAACGACGTCGTGCTGTTCACGCAGGCCTCGCTCGACGCGTTCCTGGCCGGCCCGATCGCGGTCAAGACGAAGCGTGCCGAGCGCGCGGAGAAGGAGGCGGGCAAGTGATCCCCGACCCGCGCGACATCCTGCTCGCGCCGGTGGTGTCCGAGAAGAGCTACAGCCTGCTGGACGGCAAGCAGTACACCTTCCTGGTCCACCCGGACGCGAACAAGACCCAGATCAAGATCGCTGTGGAGAAGGTCTTCGGGGTGAAGGTCGTCAGCGTGAACACGCTGAACCGCCCCGGGAAGCGCAAGCGCGCCAAGACCGGCTACGGCAAGCGCAAGGACACCAAGCGCGCGATCGTCACGCTCTCCGAGGAGAGCAAGGACATCGACGTCTTCGGTGCCCGGGCGAGCTGAGGGATTGAGCTGACTCATGGGTATCCGTAAGTACAAGCCGACGACTCCCGGCCGCCGCGGTTCCAGCGTCTCCGATTTCGCGGAGATCACCCGCGACACCCCGGAGAAGTCGCTGATCCGTCCGCTGCACAACAAGGGCGGTCGCAACGCGCACGGCAAGGTCACCACCCGCCACCAGGGCGGCGGCCACAAGCGTGCCTACCGCCTGATCGACTTCCGGCGGAACGACAAGGACGGCATCCCGGCCACCGTCGCGCACATCGAGTACGACCCCAACCGGACGTCTCGGATCGCGCTCCTGCACTTCGCGGACGGCGAGAAGCGCTACATCATCGCGCCCGCCCGCCTGAAGCAGGGGGACAAGGTCGAGTCCGGCCCCCGCGCCGACATCAAGGTCGGCAACAACCTGCCGCTGCGCAACATCCCGACCGGCACCGTGATCCACGCGATCGAGCTCCGCCCCGGTGGCGGCGCCAAGATCGCGCGGTCGGCCGGCTCGAGCGTGCAGCTGGTGGCGAAGGACGGCCCCTACGCGCAGCTGCGCATGCCGTCCGGCGAGATCCGCAACGTCGACGTGCGCTGCCGCGCCACCGTCGGCGAGGTGGGCAACGCCGAGCACTCCAACATCAACTGGGGCAAGGCGGGCCGCATGCGGTGGAAGGGCAAGCGCCCGACCGTCCGTGGTGTCGCCATGAACCCGGTCGACCACCCGCACGGTGGTGGTGAGGGCAAGACCTCCGGTGGTCGCCACCCGGTCAACCCCGCGGGCAAGCCCGAGGGCCGCACCCGCCGCACCAAGCCGTCCGACAAGTTGATCGTCCGCCGGCGTCGTACCGGCAAGAAGCGCTAGAGCAGGAGGTAAGACATGCCGCGCAGCCTGAAGAAGGGCCCGTTCGTCGACGACCACCTGCTCAAGAAGGTGGACGCCCTCAACGAGTCCGGCAAGAAGACCGTCATCCGCACCTGGAGCCGACGGTCCACCATCATCCCGGACATGATCGGCCACACGATCGCCGTGCACGACGGGCGCAAGCACGTCCCGGTGTTCGTGTCCGACTCGATGGTCGGCCACAAGCTGGGGGAGTTCGCTCCCACCCGCACGTTCCGTGGCCACATCAAGGACGACCGCAAAGCGCGTCGGCGCTAAGCGGACCGAGTAGCAGCGTAAGGAGAGGTGGAGAACAGCATGGCCGACACAGCCAGCAGCACCGCCGACGCCGCGCTCGAGCCCGCTCGAGCGCTGGCCAAGGCGCGGTTCGTGCGCATGTCGCCGACCAAGTGCCGTCGTGTCGTGGACCTGGTCCGCGGCCTGCCGGTGAACGAGGCCCTCGCGATCCTGCGGTACTCGCCGCAGGCCGCGGCGGAGCCCGTGGCGAAGGTCGTGGCGTCCGCCGCGGCGAACGCCGAGAACAACTTCGACATGGACCCGGAGACCCTCGTGGTCGCCGTCGCCATGGTCGACGAGGGCCCGACGCTGAAGCGGATCCGGCCGCGCGCCCAGGGGCGTGCGTACCGCATCCGCAAGCGGACGAGCCACATCACGATCGAGGTCGAGTCCGCCCCGGCGAAGACCGCCCGTCGTGGTGCTGCGAAGGGGAGGGCCCGCTGATGGGTCAGAAGATCAATCCGCACGGCTTCCGCCTGGGTATCACCACGGACTGGAGCTCGCGCTGGTACGCGGACAAGCAGTACGCGGAGTACGTGAAGGAAGACGTCGAGATCCGCCGCATGCTCTCCAAGGGCATGGAGCGGGCCGGCATCGCCAAGGTCGAGATCGAGCGCACCCGGGACCGCGTGCGGGTGGACATCCACACTGCGCGCCCGGGCATCGTGATCGGGCGCCGCGGCGCCGAGGCCGACCGGATCCGCAGCAGCCTCGAGAAGCTCACCAAGAAGCAGGTGCAGCTGAACATCCTCGAGGTCAAGAACTCGGAGTCGACCGCGCAGCTCGTGGCGCAGGGTGTCGCGGAGCAGCTGTCCAACCGTGTCGCCTTCCGGCGCGCGATGCGCAAGGCCATCCAGTCGGCCATGCGCTCGCCGCAGGTCAAGGGCATCCGGGTGCAGTGCTCCGGCCGTCTCGGCGGCGCGGAGATGTCGCGTTCGGAGTTCTACCGGGAGGGTCGCGTCCCGCTGCACACGCTGCGCGCGGACATCGACTACGGCCTGTTCGAGGCCCGCACCACCTTCGGCCGCATCGGCGTGAAGGTGTGGATCTACAAGGGTGACGTCGTCGGCGGTCGCCGCGAGGGCGCCCCGGCCGCCGCCGAGGCGCCGGGCCGTGGCCCGCGCCGCGAGCGTCCGGCCCGCCGTCGCTCCGGTGCCTCGGGCACCACGGCGACCAGCACGGACGCCGGGCGCGCAGCGGCCGAGCAGTCCGGTGGCGGCACCGCCACCGCGACCGAGGCTCCTGCGGCTCCGGCCGAGACCTCTGGGGAGAACTGAGCCATGCTGATCCCCCGCAAGGTGAAGCACCGCAAGCAGCACCGTCCGCACCGGACGGGGATGTCCACCGGTGGCACCCGGGTCACGTTCGGCGACTTCGGGATCCAGGCGCTCGAGCCGGCCTACGTCACCAACCGCCAGATCGAGTCGGCGCGTATCGCGATCAACCGGCACATCAAGCGTGGTGGCAAGGTCTGGATCAACGTCTTCCCGGACCGCCCGCTGACCAAGAAGCCCGCCGAGACCCGCATGGGTTCCGGTAAGGGCTCGCCCGAGAAGTGGGTGACCAACGTCAAGCCCGGCCGGGTGCTCTTCGAGATGAGCTACCCCAACGAGGAGCTTGCCCGCGAGGCCCTGCGCCGCGCGATCCACAAGCTGCCCATGAAGTGCCGGATCGTGACCCGTGAGGGTGGTGACATCTGATGGCGGCCACCACTGCTGCCGAGCTGCGTGAGCTGACCGACGAGGAGCTCGTGCTGCGGGTCAAGGAGTCCAAGGAGGAGCTGTTCAACCTCCGATTCCAGATGGCGACCGGGCAGCTGGACAACAACCGGCGGCTGCGTACCGTCCGGCACGACATCGCGCGGATCTACACGGTCATGCGCGAGCGCGAGCTGGGTCTGTCGGCCGCACCGAGCGACGATGAGGGCGCGGCATGAGCGACGAGAAGACGCGCGGGGAGCGGAAGGTCCGTGAGGGCCTGGTCGTGTCCGACAAGATGGACAAGACCATCGTGGTCACCCTCGAGGACCGCGTGAAGCACCCGCTGTACGGCAAGGTCATCCGGCGGACCAGCAAGGTCAAGGCGCACGACGAGGCCAACACGGCCGGCGTCGGCGACCGCGTCCGGCTGATGGAGACCCGGCCGCTGTCCGCCACCAAGCGGTGGCGGCTGGTCGAGATCCTGGAGAAGGCGAAGTGATCCAGCAGGAGTCGCGGCTGCGCGTCGCCGACAACACCGGTGCCAAGGAGATCCTGTGCATCCGGGTGCTGGGCGGTTCGGCGCGGCGCTACGCGGGCATCGGCGACACCATCGTCGCCACCGTGAAGGACGCGATCCCGGCCGCCGGTGTGAAGCGCGGTGACGTCGTCAAGGCCGTCATCGTTCGCACCGTCAAGGAGAAGCGTCGTCCGGACGGCAGCTACATCCGGTTCGACGAGAACGCCGCCGTCCTGATCAAGGACAACGGCGAGCCGCGGGGGACCCGCATCTTCGGTCCGGTCGGTCGCGAGCTTCGCGACAAGAAGTTCATGAAGATCATCTCCCTCGCCCCGGAGGTGTTGTGAGATGAAGGTCAAGAAGGGCGACACGGTTCTCGTCATCGCCGGCAAGGACAAGGGCGCCAAGGGCAAGGTCATCCAGGCCTACCCCGAGCGTGACCGGGTCCTCGTCGAGGGCGTGAACCGGATCAAGAAGCACACGCGGGTGAGCCAGAACCAGCGGGGCGCGCAGTCCGGCGGGATCGTCACCCAGGAGGCGCCCATCCACGTCTCGAACGTGATGGTCGTCGACTCGGACGGCACGCCGACGCGCGTCGGCAAGAAGCTGGTCGAGGGCGAGGACGGGGCCAAGGCCCGTCGCGTCCGGATCTCCCGCAAGTCCGGGAAGGAGATCTGAGATGACCACGGCTGAGAAGGTCAACCCGCGCCTCAAGCAGCGCTACCTCGACGAGATCAAGGGCGAGCTGCAGGAGCAGTTCTCCTATGGCAACGTCATGCAGATCCCGGGCGTCGTCAAGGTCGTCGTGAACATGGGTGTCGGAGACGCCGCCCGTGACTCGAAGCTGATCGACGGTGCCGTGCGGGACCTGGCCACCATCACCGGGCAGAAGCCGCAGGTCCGCCGGGCCACCAAGTCCATCGCGCAGTTCAAGCTGCGTGAAGGCATGCCGATCGGCGCGAAGGTCACCCTCCGCAACGACCGGATGTGGGAGTTCCTGGACCGGCTGCTGACCATCGCGCTGCCGCGCATCCGCGACTTCCGTGGCCTGTCCGGCACGCAGTTCGACGGGCGTGGCAACTACACCTTCGGTCTCACGGAGCAGAGCATGTTCCACGAGATCGACCCGGACTCGATCGACCGGCCGCGTGGCATGGACATCACCGTCGTGACCACGGCGACCACGGACGAGGAAGGCCGGGCGCTCCTGCGCCGCCTCGGCTTCCCCTTCAAGGAGAACTGAGCAGATGGCGAAGAAGGCGCTCAAGATCAAGGCCGCCAAGGCCCCGAAGTTCAAGGTGCGCGGGTACACCCGCTGCCAGAAGTGCGGGCGTCCGCGTGCGGTCCTGCGCAAGTTCGGCCTGTGCCGCGTGTGCGTCCGCGAGATGGCCCACGCCGGCGAGCTGCCGGGCGTCCGCAAGAGCAGCTGGTAAACACACCAGCTGTCGTTTCGTTCGCCGTAGGCCCCGGCCCGAGCCGGGGAACCACGGCGGGGAAGAGACACCGACTATGACGATGACCGATCCGATCGCAGACATGCTCACGCGTCTGCGGAACGCGAACTCGGCCTATCACGACCAGGTCACGATGCCGCACTCCAAGCTGAAGGTCGCCATTGCGGAGATCCTGCAGAAGGAGGGCTACATCGCGAGCCACCACACCGAGGACGCCGAGGTCGGCAAGTCCCTGGTTGTCGAGCTGAAGTACGGCCGGAACCGCGAGCGCAGCGTCGCCGGGCTCCGCCGGGTCTCGAAGCCGGGCCTGCGGGTCTACGCGAAGTCGACCAACCTGCCGCGCGTCCTCGGTGGCCTGGGCATCGCGATCATCTCGACGAGCCAGGGCCTCATGACCGACAAGCAGGCGTACCGGAGCGGCGTGGGCGGGGAAGTCCTCGCCTACGTCTGGTGAGAGGGGAGTAGCGAATGTCCCGCATCGGGAAGCTGCCGATCACCGTTCCGGCCGGTGTCGACGTGAAGATCGACGGCCAGACCGTCACCGTCAAGGGCCCGAAGGGCACCTTGTCCCACACCGTCATCGCGCCGATCACGGTCGTGCTCGAGGACGGCGTCGTGCAGGTCGAGCGGCCTGACGACGAGCGCAAGACCAAGGCCTACCACGGCCTGTCCCGCACCCTGGTGAACAACCTCGTCGAGGGCGTCACCAAGGGCTACGAGAAGAAGCTCGAGATCGTCGGCGTCGGTTACCGCGTGGCGCTCAAGGGTCAGAACCTCGAGTTCGCCCTGGGCTTCTCGCACCCGGTCGTCGTCGAGCCGGCCGAGGGGATCTCCTTCGCCGTCGAGTCGCCGACCAAGTTCTCGGTCTCCGGGATCGACAAGCAGCTGGTCGGCGAGACCGCGGCGAACATCCGCAAGATCCGCAAGCCGGAGCCCTACAAGGGCAAGGGCGTGCGGTACGCCGGCGAGAACGTCCGCCGCAAGGTCGGGAAGACGGGTAAGTGATGGCCGAGACGATTTCTGCGAACGCCAAGAAGCGCACCGGTTCGCGGGTGTCCGCCACCCGTCGGCGTGGGGTCACCCGCCGGCACGCCCGGCTGCGCAAGAAGATCAGCGGCAGCCCCGCCCGTCCGCGCCTCGCGGTCAAGCGGAGCTCCCGCCACCTGCACGTCCAGCTGATCGACGACGTCGCGGGCCACACGCTGGCCCACGCCTCGACGCTCGACGCGGACGTCGCCGCCCTCGAGGGCGACAAGAAGGCCAAGGCCGCGAAGGTCGGCGAGCTCATCGCCGAGCGGGCCAAGGCCGCAGGCGTCGAGGCGGTCGTGTTCGACCACGGTGGCTTCGGCTACCACGGTCGGATCGCGGCCCTCGCCGACGCCGCCCGCGAGGGAGGCCTGAAGTTCTGATGCACAAGTTCGAGATGGAAGGGACCGTCTGATGCCGGGACGTACGCGGCGCGAGGGCGGTGGACCCGGCGGCGGCCAGAACTCTGGTGGCAACGACCGTCGGGACCGCCGTGACGGAGGCCGTGGCGGGGCGGCCCAGGACAAGACCCCGTACATCGAGCGACTCGTCACGATCAACCGTGTCGCCAAGGTCGTGAAGGGTGGTCGTCGCTTCAGCTTCACCGCCCTCATGATCGTCGGCGACGGCGACGGCCTGGTCGGCGTGGGCTACGGCAAGGCCAAGGAGGTCCCGGCCGCGATCGCCAAGGGTGTCGAGGAGGCGAAGAAGAACTTCTTCCGCGTCCCCCGCATCGGCGGCACGATCGTGCACCGGGTCCAGGGCGAGGCGGCGGCGGGCGTGGTCATGCTGCGCCCGGCCAGCCCCGGTACCGGTGTCATCGCCGGTGGCCCGGTCCGCGCGGTGCTGGAGTGCGCGGGCATCCACGACATCCTGTCCAAGTCGCTGGGCTCGGACAACGCGATCAACATCGTGCACGCCACGGTGGCCGCGCTGAAGCAGATCCAGCGTCCGGAGGAGGTGGCGGCCCGCCGCGGGCTACCGCTCGAGGACGTCGCCCCGGCCTCCATGCTGCGTGCACGGGCCGAGGCGGCCCAGGCTGCGAGGGCGTGATGGCCGACAAGAAGCTGATCGTCACGCAGGTCAAGTCCGCCATCGGCGGGCAGCGCAACCAGCGTGAGTCCCTGAAGGCCCTCGGCCTGCGCAAGATCCGCCAGTCCCAGGAGTGGCCGGACACGCAGCAGGTCCGCGGGCTGATCAACACCGTGCGTCACCTGGTGACCGTGGAGGAGGTGAAGTCCTGATGAGCGACTCGATCAAGGTTCACCACCTGCGTCCGGCCCCCGGGGCCAAGACCGCCAAGACCCGCGTGGGTCGTGGTGAGGGCTCCAAGGGCAAGACGGCCGGTCGCGGTACCAAGGGCACCAAGGCCCGCAAGACCGTGTCCCCGGCCTTCGAGGGCGGGCAGATGCCGCTGCACATGCGGCTGCCCAAGCTCAAGGGCTTCAAGAACCGGTTCCGGACCGAGTTCCAGGTCGTGAACGTCGGCGACCTGGCCGTGCTCTTCCCGAAGGGCGGCGAGGTCACCCCCGAGGCCCTCGTCGAGGCCGGTGCGGTCCGCAAGGGCCAGCCGGTCAAGGTCCTCGGCAACGGCGAGCTCGACGGTGTCAAGCTGACCGTGTCCGCCAACGCCTTCTCCGGCTCCGCCAAGGAGAAGATCGAGGCCGCGGGCGGCTCCGTCACCGCGCTCTGAGGCAGTACCACCGGCGACGCCGTCCGTACGGTCCGGCCCCCTGAGGGGCCGCCGAACGGGCGGCGTCGTCGCTGTTAGAGTCGGTTCCCGCCCAGGTTCATGGGCAGACCAGGAGGATCACCGAGGTGCTCAGCGCTTTCCGGGCGGCCCTCACGACCCCGGATCTCCGGAAGAAGATCCTCTTCACCCTCGGGGTCGTGGCCGTCTACCGGCTGGGGGCGAACATCCCGTCGCCCGGCGTGTCCTACCCGAACGTGCAGGAGTGTCTCCGGCAGGTCGAGGGCAGTGAGAACGCGGGCATCTACTCGCTGATCAACCTGTTCTCCGGCGGCGCGCTGCTGCAGCTGTCCATCCTCGCGCTGGGGATCATGCCGTACATCACGGCGTCGATCATCATCCAGCTGCTCACCGTGGTCATCCCGCGGTTCGAGGCGCTGAAGAAGGAAGGCCAGTCCGGCCAGAACAAGCTGACGCAGTACACCCGCTACCTCACGATCGCCCTGGCGATCCTGCAGGCCACGGGCATCGTGTCGCTGGCGAACTCCGGTGCGTTGCTGGGCAACTGCCCGGGCATCATCCCGGACGACTCGGTCTTCAACCTCGCGGTCATCGTCATCGTGATGACGGCGGGCACGGCCATCGTCATGTGGCTGGGCGAGCAGGTCACGGAGAAGGGCGTCGGCAACGGCATGTCGTTGCTGATCTTCGCCTCGATCGCGCACCGCATCCCGGCCGAGGGCATGAACATCCTGAACAACGCGGGCCCGCTCGTCTTCGCGGGCGTCTGCGTGTTCGGCCTAGCGATCATCGTCAGCGTCGTCTTCGTGGAGCAGGGGCAGCGCCGCATCCCGGTCCAGTACGCCAAGCGGATGGTCGGGCGGCGGATGTACGGCGGCACGTCGACGTACCTGCCGCTGAAGGTCAACCAGGCGGGCGTCATCCCGGTGATCTTCGGATCCTCGCTGCTGTACCTGCCGGACCTCGTGGCCCGGCTCGTCGGGAACGACGGCGGCTGGTTCCAGCAGTTCGTGCAGACCTACCTGGTCGACCAGTCCAACTGGCTGCACATCCTCCTGTACGTCGCGCTCATCATCTTCTTCACCTACTTCTACGTGGGCATCACGTTCAACCCGGAGGAACGGGCGGACGAGATGAAGAAGTTCGGGGGCTTCATCCCCGGCATCAGGCCCGGTCGTCCGACCGCGGAGTACCTGAACTTCGTGCTCAGCCGGATTACCCTCCCCGGCTCGCTCTACCTGGGCATCATCGCGGTCCTGCCGAACTTCTTCCTGGGCGTCACGGGCTCGGGTCAGAACCAGAACTTCCCCTTCGGCGGCACCGCGGTGCTGATCATGGTCGGGGTCGGGCTGGACACCGTGAAGCAGATCGAGAGCCAGCTGATGCAGCGGAACTACGAGGGTTTCCTGCGTTAGAGTGCGATCAGGGGGCCTTGTTCGACAGGCCGTCGAAGTTGCATCATCGACAGGCCCGCGGCCCTCAGGCCTCCGGGACTCGCGTACGCCGCCACCGTCGGTGGCCCAGGAGCAGAAAGCTAGGAGGTCGAGTACCCAGTGCGACTCGTTCTCGTCGGCCCGCCCGGAGCCGGGAAGGGCACCCAGGCCGCGCGCCTCGCGGAGACCCTCGACATCCCCCACATCTCCACGGGCGACCTCTTCCGCGCCAACCTGAAGGACGAGACGCCGCTCGGCCTCGAGGCCAAGAAGTACATGGACGCGGGCGACCTGGTCCCGGACTCGGTGACCGTCGGCATGGTGAAGGACCGCCTGGCGGACTCCGACACCGCGAAGGGCTTCATCCTCGACGGGTTCCCGCGCACGGTGTCGCAGGCGGACTCCCTGGCGGAGATCCTCGGCGGCCTCGGCGTCGAGCTGGACGCCGTCGTGCAGTTCGAGGTCCCGGACGAGGAGCTCGTGCAGCGGCTGCTCGGTCGGGGGCGCTCGGACGACACCGAGGACGTCATCCGCAACCGGCAGCAGGTGTACCGGAGCGAGACCGCGCCGCTGCTGGAGTACTACGCCGACCGGCTCGTCGTGGTGGACGCCGTCGGCGAGGTCTCCGAGGTCACCGACCGCGTCACCGCGGCACTCGACAAGTAGGGGCACCGACCGAGTTGGCTGGACGACGAGGCGGCGTGCTGGGCGCGCTGGCACGACTGCGGGGGCGCGACATCGAGCTCAAGAGCCCGACCGAGATCGAGGCGATGCGCGCGGCCGGTGCGGTCGTCGCGGCCGCGCTGGCGGCGGTCTCGGAGCAGGCCAAGCCCGGCGTCTCGACCGCCGAGCTCGACGCGGTGGCCGAGCAGGTCATCCGCGACGCGGGCGCCGTCCCGTCCTTCCTCGGTTACCACGGCTTCCCGGCGAGCATCTGCGCGTCGGTGAACGACCGGATCGTCCACGGGATCCCCTCGGCGAGCGACGTGCTCGCCGAGGGGGACCTGATCTCCGTCGACTGCGGGGCGATCCTCGACGGGTGGCACGGCGACTCGGCCGTGACCATCGCCGTCGGCAGCGTGTCCGAGGCCGACCTGGCCCTGTCGAAGGCCTGCGAGGCCGCGATGTGGGCGGGCATCGAGGCGGTCCGCCCCGGCGGGCGCCTCACCGACATCTCCTACGCGATCCAGGAGGCCTGCAAGGCCGCCGCCATCGCGGACCGGGCGGACTACGGGATCGTCGCCGAGTACGGCGGTCACGGCATCGGCACCTCGATGCACATGGACCCGTTCCTGCCCAACCACGGCGAGCCGGGCAAGGGCCCGAAGCTCGTCCCCGGCATGGCGCTGGCGATCGAGCCGATGCTCACCGCGGGCGACCCGGAGACCCGCGAGCTCGAGGACGGCTGGACGGTCGTCACGGAGTCCGGCTCGCGTGCGGTGCACTGGGAGCACACCGTCGCCGTCACCGAGCGCGGCCACAGCGTCCTGACCCTCCCGGCGTAGCGGCCCCGCCGCCTGTGAGCGGTAAGTGGTGCTCCAGCACCACTTACCACGCACGAGTGCCGACGGCGCAGGTCACAGCGGGTGGGCGAGCTCGTCCTTCGGCAGGCGCCAGATCAGCAGGGCGAGGACGGCCAGGGGGAGGGGCACGAGACCGGCGAGGAGGAACGTCGTCGGGATGCCGACGGCCTCGCCGACCGGGCCCGCGAGTGCGGTCGACACCGGCATCAGGGCCAGGGACACGAAGAAGTCCAGGCTGGAGACCCGGCCGAGCAGGTGCGGCGGCACCCGACGCTGGAGCAGCGTGCCCCAGATGACCATCGCGGCGCCGTGCGCGGCACCCACGACGGCGACGATCGCGCCCATCGTCCACAGCTGGTCGGCGAACCCGACGAGGGCCAGCGGGACCCCGCCCACGCCCCACAGCAGGATCATCACGGTCAGATAGCGGCGCGGCATGCGGCCGACGCTGGCGAGCAGGGAACCCACCGCGCCGCCCGCCCCGAACAGGGCGAGCACCAGGGCGTACCCGCCCGGCCCGGACGCCGTCTGGTCCCGGACCGCGAAGGGCAGCAGCACCTCGATCGGCCCGATCACCAGCAGCACGAGGAGCACGGCGAACAGCAGCGTGGCGAACAGCCAGCCGGTGTGCAGGAAGTAGCGGAATCCCTCGCCGAGGTCGGACAGGACCGACGACGGCTCCCGTTCGGTCTCCGGCGGCACCCGCATGAACAGCAGCGGGACCAGGGCGAGGAGGTAGCCCGCCGCGGCGCCGCCGAGGGCGTACCCCGGCCCGAACCCGGCGACCAGCACACCCGCGAGCGCGGGCCCCGCCGCGTACATCGCGACCGGGCGCAGGATGCCCTCCAGGCCGTTGGCCGCCAGCAGCTCGTCGGCGGGCAGCAGCGTGGGGAGGACGGCGGAGTAGGCGGGGAAGAAGAAGGCCTCGGCCGCGCCGACCACGAACGCGACGGCGGCGAGGCTCCACAGCTCCAGCGTGCCGGTCAGGGCGAGCCCGGCGGCCAGCCCGGCCATCGCGATCCGGACGGTCTCGACGAGCCGGAGCAGCAGCCGTCGGGAGATCCGGTCCGCGGCCACCCCGCCCAGCAGCACCGACAGCAGCAGCCCGGTGGCCGCGGCCGCGCTCACCAGCGACAGCTGCGCGGGCCCGCCGCCGAGCTCGATGACCTGGTAGACGAGCGCGACGATCCACAACCCGCTGGCGAACAGGCTCGCCGCCATGGACGCGGCGAGCAGCGCGTAGTCGCGGTGCCGGAAGGGGCGCAGCGCGCGGGGGAGGCGGGACGTACCGGTCGTCACGGGCATACTGGACCACCTGCACCGGGGTCGAGGTCAAGCCGATTCCCCGCGGATCCCCCGCCGATCCCCCTCGGTCTCGGGCGCGTGTACCCCCTCTGCGCACGTGCCGTCAAGCACACGTACACTGGACCATCGGCGCGCCGTGTGGCGCCGGTTCCGGTCGTGTCTCGTGCCCTCTGGTCCCGCCCCCGCTGCCCTGCGTGCCTGCACCACCCACAGGAAACCTGTCACGGAACGCGGAGGCTATGGCCAAGAAGGACGGGGCGATCGAGGTCGAGGGCCGGGTCGTCGAACCCCTGCCGAACGCGATGTTCCGCGTGGAGCTGGAGAACGGGCACCGAGTCCTCGCGCACATCAGCGGGAAGATGCGGCAGCACTACATCCGAATCCTCCCTGAGGACCGGGTGGTCGTGGAGCTCTCTCCGTACGACCTCTCCCGCGGCCGCATCGTCTACCGCTACAAGTGACGACTCACGACCAGAAGGATCGACAGACGTGAAGGTCAAGCCGAGCGTCAAGCCGATCTGCGACAAGTGCAAGGTGATCCGCCGTCACGGGCGGGTCATGGTGATCTGCGAGAACCTGCGCCACAAGCAGCGCCAGGGCTGATCACCGCTTGAAGCGGTAAGGCACAGCTCAACAGAGGAACCCGACGGACCTGCCGTCCCAGACGAGGGGCGGTACACCTCCGGTACCGGGCCGGAGCCGGGGCCAGTCACCCCGGACGGCCGTCGGGAGTACCCGGCACGACACAAGGAGACACCAGCCGCATGGCACGACTCTCTGGTGTCGACCTCCCCCGCGACAAGCGGATGGAGGTCGCACTGACCTACATCTACGGGATCGGGCGTTCCCGCTCCCTCGAGATCCTGGCTGCGACGGACATCAGCAAGGACCTGCGCAGCAAGGACCTGACCGACGAGCAGCTCGCCTCGCTCCGCGAGTACATCGAGGCGAACCTCCGCGTCGAGGGTGACCTCCGCCGCGAGGTCCAGGCCGACATCCGGCGCAAGATCGAGATCGGGTGCTACCAGGGCATCCGGCACCGTCGCGGACTTCCGGTCCGTGGCCAGCGCACCAAGACCAACGCGCGCGGCCGCAAGGGCCCGAAGAAGACGGTCGCCGGTAAGAAGAAGGCAGGTAAGAAGTAATGCCGCCCCGCACCCGTGGTGCGGCGGGACCCAAGAAGGTCCGCCGCAAGGAGAAGAAGAACGTCGCGCTGGGCCACGCCCACATCAAGTCGACGTTCAACAACACCATCGTGTCCATCACGGACCCGACCGGTGCCGTCATCGCGTGGGCCTCGGCCGGTCACGTCGGCTTCAAGGGCTCGCGCAAGTCCACGCCGTTCGCGGCGCAGATGGCCGCCGAGTCCGCCGCCCGCAAGGCGGCCGAGCACGGCATGAAGAAGGTCGACGTCTTCGTCAAGGGCCCGGGTTCGGGCCGCGAGACCGCGATCCGTTCGCTCCAGGCCGCAGGCCTCGAGGTCGGGACGATCTCGGACGTCACCCCCCAGCCGCACAACGGATGCCGCCCGCCCAAGCGGCGCCGGGTCTAAGGGAAAGGGAGTAACAACTCATGGCTCGTTACACCGGACCCATGACTCGCAAGTCCCGCCGACTGAAGGTCGACCTCGTCGGCGGCGACCAGGCGTTCGAGCGTCGCCCTTACCCGCCCGGTCAGCACGGCCGGATCCGGATCAAGGAGACCGAGTACCTCCTGCAGATGCAGGAGAAGCAGAAGGCGCGCTTCGCCTACGGCGTGCTGGAGAAGCAGTTCCGCAGCTACTACGAGGAGGCGAACCGCCGTTCCGGCAAGACCGGTGACGAGCTGCTCCGCATCCTCGAGTCGCGGCTGGACAACGTCGTCTACCGGGCGGGCCTCGCGCGCACCCGGCGGATGGCGCGCCAGCTGGTGAACCACGGGCACTTCCTGGTCAACGGCCAGAAGGTGAACATCCCCAGCTTCCGCGTCTCGCAGTACGACATCATCGACGTCAAGCCGAAGAGCATGGCGCTGGACCCGTTCGTGATCGCCAAGGAGCTCGTCGGCGACCGTCCGGTGCCGGCCTGGCTGCAGGTCGTGCCGTCGACCCTGCGGATCCTCGTGCACCAGCTCCCGGAGCGGGCGCAGATCGACACGCAGGTCACCGAGCAGCTGATCGTCGAGCTCTACTCGAAGTAAGGCTGTATCCCCCGGGCGCGTGCGTCCGGTCCCCCCGCCCTGCAGTGGGGCGGGGGGCTCACTGCGGCATCAAATAGTGGGTGTCGCGGCCTACGAAGGAGTCACACCGTGCTGATCTCTCAGCGCCCCACCCTCACCGAGGACTCGGTCACCGAGACCCGGTCGCGGTTCGTCATCGAGCCGCTCGAGCCCGGCTTCGGCTACACACTCGGCAACTCGCTCCGCCGCACGCTGCTGTCGTCCATCCCGGGCGCGGCCGTGACCAGCATCCGCATCGACGGCGTGCTCCACGAGTTCACCACGGTCCCGGGGGTGAAGGAGGACGTCACCGACATCATCCTGAACCTCAAGGAGCTGGTGGTCTCCTCCGAGGAGGACGAGCCGGTCACGATGTACCTGCGCAAGCAGGGCCCCGGCGCGGTCACCGCGGGGGACATCGTCCCCCCGGCCGGCGTCACCGTGCACAACCCGGACCTGCACATCGCCACGCTGAACGACAAGGGCCGCCTCGAGGTGGAGCTCGTCGTCGAGCGGGGTCGTGGCTACGTCCCGGCCATGCAGAACAAGGCCACCGGCGCCGAGATCGGCCGCATCCCGGTCGACTCGATCTACTCGCCGGTGCTCAAGGTGACCTACAAGGTCGAGGCCACCCGTGTCGAGCAGCGCACGGACTTCGACAAGCTGGTGCTGGACGTCGAGACCAAGCCCAGCATCGGCCCGCGTGACGCGCTGGCGTCGGCGGGCAAGACCCTCGTCGAGCTGTTCGGCCTCGCCCGCGAGCTGAACGTCGACGCCGAGGGCATCGAGATCGGTCCGTCGCCGCAGGAGGCGGACACCATCGCGGCCTTCGCGATGCCGATCGAGGAGCTGGACCTCACCGTCCGGTCCTACAACTGCCTCAAGCGCGAGGGCATCCACACCGTGGGTGAGCTCGTCGGGCGCAGCGAGGCGGACCTGCTGGACATCCGCAACTTCGGCGCGAAGTCGATCGACGAGGTCAAGATGAAGCTCGTCGGCCTCGGCCTCGCCCTGAAGGACAGCCCGCCCGGGTTCGACCCGTCCGCCGCTGCCTCCGACTACGGCAGCGACGGTGGCTACGACGCCGACCCGTTCGGCGACGACGGCCAGGACTACGCAGAAACGGAGCAGTTGTAGCCATGCCTCAGCCCACCAAGGGTGCCCGCCTCGGCGGGTCGCCCGCTCACCAGCGGCTGATCCTGGCCAACCTGGCGACCGCGCTGTTCCAGCACGGCCGGATCACCACCACCGAGGCCAAGGCCCGGCGGCTCCGTCCGTACGCCGAGCGGCTGATCACGAAGGCGAAGCAGGGCGACCTGCACAACCGCCGTCAGATCATGAAGGTCATCCGCGACAAGTCGGTCGTGCACCGGCTCGTCGAGGAGATCGGCCCGTTCTACGCGGACCGCAACGGTGGCTACACCCGGATCACCAAGACCATGCCGCGCAAGGGCGACAACGCCCCCATGGCCGTGATCGAGCTGATCCAGCAGAAGACCGTCACCGACGAGGCCAACCGTGCTCGCCGGGCCGCGGCCTCGCAGGCGGCCACCACCGCCGAGCCCGAGGTGACCGAGGAGAAGATCGAGGCCGCTCAGACGGACTCGACCGAGGCCGCCGAGGCACTGCAGGTTGCGGAGGTCGAGGAGTCGGCGTCGACCAACGAGGCGCCCTACGGCGAGGGCAGCCACGCCCCGCTGGAGGACCCGGCCGAGGCCCCCGAGGGCTTCGAGATCAAGGGCAACGCGGACTCGATGCTGTACCACGTCCCCGGTTCGTCGCACTACGACCGCACCGTGGCCGAGGTCTGGTTCGCCACCCCCGAGGCCGCCGAGGCCGCCGGTTTCTCGCTGCCGAAGTCCCAGCAGGAGACCGACTCTGAGTGAGTCCTCCCCTGTGAACGAGCCCGCCGTCCTCCCGGACGGCGGGCTCGCTCGCTTTCGCCTGGACGTCTCCTACGACGGCACGGACTTCTCCGGCTGGGCGGTCCAGCCCGGTCTGCGGACCGTGCAGGGCGTGCTGACGGACGCGCTGTCCCGGGTCCTGCGCGCCGAGGTCTCGCTGACCGTCGCCGGCCGGACGGACGCCGGGGTGCACGCGTCGGGCCAGGTCGTGCACGCGGATCTCGACGACTCCCTCGACCCGGTCTGGCTGGTGCGGCGGCTGGCCCGGATCCTCCCGTCGGACGTCCGGGTGCGCGCCGTGACGCCCGTGCCCCCCGCGTTCGACGCCCGGTTCGCGGCCCTGCGCCGCCACTACGCGTACCGCGTCGCCGTGACCCCGTGGGGTGCGGATCCGCTGCGCGCCCGCGACACCATGTCCTGGCCGTACCCGGTGAGTCTGGAGGCGGTCAACGCCGCCTCGGCCCTGCTGGTGGGCGAACACGACTTCGCGGCCTACTGCAAGCATCGCGAGGGCGCCACCACGGTCCGGGGGCTGGAGCGGTTCACCTGGTCCGCGGCGGACGGTGTGCTGACCGCACAGGTCTCGGCGGACGCCTTCTGCCACAGCATGGTCCGCAGCCTCGTGGGCGCGATGCTGGAGGTGGGCCGGGGCCGCAAGCCGGTCGACTGGCCGGCCTCGCTGCTGGCCCGCCGGGAGCGCGAGTCCGGCATCCCGGTCGCCCCCGCCCACGGCCTGACGCTGGTGGGTGTGGACTACCCCGCCGACGCCGAGCTCGCGGCGCGCACCGAGATCACCCGCAACGTCCGCACCCGGTGAACGGCGCGTCAGCGGCCGCGGAGCTCGCGGACGTTGACCACCAGCAGGAGCAGCGCGGCCAGGGCCAGTGAGCCCGCCAGCACGATCTTCCAGCCGCTCAGCAGGGCGATCACCAGGCCCGTCACCACCAACGCGGTGATCGCGAGGCCTGCCAGGCTGGCGGCGAACTCGACGGAGCGCCGCCGCGCCACCGACTCGACGATCGCGAACGCGACGAGCCCCACCGCGAACCACAGCAGCGTGGACAGGTGCGGCCAGTAGAGCAGCGCGCCGAGCCCGCCGATGAGCACCGGGATGGACAGCGCGGCCCAGACCCGCAGGAAGCGCGAGCGGAGGTCCGCGGGCACCACGTAGGGCAGGTGCGGGCGGTTCAGATGGGCGTCCGGCGGGCCCGGCGGGCGGGGGCGGGCGAGCCGGTCGGACTGGACGTCGATCTCCTCGGTGAGTCGCACCCGCTCGGCGACGAGCCCCGCCAGGGCCGTCTCGCGGGCGCGCAGCTCCTCGAGGTGCGCGGGGCGGCCGGGGGCGGCGTCGGTGTGGGCGGTGAGCGAACGGATCTCGGCGTACAGCCCGCGGACCGCGAGCCGTTCGCCCGCGATCTCGGTCTCCAGCTCGTCCACCCGGACCTGCAGGAGCTTCATCCGCTCCTCGAGCGCGGCGACCTCCTCGTCCGCGGTGGCGGGCACCTTGTCCAGGCCCGCCCAGCCGAGCGGGTCCGCCCAGGAGCGGCGGACCGACCCGTCGCGCTCGTAGCGGGGTCCCGCGGGCGCCCGCTCGCCGCCGAAGGAGTCCTTCGTGTCCAGGCCCCACAGGCCCCGGTAGTCCCGGATCCAGGGGGTGCCGTCGTCCACCGGGACCCGGGTCCACGCGGTGAGCGCGACGCCGTCGCCCCGGGCGTAGTCGATGAACGGGATGTCGAAGCTGCCGGTGCCCGGCTCGGGCGCGAACGGCATCAGCCAGCGGCGCATCCGCTGGATCGTGCGCAGGACCGCCCGCAGCGCGGGCAGCCCGACGCTGACGACGTAGTCCCCGGCGACGAACGCGTGCGAGTGCGAGCCCGCGCCGGGGTAGAGGACCGGGTGGTCACCGGACCGGTCCAGCAGCGGGTCGTCCCAGCGGCGGCGCAGGTCGTCCCCGGTGTGGTCGTGCGAGGAACCCGCGACCCAGGCGGGCACGAGCTCGTTCTCGCCGCCGTTCTCGCCCGGGACGAGGTAGACGCAGACGTTCTCCCAGTCGGCCTCGTGGTCGTTGACCCCGTGGAAGGTCGAGCGCCAGTCGTTGAAGGCGTAGAAGTACCAGTACTGCAGCACGGTATAGCCCGCGCTGCGCACGACCCGCCCGTAGTAGGTCGCCCCGTGCAGGTCCTTGCTGCCCTGGTGGGCCGCCGCGACCAGGCCGTTCGGGACCTTGCCGCGCACCAGCAGCGACAGCCGCAGCAGGACGTCGATCAGCCGGGCGATCACCCCCACCGCGGCGAACCGCCCGATCCCGCCGACCCGCGGCCGGTCCGTGCGCCGCCAGCGGCGGACCTCCTTGGCGCGCAGGGACTTCTGCACGAACCGCAGGTGCATCCGGTGCTCGCGGCGCCGACGCCCCTGCTCGGCCAGCGACTCCAGGGTGAGCTCCCCGGCGGGCACGACCGGGGTGTCCCGCTCGTCCCAGAGCGAGCAGCGGGCGACGTAGTCGTCCACGGCGATCGGCAGGAACAGCTCGCCGTGGGTGTAGCGCAGGATCGGTTCGTACCGGCGGAGGAGGTCGAGGTCCGCTGGTTCCACGCCGCCAGGGTATTACGTTCGTGCCATGAACCATGGGCTGGAGATCGCGTTGGAGGAGGCCCGGGCGGGGCTGGCGTCGGGCGGGATCCCGATCGGGGCCGCGCTCCTGGGGCCGGACGGCGAGGTGTTGGGCCGCGGCCACAACCGTCGGGTCCAGGACGACGACCCGTCGGTCCACGGGGAGACGGCGGCCTTCCGGAACGCGGGCCGCCAGCGGGACTACCGGCGCACCACGATGGTCACCACCCTCTCGCCGTGCTGGTACTGCAGCGGCCTGATCCGCCAGTTCGGCATCGGCGCGGTGGTCATCGGCGAGGCGCGGACCTTCCACGGCGGGCACGACTGGCTCGCCGAGCACGGCGTGACGGTCACCGTGCTCGACGACCCGCGCTGCGTCGGGCTGATGGAGGACTTCATCGCCGCGCGGCCGGAGCTCTGGAACGAGGACATCGGGGTCGCCGAATAGTTCCGTTCCGCCCCGGGGAGCGGTCCCTGCGGGCTACCGTCCGGCGGTGGTGATCCCCCGCCGTCCCGTGCCGTCATGATCCCCCGCCCACCCGCGCCGTCATGATTCCCCGCCCACCCGCGACCAGGGACCAGGCCGACGCCCACCGCTACGGTCTGCGCCGGCTGGAGGCGGCACTGGTCCGCGCGGACCCCGTGCCGCTGCACGAGCAGCTGCGGTCCCAGCGGCGCGCCACCCTGGTCGGCGCCGTGCTGGCGGTGCTGGGCCTGGTCGCGGTGGCCGTGTACGCCGCGTTCGCGCCGCGGCCCGAGTGGTCGCGGGAGTCCATCGTGGTCGGGACGCCGTCGGGGGCGGTGTTCGCCGTGCTGCGCGACCCCGAGCGGCTCGTCCCGGTGGTGGACGCCGTCGCGGCCCGCCTGGTCCTGGCCGCGGCGGGGCAGCCGCCCGGAGAGCCGCGACTGGTGCCGGACGAGGTGCTCGCCACCGCCGCGCGCACCCCGCCCGCCGCGGTGTCGGGAGCCACCGGGGTGCGGCCCGCCCCGATGCCGGGCGGCTGGGGCGTGTGCGACGGCCCCGACGGGGTGGTGGTCCTGGCGGGCGCGGCGACCGGCGGCGGCGAACCGGTGCGGGCGCTCTGGGCGCGGACGCCGGGCGGCGACACGGTCGCCGTGGTGGACGGCGTGCGGCACCCGGTCGGGGACGAGTCCGTGCGCACCGCGTTGGGGCTCGGCGCCCGGGCGCCGGTGACGGTCCCCGCGGCCGTCCTGTCCGCCCTCCCGGAGGGGCCCGCGTTCGCCCTCCCCGAGGTCGCCGGGGGAGCGGGCCCCGCCGCCGTACCGGGCCGGCCCGGGGACGTGCTGAGCACCACCGGCGTCGACGGCCGGGTGCGCCTGTACGCGGTGCTGCCCGGCGGGGTGCAGGAGGTGCCCGCGACCGTCGCCGAGGTCCTCCGGGCGCGCGGCGGGGCCGGACCGCGGGAGGTGGCGCCCGCCGTGGTGGCCGAGGCGCCCCAGCGCAGCGTCCTGCCCGTCGCGGCTTGGCCCGGCGCCGCGCCGACGTGGGAGGAACCGACCGGACCGGTGTGCGCGACCTGGTCGGGGCGCTGGGGGCTGAGCGCGGGGGAGCCGCCGATCGCGGCCGGTGCCGCGCGGGTCGACGGCGTGCTGGTGGCGGGGGCGGGCGCCGTCCGGTCGACCTCGCCGACGGGCGGCGGAACGGTGTGGCTGGTCTCGGCCGCCGGCGTCGCCTACGGCGTGGCGGACGCGGCCACGGCCGCCGCCCTCGGTCTGCCGCCTGCGCTCCCCGAGGTCCCCGAGAGCCTGCTCCGCCTGCTGCCCCGGGGCGGCACCGTCGACCTGGCCCAGGCCGTCGGGGCAGGCTGACCGCTCAGGAACGCAGGCGCCGGGCGAGCAACGGCAGCGCGGCGACCAGGGCGGACACCGCCGCCACCGCGAGCAGCGGGACCCAGGTCGGGACCCGCGGTCGCGGGACGGCCGGGGCCGCGGCGGGGCGGGGGGCCACCGGATCGGCGGCGGTACCGGGCCGGGGCAGCGCGGTCAGGGCCGCGAGCGGGTCGACGACCCCCGCCCCGACCGCCTCCGGGTCGGCGGCCGGGACGCGGGCCGTCGCGACGAGGCGGTCGGCGACCGCGGCGGCGGACAGGCCCGGGAAGCGCTGCCGGACGAGCGCGGCCGCCCCGGCGACCACCGGCACCGCCAGGCTCGTGCCCTGCAGGGTCGGCGCGGTCAGGCCGCCCCCCGCGGCGAGCGAGCGCAGCGCGGTGCCGCGGGCGGCCAGATCGACCCACGGCCCGCGGACGGTGAAGGCCGCGGGAGCGTCGTCGGGCGTGGTGGCGCCGACGACGAGCACGCCGTCGGCGAGCGGACCGCCCGCCGCGGTCCCCACGCCCGCGGGGAGCGGGACCTCCCCGGGGGCGCCGGTGCAGCCGCCGGAGCCGACGTTGCCCGCGGCGGCGACCACGAGGACGTCCGCCTCCGCCGCCGCCCGCAGCGCCGCCGCCAACGGCCGTCCGACGGCCTCCGCGCGTGCCGCGTCCAGGCAGACGGTCTCGCTGACCGTCACCACCGAGGCACCGAGCCGCACCGCCCGCCCGAGCGCCGCGGCGAGCGTGGCCGTGTCCCCCGCCGCCCGGGCGCCGTCCCCCACGGGCACCGTGAACGACGGGCTGGCCTGGCGGATCGACACCACCTCGACCCCCGGCGCGACCCCGACGACGTCGTCCTCCGGGCTGGGGGTGGCGGCGAGGACCCCGGCGACCGCGGTGCCGTGGCCGTCGCAGTCGGTGAGGCCGTCGCCGCCGGTCAGGTAGTCGCCGCCGCCGGTCAGCGCGGCCAGCCGCGGATGCGGCGCGACCCCGGTGTCGATCACCGCGACCCGCACCCCGGCGCCGTCGGCGAGGGCGTGGACCTCGCGCAACGCGAGCCCGCCGCCCCCTCCGGTGCTCCCCGGCGCCACGCACTCGGTGACCTGCCGCAGCCCGTCCGCGGGCCCGGGCGCGGGGCCGGGTGCGAGAGGTCCGAGCGCGAGCAGCACCGCGGCCAGCGACCGGAGGGTGATCATGAGCCGCGGACCAGGGAGAACAGGTCCAGCGCGAGGACGGCGAGGGGCACGGCGAGGGCGGTCAGCGCGAGCTCGGCGAGATCCACCGTCCGCCGGGCGACCGGCCCCAGCGGTGGCCGGGACACCGTGGCGACGACGAGCAGCCCGCCGAGTCCCACCGCCAGCGCGGCGAGGCGGAGCCCCGGCGGGCCCGGCGCCACCACCGCGATCGCCGCGGCCGCGAGCACGGCGGCGCCCTGCTGGGCCCGCGCGGGCACGGCGGCGGCGAAGCCGCGCGCCCGCAGGGCGAGCACGACGCTGCAGACGACCCCGAACGCGGGCCCCCACCAGCCGGAGCCGGTGGCGGCGAGCACCGCGCCGCCCGCGACGAGGGTCGCGACCGCGAGGATCAGCGCGGCGAGGTGGCCGCGCGCGAGCGCGACGGCGCCGTCGGGCGGCCCGCCCGCCGGGTTCAGGCCCGCCAGACCGAGCGCCCACCGCGGCGCCAGCGGGGCCGCGAGCAGCGCGAACAACGCCGTCGCGGTCCCGACGCCCGCCGGTGAGGCTCCACTGACCAGCGCGAACGCGGCTCCCAGTGCTGTCGTCGACAGGACGAGAAAGACCGCGAGGACCGCGGGCGCCACGACCCGGAGCACGGCCTGCGCCGCGAACGCCGCGAGCGCGGCAGCCACCGCGGCGCCCAGCGGTCCGGCCGGGCCGGGGAGTGCCAGCCACCCGGCTGCCGCGGCGAGCGGAACCGCTGCCAGTGCCCAGGCGGTGCGCGCGGGGCGGCCCGCGGCGGGTCCGGCCGCGCCGGTCAGCGACTCGGGTCCGGGGTGGACGTCGTCCGGTCCATCGCCCGGTCCGGGGCGCCCGCCCTCCGGTCCGGCGCGGCCGGCGTCCGGCTCGCGGGTGATCGTCCGCGCCACGGCCGTCAGCAGCGCAGCGGAGGTGAGCAGACCGAGCACGGCGCCGACGACCGACCAGGTCGGGTCCGACCGCAGGCCGGCCAGCCCGAGGGCCAGGACCAGCGCCGCGGCCAGGCAGGCGAAGGCCGGTGTCGGGTCCGCGCCCCCGGCCCGGTCGGCGACCGCGGCGGCCAGCGCCTCCGGCAGGTCGTCGAAGCGCGGCGGGGCGGGGGCCGGGCGGGCCGGGCCGATCCGGAGCAGCTCCCCGTCCAGCACACCGAGCTGGGCGAGTGTGGCCGAGGGCGGCAGCGGTGCGCCCGCGACACCGTCCAGCCGCCAGGGCGCGGGCGCGCCGGACGGCGGCTCGTCGAACAGCTCGACGAGCATCGGCGCCAGCTCCGCCACGGCGACGTCCGCGGGCAGCGCGACGTCCACCGTGGACCGCGGCCCGAGCACCGTCACCCGCCGGTAACCCTCCACCGGTTCCTCCAAAACGCCTCGCGGGAGCGGGGGTCTGCCGCAGTATCGGCGGACCGGGCACCCGCGCGGGGCGTTTTGGCGACACTGGGGGCGAGATGGGCACGATCGCGGTGCGCAGGAGACGGCGCGACGTGCCGCCCGTGCCGTCGGGGGAGCTGCACCTGGAGCCGCCGCCGGAGCCGGAGCGCGCGGTCCCGCCCGGTGTGCTCGCCCGCGCGCTGCCGGTCGCGATGCTCCTCGGCTCGGCCGGGATCGTCGCGGTGATGGGGGTCCAGCACCCCACGTCGTGGGTGTTCGGCGGGATGTTCGCGATGTCGTCGGTCGGGATGCTGGTGGGCGGCGGGACCGCCCGCGGCGCCGAACGGACCGCCTCCCTCGACGAGGACCGCCGCGACTACCTCCGCTACCTCGCCGGGTTGCGCAGGCGGGCGCGGGCGGTCGCCGCGACCCAGCGCCGCGCGGTCGAGCACGTCCATCCCCCCGTCACCGCGTGGCCGGAGGTGCTCGCCGCGGGCAGGCTCTGGGAGCGCGACCCGGCGGACGACGACTTCGCCCACGTCCGGATCGGGCTCGGCCCGCAGCGCCTCGCCACCCCGCTGGTCGCGCCCCGCACCGGGCCTGTGGACGGCGTCGAACCCGTTGCGGCGCAGGCTATCCGGCGCCTGCTCGCGCACCACTCGGTGGTCCCCGGGCTGCCGGTCGCCGTCGACCTGCGGGCCCCGGTGTGGCTGGACGGGCCACCGGAGCGGGCCCGGGCGGTCGCCCGCGCCCTCGTCGTGGGGTTCGCGCTGTGGCACTCGCCCGCCGACGCCCGCGTCGCGGTGCTCGGCGACTCCGCATGGGACTGGGTGAAGTGGTTGCCGCACACGGCCCACGCGGTCGAGCAGGATGCGCTGGGCCCCGTCCGGATGCTGACCGGCGACCCGGACGTCCTCCGGCGGTGGTGGGCCGCCGACCCGGAGCCCCGGCAGCTGCTCGTCGTGGTCGACGGGCCGGAGGGCCCCGGGGCGTGGGCCGCGGCCGACGGGGTCGGGGTGCTGCGGGTCGGGGTCGCGGCCGGACGCCGCGAGGGCCCGTCGGTGGTCCGGGTGCGACTCGCCGACCCCGCGCCCGTCGAGACCCTCGACGCGCTGACCGCCGACGAGGCGCTGGCGGCGGCCCGGCGGCTCGCGCGGTACCGGCCCGAGGGCGCCGAACGGCGCCCGGGGCACACCGCCCACGGCCTGCTCGACCTGCTGGGTCTGCCCGGTCCCGGGCCGGCGGGCGTGGCGGCGCTGCGGGCCGGGCGCTCGGCCGCGGACCGGATGCGGGTGCCGCTGGGCGTCGACGACGTCGGTCGCCCGCTCCTGTTGGACCTCAAGGAGTCCGCGCTCGGCGGGAGCGGCCCGCACGGGCTCTGCGTGGGCGCCACCGGCTCGGGTAAGAGCGAGCTGCTGCGGGCGCTCGTGGTCGGCCTGGTCCTCGCGCACGGGCCGGACGAGCTGAACCTCGTGCTCGTCGACTTCAAGGGCGGCGCGACCTTCCTGGGGCTCACCGGGCTGCCGCACGTCTCGGCGGTCATCACGAACCTCGCCGACGAGCTGACCCTGGTCGACCGCATGGCGGACGCGGTCAGCGGCGAGATCACCCGGCGCCAGGAGCTACTGCGGGCCGCCGGGAACCTCGCCGGGATCGCCGAGTACGAGGCGGCCCGCCTCGCCGACCCCGGCCTGGCCCCGCTGCCCGTGCTGATGATCGTGGTCGACGAGTTCTCCGAGCTCGTGGCCCGGCGCCCGGAGCTGGTGGACCTGTTCGTGACCGTCGGTCGGCTGGGTCGCTCGCTGGGGCTGCACCTGCTGTTGGCGTCCCAGCGGCTCGACGAGGGCCGGTTGCGGGGGCTGGAGTCCCACCTGTCGTACCGGATCGCGCTGCGGACGTTCTCGGCCTCGGAGTCCCGGGCGGTCCTCGGCGTGCCGGACGCCCACGCCCTGCCCCCCACCCCCGGCTCGGCGATCCTCGCGGCGGGCACCGACCAGCTGGTGCGCTTCCGCGGGGCCTTCGTCTCCGGCGGGACCCGGCGGGTCCGGGCGGGCGCGCGGCGGATCCACCGGTTCACCGCCGCCCCGGTGGCCGCGCCCGCACCGCGCGAGGAGGCGGTCGAGGACTCGGTGCTGACGACCGCCGTCGCGGCGGTGACGGCACTCGGCGGCCCTGCGGCACACCGGGTCTGGCTCCCGCCGCTCGACGTCTCACCCGCGCTCGCCGACCTCCCGGTCGGCTCCGGGCTGCGGGTGGCGGTCGGTCTGGTCGACCGGCCCGCGCGGCAGCGGCGGGACCCGCTCGTCGTCGACCTGGCCGGGCCGGCGGGGCACGTCGCCGTCGCGGGCGGGCCGCGGTCGGGGAAGTCCACCGCGCTCGCGACGCTCGTCCGGGCGTTCGCCCGCGCCCACGACCCGACCGAGCTGGGTGTGCACGTCCTCGACCTCGGCGGCGGAGCGCTCGCCGCGCTCGAGGACCTCCCGCACGTCGGCACGGTCGCGGGGCGCGCCGAGCCCGACCGGGTGCGCCGGGTCCTCGCGGAGGTGGCGGGCGTCCTCGCGCGGCGCGAGGGGCTGTTCCGGGCCGAGGGGATCGGGTCGGTCGCGCAGTTCCGGGCCCGGCGGGCGGCGGGCGAGTCGTTCGGCGAGCCCGCCACCGACGTCCTGCTCGTAGTCGACGGGCTCGCGGCGTCCACCGCGGACTGGGCGGGGGGATGG
Organism: Pseudonocardia oroxyli; assembly: GCF_900102195.1. Lineage (GTDB taxonomy): Bacteria > Actinomycetota > Actinomycetes > Mycobacteriales > Pseudonocardiaceae > Pseudonocardia > Pseudonocardia oroxyli. Next base: position 362,389 of record NZ_FNBE01000002.1, read on the forward strand.
GCCGCGGCCGACGAGGCGGCGGGATGGATCGCCGCGATCGCCCACCGCGGGCTGGCCTACGGCGTCCACCTCGCGGTGTCGGTGTCCCGCTGGGGTGAGCTGCGGCCCGCGGTGCGCGACCAGCTCGGGCTGCGGCTGGAGCTGCGGCTGGGCGAGCCGGGGGACTCCGATGTGGACCGCCGTCGGGCGGCCGCGGTCCCGGCCCGGCCCGGCCACGGGCTCGCCCCCGACGGAGACGCCATGGTGCTCGCCCACGGCACCGCGCCGGTCGCCCCCGGTCCCGCCTTCCCGCCGGTCCGGGTGCTCCCGGCCCGGATCGCCGCGGACGCCCTGCCGCCCGACGCGATCGGCGTCGACGAGGCGGGGGACCCCGTCCCGCTCGGCGCCGGACACCTGCTCTGCCTCGGCGACCCGGGCAGCGGCAAGACCGGGCTGCTCCGCCTCGTCGCGGACCGGGTGGCGCGGACCGACGCGCGGATCGTCGCGATCGACCCGCGCCGCGCCCTGCTCGGTGCGCTGCCCGCCGATCACGTCCTGGAGCACGCGGTCACGCCCACGGCCATCGCGGCGGCCGTCGGTGACCTGGTCGCCTCGCTGACCCGGCGCAGGCCGGGCCCCGAGGTCACCGCCGAGCGGCTCCGGGCGCGGGACTGGTGGAGCGGGCCCGAGGTCTGGGTCCTCGTCGACGACCACGACCTCGCGGTCCCGCCCGGCGCGGCGACGAACCCGTTGGCGCCCTTGGCCGAGCTGCTCGCCGACGGCGCGGACCTCGGCCTGCACGTCGTCCTGACCCGCCGGGTCGCGGGTGCCTCCCGGGCCCTGTTCGACCCGGTGCTCGCACGGCTGCGGGAGCTGGGCGGGCCCGCGATCGTGCTGCACGGTTCGCCGGACGAGGGGCCGCTGGTCGGCTCGGTCCGCGCGAGCGCCCAACCCCCGGGGCGCGGGGTGTGGGTGGACCGGGCGGGCACCCGGCCGGTGCAGCTCGGGTGGCGGGAGCCGTGAGCGGCGATCGTCGCCAGGGCGACGATCGCCGCTCACGAGGGGAGGGCCGGTGAGCGTGCTGGTGGTCGACGGGCGGCGGGTCGCCGAGGTCCGCGACGGGCGGGTGGAGCTGCTGGGTGTGCTCCCCGCGGGCGTGCAGGCGACGGCCTTCCGACCCGGTGCGCGCGTGGTCGCGGCGGCGGGGCCGCCGGGGATGGTCGTGGACCTCGGCGCCGGCGGGACCCGCGTGCGGCACGACGGCCGGGTGGTCGCGGCGATCCCGCTGGGCGGCCGGGACCTCGACCGGGCGGTGCAGGAGCTCGTGGCGGAGCGGATCGGTCGGGGGCGTGCGGCGCTTCCGGGGCTTCCCGAGGCGGAGGCGCGAGCGGTCCGCGAGGCCCTGTCGCTGTGTCCCGCGGCAACCGTGGACACCGCGGCGGGCCCGGTGCGCGTCACGCGGGAGGAGCTCGGCGCCGCGCTCGCCCCGGTCCTCGCCGCGATCGTCGCCCGGCTCCCGCGGGGACGGCCGCTGCTGCTGGTCGGCGGCGTGGCGCGCACCCCGCTGCTCGCCGAGCTCTGCGACGCGGCGGGCGTCGGTCCGGTGCGGGTGGCCGAACGGCCGGAGACGGCGCTGCTCGAGTCGGCGCTGGTCGAGTCGACGCTGGTCGAGACGCCGCTCGAGACGACCCCGCTCGAGTCGGGCCCGGCGCCCGCCGACCTCGCGGGGGCGGCGGTCGCCCTCCCCGCGCCCCCACCGCGCTCCCGGACGCCCCGGGTCCTCGCCGTCGCCGCGGGGCTGCTCGCCGCCGTCGCGCTGCTCGGCCTCGGGACCCTGCTGCCGGTGCCCGCCGACGGGCTCGTCGCGCACGGCTACCGCCTCGCCGTCCCGCCGGGATGGGTCCACGCCGGCGGCGCCCCCGAGCTGCGGCGGGTCCTGCTCGCCCCGGCCGGACAGCCCGATGCGACGGCGGCGATCGTCGTCGAGCGGACCCCGCTGGGGTACGACGCGGACGTCGAGCCCGCCCGGGCGGCGGCCGAGCTGCGGGCGCTGGCGCCGCCCGGCCTCGCGCTGTGGACCGAGGGGGAGTGGACGCGCTACCGGGAGGGTGACGTCGAGTGGTGGGTGCGGTTCGACCGGACCGACCAGCTCGCCGTCGGCTGCCGCGCGGCGGCGCAGGCGTGCGCCGTCGTCCGGGACTCCCTCGTTCGCGATCGCTAACGCCTTCCGTGCGTTCGGGCCCGGGCGGCGGCCCGGCGCGCGAGGCTCCCCCCACCCGACGAGAGGAGCCGTCATGGCAGGCGGATTCGGCACGACCACGGAGGAGATGGCGCGCGCGGGCCGCCAGGTCCTCGCGACCGACGACCAGGTCCAGGCCCAGCTCGCGGCGCTGCGCGGGCAGCTCGCACCGCTGGCCGGGGCGTGGCGCGGGGAGGCGGCGCTCGCGTTCGAGGGACTCATGGCCCGGTGGGACGCCGACGCGCGCGCCTTGTCCGCGGCGCTGCGCGGCATCGGCGAGGCGATCGTCGGGTCCGGGGTGAGCTACGCCCGCGCCGAGGAGGACGGCTCCGCCGGGCTGTCCGCGATCCGCGCGGCCCTGGGCTGAGCGCCGTGGAGATCCGAGTCACGTTCGCGGAGCTCGCGGCCGCCCAGACGGCGGTGGCGGGCACGGCGGCGTCGATCGCCGCCCGGCTGGACGACCTCAGGCGCGAGCTCGCCCCGCTCGTCGCGACCTGGGAGGGCCGGGCGGCCACCGACTACGCGGCCCGGCAGCGGCAGTGGGACACCGCCGCGGCGGACCTCGCCGCCGTGCTCGCCCGGATCGGCACCGCGCTGGGCCGGGCCAACGACGGCTACCGACAGGTCGAGCAGGCCAACGCGCAGCGGTGGGCGTGAGCCGCTGCGCCCGACCCGGCTCCGCGGCTCGGACGAGGGCCGCGTACCCTCGTCCGAGCAGGGAGTTCGTCACCAGGAGGGGGTCTTTTGACCTCGCTCGAAGGCGGCGGGTAACCTGACTGTTCGATGTGCGACGGGTGGAGACCCGTGCCGTCGCCCCCCAGGGTGATCGGTCGGCGTCCGCACCGACGCACGAGAGACAGAGACTGACTTTTCAGGCAGCTCCGAGCCCGAGAACGACGAGGTAGACCCGTGCCCACGTACAGCCCCAAGCCCGGCGAGATCACCCGTGCCTGGCACGTGATCGACGCCACCGACGTGGTGCTCGGTCGCCTGGCCACCCACGCTGCCACGCTCCTGCGCGGCAAGCACAAGCCCACCTACGCCCCGCACATGGACACCGGCGACTTCGTCGTGATCATCAACGCGGAGAAGATCTCGGTCTCGGGCAAGAAGCGGGACGACAAGTTCGTCTACCGCCACTCCGGCTTCCCGGGCGGGCTCAAGCAGCGCTCGGTCGGCGAGATGATCGACTCGCACCCGGACCGCCTGGTCGAGAAGGCCATCAAGGGCATGCTGCCGCACAACCGGCTCGGCCGGGCGATGGCGAAGAAGCTCAAGGTCTACGCCGGCCCGTCGCACCCGCACGAGGCGCAGAAGCCGCAGCCGTTCGAGATCACCCAGGTCGCGCAGTGACCAACCCGAGCAACGAAGAGGGACAGAGCGTGAGCACCCCCGAGGACAGCGCTGCCGAGCAGGAGGTCTACGTCTCCGACGAGGCCGCCGCGGGCGAGAGCCTGGACTACACCATCGGCGACGCCGCCGCGTTCGAGTCGGGCGACGAGACCGACGCCGTCGCGGACGAGTTCGCGGTCGAGGCCCCGATCGTGCTCGACCGCCCGGTCCAGACCGTGGGTCGCCGCAAGGAGGCCGTGGTCCGGGTCCGCCTGGTCGCCGGTTCCGGCAACTTCACGCTGAACGGCAAGTCGCTCGAGACCTACTTCCCGAACAAGCTCCACCAGCAGCTCATCAAGGAGCCGCTGGTCACGGTCGAGAAGACCGAGCGGTTCGACATCTTCGCCAACCTGCACGGCGGCGGCACCTCCGGCCAGGCCGGTGCGCTGCGCCTGGCCATCGCCCGCGCGCTGGTCGAGCTGGACTCCGAGGACCGCCCGCCGCTGAAGAAGGCCGGCTTCCTCACCCGGGACGCCCGCGCCACCGAGCGCAAGAAGTACGGCCTCAAGAAGGCCCGCAAGGCGCCTCAGTACTCGAAGCGCTGATCACGACCCGGATGCGTCGACTCTTCGGAACCGACGGCGTCCGAGGCCTGGCCAACGGCGAGCTCCTCACTCCGGAGCTCGCCGTTGCCGTTTCCGCCTCGGCCGCCCGCGTGCTCGCCTCCGGGAAGGACCGACCGGCCGTGCTGGTCGGGCGGGACCCCCGCGCCAGCGGTGAGATGCTCGAGGCCGCGGTGTGCGCGGGCCTCGCCTCCGCCGGGGCCGACGCGGTGCGCCTCGGCGTGCTGCCCACGCCCGCGGTCGCCCACCTCGTCGGCACCCTCGGCGCCGACCTGGGCGTGATGATCTCCGCCTCGCACAACGCCATGCCGGACAACGGCATCAAGCTCTTCGCCGCGGGCGGGCACAAGCTGCCGGACGCCCTCGAGCTCGAGATCGAGCAGGGCCTCGCGGCGGGCGGGGCCCGCCCGACCGGCGCGGACATCGGCCGGGTGCGGGACCTGCCGGACGCCCTCGACCGGTACCTGGCCCACCTGCTCGCGAGCACGCCGACGTCGCTGGCGGGGCTGCGCGTGGTCGTCGACTGTGCGCACGGGGCCGCGTCCGAGGCCGCGCCCGCCGCCTACGCGAAGGCGGGGGCGTCGGTCGTGGCGCTGCACGCGTCGCCGGACGGGCTGAACATCAACGCCGGCGTCGGGTCCACGCACATGGAGTCGCTGTGCGAGGCCGTGGTGCGCGAGCGCGCGGACCTGGGCATCGCCCACGACGGTGACGCCGACCGCTGTCTCGCCGTCGACGCCACCGGCCGGATCGTGGACGGCGACCAGGTCATGGCGGTGCTCGCGCTGGCGATGCGGGAGGCGGGCGAGCTCGTCGAGGACACGCTCGTCGCCACGGTGATGAGCAACCTGGGCCTGCGGATCGCGATGTCCGAGGCCGGGATCACGCTGCGCACCACCGCCGTCGGGGACCGGTACGTGCTGGAGGACCTGCGCGAACACGGCTTCAGCCTGGGCGGGGAGCAGTCCGGGCACGTCGTCCTGCCGGGCCACGCGACGACCGGCGACGGCCTGCTCACGGCCCTGCGGCTGATGGCGCGCATGGCGTCGACGGGCCGCTCGCTGGCCGATCTCGCGAGCGTCGTGACGGTCCTGCCGCAGGTGTTGCAGAACGTGGCCGTCGCGGACAAGGAGGCGGTCGCGGCCTCACCCGCGGTCGCTGCCGCGGTCGCGCGCGCCGAGGCCGAGCTCGGCTCCACCGGCCGCGTCCTGCTCCGCCCCTCCGGCACCGAGCAGCTGGTGCGGGTGATGGTGGAGGCCCCGACCCAGGACACCGCCGACCGCATCGCCACGGCCCTCGCCGCCGTGGTCGCCGAGGCCTGACCCACCCGCGAGTCCCCGCGTTCGGACACGCGAGTCCGACACTCGGGCGCTGCGGACGTGATGTCCGGGAGCGGCCGGAGCGCAGGACACGATCAGGACGGTGCGCGGTCCGGGTCGCCGTCGTCGAACAGCGGGAGGCGGACGCCGCGGTCGTCGTTCTCGCGGCGGACATTCGAACTCGGGAGTCGTAGTGCCGTCGGCGCCGAGGTCAGCGCGGCGGCGATCTCCTCGGCGACCCGGGCGGCGCGCCGGGCCTGGACGTCCAGATCGTGTCCGACCCGCGCGACACTGTCGGCCAGCTCGCGACCGCGGTCGTCCCACCAGCTGTCGCTGATCAGCCTGCTGACCCGGGCAGCCTCGGCGGCCGCGGCCGCCAGCTCCCGGGCCAGGGCGTCCCCCGAGTCCCTCATCGCCGCAGATCGCCGAACGCCCGCGCTGCCAGCGTGTCCGCCTCCGCCGCGCCTGCCGCCGTCCGGCGCAGTACCGCGGCGGTGTCGTGCAGCATCCGCTGGGCGCCGGCGAGCGCGTCGGGCAGATCGGTCGCCCCGATGGTCTCCGCGGCCCGGCGGGCGAGGACCTCCAGGTCGTCGGCGAGCATTGAGGCGCGGGCGGCGGCGGCCGCGACACCGGCGGGGTCGAGGCGGAGGTCGGACGTCACGCGGCGATGATCCCGCGCCCGTTCGGCAGGCGGGCGACAACGACCGCGCTCGTTCACGATCGCGAACGAGCACAGGCGCGGCTCGCGCCGATACCGGGGACTCGCGTGTCCGAAAGCGGGGACTCGCGGGGTTCGGGCGGGGCGGTCAGGGGTGGGCGGAGAGGATCGTGCCGCCCACCTTGCCGTCCACCAGGTCGTCGACGCGGTCCTCGCCGCAGAGCTCCTTGAGCAGGAAGGCGGTGACCAGCGCGCGGGTGACCCGGCGCACCTTGGTGCTCGGGCCGCCGGAGAGGACCAGGTCCGACCAGTGGACCCCGGAGAGGAAGTCCGTGTGGCCCGCCTTCGGCAGGGTGCGGATCCAGTGCGGCCCGGCGTAGGCCTCCGCGATCTGTTCGGCGTGGCCCGCGGCCGGGGCGACGGTGTCGTTCCCCGCCACGATGTGCAGCCCCGGCACGGAGATCGCCTTGGCGGCCTCGACCGGGGAGGGCCGGGTCTGCGAGGCCGCGATCGCGACGACCGCCGCCACCTTGGGGTGCCCGGCCGCGGCGAGCAGCGCCGCCGAGGCCCCGATCCCGTGCCCGGCCAGCGCGGTCCGCCGCGAGTCGACGCTGATGTCCCCGTCGCCGAGCCGGACCCCCACGCACACCTCGAGCGTGGTGCGCAGGTCCGCGGACAACCGCGACACCGAGGGGAGGGGGCTGCCCTGCGACCCGGGTGCGGCGGCGACGATCCCCCACGAGGCGAGATGGCGCAGCAGCTCGGCGTACCGCGACGTCGGCTGCATCCAGTCGTGCCCGAACACCACTGCGGGCAGCCCGAGCCCCGACGCGGGCGCGAACACCACGCCCGGCGTCCCGATCAGTCCGAGGTCCCCGCGCAGCACCTCGTTCGGCCCGGGCCGGGAGAGCTGCTCGAGCGCGTCCTTCGTGTTCCGCAGAGCGGGCGGACGGGTGAACGTGCTGGTCCTGGCCACGACTGGAAACCTACCGCCGCGGCCCGCCGGGCGCCGAACCCGTACCCGGGAAGGGTGGGTGACCCGCCCGCCGGGTGTGGTGGCACCACTCCTGTCCGGGAGCCCTCGGCGAAATAGCGTTCTGACCAGGCCGGAACACCTCCGGCGAGGACCGACACGAGGGACCAGACATGAACGCCAGGATCGCCCGCATCATCGGCACGACGGTCGCCGCCGGGGGCCTGCTCCTGGGGCTGTCCGCCTGCAGCATGAGCGTCTCGAGCGAGGACGTGCAGTCCGAGATCACCTCCATGGTGAAGGAGCAGCTGCAGACGGACCCCACGAAGGTGGACTGCCCGTCCGACCTGGACGCGAAGGTCGGCGCCACGCTGACCTGCACCGTGGAGAGCCCGGTGCGCAACTTCGACGTCGTGGCCACGGTCACCGCCGTCGACGGCTCGGACGTCAAGTTCAACATCAACGAGGTCTAATGGCGGGGTGCACCCCGTCTGGACCGCGCAGCAGACCCGCGACGCCGAGGCCGTCCTCCTGGCAGAGATGCCGGCGGACGGCCTCATGCGTCGTGCGGCCCACGGGCTGGCCCGAGAGGTCCGGCGGGTGCTCGCGGGGCGCAGGCGGGTCACCCTGCTCGTCGGGTCCGGCGACAACGGCGGCGACGCGCTCTGGGCGGGCGTGGAGCTGCGCCGGGCCGGGATCGCGGTCACCGCGGTCCTGACGAACCCGGAGCGTGCCCATCCGCGCGGCCTCGCCGCGCTGCGCCGGGCGCGCGGGCGCGTGGTGTCCGCCGACACCGAGACCGCCCGTGAGGCCGTGACCTCGGCGGACGTGCTCGTCGACGGGATCGTGGGGATCTCCGGTCGGGGTGGCCTGCGGGAGCCTGCGGCGAGCCTGGTCGAGGCGGCGCGCGCCCCCGTCGTCGCCGTGGACCTGCCCAGCGGCGTGGACGCGGACACCGGCGCCACGGACGGCCCCGCCGTCACCGCGCACCGCACGGTCGCGTTCGGCGGCCTCAAGCCGGTGCACGCGCTCGCCCGCCCCCGGTGCGGCGAGGTCACGGTGATCGACATCGGGGTGCGCGCCCAGGGTGAGCCGCACGCCTGGGTCCTCGAGGCCGCGGACGTCGGCGCCCGCTGGCCGATCCCCGGCCCCACGGACGACAAGTACACCCAGGGCGTGGTCGGGATCGCCGCAGGCTCCGCGACCTACCCGGGCGCGGCCGTCCTCGCGACCGGCGCCGCGGTGCTCGCCACCAGCGGGATGGTCCGGTTCGCGGGCTCGGCGCGGGAACGGGTCGGCCAGTCCTGGCCCGAGGTGGTCGCCACCGACTCGATCGAGGAGGCCGGGCGCACCCAGGCCTGGACCGTGGGCCCGGGCATCGGGACCGACGACGCGGGCCGCGCCCTCCTCGGGGCCGTCCTCGACCGGGACGTCCCGACCTGCATCGACGCGGACGCGATCACCCTCCTCGCCCGGCACGCGGACCTGCGCCGACGCCTCGCCGGGCGGCCGATCGTGCTCACCCCGCACGCCGGGGAGTTCGCCCGGATCGCGGGCGAGGTGGGGCCGGACCGCGTCGCCGCCGCCCGCCGGGCCGCCGCCGAGCTGGGGGTGACGGTGCTGCTCAAGGGCAGCGCCACGGTCGTCGCGGACCCGGATGGGCGCGCGCTCGTGCACCCCTCGGACGACGCGTGGGCGGCGACGGCAGGCTCCGGCGACGTCCTCTCCGGGCTGATCGGCGCCCTGCTCGCCGCCGGCCTCGAACCCTGGTGGGCGGCGGGGTGCGCGGCGTTCGTCCACTCCCGGGCGGCGACCCTCGCCGCACACCGCACCGGGGGCGCGCCGGTCCCGGCGCCCGCGTCGGTGATCCAGCACACCGTTCCGGCGGCGATCAGCGAGGTGCGCGGGCGGTAGGGCCGCGAGGCGGGTGGACCGTCGGTACCGGATGTCAGAATGCGGACGTGGCCCCGCTCCCGCGCCTGGAGGCGCACATCGACCTCGCCGCCGTCCGGCACAACGTCGCGCTGCTCTCGGGAGCGGCCGCGGAGTCGGGTGCCGCGACCATGGTCGTGGTGAAGGCGGACGGCTACGGGCACGGCGCCGTGGCCGTCTCGCGCGCCGCGCTGGCCGCCGGGGCGACCTGGCTGGGCGTGTGCACGCTCGAGGAGGCCCTGGAGCTGCGGGCCGCCGGGATCACCGCGCCGATCCTGTCCTGGCTCCATCTCGTCGACGAGGACTTCGGGCCCGCCGTCGAGGCCGGGATCGACCTGTCGGTGGCCTCCGAGCGGCACCTCGCCCGCATCCTCGCCACCACGGACCGGCCGGTCAGAATCCATCTGAAGATCGACACCGGGCTGTCGCGGAACGGCTGCCCGCCCGCGGAGTGGCCCGCCCTGCTGGACGCCGTGGAGAAGGCGGGTGACCAGGTCGAGGTCGTCGCCGTCTGGTCGCACCTCGCCTACGCCGACCAGCCGGACCACCCCTCGGTCGACCGGGCGCTCGCACGGCTGAACGAGGCCTGGGAGCTGGCCCGCGCCCGCGGCTTCACCCCGATCCGGCACCTGGCCAACTCCGCGGCCACGATGACCCGCCCCGACCTGCACCTCGACCTCGTCCGCCCCGGCATCGCGGTGTACGGGCTGGATCCGCTGGACCGGCCGGTGCCCGAGTCGCTGCTGCGGCCCGCGATGGAGTTCCGCGCCCGCGTCGCACTGGTCAAGCGGGTGCCCGCGGGCGAGGGGGTGTCCTACGGGCACGAGCACACCACCGAGCGGGAGACCACGCTCGCGCTGGTCCCCGCCGGGTACGCGGACGGGGTGCCGCGCCTGCTGAACGCGGGCGGCCGCATGCGGGTGCGCCTCGCCGGGCGGGTGCGCCCGGTGGTGGGGCGGGTGTGCATGGACCAGGTCGTCGTCGACTGCGGAGACGACGAGGTCCACGAGGGGGACACCGCCGTCCTCTTCGGCGCGCACGCGGAGGGGCCGACCGCACAGGACTGGGCGACGGAGCTCGGCACCATCCACTACGAGGTCGCCACCGGGGTGCACGGCACCCGCGTGCGGCGGACCTACTCGGAGGAATGAGCATGGTCAGCCGCAAGCTCTGGCAGGCGCTCGGCGTCGCGGGCGGCATCGCGGGGGCGGCCGGCGCCGCGGTGGGCGTCGGGGTGGCCACGCACAAGCGGCACGAGATCGCGAAGGACCGGCGCCGCCTGGCGGGGGAGCTCGACGCCGAGGGCGGGCAGCCGGGCGCGCAGCCGCCGCGGACGTCGTCGTCGGTCATGGCGGACGACGGCATCCGGCTGGCCTGCGAGGAGCTCGCGCCCCGCACCGGGGACCCCGCGCTCACGGTGGTGCTGGTGCACGGGTTCGCCCTGGACCGCCGCACCTGGCACTTCCAGGCCCGGGACCTGCCGCGGATGACCGATCCGGCGGTCCGCACCGTGCTCTACGACCAGCGCAGCCTCGGCCGCTCCGAGCGCGCCCCGAAGGACAGCTGCACGATCGAGCAGCTCGGGCGGGACCTGGACGCGGTCATCCGGGCCCTCGCGCCCGAGGGGCCGCTCGTGCTGGTCGGGCACTCGATGGGCGGCATGACCCTGATGGCGTTGGCCGAGCAGCGCCCGCAGCTGTTCACCGACCGGGTGCTCGGCGTGGGCCTGGTGTCGACCAGCGCGGGCGAGCTGGGCTCAGCGGGGCTCTCCGGCAGCCTGCTCTCCCGGTTCAACCCCGCGACCAGGGCACTCGGGGCCCTGGCCGCGCTGCAGCCGAAGCTGGTGGAGACCGGGCGGAAGGCCCTCGGGGACGTCATCTGGTCGATCACGCGGAAGTTCGCGTTCGGCGACCAGAAGGTGGACAAGGCCCTCGTCGACCTCGTGGACACCATGATCAGCGCCAACGCCGTCGACGCGCTGATGGACTTCGTGGGCACCGTCGGCACCCACGACCGGGTGGCCGCGCTGCCCGCGTTGGCGACGTGCGAGCTGCTCGTCGTGCACGGGACCGCGGACCAGGTCATCCCCGTCTCCCACGGCGAGCTGATCGCCGCCGAGCTGCCGAAGGCGGAGTTCCTGGAGCTGGAGGGGGTCGGGCACATGCCGATGCTGGAGCGCCACGAGGAGGTCGAGGCGGCCATCGAGGACCTCATCCGGCGGTCCGCCGCCCGGCTGCCGCAGGAGACGGGACGGAGGCGCGCGTGATCACCGGGGAGGACGGACCGGACACGGCCGTCGAGCTGCCGGGGACGGCGGACACGGAGGCGTTCGGCGAGGAGCTGGGGCGCACGCTCCACGCCGGGGACCTGGTGGTGCTGTCCGGGCCCCTCGGGGCGGGCAAGACCGCGCTGGTCCGGGGCCTGGCCCGGGGTCTGCAGGTCGCGGGACCGATCACGTCGCCGACCTTCGTGATCGCCCGGGAGCACGCCCCGCTGCCGGGCGGGCCCGGAGTGCCCCTGGTGCACGTCGACGCCTACCGGCTGGGCGGGTTCGCCGAGCTGGACGACCTGGACCTCGACACCGACCTCACCGAGGCCGTGGTGGTGGTGGAATGGGGCGAGGGCGTCGCGGAGCGGCTGGCCGAGCACCACGTCCTCGTGCAGCTCGAGCGCAGGGAGGACGACGTGCGGGTCGCACGGGTCACCCGTGGTTGAGGCGGTCGTCTTCGACTGGGGCGGCACGCTCACGCCCTGGATCACCATGGACTTCCGGGCCGGCTGGGAGACCTACACCTCGATCCTGCACGCCGAGGACCCCCTGCTCGCCCGGGAGGTCGCGAGCGCGCTCGCCGCGGCGGACACCGGTCGCTGGGCCGCGGTGAAGGACGGGGCGAAGGCCTTCCACCTCGGCGAGGTGCTGGCGGACGCCGCCGTCGACACCTCCTCCGAGCTGCACGGCCGGGCACTGGAGGCCTACCGGGAGTTCTGGGTGCAGGCCACCCACACCGATCCCGAGGCCGCGCCCATGCTCGCCGCGCTGAAGGAGCGGGGGATCAAGCTCGGGGTGTTGTCCTCGACGATGTGGCCGGGCGAGTGGCACGAGGAGTGGCTGCGCCGGGACGGGGTGCTGCACTACTTCGACGGCGTCACCTGGAGCAGCGACCTCGAGTTCACCAAGCCGCACCCCACCGCGTTCGAGGCGGCCCTCGCGGCGGTCGGCGCCACCGACCCCGCGCGATGCGTCTACGTCGGCGACCGTCCCTACGACGACATCAGCGGGGCGAAGGGCATCGGCATGCGCGCGGTCCTGGTGCCGCACAGCGACATCCCGGTGGACCAGCAGGTCCCGGTGGACGTGTCCCCGGACGGGGTGATCCAGCGCCTCGCCGAGCTGCCGAACCTGCTCGAGCACTGGTAGCGAGTCGGACATCCCGGCCCGCGAGGTCGGACGGTTCACCGGGGCTCGTAGGGTGGGTTCGTGCTCGTGTTGGCGCTCGATACCTCCACCCCCGCCGTCACCGCCGGACTGGTGCGGGACGGGGTGACCGTGGCCGAGCGCGTGGAGACGGACGCTCGCAAGCACGGCGAGCTGCTGATGCCCGCGGTGCAGGCCGTGTGCGCCGAGGCGGGGGTGGCGCTGCGGGAGCTGGACGCCGTCGTCGTCGGGGCCGGGCCGGGACCCTTCACCGGGCTGCGGGTCGGGATGGTCACCGCGGCCGCGCTCGGTGACGCGCTGGGGATCCCCGTGCACGGGGTCTGTTCGCTGGACGCCATCGCCGCGGCCGTGGTCGCGGACGGGCCGCTGACCGGCAACCTGCTCGTCGTCACGGACGCGCGGCGCCGCGAGGTCTACTGGGCCGCCTACGAGGCCGAGGGCGCCCGGCTGAGCGGGCCCACCGTCGAGTCGCCCGACGCCCTGCGCGAGCGGCTCCCCGGCCTGCGGCTCGTCGCCGCGGCCGGGACGATGGCCGACGGGTTCGGCCTGCCGGTCCACGAGGCCACCCCGTCGCCCGCGGGCCTGGTCGCGGTGGCGCCGCTGCACAGCGCGCCCGGCCCGCTGGAGCCGCTCTACCTGCGTCGACCCGACGCCGTCCCGCCGGGGGAGCGGAAGCGGGTCGCGCGGTGATCGGCCCGCTCTACCGCGCGGACGCCGAACGCTGCGCCGAGCTGGAGAAGATCCTCTTCCCGGGCGACGACCCCTGGTCCGCCCAGGCCTTCCGGGACGAGGTGTCCCGCGGCCTGCCGTACTTCGCCGCCCGGATCGACGGCGAGCTCGTCGGGTACGCGGGGCTCGGGTTCACCGCGGGCCCCCCGCAGGCCGAGGCCGAGGTGCACACCATCGGCGTCGACCCGGCGCACCAGGGGGAGGGCATCGGCCGGGCGCTGCTCGACGCGCTCCTGCACACCGCCGACGCGGTGCACGCGACCGTGTTCCTCGAGGTCAGGACGGACAACGAGCCCGCCATCGGGCTGTACGAGAAGACCGGGTTCGAGACGGTCGGGCTCCGCAAGCGCTACTACCGGCCGAGCATGGCCGACGCCTACACGATGAAGAGGGACCCGCGGTGACGATCGTCCTCGGTATCGAGACCTCCTGCGACGAGACCGGCGTCGGGATCGTGCGGATGCCGGACTCCGGCGTCCCCGAGCTGCTGGCGAACGAGATCGCGTCCAGTGTGGAGGAACACGCGCGGTTCGGCGGCGTGGTGCCGGAGGTGGCGTCCCGGGCCCACCTGCAGGCGATGGTCCCGGCGGTGCACCGCGCCCTGACCACCGCGGGGCTGACCGGGCGAGACGTCGACGCCGTCGCCGTCACCGCCGGTCCCGGGCTCGCCGGTGCGCTGCTCGTCGGGGTCGCGGCGGCCAAGGCCTACGCCGCGGCGTGGGACGTCCCGCTGTACGGGGTGAACCACCTGGCCGCGCACGTCGCCGTCGACACGGTGCAGCACGGACCGCTGCCGCCCGCGCTCGCGCTGCTCGTCTCCGGCGGCCACTCCAGCATCCTCGCCGTGCCCGACCTCGCCGGGCCGGTCACGCCGCTGGGCTCCACGATCGACGACGCCGCCGGCGAGGCCTTCGACAAGGTCGCCCGGCTGCTCGGCCTGCCCTTCCCCGGCGGCCCGTGGATCGACAAGGCCGCCCGCGAGGGCGACCGGAACGCCATCCGCTTCCCGCGTGGGCTCACCGGCCCGCGGGACGCCAAACACGACTTCTCCTTCTCCGGCCTCAAGACGGCGGTGGCCCGCTACGTCGAGTCCCTGGACGGCGACGTCCCGGTCGCGGACGTCGCGGCGAGCTTCCAGGAGGCCGTCACCGACGTGCTGACCCTGAAGGCGGTCCGCGCCGCGCAGGAGTTCGGCATGGACACGGTGCTGCTCGGCGGCGGGGTCGCGGCCAACTCGCGGCTGCGGGAGATGGCCGAGGAGCGCTGCACCGCCGCGGGCCTGACCCTGCGGGTCCCGCGCCCGGGTCTCTGCACGGACAACGGCGCGATGGTCGCCGCGCTCGGCGCCCACCTCGTCCACACCGGCGCGCAGCCCTCCGACCTCGGGATCCCCGCGAACTCGAGCATGCCGGTCACGGACGTGCTGGTCTGACCCCGTGAGCGGCGATAGTCGCTATAGCGACTATCGCCGCTCACGGGTCGGGGTCAGGCGCTGACGTGGGACAGCAGGCGGATCTCGTCGTCGGTGAGGGCCAGGGTGATCATGGGCAGGATGCCCGCCAGCTGCTCGGGCGTGCGGGCGCTGGCGATCGGGGCGGTCACCGTCGGCTGCGCGGCGAGCCAGGCGAGGGCGACGGCGGCCTGGGTGGTCCCGTGGCCCGCGGCGATCTCGTCGAGCACCGCCAGCACGGCGGGCCCGCGCGGGTCGTCGAGGTACTTCGCGGCGCCCTGCGCCCGCACCGAGTCCACCGCCGCGCCCCGGTACTTGCCGGTCAGGAACCCGGCGGCCAGGCCGTAGTAGGGGAAGCAGGCCAGCTCCTCGGCGGCGACGAGATCGGCGAGGGAGGACTCGTACTCGCCCCGCTCCATCAGGTTGTAGTGCGGCTGGACCGCCGTGTAGCGGGTGAGCCCGTCCCGGTCGGAGATCTCCAGGGCCTCCCGCAGCCGCGCGGCGGAGAAGTTGGAGGCCGCGACCGCGCGGACCTTGCCCTCCCGCACGAGGGCGTCGAACGCGTCGAGGGTCTCCTCCTGCGCGGTGTCCGGGTCGTCGCGGTGCGCGTAGTAGAGGTCGATGTGGTCGGTGCGCAGCCTGCGCAGCGAGTCCTCGCAGGCGGCCTTGATGTTCTCCCCACCCAGCCCGGGGCGCGACGGCAGGCTGCCGACCTTCGTCGCGATCACCATGCGGTCGCGGTTGCCGCGGGCGGCCATCCAGTCGCCCAGGATCGTCTCGGACTCCCCGCCGGAGTTCCCGGGTGCGCGCCACATGTACGAGTCCGCCGTGTCGACGAACGTCCCCTGCGCCTCGGCGAAGGCGTCGAGCACGGCGAACGACTGGTCGGCGTCCGCGGACCAACCGAAGACGTTGGCGCCCAGGCACAGGGGCGAGACGTCGATTCCGGAGACCGAAGGCATGCCGTGAGCCTACGGTGGCGGGCCTGTTGAGGGTCTGGCACTCTCGTGGGTAGAGTGCCAACGCACAGTTCAGGTCGGGTTGCCCCGGCACCCGCGACGGCGGGGCCCCCTGGTCGGCTGTCGGTACTTCACTGACGGACTTCAGCACCAGAAAGGCGAGGTCATCGTGGCGAACATCAAGCCGCTCGAGGACAAGATCGTCGTCCAGGCCAGCGAGGCGGAGACCACCACGGCCTCCGGCATCGTCATCCCGGACACCGCCAAGGAGAAGCCCCAGGAGGGCAAGGTCCTGGCGGTCGGCCCCGGCCGGATCGACGACAACGGCAACCGCGTGCCGCTCGACGTGGCCGTGGGCGACGTCGTCATCTACTCGAAGTACGGCGGCACCGAGGTCAAGTACAACGGCGAGGAGTACCTGATCCTCTCCGCTCGCGACGTGCTCGCGGTCGTCAACTGACCTTCCGCGTCTGATTCCGCCCCGGCGGCCTTCCGGGCTGTCGGGGCGGTGTCGTTCCGACCTTCGAGAGAGGCAGTAGATGGCGAAGCAGATCAGCTTCGACGAGGACACCCGGCGTGCGCTCGAGCGTGGTGTGAACCAGCTCGCGGACGCCGTGAAGGTGACGCTCGGCCCGCGCGGCCGGCACGTCGTCATCGACAAGAAGTTCGGTGGGCCCACCGTCACCAACGACGGTGTGACCATCGCGCGCGAGATCGACCTCGAGGACCCGTACGAGAACCTCGGGGCCCAGCTCGCGAAGACCGTCGCCACCAAGACGAACGACGTCGCGGGCGACGGCACCACCACGGCCACCGTGCTGGCCCAGGCGCTGGTCCGCGAGGGCCTGCGCAACGTGGCGGCCGGGGCGGACCCGATCTCGCTGGGCAAGGGCATCGCCGCCGCGGCCGACAAGGTCTCGGAGTGGCTGCTGTCCAAGGCCACCCCGGTCAACGGCGCCGAGCACATCGCGCAGGTCGGCACCATCGCCTCCCGCGAGGAGGAGATCGGCCGGCTCATCGCGGACGCGATCGGCTCCGTCGGCTCGGACGGTGTGATCACGGTCGAGGAGGGCTCCACGCTCTCCACCGAGCTCGAGATCACCGAGGGCCTGCAGTTCGACAAGGGCTACCTGTCGCCCTACTTCGTCACGGACGCGGAGAGCATGGAGGCCGTCCTCGAGGACGCCTATATCCTGCTGCACCGCGACAAGATCAGCTCGATCCAGGACCTGCTCCCGCTGCTGGAGAAGGTGCTCGGCGAGGGCAAGCCGCTGCTGATCATCGCCGAGGACGTCGAGGGCGAGGCCCTGTCCACGCTGGTGGTCAACTCGATCCGCAAGACCGTCAAGGTCGCCGCGGTCAAGTCGCCGTTCTTCGGCGACCGCCGCAAGGCGTTCATGGACGACCTCGCGATCGCCACCGGCGGTCAGGTCATCAACCCGGAGGTCGGGCTCAAGCTGTCCGAGGCCGGGCTGGACCTGCTGGGCAAGGCGCGCCGGGTCGTCGTCACCAAGGACGCCACGACCATCGTCGAGGGCGGCGGCCAGGCCGCCGACATCGAGGGTCGCATCGCCCAGATCAAGGGCGAGATCGAGTCGACGGACTCGGACTGGGACCGCGAGAAGCTCCAGGAGCGCCTCGCGAAGCTGTCCGGCGGCGTCGCGGTGATCAAGGCCGGGGCGGCCACCGAGACCGCGCTCAAGGAGCGCAAGCACCGCATCGAGGACGCCGTCGCGGCGACCCGGGCGGCGGTCGAGGAGGGCATCGTCCCCGGCGGCGGCACCGCGCTCGTGCAGGCCGCCAAGGCGCTCGACGAGCTGTCGCTCGCGGGTGACGAGGCGACCGGCGTCGCGATCGTCAAGAAGGCGCTGACCGCGCCGCTCTACTGGATCGCCGCCAACGGTGGTCTCGAGGGTGCCGTGGTCACGGCCAAGGTCGCCGAGCAGCCGTGGGGGCAGGGCTTCAACGCCGCCACGCTGGCCTACTCGGACCTGCTGGCCGACGGCGTCATCGACCCGGTCAAGGTCACGCGCAACGCCGTGGTCAACGCCGCGTCGATCGCGCGGATGGTGCTCACCACCGAGAGCGCCGTCGTGGACAAGCCCGAGGAGGCTCCGCCGGCTCCGGCCGCGGGCGGCCACGGACACGGGCACTAGGTCCATCCACACGAAAGGGCGGGCGACCTCCGGGTCGCCCGCCCTTTCGGCGTTCGTGCGGGGTGGTGCCGGTCAGACCGTCGCGCGGTCGACCTTCAGCCTGCGGGAGCGGCCGCGGATCAGCAGGTCCCGCTCGTGCTCCGAGAGGCCGCCCCACACGCCGTAGGGCTCTTGCACCTCCAGGGCGTGCCGTCTGCACATCTCCAGCACCGGGCAGGTCTCGCAGATCTCCTTGGCCCGCTGCTCCCGGTTGGCCCGCGCGGGTCCGCGCTCGCCCTCGGGATGGAAGAAGAAGCCGGAGTCCATACCCCGGCAGGCTCCCTGCATCTGCCAGTCCCAGATGTCCGAGACCGGTCCGGGCAGTCGCCTGATGTCCGCCATCTCACTCACCCCGTTCGACACGCCGCCGTTGCTCAGCACCGAGATGCCCACCCTAGAAACGCGCCAAACCTTGTTCAAGAGAAAAGTTGCGCCGGGGGCGTCGGCTCCGGACGATGTCCGGGTGACGACGCAGCCGGATACCCCGCGTCCGGGCGCCGACACCCCCGGGCTCACCGTCGCGGCGGTGGCGCGGCGGCTCGGGATCGCCCCGGCCACGCTGCGGACCTGGGACCGCCGCTACGGCCTCGGGCCCTCGGCCCACACGGCGGGCTCGCACCGCCGGTACCGACCGGCGGATCTGGCCCGGCTGGAGGTCATGCAGCGGGCGCTGCTCCAGGGCGTCACCCCCGCCGAGGCGGCACGGCTGGCGCTGGGGTCGGGCAGCACCCCGTCCTCACCGGTCCTGCTCAGCGCCGCCCCGGGCGTCGCCGACCAGGTCCGGGTCGGGGGCAGCGTGCTGCGGCTCGCCGGCGCGGGCAGGCGGGCCCGCGGGATCGGGCGGGCCGCGCTGGCGATGGACGCCTCGGCGGTCCGCAGGCTGGTCGACGAGGCCGTGACGGCGGACGGCCTCGTCCCCACCTGGGACACCGTGGTCCGGCCCGTGCTCGGCGCGATCGCCGAACGGTGGGAGTCGACCGGGGCGGGGGTGGAGATCGAGCACCTGGTGAGCGAGGCGGTGATCGCCGTCTACGGGGCGCGGGCGCTCGCCGCGCCCCGACCGCCGGCCGAGGTGCGGCCGGTGCTGTTGGCCTGCATGCCGGGGGAGCGACACAGCCTCCCGCTGTCGGTGCTCGCCGCGGTCATCGCCGAGTGCGGCGTGCCGTGCAGGCCCCTGGGAGCGGATCTCCCGCTCGACGCGCTGGTCGCGGCCGTGCAACGCAGCGCCCCCGCCGCCGTCGTGCTCTGGGCGCAGGACCGGCGCACGGCCGATCCCGCCGCGATCGACGGGCTCCCCCGAACCCGTCCGGCCTTCCGCTCGTTCACCGCAGGGCCGGGGTGGGAGTCGAGCCCGGCGTCCGTCACGCATCTGGGGTCGTTGAGCGAGGCCGTCGACACCCTGTGCGTCTTCCTGGGTGTCACCCACAGGAACTAGCCCATGTGGGTTGCTTCATGGCGCACTCTCTGAGACCTGCCACCCATATGGCCGATAACCCGTGGTGGGCGATCGCGATGGGGCCCCATCCCGGCGTGTCGGTCGTCGGGACCGGACGAGCGGAGCCGCTCGCGCGCTGGACGGCGGCCGTGGCCCTCGGCGGGCAGGGGCGCTACGCCGCCGCGGCGGCCCTGCTCAAGGAACTGGTGCGCGACCCGCGCACACCGGTCGTGATCCGGGCGCACGCGCTGGTGACGTGGGCCTCGCACCTGCGCCAGCAGGGCGGCCACGCCCGCGCCGCCCGCGTCGACGGGCGGGCGCTGGGCCTCGCGGTGGAGGGGAGTGCGGGGGCGGCGGCCGACCTGCCACAGCCCGGTGCGGACCTCTGCGTCGACCTGGGCTCCGCGCGGGCCGACGCGCTCGTCGGGCTGGCCGCCGACGCGCTGGGGCAGGGCGATCTCGGCGCGAGCGATCGGCTCCTGACCAGGGCGGACACCTGGGCGGTCGGCTGGCGGCCCCGGGTGCGGCTGCGCTGGGTCCGGGCGGAGGTGGCGCTGGCGCGCGGGGACCTCGACACGGCCGCCCGGGAGTCCGCGGCCGCCGTCGCCGAGTCCGCGGCCGCCGGCTCGCGCCGCCATCTGGTGAAGTCCCGGCTCCTCGCTGCAGTGACCGCGCGGCTGCGGGCGGCGGACCCGACGGCCCGCGCGGCCGCGCTCGCCGACCTCGACGCGGTGGCCGCGCAGGCGGCCGACGCCGGGCTCGTCCCGCTCCGCTGGGCCGCGTCGCTGGCGGCGGCGGACGCGGCGGACGCGCTGGACGCCGGAACCGCGGCCCCGCCGGGCGTGCGGTCACCCCTGCGCCGTTCCGGGGCGAAACCTCACCCTTCGGTGATCGTTTGCCCCACGGCGGACGGTGGTCCGCCGGGAGTCCCGGGGCGACCGTCCATCCGTCCGATCGGGTCGGATGAGTCCCACGATCGGAGGCGTGAAGAGGTGCGTGAATCGACGAACGGTGCGCCCGACGGCGCGCCACGCCGGCGACACGCCGCGAGTATTGCGCTGAGCGTGATCCTCGATCGGTCCGAAGCACGTGGGCGGCGCCTGATGGGGGGAGGCGGCGTCGGAGCCTGAGAGGCTCGCGGTAATGTAATTACTCCATTCGGTCTCTAGTCACCCACATGACGAGTGCCACTCGGCGCAAGGGACTCGAATGGAGGCCACAAAGTGGCCCTGATCGTGTCAAGGTGGTCCGGTCACTCGCCGATGCGGAGGGTGACACATCACCCGGCTGCAGGAAGCTGCAGGAAGGAATCGTCGTGACGACGGTACTCATCTGCGACGATCGTCGCAGCGTCCGCGAAGGTCTCACCCGCGTGATGTCCGCGGTGCCCGGAGTGCACCGGATCGATTGCGTCGCCCACGGGGACGAGTTGCTGGCCCGGTTCTCCCGGCAGCCGGTCGACGTCGTCCTGGTCGGCACCCAGCGTGCGGTGCCCACCGGGGTGGAGGCGACCAGGCGACTGGTCGCGGCCCACCCCCAGGCGAACGTGATCGTGTTCGGCGCCCCGGACGACGCGGGCAGCATCGCCGCCGCCATCGCGGGCGGCGCACGCGGTTACCTCCGGTGGGACGCGTCCCGCCCGGAGCTGGTCGCCGCGCTGGCCCACACGCTGGCGTCGACCGCCGTGCCCACCCCGCGCACCCCGGCGGACCCGGGCGTGCAGCTCACCGAGCGCGAGCTGCAGGTGCTGCGCGGGATGAGCCAGGGCAAGAGCAACGGCCAGATCGGCCGCGAGCTCTACCTCTCCGAGGACACGGTGAAGACGCACGCGCGGCGGCTGTTCCGCAAGCTCGGCGTCCGTGACCGCGCCCAGGCGGTGGCCCACGGCTTCCGTCGCGGTCTCGTCTCCTAGGCGGAGGCCACGCACGGCCCGGACCTCCGGTCCGGGAGGCAACGACCACCGCGCCGTTCGCGGGCGCGGTGGGTGAGGATCGGGTTCGACGGCCGGCTGCCGTGCCGCCGCGGACCCGCGCGGTGTGCGCACCGCCGACAGCGGCCGTCGCCGACGACGGCCAGGCCCGCCCTCGCCCCGGCGGGCCCGACGACATCGCCTCCCCGGTGCGGGCCAGAGCCCCCGGGAGGCTGCGGACCGTGACGACGCCCGGTCCGCGCGTCCTCGCGAGTGATCGACTCGTCCGGGTACTGCTCGCTCACCCTCCGCGCGTGCGTCACGCGGACGGTCGACCGCTCGCCGACCGCCCGGCGCAGATCGCCGTCCCGGCGTCTACGGACCGCAACTAGTAGCGTGGTCGCTCGTCGACACCGGTGAGAGCGGTTCCCGTATCCCCCCGGGGCTTCGCTACGGTGGTCGGCACTGAGGTCGATTCAGCACTCTCCGTAGTCGGCCTCACCGAACGGATGAAGACGAACATGCTGCGTAACGCCTGGACGACTCTGCGCGATGAGTGAACCGACAGACGTTCTCGACGAGCTGGTGGCATCTGCCATGGCAGGTGACCGCGGAGCGGTCGAACGTGTACTGGCCACCATCCGGCCCTTGGTCGTGCGGTACTGCCGCGCGCGCCTCGGACGGATGGACCGGTCGTCCGTCTCGGCGGACGACGTCGCGCAGGAGGTGTGTCTGGCCGTGCTGACGGCCTTGCCCGGATACCGCGTACAAGGGCGCCCGTTCCTGGCGTTCGTGTACGGGATCGCCTCGCACAAGGTGATCGACGCCCATCGCGCCGCCGGGCGCAACAAGTCCGAGCCGGTGGCGGACGTCCCCGACTCCACCGACCACGGAGACGGCCCCGAGCAGCGAGCGCTGCGCGTGGAGCTCTCCGAACAGATGTCGCGGCTGCTCGACCAGCTCCCCGAGAAGCAGCGCGAGATCATCGTCCTCCGGGTGGTCGTGGGACTGAGTGCGGAGGAGACTGCGGACGCGGTCGGGTCCACACCCGGCGCCGTCCGCGTGGCCCAGCACCGGGCACTCGCCCGATTGCGCAAGAACATGCCCGAAGAGGAGGTGGTCTGAGATGAGCGACCCGCGCAACCCCGGTGGCCCCGACCACCCCTTCGGTAGGCACCGTGCGAACGGCGGCTCGAACGGCCACAACGGCCACAACGGCTCCGGGCGGCCCCACGGCATCCCCAACCGGCCCATCCAGTTCCCCGTGGGCGGCAGGGGCGGATCGCGCCCCGAGTTCGACGACGACTTCGCCGACGAGCCGTTGGACCTCGTCGCCGTCCAGGCGGACGACGAGCTGATCAGCGCGCTCGCCGCGGGGATGACCGTCTCGGCCCCCGGCAGGCACGGCTACGACGCGGACGACAAGGTCGTCGCGATGCTGGCCGCCTGGAAGGCCGAGGTCGACGACGACCCCATCCCGCAGCTCATGGACCTCGACACCGCGGTCGCCGCAATCGAGTCCGGCTCCCCGGCCGCCCGGCCGTCGAGCAGGCGCAGGCACCTCATCCCGCTCGCGGGTGCGGCGGCGCTGCTGGTCTTCAGCATCGCGGGCGTCTCGATCGGCGCGCAGAGCGCGGACCCGGGTGACGCGCTGTTCCCGGTCACGCAGGTGCTCTACAAGGACGCGGCGAACTCGAAGGTCGCCAAGGTCGAGGTCCAGCAGCGCATCCAGCAGGTCAACGCCAAGCTCGCCAGCGGGGACACCGTGGGCGCGCAGCAGGACCTGGCAGCGCTCGCGCCGCTGTTGGAGCAGATCCGCCCGGAGGAGGGCCGCACCTACCTCGCCTCCGAGCAGACCTTCCTCGCGGCGAAGGCTGCCGAGACGCCCCCGGGCGTCCCGGTGGACCCGCAGGCCCCGTTGCAGAACGGGACCCCGCGGCCCAAGCCCCCGGTCACCGAGGGCAGCCAGGACCCGGCCGAGTCCAGCTCGTCGAACCCGGCGTCCAGCACGTCGGAGTCGCCGAGCGCGCCGCCGCCGTCCTCCGGCCCGGTGGGCAACGACCCGACCAAGCCGGGCCCGGAGACCCAGGACCCGCGGGTCGCGGGCAACCCGGCCGTCAACCCGGCTCCGCCGAGCTCGTCCACCCAGACGAGCCCGCCGACGCGGCCGCCGACCACGGAGGGCGGGCAGGACCCGGCCACCACGACCACCACGCCGCCGCCCGGCACGTCCACCACCTCGATGGGGGCCACGACCTCGGACAGCGCCGAGGCCACGACCACCCCGAGCTGACCACGAAGGCCCCCGGTGTCCGGGGGCCTTCGCGGCGTTCAGGCGGTCAGTAGCCGCCGCCGTCGATGTCCTCGATCAGGGTCGGGCCGGTCGGGGTCCAGCCCAGGAGCTCGCGGGTCGCGTCGCTGGACGCGGCCAGGTCGAGCCCGAAGAAGCCCCCGATCCAGCCGAAGTGCGCGCCGACCTCCTCGGCGGGCAGCGACCGGACCGGCAGCCCGTGGGCCCGGCCGATGGCCTCGGCGATGTCCTTGGTGGACACCCCCTCCTCGGCCACGACGTGCAGTCGCGACCCGGCCGGGGCCTTCGCCAGCGCCAGCGTGACGAGCCGGGCGGCGTCCGAGCGGTGGACCGCGGCCCAGCGGTTCGTCCCGTCGCCCGGGTAGGCCGCGACCCCCTTCTCCCTGGCCACCGCGGTGATCACCGAGATGAACCCGTGGTCGCCAGCGCCGTGCACGGTCGGGGCGAACCGCAGGCTCACCGTGTGCACCCCGCGCTCCACGAACTCCAGCGCCAGGTTCTCGGCCCCGCCACGGGCCGAGTCGACGCCGTGGAACGGCGCGGGGTCGGCCTCGGTGGCGGGCCTGCCCTGGGCGAGCATGGCGACGCCGGAGGCCAGGAGCAGCGGACGGCCGCTGCCCGCCAGGACCTCGCCGAAGGTCTGCACAGCGGCCCGCTCGGCGCGGTTCGACACGGCGGGATCGCTGAAGTCGTGCTTGTTGGCGAGGTGGACCACGGCCTCGGCCGTCTCGGCGCCGGTCCGCAGCGTGGCGAGGTCGTCCAGGTCCCCGCGCAGCACCCGCGCGCCCTTGCCCTCGAGCGCGGCCGCTGCGGCGTCCGACCGGGCGAGCCCCGTGACGTCGTGCCCCGCGGCGCGGAGCTCCGTGACGGTGGCCGACCCGATCCAGCCCGAGGCCCCGGTGACGAAAACGCGCATGATGTCCTCCGATGTCAGTGACTGACGTCGACTGTACGCCGCAAAGTCAGTGACTGTCATCGCCTATCATCGGAGCATGGCACGGTGGCGACCCGGCACGCGCGAACGGCTGCAGGAGGCCGCGCTGGAGCTGTTCGCCACCCGCGGTTTCGAGCAGACCACCGCGACCGAGATCGCCGAGGCCGCGGGCGTCACCGAGCGCACCTTCTACCGACACTTCAGCGACAAGCGCGAGGTCCTGTTCGACGGCCAGGAGGTGCTGCTCGAGGCGTTCCTCGGCGGCGTGCGCCGCTGCCCGGCCGACGCCTCGCCGGTCGACCTGGTGGCGGGCGCCCTGCAGGGCGTCGCCTCCTTCTTCTCCGACGAACGCCGACCCTGGTCGCGCGCCCGCCAGGCCGTCATCGACGCCAACCCCGCCCTGCAGGAGCGCGAGCTGTCGAAGCTGGCCACCATCGGGGGGCTGCTCACCGCGGCCCTGCGGGACCGCGGCATCCCCGACCCGGCGGCCACGCTCGCCGCCGGGACCGCCGTCATGGTCTTCGGGGCGACGTTCGGCCGGTGGCTCGACCCTGCCGAGTCCCGCCCGTTCGACCAGATCGCCCACGCCCTGCTCGACGAGCTCGGCGCCCTCGTCACCCGCCCCGCCCCGCTCACCCGTCCGTGATCGCGCATGATCCGCTCGTGGGGAGGAGGGCGGTCGGGATTCGACCGCCGGGCTCCCGGGGGGTGGATCATGGGTGGTGGGCGGGGTGACCGTCGGGCCGGCCGGGGTGGCACCGCCCGCCTCGCACTCATGATCCACCTGTGGGGAGCGGTTCGGTCGGGAATCGACCGTCCCGCTCCCTGAGTGTGGATCATGGGCGTCGGGCGGGCGCGGGGCCCCGGAACGACAGCGGGCCCCGACCGAACGGTCGGGGCCCGCGGAGCTCGGTGGGCGGTCAGTCCTCGCCCAGCGCCGCGTCGGCGAAGCCGCGGCAGTACTCCCAGGTGACGTAGTGCGCCGGGTCCGGGTCGAACGCGGGCTCGTGCGGGCGCATCTGCCCCTCGTCGAGCAGCTGCTGGAGGCTCGCGCGGAGCAGGTTCCACTCGTGGAAGTGCTGCTCGCCGCAGTCGGCGCAGTCGACCAGGATCCCGCGGATCCCGCGGTGCTCGAGCAGCGCCTGGTAGACGGCGAGGTCGGCCAGGTCGGCCACGACCTCCTCGCGCTCGGCGGCGGACAGCTCGTCGTGCTCCTCGGGCCCCGCCTCCTCGTCGAGGGAGAGGGCAGGGTCGTAGGGGTCGCCCGCGAAGGGGTCAGGGGGTAGGCCGTCGAACGCCACGCGTACACGGTACCGCGTCGGCCGGGGTATCCACCGCTCCACCCACAGGCCTGTGGACAACCACCCCGGCTGTGGACAACTCGGTGTGGCGGGCGACTCCCGGAACGACCGTCTCGCGCGGATACGATGGGATGGTGTGACGCCCCCTCCGGGCGTGAGACGTCGGTGAAGGGTGCACGACCAGCCATGACGAGCGAGATCACGGGACTACCGCCGAAGTTCGCGATGCTCGGCCTGACCTTCGACGACGTGCTGCTGCTCCCCGCGGAGTCGGACGTCATCCCCAGCGGGGTCGACACCTCCACCCAGCTGTCCCGGCGCGTGCGGATCAAGGTGCCGATCGTGTCGTCGGGCATGGACACGGTGACCGAGGCGCGGATGGCCATCGCGATGGCCCGTGCGGGCGGCCTCGGGGTCCTGCACCGCAACCTCTCGGCCGAGGACCAGGCCACGCAGGTCGAGGTCGTCAAGCGCTCCGAGGCGGGCATGGTCACCGACCCGGTCACCTGCTCGCCGGACGCCACGCTGCGCGAGGTGGACGAGCTGTGCGGCAAGTACCGCATCTCCGGCCTCCCGGTGACCGACGGCGAGGGCAAGCTCGTCGGCATCATCACCAACCGGGACATGCGGTTCGAGGTGGACTTCGAGCGCCCGGTGCACGAGGTGATGACGAAGGCCCCGCTGATCACCGCGCGCGTCGGGGTCACCGCCGAGGCCGCGCTGGGTCTGCTGCGCAGGCACAAGCTGGAGAAGCTCCCGATCGTCGACGGCGGCGGCGTGCTCCGCGGCCTGATCACCATCAAGGACTTCAACAAGACCGAGAAGTACCCGCTGGCCACGAAGGACCCGGACGGCAGGCTGGTCGTCGGGGCCGCAGTCGGCGTGGGGGAGGACGCGTACTCCCGCGCGATGGGCCTGGTGGACGCGGGGGTGGACGTCCTGATGGTCGACACCGCGCACGGGCACTCGCGGCGGGTGCTGGACACCGTGGCCAAGCTGCGCGCCGAGGTCGGCGAGTCGGTGGACGTCGTCGGCGGGAACGTGGCGACCTTCGCGGGCGCCCAGGCGCTGGTCGAGGCCGGGGCGGACGCGGTGAAGGTCGGCGTCGGGCCGGGGTCGATCTGCACCACCCGCGTGGTCGCGGGGGTCGGCGCGCCGCAGATCACCGCGGTCTACGAGGCCGCGCGGGCCTGCGCGCCCGCGGGCGTCCCGGTGATCGCGGACGGCGGCATCCAGTACTCGGGCGACATCTCCAAGGCGATCGCCGCGGGCGCGTCCACGGTGATGCTCGGCAGCCTGCTCGCGGGCACGGCCGAGTCCCCGGGCGAGCTGATCTTCGTGGGCGGCAAGCAGTACAAGACCTACCGCGGCATGGGCTCGCTCGGCGCCATGCAGTCCCGCGGTTCCGGCAAGTCGTACTCGAAGGACCGCTACGCCCAGGACGACGTGCTCAGCGAGGACAAGCTGGTCCCCGAGGGCATCGAGGGCCGGATCCCGTTCCGCGGCCCGCTGGCGTCGGTGATCCACCAGCTCGTCGGCGGGCTGCGGTCCGGCATGGGCTACGCGGGTGCCAACACGATCGCGGAGCTGCAGCAGGCGCAGCTGGTCCGGATCACCGCGGCCGGGCTCAAGGAGAGCCACCCGCACGACATCACCATGACCGTCGAGGCGCCGAACTACGCCGCGAGATAGGGTCTCGCAACGTGCGTGACCTCGTGGAGATCGGGATGGGCCGAGAGGCCCGTCGTGCCTACGACCTGAGTCAGGTCGAGATCGTGCCGTCGCGGCGGACCCGGAGCTCCAAGGAGGTCTCCACCGCCTGGCAGCTCGACGCGTACCGGTTCGAGATCCCGCTGGTCACCCACCCCACGGACGCGGTCGTCTCGCCCGCCACGGCGGTGGCGGTCGGCAAGCTCGGCGGCCTCGGCGTGCTGAACTCCGAGGGCATCTGGGCCCGCCACGCCGATGCCGAGGGCGCGCTCGCCAAGGTCGTCGCGGCGGCGGACTCGGACGACCCGTCGGCCGCGGTGCGGATGCTGCAGGAGCTGCACTCGGCGCCCATCCAGCCGGACCTGATCGCCGAGGCGCTGCGGACTGTCCGCGACTCGGGGGTCACGGTCGCGGCGCGGGTCAGCCCGCAGCGCGCCCGCGAGCTCACCCCGGCGCTGTTGGCGGGCGGGGTGGAGATCCTGTTCGTGCAGGGCACGATCATCTCCGCCGAGCACGTCAGCAAGGGCGAGCCGCTGAACCTCAAGGAGTTCATCAACTCCCTGGACGTCCCGGTCGTGGCGGGCGGGGTCGGCGACTACCGCACCGCGATGCACCTCATGCGCACCGGCGCGGCGGGTGTGATCGTCGGCTACGGCGAGTCGAGCGCGACCACGACGGACGAGGTGCTCGGCATCGGCGTCCCGATGGCGACCGCCCTGGTCGACGCGGCCGCGGCCCGCCGGGACTACCTCGACGAGACCGGCGGCCGCTACGTCCACGTGATCGCGGACGGCGGCATCAACGGCTCGGGGGACGTCGCGAAGGCCATCGCCTGCGGCGCGGACGCGGTGATGCTCGGCGAGCAGCTCGCCGACTCCGCGGACTCCCCGGCGGACGGCCTGTACTGGACCTCCAGCGCCGCCCACCCGAGCCTGCCCCGCTCGGACGTCACGGGGTTCGCCCCGAGCGACCGGACCCTGGAGCAGGTCCTCTTCGGGCCGTCGAGCACGCCCTACGGCACCGTGGACGTCTTCGGCGCCTTGCGCCGGGCCATGGCCAAGACCGGCTACTCGGACCTCAAGGAGTTCCAGCGGGTGGGGTTGACCGTCCGCGGCTGAGCGGACAGGGCGAAGGGGAGGCCTAGCACCTCCGGTCCCCGGGCGGGAGCTCGCCGCCGACGAGCCAGGCGACCGCCGCGTCCGTGGCGCAGGGCGAGCGTCCCAGCACCCCGTGGCCACCCACTCCGGTCGTGATCATCGCCGGGCGGTCTCCGAGGGCCGCGCGCGTGGCACGGGCGCCGTCGAGCGGGGTGGCGGGGTCCACCTCGTTCTGCAGGATCAGGATGTTCCGGGGGCCCGAGTCGGTGAGCGGGACCCGCGGCGTCGGGGGGCCGGTCCAGTACGCGCAGGCCGTGATCACGGCGCGGGCGCCCCCGCTCACCGGGTAGGCGGCGGCGTCCGCGGCCACGGCGGCGCGGTAGTCGGCGGGGTCGTGGGACCAGTCCGGGTCGGCGCAGGTGATGCCCAGGAAGGCGGAGGCGACGCGTTCGGCGCCGGGATCGGGGGCGGGCTCGGGCCCGAGGCGCTGCGCCGGCTCGGCCTCGGTCGGGGCGCCGGGCAGCCCGTCCAGGTGACGGACGGCGTCGACGAGGAGGGGGACGGCGGCGTCGGACCGCAGGGCGGCGGCGAGGAGCGAGCGCAGCGCGTCGGAGGTGGCGCGGACGCCGTCGAAGAGCACGACCTCGCGGTCCAGCCGCGCGAGCAGGGCGAGGTAGCGGGCCCGCGGATCGGGGCCGGGCAGCGGGAGCTGCGCGAACCGGGCGTCGATCGCCCGGTCGGCGGCCCGGAAGGCCGCCTGCCTGCCGACGGTGTCGTCGTCCACGCTGTCGAGCACCATCCGGTCGACGCGGTCGGGGAACAGCGAGGCGTAGGTGGTGCCGAGGGTCGTGCCGCCCGAGGTGCCGTAGTACGAGATCCGCTCGACGCCGAGGGCCTCCCGCAGCCGGTCCATGTCGCGGGCGAGGTTCGGCGTGGTCGTGTGGACCAGGTCGGGCGCGTTGGCCGTGCAGGCCCGTGCCGTGGACGCGGCGAGGGATTCGGCATCCGGGCCGGCCGCGTCGTCGACCCCGGCCCGACCCACCTCCTCGGGGGTGAGGCCGCAGGAGATCGGGGAGCTCTCGCCGACACCGCGCGGTCGTCGGGCCGTCGGGGCCCGCGTAGTCCAGCGGGACCCGCAGGTCGGCGCACCGCGAGTCGGGCCGCCCGGCACAGGGTTCCCAGGTGAGCCCGGGCTCGGGGGCCGCCGTGCACCCGGCGAGCAGCCCCACCGCGAGCAGGACGAGGAGCAGGCGCACGGCGCCACCCTGCGGCGCTCGCCCGGGCTCCGCAACCGGGGTCGGCGGGTCAGCCGGCAGCGGGCACGCAGAGGACGGGGCGGTCGGAGACCTGCAGCAGCTTGTGGGCGACCGAGCCGAACAGCGCCCCGCGCCAGGGGCTCTCGTTCCAGGTCCCGACGACGATGACCCGCGCGTCGTGCGCGTCGGCCACCTTCACCAGTGCGGCGGCGGGCTGGTCGGCGACGAGCTCGGTGGTGACCGGGACGCCCGCGGCCCGCGCGGTCTCGACCGCCGGGGCCAGGATCTCCTCAGCGAGCGACTCGAGCGCGTGCCGCGCCTCACCCGCCTCCTCGCCGACCTGCCCGGGTGGCGCCACCCCGTGGACCAGGACGAGCGGGGCCCCGAGCGACGAGGCCAGCTCGACCGCGAGGTCCAGCGCCCGCGCCGCCCCGGGGGACGAGTCGTAACCCAGCACGATCGCGCTCACGACGAGACCTCCTCCGGCGCGACGCCGGGTCGTTCCTGCCAGAACGTGCGGTCCCGCAGCCGCCAGCCGACCATCACGACGATACCGATCAGGAAGATCACGATGCCGATGACCAGCGGCGGCCCCAGCCCGAACCAGGTGGTGCCGCTGGAGCTGGCCTCGGGGTCGTTGAGGTCGGAGACGGAGCGGACGAGCAGCCAGATCAGCAGGCCCGCGCCCACCGCCGGGCCGAGCCCGATGAGCAGGAGGTTCTTGACGCTGCGGAAGAGCTGCTTGCGGTGGTACACCGCGCAGGCGATGCCGGTGAGCGAGTAGTAGAACGCGATGAGCAGCGACAACGCGGTGAGCGAGTCGAACAGCGCGTTCTCGCTGATGATGTTGGCCAGCACGTACCAGCCGATGGCGATGGCGGCGACGACCCAGGTCGAGACGTCGGGGGTGCGGAAGCGCGGGCTGATGTGGGCGAGGCGGCGGGGCAGGGCGGCCCGACGCGCCATCGACAGCCCGGTCCTCGACGCCGGGATGATCGTCGTCTGGGTCGAGGCCAGCGCCGAGGTCGCCACCGAGAGCAGCAGGACCCAGTCCCACCCGCCGAGCACCTGCTCGCCGAGCACGGCGAAGATCTGCTCCTCCTCGCCCGCGTTGTCGGCCAGGAACGTGGTCCCCGCGAACGCGACGACGGCGTAGGCGACGGCCAGGTAGGTCACCAGCAGCACGATCGTCGAGAAGATGCCCGCCCGGCCGGGCGCGGTGGCGGAGTCCTCGGTCTCCTCGGTGAGGTTGACCGCGGACTCCCAGCCCCAGTACACGAACACCCCGAGCAGCAGGCCCGCCGTCAGCGCGGACCCGCCCTCGCCGAACGGGTTCAGCCAGGACAGCGACGGCGTCAGCGCGTCCTCCGACGCGTCCCCGGCGACGGCCCGCCCCAGCGCCACCCCGGCGAAGACCAGGAGCGAGACCATCTGGGCGAGGATCAGGACGTTCTGGAACCGCGCCGAGATCTCGGTGCCCAGCACGCACACCGCGGTCATGATCAGGATGACCACGCAGCTCAGCGTGACGACGAGCGGCGTGCTCTCGGTCCAGGCGTCGAGACCCACCGTGAGCAGGCCGAACCGCACCGCGACGTCCGCCAGCGACCCGACGACCAGCACCCCGGTCATCGCGATGGCCCAGCCGCCGATCCACCCGAGCCACGGCCCGAGGGCCCGGGTGACCCAGGAGAACGTGGTGCCGCAGTCCTGGTCCACCTTGTTCAGGTAGAAGAAGGCCGAGGCGATCAACAGCATCGGGACGAACGAGGCCAGCAGCACGCCGGGCGCGTAGACCCCGACGAGCGCGACGACCGGCCCGATCACCGCCGCCAGCGAGTAGGCGGGGCTCGTCGACGCGAGCCCGATGACCAGCGCGTCGAGGAACGTGATGGCGCCCGGCTTCAGCTCCGCCTGGTCCGGGGGTGCGGTCGTCATCGGACCATTGGGCCGCACGACCGTGTCTCCCACAAGTGTCGGTGGGTTACGTCTGGTTGGCGAGCATTGACCGGATCGGGAACGGCCCGCCACGATCCGCAGGCATGCGGATCCTTCTGGTCGGCGCGGGCGGGGTCGGGGGTGCGAGCGCCGCGGTGGCGGCCCGCCGGGGGTTCGTCGAGGCGATGGTGGTGGCCGACTACGAGCTCGGCCGGGCCGAGGCCGTCGTCGCGAAGGTGGGTGATCCCCGGTTCGTCGCCGCGCGGGTCGACGCCGCGGACCGGGGCGCCGTCGAGGAGCTGATCCGGGCGCACCGGGTCGACGCCGTGCTGAACGCCTGCGACCCCCGCTTCGTGATGCCGCTGTTCCGGGCCTGCCTCGCCACCCGGGTGACCTATCTGGACATGGCGATGTCCATGTCGGACGCCGCGTCGGGTCGGATGCTCGGGGAGGAGCAGTTCGCGCTGGCCGAGTCGTTCGCCGAGGCGGGCGTGCTGGCGCTGGTGGGCATGGGGGTGGAGCCCGGGCTGTCGGACGTCTTCGCCCGCTACGCCGCCGACCACCTGTTCTCCGAGGTGCACACGTTCGACGTCCGGGACGGCGCGAACCTCGCCGTGCCCGGCCGCGGCTTCGCCCCGCCCTTCTCGATCTGGACACTGATCGAGGAGTGCCTGAACCCGCCGGTCGTCTGGGAGCGCGGGCGCGGCTGGTTCACCACCGAGCCGTTCTCCGAGCCCGAGGTGTTCGACTTCCCGGCCGGGATCGGGCCGCTGGAGTGCGTGAACGTCGAGCACGAGGAGGTGCTGCTGATCCCGCGGTGGCTCGACGCGCAGCGGGTCACGTTCAAGTACGGCCTCGGCGCCGAGGTGATCGGGGTGCTGCGGATGCTGCACGAGCTGGGCCTCGACGCGACCACGCCGGTGAAGGTCCGCGCGGGCGACGGGTACGCCGAGGTCAGCCCGCGCGAGGTGGTCGCCGCCTGCCTCCCGGACCCGGCGACGCTGGAGATGACCGGCACGACCTGCGCCGGCGTGCGGGTGACCGGGCTCGGACCCGACGGCGCGCCCCGCGCGGTCTACCTGCACCACGTCGTCGACAACGAGTGGTCGATGCGGGAGTACGGCTGCCAGGCGGTGGTGTGGCAGACCGGCGTCAACCCGGTGGTGGCGCTGGAGCTGATCGCGACCGGGGCGTGGGCGGGCGCCGGGGTCCGCGGCCCCGAGTCCTTCGACGCGCGCCCGTTCCTCGACCTGCTGACGGCCTACGGCTCGCCCTGGGCGCTCCGCGAGGACCGCATGACGGCTCGATGATGCGCAGGTCAGCCGGGGAGGTCGAGGGCCGGGTTGCTGCGGAAGAAGCCCGTCGGTTTGAGGTCGAAGCGCACCGTGTCCACGGGCATCACCGGCCAGTCCTCCGGCCGGGGGACGTGGTGGATGCCGAAGACGTACCAGAGCACGACGTCCTCGTTCTCGATCCCGCGGTCCTCCGCCGTCCACTCGGGCAGGCCCGTGTCCTCCGCGGACTGCACCACGAACTCGCCGCAGGGCCACTGCTCGTCGCGCGCGAAGGGGGTCACCCAGAGCTGGTGGGCGATGGCCCGGGCCCGGCGCAGGACGGGGGCGTGCTCGGGCAGGAGCGGCGGGATCGCCGCGCCCGGGACCAGGGTGTACGCGGTCCCACGCTCCGGGTTGACGACCTTCCACGTGCGCTGGGTCGCCCAGGACACGTCCTGGATCCCCTCCTGCTCCGTGCGCAGCGGGACGCGGCGCTGCCGCAGCCCCATGCCGGTGGGGTCGTCCGGCACGAGCTCGGTCTCGCTCATGACGACGGTGTTCCGCTCGCCGTCGACGTCCAGGTCCAGCCGCGCGACGATGAAGTGCTGGTGGATCGGCGCGTAGGTGCGGGTGTCGACGACCGTGCCGTACTCGGGTGCCTCCCCGACGAACGGCGTGGTCACCATGATCCCCGTGGCGCGGACCTCGCACTCGATGCGGCCGTCGAGGTACAGGCGCCAGTAGATCAGGTAGTCGTAGTTCGCCACGGTGACGTGCGAGGAGATCACCAGCCGCCGGGACCGGCGGACCTCCGCGCCCCGCTCGCCGTCCACGTGCTTCCACAGCACGCCGTCGTCCTCCTCGTGGAGGCAGATCGCATTCGGGATCTCGACGGGCTCGCCCGCCGAGTCGTTGACGCAGGCGTCGAGGTAGCGGATCTCGCCGAGGCAGTCGCAGCCCAGGGTGAGCGAGGTCGTCATGAAGCCGAGGCCCCACTCGCCGATGTCGAAGGCGGTGCGGTCGGCGTGCTCGGGGGTCGGGTCGCGGTAGGGGACGACCATCTCGGCGAAGCCGAGCCGGTGGGCGACGGGCCTCTCGTCCCAGCGCAGCTGGTGCAGCACCAGCCCCTCGCGCGGGGTGAAGCCGACGCGCAGGTTCCAGTTCGCCCAGGTCAGCCCATATCCGTCGAGGGCGAACGACGGGCCGTCCGGCTGGTGGATGTGCAGGGGCCGCAGCGGCTCCCTGGTCGGGAGGTCGGTGTGATCGGCGGTGTACTCGCCGGTGACCTCCGGACGCCCCGGGTCGCCGCGGTCGACGATCTCGCGCAGCTCCATGGTGTTCAGGTCGACGATCAGCTTCAGGCCGGCCACGGGGTGCGCGTACGGGTTGGCGCCGGGGGCCGCGCGCAGCCAGACGTCGCACCAGCCGACGCGGCCCGGGTAGGGGGCGTCCGCGCCGTAGGTCCAGACGTCGACCAGGGTCAGCGACGGATCGTCGATCCCGCGCCCGCGCAGCGCGGCGACCACGTCGGGGTGGGCCCGCATCGCCGCGTCGCACTCGTGCCACTCGTCCACCGTGACGTTCGGCTGCACCCCGGGCACGATCGCCCAGTCGAGGACGGACCCGCCGGTCAGCGACACGACGGCGCGGATCACGGTCCCCTCCCGCAGGTTCCACGCGGTCACCGCGGCCTCGCGCAGCACGGAGTGCCCGGGCCGGTGCCCGGCGACCACGTCCTTGCGCGGCTCGACGAGCGCGATCGTCGCGATCCGCCAGTCCGGCCGGGCGACGCCCTCCGCGCGCAGGATCGCGGCGGCGGCGCGGATCTCGTCGGCGGACAGCGGATCCAGCGGATGGGTCACGAGCGTGAGTATGCGGCTCCGCCGCCCGTGAGTGGTAAGTGGTGCTCTGGCACCACTTACCACGCACGGGCGGCGGAGCCGCGGATCAGATGGTCGCGGTCCGGATGCTGCGGATCCCGACGAACAGGCCCACGGCTGCGGTGACCACCGCGGCCACGAAGCCCCACGCCACCGTCGGACTGGCGAGGGTGCCGCTGAACAGCACCCGCTCGGCGTCGACGATGTAGGTCAGCGGGTTGACCTTCGACGCCACCTGCATCCAGCCGGGGCCGGTCTCCAGCGGCAGCATCATCCCGGACAGGATCAGCAGCGGGAACAGCAGCGACTGCTGCACCGCCCAGAAGATCCACTCGGTCTTGCGGGCGGCGATCGCCAGCGCGTAGGACAGCGCGCCCACACCCACCCCGAAGATCCCCAGCATCAGCAGGCCCACCAGCACGTGCAGCGGGTACAACACGAACCCGAACGGGATCGCGACCAGCGTGACGATCAGCGCCTGGACGACCAGCGGGGTGAGCTCCTTGAGCGCCCGCCCGACCATCAGCGAGGTCCGCGACAGCGGGGTCGCGAGCATCCGCTCGAACGCGCCGGTCATGATCTCGAACTGCAGGTTCGCCCCGGTCATCGAGGTGCCGAACATCGTGATCATCACGACGACGCCCGGCAGGAACCACTGCAGCGACGACCCGCCGAACAGCTCGCCGTTCCCGGCCAGCCCGGACAGTAGCGGGCCGAACAGGCCCAGGAAGACCAGCGGCTGGAGCAGCGAGAAGATCAGCGAGAACGGGTCCCGCACGATCGTCAGCGTCTCTCGCCACCAGACGTTGCGGACATCCAGTGCGATCGCCATGGACATGTCGGTCATTCTCCTTCGCGCAGCGATCGGCCGGTCAGGTTGAGGAAGACGTCGTCGAGGGTGGGGCGGTGGGCGGATGCGGCGACCACGTCCACCCCCGCCGCCCGGAGCCGCTCGAGCACCCCGGGCATGGCGTGCGACGCGGCCTCGACCCGCACGGACAGCGCGACGCCGTCGGCGTCCGGTCGGGACGCGGGCTCGGCGCCCTCGGTGGCCAGCAGCGTCTGCGCGGTGTCGGCCTGGTCCGGGCGTACGACGACGGTCAGTCGGTCGCCCGCCTGCTTGCGCTTGAGGGCGTCCGCCGTGTCGTCGGCGATGATCCGGCCGTGGTCGACGATCACCACCCGCTCGGCCATCTGGTCGGCCTCGTCGAGGTAGTGCGTGGTGAGCAGGATCGTGGTGCCGCGCTCCTCGCGGATCCGCAGGATGTGCTCCCACAGGTTCGCCCGGTTCTGCGGATCCATGCCGGTGCTGGGCTCGTCGAGGAAGAGCAGGCCCGGCTTGTGGATCAGGCCCAGCGCGATGTCCAGCCGCCGCTTCTGGCCCCCGGACAGCGAGCTGACCTTGCGCGTCCGCAGCCCCTCCAGGTCCAGCGACGCGAGGAGCTCCGAGCCGGACGCCACTGCGTCGGCCTTGCTCATGCCGTAGAAGCGGCCCTGCATGAGCAGCTCGTCCCAGACCCGGTAGTTGTGGCCCGCGCCGTCCTTCTGGCCGATGTAGCCGATCCGGCGACGGACCTCGGCGGGCTCGGCCACGACGTCGATCCCCGCCACCTGCGCCGTGCCCGACGTGGGTGGGAGCAGGCTGGTCAGCATGCGCAGGGTGGTCGACTTCCCCGCGCCGTTGGGGCCGAGGAACGCGACGAGCTCGCCCTCCGCCACGTCGAGGTCGATGCCGCGGACGGCCTCGACCCGCTCCTTCCCGACCGTGAAGGTGCGGGCGAGTGCGTCGGTATGGATCACGGATCCCCTCATTTCGTACGGCGTACCGTGTTGGCCTGAGATAAGGTACACCGTACGGAGTTCGGCGCAAGGGAGTGGT
The DNA here is from genome assembly GCF_900102195.1 of Pseudonocardia oroxyli. GTDB lineage: Bacteria > Actinomycetota > Actinomycetes > Mycobacteriales > Pseudonocardiaceae > Pseudonocardia > Pseudonocardia oroxyli. The sequence continues at coordinate 399,137 of NZ_FNBE01000002.1, forward strand.
CGGTGGTGGAGGAACAGCGGGGTACGCCCGAGGGCCAGGCGATGATCAGGTTGCTCTGGGACCCGCCGCCCGCTCCCACCCGCGGGCCGAAGCAGAAGCTCACGCTCGACCAGGTCGTGGAGGCCGGGATGGCGGTGGCCGCCGAGCTCGGCGTCGACGAGCTGTCCATGCGCAAGGTCGCCCAGCACCTCGGCGTGGGGGCGATGAGCCTCTACACCTACGTCCCCGGCCGGGACGAGCTGTTCGAGCTGATGATCGACCGCGCCTCTGCGGACCGGGTCATGCCCGACCGGGCGCTGCCCTGGCGCGCGCAGGTGGAGTTCCATGCGCAGGAGGCCTGGCGCATGTACCAGACCCACCCCTGGCTCGTGCGCTCCAACCTCTGGCGCACGCCGCTGGGCCCGCACGTGCTCGACGCGCAGGAGGACCTCTACCGCGCCGTCGCGCTGACCGGGCTGCCGCAGAAGCGGGTGGCGCAGGTCGCCGGGCTGGTCGAGTCACAGGTGTTCGGCGCGGCGCGCTCCGCGATCACCGACACCAGCGTCTCCGCGCGCACCGGGGTGAGCCAGGACGACTACTGGGCCTCCCGCATGGGCTTCTGGAGCACCTACTTCTCCGTCGAGCGCTTCCCGACCATGGCCTGGATCTGGGAGGGGGGCGGGTTCGACGACGAGTACGCCGACGCGTCCTGGGAGTTCGGCCTCTCCCTGTTCCTCGACGGCGTGGAGCGGCTCGTTCAGGCGGGGGGGTAGGCGGGGCGGGCGACCACGAGGTCGTGGACGAACCGGAGCTTGTCCAGCACCGCCGGGGCGAGGACGAACGGGTAGAGGTCCTCGTAGCCCATCGACCGGTTGACCATGTTCAGCGCCGTGGTGAGCGGCAGCCAGGCGGCGACGATCGCGTCGAAGTCCCTCTCGGACTCCTCGGGCTCGGCGGAGAGCGGGCCGTCGACGCTGATGCCGAAGGCCGCGGCGGTCTGCGAGGTGTCCCGGATGTGCAGGTAGTGGGCGAAGGTCTCGGCCCAGTCCTCCCACGGGTGCATGGTGGCGTAGGCGGAGACGTGGGTGTCCTCCCAGCCGGTCGGGGTGGAGTTGTAGTGCTTCTCGAGCGCCTCGGCGTAGGAGTAGGTCTCGTCGCCGAACAGGGAGCGGAACTCCGTGAGCGGACCACCCCTGCCGACGAGCACCTCCCAGTACCAGTGCCCGGTCTCGTGCCGCAGGTGCCCGAGCAGGGTCCGGTAGGGCTCGGCGAGCTGCACGCGCATCTGCTCGCGGTGCCCGGCGTCCCCCTCGGCCAGGTCGAGGGTCACCACGCCCGACGCGTGCCCCGTCGTCACCGGCTCCCGAGCGCTGGACAGCAGGTCGAAGGCCAGGCCCCCGACGGGGTCCGTCACCCGGTCGGCGAGCGGGAGGCCCAGGTCGTCGAGCTGGTAGACCAGGCGGCGCTTGGCCCGCTCGGTGAGGGCGAAGGCGGCCATGCCGTCCGCGTCGTCGTCCGCGGGGCGGGTCCGGGTCAGCGCGCAGGAGTCGCAGAGCGGGCCGTGGTCGGCGAGCCAGTTGCAGGTCGCGGCGACCGCGTTCGCGCACGGCGTGCCCTCGCTCGTGCGGACCATCGCCCGGGCCGGGCGGGAGTAGCCGATCTCCGTGGAGCAGTGCAGACAGACGGAGTTCTCGAAATAGACGAGCGAGGAACAGTTCGGGCAGGAGAAGGCGCGCACGGCGCTTCTTACCCCTCCTCGACCCGTTCCATGTCCACGGACACCGCCATCACACTCTCGGCCGAGTCCGTGAAGATCACGCCCTTGAGCGGGGGCACGTCGCCGTAGTCGCGGCCGTGGGCGAGCACCACGAACTGCTCGTCGACCACCCGGTCGTTCGTGGGGTCGAGATCGAGCCAGCCGTCCCCGGTCCACACCGAGAACCACGCGTGGGAGGCGTCGACGCCGCGCAGCTTCGGCTTTCCGGGCGGCGGCAGGGTCTCCAGGTACCCGCTGACGTAGCGGGCGGGCAGCCCGCGGCTGCGCAGCCCGGCCACCGCGAGGTGCGCGAAGTCCTGGCAGACGCCCTCGCCGCCGGTCAGCAGGTCGGTGACCGTGGACCGGACGGTGGTCGACCCGGAGACGTAGTCGAAGTCGTCGTGGATGCGGCGGCACAGGTCCGCGGCGGCCTCCCCGAGCGGGCGCCCGGGCGGGAAGGACGGCGCGGCGTACGCGGCGACGCCCACCTGCACCGGCAGCCGGGGGCTCGGCAGGACGAACGGCCTGGCCTCGACGGGCACGGCCGCGCGCACCTCCTCCCACGGCCGCAGCGCGGGCGGCACCACCGCCCGGTCCACGGTGACGGTGCTCTGGGCGAGGACGGTCAGCTCGCGGTGCGGGCGGCGCACGCAGAAGTACGTGGAGCGGTTGCCGAAGGCGTCCGTGTGCTCGCGCAGCTCGTCCGGCTCCGGGTCCAGGCGCACCCGGGCGTCGGCACACCGCTGGTCGGGCTGGGTGCGGGGGAGCAGGTGGGCGCGCCCGAAGCTGGTCGTGACGTCGTCGTCGTAGGTGTAGGTGGTCCGGTGGGTGACCCGGTAGGTCGTCACGAGGCCACCGCCACCAGCGGGTCGTAGGGCCGCGGCCCGCGGACGGGGGCGAAGTGCGCGGCGGCGATCTCGTCCGCGAGCCGGTCGAGGTCGGCGCCGAGGCCGGTGAGCAGGGCGCGCAGCGCGGGGCGGGTGCCGCTGGCCGAGTCCCGGGCCGTGACGGCGACGAGATCGGCCTCGGCGAGGGCGCGGACCGCGGCGTCGAGCGCCTCCGGGACCGTGCCGGGCAGGTGCGCGAGGTCGTCGGTGAGCCGGGCGAGCTGGTAGGCGACCGCGCGCGGGTTCTCCCCGTCGGTGAGCAGCAGCGCGAGCAGGGGGGCGACGCCGGGTCGGCCCGCGTTGCGCCGCCGGTGGGTGATCACGGACTCGGCGGCGATCGTCACCGACTCCACGACGAGCCGGTCCGCCGGGCCGCGGGGCGCGTCGCACAGCGTCGCCCGCAGCAGCGCGACGACGTGCTGGGCGCGCTCGATCCGGCGTCCCGCGTCGAGCAGCCGCCACCCGGCGTCCCGGACCAGCGACTCCGCGGCGATGCCCGCGAGCGCGAGCAGCCCCTCCAGGACACGGTTGAGCCCGTCCGAGGCGTCCTCGGTGGTGATGTCGGCGAGCACGGCGTCCAGCCGGCCCAGGACCAGCCAGGTGTCGGTGGACAGCAGCTCGCGGACGGCCTGCGCGGCGCGGGTGAGCCGGTGCACGGCGAACCCGAGGGTGCCCGCGCGGTCCCGGTCGCGGAGCAGGGACCGCAGCTCGGCGCTGATCGCGGCCGGGCCGTCCGGGGCCACCCGGTGGGCGTCGGCGAGCAGCGGGCCGAAGCCCGGCGCCGTGCGGGTGGTCGCCGTGGTGGCCGTCAGCAGGGCGCGCAGTGCGTTGGCACCCGCGGGATCCGGGGTGGACTGGAAGTCCGCCCAGCGGTCGGTGACCGCGCGCAGCAGCCGCGCGGTGTCCTCGGCCCGCTCCGAGTAGCGGCCCAGCCAGAACAGGTCCTCGGCGACGCGCGGGGACACCCCGCCGGGCGCGGGCGCGGGCACCGCCTCGTCGGTGCCGAACACCGGCCGCCCGGTGGGCTCGGCGCGCTCGCCGACCACCCAGACGTCCTTGGCGGGCGTCGCGACCCCGTCGCGGAGCAGGGTGCCCGCCGGGACCGAGCCCAGGCCGCCGTCGAGCACCTCCCAGCCGGTGCCGGAGGCGACGGTGAAGGTCCGCAGCGCGACCGGCCGGTCCGCGGCACCCGCGTCGGTGATCGTGGGCGCCGTGGACAGGACGGGCTCGCGCTGTGCGGCCCAGGCGTGCGGCTCGGCGGCGATCCGGGCGAGCAGGTCCTCGCGCTGCGCGGCGGAGAGCCCGGCGCCGCGGACGGCCTGCCCGCCGCGGACGACCGGGGTGAGCACCAGCTCGTCGAGACGGGCGCGGACGTGGGCGAACGCCCGCGGGTCGCCGCACCACCAGGTGGGCGTCCCGGGCAGCAGCAGCTCCTCGCCGAGCAGGGCGCGGCAGAGCGCGGGCAGGAACGGGACCAGGCCGGGGTTCTCCGCGACGCCCGCGCCGAGGCCGTTGAGCACCGAGACCGTGCCGAGCCGCGCGGTCTCGACCAGCCCGGGGACCCCGAGCCGGGAGTCCGGGCGCAGGTCGAGGGGGTCGCACCACTCGGCGTCGAGCCTGCGCAGCACGACGTCCACGGGGTCCAGCCTGCCCAGCGTGTGCTGCCAGAGCCTGCCCTCGCGGACCGTGAGCTCGGAGCCGAGCACCAGCGGCACGCCGAGCAGCGCGGACAGCAGGGCCTGCTCGTAGGCGGTCTCGGAGTCCGGGCCGGGGTTGAGCAGCACGACCCGCTGGTCCTCGGGATCCCGCCCGCCGCGCAGGCCCGTGCGCATGGCCTCGAAGAACGGGCCCAGCCTCCGGATCCCGGAGCGACGGTGCAGCGCCGAGAGCACCCGCGCGACGACCCGGCGGTTCGCCATCGCGTACCCGGCGCCGGACGGGGCCTGGACGCGGTCGTCGAGCACCACCCAGCCGTCGGGGGAGCGGCCCAGGTCCACCGCGGACAGGAACAGCTCTCGGCGCGCGGGGGCCCCGGCGGGGCGGCGCCACGCGTGCAGGTAGCCGGGGTGCCCGTCGACGACCTCCACCGGCAGCAGCCCGCGGGTGATCACCGAGCGGGGGCCGTAGAGGTCTCGCAGGAGCCGGTCGAACAGCTCGGCCCGCTGGGCCACGCCGCGTTCGAGGCCCGCCCACTCGGCACCGTCGATGATCAGCGGCAGCGGGTCGAGCTCCCAGAGCTGCTCGGTCTCGGCGCCGGGCGGGTGGTAGGCGACGCCGTCGTCCGCCAGCAGCCGCCGGGTGTCCGCCCGGCGGGCCGCCAGGCCGTCCGGACCCGCGCCGTCGAGCACCCCGGCGAGCCCGGCCCAGAGAGGCCGGACGGCGCCGGTGCCGTCCCGCATCTCGTCGTGCACGGTCACCTCTGGTTGTGGCGGCGGAGATCGAGGGTTCGGGGGTACTCGCCGGTCGGGTCAGCCTTCCACAGGCTGGTGTCGACGGGGCCCGGCGAGTGCCCGTACGGCGTGAATCGGGCGTTGCGGCGGGCCTCGGCCTCGTTCGCGTTGACCGGGTAGTGCTCGTAGGCGCGGCCGCCGGGATGGACGACGTGGTAGGTGCAGCCGCCCAGCGAGCGCTCGTTCCAGGTGTCGACCAGGTCGAAGACCAGCGGCGAGTGCACGCCGATCGTCGGGTGCAGCGCGGACGGCGGGGCCCACGCCCGGTAGCGGATGCCCGCCACCCGGCCGTCGGAGGTCGCGGCGGGGTGCAGCGGCACCGGCACCCCGTTGCAGGTCACGACGTAGCGCTCCGACAGCGCCCCGGTGACCTCGATCTGCACCCGCTCGACGGAGGAGTCCACGTACCGCGCGACGCCGCCGGAGGACATCTCCTCGCCCAGCACGTGCCACGGCTCGATCGCGCTGCGCAGCTCCAGCGTGGTGCCGGCCACCTCGACCCGGCCCAGCCGCGGGAAGCGGAACTCCAGGAAGGGGTCCAGCCAGCTCTTCTCGAACGCGATGCCGTGCTCGTTCAGGTCCGCGACCACCTCGGCGACGTCCGCCTCGACGAACGCCGGGAGCAGGAACGCGTCGTGCAGGCGGGTGCCCCAGCGGACGAGCTTCCCGCGGTAGGGCTCCGCCCAGAACCGCGCGACGAGGGCCCGCACGAGGAGCGCCTGGACCAGCGCCATGTCCGGGTGCGGCGGCATCTCGAAGCCGCGCAGCTCGAGCAGACCCAGCCTGCCGCGCTCGGAGTCGGGGCTGAACAGCTTGTCGATGCAGAACTCGGCGCGGTGGGTGTTGCCGGTGATGTCGGTGAGCAGGTGGCGCAGGGCGCGGTCGACGTGCCAGGGCCGGATCTCGTCACGCAACCGGTCGAGCTCGGCGAACGCGATCTCCAGCTCGTAGAGGGTCTCGTGGCGGCCCTCGTCGACCCGCGGCGCCTGGCTGGTGGGGCCGATGAACGTGCCGCTGAACAGGTAGGACAGGCTCGGGTGTTGCTGCCAGTAGGTGAGCATCGAGACGAGCAGGTCCGGCCTGCGCAGCAGCGGGCTGTCCGCCGGGGTGGGCCCGCCGAGGGTGATGTGGTTGCCGCCGCCGGTGCCGGTGTGGCGGCCGTCGAGGGCGAAGGACTCCGCCCCGAGCCCGACCTCGTGCGCCAGCCGGTGCAGCGTGCCGGTCAGCTCGGTGAGCTCCGGCCAGCTGCCGGTCGGGTGCACGTTCACCTCGATGACGCCGGGGTCCGGGGTCACCGTGAGGGTGCGGGTGCGGGGGTCGCCGGGCGGGGCGTAGCCCTCCAGCACCACCGGCACGCCGGCCTCGCGGGCGGCGTGCTCGACCACCCCGAGGAGCTCGACGGCGTGCGCGGCCTCGGTCAGCGGGGGCAGGAAGACGTGGACGTGCCCGCCCCGCTCCTCGACGACCAGTGCGGTCGTCGGGGCCTCCTCGCGCGGGACCACCGTGGCGGGGGCGGCGGCGCCGAGGGACGTGGTCGGGAGCGGCGGGCGCACGCGGAAGCTCGACGGGTCCGGCTGCCCCGGCGCCGGGGTCCAGGCCAGGGCCGCGATCGGCATGCGCAGGCCCGCGGGGGAGTCGCCGGGGACCAGGGTGACCCGGCCGCGACGGGTGGTCCAGGTCGTCGTGCCCCAGGTGTCCTCCTCGGTGCGGTGCAGCGGGACCGCCCAGGCCACCGGCTCCGGGGTGGCGGCGTCGAGCCGGTCGACGATCGCCAGGCGCGCGTCCCGGTCCAGCGGCTCCTCCGGGTCGACGTCCGCGGCGGGCGGCTCGCCGTCGGGCAGCCGCGCCTCGGCGACGACCTCGTGCAGCCGGTCCTCGTAGAGCGGGTGGACGTGCTCCGGCTCGATCCCCAGCAGCTCCGCGCTGCCCGCGGCGACGCGGGCGGCGTCCGCCGCGGTGGCCGTGCCCGGCTCGGACGGGGTCGCCAGCAGGGACTGGTCGCCCCAGAGCGGCTCGCCGTCCGCCCGCCAGATCAGCGCGGTCTGCCAGCGCGGCAGCGGCTCGCCCGGGTACCACTTCCCCTGTCCGCGGTGGACCACGCCGTCGGGGGCGTAGTGGGCCTTGAGCCTCGCCGCGAGCGCGTCCGCCATGCGGCGCTTGTCCTCGCCGTCCGCCGCGACGGTCCACTGCGGACTGGCCATGTCGGTCGTCGAGACGAAGGTCGGCTCGCCGCCCATGGTCAGCCGGACGTCCCCCGCCTCGAGGAGGTCGTCGATCCGGCCGCCCAGCACCGCGATGCGCTCGCGCTGTGGCTCCGAGTAGGGCGCCGTGACCCGTGGGTCCTCGTGGATCCGGGTGACCGTGTTGGAGAAGTCCAGGGTGGACACACACGGGTCGATCAGCCCGGAGATGGGGGCCGCGTGCCGGGGGGACGGGGTGGCGGCGAGCGGGATGTGGCCCTCGCCGGCCAGCAGCCCGGACGTCGCGTCGAGCCCGATCCACCCGGCGCCCGGGACGAACACCTCGGCCCAGGCGTGCAGGTCGGTGAAGTCCTGGTGGAAGGTGGGCGCGGGCACCCCGGGCACCGCGTCGGGCGCGAGCTGGACGAGGTAGCCGGACACGAACCGGGCGGCCAGGCCGAGATCGCGCAGCAGCGCGACGAGCAGCCACGCCGAGTCGCGGCACGACCCGATGCCCCTGGTCAGGGTCTCGTCCGGGGTCTGGACACCCGGCTCCATGCGGACCGAGTAGTCCACGACGTCACGCACCGCGCGGTTGACGTCGACCAGGAAGGACACGATCGGGGCGTCGGACCGGGGGATGCGGCCGAGCAGCGCCTGCAGGGGCGCGCCGTGCTCGACGCGGCGCAGGTACGGCTCCAGGTCCGCGCCGAGCTCGGCCGGGTAGGCGAAGCCGAAGCGCTCGGCGTACTCCTCGAGGAAGAAGTCGAACGGGTTGATCACCGTCATGTCCGCGACGAGGTCGACGGTGAACGTGAGGCTCGTGGCGGGCTCCGGGAACACCACCCGGGCCAGCTGGTTGGAGTGCGCGTCCTGCTGCCAGTTCACGAAGTGCGGCGACGGCTCGACCGTGAGCGAGTAGCTCTCGACCGGCGTGCGACAGTGCGGCGCGGGACGCAGGCGCACGGTGTGCGGCCCGATCTTCACCGGACGGTCGAACGCGTAGTGCGTGCGGTGCTCGAGGGCCACGCGGATGCTCACGTGGGTGGATTGTTCCCGGTCCGGGCCCGTCGGACGTTGCGCACAGGTGACAGATCACAGGGGGGAACCCGCCGGGGCGGAGTGACGGCGGTCGCCGTTTACCCTGGTGGGGTGGACACACCCACCGTGCTCGTCGTGGACTTCGGCGCCCAGTATGCGCAGCTCATCGCCCGTCGGGTGCGAGAGGCGCAGGTCTACTCGGAGATCGTGCCGTCGTCGACGCCCGTCGCCGAGATCATCGCCAGGAGACCGGCCGCGGTGATCCTCTCGGGCGGGCCGTCCTCGGTCTACGCCGAGGGGGCGCCGCCGGTCGATCCCGCCCTCTTCGAGGCCGGGATCCCGGTCTTCGGCATGTGCTACGGCTTCCAGGCCATGGCACAGGCCCTCGGCGGCGAGGTCGCGCCGGACGGGACCCGCGAGTACGGGCGCACGTCCGTCCACGTCGAGGCCTCCGGGGTGCTGCACGCGGGCCTGCCCGCCGAGCACCCGGTGTGGATGTCGCACGGTGACTCCGTGACCCGCGCGCCCGAGGGCTTCACCGTGACCGCGTCGACGGACCGCGTGGCGGTGGCGGGCTTCGAGGACACCGAGCGCAGGCTCGCCGGCGTGCAGTACCACCCCGAGGTCGGGCACTCCCCGCACGGCCAGGAGGTGCTGCGCCGCTTCCTGCACGAGATCGCGGGCATCCGCCCGTCGTGGACCACCGCCTCGATCATCGACGAGACCGTCGCGGCGATCCGGGAGCAGGTCGGGGACGGGCACGCGATCTGCGGGCTGTCCGGCGGGGTGGACTCCGCGGTGGCCGCCGCGCTCGTCCAGCGGGCCATCGGCGACCGGCTGACCTGCGTGTTCGTCGACCACGGGCTGCTGCGGGCCGGGGAGCGCGAGCAGGTCGAGAAGGACTTCGTCGCCGCGACCGGGGCCACGCTGCACACGGTGGACGTCGAGGCGCGGTTCCTGGCCGCGCTCGCCGGGGTCACCGACCCCGAGGAGAAGCGCAAGATCATCGGCCGGGAGTTCATCCGGGTCTTCGAGGCGGCGACCGCGGACGTGATCGCGAACAACGGAGCCGACCACCCCGCTGGGCACACCGTCGACTTTCTGGTGCAGGGGACGCTCTACCCGGACGTCGTCGAGTCCGGCGGGGGCACCGGCACCGCCACGATCAAGAGCCACCACAACGTCGGAGGCCTGCCGGACGACATCGAGTTCGCCCTGGTCGAGCCGCTGCGGGCGCTGTTCAAGGACGAGGTCCGCGCGGTCGGCGCCCAGCTCGGCCTGCCCGAGGTCATCGTCGCCCGCCAGCCCTTCCCCGGCCCCGGGCTCGGGATCCGGATCATCGGCGCGGTCGACAAGCAGCGCCTCGAGACGCTGCGGGCGGCGGACGCGATCGCCCGCGAGGAGCTCACGCTCGCGGGCCTCGACCGCTCGATCTGGCAGTGCCCCGTGGTGCTGCTGGCGGACGTCCGGTCCGTCGGCGTGCAGGGCGACGGCCGCACCTACGGCCACCCGGTCGTCCTGCGGCCGGTGAGCTCCGAGGACGCGATGACCGCGGACTGGACGCGCCTGCCCTACGACGTGCTGGAGCGGATCTCCACCCGGATCACCAACGAGGTGGCCGAGGTGAACCGGGTGGTCCTCGACGTCACGAGCAAGCCGCCGGGCACCATCGAGTGGGAGTGAGCGCGGGGCTCAGCGCCGGCTGACGCTGGCGGCCAGCAGCACCAGGCCGAGGGCGATCGCGCCCCCGGCGAGGAGCCAGCGGCCGTCGACCCCGAAGTCCGCCGGGGTGCGGCCGACGAACCCCGAGGCCGCGACCCCCAGCGCCACCAGCCCGAGGAGCAGGGTGAACAGGTCCGGCATCCGCCGGGTCCGAGCGGGCCGCTGCTCAGCCACGACGCACCTCCACCTGGCCCAGACCCGCCTGCAGGTCGAGCTCGATCGGTCGCCCGGAGCGGACGCCGTCCGCTCCCAGGTCGTCCACCACGGACAGCTGGGCGTCGGTGCCGCCCTGGTCGGTCGTGCCGTACGAGACGTCCCCCAGGTCCGCGTGGGCGCGGACGGTCAGGTCCGCGTCGGGCGGGACGGTCACCACGATCTCGCCCAGCCCGACGCTCGCCGCCGTGCGGATCGGCGTGGCGTCCGTGCCGGCGGGCACCGTGGTGTCCAGCCGGGACAGGTCGAGGGTGATGGTCCCGGCGCCCCGGTCGTAGCGCGGGGCCAGCGCGGCGGGGTCGGTCGGCGCCACGCTGATGTCCCCGACGTCTCGCCCGAGCGTCGGCAGGATCCCACGGGTCTCGACCGCACCCCAGGTCAGCAGGGCCAGGATCAGGGCGAACGGGATCAGGCCGCGGCCGGTGCGGGCGAACGAGCCGACCACCAACCCGAAGCCCACGATCGTCAGCGCCGTCGCGAAGACGATCGGCAGGCCCATCAGGCCGGAGGTGAGCATCACCAGCACGCCCGCGACACCGCCGCCCAGCAGCGCCAGCGCGAGGGTGATCGGGGTGAGGCGGGACCGGCGGCGCACGGGCTCGGGAGCGGGCTCGGGCTGCGCGGGCTCGGGCAGGTCCCAGGCGAAGGGGGCCGCGCCGAGCGGGTCCCACCCGGGCGGGGTGCCGCGGTCGAGGGGATCGGCGTGGACCTCGGGCGCGCCGACGCCGAGGTGCGCGGTGGGGGCGTCCGGGTCGACGGGGACGGCGGTGTCGGCCGCGTCCTTTGCACTGGCAGCGGATACGCCCCCTGCCGCACTGGCTGCGGATGCGCCCCCTGCCGCACTGGCTGCGGATGCGCCCCCTGCCGCACTGGCTGCGGATGCGCCCCCTGCCGCACTGGCAGCGGATGCGCCCCCTGCCGCACTGCCCGCGGATCCGCCCACCGCACTGCCCGCGGATCCGCCCCCCGCCGCACTGGCAGCGGATCCGCTGCCAGTGCGGCCCGCGGATCCGCCCACCGCACCCGTCGCCGGATCGGTCTGCGGCAGCCCCCGGGAGCCGCGGCTGCGGTGCAGCAGGAACAACAGGACCAGCACGGCGAGGACCGGGAGCACGAACCCGCCGTTGTCCCCCCAGAAGATCCCGCCGGTGGCCACCAGCACCACGCAGGCGGCGATCCACGCCGCCGGGCCGATGCTGTGGCCCGCGGAACGGGTGCCCGCGCCGTCGAGCGGGTCGTCCTCCTCCGCCGAGGGCAGCAGCAGCCAGCCCGCGACGTAGAACGCGATCCCGATCCCGTACACCGCCGCGACCGCGAACCCGACGCGCACCAGCACGGGGTCGATGTCGTAGCGCCGCGCGATCGCCGCGGCCACACCCGCGACCTTCCGGTCCCGGCGCGGCCGCGCGGGACGCGTCTCCCACATGTCCCGCAACGTCGAGCCGACGTCGGCGGTGTCGAGTTTGCTCATGCCACCGACCCTCCCTCGCGCGTCCCACCCACGGTATCGGGGCCGACCCCGAGAAGCCCCGGAGATCGACCCCGGTGTCCCCGGGGTGCGCGCGTGTGACCATGGAGCCATGACCAGCCCGGCTGTGCCCACCCGTGAGCCGCTCGTGCGGCGCCGCTCCGGGCGGCTCGTCGCCGGGGTGGCGGGCGGGGTGGCCGACCACCTCGGCGTCAACGTCCTCTGGGTGCGGGCCGCGTTCGTCGTGCTGGCGGCGGTCAACGGGGCGGGCATGCTCGCCTACGGCCTGCTCTGGGTGTTCGTGCGGCAGGAGGCCGCGGACGTCACCCGCGAGGTGTCGGCCAAGGAACGCCAGCAGGCGATGGGGCTGGCGGCGCTCGGGATCGGCATCGGCCTGGTCGGGGCCGCGCTGCAGAACCAGATCGTGGGCTGGATCGTCGGGCCGCTGGGGGTCGCGGCGGTCGGCGCCGCCGTCGTCTGGCGGGAGGCCGACGAGGCCCAACGGCGGCGGTGGACCACCGGCGCTCGCAGCGGCTTCCTGGGCGGCGGCCGCAACGCGGTGCTGCGGGTCGTCGCGGGCGGGGTGTTCGTGGCCGCGGGCATCGCGGTGTTCCTGCTGGGCAACCTCAACCTCGGCCAGGTGCAGTTCGGCGTGCTCGTGGTGCTGACGACGGTCGTCGGCATCGGGGTGCTGACCGTGCCCTGGTGGGTGCGGCTGGCCCGGGACTTCGGCGAGGAGCGCCGGGCCCGGATCGTGACCGCGGAACGCGCCGAGATCGCCGCCCACCTGCACGACTCCGTGCTGCAGACCCTCGCCCTGATCCAGAAGCAGTCGCACGACCCGCGCGAGGTGCAGCGCCTGGCCCGCGGCCAGGAGCGCGAGCTGCGGCACTGGCTCTACGGCCCGCAGGGCTACGGCCGGGGCGGCAGCACCCCCGCCCTCGACGAGAGCCTCGCCTCCGCGCTGCAGGTGGCCGCGGCGGAGATCGAGGACACCTACGCGATCACCGTGAACCCCGTGATTGTCGGCGACCACCCGCTCGACGACGGGCTGCGGGCGCTCGTCCTGGCCGCCCGCGAGGCGATGGTCAACGCGGCCAAGCACGCGCAGGTCGACGAGGTCAGCGTGTACGCCGAGGTCGAGCCGGACGAGGTGAACGTGTTCGTCCGGGACCGGGGAAAGGGCTTCGATCCCGAGGACGTGCCCGCGGACCGCCACGGGCTCGCCGACTCCGTCCACGGCCGGATGGGCCGCCACGGCGGTACGGTCCGGTTGCGCAGCACACCCGGCGAGGGCACCGAGGTGCACCTGGCGATCCCCGTCCTCCAGGAGGAGAAGGCATGACGATCAAGGTCTTCCTGGTGGACGACCACGGGCTCTTCCGCGCGGGCGTCCGGGCCGAGCTGGAACGCGGCGCCGCCGGGGACCCGCCGCTGGAGATCGTGGGCGAGGCGGGGTCGGTCGACGAGGCCGTCGCCGGCATCGCGCACCTGAAGCCGGACGTCGTGCTGCTGGACGTCCACATGCCCGACGGCGGCGGCGCGGCCGTGCTCGCCCGCGTGCGCCCCGCGCAGCCGGACGTCGTGTTCCTGGCGCTCTCGGTGTCCGACGCCGCCGAGGACGTCATCGCCGTGATCCGCGGCGGCGCCCGCGGCTACGTCACGAAGACGATCTCCGCGCGGGAGCTCGGGGACGCCGTGCGCCGCGTCGAGGCCGGGGACCCGGTGTTCTCCCCGCGCCTGGCCGGGTTCGTGCTCGACGCGTTCTCCGACCGCCCCGGCGCCGCCCCCGCCGTCGACCCGGAGCTGGACCTGCTGACCAAGCGGGAGCGGGACGTCCTGCGGCTGCTGGCCCGCGGCTACGCCTACAAGGAGATCGCGGGCGAGCTGTTCATCAGCGTGAAGACGGTCGAGACCCACGTGAGCAGCGTGCTCAGGAAGACCCAGCTGTCGAACCGCTACGAGCTCAGCCGCTGGGCGAGCGACCGCCGCCTCGTCTGAGCGCACGATCCCGCATCCGGTGTCTCGGGTGACACCGGATGCGGGATCCTTCCGCTACTTGCCGCCGAGCAGGCCGCCGACGGCGTTCGTCACCGGCGCCAGGGTCTCCTGGACGGGCTCCAGCGTCTTGCCGACGCCGTCGCCGACCGCGCCGACCGTGCTCTCGGTGCTGGACTCGCCGTCGGTGCTGTTCGTGCTCTTCTCCTCGGACCCCTTGTCCGACGGCGTGGACTCGCCGGTCGCGGCGTTGCCGCCGGACGAGGTGTCCAGCAGGCCGGTGACCGGGGACAGCGCGTCGAGGACCGGGCCGGTGACCGGCTCGGTGGCCTTCAGCACGGGCGCGGTCAGCGGGGCCGCGGCCTTGAGGACCGGCGTGGTGACCGGGGCGAGGAGGTCCGCCACCGGCGTGACCGCGGGCTTGACGGCCTCGGCGACCGGCGCGACGACGTTCGTCACCACGGGGGCCACGACCTGCTCGGCGACGGGGGTGGTGAGCGGCGCCGCGGCCGCGGCCAGCGGGGCCACCGCGGGCGCGACGGCCTGCGCCACCCCGCCACCGACCTCGCTCACCGTGCCGGTGACGACGCCCGCGACCGGCGCGACCACCGGCTGCACCGCCTGACCGACACCCGCGAGGGCGCCGGTGACCGGGGCCAGGGCGGGGGCCGCGGTCCGGGTGACCGCCTCGGTGGCACCGGTGACGGTGTTCACGACCGGGACGAGCGCGGGCGCGGTGGCCCGGTCCACCGCCCCGACGGTGCCGCCGAGACCCTCGGTGAGGCCGCCCGCCGCGCCGCCGACGGCACCGACGACCGGGGCCAGCCCGTTCGCCGCACCCTGGGTGATCGGGGTGACCGCGGCGCCCACCGGGCCGGTCACCCCGCCGAGGACGGAACCGGCCGCGCCGCCGACCGCCTGGACCGCGCCGCCGACCACGCTGGTCGGGGGTTGCCCGGCCGGGGAGCCGGAGCCGCCGAAGGCCGGGGTGAGCAGGTTCGGAGGCGTGCCGGTGCCGGGGGTGCCCGCACCTCCCGCGGGTGCCGGGGCGCCCGGGGCCTGCGCGACGGGGGCGACCGGCGCGGCCGCCCCGGGCAGCCGCGGACCCTGCACGGGGGCGGCTGCGGCGGCGGGTGCTCCCCCGACCGCGGGGGCGACCGGGTCGAGCAGAGCGGCGGGGAAGGCGACGTTCGCCCACGCCGTGGGCGCGGGGAGGCCCGCGTCGAGCGCGTCCGCGGCGAGGACACTCGACCCGTCGGGCAGACGCATGCCGGGGAAGCTGCCGTCCGCCGTGGAGTGCGCGTCGGAGCTGCCGTCGGAGGCGTTCGTCAGGACCGCGGCGGCGAGCACGCTGCCGGTGGCAACCAGGGCTCCCGCCGCGACGGCGGCCCGGCGGGCGGCCGCGGGGGAGCGCTTGCCGAGCTGGGCGGGCCGGGGCTGGATCGGCCGGTCCAGCGCGTGCGGGGCCCGGCCCTCGCGGCGCAGCAGGGCGCCGACGGAGATGATCTGGCCGGTCAGCGACTCGCCGGGCTCCGGGGCCGCGTGGGTGTGCGCGGGCTCGGCCACCGCGGCCTGCTCGGGGGCGGGTCGCGGGTCGGGGATCCGGGGCAGTCGCCGATGGTCGCCCCCGACCCGGTCCGTGTCCGTCGGCCGGTCCGCGGCGGTGCGCTGGGCCGGAGCGCTGCGGCGCAGCAGCTCGGCCACCGTCACGGGGTGCTGCGGCGGCACCGGGTTGCCGACGCGGTGTTCGTTCGTGGCCACGGACCGACGACCTCCTAGTGGGTGGACAGCGACCCGATCAGGTGTACCCGAGTCGGAAGCCCTCACCAAGTGTCATTCGCCCGTTCACCGCCGGTAACACGTTCGGGGGACGACCCGCTCGTCGGACCCCTGGTACCGCTCGCCGCCCGCACCCTGGGGGGACCGGCCATACCTGCAGGTCAGGCCGTTGTCACGGGGAGAATGGCTCGTTCACGCACGGTGATCGCAGCCCCGTCGCGGTGCACTCAGCGTGAAGTGATCAATTCGGACGAATCAGCCGCCGGTCGGGTACTTGGCGCGCTCCTGCTGCAGCCCGCGGTAACCGACGAACCCGCCGCCCAGGGCGAGGATCACGCCGATCACGTCCATGCCGAAGCCGCCGCTGGTGAACAGCAGGCCCAGCAGCGCCACACCCGCCGCGCCGCCCGCGACCGGCAGCCTGCTCTTCGAGTAGGCCGCGATCTCGGCGCCCGCGGCGCCCTTCTTCTTGGCCGCGTTGTTCAACATCGCGACGTAACCGACATGTCCGAGTGCGGCCAGCAGCCCGACGAGCGCGACCAGCGTGAAGACTATCCCCATGCCCACCACAGTGCCACGCGCACGGTGCTCCGTGCGGGGGATTCCCCCGGGGATTCCTCAGGATCGCTCGGCGCCGAGCCGCCCTCGTCCCAAGCGCAGCAGCAGCATGGCGAGCTCCCGGCCCTCGGGACCGAGCTCGCGGAAGCGGGAGAGCACCTTCATCTCGCGGCTGTAGACGATCCGCGGCCCGCCCGCGGCCATCCGGGCGCGGCCGATCCGCTGCGAGACCTCGGAGCGCCGCTGCACGGCGGCCAGGATCTCGGCGTCCAGCCGGTCGATCTCGACGCGGAGCTCGGCGATCTCGGCGTCGGTGGGGGCGTCGGTGGGAACGGACATCGAGCTACTCCTCGGTGAGTGGAGTCCACCGGCCGGTCGTGCGAGAACCCCGGGTCCGGTGGACTCCGGGGTTCGTGGTCTGCAGCGCGTCAGGTGCCGTCCACGGGTGCCGGAATCCGGTACCCGTAGAGAAATCGCTGCTCGCGGTGCACGACGGACAGTCTGCCACACTCTGTCGGGGGTCGGCGGTACCGTGTTCGACACGATGAGCGCTCTGTTCGAACTTCCCGGCATGGCTGTGCGTGAGCCGAAGACCAAGCGCGGTGCCGCGCTGCTCGAGGGGCTCAACCCCAAACAGCGCGAGGCCGTCACCCACGCGGGGAGCCCGCTGCTCATCGTCGCGGGCGCGGGATCGGGCAAGACCCGCGTCCTCACCCACCGGATCGGCTGGCTGCTGGCCGAGCGGGGCGTGCACCCCGGCGAGATCATGTCGATCACCTTCACCAACAAGGCCGCGGCCGAGATGAAGGAGCGGGTGGACGCGCTGGTCGGGCGCCGCTCGATGGCCATGTGGGTGTCCACGTTCCACTCCATGTGCGTGCGGATCCTGCGGCGCGAGGCCAAGCACCTCGGCGTGCGCAGCGCCTTCTCGGTGTACGACGCGGACGACACCCGCAGGCTCATCGGGATCGTCGCGCGCGACCAGGAGCTGGACCCGAAGAAGTTCGCGCCCCGCGCGCTCGCGGCCCAGATCTCGAACCTCAAGAACGAGCTGATCGACGCCGAGGACTTCGCCGCGCGCGCCTCGAACGAGCACGAGCGCCGGATCGCCGCCGTCTACGCCACCTACCAGGAGCGGCTGCGCCAGGCGAACGCGTTCGACTTCGACGACCTGATCATGGAGACGGTCTCGCTGCTGCAGCGGATGCCCGCCGTCGCCGAGTACTACCGCCGCCGCTTCCGGCACGTCCTGGTCGACGAGTACCAGGACACCAACCACGCCCAGTACGTGCTGGTCCGTGAGCTCGTCGCGCCCGCCACGGCGGGGGCGCAGCCCGCCGAGCTCTGCGTCGTGGGCGACTCCGACCAGTCGATCTACGCCTTCCGCGGCGCGAACATCCGCAACATCGTGGAGTTCGAGCAGGACTTCCCGGACGCGCACACGATCCTGCTCGAGCAGAACTACCGCTCCACCCAGACCATCCTCACCGCCGCGAACCGGGTCATCGCCCGCAACCCCAACCGGCGGGACAAGCGGCTGTGGTCCGAACAGGGGGACGGGGCGAAGATCGTCGGCTACGTCGCGGACAACGAGCACGACGAGGCGAGCTTCGTCGGGCAGACCGTCGACCGGCTCGTCGACTCGGGCGAGTTCCGCAACTCCGACATCGCCGTCTTCTACCGGACCAACGCGCAGTCCCGCGTGTTCGAGGACGTGTTCCTCCGGATCGGGCTGCCGTACAAGGTCGTCGGCGGGGTGCGGTTCTACGAGCGCAAGGAGATCCGGGACGCGCTGGCCTACCTGCGCGTGCTCTCCAACCCGGAGGACACCGTCAGCCTGCGCCGGATCCTCAACGTGCCCAAGCGCGGCATCGGGGACCGCGCCGAGGGGCTGGTCGCGGACTACGCCGAGCGGGAGCGCATCTCGTTCAGCCAGGCCCTGCGCGTCGCGGCCGAGGAGCCCTCGCGGCTGCCCGAGCTGGCGACCCGGTCCCAGCGGAACATCGCCGGGTTCCAGCGGATGCTGGACGACCTGCGCGAGGGCGTGGAGCGCGGGGACGAGACCGCGGACATCCTGGAGAACGTCTACGGCCGCACCGGCTACACCGAGGCCCTGGAGGCCAGCGAGGACCCGCAGGACGGCACCCGGCTGGAGAACCTCGCCGAGCTCGTCACGGTCGCCCGGGAGTTCGCCGGGGACGCGGCCGTCGCGGACCTGGACGACTCGGACGTGGAGGTCGGCGCCCCGCCGCCCGGCTCGCTGGCCGCCTTCCTCGAGCGGGTCGCGCTCGTCGCGGACGCGGACTCCATCCCGGACGACGACCAGGGCATGGTCACCCTGATGACCCTGCACACCGCGAAGGGCCTGGAGTTCCCGGTCGTGTTCCTCACCGGCTGGGAGGACGGGATCTTCCCCCACATGCGCACCCTGGGGGACCCCGACGAGATGGCGGAGGAGCGCAGGCTGGCCTACGTGGGCATCACCCGCGCGCAGCAGCGGCTGTACCTGTCCCGCGCGATCGTCCGGTCCGCGTTCGGGCAGCCGAGCACCAACCCGGCGTCGAGGTTCCTCGACGAGATCCCGGCCGAGCTCGTCGAGTGGGAGCGCTCCGAGCCCGAGCGCCCGTCCGCGCCCGTGGGGCGCTTCGGCTTCGGCCGCCGGTCCACCGCGACCGACCGCGGGGACTGGAAGGTGCCCCAGCGCACCATGAACGCGGAGATCCACCTCGAGGTGGGCGACCGGGTCAGCCACGACAAGTACGGCCTGGGCACGGTCACGGCGTCCGACGGGGTGGGCAACCGCGCCACCGTCACGATCGACTTCGGCAGCGCGGGCACCGTCCGCCTGATGCTGATCGGCGGCGTCCCGCTGCAGAAGCTGTAGCGCCGGGAGCCCCGGTACCGGGGTCAGTAGGTGGCGCTGGGCGCTTCGCCGCCGTCGCCGGTGACCGACAGGCCCAGGCGGGTGAGGATCGGGAGCGGGTTCATCTTGTTCTCGCTCGCGTCCCAGATCTCGAAGTGCAGGTGCGGGCCGGTGGACTGGCCGCGGTTGCCGACCTCGGCGATCTCCTGGCCCGCCTGCACGGTCTGGCCGACCGAGACCAGCGAGCGGTTGATGTGCCCGTAGACGGTCCGGGTGCCGTCCGGGTGGCGCAGCACCACCCACATGCCGAAGCCGCTGGCAGGCCCGGACTCCTCGACCACGCCGTCGGTGAACGCGAAGATCGGCGTGCCGATGGGGGCGGCCAGGTCGATGCCGTAGTGGGTGACGCCCCAGCGGGCACCGAAGCCGGAGGTGAAGCGGCCCAGGGTGGGCAGCACGTAGGCCTCGCCCTTCGACAGCACCGCCTGCGGGGCGCCGCCCGCGAGCGCGGCGCGGATCGCCTGTGCGGTCTGGGCGATCTGCTCGCCGATCGCCGCGGCCTTCGTCAGGCTCGCGACCTCGACCTCGGAGTGCTCGTCGAGCACCGGAACGGCCTGGGGGGTCGCGGCGGTGAGCTGGTCGGCGCCGATGGGGCGGGCGACGGCGGTCGTGGGATCGGCGGAGGGGGAGGTCGTGGCGGCGATGTCGTCGACGACCGGGAGCATCGCGTTGGCCGCGAGCCGCTCGTAGGGGTCGGCGGCGACGGCGGGCCCGGCGAGCGCGGTCAACACCGTCTGACCTGCGGCGACCAGCGCGCCGCCCGCACAGGCGGCGACGGTCGCGCGCACGCGCAGCGACGTCTTGGGGGGCGCCGGGAGCCGGTGTCCTCCCGCCGGTCGGGCCGCACGGGGGTATGCGGTCGCCTGCGGGACCGGTCCGGGAGCGCCGCTTGGGGAGCGGTGGCGCGCCACGACCTGCCCTTCTTGTCGGGTCCGCACCACCTCGCGTGACGGCGTGGGCTGGGGAGGCCCGTCCGGTGCCGATTCGGGGTCGGCGCCGCGTCGTCGTGATCGCGCTGTGACACGAACGGAGCAAAGGTAGCGGGCCGTCCGGCGGCCGTCCAACCCGGGGTGCGGTGTGTCGCGACCCGATCACGCTCCGGTCACTAGGCGGGCGAGGAGCGCGCGTTCTCCGTCGACGAACGGTTGCGCAGCCTGCGCGCGAGGTGCAGCGGGAGTGCGCCGTGCGCCAGCCGGGAGACCACTCCGTGCACCACCCGCGGGTCGACGGGCATGGCCAGGTGCCCGACGTCGTCGACCTCGAGCTCCTCCACCAGGAGGTCCGGATGGCGCAGTCGGGCGTTGCGCTGCGGGACGATCATCTCGTCGATCCGGCTCCAGACGACCACGAACCGGGTCGGGCAGTCCGGGGCGGGGGCGGCGAGCTCGGCCATGACGTCCGACCCCGGCCGCAGCTGCCGGGCCAGCGGGGTCGGCAGCAGGTAGGCGGTGTTCGTGCCGGTGTGGGGGCTGCCGAGCGTGACGAGCGTGTCCACCGACTCCGCCCCGCCGAGGCACTGCACGTAGTAGCGGGCGATCACGCCGCCCAGCGAGTGCCCGACGATGTGGACCCGGTCCGCGCCGGTCGCCTCGCGCAGCCGCGCGACGTGCTCGGCCACCTCGCGGGCCGCCGACCGCAGGTCGCCGGTGAACAGGCTGTAGTTGACGGCGTGCACCAGCCCGAAGCCGCGGCGGCGCAGCGCCCTGCGGAAGACGGTGAACACGGAGCGGTTGTCCATGATCCCGTGGATCAGCAGGATCGGCGTGCCCGCGGTGTGCGGGTCGGCGCAGACGAGGCTGCGCTGCACCGGGTCCAGGTCGTCGGTGCGGTACAGGTCCCGCGGCGCGATCTTCTCGCCCGCCAGGCCGACCGGGTACAGCGCCACGTGTGCGCTCAGCCAGGCCCATTCGAGGGCGATGCCGCGGACCCCGGCGGGGGAGGCGAGGGCGCGGGCGGCGTAGGAGACAGCGGAGAACCCACCGCCGGCCGCCGTGGCCAGGCGGTGCAGTCCGGCCCGGACCGTCGCCATACCCAAGAGTAACCGGGCCGCGTCGGTCTCGGGCGGAAACGCGCGCGAAACATCCGAGTGTCCTGTTCTCCTCGCTCTCTGTGACGAGGACGTGTCGACCGGACGACGCCTTGGTCACACCGGCGGCCCCCACCGACCCGCTCTGCCTGGCACGGGACGTGCACGCACGGTGGCGGTGAGGCAGCTCACCTGGGCGGATGTCATGTGGGCCGACCCGCATGGCTAGGGTCCTGGACCGGAGTAGGTCTCTGACGTGCGGGCATTCGCGCGGGCGCATCGTTCCCCGCGCAGCCGGCACAGCGACGTGTTGAATCGGGAGAGCCGAGTGGACCTGTACGAGTACCAGGCGAAGGACCTCTTCGCCGCCCACGGAGTCCCGGTGCTTCCGGGCAAGACGGTGGACACGGCCGAGGCCGCCGAGGCCGCCGCCGCCGAGCTGGGCACCGCCGTCGTGGTGAAGGCCCAGGTCAAGACGGGTGGCCGGGGCAAGGCGGGCGGCGTCAAGCTGGCCGAGTCGCCGGCCGAGGCCAAGGAGAAGGCGACCGCCATCCTCGGCCTGGACATCAAGGGCCACACCGTGCACCAGGTGCTGGTGACCACGGCCAGCGACATCGCGGAGGAGTACTACTTCTCCTTCCTGCTCGACCGGTCCAACCGCACCTTCCTGGCCATGTGCTCGGCCGAGGGCGGCATGGAGATCGAGCAGCTGGCCGTCGAGCGGCCGGACGCGCTGGCGCGCATCCCGATCGACGCGATCGCGGGTGTGGACAAGGCGAAGGCGGACGAGATCGTCGCCGCGGGCAAGATCCCCGCCGTGGTGGCCGAGCAGGCCGCGGACGTCATCGTGAAGCTGTGGGAGACCTTCGTCGCCGAGGACGCCACCCTCGTCGAGGTCAACCCGCTGGTGCGCGACCCCGAGGACAAGGTCATCGCCCTCGACGGCAAGGTGACCCTCGACGAGAACGCCGGCTTCCGGCACCCGGCGCACGCCGAGCTCGTCGACGAGCGCACCGAGAACGCGCTCGAGGCGAAGGCCAAGGCCAAGGGCCTGAACTACGTCAAGCTCGACGGCGGCACCGTCGGCATCATCGGCAACGGCGCGGGCCTGGTCATGAGCACCCTGGACGTCGTCGCCTACGCGGGCGAGAAGCACGGCGGCCAGAAGCCCGCCAACTTCCTCGACATCGGCGGCGGTGCGTCGGCGCAGGTCATGGCGGACGGGCTGGACGTCATCCTGGGCGACCCGGACGTCAAGTCCGTGTTCGTCAACGTGTTCGGCGGCATCACCGCGTGCGACGCGGTCGCCAACGGCATCGTCGAGGCCCTGAAGATCCTGGGTGACGGCGCCACCAAGCCGCTCGTCGTCCGGCTGGACGGCAACAACGTCGTCGAGGGTCGCCAGATCCTGGCCGACGCGAACCACCCCCTGGTGACCGTCGTGGGCACCATGGACGACGCGGCCGACAAGGCCGCCGAGCTCGCCGCTGCGGTCTGAGGGAACCTGACATGTCGATCTTTCTGAACGAGAACTCCAAGGTGATCGTCCAGGGCCTCACCGGCTCGGAGGGCACCAAGCACGCCACCAAGATGCTGGCGGCGGGCACCAACATCGTCGGCGGCGTGAACGCGCGCAAGGCCGGCACCACGGTCACGATCGGCGGCAAGGACCTGAAGGTCTTCGGCACCGTCGAGGAGGCCATGAAGGAGACCGGCGCGGACGTCTCGGTCATCTTCGTGCCGCCGAAGTTCGCCAAGGACGCCGTGATCGAGGCCATCGACGCCGCGATCCCGCTCGCCGTGGTGATCACCGAGGGCATCCCGGTCCACGACTCCGCCTACTTCTGGGCGCACGCCGTGGCGAAGGGCAACCAGACCCGGATCATCGGGCCGAACTGCCCCGGCATCATCTCGCCGAGCAAGTCCAACGCCGGCATCATCCCGGCCGACATCGCGGGCCCCGGCCCGATCGGCCTGGTCAGCAAGTCCGGCACGCTGACCTACCAGATGATGTACGAGCTCAAGGAGTTCGGCTTCTCCACCGCCATCGGCATCGGCGGCGACCCGATCATCGGCACCACGCACATCGACGCCCTCGAGGCCTTCCAGGCGGACCCCGAGACCAAGGCGATCGTGATGATCGGCGAGATCGGCGGAGACGCCGAGGAGCGCGCCGCCGCGTACATCAAGGAGAACGTGACCAAGCCGGTCGTCGGCTACGTCGCGGGCTTCACCGCCCCCGAGGGCAAGACGATGGGCCACGCCGGCGCCATCGTCTCCGGCTCGGCGGGCACCGCGCAGGCGAAGAAGGAGGCCCTCGAGGCCGCCGGGGTCAAGGTCGGCAAGACGCCGTCCGAGACCGCCGCGCTGATGAAGGAGATCATCGCAGCGCTGTGACACGGCTCTGAGGTCCGATCGTCACGTGAGCCCCGGGAGGGAACCCTCCCGGGGCTCACGCGTTCATCCGGGTGGGTTAGCGTCGGGGGCAGTCTTCGAGGAGCGGTGATGAGCGAGAGTCCCAACCCGGAACGGGCCGCACTGGCAGGCCCTGCACGCACGATGGTCATGGCGGGCACCGGGCTCGCGGTGGTCGTGTGGCTGCTCGGCTTCTTCTCGGTCTTCCCGATCGTGCAGGTCGCGCCGGCGCTGCTGCTCGGCGGTGGCGCGCTGGCCGCCGTGGCGCTGCTCCCGCGGGCGGACCGCTTCCTGATCCCCGCGGCGGTGCTGGCCGCCGTCGGGTTCCTGCTGCTCGTGCAGCTGGGGGTGCTCGGCTCGCAGGTCGCCGGGCTGGCGGGCGGCTCGCTCGGCGGCATCGAGATCGCCGCGCTGGTGCTGGCGTTCCTCGAGGCCGCCGTGCTGGTGGGCGCGGTGCTGCTGGAGGCGGGCGTCGTCTCGCTGCCCGCCCCGAAGCCCGCCGCCCCGCCGCAGCCGTACTACGGCGGGCAGTACCCGCCGCCCCAGGGCGGCGGCTACCAGCAGCAGCCCACCCCGTACTCCTACGGCTACCCGCCGCAGCAGCAGCCCTACGGTGGCTACCCGCAGCAGCCCGGTTACGGCCCCCCGCAGGGCTGGGGCGGCCCGGCCGAGGCGCAGGCCGGCTACGGCCAGCCGCCCGCCGCGGGCTGGTCGGGGCAGCAAGGTCAGCCGGGCCAGCAGAGTCAGCCGGGTCAGCCGGGTCAGCAGAGTCAGCCGGGACAGCCGGCTCCGGTGGGTGCGTACGGCCAGCCGGGTGCCCACCCCCAGCCCGGACCGCAGCACGGGGCCCCACCCGCCCCGCCCACCCCGCCCGCGGGTCAGCACACCCCCACCGAGGTAGAGCAGACCCGCATCGAGCCGCCCGCCGAAGGCAGGCACTCCGGCGGCGTCCCCGACAGCGACCGGACCACCACCATCGCGGTCGACCCGGAGCGCCGCGACACCTGACGCTCAGGGAGCTGCGCATTCCGGTTGAGCGAGTCGCGCTCCGGTAGCGCGGACTCGCGCGCCGTTCTGCGTCACTCGCGTTTCGGCTCTGCGAGTTGCGCGCTCGAGGCGCGCGAGTCCCGCAGTCCGGCTCCGCGAGTGCCGCGGTCCGGCTCCCCGAGTCCCGCGTTCGAGACCCGCGAGTGCTGCGGTCCGGCCCCGCGAGCCCCACGTCTGAGCCCCGCGAGCTTCGCGCTTCAGGTGCGCGAGTCGCAGGCTCAAGTGAACCCGTCGACCGTGCTGCCGGCCTCTCGGTGAGGAGTCTCTACGGCTCACCCAGGCCGAGAAGATCCGCTCTTAGGGAGCGGTCCGGTCGCAAATCGACCGCTGCCCTCCCGGATTGTGGATCATGGCAGGTTCGGCGGTTCGGCGGACGCCCGAGGTGGTTGGGCAACGAGGTTGAGGCTTGGGCGACGTTCCGCAGGCCGCCGAGGTGATGCGGGCGCTCGTCGACCTCGGGGCCGGGGCGCTCGGCGATGACCTCGGCCGCCTGCCCGGACCGCGATGATCCATGTGTGGGGAGTGGTCCGGTCGCGAATCGACCGCTGCGCTCCCGGCTCGTGGATCATGGCCGGGTCGGCGGGTCGGCGGGTCGGCGGGTCGGCGGGTCGGCGGGTCGGCGGGTCGGCGGGTCGGCCCGTGCCGGGATGGCGACGCTCGAGGGGGCGGGCAACGAGGTTGAGGCTCGGGCGACGGTCCACAGGCCGCCGGGTTGCCGGGTGCTCGTCAACCTCTGGGCCGGCGGCCCTCGGTGAGGAACCTCGGCCGACCGCCCGGACCGCGATGATCCATTCGTGGGGAGCGGTCCGGTCGCGAATCGACCGCTGCCCTCCCGGATTGTGGATCATGGCCAGGTCGGTGGGGTGCCGGGGTGCCGGGGTGCGGCTCGCCTCGGGTGCTGCGCCCGGTTGTCGATGCTCGACGACCCGGCTCGCCACAGGCTGCTGCGGCGTGGCGGGCTGACTCTCGGGGGTCGCGCTGTAAGGCTCGGGGGATGACCCGATCGCTGCGTGCACCCCGCGCCGAGGCGGGCTCCTCGCGCGTCGGCCGCGACCCGGACCCCGACGCCGATGCCGAGTCCGACGGCACGGCCGCCGAGGCACGCGGGCCACGACCGCCCGAGGGGCTGGACCGGTTCCGGATCGTCCTCGCCGCGGCGATGGGCACGGTGCTCGTCAGCTACGCATTGCTGGTCCCGCCCGCGTTGGTCGTGGTGCTGGCGGGCGGCGGGGGCGGCTCGGTGGACGGCGCGTTCGCCGCGGCCATCCCGCTCTGGCTCGCCGCGCACCTGATCCCGCTGGACCTGCAGGGCCAGCCCCTGAGCGTGCTCCCGCTGCTGCCCGCGCTCCTCGTCGTCGCGATCGTGTCGGTGGGGGCGCGCTGGGCCGTGCGCAGGCTGGGTGGCCGCTTCCGGCACGACGCCGGTGCCGTCGTCGCCGCCTCGGCGGGGGCCCACGCCGCCGTCGCGGTGTTGGGCAGCGCGCTGCTGCCCAGCGCCGCCGAGGTCGGTGCCGCGCCCTGGGCGGCCATGCTCGGCGCCGGGCTGGTCGCCGCCATCGGCGCCGGGGCCGGCGTGCTGCGGGCGTGCACCCTCCCCGAGAGCTGGCGCGCCCGACTGCAGGGCTGGCCCGCCGCGGGCCTGGCCGGGGCCGTGGTCGGGGGTGCGGCGCTGGCGTTCGCCGGGTCGATCGTGCTCGTCGTCGGGCTGGTGTTCGGCGCGAGCCGTGCCCACGACATGTTCGAGTCCCTGACCCCGACCGGGGGCGGCGCGCTGGGCCTGACCCTGCTCTGTATCGCCTATCTCCCCAACGCCGTGGTCGGCGGGGCCGCCTGGCTGCTCGGCCCGGGCGTCGACATCGGGCTGGGGGCCTGGACGCCTTTCGGCGGCGCGCCCGATGCGGTGCCGCCGTTCCCGCTGCTCGCCGCCCTGCCGACGGTCCCGTCCCCGGCCTGGGCGGTGGTCGTCGTGGTGGTGCCGGTCGGGATCGGGCTCGTGGTCGGCGGGGTCTGCCGCACCGCCCTCGGCGGCGCGACGGCCGCCGACCGGCTGCGTGCCGTCGGAGTCGCGACGGGGGTGCTGGCGCTCGGTGCCGCAGTGGTCGCCCTCGCGGCCGGTGGGCGGCTCTCCGCGGGCGACTTCGACCCCGTGGCGATGCCTGCCGGCCTGACGGTCCTCGCGGTGCTGGTGTGGGTCGGTGGCCCGGCGGCGGTCGTCGCGCTCGTGCAGCGGGGCGGGCCGCCTGCCCGGTCGGCCTCCGCGGACGAGGACCTGGCCTGGTACCGCGACGGCTACACCGAGGATCAGCCGCTGGTCGAGGACGACGAGGCCGAGCGGGGCGAGGAGGCGTCGCCTGCGGCCGACGCCGTCGAGGACCTCGAGTCCGGCGGGCCTTCGGGCGGCGACGACCGGGCGGGCCCCGACGGCCCCGACGGCCCCGACGGCCCCGACACCGAGGGCCCCGCCGCGGAGGAGGGGTCGGAGGACGGCGACCCCGCCGCGGTGCCGGCCCCGGAGGACGACGGCGACGGGGTGGACAGTCGTACGGGTGGTGCGACGTCCGCGGGTCGCGTGCGGCATTCGGCCCCCGCGGGCCCGCGGGGGCACGCTGGTCGCCGCGGCGACCGGACGGCAGCGGTCGACGCCGCCCGACGCCGCCGCGAAGCCCGCCTGGCCCGCAGCGCCGCAGTGGAGACGCCGCGGTCCGAGCCGGACGAGCGGCCGCGTGCCGAGGGCCTCAGCGCCGAGGGGCCCCGTGCCGAGCAGTCCGGCAGCGACGGGCCTCGCGCCGAGACGAAGCGCGCAGGCCGGCCCCGTGCCGAGCAGTCCCGTTCCCGGCCACCCCGCACTGAGCAGCCGCGCGCCGACGGGCCCGGTGCCGAGCAGTCCGGCAGCGACGGGCCTCGCGCCGAGTCGACGCGCGCAGACCGGCCCCATGCCGAGCAGCCCCGCCCTGAGCACGCGAGCACCGAACACTCGAGCACCGAACACTCGAGCCCCGAACACTCGAGCACCGAGCAGCCCGGTCCCGACCAACCCCCCGCCGCACGGCGCGGGCTGCTCCGCCGCCGCGACCCCCGGGAGAAGACGGACCCACCGGGCCGGACGCCCCCCGCCGCCCAGGAGACCGAGCCCGCCCCGCGGACGGTGGCCGAGCTCGTCGCGCTGCGGAAACGCCAGGCCGAGGCCGCACGTCCGGCCGAGGACTGAGCGGGCCCGAGCGCGTCGGCGGACCCGAAAGGGCAGGTCCCCGCGCTGTGACCGCCGTCGCGGCTTAGGCTGGTGGGGTACCGAACCCGGCCCGAGGAGACAGGTGCCCGCCTCGTCGAGCGCAGACCCCACCGCGGGGGCCCGCGTACCCGGCCGAGCCCGGCTCGTCGTCCTCGCCTCCGGAGCAGGCAC
The DNA here is from genome assembly GCF_900102195.1 of Pseudonocardia oroxyli. Classification (GTDB taxonomy): domain Bacteria; phylum Actinomycetota; class Actinomycetes; order Mycobacteriales; family Pseudonocardiaceae; genus Pseudonocardia; species Pseudonocardia oroxyli. The sequence continues at coordinate 426,979 of NZ_FNBE01000002.1, forward strand.
CCTGCTGCAGGCCCTGCTGGACGCCGGCACGGACTTCCCCGGCGAGGTCGTCGCCGTCGGCACCGACCGGGCGGACGCCCACGCCCTCGACCGCGCGGACCGCGTGGGCACGGCGACGTTCACCGTCCCCCCGAAGGCTCACGCGGACCGCGCCGCCTGGAACCTCGCGTTGCTGGAGGCGACCCGTCCGCACCGCCCCGACCTGGTCGTCTGCGCCGGGTTCATGCGGATCCTGGGCGCCGCGTTCCTCGACGGCATCGGTTGCCCGATCGTCAACACCCACCCCGCGTTGCTGCCCGCCTTCCCCGGCGCGCACGCGGTCCGGGACGCCCTGGCCCACGGCGTGAAGGTCACCGGGAGCACCGTGCACCTGGTGGACGCCGGGGTCGACACCGGCCCGATCCTCGCCCAGGAGGCCGTCCCGGTGCTGCCCGGGGACACCGAGGCCACCCTCCACGACCGCATCAAGATCACCGAGCGACGGCTGCTGCTGTCCACCGTCGCCGAGCTGTGCAACGGAGAGAGAGACCAGTGAGCGAGCGCCGTCCCATCAAGCGGGTCCTGATCAGCGTCTACGACAAGGCCGGTCTGCTCGACCTCGCGACCGGGCTGCACGCCGCCGGGATCGAGATCGTCTCCACCGGGTCCACGGCCCAGCGCATCGCGGACGCGGGCGTGCCCGTGACCCCCGTCGAGGAGCTGACCGGGTTCCCCGAGTGTCTCGACGGCCGGGTCAAGACCCTCCACCCGCGTGTCCACGCCGGCCTGCTCGCGGACACCCGCAAGCCGGAGCACCTCGCCCAGCTGGAGCAGCTCGGCATCGCGCCGTTCGACATGCTGGTGTCCAACCTCTACCCGTTCACCGAGACGGTGGCGTCGGGCGCCACGCCGGACGAGTGCGTCGAGCAGATCGACATCGGCGGGCCCGCGATGGTCCGCGCGTCGGCGAAGAACCACGACAGCCTCGCCGTGATCACCGACCCGACGCGCTACGGGTGGGTGCTGGAGCAGATCGGCGCGGGCGGGTTCACCCTGGCGGACCGGCGGGCGCTCGCGGCCGAGGCGTTCCGGCACACCGCCGCCTACGACGTCGCGGTCGCCTCCTGGATGGGCAGCGTCCTGGCCCCCGGCGACGGTGCCTTCCCCGAGTGGGCGGGCGCGACCTGGACCCGCACGGCGTCGCTGCGCTACGGCGAGAACCCGCACCAGGCCGCGGCGCTGTACGCGAACGGCACGCCCGGCCTCGCCGCCGCCGAGCAGCTGCACGGCAAGGAGATGTCCTACAACAACTACGTCGACGCCGACGCCGCCTGGCGGGCCGCCCACGACCACGGCGACCAGCCGACCGTCGCGGTGATCAAGCACGCCAACCCGTGCGGGATCGCGGTGGGCGCGGACGTCGCCGAGGCGCACCGCAAGGCCCACGCCACCGACCCGGTCAGCGCGTACGGCGGCGTCATCGCCACCAACCGCGAGGTGTCGGCCGAGATGGCGCGGCAGGTCAAGGACATCTTCACCGAGGTCGTGCTCGCCCCCGGCTTCGCCCCCGAGGCGCTGGAGATCCTGCAGACCAAGAAGAACATCCGGCTGCTGCGGCTGCCCGGCGAGGTCGTCCGGACGGGTGCCGAGATGCGTCCGATCAGCGGTGGGCTGCTCCTGCAGCAGCGGGACGCGATCGACGCCCCCGGCGACGACCCCACCTCCTGGAAGCTCGTCGCGGGCGAGGCCGCGGACGAGCAGACCCTCGCCGACCTGGCGTTCGCGTGGCGGGCCTGCCGGGCGGTGAAGTCCAACGCGATCCTGCTGGCGCGGGACGGGGCGGCCGTCGGTGTCGGGATGGGGCAGGTCAACCGGGTCGACTCCTGCCGGCTCGCGGTGACCCGCGCCGAGGACCGCGCCCAGGGCTCGGTCGCCGCCTCGGACGCCTTCTTTCCCTTCCCCGACGGCCTTCAGGTGCTGATCGACGGCGGCGTGCGGGCCGTCGTGCACCCGGGCGGGTCGATCCGGGACGAGGAGGTCACCGCCGCCGCGGCCGCCGCGGGCGTGACCCTCTACCTGACCGGGACCCGGCACTTCGCCCACTGACCCGGCGGGGCAGCAGCCGGAGCAGGGCCAGGGTGGCCGCGATCAGGGTGCTGATCGCGACCACCCACCACAGGACGTCGAGCCCGCCGACGGCGAGGGCGCCCGCGGGCGCGGCCGTGAGCGCGGTGTCACCGGCCCTCCCGTACATCAGATCGGGGCCGGGCTGAGATGGTGCCAGCGCGCCGTGCGGCCCTGGGCCAGCGCGGTCGCGGCGGCGAGGTAGACGGCCTGCTGGAACAGGTCGTAGCCGAACTCGACGACGATCGGTGCGGCCAGCAGGATCCCGCGCCACCCGCGGCGGCGGACCGTCCAGATCCGCTCGACCACGAACACCGCGGTGACCAGCAGCCAGACACCGCGCGGCGGCCCGAGCTCGCCCAACGCCGCGAACAGCGCCGTGGCCAGCAGGAACAGCACCACGGCGAGGATGCCGAGATACATCCCGACCTGCTGGAGCCAGTACGGCGCGGTGACCCGGGAGAAGCCGTAGGCACGCAGGTTCTCCAGCGCACCGCGCTGCCAGCGCATCCGCTGGTGCCAGAGATCGCGCCAGGTCGGCATGACCTCGGTCTCGACGGTGCACCCGGCAGGCGACACGGCGCGCAGGCCGAGCGTGCGCACGGCCAGGGTGATCTCGTTGTCCTCGGTGAGCGCGCGGGAGTCGTAGACGTCGCCGGGGCGGCCGGGCAGCGCGGTGCCGCGCTCGGCGGCGATGCGGCGCAGGGTGCGCACCCGGAAGAGGGTTGCGGTGCCCGTGAGCACGCGGGCGCGGCCGCCGCGGCGGGCGATCTCACGGGCGTAGCGGGTGTACTCGTTGCGCTGCAGGGCGCCCGGCAGCGCGCGGGGCCGGAGCTCGCCGAGCAGGCCGTGCGCGTCGTCGGGGCGGCCGTGGAAGATCCCGCCGATCGCGCCGACGGTCGGGTCGTCGAGGTGGGCGCGCGCGAGCGCGAGGAAGTCGCTGCTCAGGGCGCTGTCGGCGTCGAGGACGAGGAGCAGGTCGGCGTCGTCGAGGGTGGGGAGCAGGACGCGCAGGGCCTGGTTCAGGGCGCCCGCCTTGCGATCGGTGTTGTCGACCGTCTCGAGCACCTCGGCGCCGTGTGCGAGGGCGACCGCGGCGGTCCCGTCGGTGCACCCGTCGGCCACGACGACCACCCGGTCCGGGCCGACGCGCTGCGCCCGCAGCGACGCCAGTGCCGCGGGCAGGGCGCGTTCCTCGTCGTGCGCGGGGACCAGCGCGACGATCCGTGTGTGCTCCATCAGGCTCAATCCTGCTGCGCCGTACAGCCTCAAGGCCATCTTGTCTTTTCGCGGATCTTCGGCTACCCGATCGTGGCTTGAGCGAGCCGGGCGGCTGCGTTAGAGTTCGAACGTCAGTTCGAACACCGTCTCCCCGCGGTGTCGCTCGTCGCGTGGGAGAGGTGTCGCCGTGTGCCGTCGTGGTGTCCGGGTCGTTGCTGGTGGGAAGGGGTCTCCCCGGTCGCTGGGCGGGCTCGTCGCCGGAGGGGTCCGCGGCGGGGTGTGTGTCGGCGGTGCGGGTCGCCGGTCGGGCCGTGCGGGGTGGTCGGAGAGTGCGGGCGGGCGTGCTCTGCGTGAGATCCGCTCGGCGAAGACCACCCGAGAGGGTGATGAGGAGCGCGGTGGTGGTCACGCCGGGTCGGGGGACCGGTGAGGGCGGCGGAGCCGTGGCCGCCCGCGGAGTGGACGGACTGGCCCGAGCAGGAGCCGGGCGGCACGGTGGTGGGGAGCGGCCGTCCGCCCGGTGCGGCGCGAGGGCCGGGGAGCCACCCGGAGGAGGCCCGCCGGTCCGCGGGCCCGGAGCGGTCGGCGGCGCGCTCGGGGGAGAGTGCCGCCGACCGGCTCGCCGCCGCCCGTGGGCTGCTGCGCCGGATGGAGGAGCGGACCGCCGGGACGGAGCGCCCCGCACCCGCTCCGGGGGAGGACGGCCGGGTGCTCCCGGTCGCGGCGGCGCTGTCCCCGCTGCTGCCCGCGGGAGGGCTGCGGCGGGGGAGCACGGTGGCGGTCGCGGGTGGCCCCGGGTCGCTGTCCCTGCTGTTCGCGCTGCTCGCCGAGGCGTCGGCGGAGGGCGCGTGGGCGGGGGTGGTCGGGGTGCCCGGGCTCGGTGCGGTCGCCGCCGCGGAGGCCGGGGTGCGGCTCGAGCGGCTCGCGCTCGTGCCCCAGCCGGGTGCGGACCTGGTGGCGGTGGCGTCCGCGCTGCTCGACGGGCTGGACCTCGTGGTGCTGGCCGGTGCCCGCGGAGTGCGGGCGGGGGACCGGCAGCGGCTGGCCGCCCGTGCCCGGCAACGCGGGTCGGTGCTGCTCGCGCTGGGTCCCTGGCCCGGCGCGGACCTGACCCTGGGCTGTCGGGACGTGCGCTGGCGCGGGACGGATCGGGGCGCGGGCAGGCTGCGCGCGCGCCGCGCGGTGGTGCACTGCGGCGGCCGGGGCACGGGGGTCGCGGGTCGGGAGGCGGAACTGCTGCTGCCGGGTGCGCGGGGGGTCGCGGAGGTGGGGCACGTGGCCGATCCCGGTGCGGCCGATCCCGGGTGGCCCGGCGCGGGCTCGGGCGCGGAGGAGCCGGCGGCCGCGGCGGCGGTGTCGTGAGCGGCGGCGCCGACGATCGCCGTCCGCGGCGCGCAGGTGCCGGATACGGCACCTGCGCACCGCAGGCCGCGATCAGGGGGCCCCGATGAGCGCGGAGCGGGTGGTGGCGGTGTGGGCGCCGGACTGGCCGGTGGTCGCGGCCATGAAGGCCGCGCACGTGTCCCCCCACCGGCCCGCGGCGGTGTTCCTGGCCAACCGGGTGGTGGCGTGCTCGGCGGGGGCCCGGTCCTCGGGGGTGCGCCGGGGGTTGCGCCGGCGCGAGGCGCAGGCACGGTGTCCCGACATCGCGGTCCTGACCCCGGACACCGAGCGGGACGCGCGGGCGTTCGAGCCCGTCGTCGTCGCGGTGGAGGAGCTGGCGCCGGGCGTGGAGGTGGTCCGGCCGGGGTTGCTCGTGCTGCCCGCGAAGGGCCCGGTCGGGTACTTCGGCGGCGAGCGGGCCGCGGCCGAGCGGCTGGTCGACCAGGTGGCCGCGCGGACCGGCGTCGAGGTGCAGATCGGGTTCGCGGACGGGCTGTTCGCGGCGGTGCTCGCGGCGCGGCGCGGCGTGGGCGTCGAGGCCGGGCGTAGCGCGGAGTTCCTCGCCCCGCTGAGCGTGGCGGAGCTCGACCGGGAGCCGGACGTCGACCGGGCCGAGCTCGTCGACCTGCTGCGCCGCCTGGGTCTGCGGAGCCTGGGGGCGTTCGGCGCGCTCGCGGCCGCGGACGTCGCCTCCCGTTTCGGCGCCGACGCGGTGCTGGCCCACCGGCTCGCCCGCGGCCTGGACCCCCGCCCGCCCGTCCGTCGTCGACCGCCGGAGGAGCTGGCCGCCGAGGTCGAGCTGGACCCGCCGGTGGAGCGGGTGGACGCGGCCGCGTTCGCCGCCCGGTCGCTCGCGGAGCGGCTGCACCGCACGCTGGCCGGGCACGGTCTGTCGTGCACGCGGCTCGGGGTGTGGGCGCGCACCGAGCAGGGCGAGGAACTGGTGCGGGTGTGGCGGTGCGCGGAGCCGCTCACCCCCTCGGGCACGGTCGACCGGGTCCGCTGGCAGCTCGACGCCTGGCTCACCCGCGGCGGCTCCGGCGCGGTCGTCGCGCTGCGGCTCACCCCGGAGGAGACGGTCACCGCGGGGGCGCTGCAGCTCGGGCTGTGGGGAGACGTCGGGGAGTCCGACGAGCGCGCGGGCCGCGCCCTGGTCCGGGTGCAGGCCCTGCTCGGGCCGGAGTCCGTGGTCACGGCGGTGCTGACGGGCGGCCGTGATCCCGGGGAGCGGGTGCGGCTCGTGCCGTGGGGAGACGACCGCGAGGCGGGCACCCGCGGCGCCGGTCCGCTCGAGGGCCCGCCCGCCCCTGCACCGACCCCCGGCTACGGCCCCTACCCGGACGCCCTGCGCCGGTCCGTGCTCGCCCACCCCGCCGGCCGAGCGCTGGGCGTCCGCACACCCCCGGCCCTCCACCTCGTCCGTGAGTCCCCCACCCCGGCCCCGCGAGTCCCCCACTCCGGACACGCGAGTCCCGCACCTCGGACACGCGAGTCCCGCACCCCGGACACGCGAGTCCCGCACCCCGGACCCGCGAGTCCCCCGGACCGGACCCACGAGCCCCTCGGTCCGGACACGCGCGTCCCCCTCACCGAGCCCGCGAGTCCTCCGCTGCAGGCTCGCGAGTCGGACACCGGCGCTGGGGAGGACGTCTCGGGTGATGCCCCCGCGGGTGTCGGGGCGGGCGCCACGCCGGACTCGGCGCCGCAGCCCCCGCCTCCCCTCGCGCGCGCCGCCCCGCGCGGGTTCGCCCCGGACGCTCCGGAGGCCGCGCTGCGCGGCACCGCACCCGCGAACCACAAGGAGCCCGTGGCCCGCGGGCCCGCCCGCTCCCAGGCGGTGCGCACGGCCGCGGCGGCGCGGGACCCGGTGCCCGCCTGGCCCGGCCGGTTACCCGCGCCCTCGCCCGCGACGGTGCCCGCCGAACCCCTGCCCGTCGAGCTGCGAGACGCTGCGGACCAGCCCGTCCACCTGCCCGAACCGGACCTGCTCAGCGCCGACCCGCACCGCCTGCTGCTGCCGCCGCACCCGCCCCGGGAGATCCGCGGCTGGGCGGGGCCGTGGCCGGTGGTGCAGCGCTGGTGGTCGCCGGAGGGCGCGGTGGGTTCCCGGCTGCAGGTCGAGCTGTCCGACGGTGTCGCCCTCCTGCTCCGGTACCGGGAGCAGCGCTGGTGGGTCGTCGGGATCTATGACTGAGCCGGGCCCGGAGGGGTCGCGCCGCCGGACCCGTCGGCCGAGGTGCTCGCCCGCCGATGTCCGACTCGCGTGTCCGGACCGGGGGACTCGCGTGTCGGGAGTGGGGGACTCGCGGTCAGCGGGGCGGGACGCCGTTCAGGGTGAGGGCGAAGCGGCCGATCGTGCCCGCCAGGGCGTCCACGTTGCGGTCCAGGGCCTGGCGGTCGACGTTGGCGAGGGTGTCGCAGGGCTGGTGGTAGCAGGCGTCGTACGGGGTGCCCGCCGTGCCGCCCCACTGTGTCGCCTGCTCGGGGGTCTTCGCCTCCTCCGCGCCGGTGAACAGCCCGCCCGCAGGGATGTCCGCCTCGATGAAGGGGCCGTAGTCCGAGCGGCCGTCGAAGTCCGTGCCGGAGCCCTGCACCCCGACCGCGGCGAGCTGCTCGAGCAGCACCTGCTCCACGGCGGCCGACCCCGCCGGGCCCGGGCCCTCGCCCTCGCGGTCGGAGTCGTCGCCGTCGTAGACGAGGTAGCCGGGGTTGGGCGACCCGACCATGTCCAGGTTCAGGTAGAGCGCGATCCGCGCCGCATCCTCCGGCGAGAGTCCTTCGACGTACCGCGTGGAGCCGACCAGGCCGACCTCCTCGGCGCCCCACCACGCGAACCGCACGGCCTGCTCGGCGGCGGGCGCGGGACCCAGGGCGAGCGCGACGTCGAGCAGCGCGGCCGATCCGGTGCCGTTGTCGTTGATCCCGGGTCCCTCCGGCACGGAGTCGAGGTGCGCCCCGGCCATCACGACCCGGTCCGGGTTCCCGGTGGTGGTCTGCGCGATGACGTTCCGGCTGGTCGTCTCGGTGGTCGTGGCCGCGACGAGCAGGGTGACCGGCGCCCCGGCGCGGGTGGCGAGCTGCTCCCCGACGGCCTTCGAGACGCCCAGGGACGGGACCGTGCCGTCGAGGTCGCCGAGGGTGCCGTCGAGCGGGCCGTCCTCGCTGTTGGAGACGATCAACGCGGCGGCCCCCGCCGTGCGCGCGTTCTGGGACTTCACCCCGAACGGGCAGGTCCCCCGCTGGACGAGCACGACGGCGCCCGCGGGCGTCCCGGCGAGCTCCTCCGGTGTGCAGCCGAGCGTGCCCGCCACGTGCAGCGGTGCGCTGACCTCGCCCGCGGGGGAGAAACCCATGGCCCCCGCCTCGACCGGGGCGCCGTCCACGGTCAGCCGCTTGTCCTGGAGCGCGAACGCCCGGACGTCGAACGACGGGGTGTCCACGGTGAAGCCCGCCGCCCGCAGCGTCTCGGCCACGTAGTCGACGCTCGCGTCGTAGCCCGGGGTGCCCAGGGCTCGGTTGCCGCCGTGCTCGTCGGCGATCGCCTGGAGCCGCTCCAGGTGGGCGTGGGCGCGGTCGCCGCTCGCGGTCGCGACGAGTCGCGCGGGCAGCGTCGGGTCGCTCGCCGGCGCCGCGGCGGGTGCCGGGGCTGCACCGCAGCCCACCAGGAGGGCCGCGAGCCCCACGAGCCCCGCCAGTCGTCCGCGCATCGATACCCCGTTCGTCCGGTTTCGATCAGTGTCCGCCATTCGGGCGCCGTGTGCCGGGCCGGAGTATCCACGGACGCTCCACGGCTGCGGCACAGGCTCCTCTCAGGCTGGGGGAGTGGAATCAGGGGCATCGGGAGTGAGCGCGACCGGTAGCTGGGGAGCCCCCGGGTCCGCGCCCCCCGTCGGACCGGATGACGCCGGTCGGGGGCTGGGGAGCGGCCCGGCCGGTGTCATCCGGTCAGCTCTGTGCGCTGCGCGGACGTCCCCGGCGGTGGTCCGTTCGGGTGGCACTCGTCCGAACCTGTGGATGACTCGGCCGTCGCGCCTTTCGGGCTGGCCTTCTCGTCGAGGGCAAGGTCTAGCGTCGCGCCCATGCGGATCGGGGAGCTGGCCGAGCGCGCGGGGGTGAGCCCGCGGGCGTTGCGGCACTACGAGGAGTTGGGCCTGCTGCCCGCGCGGCGGGCGGCGAACGGCTACCGGGCCTACGGCGCGGAGGACGTCGCGGCGGTCGCGGAGATCCGGGCGCTGGTGGATCTCGGCATGTCGCTGGAGGAGACGCGCCCGTTCGTCGAGTGCCTGCGGGCGGGGCACCCGAGCGGCGGGAGCTGTCCGGACTCGATCGCGGTCTACCGGGCGAAGCTCGCCGAGGTCGATGCGTCGCTGGCCCGGCTGCAGGCGATCCGCGCCGAGCTCGAGGGGCAGCTGGAACAGGCCCGCTGCCAGTTCACCGGGGGAGAGACATGATCGAGGAAGTCACGGACGCGGGGTTCGCGGCGCGGGTGCTGGAGTCGCCGCTGCCCGTGCTGGTGGAGTTCACGGCGACCTGGTGCCCGCCCTGCCGGATGATCGCGCCGGTGCTCGCCGAGCTGGCGCAGGAGCTGGCGGGGCGGGTCGAGATCGTGGCGCTGGACGTCGACGAGAACCCGCGCACCGCCGCCGCCGCGGGGGTACTGGGCATGCCCACGCTCGCGCTGTACCGGGGCGGTGCGGTGGTCGCACAGGTCACGGGTGCGCGGCCGAAGGCGGCGCTCCGATCCTGGCTGGACCCGTTCCTCCCGGTGGTCGCCTGATCGAACATCTGTTCGAGTAGAGTGGGGGGATGGGGTGGAGCAACCCGGACGTCAGCTGGCGCGAGCTGGAGGGGATCCTCTCGGGCCGCTCCGGGGCGAGCCTGACGGGCGGCCCGGAGCGGGACGGCGGGGACTCGCCCGCCTGGTCCGCCAGGCGTGGGCCGTACGAGGCGCCACCCCTGGAGCGGGGCGAGTCCGCCACGCCCTACGCGGAGCTGCACTGCCACTCGAACTTCAGCTTCCTCGACGGGGCGAGCCATCCGGAGGAGCTCGTCGAACGGGCTCACGAGCTGGGTCTGGAGGCGCTCGCGCTCACCGACCACGACGGGATGTACGGCGTGGTCCGCTTCGCCGAGGCCGCGCGCGGGCTGGGGATGCGCACGGTCTTCGGCGCCGAGCTGAGCGTGGGGCTGTCCGCGCCGCAGAACGGGGTGCCCGATCCGGAGGGCAGCCACCTGCTGCTGCTCGCCCGAGGCCCGGAGGGGTACGGGGCGCTGTGCCGCACGATCAGTGCGGCGCAGCTGCGCGGGGCGGAGAAGGGCCGCCCGGTCTACGCCCCGGCGGAGGTCGTGGAGGACGTGCGGGGCCGGGTCGTCGCGCTCACCGGGTGCCGCAAGGGCACGGTGCAGCAGGCGCTGCGCCGCGGCGGTCCCCGGGCGGGGGCGGAGGCGCTGCGGGGTCTGGTGGACCGGTTCGGCCGGGAGCACGTCGTCGTCGAGCTGACCCACCAGGCGCTGCCCGAGGACACCGAACGGAACGACCTGCTGGCCGCGCTCGCCGCCGAGGAGGGCGTCCCGGTCGTCGCGACCACGGCGGCGCACTACGCGCGGCGGGAGCGGTTCCCGCTGGCGAGCGCGGTGGCGGCGGTGCGGGCCCGCCGCAGCCTGGACGACGCGGACCCCTGGCTGCCCGCCGCGGTCTCGGGGCACCTGCGCGGCGGGGACGAGATGGAGCGGCGCTTCGCCCGCTACCCGGGGGCGGTCGAACGCGCGGCCGTGCTGGGCCGGGAGCTGGCGTTCGAGCTGCGGCTGGTGGCGCCGGACCTGCCCCCGTTCGACGTCCCGCCCGGGGAGACCGAGGCGAGCTGGCTGCGGGCGCTGACCTGGCGGGGGGTCATGCAGCGGTACGGCAGCGGTGCGGAGAACCGGTTCGCCGCGGACATGGTGAAGCACGAGCTGGAGATCATCGAGAGCAAGAACTTCCCCGGCTACTTCCTGATCGTCGCGGACATCGTGGCGTTCTGCCGCCGCGCGAACATCCTCTGCCAGGGCCGGGGCTCCGCCGCGAACTCCGCGGTCTGCTACGCGCTGGGCATCACCCACGTCGACGCGGTGCGCCACGGTCTGCTCTTCGAGCGGTTCCTGTCCCCGGACCGGGACGGCTACCCGGACATCGACCTGGACATCGAGTCCGGCCGGCGGGAGGAGGTGATCCAGTACGTCTACGAGCGGTACGCGCGCACCCACGCCGCCCAGGTGGCGAACGTGATCACCTACCGGCCCCGCTCGGCGGTGCGGGACATGGCGAAGGCGCTGGGCTTCTCGCCCGGCCAGCAGGACGCGTGGAGCAAGCGGATCGAGCGCTGGGGCGGGCTGTCGGGAGACGAGGGGCTGCCGCAGCCGGTGCTGGACCTGGCGGGGCAGCTGCTGGGGTTCCCGCGCCACCTCGGGATCCACTCCGGCGGCATGGTGATCTGCGACCGTCCGGTGTCCGAGGTGGTGCCGGTGGAGTGGGCGCGGATGGCGGACCGGACCGTCGTGCAGTGGGACAAGGAGGACTGTGCGGCGGCCGGGCTGGTCAAGTTCGACCTGCTCGGGCTGGGGATGCTCACGGCACTGCACCTGATGCAGGACCTCGTCGCGCGGTACGACGGCACGAAGGTGGAGCTGCACGATCTCGACCAGAGCGATCCCGCCGTCTACGCGATGCTGCAGCGGGCGGACTCCGTGGGCGTGTTCCAGGTGGAGTCGCGGGCGCAGATGGCCACGCTCCCGCGGCTGAAGCCCCGCGAGTTCTACGACCTCGTGGTCGAGGTGGCACTGATCCGGCCGGGGCCGATCCAGGGCGGGTCGGTGCACCCCTACATCCGGCGCCGGAACGGGCTGGAGACCTGGGAGTACGACCACCCGCTGCTGGCCGGGGCGCTGGAGAAGACCCTCGGCGTGCCGCTGTTCCAGGAGCAGCTGATGCAGATCGCCGTGGACGTGGCGGGCTTCTCGGCGTCGGACGCGGACGAGCTGCGCCGCGCCATGGGCTCCAAGCGGTCCGCGGAGCGGATGGAGAACCTGCGGGAGCGGTTCTTCGCGGGCATGGCGGACAAGGGGATCCCGCCGGACGTCGCGAAGACGATCTTCCAGAAGATGCTGGCCTTCTCGAACTTCGGCTTCCCGGAGAGCCACTCGATCAGCTTCGCCTCGCTGGTCTACGCCAGCTCCTGGTTCAAGCTCTACCATCCCGCCGCCTTCTGCGCGGCGCTGCTCAACTCCCAACCGATGGGGTTCTACTCGCCGCAGTCCCTGGTCGCGGACGCACGGCGGCACGGGGTGAAGGCCTTCGGTCCGGACGTCAACCGCGGCGGTGCGGCCGCGATCCTCGAACCCGACGCCGAGAGCGCCGGCGGCTGGGCGGTCCGGACCGGGCTGCGGGAGATCCGCACGATCGGCACCGAGCTCGCCGAGCGGATCGAGGAGGAGCGCGTGCGGGGCGGCCCGTACGCCGACCTCGCCGACCTGGCCCGCCGGGTCCAGCTCACCGGACCGCAGGCGGAGGCACTCGCGACGGCGGGGGCGTTCGGCTGCTTCGGGATCGACCGGCGCGCGGCGTTGTGGGCGGCCGGGGTGGTCGCGCGGGTCCGCCCGGAGCACCTGCCGGGGGCGGCCGTCGGGCTGGCGGCGCCCGCCCTACCGGGGATGACGGACGTCGAGGAGACGGTGGCGGACGTCTGGGCCACCGGGGTCTCGCCGGACTCCCACCCGATGCAGCACCTCCGGGAGAGGCTCGACGGGCTCGGCGCCGTCCGGATCGACCGGCTCGACCCGTTGGGCGGGGACCCGCACGATCCGGATCGCCCGCCGCGGCGGGTGCTGGTCGGCGGGCTGGTCACGCACCGGCAGCGGCCCGCGACCGCCCGCGGGGTCACGTTCGTGAACCTGGAGGACGAGAGCGGGATGCTCAACGTCACGTGCTCCGAGGGGCTGTGGGCCCGGTACCGCTCCGTGGCGTTGGGCAGCGCGGCGCTGCTGGTGCGGGGACGGTTGGAGCGGAGCCCCGAGGGCGTCCTCAACCTGCTGGCGGACCGCCTCCAGCGCCTCCCGCTGACGGTCGCGGTGAAGTCCCGGGACTTCCGGTGAGACGGGACGCGGCCGGGCTCGAGCGGCCGGCCGCGCCCCGAGCCTCAGTGGACGAGCGGGTTGCCCATGGAACGGGCCGGGCCGCCCAGTTCCTGGGTCATGCCGTCCACGAAGATGTAGATGGCGACGAGGCAGAACAGCGCCGCGCCGATCCCCGCGATCGTGAGCAGGCCCGTGCTCCCGGTCAGGGTGGCCACCAGGACGAGCGCCACCGTGATCGTGACCAGGGTGAACAGTGCGGTGAAGGCCAGCGGCAGCCGCAGCGTGGCCAGGGTGAGCACCGCGAAGACGGCGAGCCAGCCGATCAGGAAGGTCGCCTGCGCGGTGGCCGTGTCGTCCGCCGGGATCTTCAACCAGTCGTTGACCAGGGAGAGGACGAGGTAGGCGTAGCTCAGCCAGAAGGTCGCGAACACGGTGAAGATCGCGCCCACGGCGCCCTGCCCGATCCGGATCGCCCACCAGCCCGCCACCAGCAGGCCGAGACCCGAGACGACGAGCGTCATCGGGACGAGCGTGCCCACCGCCGCCGCGGGCAGGTACCCGAACAGGTAGAGCGTCAGGCCGATCCCGCCCACGAGGAAGGCGGGCAGGCCGAGGAGGGCGGGATTGCCGGTCGGCGCTGCGGGTGGCGCCTCCACCGGGCTCGTGGTCGCGGTGCTCGCGGGGCTCGCGGGGCTCTCAGTGGTCATGACACGCTCCAGACGTCGTTGATCCGAGCGCGGAGCGAGCACGGGCGCGGGTGTGCTGTGTGCTCCGTCACACGTATTAACGTCCACATCGGGCGGTGCCGCTGTCTCGATCTGACACACGACGACGAACCCGGGCGGGTGCCCGGGCTCGTCGTCGGGGTGCGGGGGCTACTTCACCAGGGCGTTGCCCAGGGGCATCGCCTTCCCTCCCAGGTCCTGGGCGAACCCGTCGAACAGGATGTAGGCGAAGATCGCGCAGAAGACCAGGGTCGTGATGCCCGCGATCGGGAACAGCCCGGCGTTGCCCGTGCTCACGCCGAGGAAGGCCAGCACGAACGTGATGTCCACGAACACGAACCCGGCCGTGAACGCGATCGGCAGCCGCAGCGTCGCCAGGGTGAGCAGGATGAACACCAGGGTGAACGACAGTAGGTAGGTGCGCTGCACGTTCGCCACGGCCGCGGCGTCGGCGACCCCCCACCAGCCGCTGGTCAGGCCGGTCAGCAGCGCGCCGAAACTGAGCCAGAACGCCGAGAACACCCCGAAGATCGCGGCCACGGTGTTGGCGGCCAGCCGCGCGGCCCACACCGCCGAGATCATCAGGAACAGGCCCGCGGACAGGCTGACGATCGGGATCATGCCGCCCGGCAGGGCCGCCGTGTCCAGGTAGCCGAGGAACCACAGGCCGAGCGTGACGCCCGAAGGGAGGAAGGTGATCAGGCCCAGCAGCGCCGGGTTGCCCGCCGGAGCGGGGGCCGCCGGGGCCTCTGGTGCGGCATGCGCCCCGGTCTGCACGTCGCTTTCGACAGTCATGAATGCTCCTCGTCGAGTCAGCCGGCAGGGCTTGCCCCGGAGACGGGACGTCAGCGCCGGCGCAGCGATTGTGCGCGGCGTCACAGACTCGGCGGACCCTACGAACGGGCAGACCCCGACCTCGACTTTCTCGGTGCAACCGTCTCGGTCGGCGGGGTGAGCTGACCGTTCGGGCAGCCACGACCCGGTGAACGGGGTGCGCGGGCGGCGCCCCGGCCCGGTCCCGGCGGTTCTGCGAGGATGGCCCCGTGACGGCGAGACGGACGGCGGCGACGCGGTGCGCCCTGCCCGCCGCCGCGGGGGCGACGCGGTGAGCCGCGCCGAGGAGGAGCCCGACCAGCCGGACCGCCCCGACCGGGCCGACGCCTGGCCCGCCCGTTCCGAGCGGGACCGCCGGGCGGCGAGCGATCAGTCCTCGGCGCCGCACCCCTCCGGAGGTGACGCGGCGATCCGTCCCGGCTGGTCCCGCAGGCCCTGGCCGGCTGCGCAGTCCGCCGCCGCGCCCGCCTCCCAGCCCGCCGCCCTGCCCGTCGACCCGCCCGCCGACCGACCCGACGCCTCGTCGGGCCCGCCGCCCGGCCCGCCCACGGCGCGGCCCGCCGCCCAGGCGGCCGGTCCGCCCGCCGGTCCGCCGTGGAGGGTCCCGAGCCCGCCCCCGAACCCGTCGCCCGTCATGCCGGAGGTCGGGGCGGGCGGGCCGAGTGCCCGGACCCAGCCGACCCCCGTCGTCCGGTCCGCGGCCGAACGGCGGACCGGTACGCCCATGCCGCCGGAGGCGGCGACCCTCGGGGCGGCCGGGCCGCACTCCGCCGACGTGCCGCGGACCACGCCCACCCGGGTCGGGCCGCGGGCGTGGCTGGAGACCCACGGCGCGCTGCTGATCGTGCTGCTGATCGCCGCGTTCGGCATGGTGCAGGTGCTCACCGAGCACTGGCGGCAGGGATCGGCCCTGCTGGGCGGGTCGCTGCTGGTCGCCGCGGTGCTGCGCGGGGTGTTGCCGCCCCCGCGGGCGGGACTGCTCGCGATCCGGGGCCGGATCGTCGACGTCGTCTGCTACACGGGCTTCGGGATCGCGGTGCTGCTGCTCGCCCTCACGATCACCCGCGGCTCGCTCACCGTCGGCTGAGCGGCGCCTCCGGCGCTCGTGAGTGGTAAGTGGTGCTCTGGCACCACTTACCACTCACGGGCCGCGGAGCGGCGGCTCAGAAGGAGGAGAGCGCCTCGTTCAGGGTCTTGCTCGGCTTCATCACCGTGTCGGTCTTGGCCTTGTCGACGTAGTAGTAGCCGCCGAGGTCCACGGGCGAGCCCTGGACCGCGTTCAGCTCCTCCACGATGGTCGACTCGTCCGCGGCCAGCTTCTCGGCCAGCGGAGCGAAGATCGCGGCGAGCTCCGGGTCGGCGGTCTGCCGCGCCAGCTCCTGCGCCCAGTACAGCGCGATGTAGAAGTGCGAGCCGCGGTTGTCGAGCTCGCCGACCTTGCGCGACGGCGACTTGCCCGTCTCGAGCAGCGTGCCGGTGGCGGCGTCCAGCGTGGCCCCGAGGATCTTCGCCCGCTCGTTGTCGGTCTTCTCCGCCAGGAACTCCAGCGAGACCGCCAGCGCCAGGAACTCACCGAGGGAGTCCCAGCGCAGGTGGTTCTCCTTGACCAGCTGCTGCACGTGCTTCGGCGCCGAGCCGCCCGCGCCGGTCTCGAACAGGCCGCCACCGTTCATCAGCGGGACGATCGAGAGCATCTTCGCCGAGGTCCCCAGCTCGAGGATCGGGAAGAGGTCGGTGAGGTAGTCGCGCAGCACGTTGCCGGTGACCGAGATGGTGTCCTCGCCCGCCTTGGCGCGCTGCAGCGTGTACCGGGTGGCCTCGGCGACCGGGAGGATCTCGATCGTGAGGCCGTCGGTGTCCAGCTCGGCGAGCTGGGCCCGTACCTTCTCGATGATCTCCGCGTCGTGCCCGCGGGTCTCGTCCAGCCAGAACACGGCGGGCCAGCCGGTGGCCCGCGCCCGCCCGACGGCCAGCTCCACCCAGTTGCGGATCGGCGCGTCCTTGGTCTGGCAGGCACGCCAGATGTCACCCGGCTCGACGGCGTGCTCGAGCAGCACGTCGTCCCCGTCGAGGACCCGGACGGTGCCCGCGGTCTCGATCTCGAAGGTCTTGTCGTGGGAGCCGTACTCCTCGGCCTTCTGCGCCATCAGGCCCACGTTGGGGGTGGTGCCCATGGTCGTCGGGTCGAAGGCGCCGTGCTCGCGGCAGAAGTCGACGGTCTCGGCGTAGAGCGGCGCGTAGGACGAGTCCGGGATGACGAACTTGGTGTCCTGCTGGGCGTCGTCGGCGTTCCACATCTGGCCCGACGACCGGATGGCGGCCGGCATCGAGGCGTCGATGATGACGTCGGACGGCACGTGGAGGTTGGTGATCCCGCGCGTGGAGTCGACCATCGCGAGGCGCGGGCCGGAGCTGTAGCCGGCCTCGATCGCGTCGCTGATGGCCTGCTTCTTGTCGGCCGGGAGCTTGTCCAGCGCGGTCAGCACGGAGGCGAGCCCGTCGTTCGGCGACGCGCCGACCGAGGCCAGGTCCTCGCCGTACTGCGCGAAGACGTCCTTGAAGTACGCCTTCACGGCGTGCCCGAACAGGATCGGGTCGGACACCTTCATCATCGTGGCCTTGAGGTGCACGGAGAACAGCACGCCCTGCTCGGCGGCGTCCGCGACCTGCTCGGCGAGGAAGGTGTTCAGCGCGGCCGCGCTCATGACCGCGGCGTCCACGACCTCGCCCTCGAGGACCTTCAGCCCGTCCTTGAGCACGGTCTCGGTGCCGTCGGCGGCGGTGTGCACGATCCGCAGCGTGGTGGCCGCGGGGAGCGTCACGGACTTCTCGGAGTGCCGGAAGTCCCCGTCGCTCATGGTCGAGACGTGGGACTTCGACTCCGGCGACCAGGCGCCCATCGAGTGCGGGTGCTTCTTGGCGAAGTTCTTCACCGAGGCGGGCGCGCGGCGGTCGGAGTTGCCCTCGCGCAGCACCGGGTTGACGGCGGAGCCCTTGACGGCGTCGTACGCGGCGCGGGCGGCCTTCTCGGCCTCGGACTGCGGGTTCTCCGGGTAGTCCGGCACCGCGTAGCCCGCCGCCTGCAGCTCGGCGATCGCGGCCTTGAGCTGGGGGATCGAGGCCGAGACGTTCGGCAGCTTGATGATGTTGGCCTCGGGCGTCTTGGCCAGCTCACCCAGCTCGGTGAGCGCGTCGGACACCCGCTGCGAGTCGCTCAGCAGGTCCGGGAACTGCGCGAGGATCCGGGCGGCGAGCGAGATGTCCCGGGTCTCGACGTCGATCCCCGCCTTTCCGGCGTAGGCCTCGATGACCGGGAGGAGGGAGTGGGTCGCCAGGGCAGGCGCCTCATCGGTATAGGTGTAGATGACCTTCACTGCACGCCGCTCCAAATCTCCGCAGACTCCGTCGACTTCTCTCGGCGCCCACGCTATACCGTACGCGCGTCCTGTTTCATCCCGAGGTCGCCGACATCGCACTGGGCTACGGTGGGGACCCACGGTGTCACGGGGAGGGGCGATCATGGCGCTGCGGCCCAAGTTCACGGTGCCCAAGCTGGAGGCGTCGTCCTTCAAGGGGTGGACCTTCGTGCTGATCGCGGGCACGGTGCTCGCCGTCGTCGCGATGTTCACCCAGGGATCGGGCACCACGAACGAGACCGGCTGCGTGATGGCCGTCCAGGGTGCCGCCCCGCTCGACGTCTACCGCAGCGCCAGCACCCAGTTCGAGCCCGTCGACCAGCTGGCCCCGGGCGCCCGGGTGGACGCCGAGCCCGGACTGATCGAGAACGGGTTCCGCAAGCTCCTCGGCGACAACCGCTGGGCGGTCAACGAGCGGCTGGCGGCGACCGAGGGGAGCACCTGCTAGACCGTGTTGGTTCTTGCCACGGCGAACGTCAACGGCGTCCGAGCCGCCTCGGCCAAGGGGTTCCTCGACTGGCTCGTCACCACGCCCGCCACCGTGGTCTGCCTGCAGGAGGTGCGGGCCCGGCCCGACGAGCTGCCCGCGGACTTCCCCGGTGCCGGGTGGCACCTCACGGTGGAGCCCGCGCGGGGCGCGCTGTCGAAGGGGCGCAACGGCGTCGCGATCCTCAGCCGGGACGAGCCGCTGGCCGTGCGCACCGGGATCGGTGACCCGGAGTTCGCCGAGCAGGGCCGCTACGTCGAGGTGGACCTGCCGGGGGTCACCGTCGGGTCGCTGTACCTGCCGAAGGGTGCGGCGGGCACGCCGAAGCAGGAGGAGAAGGACCGCTTCCTCGCCTCCTTCGCCAAACACCTGGCGGGTACGAGCGGCCACACGGTCGTCGCGGGGGACTTCAACATCGCCCCCGCCGAGGCGGACATCCGGAACTGGAAGGGCAACCTCGCCCACTCCGGGTTCCTCCCGCACGAGCGCGCCTGGCTCGCCGACCTGCACGCCGCAGGCTGGCAGGACACCGTGCGCGCCCTGCACCCCGGCGTCGAGGGCCCGTACACCTGGTGGTCCTACCGCGGCCGGGCCTTCGACAACGACGCGGGCTGGCGCATCGACCACGTCCTGGCCACCCCCGGGCTGACCCCCGTCGAGGCGCGGGTGGAGCGGGCCGCGAGCTACGACACCCGCTGGTCGGACCACGCCCCCGTCCTGGTCGCGTTCGCATGATCCCCTCCCGCCTGGTCGGCGGTCGCTACCTCGTGCTCGACGGCCTCGGTGCCGGCGCCATGGGACCCGTCTGGCGGGCCCAGGACAAGGTCACGGGCAGGCCGGTCGTCGTCCGCGAGCTGCACCTGCCCGGCCGCCCCACCGCGGCCGACCACACCCGCTTCCGGGACGCCCTGCTTCGCGAGGCGCGGCTGGTCGGCGCCCTGCGCGACCCGGGCCTGCTCACCGTGCACGACGTGCTCTCCGACGGAGAGCTCGACCTGCTCGTCACGGAGTACACGGACGGCGTCCGGCTCTCGGACCACACCTCCGCCGGTGGTCGGCTGTCCTACGAGGACGCCCTGGACCTCGCGCGCAGGCTGCTGGGCACCCTCGGTCGCGCCCACGAGGTCGGGTTGGTGCACGGGGCGATCCGGCCCGCGGCGGTCGTGCTCGCCGAGGGCGGGCGGATCGCGTTCACCGACACCGGGCTCGCCCGGGCGCGGCTGGCCGTCGACCCGACCGGCGGACCCGTGAGCGCCGCGGACGACCTGCGCGGCCTGGGCGAGACCCTCGCCCGGACCGCCGCGCTGGAGCCGCCGTTCGCGGACCTCGTCGACCGGCTGCGCTCCGCCGAGCCGCCGACCGTGCAGGAGGCGCTCGCCGAGCTGGAGGAGGCGGGCGAGCGGCGCCGGACCTGGTTCGGCTTCCGACGCGCTTAGACGGAGGACGCCGGGGCACGACCCGCTGAGCCGCGCCCTGCTGTGCTCGAGTGGGGTGCCTGGTGGCGGCACGTTGCGCAGCTTTCTGATGGTCCGGGGTGCTGGTGATCGGCAGGGGGGACGACCTGACGGACGGGTGGCGGCGCGTGGCTCAGCTTTCTGACGGTTCGGGGTGTCGAGCATCCGAGTGCGGTCCGACCCGGCAGCGGTGTCGTGGCGCGAAGCTCAGGGTCCTGATGGTCCAGGGTGCTGGTGGTCCGGTGGCGGGCCGATCCGGAGGCGGCTTCACGCGAAGAGCTCAGGTTCCTGACGGTCCGCGGGGCGGATCGTCCGGCGCTGCGTCGGTTCGTGGAGGGGCGGCGTGAAGCTCAGGCTGCTGATGGTCCGGCAGTCCATCGATCCGGCCGAGGACGGTTCGGGTGCGGGATGGTCAGGAACCTGGGCCCCGTGCCGGGACGCTGTTCGCGGGTCCGAGGGTGCTCGGACGGTCGGGGCCCCAGACCGTCAGGATCCTGAGCGTGGTGCCGGGATGGTGCAGCCGGGTCGGAGGGGGCTCGGATAGTGCGGCCGCTGGACCGTCAGGAAGCTGAGCTTCGCGCGGCGATGCCGGTGTCGGGTCGGAGGGGGCTCGGATGGTCGGTGCCCTGGACCGTCAGGAACCTGAGCCTGGTGGTCCAGGGCCGTCGACGAGCGCGACGACCGCCGATCGCACTGCGATTCCCTGCGCCCCTGACGCCCCGCGCCCCTGACGCCCTGCGCCCCTGACGCCCTGCGCCCCGCCCCGGCACGAGCACCCATCAGGCGGGGGCGCCGATGCGGAGGGTCGCCCACAGCAGGTCTCGGGTGCCGGGGTGCCAGGCGTGCTCCTGGTCCGTGATCACGTCCTTGGTCACGGTCCGCCCGCCGGCGCAGTCCCATGTCGTCAGGGTGGCGTCGCCGTCGACGCGGGTCACCGGGCTCCCGCACGCGCCGACCCGGACGAACGGGGCGATGCTCGCGTCGAGCGAGGCCTTGCCCAGCGACGCCAGGCCCGCCACCGGCACCGTCCGGTCGGCGGTCCCCGCCACGGCGACGACCGACACCGGTGTCGGGTCCGGGCACTCCCGGGTCAGGGCCCCGGCGACCGGCGCGATCCCGGCGAGCGCCCCGCCCGCGCAGGCCCACGCGTAGCTGAGGTGCCCGCCGTTCGAGAAGCCGACGGCGTAGACGCGGCGGGGGTCCACGCCGTCGTCGCGCACGAGGGTGGCCACCAGGGTGTCGAGGAAGCCGAGGTCGTCGACCCCCTGGGACCGGGCGGTGCCGCAGCAGCGGCCCGCGTTCCAGCTCCGGCCGACGCCCTGGGGATAGGCGACGACGGCGCCGTCGCGCGCGGCGAGGTCGTCGAAACCGAGCGACCGCATGGCCGACGCGGTGCCGCCGTGCCCGTGCAGCACCACGACCAGCGGCGCGCCCGGGCCCGCGGCGGCCGGGTGGACGACAGTCGCGGTGCGGGTGCCGTCGGGGGTCGGGATGCTCAGCGATCGCTCGCCCGCACGCGGCACGGCGGCCTGCTCGGCGGGGGCGCAGGCGGTGAGGAGCAACAACAGCGGGAGCAGGCGGCGCATCAGGACCCAGTGTGGCCCATGATCAACCGCTCCCACAGGAACGCGGTCGCGGAGTCCGGCCAGGAATGCCCCTGCCCGTCGAGGATCTCCCGGGTCACGGTGCGTCCGCCGGGGCAGGCCCAGGACGTGATCGCGGTCCGCGTCCCGGGGGCGTCGCAGCCGGCGACGAAGGGGGCGAGGGTGGCGTCGAGCGAGGCCCAGCCCCGGTCGGGGCGGCCCTCGATGCGCACCCGGTCGTCCGCGGTGCCCGCCAGCGCCACGACCGAGACCGGGGCGGGGCTCGGGCAGGGGCCGGTCAGCGCGCCCGCGACCGGCCCGATCCCGGCGAGCGCGCCGCCCGCGCAGGCCCACGTGTAGCTCATCATCGCGCCGTTGGAGAAGCCGACGGCGTAGACGCGGTGCGGGTCCACGCCGTCCCGCGCGACCAGATCGGCCACGAGCGCGGTCAGGTAGCCCACGTCGTCGACCCCGTTCCGCACCGCGGAGCCGCAGCAGCCGCCCGCGTTCCAGGTCCCGTCGAGTCCCTGCGGATAGGCCGTGACCACCCCGTCCCGGGCGGCGAGCGGATCGAAGCCGAGGCCCTGCATCTCCTGCGCCGTGCCGCCGCTGCCGTGCAGCACCAGCACGAGCGGGGCCCCCGCGCCCGCCGACGAGGGCCGCACCACGATCGCCTGCCGCGCGCCCTCCGGACGGGTGAGCGTGACCGTGTTCCCCGGGTCCGGCGCGGGCGGGGCGGGCGCGGGCGGGGCGGGCGCGGGCGGGGCGGGCGCACAGGCGGCGAGGAGGAGCAGCAACGGGAGGAGTCGGCGCATCAGGAGCAGTGTCCCGCGTGGCGGTCGCAGAGTATTCCCCGGATCGACGTGATGATCGCTGGTCGACCGGGGCCCACACCCGACCTAGTCTGGACGGATGGCCGAGCCGCTCCCTGCGCCTGTCCCACCCGCCCCCGCCGAGAAGGCGCCCGCGGACTCCGCGATCCGGCGCGCCCTGCGGCGCGCCCGGGACGGCGCGGTGCTCGACGTGAACGAGGCCGCGGTCCTGCTGGCCGCGCGCGGCGAGCATCTCGACGCGCTGCTCGCGGCGGCGTCGACCGTGCGCGACGCCGGCCTGGTCGACGCCGGCCGCCCCGGCGTGGTCACGTACTCGCGCAAGGTGTTCATCCCGCTGACCCGGCTGTGTCGGGACCGCTGCCACTACTGCACCTTCGCCACGGTGCCCGGCAGGCTGGACTCGCTGTTCCTGGAGCGGGACGAGGTCGTGGAGATCGCCCGTCAGGGCGCGGCCCAGGGCTGCAAGGAGGCCCTGTTCACCCTCGGGGACCGCCCGGAGGACCGCTGGCCGCAGGCACAGGAGTGGCTCGAGGAGCGCGGCTACGGCTCCACGCTGGAGTACGTGCGGGCGTGCGCGATCGCCGTCCTGGAGGAGACCGGGCTGCTGCCCCACCTCAACCCGGGCGTGCTGTCGTGGGAGGAGCTCACGCGGCTCAAGCCCGTCGCCCCGTCGATGGGGATGATGCTCGAGACGACCGCGACCCGGCTGTGGTCGGAGAAGGGCGGCCCGCACTACGGCTCGCCCGACAAGGAGCCCGCGGTCCGGCTGCGCACCCTGACCGACGCCGGACGCGTGGGCGTCCCGTTCACCACCGGCATCCTGATCGGCATCGGGGAGACCCGCGCCGAGCGGGCGGACGCGATCTTCGCGATCCGGTCGTCCTCCCGGGCGCACGGGCACATCCAGGAAGTCATCGTGCAGAACTTCCGGGCCAAGCCGGACACCGCGATGGCGAACGACCCCGACGCGGACCTCGACGACCTGGCCGCCACCATCGCCGTCACGCGGCTGGTGCTCGGGCCGAAGATGCGGGTGCAGGCCCCGCCGAACCTCGTCGGGGACGAGTTCGCCCTGATGCTGCGCGCGGGTATCGACGACTGGGGCGGCGTCTCGCCGGTGACCCCGGACCACGTGAACCCCGAGCGCCCCTGGCCCGCGATCGACGAGCTGGCGGCGCGCTCGCAGGAGTCCGGGTTCACGCTGCGGGAGCGGCTGACCGTCTACCCGAAGTACGTGCTGGCGGGGTCGCCGTGGATCGACACCCGACTGCACGCGCACGTCGCCGCGCTGGCCGACCCCGAGACCGGCCTGGCGAACGAGGACGCGCCGGTCGAGGGCCGGTCCTGGCAGGAGCCCGACGGCGGCTTCGAGTCCACCGGGCGCACCGACCTGCACGCCTCCATCGACACCACCGGACGCACCGAGGACCGCCGCGGGGACTTCGCGTCCGTCTACGGCGACTGGGACGAGCTGCGCTCCGAGCTCGCGGCGCAACGGGCCGCCGCCCCGGAGCGGCTCCCCGGAGACGTCCACGCCGGGCTCGACCTGGCGGCGTCGGACCCCGCGGCGCTGCTCGACCCGGCGAACCACGACGCGGCCATGGCCGTGCTGACGGCCGAGGGCCCCGCGCTCCTCGAGCTGGTCAAGCTGGCCGACGACGTCCGCCGCCAGGTCAACGGCGACGACGTCACCTACGTGATCAACCGGAACATCAACTTCTCGAACGTCTGCTACGTCGGCTGCCGGTTCTGCGCCTTCGCCCAGCGCGAGCGCGACGCGGACGCCTACCGCCTCTCGCTGCCCGAGATCGCGGCGCGCGCGGTCGAGGCGGCCCGCGACGGCGCCACCGAGGTCTGCATCCAGGGCGGCATCGACCCGAAGCTGCCGGTCACCTTCTACGCCGACCTGGTGCGCGCGGTCCGCGAGGCCGTGCCGGGCATGCACGTGCACGCGTTCTCGCCGATGGAGATCGTGTCGGCCGCCGCCAAGGCGGGCGTGTCCATCGAGGAGTGGCTGACCGAGCTCAAGGCGGCCGGGCTGGGCTCGATCCCCGGGACCGCGGCGGAGATCCTCGACGACGAGGTCCGCTGGGTGCTGACCAAGGGCAAACTGCCCGCGGCGCAGTGGATCGAGGTCGTCTCCACGGCGCACCGGCTGGGCATCCCGTCGTCGTCCACGATGATGTACGGGCATGTCGACGAGCCGCGGCACTGGCTCGGGCACCTGCGCACGCTCGCGTCGATCCAGGACCGCACCGGCGGCTTCACCGAGTTCGTGCCGCTGCCGTTCGTGCACCACAACGCGCCCATCTACCTCGCCGGGCTGGCCCGGCCGGGCCCCACCGAGCGGGACAACCGGGCGGTGCACGCGTTCGCCCGGCTGGCGCTGCACGGGCGTATCGACCACGTCCAGTGCTCCTGGGTGAAGCTCGGCGACTCGCTCGCCGCGGACATCCTGCGCGGCGGTGCGGACGACATGGGCGGCACCCTGATGGAGGAGACGATCTCCCGGATGGCGGGCTCGGAGAACGGCTCCGAGCGCTCCGTCGAGGAGCTCGCCGCCATCGCCGCCTCCGCCGGGCGTCCGGTGCGCCAGCGCACCACGACCTACCAGGGGAGCCCGCAGCGGCTGCTGCCCGCGTCCCTGCCCCTCACGCTCGCGTAGGGTCGGGCGCATGGGTGTTCTCGGTCAGCTGTTCCCGGGTCCGAAGATCTCCGACGAGGCGGGCGAGGCCGGTACCGGCGAGCCGCCGGCCTTCCGCCTGGGCCCGATCGACCTCGAGGCAGGCACGGTGACCGTGGTGCGGACCGGTGCCGCCCCCGAGAGCCCCGCCGACGTGGAGGGGACCGCGCAGGAGGACTGACCGGCCCCGTCAGGACTCCGGGGACACCTCGGGCTGCGGCGCGGGCCGGGGCTCCTCGGCCCGCTGGGTCGGGATCTCGGTCGCGGTCGCGATGCGCACGGCGTTGCGGCCGGAGTCCTTGGCCCGGTACAGCTCGCGGTCGGCCAACGCGATGGTCTGCTCGACCGTGGTGCCGGGCGTGTGCGGCACCATCGTGCCGCCCACGGAGATGCTGAGGTCCGAGATCGTCAGCGGCCCGTCCGGCGTCTCGACCGGGACGGCCAGGTGGGTCACCCGCACGCGGATCCGCTCGGCGACCGCCTGCAGCTCCGCGGTCGCCCGCGCCTCGGGCAGCCCGGGCAGCAGCACCACGAACTCCTCGCCGCCGAAGCGGCCCACGAGGTCGTCGCCGCGGACCTCGGCGCGCACCGCGTCGGCCACCGCGGCGAGGACGCGGTCGCCCGCGACGTGCCCGTGGGTGTCGTTGACGCGCTTGAAGTGGTCGAGGTCGAGCACCAGGACGGCCAGGGTCGAGCGCTCCCGGCGGGCTCGGTCGATGGCCTCGACGGCCCGCGCGTTCCACGCGGTGGCGGTGAGCAGGCCGGTCTTGCCGTCGGTGGTGGCCGCGGCGGCGAGCTCGCGGTAGAGCACCGCCCGCTGCAGCACCAGGATCGGGATGAACACGAGCAGCACGAACCACCAGGACACGGTGAGCGTGAGCGCGAGCATCGCCGCCAGGCAGAGGGTCGCCAGCTCCACGGCGATCTCGTCCAGCTGGCCGAACAGGTTCTCGCGGGTGGCGTCCGGCGTGCTGACGGCTACGGCCAACGCGATGAGCAGCCAGTTGACCGCGGCGTAGGCGAAGGTGGCGGCGCTCAGCGCCGCGACTCCGGCGAGCCCGTTCGCCCAGGTGTCGGTGCCGCCGGTGACCCGGACGACCTCCTGCGCGGCCAGTGCGGCCAGCAGCACGGTGGTGGCCGTGAAGGTGTTGCGGAAGAGCGGGTAGCGGGCGGGCTTCCACACCCGGAACCACAGGTGGGTGTAGACGGCGACGATCGTCGCGGTGGCGAGTGCGGGGGGCAGCAGCAGGGCGGCGGCGAAGGTCCAGACGGTGGACAGGTCGGTGTAGGACTTCTCGCCCACCTGGCGGCGGGCCCGCTCGACACCTGTCGCCACCTCGGTGTGCACGATGCCGGCCGCGGCCAAGAGGACCGCGAGGACGACGGCCTCGAACGTCGGCTGGAACTGCACCCAGGCGACGCCGATGAGGATCAGCGCGAGCATCTCGACGACACCGAGGACAGCGATCACCCGGGTGGGCTGGGCCCACACCGCCCATCGGGTGACGCTGCACCTCCGTCGAGGTGACTCTGCCACGAGATGCTCTCCCGTCCGGTCAGACTGATGTCGTGATGATCCGAGCGTAGTCATCGGGTCACTCGACCCGGATGCCCCGAACCGGTACCGAATCGAGTTTCTCGACTACTCTGGGTGACACATGCCTCGGAGATCCACTTCCGAGGCGGAGGAACACGCGTTCGTGGGGCGCCGTACCCGTCCGAGTCGGCCGTCGTTGCCAGCTGTACCGGGTGCGACGTCCGCCACTCCTGGGACTGCCGGCGCTCATGTGATCGGGGATGGGCGAGCGTGTGTTACGGCGGGAAGGAGGCAGGTGTGTGCCGCGGCCTCATCGAACCCTCTCTCGCCTTGCGTCGTGTACTGCGACGACAGCGTCGAATCCCCGGTGCGAGAGGAGACGTCGTGCGCAACCGAGCCTGGTGAGCATCCGACATTCCGCCGTTCGTTGCAACCTGAAGGACCGAGATGCGTAATCGCGCCTGGTGAGAGCCCTGATCGTCGTCCCTGCGACCGAAAGAGGTGCCTGATGCGCAACCGCGCCTGGTGAGCCGAGACGTCCGCCGCCCGTACCGACCCGAGAGGACCCGCAATGCGCAACCGCGCCTGGTGACACGAGCCCCCCGACGACCCGACAGCCGAAGGAGTGCCCGATGCGCAACCGCGCCTGGTGACACGAGCCCCCCGACGACCCCAGCGACCTGAGAGGACCCCGCAATGCGCAACCGCGCCTGGTGACACGAGCCGTCCGACGACCCCACGGACCCGAGAGGACCCCGCAATGCGCAACCGCGCCTGGTGACACGAGCCCCCCACGACCCCGCCGATCCGAGAGGACCCCGCAATGCGCAACCGCGCCTGGTGACACCCGCGTTCCGCCGGTACGACACACCGCAGGCCCACGCCCCCGCTCCCGAACCCGGGCGGCGTCGACGGCCCGCCGCACGCCTCGTCCCACCACCCGCACGGGTGGCTCCGGACGCCCACACCGGCGGATTCCCTACCCACGGCACACCGGCCGGCGCCGTGCGCCGACCGTCCGGCGAGACGTATGCCTAGACTCTCGGAGACTGATCGGTCACTTTCCGTATCGATCGGGTGACCCGGCACCGCCGGGTTGTTCGCCGGAGACCGCGTCGGGGGAGCAGTGCCGGAAGCTGAGTCCAGACCGGGTGCGAGCGTGTTCCGCGTCCCCGAGTTCCGCGCCCTGTGGGCGGCGGAGCTCGTGTCGATCTGCGGGGACCAGCTCGCCCGCGTCGCCTTCTCCGTCCTCGTCTACGGGCGCACCGGCTCGGCCGCCTGGGCCGCGGTCGTCTACGCGCTGACCTTCCTGCCCGCCCTGCTCGGCGGGGTGCTCCTCGGCTGGGTCGCCGACCGCTTCCGCCGCCGCGAGGTCATGGTCGTCTCCGACGTCGCCCGCGCGCTGTTGGTCGTGCCGCTCGCCGTCCCCGGGATCCCGCTCGCGCTGCTCTGCCCCCTGCTGGTCCTCGTGGTCGTCCTCGCCGCCCCGCACAGCGCGGCGCAGGGCGCGCTGCTGCCGGAGGTGCTGCGGGGGGAGAGTGCCCTCGAGCGCGGCTTCGCCGTCCGCCAGATCACGAACCAGACGGCGCAGATCGTCGGGTTCGCCCTGGGCGGGGCCCTGCTCGTGTGGATCGACCCCAGCGTCGCCATCCTGGCCAACGCGGGCACGTTCCTGTTCTCGGCCCTCCTCGTCCGCTTCGGGGTGCGGGCCCGCCCCGCGCCCACCGGCGGGCCGACCGACGGCGGCCTCGGGGCCTGGGTGCGAGACATCGGGGAGGGCGCGCGCACGGTGTTCGCGCACCCGCGACTGCGCACACTCGCCCTGGCCGTGTGGTTGGTCGGCTGCTACGTCGCCCCCGAGGCCCTCGCCGCGCCCCTGTCCGACGAGCTCGGCGCCGGCCCCGCCGCCGTCGGGCTGCTGATGGCGGCGGACCCGGCGGGCAGCGTGCTCGGCGCGATCGTGGTGAGCCGGTGGGTGCCGGAGGCGTGGCGCGAGCGGATGATCATCCCGTTCGCGCTGCTCGCGGGGGTGCCGCTGGTGGCGTCCGCGTTCACGCCCTGGGTGTGGACGGTCGTCGTGCTGTGGGCGCTGACCGGCGCGTTGTGCACCGCGGCGCTCGTGCCCGCCCAGGCCTCGTTCGTCCGGACCTGTCCCGAGCCCGTGCGCGGGCGGGCGACGGGGCTGGCCGCGTCCGGGCTGATCGCGGCGCAGGGGCTCGCCATCCTGGTGTGCGGGCTCGTCGCCGAGGCGTCGACGTCGGCGATCGCCGTGGCCGTCTGCGGAGCGGGCGGGCTCGTGCTCGCCGCCATGCTGATGCTCACCCGCGGCGCGCGGAGCACCGTCGCGGTGTCGGCCTAGTCACCAGGAACGGTTGCGGCGCATCACGTCTCTCCTCGGGTGGGCTCCTCATTGTTGGCCGGCGGGCCCGGTCCCCGAGGGTGAAGACAGTTGCATCAACGATCGCGGAGCGTGCATCTCCGCTGGTCGCGGATGGTCCAAAGGGGTCGGTTGCACGTGTAGGCAGACCCATCGTCCGGCCCCCGTATATCCGTCGCCGCGGGTTGAGAGACTGAGGGCATGAGCGTCCCCTCGCGGCCCCGGGTGCTGTCCGGGATCCAGCCGACCGCCGACTCGTTCCACCTGGGCAACTACCTGGGCGCGGTGCGGCAGTGGGTGGCGCTGCAGGAGGACCACGACGCGTTCTACTTCGTGCCCGACCTGCACGCGATCACCGTCGACCATGACCCGAAGACGCTCGCGGCCCGCACCCGCAACGCCGTCGCGCAGCTCATCGCGCTGGGGCTGGACCCGGAGCGCTGCACGATCTTCGTGCAGTCGCACCTGCCCCAGCACTCCGAGCTGGCCTGGATCCTGCAGTGCTACACGGGGTTCGGCGAGGCCTCACGGATGACGCAGTTCAAGGACAAGTCGGCCAGGCAGGGCGCCGACCGGGCGTCGGTCGGCCTGTTCACCTACCCGGACCTGATGGCCGCGGACATCCTGCTCTACCAGGCGCACCGGGTGCCCGTGGGCGAGGACCAGCGCCAGCACCTGGAGCTGACCCGCAACCTCGCCCAGCGCTTCAACCAGCGCTTCGGCCAGACCTTCCGGGTGCCGGAGCCGTTCATCCCCCCGGGCGCGGCGAAGATCCAGGACCTGCAGGACCCGACGGTGAAGATGAGCAAGTCGGCGTCCGCGCCCGGCGGGATCGTGGAGCTGCTGGAGGACCCGAAGCGGATCGCGAAGAAGTTCCGCTCGGCCGTCACGGACAACGAGCGGGAGATCCGGTACGACCCGGAGCACAAGCCCGGCGTCGCGAACCTGCTGACCATCTACTCGGCGCTCAGCGACCGGAAGATCACCGAGCTCGAGGCCGACTACGAGGGCAAGGGCTACGGTGACCTGAAGAAGGACTTGGCGGACGTCGTCGTCGCGTTCGTTGAGCCGCTGCGGGAACGGGTACAGGGTCTGATGGACGACCCCGCCGAGCTCGACCGGGTGCTCGCCCGCGGCGCCACCCGAGCGGGTGAGGTCGCCGGCGAGACGTTGGCGCTCGTTCACGAGAAGATCGGGTTCCTGCCCAAGTCGACCTGAGGGGTGTGCGCCATGGCGGACGAGCCTGCCGAACCGACCGCCATGGAGAAGGCCCGGGAGCGCTACCCCTGGCTGGACCACCTGGTCCGGGCGGGGGAGCGCTACACCGACCGGCACGGGGACCACTACGCCGCCGCCATCACCTACTTCTCGGTGCTGGCGCTCGTCCCGATCCTGATGGTGGCCTTCGCCATCGCCGGGTTCATCCTGCGCAGCCAGCCGGACCTGCTCGCGCAGATCCAGGCCGGCATCACCGCGCAGGTCCCGGGGCAGCTCGGCGACACGATCAACCAGGTCATCGAGCAGGCGATCAGCTCGGCGGGCGCGGTCGGCGCGTTCGGCCTGGTCGGCGCGCTCTACTCCGGCATCGGGTGGATGGGGAACCTGCGCGAGGCGCTGTCCGAGCAGTGGGCGCAGCCGCCGGAGACCCCGAACGTCGTGAAGAAGACGGTGTTCGACCTGCTCGCGCTGATCGGCCTCGGGCTGGCCATGATCGTGTCCTTCGCCGTGTCCGCGGCGGGGAACGCGTTCGGCGCGCTGCTGCTCGACCTCGTCGGGCTGGGTGACCAGGGGTGGGCCCGGTTCCTGCTCGCCGTGTTCGCCGTGCTCCTGGGGTTGGCGGCGAACTGGCTGGTCTTCATGTGGGTGATCGCGCGGCTGCCGCGCGCGCCCGTCGCGGCGCGCAGCGCGGTGCGGGCGGCGATCATCGGCGCCATCGGGTTCGAGGTGCTCAAGCAGGTCATGCAGATCTACCTGTCGTCGGTGACCAGCTCGCCCGCGGGCGCGGCGTTCGGCCCGATCATCGGTCTGATGGTGTTCGCGTTCTTCATGTCGCGCTTCATCCTCTTCGTCACCGCCTGGGCGGCCACGGCGAAGGAGAACGAGCAGGACGAGCCGGTCGACGTCCCGGCTCCCGCGGTCATCCGGCCCGAGGTCATCGTGCGCAGCGGGCCCAGCCCGGCCGCGGCGGCCGGCCTGGTCGGGGCGGGCGCGGCCCTGGGCGGCCTCCTCGGCGTCCGGGCCTTCCGCCGCCGCTGACGTCCGACTCGGGGGTTCAGCGGCGGCGGCGGAGGACTGCGGTCGCTGCGACGCCCAGGGCGAGGACGGCGGCGGCGGTCGCGAGCCAGATCGGGAAGTCGGTGCGTCCCGGTGTCGGCTGTTCCGGCGCCGCGGCGGCCGGCGCGGGCGGCGTCGGCGGCGCGGGGCGGGCGTCGACCAGGGTGCCGACGGGCGTGGTCGCCGGGAGGGCGAAACCGTAGTCGAGCAGCGCGGCGGCCTGCCCGACCATCCGCACGGGCTGCTGCTCCCCGCGCACCAGGGCGACGACCAGGCGTCGGCCGTCCCGCTCGGCCGCGCCGACGAAGGTGTGCCGGGCCGCGTCGGTGAAGCCGGTCTTGCCCGCCAGCGCGCCCGGGTAGGCGCGCGGCAGCGGGTCGTCGTTGGACAGCAGGAAGCCGGGCTTGTCGGCGAAGCCGGGGAACGGGGAGGGTCCGGGTCTGCAGGGTCTGCAGGACCAGCGGGTCGCGCAGGGCGATCCGGAAGAGCAGCGCGAGGTCGTAGGCCGAGGTGGACATGCCGGGGCCGTCGAGCCCGGACGGCGTGGCGGGGCGGGTGTCGAGGGCCCCGGCGGCCTCGGCGCGGGCCTGCATCGCCGCGAGGGTGGCGTCGGTCCCGCCCAGGGTGCGTGCCAGCGCCGCCGCGGTGTCGTTGCCGGAGTTGAGCAGCAGGCCCGCCAGGAGCTGCCGCACGGTGTAGTGCCCGCCGGGGCCGATCCCGGCGCGGCTGCCGTCCACCGCGACGTCCTCGGGGACGGCGACCACCTCCGCGTCGGGATCGAGCCGCTCGCGCACGACGAGCGTGGTGAGGATCTTCAGCGTCGAGGCGGGCCGTTGCCTGCCGTGCGGATCGTGCGCGGCGAGGACGGCGCCGGAGTCGAGGTCGGCCACGACCCAGCCCGCGGCGGACACGGGGGGCGGCGGGGACGCGCCCTCCGGGAGGACGTCCCCGCAACCGCCCAGCGCGGGGCCGCCGACCGGCTCGGCCGGGACCGGCAGCGGCGGGACGGCGACGACCTCCTCCCGCGCGGGCGGCCCCGCCGGGGCCTCGTGTCCGAGACACACCCCGGCGGCCCGGGCGGTCCCTGGAGACACCAGGGCGAGCACCACCACGGCCGCGGCGACCGCCGCCCCCACCCGCACAGGGTGGAATCTAGTGCCCCGTGCGACAAGGTTCGGCACCGAACTCGGCGGCCCAGCCACACGCGGGCGGCGTTGCCGGCCCGCGCGGTACGCCCGGTACGGCCTGCGGACCGGCGGCCTTGCCCGCGAGCGGCTGGACCACCGATTCCGGCACCAACCCTCTCGCACGGGGCACTAGGCCCGTTCGAGGGTCGCGCGCATGCCCTCCAGGGTGCGGCGCATGCCGTCGACCATCATCGCCTCGCGGTCCCGGCCGAGCAGCCCGGTGGCGGCGAAGGCCTTGGCGAGCGGAGCCACGACGCCGCCGCGCCGCTCGCGCCACTGGGTGAGCCGGGTACCGCCGTCCTCGGGCTCCATCCGATAACCCCAGTTCATCGCACTCTCGAGGACCGTGAAGGTGAACCGCTCGCCGGGAACGCACTCGGTGACGCGGCAGTGCGTGCTCCACCGGATCCGGCCGTACCGGTTGTGCCCGACGAACCGGGCGCCCACCGCGGGCCCGGGCGTCGTCCAGGCACCGCCGGTGCACTCCGGGCTCCACTCGCCGATCCGGGTGGGGTCGGACACCAGGTCCCACACCTCGTCGGGGGTCGCGTCCACGACGACGCTCGTCTCGTCCACACCCGCATTGTGCGGGGCGGCGCCGTCCCCGATCGGGTGCGGTCCGCACCGGCGCGCCGGGAGGCCCTGGCGGCGGCCGGTGGACCCGTGCGGCACCATGGGTGGGATGCGCGACCACCGGACTCCCGACGCGCCGTCCGGACCGCGTCCCGACGGTGCCGACGACCGTCCGCGGGGCGCCGCGGGGCCGCGCGAGGGGCAGCGTGAGGGGCAGCGCGAAGGGCCGCCCGGGGGACCGTCCGAGGCACGCCACCCGGGCAGTGGCGCACCGGGCGTCCCCGGCGCGGACCCGCGTTCCCGGTCGGGGTGGAGCCGCTCCCGCGGCGGCCCGGCGGGGCCGGACCCGCGCTCGCGCTCCCGGGGCCCGGCCGCGCCGCCGTCCTGGGGCGGCCCCGATCCGCGTGTGCCGTCCCCGGGCCCGCCGCCCGTCGACCCCCGACACACCCCACCGCAGCGCCCCCCGCAGGGGCCCGGCCCGGATCCGCAGGGCCCTCGGCCGTGGGGCGCCCGACCCGGACCGCCGCCCGGCGCCCGACCCCCGGGCCCGCCGCCGCCCGGGTACCGGCCGCCGCCCGGTGGCGCGGTGAGCCGCGGACCCGTCCGTCGCCCGGTCCCGCCGCCCTGGCAGCGGGTACCCGGCGCGAACTACGACGACCCCACCCGCCTGATGGCGCCGCTCGACCTGCCGACCGTCGTCATCGAGCCGGTCACCGCGGACTTCAGCGCGCCCGTCCCGCAGCGGCAGCAGGAGCAGCCGAAGGGGCCGTCGCTGCTGCGGTCGAGCGGGATGATGGCCGTCGCGAACCTCGCGAGCCGGGTCACCGGGTTCCTGAGGCAGATCGCGCTGGCCGCGGTGCTGTCCTTCGGCCTGGTCAACAGCTCGTACACGATCGCGAACACGCTGCCCAACATCGTCTACGAGTTCCTCATCGGCGGCGTCCTGACCAGCGTGATGATCCCGCTGCTGGTCCGGGCCCAGAAGGAGGATCCCGACGGCGGCGAGGCCTACACCCGTCGCCTGGTCACCATGGCGGGCTGCGCCCTGCTCGTCGCGACGCTCCTGGCGGTGCTCGCCGCAGGCCCCCTGGTCTCCCTCTACATGGGCAGCGCCACCACCGAGTCGGCGAACCCCGAGCTGACCACGGCGTTCGCCGTCCTGCTGCTGCCCGAGATCTTCTTCTACGGGATCGGGGCGCTGTTCGGCGCGATCCTCAACAGCAAGGGCAGGTTCGCGGCGTTCGCGTGGGCGCCGGTGCTGAACAACGTGGTGATGTTCGGCGTGCTCGTCGTCTACGTGCTGGTGCCGGGGGAGATCAGCCTCGACCCGGTGCGGATGGGGGACGCGAAGCTGCTGGTCCTGGGCGTCGGGACCACGCTGGGCATCGCGATGCAGGCGCTGATCCTGCTGCCGGCGATCAAGCGGGCCGGGGTGTCGCTCAAGCCGCTGTGGGGCTGGGACCCGCGGCTGTCGTCGGCCGGCGGGCTGGCGCTGTGGGTCGTGGCGTACGTGCTGGTGGGGCAGGCGGGGCTCATCGTCACCACCCGGGTCGCGACGGGGGCGGACCCCGGCGCGTACGCGATCTACTCGAACGCCTGGCTCCTCCTCCAGGTGCCCTACGGGGTGCTCGGCGTGTCCCTGCTGACCGCGCTGATGCCGCGGATGAGCCGGGCGGCGGCGGAGAACCGGTACGACGCCGTCGTCGCCGACCTGTCGTTGGGCTCTCGGCTGAGCACCGTGTTCCTGGTGCCGATCTCGGCGCTGCTGACCTTCTTCGGCACCGAGATCGGTCTCGCGTTGTTCTCCCTGGGCGCGGGCAACGCGGGCGGCGGCGCGGCCAAGCTCGGCACCGCGCTGGCCTGGTCGGCGTTCGGGCTGCTGCCGTACGCGATCACCCTGCTGCAGCTGCGCGTGTTCTACGCGATGACCGACAGCCGCACCCCCACGCTGATCATGGTGGGCATCGTCGCGGTGAAGATCCCGCTGCTCCTGCTGTGCCCGGTGTTGTTGGCGCCGCAGGACGTGGTGCTGGGGCTGGTCGCGGCGAACAGCCTGTCCTACGTCGTCGGGGCGGTGATCGGGCAGGTCGTGATCGCGCGCAGGCTGGGCCACGTCCGCACCCGCGAGGTCCTCGCCACCCTGTGGCGCACCGTGCTGGCCTCGCTGGTCGGCGGCGGGGTCGCGTGGGCGGTGGGGACGGTCGTCGAGGGCTGGACCGGGACGTCGGCGAGCGCGGCCTGGCTGGTCCTGCTGCTCGCGCTCGCGGTGGCGGGCCCGATCATGCTGCTGGTCATGAGGCTGCTGAAGGTCCGGGAGCTCGACCCGCTCTGGCGCCGCCTCCCCTTCTGACCCGGCATCCGGGAGCGGTACCGCCCCGGAATGCGCGAACGGCGCTCCCGCTCACCAGGGGTGAGCGAGAGCGCCGTTCGCGCAGGGCGGGAGGGGCTCAGTCGTCCGGGTCGTCGTCCACCGTCGTGGTGCTGTGGCCGTTCGAGCTCGCCTTCACCGCGGCGCGGCTGCGGGTGCTGCGGCGCTGCGCCGGGCGGGGCGGGGGCGGCGGGGTGGCGGCGCCACCGCCGTTGCCCCGGCCGAGGATGAGCTCGGCGAACGTGGCCATCGCCTCGTCCAGCTGGCCCGCGTTGCGGCGCTCGGAGTCCTCGTTCGCCTTGACGACCAGTGCGGTCAGCGAGCTCTCGTCCGGACGGGCGCGCAGCACCGAGTCCAGGTCGCCGAGCTTGCCGTCCACCTCGGTGAGCCGGTTGTCCAGCTTGTCGACCAGCTGGGTCTCCACCGAGTCCACCCGGTTCGCGACGGCCTCGAGCCTGCCCGCGAGGATCTCCAGCCGCTCGGCGAGCGAGTCGAGCGCCTCGGTCGGGTCGACGGCGGGCCGCCCGGCCAGGTCCTCCAGCCTGCGGTGCAGGCCGACGCTGGTGTCGCCCAGCAGGTTCCGCACGCCCTCGTTGTTCTCCTCGACGGAGCGGACGGCGCCGTCGAGCTGCTCGCGCACCGTCTTCTCCACACCCTCGATCCGCTCGCGGATCGGCGTGGCGACGGCGTTCGGCATCGCGTCGAGCCGCATCTCGTGGCGGTCGAGGCGGTTGTCCAGGTCGTCGAGTCGCTTGTGGAGGCCGCCGAGGCGGTCGTCCAGGCCGTCCATCCGGCCGGAGACGCCCTCGAGGCGCCCACCCATGCCGTCGAGCCTGCCGTCCAGCTGGGCGAACGGCTTGGCGAGCTTGTCCGGCAGCGACTCGACGGCCCGCAGCAGGGTGGCCAGGACCGCGTCCTGCGCGTCCACCTTGGCGACGGTCTCGTCGAGGCGCTCGGCGAGCACACCGACCTCGGTGCGGTCGGGCAGCTCGGTGAGGCGCTTGCGGACCGTGCCCAGCGCGTCGAGCGCGGAGAGCCGGGCGTGGATCTCATCGAGGGAGTCGAACACCTGCTGCTGCTCGCTGTCGCGGATCTCGGCCGCGCGCATGAGCATGCCGCGCATCCGGTCGAACGACATCGAAGACTGATCGCTCATAGGGTGTGTTGCTTCCTGTGACGCGGATGGGGGAGCGGGGAACGCTGCACTGAGGGTAGCGACCCCCACATTTCCCCTCGACAGCGCGTCACCATTAGGCCATCCGGGTGGCTGTTTGCCCCGATCAGTGCAGGTATAGCGTGCGCCGATGGCCGCTCTGACGCCGGAGAACATCCGCCGGGCCCCCAAGGTCCTCCTCCACGACCATCTCGACGGGGGCCTGCGCGCGGGCACCGTGATCGACCTGGCGGACGCCGTCGGCTACGACGCGCTGCCCAGCCGCGACCCCGAGGAGCTGGCGGGCTGGTTCCTCGGCGCCGCCCACTCCGGCTCCCTGGTCCGCTACCTGGAGACCTTCGGGCACACGGTCGCGGTCATGCAGACCCGCGAGGCGCTGACCCGCGTCGCGCGGGAGGCCGCGGAGGACCTGGCGGCGGACGGCGTGGTGTACGCGGAGATCCGGTTCGCCCCCGAGCTGCACGTGGAGCTCGGACTGGACCTCGACGCCGTCGTGCAGGCCGTCCTGGAGGGCTTCGCCGCCGGGCCGCCGTCGATCACCGTGCGGTGCCTGCTCACCGCGATGCGCCACCAGGCCCGGTCCCGGGAGATCGCCGAGCTGGCCGTGCGCTACCGGGACGAGGGCGTGGTCGGGTTCGACATCGCGGGCGCCGAGAAGGGCTTCCCGCCCACCCGCCACCTCGACGCGTTCGAGTTCGTCCGGCAGCAGAACGCGCACGTCACGATCCACGCGGGCGAGGCGTTCGGGCTGCCGTCGATCTGGGAGGCGCTGCAGATCTGCGGGGCGGACCGGCTGGGGCACGGCGTCCGGATCGTGGACGACATCGTGATGCGGGACGGCGTCCCCCAGCTCGGCCGCCTCGCCGCCTGGGTGCGGGACATGCGGATCCCGCTCGAGATGTGCCCGACGTCCAACGTCCACACCGGCGCGGCGACCAGCCTCGCCGAGCACCCCATCGGCCTGCTCCGCGACCTGCGGTTCCGGGTCACGGTGAACACGGACAACCGGCTGATGTCCGGCTGCAGCATGACGTCGGAGATGACCGCGCTGGTCGAGACGTTCGACTGGGGCTGGGCGGACTTGCGCTGGCTCACCACGAACGCCATGAAGAGCGCGTTCGTCCACTTCGACCGCAGGCTCTCGATCATCGACGAGATCATCAAGCCCGGGTACGACCGCCTCACCCGTGAGTGGCAATAGTCGCCATGGCGACTATTGCCACTCACCACCTCCCCCGGCCGCCACTCACGAGACCGGGGTGAGCAGGGCGGGCCAGGGGGCGGTGCGGCCGGTGCAGCGCTGCAGGTGGAGGCCGTCGGCCGGGATCTCGGTGCAGGTGGTGAACCCGTCCCGGAAGGACTGCGGCATCGGGTCGACGCCGATCCAGAGCGCGTCGTCGCTCCCGTCGCCGGGCGGGGTGAAGTAGCCGTAGCCGCGGTGGCCGCTGTAGGCCGGGATGCCCTCCAGGTCGATCGCGGCGGCCAGCGGGTAGATCTGGGCCACCACCGGCTCGCCCCGCCACTGCTGCCGGACGACGTCCGCCGCGGGCTGCATCGTCCCCTCGCCCGCCGCCATCAGGCCGGGTGAGCCGGGCAGGGGCAACAGCACGGCCAGGCCCGCCGCCGTCGCCGCGAGCCCGGCGCCCGCGAGGACCCACCGCACCCGTCCGCCGGTGAAGCGGGCCGCGCCCAGCGCGATCGCGGTCGGCACGATCTCCAGGAGGTAGTACGCGCGGCCACCGGCCAGCACGATCGCGACCGGCACCAGCACCACGACGATCCGCAGCCACCACGGGCCACGGACGATCCCCACCGCCAGCAACACCAGCCCGACCAGCCCGAACAGGGCGAGGCCGGTGAACGCGAACGCGAGCGGCGCCTCCGACTCCCGCCGCACCACGGCCGCCATCTCGAGGTACGGCCAGCCGTGCCGCGCCTGCCAGACCAGCGTGGGGACTGTCATCAGCGCCGCGATCCCCAGCCCCGCCCACACCGCGCGGACCCTCAGCAGGGCGGGCGCGCCCGCCAGGATCGCGACCCACAGCACCGGGACCAGGAACTTGGTGTTCAGCGACAGCCCCGTGACCACACCCGCGGCGAGGAGCAGCCGGTCGTCGCCGGTCCGCAGCCGCCGCGCGACGAGCCACACGATCGCCGTCCAGAAGAGCGGGTCGAGGGAGTAGGTGGCGAGCCAGTGGCTCATCAGCAGCACCCCGGAGCAGGCGGTCGCCGCGGCGGCCAGGACCTGCGCGGACCGTCCCCCGCCCAGCTCGCGGGCGATCGCCCCGGCGAGGACCACGGTGAGCCCGCCGCCCACCGCCGCCGGCACCCGCAGCCAGGACCCGGACAGCGCGGCGAGCGCGGGGACCAGCGGCGGCTGGTCCATGTAGCCCCACGCGAGGTGCAGGCGGCCCGCGGCCAGGAAGTACTGCTCGTCGAAGAACAGGGGGCTGCGCGAGGCGAGCACCAGGACCAGGGTCGCGGCGGCGCCGAGGAACAGGACGGGGGCGGTGGCGAATGGGGCGGCGCCGGCGCGGCTGCGCTCCGGACTCGCGGGTGGAGAGATCATGGCACCAGGAGACGGGGCGGCGGGCCCGCGCCGCCGGCGTCGAGAGCGGGGAGCCGACCCGACGAAAGTAGGGTCCCCACCCGCCCTCGGTGGGCGGTGCCCGGCGCCTCCCGAGTCCTAGTCTCGGGGCATGTTCCCGGACCGCCGCGCGGCGGGCATGCTGATCGGCCTGACGGCCCTGTTCGTCGCGCTCGACGTGCTCGCGGCCCTGCTCGGCGGCCGGACGACCGGGGCGCTCGGCCCGTGGGCGGGCCTCGCCCTGCAGCTCGCGGCCGACCTCGCGCTGCTGGTCGTGCTGCGCGCCCCCTACGCCGTCCTGGCCTTCCTGACGGCCGGGTCGGTCGCGGCGGTCGTCGCGCCGGAGACGTTCGTGCCGACCGTCGTCGTGAACGGCGGTGCGATGCTGCTCGCCCCGACCACCGCGGCGATCTTCGTGCTGGTCCAGGTCCGGGACCGGCGCGCGACCTGGATCCTGGTCGCGGCGCTGACCCTGTTCGCGGTGCGGGTCTGGGACCCGGGCTGGGACTCCGTCCCGTTGGGCCTGCTCGCCACCGCCGTGCCCGCGCTGGCGGGCCGCTACGTCGCCGCGCGCAGGCGGATCATGGCGGACCTGGTCGAACGCGCCGAGCGCACCGACCGCGAGCAGCACCTGCTGGCCGAGCAGGCCCGCGCCGAGGAGCGGGCGCGGCTGGCCGCCGAGATGCACGACGTCGTCTCCCACCGGATCACCCTGATGGTCCTGCAGGCCGGGGCCATGGAGGTGACCGGCGACGAGCGCGCCCGCACGCTGCGCGAGACCGGCATGCAGGCGCTCGACGAGCTGCGCGGCCTGGTCCGGGTGCTGTCGGTGCCCGAGGGGCCCTCGCCGCGGGTCGGCCCGGACGCGCCTGCCCCGGACCTGTGCGCGCTGGTCGAGGCCTCCGCGGCCGCCGGCATGACGGTGCACCTCGAGGGCGAGCTGCCCACCGGGCCGCGGGGGCGGACGCTGCACCGGGTCGTCCAGGAGGCCCTGACGAACGCGCACAAGCACGCCCGTGGTGCGGACGTGTGGATCACCGTGGACGATCGCGGGGTGGCGGTGGTCAACGGCGCGGCGGACCCGGACCCCGAGCTGGCCGGGTCCGGCAGCGGCGTGGGACTGCGGGGGCTGCGGGAACGCGTCGAGGTGGCGGGCGGGACCTTCCACGCGGGCCCGACCACCGACGGGGGCTTCGAGGTGCGGGCGGCATGGTGACCGTCCTCGTGGTGGACGACGAGCCGATGGTCTGCGCCCACCTCACCACGATCCTCGACGCCGCGGGGCTCGACGTCGTGGCGACCGCCGGGGACGGCGCCGAGGCCGTCGAGCTGGTCGTGCGGCACGCCCCGGACGTCGTGCTCATGGACCTGCGGATGCCCGGGGTGGACGGGATCGCCGCCACGGCACGGATCGCGGCGATGGCCGACCCGCCCACGGTCGTCGTGCTGACGACCTTCGCCGCGGACGCCCACGTCCGCCGCGCCCTGCAGGCCGGGGCCGCGGGGTACCTGCTCAAGTCCACGCCGCCCACCGAGCTCGCGGACCTCGTGCGGGTCGCCGCGCAGGGGCACGCGGTGTTCTCCCGCGCCACGGTCGGCGGGTTGGCGGGCCCGCCCGCGGACGACCGGCTCGCGGTCCTGTCGGCCCGCGAGCGCGAGGTCGCGTTCCTCCTGGCGGAGGGCTGCACCAACGCCGAGGTGGGGCAGCGCCTGCACCTGACGGAGGCGACGGTCAAGGGCTACGTCAGCAGCGCCCTGACGAAGCTGGACCTGCAGAACCGCACCCAGCTCGCCCTGCTGGCCGCCCGCTCCCGATAGCGACCGCGCGCCCGCCGGGTCAGGCGGGGGACCGGAAGCGGGCCTCCGTCGCCTGGGCGAGGTCGCGCCAGCGCGCGGCCTCCGCGGTGAACGGCGGGCTCGGGGCCAGCCGGGTCGGGTTCGGCCGGATGATGAACGAGACGAGCCAGCCGAGGCTCTGCGACTCGGCCAGCGCCTCGGCGGGAGCCGGGTCGCCCGCCCACTCCGCGACGTCCAGCACCAGCTCCGTGGCCAGCTCCAGCTGCGTCGGATCGACCTCGAGGGTGCCCTCGGCGATGTCCTCGTCGATCCCGACGAGGACGTAGTCGTTCATCGGGTCCACGGTCACGGTCAGCTCGCCGACGGCGGCCTTGTCGAGCACGTCCTGCCAGGTCGAGGCGGCGACGAGGTCGTTGTCGTCCTTGCCGCCGTCGGCCAGCCAGCGGGCCAGCGCGCGCTCGGAGTCGAACGCGTCGATCCGGCCGTCCGAGCCGAGGAAGACGGGCTTGTCGTCCAGGTAGCAGCGCAGGGTGACCATCGAGCCGGTGGTCGTGGTGACCCGGATCGGGTCGATGCCGATGTCCTCCCAGAAGCCCGTGGGCGCGAGCTCGGCCTCGTCCTCGGCCACCTGGTCGTCGATGGCCTCCTCGTCCGCCGCCTCGATGTCCTCGGGGTCGGTGAGCCCCTCCTCGGCCTCCGCCAGGCGGGCGGCGAGCTCGGCGGCCTCCTGCTCGGCCCTGGCGAGCGCCGCCGCGTCGACCGCGGGGGTGGCGACCATCTCGTCGAGCGCGTCGACGACCTCGTCCCACCGGTCGGCCACGGTCTGGGCGAGCTGCATCCACAGCCGCGCGCCCTCCCGGCCGCTGAACGGCAGGGTGCCCTGGTCCAGCAGCGAGAAGCCGGGGGTGGAGTCGAGGATCCGGTCGACGAGCTCGAGATCGCAGACGTCCGCCAGCGAGCGCACGATCGCCACGATCTCGGAGAGCTCGCCGATGGTCCAGGTGTCCGGCTCCTCGGCGACCAGCTCGGGCACGCCGATGATGTCGAACCGGCGGCTCTCCTCGGGGGTGAGCTCGGCGACCGTCAGGCTCGGGACCTCGGACCAGGCGGGGTGGTCGACCAGGTCGTGCTCGGGCGCGGTGCGCACGAACGCGGCCAGCTGCGCGACCTCGGGGAAGCCGAACAACGCGTCCTCGTCGCCGAGGAACGCCTCCCAGTCCTCACCGTCCTCGCGCCACCGCGGCGCCCAGAGCGTGACGAGGTCCCCCTCGGTGAGGGAGAGCTGGATGGGGACGATGTCACTGGCCACGGCGCGAGACTAGCGGCCGTTGCTGAGGGGCGGCTGATCGCTCCGCCGCCCGGGTGCACGGCCCACCGGTCGCGTCCCCACCGCGGGACGCGGACCGGTGCGGGCTGGTCCTGCTGCGGCCGGCTCCGCACGCGGGGAGTGTGACCCCGGGGCCCTCGGGGGAGCCGATCGGGGAGCGTGCGGGGTCCGGCTGCCGGCGGAGGGCTCGGTGGGGCCCGGCGCCGGCGGTGGATCAGGTGGAGCTGTGCAGGCGGACGACGCCCACGGTGACGTCCTCCAGACCACCACGGTCGAAGTCCCGACGCAGCTGGTCGGCCTTCACGGTCGCGGTCAGCCCGTCGAACGGGCCGTGCGCGTCCACCTCCCCGGTCTGCGGGTCGACGGCGAGCACCACGTACCCGTCGCACTGGGTGAGCTTCTCGGCGGCAGCCACCAGGGTCTGCTCCTCCGAGGTCGTGTTCTCCGGCACCGGATCACCTCCTTGTCACCTAGTACAGCGTCGGAGGCGGGTCCGGCGTGACAGTGTTCGTGCCAGACCACCCGTTCGGGTGCGAAGAAATCTCCCTGTGGTCACCGTGGGTCCCGGGCTCGGGACGCAGCGCGAGGATTCGGGATGATCACTGGTGTCATCGTCGCCGGGCGAGCACGCATCGTGACCGATCACCGGGGGACGATGTCGATCTTGGTGTCTCGTGTGCGCACCGTGTGCGGGCCGACCTGCGCGACCGGGGTACGGGGGACCCCTTGCGGCAGTACGGGAACCACCGTTCGGAGACGCAGAGTGACCGTTCGACCACGATCGTTGGCCGTTCATCTCCACCACCGGTGGGCTCGCTACGGTTCCCGGTCATGGACGTCCGCGTCGTCGAGCACCCGCTGGCCCTCGCCCGACTCACGACCATGCGGGACGCCCGCACGGACAACGCCGCCTTCCGTGCCGCGTTGCGTGACCTGACCCTGCTCCTGGTCGTGGAGGCCACCCGGGGCTTCGGGACGGCGACGTTCCCGATCCACACCCCCGTCGCGCGCACCGAGGGGCACCGGCTGGCGAACCCGCCGATCCTGGTCCCGGTGCTGCGCGCGGGCCTCGGCATGGTCGACGCCGCGCAGAGCCTGCTGCCGGAGGCGCAGGTCGGGTTCGTCGGCATGGCCCGGGACGAGGAGACCCACCTCCCGACGCCGTACATGGAGTCGCTGCCCCCGACACTCGTGGGCAGGCCGGTGTTCGTGCTCGACCCGATGCTGGCGACCGGGGGCTCGATGGTGCACACCGTCGAGCTGCTCACCGCCCGCGGCGCGGACGACGTCACGGCCGTCTGTGTCCTCGCCGCGCCCGAGGGCGTGCGGGCGCTGGCGGACAGCGGTCTGCCGGTGCGACTGGTCACCGGCTCGATCGACGAGCGCCTCAACGACTCCGCCTACATCGTCCCCGGGCTCGGCGACGCGGGGGACCGCCAGTTCGGCGCCGTCTGACGGGTGGGTCAGGCCCGCCAGCCGTCGACGACGGCGCGAAGCACCTCGGGCGACCCGTCGGCCGGGTCGTCGATGTCCGTCGGGGTGTGCGCGTGCAGCTGGATCGACACGAGCCCGTGCAGGGCGGACCACAGG
Source organism: Pseudonocardia oroxyli (assembly GCF_900102195.1). Lineage (GTDB taxonomy): Bacteria > Actinomycetota > Actinomycetes > Mycobacteriales > Pseudonocardiaceae > Pseudonocardia > Pseudonocardia oroxyli. Next base: position 470,601 of record NZ_FNBE01000002.1, read on the forward strand.
CCCAGGGCCACGGTGCCCGCGTCCGCGTCGTCCCGCAGGGCCTTGGCGTCCCGCGCCGCCGCCACGGCGGAGACGAGCGGCTCCAGCGCCTCCTCCTGCAGGGCGCGGGACTCCTCGTCGAGCCGCTCGCGGTCGAACATGGCGTCGTACAGGTGGGGGTCGTGCAGGGCGTCCGCCCGGTAGGCCTCGGCGATCGCGACGAGCCGCTCCACCGGGTCCGCGCTCTCCGGCACGTCGGCCAGGGTGTGCCGCAGCCGGCGGAACGCGTCGTCCACCACGGTCTTCACCAGGCCCGGCTTGCCCCCGAACAGCGCGTAGACCGCGGTCGTGGAGGTGCCGACGTCCGCGGCCAGCGTCCGCAGCGACAGACCGGCGACGCCGTGATCACTGAGCAGCTCGCCCGCGCGGGTGCGGAGCTTGGCGCGCAACACGTCGTCGTGGACCTTGGGCCGTGGCACGCGGCGGACACTACCGCCGAACCGGGCGGGTCCGCCCGGCAAGCCGAGCCGATCGGTGTGTCACGCCCAGGACACGCCGGCGTGACGGAGCGGTGACGATCCGCACGTAACGCCGGAGCCCCCCCGACAGATCAACCGGGAGGACGGGACCCGCTCGGGCCCCGCCGTCGCGGTGGAGGCGGGAATGCGCGGGTTCGGCCGGCTGCGGCTCGTCCGGGTTCCGCTGGCGGGTCTGGTGCTCGCCGGTCTGGTGCTCGTCGCGGCGCCCGCGGACGAGACGATCCCGCCCACGGTCCGCACGACCGGACAGAGCGCCCTGGGCACGGCGGGCCTGCCGCTGCGCGTGATGCCGCTCGGTGCCTCGAGCACCGTGGGCCTCGGCAGCCCGGCGACCGCGGGGTACCGCGGCCCGCTCTACACCGACCTCGCCGCGGACGGGATCCGCGTCGACTACGTGGGCTCGCAGCACACCGGCTTCCCCGGCATGGCGGACCCGGACAACGAGGGCCACTCCGGCTGGACCCTGGAACGCATGATCCCGCGGGCCCGCGGCTGGGTGGCCGCCGCCGACCCGGACGTCGTGCTGCTGCACATGGGGACGAACGACGTGAACACCGGTGCCTCCGGGTCGACCGCCGCCGCCCGGCTGGACCGGCTGCTGGGCGAGGTGTTCGCAGGTGCGCCCCGCACCCACGTGATCGTGGCCGGCATCTGGGCCGCGCTGCCCACGCATCTCGCCGACCGGGGCGAATTCGCCCGGCTGGTCCCCGGGATCGTCGCCGACTACCGCGCGCAGGGCCGGTCGATCGAGTTCGTGGACACCTCGAACCTGCTCGGCGGCAAGGACTTCACCGACGCACTCCACGCCAACGCGGGCGGCTACGCCAAGATCGCCACGATGTGGTCCACGGAGATCTCCGGCTGGCTCGCCGCGCGCCGGGCGGCCCCGCTCGCGCCCTCGTCGTCCTGAGTCCCGCTCACCCCTGGGCCGCGCTCAGCCGCTGATCCCGGCCGCCACCGTGGCGCCCAGCTCCCAGCAGGCCTCGCGGGCGGCCGCGTCCGGCGCGCCCACCACCTCCACCGTGGGCGCGACGCGCGTCCACCCCATCCCCGCGGTGATCGCGTCGACGGCCCGGACCGCGCCCTCGAGGCCCTCGTTGCCGTGCACGTACACCCCGAACGGCAGCCCGCGGGTGTCCTCCCCGCACGGATAGAACACGGTGTCGAAGAAGTGCTTCAGCGCACCGGACATGTAGCCGATGTTCGCCGGGGTCCCGAGGACGACGGCGTCCGCCGCCAGCAGGTCCGACGCCGTGGCGGCCAGCGCCGCCCGCGCCCGCACCTCCACCCCGGTGATCTCCGGGTCCGACGCCCCGCGCCGCACCTCGTCGAACAGCTCCCGGCAGGCGGGGGAGGGCGTGTGGTGGACGATCAGGAGGGTGGCCACACCACCCGTCCTACCCGATGAGCGCCTCGACCTCCTCCCGCAGTGCGGTCATCCGCGTGTCGGCGCGGGCCCGGGCGCCCGCCAGGTCGTCCGTCGGGTCCTCCACCACCTCCAGATAGATCTTCAGCTTGGGCTCCGTCCCCGACGGGCGCACCACCGCCCGCGCGCCCGCGCGCCGCAGCCGCAGCACGTCCGGCGCGGGGCGGTCGGCCGCCCAGCCCGCGGGCGGGTCGGCGACCAGCCGGGCGACGGCCGCTGCGCCGGCGGCGGGCTCCATCCGCCGGGAGATCCCCACCGTGCGATGGACCCCGTGCGCCCGGGACAGCTCGTCGAGCCGGTCGAGCAGGGTGCGGCCCTGCGCCCGCAGCTCGGCCGCGACACCCGCGGCGACCACCGCGGCGGAGATCCCGTCCTTGTCCCGCACCGCCTCCGGGTCCACGCAGTAGCCGATCGCCTCCTCGTACCCGTAGACGAGGCCGGGCCCGCCCCGGACGATCCACTTGAACCCGGTCAGCGTCTCGGCGAACCCGGCACCGTGGGCGGCCGCGACGCGCGCCAGCATGCTCGACGAGACCACCGTGGTGGCGACCAGCCCGCGGCGCTCACGCAGGATCGCGTCGCCGAGCAGCACCCCCGTCTCGTCCCCGGTCAGCAGCCGCCACCCCGCGGGTGTGGGGACGGCGAGGGCGCAGCGGTCCGCATCGGGATCCAGGGCGATCGCGAGGTCGGCGCCCACCCGGTCGGCCAGGGCCAGCAGCAGGTCGGTGGCGCCCGGCTCCTCGGGGTTCGGGAACGCCACCGTGGGGAAGTCCGGATCCGGCGCGGCCTGCTCGCGGACCACGTGGACGTCCGTGAAGCCGCTGCGCGACAGCGCCTGCACCGCCAGGGCCCCACCCACCCCGTGCAGCGGGGTGAGCGCGAGCCGCAGCTCACCCCCGGCCCGGCCGAGCGACGCGACCCGGGCCAGGTACTCCTCGGTCGGGTCGTACTCGACGGTGGAGCCGCCGACGGGGATCGACACCGCCGCGGGCTGGGCCGCGATCGCCGCCTCGATCTCGGCGTCCGCGGGCGGGACGAGCTGGGCGCCGTCTTCCAGGTAGACCTTGTAGCCGTTGTCCGCCTTGGGGTTGTGCGAGGCGGTGACCTGGATCCCGGCCACCGCCCCCAACCTGCGCACCGCGAAGGCCAGCAGCGGCGTGGGCAGGGGTGCGGGCAGCACGTGGGCCGCGAACCCCGCGGCCGCCAGCACCCCGGCCGCCTCCGCGGCGAACACCTCCGAACCGTGCCGCGCGTCCCGCCCGACGACCACGACCGGCCCAGTCGCCCCGACCCCGGCCCCGCCGGACCCGGGCCCCGCGCCCGCGCCGACGCTCGACCCGCCGCCGGCCCCGCCGGCCGTCCACCGCGCCCGTAACCACGCCGCCAACCCCGCCGTCGCCCGCCGCACCACCGCGACGTTCATCCCCGCGGGGCCGGCGCGCACGGGCCCGCGCAGGCCGGCGGTGCCGAACGTGAGCGGCCCCGCCATCGCCACCGCCAACGCGCCCGTGTCGCCACCGGTCATCCCCGCGGCCACCAGCGCCTGGAGCTCGGCGCGGGTCTCCGGATCCGGGTCGTCCGCGATCCAGCGCAGCGCGCGGTCCCGCAGGCTGGGGTCCATCAGACTCGCGCCACCAGGTCGCGGAGCAGCTCGCCCATCCTCCGAGCCGAGGCCCGGCCGGCCTCCAGCACCTCCTCGTGGTTCAGCGGCTCCCCGGTCATCCCGGCGGCGAGGTTGGTGACCAGCGACAGCCCGAACACCGCCGCGCCCTCCGCCCGGGCCGCGATCGCCTCCAGCACCGTCGACATGCCGACCAGGTCGGCGCCCAGCCCGCGCAGCATCCGGATCTCCGCGGGCGTCTCGAAGTGGGGGCCGGGCAGGCCCGCGTACACCCCCTCCTCCAGCGAGGGGTCGATCTCGCGCGCCAGCGCACGCAGCCGCGGGGAGTACAGGTCGGTGAGGTCGGTGAAGCGCGGCCCGACCAGCGGCGAGCGGGCGAGCAGGTTCAGGTGGTCGGAGATCAGCACCGGCTGCCCGACGGACATGCCCTCCCGGATGCCGCCCGCCGCGTTCGTGAGCACCACGGTGCGACAGCCCGCCGCGACCGCCGTGCGCACCCCGTGCACCACCGCCTCGACCGGATGGCCCTCGTAGGCGTGGGTGCGGCCCAGCAGCACAAGAACCCGCCGGTCGCCCGCGGTGACCGACCGGATCGTGCCGCCGTGCCCCTGCACCGTGGGTGGGACGAACCCCGGCAGGGCGTCCATCGGGACCTCGGCATCGCCGCCGATGACCTCCGCCGCCGGGCGCCAGCCCGAGCCGAGGACCACCGCCACGTCGTGCGCGGCCACCCCGGTCGCCCGGGCCAACGCCCCGGCGGCCTCCTGTGCGAGATCGCTGCTCATGGCCGTCACACTAAGGGCGGGGACGCCCCGGGAAGATCAGAACGGGCCCGGGAGGCCCGAGTTGTCCACAGATCTCAGCTCGGAGCGGTGAAACTGTTCGCCACCGCGGTCTCCAGTGCCTCGGACCGGCCGCCCGCGTGCGGGGTCGGCACGGTGAGCGCGACGGCCCACACGCCGTCGGGCACCGGGATCGTGCGGACGACGGTCGAGCGGGAGACGCCGCCGAGGACCGAGGTGTAGTGCGTCTCGACGGCGCCCGGCTGCCCGCCCACGACCGGCCCGGACGCCCCCTGGACGACCGTGTCGACCCCGAGCCGCTCGGCGGTGAAGCCGGCCGCGACGGCCTCGACCGTGCCGGTGCGCCACAGCGCCAGCTCCTCGGAGGAGTCCGGGCTCAGCCAGCGCACCAGCCCGTCCCGGTCCGCCCGCTCCCAGCCCGCGGGCACCGCGATCGTCCACCCCTCGCTGACCAGCGTGGTCGCGTCCGTCGCGGTGGTCACGGTGACCGTCGACAGCGGTGACTGCCCGCCGACTGACCGGGTGGCCGCGTAGCCGCCCGCGGCGCCCAGCAGCACCAGCAGGGCCCCGGCGACGGCGAGCGGCACGGCCCAGCGCGCGGGCAGGCCCGGGGCCGGCTGCGGGGGCCGGGGCCGCACCGGCGTCTCGACGTGCACCGGGGGACGCGCGGGCATCGCGTAGGAGCCGCTGGGCAGCGGGCCGGGAGTGGCGGCCAGCGGGGCGCCGCGTGCGGGCATCCGCGCGCTGGGCTCCCAGACCGGGCCCGAGGCCGCGACCCGGGGCTCGGGCACCGGCTCGGGGCGCGGCGCGACCAGGGAGTACGAGGTCGGCGCGTCCGGCGAGCCGGGGTAGAGCGGGTCGTCCGGGTCGTCGAGCAGGGGGCGGAGCCTGCGGCGGACCTCCTCCAGCGGCATCCGCTGGTCGGGTTCCTTGACCATCAGCGCCGCGATGACCTCGGACACCGGCCCGGCGTCCCGCGGGCGGGGCACGTCGCCGTCCACGACCTCGGTGATCGTCGAGACCGGGTCGCCCTTGACGTCGTAGGGCGGGCGGCCCTCGATGGCCGCGTAGAGCGTGGCGCCCAGGCCCCAGAGGTCCGCCGCGGGGGTGACCGCGCTGCCCATGGCGACCTCGGGGGCGATGTAGGCGGGGGAGCCGAGGACCAGGCCCGCCGTGGTCATCGGGGCGTCCGAGGAGTTGCGGGCGATGCCGAAGTCCGTGAGCTTGATCCGCCCGTCGTGCGCCACGAGGACGTTCCCGGGCTTGACGTCCCGGTGCGTGATCCCCGCACGGTGGGCGGCCCGCAGCGCCGCGGCCACGGCGTAGCCGATCACGGCCGACTGGCCCGCCGAGAGCCTGCCGTTCTCCTGGATCAGCGTCGCGAGGTTGCGGCTGGGGACCATCTCGAGGACGACGAGGGGCTCGCCCTCCGCGTCGACGACGTCGAACACGGTGATGACGTTCGGGTGCGACAGGCCGCCGAGCGCGCGCGCCTCGCGCAGCATCCGCTCGCGCATGCCGAGCGCCTCGCGCTCCGGGATGCCGCGCGGGACCTTCAGCTCCTTGATCGCGACGCGGCGGCGGAGCACCTCGTCGAAACCCGACCAGACCGTGCCCATCGCGCCTGCGCCGAGCTGCCCGGAGAGGCGGTACCGGTCGCCGACGACGCGGCCCGGCTGCTCGTCTTCCTGGGTGGACACGCGCCCATTCTCCCGATGCCGGTGCGGGCGGTGACTCGGGGTCCGTCGTCGGGGGCATTGACCTGCGTAAACGGTCGCTTCACGTGACCGGGTGACAACGCTGTGCAGCCCCGTTGGACACGCCGAACGGCGGGTCCGCCCGTTCGTCGCAGCCGACGGCAACCGCTCGTCACGGGATGGTCGTCCGCCCGCAGCAGATCACCGACCCCTCGGCGCGGATACCCGGTGAACTCCCGGTTTCGGGTTGGTACACCGCTGTCCGGGTGAGCACCATGGGTGCATGCAGGACAGAGCGAAGAGCTCTTCGGAGGCGGTCCCGGGCGGTGCCCGGTGACCCTTCTCGAGGCGCACCCCGAGCTCGCGGCCGGGGGTGACGACGACGTGGTCGCCGACCTCGGCGCGGGCACCGGCCCGGCCTGGCTCGACCAGTGGCTCCAGGCCCACCGCGGTGACGTCGTCGCCGTGCGCCGGTCGCTGCACTCCGTACCCGAGCTCGGCCGCGACGAACATCGTACGACGGCCCTGATCGCCCGCCGCCTCCTGGCCGCCGGTCTCGAGCCGCGCACGCTGCCCGGCGGCACCGGCCTGGTCTGCGACGTGGGCCGCGGCGACCGCTGCGTGGCGCTGCGCGCCGACCTCGACGCGCTCCCGCTGCCCGAGGAGACCGGGCTGCCGTTCGCGTCCACCGTGCCCAACGTGATGCACGCCTGCGGACACGACGCGCACACCGCCATGGTGCTGGGCGCGGGCCTCGCGCTGGCGTCGGCGCCGTCCCTGCCCGGGCGCGTGCGGCTGGTGTTCCAGCCCGCCGAGGAGGTCCAGCCCGGTGGGGCCCTGGACGTCGTCGCGGACGGGGCGATGGGGGACGTGGAGCGCATCTTCGCGCTGCACTGCGACCCGCGCCTGGAGGTCGGCAGGCTGGGCACCCGCGTCGGACCGATCACCTCGGCGTGCGACGTCGTGGAGATCCGGCTGACCTCGCCCGGCGGCCACACCGCCCGCCCGCACCTGACCGCGGACCTCGTCGAGGCGCTGGGGCTGCTCATCACCCAGCTGCCGCTGCTCCTCACCCGCCAGGTCGATCCCCGCTCCGGCACGGTGCTGGTCTGGGGTGCGGTGCAGTCCGGCGCGGCGGCGAACGCGATCCCGCAGCACGGCGTGCTGCGCGGCACGCTGCGCACCGCGGACCACGCCACGTGGACGGTCGTCGAGGAGAAGTTCCGGTCGCTGGTCGCCGCCGTGCTCGCGCCGCTGGGCGTCGGGTACGTGATCGACTACGTCCGCGGCGTGCCGCCCGTGGTGAACGAGGCGGACAGCTCCGGCATCCTCCGGGACGCCGCCATCCTCACCGGTGGCATGGAGGCCGCGGCGGACACCGAGCAGTCCTCCGGCGGCGAGGACTTCGCCTGGTACCTGGAGAAGGTGCCCGGGGCCATGGCCCGGCTGGGCGTCTGGTCGGGGGTGGGCCCCATGAAGGACATCCACCAGCCGACATTCGACCTGGACGAGCGCGCCCTGCCCTTCGGCGTCCGCGTCCTGGTCAACAGCGCTCTGGCCGCCCTGTCCCACTGACCCGTGAGTCGGACGAGGTTGTCCACAGGTGTTCGGCCCTGTGGACGACTTCGGCGGCGGTCGGTCGGTCCGCTCCGTCGAGACGCCGGGGCACCGGGAGTGCTCCAGGCGCGCCGACATCGGGAGCGGGTGGGGACGCCGCGGTGACCGGGGTGTCGGACTCGCGGGTCAGGAGCTCTTCTGGCTGGGGCGGTTGCGCAGCTCTGTGACGTAGTCGTCAGGGGCGCCCGCCTGTTCCGCGGCGTCCGCGATCACGCCGAGGTAGCGGGCGCTCGGGGTGCCGCCCTCGTACGCGTCGAGCACGTAGATCCAGGCCAGGGCGCTGCCCTCGAGGGTCTGGACCCGGAGGCGGAGCTTCTTGTGCAGACCCAGCTCGCCACCCTCCCAGCGGTCCAGCTGGGCGGCGTCGTGGTCCGGGACGTCGTAGAGCACGACGAAGACCTGGGAGTCGGGGTCCTCGACCACCGTGGACAGTGCGCCCTCCCAGGCGTAGTCCTCCCCGCCGAAGGTCAGCCGCCACCCCATCAGCCACCCCGTGCCCGCCATCGGCGAGTGCGGAGCGCGCTCCTTCATCTGGGCGGGGTCCATGTTCGACCCGTAGGCGGCGTAGAGCGGCACGAGGGACAGGGTAACGGCGACCACCAGGCGGGTGACCGTCGGCACGGCCTAGGGTTGACCCGACACCACCACATCGAGGGGACGACGTGACCCGCATCGTCATCATGGGCGGCGGACCCGCCGGGTACGAGGCCGCGCTGGTCGCCGCACAGCACGGCAGTGACGTCACCGTCGTGGAGGCGGACGGCATGGGCGGCGCGTGCGTGATCCACGACTGCGTGCCGTCGAAGACCTTCATCTCCTCCGCCGCCGTGCGCGTGGACCTGCACCGCGCCGAGGACCTCGGGGTGCTGCTGGACCGCGACACCGAGGGCGTCGACCTGCTCAAGGTCAACAACCGGGTGAAGGGGCTGGCCCAGGCCCAGTCGGCGGACATCCGGGCGCGCGTCGAGTCCGAGGGCGTGCGGATCATCCACGGTCATGCGTCCTTCCTGGACGAGACGTCCGGGCGGCTGCCGCACACGGTCGAGGCGCGCCTGCCGGACGGCACCGTCGAGAAGCTGCACGCGGACACCGTCCTGATCGCGACGGGTGCCACACCCCGCGTGCTCGACTCCGCCCGACCGGACGGCGAGCGCATCCTCACCTGGCGGCAGCTCTACGACCTGCCCGCGCTGCCCGAGCACCTGGTCGTCGTGGGGTCCGGGGTGACCGGCGCCGAATTCGTGTCCGCGTACGTCGAGCTGGGCTGCAAGGTCACGCTGATCTCCAGCCGGGACCGCGTGCTCCCCAGCGAGGACGCGGACGCCGCCGCCGTGCTGGAGGACGTCTTCGCCGAGCGCGGGGTCACGATCCTGCCGAACGCCCGGGCCGAGTCCGTGCTGCGAGACGGGGACGAGGTCGTCGTCACCCTCGCCGACGGGCAGGTCGTGCGCGGCTCGCACGCGCTGATGACCGTCGGCTCGGTGCCGAACACCCGGGACATCGGCCTGGAGAAGATCGGCATCGAGACCGACCGCGGCGGGTTCATCCCGGTCGACCGCGTGTCGCGGACGTCCGTGCCCGGCATCTACGCCGCAGGCGACTGCACCGGCCTGCTGATGCTGGCGTCCGTCGGGTCCATGCAGGGGCGGATCGCGATGTGGCACGCCCTGGGCGAGGGCGTGGCCCCGATCCGGCTGCGGACCGTCGCCTCGAACGTCTTCACCCGGCCGGAGATCGCGACCGTCGGCATCAGCCAGCGCGCGATCGACGCGGGCGAGGTCCCGGCCCGCACCGTGATGCTGCCGCTGTCCACCAACCCGCGCGCGAAGATGCGGGGGCTGCGCCGCGGGTTCGTCAAGCTGTTCTGCCGCCCGGCGACCGGTGTGGTGATCGGCGGCGTCGTGGTCGCGCCGGTGGCGAGCGAGCTCGTCCTGCCCATCGCGCTGGCCGTGCAGAACGGGCTCGGAGTGGACGACCTGGCGCACACCTTCTCCGTCTACCCGTCGCTGTCCGGCTCCATCACCGAGGCGGGCCGCCAGCTCATGCAGCACTCCGACCTGGATTGAGCTCGACGGGGGCGTGCCCGTCCCGCTGACCTCGGGGTCGCCTCGGGGTTTCCCCGGATCCGCCGCGCACGGGCGTGGCGGACCGTGGACGCCATGACCACTCCTGTTCCCACCCGCGTGCCGGTCCTGCCGGTGGTCGCGGCCGGCGTCGGCGCGCAGGTCGTCGGTGCTCTCGTCCTCGCCGTCCTCCCCGCCGCTCCCGGGGTGGGCGCCGTCCTCGCGCTCGGGTTGACCGCGCTCGCCGCGAAGCTCGCCACCAGGCGGCTCGACGGCGCCGCCGTGCCGCGCGCCGGGCTCGCGATCGGGGCGGTGTCCGCGGGGGTCGGGTTGCTGATCTCGGGGTGGGGCCTGGTCGCGATCCTGCTGGCGGGGATCACCGTGGTCGCGGGGGTCGGCGGTGCGGTGCTCGGTCGGCCCGAGGTGCGCCCGGGCCGCTGAGCGGTGGCGGGCTCGGGACATGCCGAGGCCCCCGGAGGACGGTGTCCCCGGGGGCATCGGACGTCCCTACCGTGTGCTCAGCCTGCCGAGGCCGGCTGCGCGCGGCAGGAGGGCAACGTGCAGGAGCGAGCGGCGGCGGAGCGGTCGGCGACCGCCTCCGGGGGGAGGGTCCCCACGAAGGGCCAGCCGTCGGTGAACCGCTGGGCGTACCAGTAGACGAACAGGTAGGCCTCGGGTTCGGCGACGAACACCGGCCTGCCGGGCAGACGGCTGACCCAGCGGGTGAACGCGATCGTCGCGAGGGCCGGGGGCTTGGAGGCTCGCCGGGTGGAGAGCCATTCCTCGGCCTTCGTGCGCCAGTCCTGCAACGACGCGGGATGCAGGGTGGCGCCGGGCAGTTCCCGCAGGTTCACGGTGAACGTGCCGATCGGGACGCCCGCGGCGGTGTGTGCCGCGGCCGTCAGGGTGAGCAGGGAGTGCGGACCCGGGATGGGCCCGTCGGTGTGGAGGTGTGTCGTGACGTGCAACTCGGGGGGCATGACGGATCCTGTGCTCGAAAACCGACGAGGACGTGTCCGCGCCGAGGCGACTCGGGTCGGACGGATCCGCGGCGCGGTCCGTGTCCGCGTGGCGGAGAACCGGGCCCCGTGGGTGACTCACACGGGTGCGTCTCGTTCGCTGTGTACTTGTGCAGTGACGACGACCGGGACGGTCGAACCTGGCAGTCCAGGATTCAACCGCCCCGGCGGGGACGCGTCAATCAGTCCTTGATCTCGCAGACGACGGCGCCCTGGGAGATCGTGGAGCCCGCCTCGGCGGACAGCCCGGAGACGGTGCCGTCCTTGTGCGCGGTGACCGGGTTCTCCATCTTCATGGCCTCGAGGACGACGATGAGGTCGCCCGCGGAGACGGTGTCGCCGTCGTTGACCGCGACCTTGATGATCGTGCCCTGCATCGGCGCGGTCACCGCGTCGCCGGAGACCTTCGCCCCGCCGCCGCCACCGGCGCGCTTGCGCGGCTTGGCCTTCGCGGCCGCGCCACCACCGCCACCGCCGCCGAAGGAGATGTCACCGGGCAGCGAGACCTCGAGGCGCTTGCCGCCGACCTCGACCACGACGTTCTGCCGCGGCGCGGTGTCCTCCTCGGCCTCGGCCGGGTTGGTGAACGGCTCGACCGTGTTGTTCCACTCGGTCTCGATCCAGCGGGTGTGGACGGTGAAGTCCTCCTCGCGCTCGGCGGTGAACGCCGGGTCCGCGGTGACGAGCCGGTGGAACTCCAGCACCGTGGCCATGCCGGTGACCTGGAACTCGGCCAGCGCCCGCCGCGAACGCTCCAGGGCCTGGTTGCGGTCCGAACCGCTGACGATCAGCTTGGCCAGCAGCGAGTCGAACTGCCCGCCGACGACGGACCCGGCCTCCACGCCGGCGTCCACCCGCACACCGGGACCCGCCGGGTAGGCGATCGACTCCACGGTGCCCGGCGCGGGCAGGAAGTTGCGGCCCGCGTCCTCGCCGTTGATCCGGAACTCGATGGAGTGCCCGCGCGGCTCGGGGTCCTCGAGCAGGTTGAGCTCGAGGCCCTCGGCGATGCGGAACTGCTCGCGCACCAGGTCCAGCCCCGAGGTCTCCTCCGAGACCGGGTGCTCGACCTGCAGACGCGTGTTGACCTCGAGGAACGTGATCAGCCCGTCCTGGCCGATCAGGAACTCCACCGTGCCGGCGCCGTAGTAGCCGGCCTCCTTGACGATGGCCTTCGACGCGTCGTACAGCGTCTTGCGCTGCTCCTCGGTCAGGAACGGCGCGGGGGCCTCCTCGACGAGCTTCTGGAAGCGGCGCTGCAGCGAGCAGTCCCGGGTGCCGACGACGATGACGTTGCCGTGGGTGTCGGCCAGGACCTGGGTCTCGACGTGGCGCGGCTTGTCCAGGTAGCGCTCGACGAAGCACTCGCCCCGCCCGAACGCCGCGGTGGCCTCGCGGACCGCCGACTCGTAGAGGTCGGCGATGTCCTTCTCCTCGCGCGCGACCTTCATCCCGCGCCCGCCGCCGCCGAACGCCGCCTTGATCGCCACCGGCAGGCCGTGCTCCTTGGCGAACTCGATGACCTCGTCCGCACCCTGCACCGGGTCGGCGGTGCCGGGCACGAGCGGTGCGCCCGCGCGCATCGCGATGTGCCGGGCGGTGACCTTGTCGCCCAGGTCGCGGATCGACTGCGGCGACGGCCCGATCCAGGTGATCCCGGCGTCGATCACGGCCTGGGCGAAGTCGCCGTTCTCCGACAGGAACCCGTAGCCGGGGTGGATGCCGTCCGCGCCGGCCTGCTTCGCCGCGCCGATGACCTTGTCGAAGTCCAGGTACGACTCGGCGGCGGTGGTGCCGCCCAGGGCGAACGCCTCGTCGGCGAGCCGCACGAACAGCGCGTCACGGTCGGGCTCCGCGTAGACGGCGACACTGGCGAGGCCCGCGTCCTTGGCCGCCCGGATCACCCTGACAGCGATCTCCCCGCGGTTGGCGACGAGGACTTTGCGCAGTGCCGGCACTTCGGTCTCCTCAGTGTGTCCGCCGCCGACCCCCGTTGCGCCGACGCGTTGGTTACCGGGGAGTCTAGGAGTTCGCGCAGCGAACGCAGAGCGCGCGGGATGTGGCATCCGTCATCAAGCGGTCACGGCTGACCGTTCATCGGCCCCGGCGGAGGCGGCTGCGCAGCCGCGGGCGCGGTGGCCGGACGCCGTCGAAGCGGTACGCGCGCTCACGCGCGGCCAGCTCACGTGCGGCGCCGTCGGTGAGGAGGCCGCGGTCGCGGGCGGCGCGGGCCAGCACCCAGCCGTCCCGCAGCCCGTCCGCGACCGGCCGGCCCGCCAGCTCCGCGACCGCGAACGCCGTCCAGTCCGCGCCGAGGCCCGCGGCCAGGAGCGGCCATTCGCGGGCGGCGAGCCCGGAACGCTTGCGCAGCAGCGCCGTGCGGGTCGCGTGAAGCCGCGCGGCGTCCATCCCCGCCGGATCCGCCGCACCGTCGACGAGTGCCGCGACCAGGGCCGCCTGCCGAGCGGCGAGATCGCCGCTCATCGCCGGCCCCCGGGCGGGAGGTCGGCGACGCCCGCCCCACGACCCGAGGAGCCCGACGCGCGAGCGGGCACGTCCGACTCGCGAGCCGGCCGGGACGGCTCGCGGGCCGGCACGTCCGGCTCCCGGGCCGGCACGTTCGGCGCGCGGGCCGACGTGGACGACTCGCGGGCGCCTCCGTCCGACTCATGGGTTCCTGGTGGGGGACTCGCGTGGCTCGGGTGGGGGACTCGTGTGTCCGGGGTGGGGGACTCGCGGGGTGTGGGGGTGGGGAGGCGGGCGGTGTCGGCGATGGTGGTGAGCTCGGCGTGCAGGGCGGCGGCGGGCGGGTAGCGGCCGTCCCGCTCGAGCATCACGGCGGGGGCGGCGCCCCGCTCGCGCACCTCGTCGAGCAGGGCGAACACCTCCGCGGGCACCGGGTCGAGGTGCGTGTCGTGGTAGAGCCCCTCGTGCTCGGCGCCGCCCGCCATGTGCACGTAGGCGACCCGGTCCAGCGGGAACCGGTCGAGGACCGCGGACGGGTCCTGCCCCCGGTTGCGGGCGTTCGCGTAGACGTTCGCGACGTCCAGGAGCAGCAGCGCCCCCGTCCGCTCGAGCAGCTCGGTGAGGAAGTCCCCCTCGGTGAACTCGTCCTCGGGCCAGTCGAACAGGGCGGCGATGGGCTCGAGCGCGAGCGGGACCGAGAGCGCGTCCCGGGTCTGCCGGACGGCGCGGACCAGCACGTCCAGGGCCTCCCGGGTCCGCGGGACCGGCAGCAGGTGCCCGGCCTCGCGGCCACCCGCCCGCACGAACGCGACGTGCTCGCTGACCAGCGGCGCCTCGACGGCCTCGGCGCAGGCGGCGAGATGGGCGATCCGCTCCGGCGCGACCCCGTCGGCGTCCCCGAGCCCCAGCCGGACCCCGTGCGGGACCACCGCCGTGCCGAGGGCCCGCAGCTCCGCCACCCCACGCGGCGGAGCTGCGGGAGTGATCGCCTCGGCGATCACCTCGCAGAAGCCGAGGCCGGGCAGCCCGGCCACGACCTGCGCGATCTCGGGCCGCCATCCGATGCCGACGCCGTGCACCGGGAGCGCGTTCTGCCGCGCCGGGAGCCCGTCGCGGCGCGGCGGGAGCTCAGCCGCCGCAGCCACCGCCGCCGCCCCCGCCACAACCGCCGCCGCCCCCGCCACAACCGCCGCCGCCCCCGCCGCAGCTGCTCGCGCTGCCGGAGTCCCCGCCGTACCCGGTGTACCCGCCGCCCGACGACCCGCCGAGTGCGGCGGCCTTCTGCATCTCCAGCTCGTCCGCGAACGCGGGCGCCGATGCCCACACCGCGCCCACCCCGAACACCGCCACTCCCACGGCGGCCGCGCGGGCGCCGCCCGCCGTCCAGTCCGGGCGCATCGCGGGGTTCAGGGTGTCGTACCGGGTGCGCAGGTCGGCCAGCAACGGTGCCGCCGCCGCGGTGCGCTCGGGTGCGCGGGCGAGCCACACCACGCTGATCACGCCCGCGAGCAGCACGAGCACGATCAGGAAGCCGACGGACCGGGCGTTCGCCACCCCGGCGACGATCCGCGCCAGCCCGAGGAGGACCACGGCGAGCATCCAGAACCCGACCCGTCGCACGGCCTCCCGCCGCTCGCGGGTGAGCAGCAGCCCGTCCGCCACCAGGCGGGCGCGAATGGTCGTGAGCGCCGAAGCGACGGCGCTGTGGAAGGCCAGCCGCCGCGGGGCGACGGGCACGGCCGCCGTGGCGTGGATCGCCCGCTCGAGGGGCGACGCGTCCGGCGCGGGCCGCCCGACCGCCTGCACCATCCCCTTGCCCGCGGGCTGGACGGCCCCGGCCTGGTGGAGGGCGCTCAGCGCCGAGTAGACCGCGAGGTCGGCGCCGCCGTGCAGGTAGGCGACCTCCTGGGGCAGCTCGCCCCAGTCCCGCGGGGTGGTCGGGTGGTCGGGCCGCGCGAGCCTCCGCCGCTCGCGCAGCCCCACCACCAGCACGACGACGATCAGCGCGCTGTAGAGCGCCAGGAACGTCGGGCCGCTGATCCCCCAGGTGTCGTTCGTCAACCGGACCACCCCCTGTCCCGTGAGGTCCTCGTGAGACCTCGTGACGTCGTCAGGATGGGGGTGACCCGTGCCACCGCGGAACGGTTTTGACGAAGGCTTAGGGTTCTCCGCCCTGTCCGTCCCCGACCTGCTCCCGCACCTGCCGCTTGATCCGCGCCAACATCGCGGCCATGCCCCGGATGCGCAGCGGCGAGACGGCCTGGGTGAGGCCGAGGGCGGTGTAGAAGTCGTCCGGCACGCCGAGCACGGTCGCGGCGGGTTCGCCGTCCAGCCCGGTGTGCATGATCGACGCGAAACCCCTGGTGGTGGGGGCCTCCGGCGGCGCCGAGAAGAACAGGTGGACGTGGCGCTCCGCGTCGTCGTCCACCTCCACGGCGAGGAACAGCGGCGACTGGCACTCGTGGACCTGCTCCATCGAGTCCGCCGCGTCCGCGTACCGGGCGGGCAGCGCGGGCAGCTCCTGGCTCAGCTCCAGCAACAGCTGCAGCTTGTCCTTGGTGCCGACCGCCTCGAAGTCCTCGACGAGCTCCTCGAGTGGGGCGGGGAGTGTCAAGACGACCCCTTCACGGAGCCCTTGTCCGCACCCTGCACGATCGGCACCCGCACGGAGTTGCCCCACTCCGTCCAGCTGCCGTCGTAGTTGCGGACGCCCTCGAAGCCCAACAGGTACGACAGCACGAACCAGGTGTGGCTGGAGCGCTCGCCGATGCGGCAGTAGGCGATGGTCGGCTCGTCCTTGGACAGGCCCTGCTCGTCCTCGTAGATCGCCGACAGCTCGGCGCGGGACTTGAACGTGCCGTCCTCGTTCGCCGCCCGCGCCCACGGCACGCTCGACGCCCCGGGCACGTGCCCGCCGCGGACCGCACCCTCCTGCGGGTAGTCCGGCATGTGCAGCAGCTCGCCGGAGTACTCGCCCGGGGACCGCACGTCGACGAGCTGGCCGCCGAGGTGGCTCAGCACGTCCTCCTTGAACGCGCGGATGGCGATGTCGTCCCGCTCCACGATCGGGTACTCGACCGGGTTCGGCTTGGGCTGCTCGGTGGTCAGCTCGCGGCCCTCGGCCTGCCACTTGGCCCGCCCGCCGTCCAGGATCCGGACGTCCTCGTGGCCGAACAGCCGGAACACCCAGAGCGCGTAGGTGGCCCACCAGTTGTTGCGGTCGCCGTAGAACACCACGGTGCTCTCGCGCGCGATCCCGCGCTCGCCGCAGAGCAGCGCGAACTGCTCGGGATCGACGTAGTCCCTGGTCACGGGGTGGTTGAGCTCGGTGTGCCAGTCGATCTTCACCGCGCCGGGGATGTGCCCGGTGTCGTAGAGCAGCACGTCCTCGTCCGACTCCACCACGACCACGTCCGGATCGCCGAGATGCTCGGCGAGCCAGTCGGTGGAGACGAGGCGCTCGGGGTGCGCGTACTCGGCGAACTTCGGTGACGGGTCAGTCGGTGCCATGGCCGCGACAGTAGTCCCGCGCCGCGCCCGGACGCCGCCGCGACGGCTCAGGAGACCCGAGTTGTCCACAGGTCCGTCGGGGAGACCCCGAGGGACCCCAGCAGCCGCCGCACCAGCGGCAGGCTGATGCCGATGACGTTGGACGGGTCCCCGTCGATGCCGTCGACGAACCAGCCGCCGAGCCCGTCGAGGGTGAAGGAGCCCGCCACCGCGAGCGGCTCCCCGGTGGCGAGGTAGGCCTCCAGCTCGGCGTCGGTCGGGGTGGCGAACCGGACCGTCGTGACGGCGTGCCCCTCCGCGACCTGCTCGATCTCCCCGTCCACGACCCGCAGCACGGCGTGCCCGGTGACCAGCTCGCCCGTGCGGCCCGCCATGGCCTGCCACCGCTCCCGGGCGACATCGGCGGAGTGCGGCTTGCCGACCAGCTCGCCGTCGATGTGGAGCATGGAGTCGCAGCCGACCACGAGGACGACGCCGGCGTCCTCGCAGGTCCGCGCGACGGTCGTCGCCTTGGCCCCGGCCAGCAGGGTCACCTTCTCCGCGGCGGGGGCGGCGGCGTGCGCGGCGAGCAGGGCGTCCTCGTCGACGTCGGAGACCCGCACGACCGGGTCGAGGCCCGCCGCGCGCAGGACCGACAGGCGGGCGGGGGAGGCCGAGGCGAGGACCAGACGCACCGCTGCAGCTTAGGGGGTGTCTGATGGATCTCCAGCCGGCCCGCCGGGCCCCAGGCGGCGCCCCGCGGCGTTCTCGTCGGGACCGATCCCACCCCGGGATCGGCCCCTCCTCGGCCTTGCGGGCCATCCACCTGGAACCCCGCGGACTCGGCGGAGATCCATCAGACACCCCCTAGGAGACTGCTGAATTAGGGCGGTCTCCGGGCGGGGTAGCTGCGAGGGCAGCCTGTTTCGGACGGGGTTGTGAGGTGTGCGTGGTGTGGCC
>NZ_FNBE01000043.1 GCF_900102195.1 Pseudonocardia oroxyli
CCATCCGGGTGGCGAACTGCTTGTTCAGCTTCACCCGCCCCGCGTCCGGAGCGACGACCACCAGATCGTCGTCCAGACTCGCGAAGTGGTCGGCGAGCATCATCAACGCGGTCATGTGATCCACCGGGATGCCGAAGAAGCCCTGCAGCTGACCCGCGTGCAGGTCCATGGTCAACACCCGGTCCACCCCGACCGCCTCCAGCGTGCGGGCGACCATCCGGGCCGAGATCGGCTCGCGCGGGGCGGACTTCTTGTCCTGCCGCGAGTAGCCGTACCAGGGGGTCACCGCGATCACCCGGTGGGCACTCGCCCCCACGGCGGCATCGACCATCACCAGCAACTCGAGCAGGGCGTCGTTGGCGTTGACCCCGGCAGCGGGGTTGGCACACATCGGCTGGACGAGGAACACGTCCGCGCCACGGATCGACTCCTCGAACCGGCAGTACATCTCGTCGTTGGAGAAGGTCTTCAGCGTCACCGGCCCGAGGTCGACCCCGAGCTGCCCGGCGATCCGCTCGG
The DNA here is from genome assembly GCF_900102195.1 of Pseudonocardia oroxyli. Classification (GTDB taxonomy): domain Bacteria; phylum Actinomycetota; class Actinomycetes; order Mycobacteriales; family Pseudonocardiaceae; genus Pseudonocardia; species Pseudonocardia oroxyli. The sequence continues at coordinate 520 of NZ_FNBE01000043.1, forward strand.
CCAGCTCGGGGTTCGCCCGGCCCGAGAACAACATCAGCCGCTTGTCGTAGCCCTGCTGCAGCGACGCGGTCATGAGTCCACCCTTCATCGGGGATCGGACCGTCGGCCCGATCCCATCACCTGGTCGATCGCCGCGGAGCGCGGCATGCCGGACCGCGCCCCCGCACCACCCGGTCGACGTTCACCGCGCCGACCACGAGCACACGAGACGTCATGTCATCCCTCGGGGCCACCTGCGGCCCACGCCAGGATCGAGGTCCACAGACCGGCGTAGTGCTCCCACTCCACGAACTCCGGCGGCGCCCAGTGCGGGGCGAGGTCCGAGGTGAAGGCGACCGAGCGCCCCTGCCCGTAATGACCCACCACCAGGAGCGGATCGTCGCCGCTGCGGGCCACGACCTCCGCCCCCTCCTTGGGGAAGGTCCGGTTGTAGCCCAACAGCATCGGCCACTCGGCGGGGGTGCCGCCGAGCACGGGGTGGGCCGGGTCGCACACGTCGACCTTCAGCCCGTCGGAGATCTCCACCCGGTCGTCGGTGGGCATCAGATCGACCGGCAGCACGTCGGCGAGGGGACTCATGCCGTAGCGCGCCTTGCCGTCGATGCCGGTGAACGACAGGTAGCCGCCGATCATCACCAGTCCCCCACCACGGCCCACGTACTCCCTGACCAGGGCGAGTTTGTTCGGCGACGGCTCCGACCGCAGGAAGGTCTCGTCCGGCAGCAGAAACGAGTTCGAGCCGATGTCGGAGATGACGACGACGTCGAACGCGTCGAGCGCCTCCGCCGACTTCGGGAAGGACGAGGAGATCTCATGGCCGCGCACGTACGTCAGCTCGTGGCCCGCCGCGCGCACGCAGTCCAGGAAGCCGCCGGCTCCCTCCTCGTACTCGGTGGAGTGGAACTGGTCGAAGCCCTTCATGTGGATCGTGTGCTTGATCCAGGACTCCCCGGCGACCAGGACGCGCAACGGGGCGGACCTCGGGTTCTCGGGCACGTGCCCTCCTCTCGGCTCGGACTGACTATAAACGATTCTGGTCACCGCTCGGCGGGTCGCTTCTCACAAGCTCACCTCCGAGAACACGAGCAGCCGCGACTCCGTGTAGTCCTCCATGGCGGCGCGCACACCTTCGCGTCCGATACCGGACTCCTTGACTCCGCCATAGGGCATCTGTTCGGCCCGGAAGGTGGGGATGTCGCCGATGATGACACCGCCGACCTCCAGCTCGCGATGGGCGCGAAACGCCGTCCGGACGTCGTGGGTGAAGACCCCCGCCTGCAGCCCGAAGCGGGAGTCGTCGAGTGCTCGCAGGCCCTCGTCGATCCCGTCCACGGCGGCCACGGTCAGCACGGGGCCGAAGGCCTCGTCCCGACAGAGGCGCGCCTCGGCCGGGGCGTCGACGAGCACGGTGGGCTGGACCAGCGTCCCGCTGACCCGCCCGCCGGTCAGCACCTCGGCGCCGCCGGCGGCGGCCTCGGCGATCCAGTCCCCGACCCGCTCCGCCGCGGCTCGGTCGATCAGCGGCCCGACCGTCGTCTCCTCGGCCCAGGGGTCACCGACGACGAGCCGCTCGACCTCCTCGACCAGCATCGGCACGAACGCGTCGTACAGCGCGCGGTCGACGAGGACACGCTGCACGGAGATGCAGGACTGACCCCCTTGGGCGTTCGCGCCGGTCGCGATCCGGCGCGCCGCCCGCCGGAGGTCGGCTCCCGAGCTCCAGTCCGGGCAGATCAGGACACCGGCGTTGCCACCGAGCTCGAGGGTGACGTGCTTGCGGGGCACGGCGTCGCGGATGGCCCAGCCGACCGGGCCGGACCCGGTGAACGACACCACGGGCAGGCGCGGGTCGGCGACGAGGTCGGGGGCGACGGCGTCCTCCACGGTGAGCACGGAGAACGCGCCCGGGGGAAGATCGCATCCCGCGACGACCTCGCCCAGCAGCAGGGCGCTGAGCGGAGTCTTCGGCGCGGGCTTGAGCACGATGGGTGCCCCCACCGCCAGGGCGGGTGCCACCTTGTGCGCGGCCAGGTTCACCGGGAAGTTGAACGGGGTGATGCCCAGGACGGGGCCCCGCGCGAACCGGCGATGCAGAGCCAGGCGGCCGTCTCCGGCAGGCTCACTGTCGAGTCGCTGAAGCTCACCGGACCACCGCAGCGCCTCCTCCGCCGCCCACCGGAAGGTCAGCGAGGCCCGGTGCACCTCGGCTCGCGACCAGGTGATCGGCTTGCCGCTCTCGCGGGTGATCGTGGCGGCCACCTCGTCCCGGCGCTCGAGCAGCGCCGTCGACACCTGCCGCAGCGCCTCGGCGCGGCGGTGGGCGGGCACCGCACGCAGGTCGCCGGCCGCCTGATGGGCCAGGTGCAGCGCCTGCTCCACATGCTCGGGATCGGCGAGGGCGACCTCGGCCACGACGTCGCCGGTCCACGGGTCCCGCACCGGATGCCTCCCGGAACCGGACACCGCCCGTCCGGCGATCCAGGACCCGGCCCGCGGCGCCGTCGTCGTGCTAGCCACCGAGGCCCGCCGGCCTGGCCTCGAAGACCATGGTCTTGTTCTCGAGGTAGGGCAACAGCCCCGCGACGCCGCCCTCGCGGCCGACGCCCGACTGCTTGAACCCGCCGAAGCCGATGCCGAAGTCCGCCCGGTTGTCGTTGTGTCCGACGGTCCCGGAACGGAGCCGCCTGCCCACGGCGAGCGCGCGGTCGAGGTCGGGGGTGAACACCGAGGCGTTGAGCCCGTACGGCGAGTCGTTCGCGATGCGGACCGCGTCCTGTTCGTCTCGCGCCGGGATCACGGTCAGCACCGGGCCGAAGATCTCCTCCTGGGCGATCCGCCACGAGTTGTCCACGTTGGCCAGGACCGTGGGCTCGACGTACCAGCCGCGGTTCAGGCCCGGGGGCCTGCCGCCGCCGCTCGCGAGCGTGGCGCCCTCGCTGATCCCGATGCCGATGTAGCCCTCGACGCGCGCTCGCTGCCGGGCGGTCGCGAGCGGCCCCATCTGCACCGACGGATCGAAGGGATCACCCACCTTGACCTGGGAGAACGCCGCCGCGAGGCCCTCCACCATCTCGTCGTGCCGGTGCCGGGGGACGATGATCCGGGTCAGCGAGCCGCAGATCTGCCCGGTGAGGAAGCACTCCGCGCCCGCCAGGACCCGAGCCGCGTCGGCGACGTCCGCGTCGTCCAGCACGACCGCCGCGGACTTGCCCCCGAGCTCGAGCGTGTAGCGCCCGATCCGCTCGGCCATGATCCCGGCGATGGCCTTCCCCGCGGCCGTCGACCCGGTGAAGGTGATCTTGTCGACCCGCGGGTCCCGGACGAGGCGCTCGGAGACCTCGCGGTCGGCGGTCAGCACGTTCAGCACCCCGGCGGGCAACCCCACCTGCTCGGCGATCTCGGCCATCACCAGCGCCGCACCGGGCGCCTCCGGGGAGGCTTTGAGCACCACGGTGCACCCGGCCAACAGAGCCGGGGCGAGTTTGAAGGCGATCAGCGACATCGGCACGTTCCACGGGACGATCGCCCCCACCACGCCCACCGGTTCCCGCACGATCGCTCCGAACCCGGCGCCACCCGAGGGGGTGGCGGGCTCCTCGAAGGCGAAGGTGTCGGCGAGGTCGGCGTAGTACGCGTAGGCGCCGGTGACCTCGCTCGTCAGCACCGCCCGCGCGGCACCGACGACGATCCCCGACTCCCGCGTCCAGAGCTGCGCCACGTCCTCGGCGCGCTCGGCGATCGCGGCACCGATGGCCCGCAGGTACTCGGCGCGCCTGCCGGGAGTCATGCGCGGCCACGGGCCGTCGTCGAACGCGGTCCGTGCGGCACCGACCGCGGCGGAGACGTCGGCCTCGCGCGCCTCCGCGACACTGAAGTAGACCTCCTCGGTGCCGGAGTCGACGACGTCGATCACGTCCGTGGAGGACGGGGCGACCCACCGGCCGCCGATGTAGAACTCGGCCACCCGCTCGAGGGGCACGCCGGCGGTCTGCACGGTCATGGTCAGACGTCCTGTCGGGCGTGGAACGACACCTTGCGGAGGGTTTCGACGGTCCGCCAGGTGCAGGTGTCCCGGGCGAAGAGGCGGACGACGTCTCCCGGTCCGATCGCGATGGTCTCGCCGGTGCGGTGGAAGGTGACCTCGGCCTTGCCCTCGAGGACGACGAAGATCTCGTCGGCGGTGACGCCGTCGTACTCGCCGACCTCGGCACCCCAGACGTCCACCGCGGTGTCCGCGGTGATCCCGTCCAGGTAGCGGGCGCCGGTGCGGAACTCGGGGGTCTTCGGGGTCCAGTCGAGCTCGGCCGCGAAGGCGTTCCCCAGAAGCTGGCTCACAACACTCCTCATCGATGGCCCGCCGCGGTGAACAGGCGGCGGGGATTGGCGGTCGACAGGCCCGCGGGCGACCAGCGCGGCGACCGCGGCCGCCGGCAGTCCGGGTCCTCCCCGGACGGATCCAGGTGACACGGCAGCACCGCCTCGGGCCGGACCCCCTCCTCGTCGAGGACGGTGTCGAGCACCTCGTGGGCGCGCCGCTGCCAGTCGTGCGGGCCGGCTGGCGCCCCGCGGGGGGACGGGGCGCCGGGCCGGGATCAGGCGGAGACGGCCATCTCCGAGGAGACGGTGCGCATCGGCCCGACATGGTCGATGTAGTAGGACTCCGGCACCTCCTTCTCGCTGTTCGCGATCAGCTCGGTGAAGTCCCACTTGCGCAACAGCTTGCCGTCCCGGAACACCGGCTGCAGCACGTTCTCCGACTCCGGGATCGACCCCTTCGGCACCGTGGTGTACACGCCGTCCTCGCGCTTGAGCGCCAACCTGCCCCGCTTCGACGCCTTGAACGCCGCACCCGTCGGCGACTTCGCGATCTCACGCCACTGCCCGTCCACACACACCGCAGACGCCTTCTGACCGAAGTTCATGGTGTCGCGGTTCCAGTGCTGCAACAGACCACCACCCATACCGAACACCGCGTTCTCCGCGGAGAACCCACGCCGCTCCAACTCCATGTACACCTGCGGCAGCGAGTGGAAGTTCACCCCGTCGCCCTGCACCACCCGGATGAACGGAGGCAACACCTTGAACCCCTTCGAGTTCACCGTGTACCCGAAGATGTCCATCAACCAGCCGGTGGTGTCCGCGGTGACCTGCACGATGTCCCCCGAGTCGGGACGCACACCGACCAGGCCCGGGAAGTTCTGCACCATCTCCTTGAGCTCGCCGCCGATGATGTTCTTGACACAGTTCTCGTGGTCGTAGGTGTCGGTGAGCACGAGCGCACAGCCCTCGGGGGCGTAGGTCTCGAGCATGTTCCGGATCGCACCCACCTCGTCGTCCCGCCCCCACGCGCAGAAACCCGCGTGCTCGGCGTTCGGGCCGGAGTTCGAGACCTTCCCCGCGTTGTAGTAGCGCTTCGCCGCGAGGATGCCCGGCACCGTGTCCGACTGGTCGAAGTTCACCAGGTGCGCCAACCCACCCAACGCCGCGGACTGCTGCGAGCTCACCCCACGGGCGCCGTAGTCGTGCAACATGAACCGCAACCCCGCCGACGAGTCCGCCGTACGGTCCAACGCCTCCTTGATCACCATCTTCGACAACCAGCTGACCGTGCCGATCGTGCTCGGATACCACACCGCCCGCAGCAGCGCGGTCTCGAAGAAACTGGTCGCCCAGAAGTACCTCGGGTCGGTGTTGACCACCTGCACCAACACGTTGCGGGCAGGCAACACCGTCCCCTCCGGCACCGCCTCGATCTCCACCGGCAGATACCCGCCGTGATCGTTCAAGATCCCCAACCAGTTCTCCCGGTTGAAGTGCATACCCTGCTCGCGGACCACGAACTCCGCCTCGTCGATGTCCTCCAGCGTGATCGGCTTCATCAGCTTCTCCCGCAGATACACCTGCAACCCCACGAACATGGTGACCGGGAACAGACCACCACGAGACTCGATGTAGCTCGACACGTACTCCGTACCCTTCGGGTACAGCGGATAGTGACAGTGCTTGTAGTTGTCCGTGTCGATGATCAGGTTGTCGAGATACCCCATCGGTCCACCTTCACTTGAGTCGTTTCTAGT
>NZ_FNBE01000044.1 GCF_900102195.1 Pseudonocardia oroxyli
ACCTTCGTGCCGCCGTAGATCGACGAGCCCTCGGGCAGGGACGGGTGGGCGATCTCCTCGAGCGACTGCTTCTCGAGATCGGTCAGGTCTGCCATCGCGTGCGTCCTTCCGGGTGCCTGTGGTGGCGAGCAGTGAACCGGTGCCGCGTGTCCGATTCGTTTCCCCCGGAGATCCGGCGTGTTAGGGGGTGTTGCCGGAGCGTTGCCGTTGCCCGAGACGCGAGTGCGTTCGGCCGTACGTCGCGTAGACCACCAGGCCCAGCACCATCCAGATCAGGAAGCGCAGCCAGGTCTCGACCGTCAGGTTGAGCATCAGCCACACGCAGGCCAGCACGGACAGGATCGGCACCAGCGGGACCAGCGGGGTGCGGAAGGCGCGCGGCAGGTCCGGGCGGGTCCGGCGCAGGATCACCACCCCCACCGACACCAGGACGAACGCGAACAGGGTGCCGATGTTGACCATCTCCTCCAGCTCGGAGGCCGGGAAGAAGGTGGCGGTCACCGCGACCAGCAGCCCGACGATCAGCGTCGCGCGCACCGGCGTGCCGTTGCGGCCGGTCCGGGCCAGGGCGGTGGGCAGCAGGCCGTCGCGGGACATGGCGAACAGCACGCGGATCTGGCCGAGCAGGAGCACCATGACGACCGTCGTCAGGCCGAGCAGGGCCCCGACGGCGATGACGGCCGCCGCCCACGTGACGCCGAGCTCGGTGAACGCGGTGGCCAGGGTGGCGCGGGTGCCGTCGGGCCGCTCGCCGAGCTGCGTGTAGCTGACCATGCCGGTGAGGACCAGCGAGACGGCCACGTACAGCACGGTGACGATCGCGAGCGAGCCGAGGATGCCGCGCGGCAGGGACTTCTGCGGGTCGCGCGTCTCCTCCGCGGTCGTCGCGACGACGTCGAACCCGATGAAGGCGAAGAAGACCAGCGAGGCCGCCGCGAGCAGCCCGTAGATGCCGAAGGTGCTGCTGCCCTCGCCGCCGAACAGCGACAGCAGGGACTGCTTCAGCCCGCCGTCCCCGCCGCCGCCGTCGGTCGCGGGCGGGATGAACGGGGTGTAGTTCTGCGCCTTGACGTAGCCGATGCCCACGACGACCACGAGCAGCACGATGGCGACCTTGAGGATCGTCAGCACCATGCTGACCCGGCTGGAGAGCTTGGTCCCGACGGCGAGCAGGGTGCCGAGGATCGCGACCAGCAGCAGGGCACCCCAGTCGAAGGTGAAGAAGTCACCGAGCGGGACCGACGTCGGCACGTCGAGCCCGACGAGCGCGAGCACCTGGGCGAGGTACTGCGACCAGCCCTTGCTGACGACCGAGGCGCCGACCGCGAACTCGAGGACCAGGTCCCAGCCGATGATCCAGGCGACGAACTCGCCGAAGGTGGCGTAGGAGAACGTGTAGGCGCTGCCCGCCACCGGCACGGTCGAGGCGAACTCCGCGTAGCAGAGCGCGGCGAGGCCGCAGGCGATCGCGGCGAGGACGAACGCGAGCGAGACCGAGGGCCCGGCCCGGTCCCCGGCGGTGCTGGCGGCGAGGGTGAAGATGCCCGCGCCCACCACGACCGCGACCCCGAAGACGATGAGGTCCCAGGTCCCGAGGTCCTTGCGGAGCCTGGTGTCCGGTTCGTCGGTGTCCTGGATGGACTGTTCGACGGACTTCGTCCGCCGCCACGCGCTCGCCATGGGCGGTCAGGTTACGGCTGCGTTAAGCACCTCGCAGACCGGGACGGCCTCACGACCGCCACGCGGCGGGACTCGTCCCGTGGACGGCCCGGAAGCGGCGTCGGAAGTAGCCCGGGTCGCGGTAGCCGACACGGCGCGCCACCTCCTCGACCGTCGCGGCCGTGTCCACCAGCAGCCGCCGCGCCTCGCGCATCCGACGCTCGGTGATCCACTGCTGCACCGTGCGGCCGGTCGCCCGACCGACCGCGGTCGTCACGTGGCCGGGGGTGAGCCCGACGGCCGCGGCGACGTCCCGCAGCGAGATCGGCTCCGCGAACCGCTCCTCGATGGCCGCGAACACCCGCGCCACGAGGGGGTCGACCTGCTCGCGGCCGTCCACGCCGAGCCTGCCCAGCCGCACCAGCAGCAGGGTGAGGTGGGCGCGGGCGGCCTCGGCGTGGCCGTCCCGCCGGGCGGTGAGCTCCTCGGCGAGCTCGGCGAGGGTGCGCGACCACCCGGCCCGGTCCGCCTCGGGCACCCGGAGTCGTTGCGCCCCACCGCGGTGCTCGCCGACGAACGGCGCCAGCAGGGGGTGCCCGCGCCACGATACGAGCGACGCCGCGGCCGTCGGGTCCACGGCGACCGCGGGGAAGAACAGGCTCCAGACGTCCGCCTCCCTCCGCGGTGCGCCCGCCCCGACCACGGCGCCGGGCGATACGACGAACGCGTCCCCCGCCGCCAGCTCCCAGTCCCGGTCGTCGACGCGGCGGTGCACGGTCCCGTCCGCCACGTAGAACAGCGACAGGAAGTCGTGCGCGTGGGCGCCCGCCTCGGGCCGATCGCCGCCCGGCCCCCGCAGCACGGTGATCGGTGTCGAGGAGAGGTCGCCGTACTGCAGCAGCGGTACACCCGAAGAACGTCCACCCAGTGCCACAGATCGTCCCTTGTCCGCAGATCAGCGGATCACGAGGCTAGACGTCATGACCGAAGTTCGTCCACATTTCCTGCCCGCCCGCGTCCCCTCCTACGACCGGTTCGCGCGGCTCGCCGGGATGGGCCCGCGCTACTGGCGGCTCGTGGCGCAGGCGGCGATCGCGCCGGGCGCCACCGTGCTGGACATCGGGTGCGGCACCGGCGAGGTGGCCCTGCGCGCCGCCGAGGCGGTCCCGTCCGCGCGGGTCACGGGCGTCGACCCGGACGGGGACGCGATCGCGGTGGCCCGCCGCAAGGCCGCCGACCGGGGTCTCGGGGCGCGCTTCGAGCAGGCCTACGCCCAGCACCTGCCCGCGGGCGACGGCAGCGTGGACCGGGTGGTGTCGTCGCTGATGCTCCACCACCTCCCCGAGGACGCGAAACTCGCGACCCTGCACGAGGTGCGGCGCGTCCTCGCCCCCGGCGGGAGCCTGCACCTGCTGGACGTCGACGGGGACCGCCCCGAGTGGTCCGCGGCGCTGCGCCCCCTGCGCGCCGCGTTCGGCCTGCTGCACCGCGTGACCGCCCCCCGACAGCGCGGCCGGGGGCAGGGAGACGGCCACGGGCAGGGGCACGGCCACGGGCACACCCCGGCGCCGGCCCACGGCACCGCCGCCTCCGTGACCGCCCTGCTCACGGAGGCGGGCTTCACCGACGTCACCGCCCTCGGTCGTGTGCGGAGCGGCGTGGGCGGCCTGGTCTACTACCGCGCCGCCCGCTGACCGGCCGACTAGTGCCCCGTCCAGGAACGTTGGGGCCGGAATCGGGGGATTCAGCCGCTCGTGGGCAAGGCGCCGCCCCGGTCTCGTACCGGGCGTACTCGGCCGGGGTGGCAACGCCGCCCACGGGTGGCTGGGCCGCCGAGTTCGGTCCTGAACGTTTCTGGACGGGGCACTAGGTGGCCGTGACGGTGATCGCGGCCGCCGGGCAGGTCAGCTCCGCCTCCCGGGCCTGCGCGGCCTGCGAATCCGCGGGGTCGGACACCAGCACCTCCACGACGCCGTCGGAGTCCCGCTGGTCGAACAGCTCCGGCGCGGCCATCACGCACTGGCCCGCGCCGACGCACTTCTCCTGGTCCGCCTCGATGTGCATGCCTCTCCTCACCAGGTGACGGGCAGCGTGGTCACGCCGCCGGTGATGTGTCCGGTCCGGACGTCGAGCTCGTCGAGCTCCGCTGCCGGCCGCAGGTCCGGCAGCCGCCGGGCCAGGGTCGCGAACACGGTGCGCAGCTCGACGCGGGCCAGGCTCGCCCCGATGCAGAAGTGCGCGCCGTGCCCGAAGCCCAGGTGGGCGCGCTCGGGGCGGTCGGGGTCGAACTCCTCGGCCGCTCCGTACTCGCCGGGGTCCCGGTTGGCGGCGTTGATCGACAGGACGAGGGCGTCGCCGCGGGCGATGTCGACGCCCGCGACCGAGACGTCCTCGTGCGCGTACCGCACGAGCCCGAGGTCACCGGGGGCACCGAGTCGCATGATCTCCTCGACCGTCGCGTTGACCCGGGAGGGGTCCGCGACCAGGTCGTCCCAGTGCTGTCGTCGGGTCATCAGGAAGAGCACGCCGAGCCCGATCCGGTTCACCGTGGTCTCGTGCCCCGCGAAGATCAGGCCCACCGCCAGCCTGGTCATCTCGGCGTACCCGAACGTCTCGTCCGCGGCCTGCGCGGCGACCAGGTCGGAGATCACGTCCTGCCCGGGGTTCGCCCGCTTCGCCTCGGCGAGGCGTGTGACGTAGCGACCGAACTCCTCCCGCGCGGCGTGCGCGTCCGCACCGGACGCCGTGCCCATCCGGTCCGAGAGATCGCGGAAGAGCGGGGCGTCCTCCTCGGGCACGCCGAGCAGCGCGCAGATCACCCCGATCGGCATCGGGAGCGCCAGCAGTGCGTGCAGGTCCACGACGGGATCGGTGTCGTGCGCCGCGACCATCCGGTCGATGCAGCCGTCGACGAGGGCCTGGACGTCCCCGCTCAGCCGGTTCATCCGCTTGGCGGAGAAGGCGGGCGTGAGCAGCCTGCGCATCCGGCTGTGGTCGGCCGCCTCGGTCTCGTAGTTGCCGGAGGGTCCCTCGAGCACGGCGGCCCGGTTGATCTTCGACGCCTGCTCCGGCGCGGGGTGCGAGCGGCCGAACCGCTTGTCCCCCAACAGCTGCTTGACCTCGTCGAACCGCGTGACCAGCCATGCGGGATCACCCGCGGGCGTGGTGACGGCGACGACGGGGGCCTCGCGACGCAGGGCCTCGTAGAGCGGGGCGAGCTCCAGGATGTTCGGACGGGGGAACGGGAGTCGACGGTCTTCGGTGGTGGTCACGGGTCTCCTTCCGGGCCGGTCCCTTCGCACGGTAGACATTGTTGGCAGTAGCTGCCACTTAAAGCGCCCGGTAGTGTCCGGACATGACGGACGTGTGGGACACACCCACCCCGGGGAGACGGGGCAGGCCGCCGCTGAGCGACGCCCAGCGGGAGCGGCAGCGGCTGGAGATCTCCCGGCACGCCGTCGCCCTGTTCCGCGCGCAGGGGCTCGCGGCGACCTCCGGGGCGCAGATCGCCCACGCGGCGGGGGTCTCCGAGCGGACGGTGTGGCGGCTGTTCCGCAGCAAGGAGGCGTGCGTGGAGCCGTTGCTGCGCAGCGCCCTGGAGGAGTTCCAGGAGGTGCTGCGGGCCTGGCCCGCCGATCGCGGCCTCGTGGAGCACCTGCGGGCCGAGTACCGGGCCGCCGGGCCGGAGCGGGAGGACGTGCTCGCCGTCGTCCGGATGACGCGGGAGGAACGCGCGCTGCGCGCGGTGTGGCTGCTGCTGCAGGAGAGCGCCGAGGCGACGCTCACCGAGGTGTTCGCCCGGCGCCTCGGCCTGGCGGAGGACTCGCTCGAGGCCCGGACCCGGGCGGCCGTGGTCAACGCCGCGCTGCGGATCGCGACGGACGACCTCGCCGACTCCGGGGCCCGGGAGAGCGGGCTCGCGGAGGTGCTGCGGCTGGCGGTGGGGCCCTACTAGTGTCCTGCGCCAGGAATTCGTTGAAGATATGAGGCGAGGCGTTCGAGGATCTCGTCCGCGGTACTGGTCCAGTGGAACGGGCGGGGGTTGTCGTTCCAGTCGGCGATCCAGGCGCGGATGTCGCGTTCGAGGGCGTGCCGGTTCTTGTGCACGCCGCGGCGGAGCTGTTTGTCGGTGAGCAGGGCGAACCAGCGTTCGACCTGGTTGAGCCACGAGGAGTAGGTCGGGGTGAAGTGCATGTGGAAACGGGGGTGGCGCACCAGCCAGGCCGCGACGGTCGGGGACTTGTGGGTGCTGTAGTTGTCGCAGATCATGTGGACCTGCAGCCCGTCGGGGACCTCGGCGTCGAGCT